>NZ_JADCKF010000004.1 GCF_014982855.1 Pseudoflavonifractor gallinarum | reverse complement strand
GCCCAAGGATAGGAAGCAGAAAACGAAAACTATGACGGTTGGCGAGTATCATACGGCCGCCCGTGGCCAAAGCAAAAAACTGCAGCTCATGAACATCATCAACGACTGTATGCGCCACGCCTCCAGCTGTGAGGAATTCATTGCGTTGATGGAGAGCGAGGGCTACAAGGTGCGCTGGGAAGCGTCCCGACGGAATATCACCTACACCACACCCAGCGGCTGGCAGTGCCGTGACCGCCTGCTGTTCGGGGACAAATATCTGAAGGAGAATATGGAATATGAATTCAGGATCAGAGCAGAAATTATCTATGGACGAGCTGTTGGAAAAGAACCGTCCCGCGCAGATGGTACAGACTACGCAGCCTCCGGCGCAGGAGCCGACAACGCTCCTCGAAGTGCATCCCACGAAAGCGGAGTGGGAGGAACTGCTGAGCAGCCTCTACACACTGGGGGACCACACCGAGAGACAGACCGGCTATCTGAAGAAGATCAGCGAACTGCTGGCGCAGCTCCCGACCCAGACGCAGATGGACGAACTACTGAAAGCAGTGAAGCATCTGGAGCAAATGAGCGAACAGGCTGGGAAGTGGAACGAGAAGCGTTTTTCTCCGCCCAGCACCAGGCTGCCCAGACCGAGTCTGTCGTACATTCCATGGACCAGTTTGCTGTTGGGACTGGTGGCCCTGGCGCTGACTGGGCTGGTGCTGTGGGTGGCGTGGTCCAGTTTGGACACGCTCTGGAGCGCGGCCAAGACAATGCTCCCGTGAGGGACGCCACCACCACGCACTACCACGCAGACAGCAAGGCCCTCCGGAAAGAACGACAAAAGAAAATCGCCCAAGGCCACGCCGAGGACGACCACGAAGAAGAACAGACTTGGCAGCAGACTATGTAAAGGAGGATGATCACATGAGTTATCAGAAGGCAATATATGATCGGGAGCATCCCCGATACTCTGAGCCGACAGAATATATCACGATGGAAGTGGACGGACTGATTGTTGCTCTCCGCTTCAAAAACACCATCACAAAGCCTGACACAGTGTCTGAAATTGAGCAGACGCTGTTGATGGCGCAGGACTTTGAAAATCTGAACAAGCCTGCTTGATTCAGTAGACTTTTTACCAGTGGTGTGGGATACTGTGTGTGCATATGAACCTTGACAATTTAATCTGAGCAAACCATATGCACCGCAGTCCTATACCAGAAAGGACAAGGTGCAATCATGGAAAAAAACAAGCGAGTATACTGCCTCTATCGAGTCTCTACTAAAGGACAGGTAGAAAAAGATGATATCCCGATGCAGAAACAATACTGCCGTGAATTTGCGGAGAGCCAGGGATGGACGATTATCAAAAAATTTGCAGAAAAAGGTGTCTCGGGTTTCAAGGTGGCTGCTGCTGACCGCGACGCGATTCAGGAGATCCGCCAGGACGCTGAGGAACGGAAGTTTGACATCCTGCTGGTGTTCATGTTCGACCGCCTGGGACGGCGGGACGATGAGACGCCCTTCGTGGTAGAGTGGTTCATCCGCAACGGAATCGAAGTGTGGAGTGCAATGGAAGGGCAACAGAAGATGGACGATCATATCGACAAACTGCTGAACTATATCCGTTATTGGCAGGCCTCCGGCGAGAGCCTCAAAACCTCTGCCCGAACAAAGACACGCCTTTCGCAAATCGTGCAGGAGGGGAGGTTCCGGGGCGGGATCGTCCCCTATGGATACCGCCTGGAAAAGCAGGGGCGCTTCAATAAAAAGAATCATGAAGTCAACGAGATTCTGGTTGACCCGGATGAAGCTGCGGTGGTGCGCATCATCTTTGAAAAATATGTCTATGAGGGGTTCGGCGCACAGCGGTTGTCCCGGTGGTTATATAACAACGGCTATCTCAATCGAAAGGGGACCAACTTCGCCAATACCACCATCATCAAAATGCTGAAGAACATCATGTATGTGGGAATCCTGCGCAGTGGGGAAACACGCTCAGAAATCTTTCCGGAGCTGCAAATTGTTCCGCTGGATCTGTATGAGCGAGCACAGGAGTTGATGGGGGCCAGGACAATGCACCACAATGAAGTGCCCTTTAACTCCAAGGGGAAGGCGCTGCTCTCCGGGATGGTCTACTGTGCCCACTGCGGTTCCAAGCTGGTGCTGACCACCAGCAGCGGCAGACGCGCCAAGGGTGAGCCCAAGCGGGAAACCCGTATCCGATACGCCTGCCACTACAAGATCCGCCATCCTCAGGACTGTGATGGTCAGACCGGATACTCCGGCGAGAAACTGGACGGCATTATTGATAAGATCGTCATCCAACTCTTTGAGCGGATGAAGACTGCACCCAGGAGCCAGCTCATTCAAAAGCAGCGGGAGAAAGAACTCCAACTGGCAAACAGTTCAGTAGCAAATCTGGAGAAACTCCACGCCGCCGCAGAACGGGAACTGGAGAGCTACAAGAAAGAGATCATCAAGACCATCAATGGGACTGGCAGTTTTGGAGCGGACATCCTTGGCGAGATGATAGAGGACACCCGAAGCAAGCTGGCGGCGCTGGCCCAGGAGTTGGAACAGGCCAAGGAAAAAGTGGCTGATCTGAAGAGTTCTGCTGTTGCCGTCCAAAAGGAGTATGACAAGATTATGTCCTGGGCCGACCTGTATGCGGGGAGTAGTATCGAGGGAAAGAAGATGATCCTGCGGCAGCTCATTGAGCGGGTGAATATCGGGAAGAACTTTGAAATCGAAGTGGAATTCAAAATCAGTGTCACACAGTTCTTCGACTTCCTACATCCGGAAGGGGACAAGAGTGTGTACTATCGTGCATCCTGAAAGCATGAAAAAACTCGGGAGATCTCAAAACGAGATCTCCCGAGTGTGGTGGACCCGAAGGGGATCGAACCCTCGACCTTACGGATGCGAACCGTACGCTCTCCCAGACTGAGCTACGGGCCCAAATCAACAGTTCCAAAAGCGGAACAGAAGAATAAAGCAATATGAAATTATAGATGAGGCAGAAAACCGAACCCTTTGCGCTCCCAGCTGCGCTACAGGCCTATGACCATGAAATATTATAGCATGAATTTTCGAAATGTAAAGAGTTTTTTGAAAAAAATAAAAAAGCGATATTGCTAATTTGGGGGAAATGATGTATGATAACAAATACGAGCTTTCCGAATGCACGGGCGTCCATTGCCCGGCCTACGGCAAGGCCGCACTAGTTGGGGAGATAGCGGTGCCCTGTACCTGCAATCCGCTACAGCAGGGATGAATCCCGGCCCCCGGATTTTCGTTGTGTCGTCTGACCCAGGTAAGCAGCGATGATGGATCGGTCCCGCGCAACGGGGCCCCGTGAACCGTGTCAGGTGGGGAACCAAGCAGCACTAAGCGGAATGCGCCGTGTGCCGCGGGACTCCCGCTCCTGAGCCGGCTGCCAGGGTAACGGACAGAACGGAAACTTCAAAGGTCGGTGTGCGGTCTTGCCATGTGCCGGGCATATGGCATGGAAGAGGAGCGGGGCGACGGGTCAATACCCGCATCCTCCGCTCCTTTTCACATGAATCGAATTTTTGGCGAGGTGACAGGCATGTATCAGGCACTCTACCGCAAATGGAGACCACGGACCTTTGACGATGTGGTGGGGCAGAGCCATATTACCGATACCCTCAAGCGCCAGGTGGCGGCGGGACGGCTCTCTCACGCCTATCTCTTCACGGGCACCAGAGGGACCGGCAAGACCACCTGCGCCAAGATTCTGGCCCGGGCGGTGAACTGCGAGCACCCGGTCAACGGAAACCCCTGCAACCAGTGTCCCTCCTGCCTGGGGATCGAGAACGGCTCCATTCTGGACGTGCTGGAGCTGGATGCGGCCTCCAACAACGGCGTGGATCAGGTCCGCGCCCTGCGGGATGAGGCGGTCTACACCCCCGCCGCCGTGCGCAAGCGGGTGTATATCGTGGACGAGGTCCACATGCTCTCCACGGCGGCTTTCAACGCCCTGCTGAAGATTTTGGAGGAGCCGCCCGCTCACCTGATGTTCATTCTGGCCACCACCGAGCTCCACAAGGTGCCCGCCACCATCAAGTCCCGCTGCCAGCAGTTCTCCTTCAAGCGGATCCTGGCGGGGGACATCGCCCAGCGCCTGAGCTACGTGGCGGGAGAGGAGGGCATCCAGCTGGCCCCCGAGGGAGCTGCCCTCCTGGCCCGGCTGGCGGACGGCGGCCTGCGGGACGCACTCTCCCTGCTGGACCAGTGCGTCAATCCCAGCGGCGTGATCGGGGAGGCGGAGGTCCTCTCCGCCCTGGGACTGGCCGGTAATTTGGAGACTGCCGCCCTCATGGACCACATCGCCCAGGGCAACACCGCAGCCGCACTGGAGACCCTGGGGCGGCTCTATGGAGCGGGAAAGGATGTGGGGAGCCTGCTGGGAGAGCTGGCCGGTCTGGCGCGGGACCTGTTGGTGCGCAAGACGGCCCCCCAGGGCGGCGCAGCCCTGCTCACCGGCGGATACGATGAGACCACCATGCGCAAGCTCTCCAACCAGCTGGAGCCCCAGCGTCTGATGCAGATGCTGAGCCTCCTGCAGCAGACGGCCGCCGATCTCTCCCGCAGCGGAAATCGGCGCACCGATGCGGAGCTGTGCCTTATTCGGCTGTGCGACACCACGCTGGACAGCAGTCCGGCGGGCTTGAGCGCCCGTCTGGCCCGTCTGGAGGAGCGCTTGGCCCAGGGCGGGACCTTCCAGGCCCAGCCCGCTCCGGCGCAGCCTGCGGCCGCTCCGGTCCAGGCCAAAGCGGTGGAGCCGCAGCCCCAAACGCAGCCGCAGTCTCAGCCCTCCGGGGAGGATCTGCCCCCCTGGGAGGAGGAGCGTCCCCCTCTGCCTGAGGAGCCGGGAGAGCCGGTCTTCTCCGTACCCGAGCCGCCGTCCCCGGCGGCCGAGCGTCCGGCAGTCCGGCGCCGGCCTGCGGCCCCTGCTTCTCCCGCTGGAGCGGGCAGCAAGGCGGCGGGGCATTCTGCCGATCTCTGGCCGGCTGTGGTGGGCGCGGTGCGGGGCAAGGTGCCCATGAGCGACTACCCCTTCCTCAGCAATCCCGCCCAGGTGCAGGGACGGCTGGAGGGCGATCTGCTCACCCTCTGGGTGGACTCCGACTTTACCCGGGTGATGGTGGGCAAGGCTGCCACCCTCCGGGCGGTGGCGGCGGCGGCCGGGGCCATTGTGGGACAGCCGGTCCGCTGCGCGGTGTCGGTGGGCGTTCCGCCGGCGCCCGCTCCAACGGCATCTGCACCGGAGCACGACAATCTGGAGGACCTGCTGGCCCTGGGGCAGCAGTTTGATTCCATTATCATCAAAGAATAAAAGAATCCATTCCGCCGCGGGCGGAATGACAAGGAGGAAACAACGATGGCAAAAGGATTTGGCGGCCGTCCCGGTATGGGCGGTATGGGCGGCATCAACATGAATATGATCAAGCAGGCCCAGAAGATGCAGCAGGACATGCAGCGCATGCAGGCTGAGCTGGAGGAGAAGGAGTACTCCGCTCAGGCCGGCGGCGGCGTGGTGGAGGCTGTGGTCACCGGCAAGCGGGTGCTCAAGAGCCTGACTGTGGATCCCGAGGCAGTGGACCCCGAGGATGTGGAGATGCTCCAGGATCTGATTGTGGCGGCGGTGAACGAGGCTCTGCGCACCGCGGAGCAGGATATGGCCGCGTCCATGCAGAGCATTACCGGCGGTCTGGGACTGCCGTTCTAAGGTCGTGCAGAGAGAGGGCGGGCCGCCAGGCCTGCCCTTTTTGCGTGGAAGGGCCGTCGGGCGGCAAGTTTCGTTTGTGCCGGGCGGCAAGTTATGGTATCATCAAAAGAGGTGGAGGCATTGCAGGCAATCAAACGAAAACAGATGTCGGAGACCTTCCGGCTGGGCGCCGTCCTGGCGCTGGCGGGCGGCTTCCTGGACGCCTATTCTTACAGCGTACGGGGAGGGGTCTTTGCCAATGCAGAGACCGGAAACATGGTTCTCCTGGGCATACACGCCATGCGGGGGGAGTGGCACACCGCGCTGACCTATCTGGTGCCGGTGGCCGCCTTTGCCGCGGGGATCATTGTGGCCGAGTGCATCAAGGCACGGTTTCGGGACAGGGGAGGTATCCACTGGAGACAGCTGAGCGTTCTGGCCGAGCTGTGCATCCTGCTGGTCGTGGCCTTTTTGCCCCAGAGCCTGAACATGGCGGCCAATGTGTCGGTCTCCTTTGTCTGCGCTGTGCAGGTGGAGAGTTTCCGCAAGGTCCACGGAAACGCCTTTGCCACCACCATGTGTACCGGCAACCTGCGCAGCGGGACGGAGCGGCTCTATCAGTTCCTGCGCAGCGGGAATCCGGAGCAGCGCCGGCAGGCGGGGCAGTATTACGGCATCATCCTGTGCTTTATCCTGGGGGCGGCCCTGGGGGCATGGGTGAGTTCGCTGCTGGCGGAGCGGGCGGTACTGATCGCCTGCGTGCTGCTGCTGGCGGCCTTTCTGATGATGTTTTGGAACATGGAGGACCCCTGCGCCGAGGAGGCGGAAGGGTCCCGGGAGAAAACAAGGTAAGGAGAAATGGATATGGAACAAGCAAAGGTCTATTTTACCGATCTGCGGGCGAAGTCCGGGGATAACCTGCTCCAGAAGCTGGAGCGTCTCATCCGCACCGCCGGGATCGACACCATTGATTTTGAGAAGAAGATGGTGGCCATCAAACTCCATTTCGGAGAGCCGGGCAACCTGTCCTTCCTGCGTCCCAACTACGCCAAGGTGGTGGCCGACGTGGTCAAGAGCCTGGGCGGCCTGCCCTTCCTCACCGACTGCAATACCCTCTATGTAGGCCGGCGCAAGAATGCCCTGGAGCACATGGATGCCGCCTATGAGAACGGCTTCTCTCCCTTCAGCACCGGCTGCCAGATCATCATTGGAGACGGCCTCAAGGGCACCGACGACGTGGAGGTCCCGGTGGAGGGCGGCACCTATGTGAAGAAGGCCAAGATCGGCCGGGCGGTCATGGACGCCGATGTGTTCATCTCCCTGAGCCACTTCAAGGGCCATGAGGCCACCGGCTTCGGCGGCGCGCTGAAGAACATCGGCATGGGCTGCGGAAGCCGCGCCGGCAAGATGGAGCAGCACAACGCCGGCAAGCCCGAGGTGAAGACCAACAAGTGCGTGGGCTGCCGCCAGTGCGCCAAGCAGTGCGGTCAGGACGCCATCTCCTACGGGGAGGACCGGAAGGCCTTCATCGACCATGACAAGTGCGTGGGCTGCGGCCGCTGCCTGGGAGCCTGCAACTTTGACGCCATCATCAACCGCAACGCCTGTGCCAACGACGAGCTCAACGCCAAGATTGCCGAGTACTCCAAGGCGGTGCTGGCCGGACGTCCCCACTTCCACATCAGCCTGGTGGTGGACGTCTCTCCCTTCTGCGACTGCCACGCCGAGAACGACCTGCCCATCCTGCCCGATGTGGGTATGTTCGCCTCCTTCGACCCGGTGGCCCTGGATCAGGCCTGCGCCGACGCCTGCATGGAGCAGCAGCCCATCCCCGGCTCCCGCCTGGATGAGAACATGCACGCCCACGATTTCTGCGATCACCACGACCACTTTACCAATAATTTCCCGGAGACCAACTGGAAAAGCTGCCTGGAGCACGCCGAGGCCATCGGCGTGGGCACCCGCTCCTATGAGCTGATCCGTGTCAAATAATGCCGGAAGTGAGCGTGTCCATTGACTTTTGGATGAGCACACGATATAGTGAACCTGTGACAGAGAAAAGCCATGGATTTAGAAAGGAAATGGTATAATATGGACGTAAAACAGATCCTTACCATGTGTGACCACACCCTCCTCAAGCAGGAGGCCACCTGGGAGCAGATCAAGACCATCTGTGATGACGGCAAGGCCTATGACTGCGCCTCGGTGTGCATTCCCGCCTCCTATGTGAAGCAGGCGGCTGAGTATGTGGGCAATGACCTGAAGATCTGCACCGTCATCGGTTTCCCCAACGGGTACTCCACCACGGCGGTGAAGGTCTTTGAGACCGAGGACGCCATCCGCAGCGGGGCCGACGAGATCGACATGGTGGTCAACCTGGGCTGGGTGAAGGACCGCCGCTGGGACGACATTCTGGAGGAGATGAAGGCCATCAAGGCCTCCTGCCAGGGCCGCATCCTCAAGGTCATCGTGGAGGCCTGCCTGCTGACCGAGGAAGAGAAGATCAAGCTCTGTGAGCTGGTCACCGAGTCGGGGGCCGAGTATATCAAGACCTCCACCGGATTCTCCACCGGCGGCGCCACCGTGGCCGACGTGGCCCTCTTCAAGGCCCACATCGGACCTGATGTGAAGATCAAGGCGGCCGGCGGCATCCACTCCTTTGAGGAGGCCCAGGCCATGATCGACGCCGGCGCCAGCCGCATCGGCGCCAGCGCTCTGGTCAAGCTGGTCAAGAAATAAGTTTGTAAAAAAGACGAAAAGAAATTATATGAAAAAGGAGGCTTTTCGGAGTGATCTGAAGAGTCTCCTTTCACTTATGTAACAAATTTTTAAAGATTATTTGCAAAACGGAAAAATGCGGTTGCTCTTTGTAAAAGCATGTTGTATAATACATGCGTATGACAGACGCCGAGGGTCGACAAGCGGCTCCCGTCTGTGCATCCAGTTATGAAAGGAAGGTAGATTACATTGAAGAACTTCAATAAAATCACCGCTCTGCTTCTGTCCGTCGGTATGATCGGCAGCCTGGCCGCCTGCGGCGGCGGCGCTGCGCAGACCAGCACTCCTCCCGCCTCCGGCGCTCCTGTGTCCTCCGGCGAGCCCAGCGGCGTGACCGAGGACTCCGCCGGCAACATCCTGGCCGCCGACGGCAGCTTTGAGATCGCCATGATCACCGATAAGGGCGATATCAACGACAAGTCCTTCAACCAGGGCACCTGGGAGGGCATCAAGAACTACTGCAGCGAGAACGGCAAGACCTGTAAGTACTACAAGCCCGCCGCCGCTACCACCGACGACTATGTCACCTCCATGGAGCAGGCCATCAAGGACGGCGCCAAGGTGGTCGTGACCCCCGGCTTCCTGTTTGAGGAGCCCGTCTATCTGGTGCAGGATCAGTACCCCGATGTGAAGTTCATCCTCATCGACGGTAACCCCCACAACGCTGACTCCAGCGACTACAAGACCGCTGACAACACCGTCGGCATCCTCTTCTCCGAGGAGCAGGTGGGCTACCTGGCCGGCTACGCTGCGGTGAAGGACGGCTACACCAAGCTGGGCTTCATGGGCGGCATGGCGGTTCCCGCCGTGGTGCGCTACGGTTACGGCTACGTGCAGGGCGCTGACGCTGCTGCCGCCGAGCTGGGCGAGACCGTTGAGATGAACTACTACTACACCGGCGACTTCGCCGCTACCCCCGAGGCTCAGACCATGGCTGCCGGCTGGTACACCAGCGGCACCGAGGTCATCTTCGGCTGCGGCGGTTCCGTGGGTAACTCCGTCATGGCCGCGGCTGAGGCCAGCAGCGGCAAGGTCATCGGCGTGGACGTGGATCAGTCCTCCGAGTCCGACACCGTTATCTCCTCCGCTATGAAGGGCCTGTCCTCTGCCGTGGAGCAGATGCTGGACCACTACTACAACGACAGCTTCCCCGGCGGCCAGAACCTGACCCTGGGTGCTGCTGACAACGCCGTGGAGCTGCCCATGGCCACCTCCAAGTGGAACAACTTCACTCAGGAGGACTATGACACTCTGTTCAGCAAGCTGGCTTCCGGTGAGATCACTCTGAAGAAGGATACCGACGCCGAGATCCCCACCGATCTGGGCTGCGCCAATGTGACTCTGAACTACATTGCCGAGTAATTGGCCTTCCATTGTTCCTGCAAATGGGCGGACACCAAGGTGTCCGCCCATTTTTTCTCTCCGAAAGTTCTTTGTGAGAAATAGATAAATTACCTTGCGCCAGGTAGGAAAAAACGGTATAATAAAACAGAAGCAAACAGAGAAGGGAAGTGACAGCGGATGAGTGAGTATGTCATTGAGATGTGCAATATCACGAAAAAATTCCCCGGGATCATTGCCAATGATAACATCACCCTGCAGCTGAAAAAAGGCGAGATACACGCGCTTCTTGGTGAGAACGGAGCGGGTAAATCCACCTTGATGAGCGTCCTGTTCGGACTCTACCAGCCGGAAGAGGGCGTCATCAAAAAAAATGGCCAGGAAGTGCGCATCAAGGACCCCAATGACGCCAACGCCCTGGGCATCGGAATGGTGCACCAGCACTTCAAGCTGGTCCACAATTTCAGCGTGCTGCAAAATATCATTCTGGGCGTGGAGACCGTCCGCGGTGGCTTCCTGAAAATGGATGCCGCCCGGGAGAAGGTCATGGCTCTTTCGGAGCAGTACGGCCTGAAGGTGGATCCGGACGCCCTCATCGAGGACATCACGGTGGGCATGCAGCAGCGTGTGGAGATCCTGAAGATGCTCTACCGCGACAATGAGATCCTGATCTTTGACGAGCCCACCGCCGTGCTCACCCCCCAGGAGATCGAGGAACTGATGAAGATCATGAAGGGGCTGGCTGCCGAGGGCAAGAGCATCCTCTTCATCACCCACAAGCTCAACGAGATCAAAGAGGTGGCCGACCGCTGCACCGTCCTGCGCAAGGGTAAGTATATCGGCACCGTCAATGTCGCCGACGTCTCCAAGGAGGAGATGAGCGAGATGATGGTGGGCCGTAAGGTCTCCCTGAACGTGGAGAAGGACGAGGCCAAACCCAAGGACGTGGTCTTTGAGGTGGAGGGCCTCACCGTGGTCAACAAGGAGCACGGGAAAAAGGTGGTCAACGAGGTGTCCTTCCAGGTCCGCCGGGGCGAGATCGTCTGTATCGCCGGTATCGACGGCAACGGCCAGTCCGAGCTGGTGCAGGCTATCACGGGACTCATCAAGGCCGACCACGGCACGGTCAAGCTCAAGGGCGAGGACATCAGCCACTCCTCCATCCGTCACCGCAACACCCACGGCTTGGGCCACATCCCCGAGGACCGGCACAAGCACGGTCTGGTGCTGGACTATCCCCTCTCCTACAACCTGGTGCTCCAGAGCTATTTTGAGCCGGAGTTCTGCCAGGGCGGCTTCCTGAAGTATGACAAGATCAACCAGTATGCCGAAAAGCTGATCAAGGACTATGACATCCGCTCCGGTCAGGGCGGCAAGACCATTGCCCGCTCCATGTCCGGCGGCAACCAGCAGAAGGCCATCGTGGCCCGGGAGATCGACCGCAACCCGGATCTCCTCATCGCGGTCCAGCCCACCCGCGGCCTGGACGTGGGCGCCATTGAGTATATCCACCGACAGATCGTAGCGGAGCGGGACAAGGGGAAGGGCGTGCTGCTCATCTCCCTGGAGCTGGACGAGGTCATGAACCTCTCCGACCGCATCCTGGTCATCTACGAGGGCGAGATCGTGGCCGATCTGGACCCCAAGGAAGTCACGATCCAGGAGCTGGGCCTCTACATGGCCGGTTCCAAGCGGAAGGGGGCACAGTAAATGAAGGAAAAACGACTGGGAAATCCCCTTCAGCATACAGGCGTACAGAACGTGTTGGCTGCGCTGATCGCCATCCTCATCGGTATGCTGGTGGGCTTTGTTATTCTGCTCATCACCGATTCCTCCATGGCCCTCAAGGGTTTGGGCGCCATCATGACGGGCGGCGTGCAGGACATGAAGAACGTGGGCCAGGTGCTCTACTACGCCACTCCCCTCATCATGACCGGTCTCTCGGTTGGCTTTGCCAAGCGGACGGGCCTCTTTAACATCGGCGGCCCCGGCCAGTTCATGATGGGTGCCTTTGCCGCGGTGTATGTGGGCGTCAAGTGGACCTTCCTCCCCGGCGGCATCCACTGCCTGGTGGCCATCCTGGCCGCCTGCCTGATGGGCGCCCTGTGGGGCGTGGTGCCCGGTCTGCTCAAGGCCTACTGCAACATCAACGAGGTCATCACCTGCATCATGATGAACTATATCGGCATGAGCACCTCCAATGTGCTCATCCGGGCCTATATCTTCGACCGCACCAAGAACCAGTCCCTCCGTCCCGTGGACGGGGCCAACCTGCCCAAGTTGGGCTTTGACAAGATCTTTGTGGCCGATGTGGGCACTCCCTCCAGCGTGAATGCCGGTATCCTGGTGGCCATTCTGTTGGCCATTGTGGTCTGGGTCATCCTCTCCAAGACCAAGCTGGGCTATGAGCTCAAGGCCTGCGGCTTCAACAAGGACGCGGCCAAGTACGCCGGCATCAGCGAGAAGCGCAATGTGGTGCTGGCCATGGTCATCGCCGGCGCGCTCTCCGGCATCGGCGGCGGCCTGAACTACCTGGCGGGCGCCGGCACCGGCATCGCCGTGGGCAGCGAGCTGGCCCAGCAGGGCTTTGACGGCATCGCCGTGGCCCTCCTCGGCATGTCCAACCCCATCGCAATCATCTTCACCGGCATCCTGATGGCCTATCTGACGGTGGGCGGCCTGGCGATGCAGAGCTACGGCTTTGTCTCCCAGATCATCTCCATCATCACCTCCGTCATCGTCTACTTTGCCGCCTTCATCCTCTTCTTCAGCCAGATCATCGGCAAGCTGGGCAAGCGGGGCGGAAAGAACGACGCCAATGCCAATGCGGATCAGACGCCCCCCGCGCCGCCGGTCCAGACTGAGAAAGGAGGCGACGCTCAGTGAAACTCGATGAACTGATTTTTTTCCTGGTCCAGCAGACCATGTATTTTGCCATCCCCCTGCTGGTGGTGGCCCTGGGCGGCCTCTTTGCGGAGCGCTCCGGTATCGTCAACATCGCCCTGGACGGTATCATGATCATTGGCGCCTTTACCGGCATCATGTTTTTGCAGATGGTGCAGGCTACCGGCATGAGCGGTCAGGGAATGCTCCTGGCGGCCCTGGTGGTGGCGGCCCTGTCCGGTGTGATCATCAGTGCCGTGCATGGCTTTGCCTCCATCAACATGAAGGCGGATCAGACCATCTCCGGTACGGCCATCAATACCTTTGCTCCCGCCTTTGCCATCTTTGTGGCCCGTATGATGACCGGCGTGCAGCAGATCCCCTTCAAGAACGACTTCCTGATCCGGAAGGTGCCTGTGCTGGGTGATATCCCCGTGATCGGTCCCATGTTCTTCCAGAACGCCTATATCACCACCTATCTGGGTGTGCTGATTCTGGTGGCGTCCTGGGTCGTGCTCTACAAGACCCGCTTTGGCCTGCGCCTGCGGGCCTGCGGTGAGCATCCCCAGGCGGCTGACTCGGTGGGCGTCAACGTCTACAAGATGCGCTATGCCGGCACGCTGCTCTCCGGCGCGCTGGCGGGCATCGGCGGCGTGATCTTCGTGGTGCCCACCTCCACCAACTTCAACGCCACCGTGTCCGGCTACGGCTTCCTGGCCATCGCCGTGCTCATCTTCGGCCAGTGGAAGCCCGGCCGCATCGCGCTGGCCGCCCTCTTCTTCGGCTTCATGAAGACCCTGTCGGTGAGCTATGGCCTGATCCCGGGCATCAAGGACCTGAGCATCTCGGGCGAGATCTACAAGATGGTCCCCTATATTGCCACCCTGATCGTGCTGGCTTTCACCTCCAAGAACTCCGCCGCGCCCCGCGCCGAGGGTATCCCCTACGACAAGGGCCAGCGCTGAGAAAAGACGAAACATTCCTGCCCGCTGTGCAGGATGAGAGAAAAAATATGCTGGACATGGTTTTATCCACCGTGTCCAGCATATTTTTCTTTATTCGGCCAGATGGGTAAGGGTATCGCCTGCGATGCGGTACACCGTCCAATCGGACATGGGCTCTGCACCGAGCGACCGGTAAAAATCGATACTGGGCTGATTCCAGTCAAGACACCACCACTCCATCCGTCCGCACTTCCGCTCAACCGCGATGGAGGCCAGCCGTTTCAAAATGGCTTTTCCATAGCCCTTCCCCCGGTATTCCGGCTTTACGTACAGATCTTCCAGGTAAATTCCCGCACGCCCCAGGAAGGTCGAAAAGTTGTGGAAGAAGAGGGCGAACCCGATCTCGTTTCCATCCACAAGGGCGAAGAGGACCTCTGCCTTCTGCCGGTCAAAGATCCACTCTTCCAGGGTCGCTTCATCTGCGACGACTTCGTGCAGCATCTTTTCATAGTCGGCAAGCTCCCGGATAAACTGTAAAATCAGAGGGACATCTTCCCGTGTGGCGGATCGAAACGCAAGCTCTTTTTTCATGCTGGATCATCCCATTCCTTTCGTGATTTTGCTCCGCAAAGGAAGCGGCATCGTCTGAACGCTTCTAGGCTATTGTATCATAGGTGCTGGGCCGCAGCTACCATAGAATGTTTTAACCGCCCGAACAGCGTTTGGCTGTCCGGGCGGTTGATTCAGGAGTGATCAGATCAGACGGATGCGCTTCCACTTGCCCTGGACAAAGCGGAAAATGAAGATCAGGGCACGGACCCACCAGTCGATGATCATGGCGATCCACACGCCCAGCAGACCCAGATCCAGCCCCCAGGAGCAGGAGAGCAGATAGCTGAAGCCGATCCGGAAGAGGAACATGGAGGCCAGGGACACCGCCATGGTGAAGACTGCGTCGCCCGCCGCCCGCAGAGCGTTGGGCAGGGTAAAGGCCAGCGGCCAGATGATCAGGTCAAAGACCGCACACCAGCGCAGGACCTCGGCCGCCATATCCGCTGCCTCCGGGGTGAGCTGGAAGATGGAGCAGAGGGGCGCGGCAAAGAAGAACATGATGAGGGCCAGAGTTCCCATAGAGAGATAGACAATGCTGACCAGCTTCCGGGTGTAGGAGACGGCCTGCTCCGGGGCCTGGGCCCCCATGCACTGGCCCACCACGGTGATCATGGCCAGACCGATGGCCTGACCGGGGACGTTGACCACGCCGGCGATGCTGTTGGCAATGGCGTTGGCGGCCACTGCGTTGGTGCCAAAGGAGGTAATGAGGCTGAGCACCACCAGCTTGCCCGTCTGGAAGAGGCCGTTTTCCAGGCCGTTGGGGATGCCGATGGTGAGGATGCGTCCCACCATGTCGCCCCGGAACTGGAAGCGGAAGAGTCCCTCAATGCGCAGGACATTGTTATGGTGCTGAAGCAGGTAGAGGATGATCACCGCGGCCACGATGCGGGAGACCAGCGTGCCGATGCCCGCGCCCAGGGCGCCCATGTGGAACCCGTAGATGAGCACCGCGTTGACCGCCACGTTGACCAGGTTCACGATGAGGGAGTTGAACATGGAGACCTTGCTGTTGCCCATGGAGCGGAAGAGGGCGGCTCCGGCGTTGTAGAGGGAGATGAAGGGGTAGGCCAGGGCGGTGGCCAGGAAGTAGACCAAGGCGCTGTCCATGACGTCGGGCTCGATCTGTCCGAAGAGCAGGGAGAGGATGTGCTGCTGGAAGATCAGGGCGACAGCCATCAGGGCCACAGCCAGGGCAAAAACGGCATAGAGCAGCTGTTTGGCCGCGGTACGGGCGCTCTCCACATCCCGCCGGCCCAGATACTGGGAGCAGACCACCGCGCCGCCGGTGGACAGGGCGGAAAAGATCTGGATGATGAGCTGGTTGACATTGTCCACCAGGGAGACGCCGGACACGGCGGCCTGCCCGGCGGTGGTCACCATGACGGTGTCCATCATGCCTACGCTCATGAGCAGGAACTGCTCGATGACCAGGGGAATGATGAGTCGGATGAGTGCCTGGCGGGAAAAGAGTGGTTTCAGAGATGTTTCCGTCTGACCCAAGGGAGGAGCCTCCTTTTCCTGATTTCTCCGGGGAGAAAAAGATCAATCAACCGCACAGGCGGTTGATTCAGTAGGCTTAATTGTAGCACAGTCAACTTCTTTGACAAGGGCCATTTTCCACAAAAAAGTCGTCCGCTTTCCGAAAAAAGCGGACGACTCTATGGGGAGCAGGGAAAATCAGCGGTCCAGATAGCGATGGACCACCGCGTTGGCCTGGGAGACAGCCCGGGCCTCGTCCAGAGTGGTGAGCTCGCCCCGCTGGACCACGGGGACGCCGTTGACGATGGTATAGTCCACACTGCCCTTGAGGCCGACCGTGCCCAGCATGGACTTGGGGTCGAACTGGGCGCCTACCAGGGGGAGCTGCTCCAGATTGACCAGGAAGCAGTCGGCCGCCATGTTGGGGGCCAGATAGCCGATGTCGGTGCGGCCCAGGATCTGGGCGGAGCCCCGGGTGGCCATCTTGAGAAGGTCGTATCCGGTGGGGGCGTCCTGGCTGGAGTGGAGCCGGTGGAGCAGGTAGGCCACCCGCAGCTCTTCCAGCATGTCGCAGCCGTCGTTGGAGGCCGAGCCGTCCAGGGCCAGTCCCACCGGCACGTGGAGCCGGAGCATGTCGGGCACCCGGCACACACCGGAGGAGAGCTTCATGTTGGAGGCGGGGCAGTGGGCCACGCCGGTGCCGGTCTCGGCCAGGATGCGCAGCTCGTCGTCATCGAAGTGGATGCCGTGGGCGTACCACACGTCGGGGCCGGTCCAGCCCAGACTCTCCATATAGGCCACCGGGCGCATGCCGAAGCGCTCCAGAGTATAGCGCTCCTCGTCCTTGGTCTCGGCCACATGGGTGTGGAGGCGTACGCCCAGGGAGCGGGCCAGCTTGGCGCTCTCCCGCATGAGGTCACCGGTCACCGAGAAGGGGGAGCAGGGGGCGAGGGCCACCTGGTGCATGGAGAAGCGGGAGGCATCGTGCCAGGTGCGCACCAGACGCTCGGAGTCGGCCATGATGGCGTCGATGGACTGGACCACGCTGTCGGGGGGAAGACCGCCGTCCTTCTGGGACAGGTCCATGGAGCCCCGGGAGGCGTGGAAGCGCATTCCCAGGGTATCGGCGGCCCGGAACTGGGCGGCCACCAGGTCCCCGGCGTGGGCGGGGAAGACATAGTGGTGGTCAAAGCAGGTGGTGCAGCCGGTTTTCAGCATCTCGGCCATACCGGTGAGGGAGGAGTGGTAGACCACCTCCTCGTCCAGGTTTTTCCACACCTCGTAGAGGGTCTGGAGCCAGGGGAAGAGCTCCATCCGCTGGACCTCGGGCAGGTTGCGGGAGAAGATCTGATAGAGGTGGTGATGGGTGTTCACAAGGCCGGGATAGACCACCATGTCGGACGCGTCGATGGTCTGGTCGGCGTGCATCAGCTCGGGACCGATGTACTCGATGGCGTTGTCCCGGATGAAGAGGTTGGCATGTTCCCAGAGGGTATCCTGGTCGTCGCAGGAGACGATATAACGGGCATTGCGGATGAGCAGTGTAGACATATCAAAGCCTCCAGTCTTAGGATACCTTTATCATACCATACAAATTTATAGGCTGCAAGAAAATAAAAAAGGCCCCGCCCGGCCGGGAGCGATCCACGGCGGAGCGGGGCGGGAGGTCACTGGATGGCGGTGACCTCGTAGCCGGCGTCGGTGACGGTCTGGGTGAGCAGAGCGTCGGACACGTCGGCGGAGAGGGTGACGGTGGCGGATTTGCCCTCCAGGTCCATCACCACGGAAGAGACGCCCTCCAGAGCGGAGAGGGCCTTCTCCACCCGGCCGGTGCAGTGAGAGCACATCATGCCCTCGATGGTCAGTTTCTTTGTCATGGAAAACACTCCTTTGGTTGAGATTGGTTCCCCACATCCACAGGGGGTATCAGAGGGAGCGGAGGGGGCGCTGGGGGAGAACCTGGGCTTGAACAGCCGCAGGCGCAGGGCGTTGCTCACCACGCACACCGAGCTCATGCTCATGGCGGCGGAGGCAAACATGGGGTTGAGCATTATATGGAACAGGGGGTACCACACACCGGCAGCCAGGGGAATGCCGATGATGTTGTAGATAAAGGCCCAGAAGAGATTCTGCTTGATGTTGCGGATGACTGATTTGGAGAGCTCCACAGCCGTGACCGCGTCCAGAAGGTCGCTCTTCATGAGCACGATGTCGGCCGACTCGATGGCCACGTCGGTACCAGCACCGATGGCCAGACCCACGTCGGCCCGGGCCAGCGCGGGGGCGTCGTTGATGCCGTCGCCCACCATGGCCACCTTCCGGCCCTGGCTCTGAAGGGCGGCCACCTGCCGCTCCTTGTCCTGGGGCAGGACCTCGGCGATGATCTCATCCACGCCCAGGCTGCGGCCCACCGCCTGAGCGGTGCGGGCGTTGTCGCCGGTGAGCATGACCACCCGGATCCCCAGGGCGTGGAAGCCCTCCACCGCGGCGGCGCTGGTGGGCTTGGGCAGGTCGGCCACGGCGATGATGCCCAGCAGTTCCCCATCCCGGGCGAAGAAGAGGGGCGTCTTGCCCTGGGCGGCCAATTCTTCTGCCTGTCCGGCGGCCGCCCCCAGGGAAATGCCCTCGTCGGCCAAGAGGGCGGCGTTGCCCGCCAGGAACTGTCCGCCCTGGATCTCGCCGCGGATGCCCTTGCCGTGGAGGGCGGCAAAGCCGCTGACCGGGGCCAGGGGGATCTCCCGCTCCTGGGCGGCGGAGACGATGGCGGAGGAGAGGGGGTGCTCCGAGGGTTTTTCCAGGGAGGCGGCCACGCACAGCAGTTCCTCCTCCGTGGTATCCCCCAGGGGGAGGACCTCGGTGACCCGGGGCTTGCCTTGGGTGAGGGTGCCCGTCTTGTCCAGCACCACTGTGTCGATGGCGTGGAGGGTCTCCAGCGCCTGGGCGGATTTGATCAGGATGCCGTGCTCCGCGCCCTTGCCGGTGCCCACCATGATGGCCACGGGGGTGGCCAGACCCAGGGCGCAGGGGCAGGAGATGACCAGCACGGCCACCCCAGCGGTGAGGGCCCGGGCGATGTCGCCCCCGGTGACGGCCAGCCACACCAGGGCGGTGACCAGGGCGATGCCGATGACCACCGGGACAAAGACGCCCGCCACCCGGTCGGCCAGCTTGGCAATGGGGGCCTTGGAGGCCGAGGCCTCCTCCACCAGGCGGATCATCTGGGAGAGGGTGGTGTCCTCGCCCACCCGGGTGGCCTCAAAGGTGAAGGTGCCCGACTGGTTGATGGAGGCGGCGGCCACCTTGGCGCCGGGGGCTTTCTCCACCGGGATGGACTCGCCGGTGAGGGCGCTCTCATCCACCGAGGACCAGCCCTCCACCACCACGCCGTCCACGGGGACCCGGCCACCGGGCTTGACCACGATGCGCTCGCCCACGGCCACCTCTTCCACCGGGACCTCCACCTCCGCGCCGTTCCGGAGGACGGTGGCGGTCTTGGGGGAGAGGTCCATCAGCCGGGAGATGGCCTGTCCGGTCTTGCCCTTGGAGCGGGTCTCCAGGAATTTACCCAGGGTGATGAGGGTGAGGATCATGCCCGCCGACTCCAGGTAGAGGTCCATGGACCACTTGTCCACCCGGGCGGCATCCCCGTGGCCCAGGCCCCAGGCGATCTGATAGAGGGCGGCCACACCGTAGAGAACGGCGGCGGCCGAGCCCAGGGCGATGAGGGAGTCCATATTGGGGGCGCGCTTCCACAGGGTCTTGAAGCCCACCTTGTAGTATTTGTCGTTGATATACAGGATGGGCAGGACCAGCAGGAACTGGGTCAGGGCGAAGAGCATGGCGTTTTCCCGGCCGTGGAAGAGGGCGGGGAGGGGCCACCCCATCATATGGCCCATGGAGAGGTAGAAGAGCGGGATCAGGAAGCAGAAGGAGAGGATCAGGCGGAGCTTCATCTGCCGCAGCTCCTCGCCCAGGGTGTCAGGAGGCTGAGTCCCCTCCCGCCGGGCGGTTTTGGCCGCGCCGGGCAGAGAGGCGCCGTAGCCCGCGTCCACCACCGCCTCGACGATGTCAGCCGGGGTAACGGCGGTCTGGTCGTAATCCACCAGCATGGAGCCCGTCATCAGGTTCACGCTGACGGAGCGCACGCCCGCCACCTTACCCACGGCCTTTTCCACATGGGAAGAGCAGGCGGTGCAGGTCATGCCGGTCACATGGTATGTCTCTTTCATGGAGTCCTCCTCAGAAGGGATGCGGCGGGCCTCACCGGAGGATGCGGCCCAGGGTATCCACAAATTCGTCGATTTTCTGCTGGCGGTCGGCCTCGCTGGCGGCGTGCTTGACGCAGTGCTCCAGATGGGCGGCCAGGATCTCCTGGTTGACCCGCTTGAGCAGGGCCTCGGTGGCCATGACCTGGGTGGAGATGTCGATGCAGTAGCGGTCCTCCTCCACCATTTTGAGGATGCCGTCCAGCTGGCCCCGGGCGGTCTTGAGCAGCCGCTGGACCTTGGCGTGATCTGCCATCATGGGGCAGCCCTCCTTTGTCAAAGTAATACTCCCCGGGGGTGGGGTGTAACTGGAGTATACCCCAAGAAGCAGGCGGTTGTCAAGGGGTAACCGCACAGAATCTTGACAAACATGTGTTACGGTGTATTATATAAGTAGAACACCTGTGGAGGTGAGAGACATGCAGTTTTCCACCAGTTCACCCATCTATCTTCAGGTCATGGACTGTATCAAACGGGAGATCATATCCGGACGCCGCCGCCCGGGGGATCGGGTGGAGAGCGTGCGCACCCTGGCGGCCTTCTATGGCATCAATCTGAATACCATGCAGCGGGCCTGCTCGGAGCTGGAGCGCGAGGGGGTGCTGGTGACCCGACGGGGCGTGGGGTCCTTTGTCACGGAGGATCAGGAGCGGATCCATCGCCTGCGGGAGCATATGGCCGACGAACTGGTGGAGCACTTTCGCCGTGAGATGGCCGCGCTGGGCTTTACAGAGGAAGAGATGACCCTGCGTTTGCAAGGAGGGAAGCCATGAATATTCTGGAAGTAAAGGGACTCCATAAGAGCTTTGGGGACCGCCAGGTTCTGAGCGGCTGTTCCCTGAAGGTAGGAGAGGGGCGCATCATCGGTCTGCTGGGGCCCAGCGGGGCGGGGAAGAGCACCCTGCTGCGCTGTATTGCGGGCCTGCTCCGGCCCGAGTGGGGGACCATCCGCCTGCGGGGGGAGGAGATCCGCCCCAAGGACCGGCCCCGCATCGCCTACCTGGCCGACCACACCCTGCTCCCCGGAGGGCTCTACGTGCGGGACGCCTGCGCCTATTATCTGGACCTCTTTCCCACCGCCGACCGGGAGCGGGTGTGGCGGGAGGTGGAGCGCCATCACATCCCGTGGCAGCGGCGGGTCCGGGACCTCTCCCGGGGAGAGGCGGAACAGCTGGAATTACTCCTCCTGCTCCAGCGGGAGGCCGAGCTCTATCTGCTGGATGAGCCGCTGGGCGGCGTGGACCCAGTGACCAGAAGGGAGATCCTGCGGGAGCTGATGGACTCCATGGACGGCACGCGGAGCATCCTGCTCTCCACCCATCTGGTCCACGATATGGAGCCGGTGCTGGACGAGGCGGTCTTCCTCCGGCACGGGGCGGTGGCTCTCCACGCCCCTGCGGAGGAGATCCGGGCCGTCCACGGCTGCTCCGTGGAGGAGCACTACCTCCATGTGTTTGGAAAGGAGGGGACGGTATGAGAGGGCTGCTGCGCATCATCCGCTGGGAGTGGCATGGAAAATTGAACGGCCAGGATTTCTTTATCTGTGCGATCGTAGTTCTTATGCTGGCCTGCGTCAACGGGAGCGTGGTCAAGGGCGGAGAGTGGCGGTACAGCTTCCTGCTGCCCTTCCTGGGCCTTATCTGGGTCTTCTGGTCGGGGTATGTGTGGCTACGCTGTGAGGAGCCGCTGGAGCGTCTGGCCGGTATCCCGCCCTGGCAGGCCGTGGGCGGCCGGCTCCTGTGCTGGGCGGCGCTCTTCAGCGCACTGGAGCTGGTGCGTCAGGTATCCCTCTATCTGGGCCTCCCGCCCTCCGCCAACCTTCCGGGGAATTGGCGCGAGCTGGGGCTTATCTGCCGGGAGAGCGCTGTGGGAACCCTCCTGGGGCTGCGGACCGGTATAAGTGTGGTGGTGCTGGGCACGGCGCTGAGCGAGATCTATCTGACGGTGCTGCTGCGCAACCGGATCCCTTGGATGGGGAACGAGGCGGGGAGTTGCAGTATGGGGGTATGGTTTGGGATCTACTGTGCTCTTTTCCTCGGCATATCGCTCTGTCGGATTTGGAGCTGGGGCGTGTGCTGGGCAACCTTGGCGGTGCTGGTGGCACTCTTCCCCCTGTGCTGCTGGCTCCTGGCAAAAAAACTCGAGTCGGAGACCCGGTAGAGGAAGTTCCTGCGCCGGTCTTTTGAAACTGAAAAGCGGCGGGCCGAAACCTCGGCCCGCCGCAGTCTGTCCATAAAGTGTATTTCTGAGATTTGTGCGGTAAGAGCCTCGCAGAGTTCCGCCGTCCGCAGGCGGCGGAAAAAAGTCAGATCGTGTTTTCCGGCGGCGTGTACGTCGGGAAACACACTGCTCAGGACGCAAGTGTGCGAGCATCAGCGAGTGCATGCGGCGTCCTGCATCCCCTCTCAAAAATGCTTGCATTTTTGAGAAGCGTGTCGAACCTGTTCGATACGCTCAAAGCGGCGGGCCGAAACCTCGGCCCGCCGCTTTCACATGGGATACGGGAGATCAGGTGTGCTGGCCCGCAGTGGTGGTGTCCCGGAACAGGAGGGAGATGCACCACAGGGAGGCAAGCCCCACCAGAGCAAAGATGATGCGGCTGAAGGTGGCGCCCTGGCCGCCAAACAGGAAACCGACCAGGTCGAACCCAAAAATGCCGATGCTGCCCCAGTTGATGCCGCCGATGATGGCCAGCGTCAGGGCGAGTTTGTCAATGAACATAGTCAAAAAGACCTCCTCAAACTTCGGATTCCAGGATTAGCTTGACCGTTCCGCCGCCGATTATGCAAAAAATTTGAATTTGAAGGGGTTTACCCGTTGGAGGAAGGGGGAAGATGGGCCTCCAACCAGGCGAGCACGTCGGCGTAGACCTCTTCCCGGTTGCGCTCGTTGAGCATTTCGTGCCGCCCCTCCGGGTAGAGCTTCAGCGTGAGGTCCCGGACGCCTGCATCCCGGAAGAGTCCGGCCACCTTGCGCACCCCCGCTCCGCTGCCCCCCACGGGGTCCCGGTCTCCGGAGAAGAGGAGCACAGGGGTGTCCGGGTCCATGTGCTTCAGGTTGGCGGGGCTACCGATGAACTGAAGGCCCCCCATCATATCCCGGAACATCCCCACGGTGGGGACAAACTGACACAGGGGGTCGGCGTTGTAGGCGTCCACCACGGCTTCGTCCCGGCTGATCCAGTCGTTGGCGGTGCGGTTGGGCCGGAACTGGCGGTTATAGGCCCCCAGGGAGAGGGAGGTCACCAGCTTGCTGCGGGTATTGCTCCCCCGCACCGCGCAGAGCAGGGAGGAGATGGCCTTACCGAAGGCCACCAAGGGGGCGCTCTCCTGGCCGGTCCCTGAGAGGATGCAGCCGTCCACCATCCCCGGCCAGCGGATGAGACAGGTCCGGGCCACAAAGGAGCCCATGGAGTGCCCCAGCAGGAACCAGGGAAGACCGGGGAAGTGCTCCCCCTCCCGCTCCCGCAGGGCGTGTACGTCCCGGGCCAGATAGTCCCAACCATTGCGCTCGCCCAGGAAGCCGTATTCCCCGGGACCGGCTGCGGTTCGGCCGTGGCCCAGGTGGTCGTGTCCGCACACGGCGAATCCATGTTCATTCAGAAAACGGGCAAAATGGTCATACCGGCCCATGTGCTCCGAAATCCCGTGGACCAGCTGGACCACCGCCCGGGGCGGCGCGGAGGGGGTCCACTCCACCGCCTGGACGGTGTGGAGGCCGTCGCTGGAGGGGAAGGAAACGGATTGGAAGTTTGTCATGGAACTGTCACTCCTTTTGTGGTAAAATAGGGAGGCGAAGATATCACCTGCCCATGTCTTTGGGTGGAGAACAAGGCCCCCGGCGGGTCCCTCCCCCGGGCAGAGGCAACCTGGAAAGGAAGTGCGATGCATGCATGTCATCGACCGTTTTTTGAAGTACGTCTCCTATGATACCCAGTCCGATGAGAACTCTTCCACCGTGCCCACCACGGAGAAGCAGAAGGTACTGGGCAGCGCCCTGGCGGCCGAGTTGGCCCAGATGGGGCTCCAGAACGCCCACATGACCGAGCAGGGCTATGTGTACGCCTGGCTGCCCGCCACCCCCGGGTGTGAGGGGATCCCCTGCATGGGGCTCATCGCCCATATGGACACCTCGCCCGACGCGCCGGGCGGCGGAGTTCAGGCCCGGATCGTCCGCTACGAGGGCGGGGACATCGTGCTCAACCAGGAGAAGGGCATCGTCATGCGCGCCAGTGAGTTTGAGAGCCTGGAGAAGTACGTGGGGAAGGATCTGATCGTCACCGACGGCACCACTCTGCTGGGGGCGGACGACAAGGCGGGCGTGGCGGAGATCGTCTCGGCCATGGAATACCTCACCGCCCATCCGGAGATCCCCCACGGCCGCATCGCGGTGGGCTTCACCCCCGACGAGGAGGTGGGCGCGGGCGCCGACTGCTTCGACATCGAGGGATTCGGCGCGGCGGTGGCCTACACGGTGGACGGCGGCGAGCTGGGCGAGCTGGAGTATGAGAACTTCAACGCCGCCGGGGCCAAGGTGGTCGTCCACGGCGTCAACATCCATCCGGGCTCTGCCAAGAACAAGATGAAGAACGCCCTGCTCATCGGCCACGAGTTTGTCTCCCTCCTGCCTCCTGCCGAGACTCCCGCCCACACGGAGGGCTACGAGGGCTTCTACCACCTCTCCAACATGGCGGGGGATGAGACCCGGACCGAGCTGAGCTACATCATCCGGGACCACGACCGCGCCCGCTTTGAGGACCGGAAGCGGACCATGGAGCGCACCGCCGCCTATCTCAACGACAAGTACGGCGCGGGCACGGTGGAGCTGGAGCTGAAGGACCAGTATTACAACATGCGGGAGAAGATCGAGCCCCACATGTACCTGGTCCTCAAGGCCCGGGCAGCCATGGAGGCCTGCGGGGTCACCCCGCTGGAGGTGCCCATCCGCGGCGGTACCGACGGGGCCCGCCTCTCCTACGAGGGCCTGCCCTGTCCCAACCTGTGCACCGGCGGCGTGAACTTCCACGGCGTCCACGAGTACATCCCCACCTTTGCGCTGGAGAAGATGGTGGAGGTGCTGGTGCGCCTGGTGACCGCGGAGGGATAACCGGAGCAATCCGAAATGGTGAAAAAGGCTTCCCGCAAGGCAGATGCGGGAAGCCTTTTTGTTATCCCAGGGCCTTCTCGAAGCAGACCTGCATCTGGGTGGTGCCGCAGGCAAACTGGAAGGAGACACGGCCCGCCTCCTGGTAGCCCAGCTTCTCATAGAACTTCCGGGCGGGCAGGTTGCCCTCGTAGGTATCCAGGCGGACGGCCTTGCAGCCCATACCGGCGGCCAGGCCCTCGGCAAAGGCCATCAGATTCCGGCCCAGGCCATGGCGGGTGATGACGGGATGGACCGCCAGAGTGTGGACCACCAGCACCTCGCCCCGCTTGGCGGGAACGGTCCACGCCGCATTGGCGTATTCCGCGGGCTGGACCTGGTCGAACACGGCGCAGGAGGCCACGTCGCCCCCCTGAATGTCCACATAGAGGGTACCGGCCTTCCCGGCCTCCCGGGCGTCCTCCCGGAGGGGATAGACCCCACGCCGCCAGCTGGTATCGCACTGTCCGGTCTGTTCTTCCCGGCGGAAGATGGCGTCGTAGAGCTCTTCGATGCCGTCCAAATCGCTGGGGATGGCTTTACGTATCATAGGTGACACCCCTTTTTCTGGATGAGTTGCCTTTTTTCTTCCTCTCCAGTATAATGAAAGGACGCAAAAAAGTCAAATGAGAAACCGATGACCGGGGCACAGGCCCCAAAAGGAGCGATTTCATGTCCAAAACACTGGTGTTGGCGGAAAAACCCTCGGTGGGCCGGGAACTGGCCCGGGTGCTGGGCTGTACGAAGAGCGGAGAGGGCTGTCTGGAGGGTGCGGAGTACATCGTCACCTGGGCCCTGGGCCATCTGGTGGAGCTCTCCGCCCCGGAGGAGTACGACAAGGCGTGGCAGAAGTGGGACCTCCTCACTCTGCCCATGCTGCCCGAACCGATGAAGACGGCGGTCATCCCCCAGAGCGCCCGGCAGTTCCGGGCGGTGCGGGCCCTGCTCCACCGGGGGGATGTGAAGGAACTGGTCATCGCCACCGACGCGGGCCGGGAGGGGGAGCTGGTGGCCCGCTGGATCCTGGAGAAGGCCGGGTGGAAGGGTCCCACGAAGCGGATGTGGATCTCCTCCCAGACCGACCGGGCCATCCGGGAGGGCTTTGCCCATCTGCGACCGGCCGCGGAGTATGACAATCTCTTCTACTCCGCCCGGGCCCGGAGCGAGGCCGACTGGCTGGTGGGCCTCAATGTGACCCGGGCCCTCACCTGCAAGTATAACGCCCAGCTCTCCGCCGGGCGAGTGCAGACCCCCACCCTGGCCCTCATCGTGGACCGGGAGGAGGCCATCCGCTCCTTCCGGCCCCGGGAGTTTGACACCCTCCAGATCCGGCTGGAGGGCTTCACCGCCACCTGGCGGGACGGGCAGGGACAGGCCCGTATCTTCGACCGGGAGAAAGCCCGGGCCCTGGCCGGGCGTCTGGCGGGGAAGGAGGCGGTCATCCGCTCCCTCCAGCGCAAGCGCCGGGAGGTGCCGCCCCCCGCCGCCTACGACCTCACGGAGCTCCAGCGGGACGCCAACCGGAAGTACGCCTACTCGGCGAAAGAGACCCTGTCCATGATGCAGTCCCTCTATGAGAACCACAAGGTGCTCACCTATCCCCGTACCGACTCCCGCTACATCTCCCAGGATGTGGTGCCCACGCTGCCCGAGCGCATCACCTCGGTGGCGGTAGACGAGTACCGGGACCTGGCCCTCTCCATCCGGCGGCAGCGGCCCCTCCAGACGAAATATCTGGTGAACGACGCCAAGGTCTCCGACCACCACGCCATCATCCCCACCGAGGAGCAGGTGGAGCTCTGGCGGATGTCGGGGGGCGAGCGCAACATCTACGATTTGGTGGTGCGGCGCTTCCTGGCGGTTTTGCTCCCACCCTGTGTGTATGAGGAGGTCCGCCTCACCCTGGAGGTGGACGGCGAGACCTTTACCGCCCGGGGAAAGGTGATGGTGGAGCCGGGCTGGCGCGCCGCCTATGACCGCTCCTTCTCGGACCTGGACCAGGAGGAGGACGAGGACGAGCGGGAGCAGGCCCTTCCGGTTCTGCGGGAGGGGGAGCGCTTCCCGGTGGGCGAGATGCGCCTGCGCCCCGGACAGACGGCGCCCCCGGCCCGGTACACCGAGGCCACCCTCCTCACCGCCATGGAGCACCCGGGAAGCCAGGTGGAGGACCGGGAGGAGAGCCGTATCCTGGAGGAGACGGGCGGTCTGGGCACCCCGGCCACCCGGGCGGACATCATCGAGAAGCTCTTCTCCTCCTTCTACGTGGAGCGGCGGGGGAAGGAGATCGTCCCCACCTCCAAGGGCGTCCAGGTGGTGAAGCTGGCTCCCGCCGACCTGCGCTCGGCAGCCCTGACGGCCCGGTGGGAGAGCCGCCTGGGGGCCATCGCCCAGGGCAAGGAGCGGGAGGCCCACTTTGTGGAGGAGATGCGGCAGTACGCCAGCCACCTGGTGAGCGAGGTCAAGGCCAGCGACGCCTCCTACACCCACGACAACCAGACCCGGACCCCCTGCCCCGACTGCGGGAAGTACCTGCTGCGGGTCAAGACCAAGCGGGGGGAGATGCTGGTGTGCCCCGACCGGGAGTGCGGCTACCGCCGGAGTGTGAAGCAGACCACCAATGCCCGCTGTCCCAACTGCCACAAGCGGATGGAGCTGCGGGGCGAGGGGGAGAAGCAGATGTTCGCCTGTGTGTGCGGCTACCGGGAAAAGCTCTCCGACTTCAAAAAGCGCCGGGAAAAGGCGGGGGGCGGTAAGCGGGATGTGCGCCGCTACCTGGAGCAGCAGGCCCGGCAGGAGGAAACGGGGAACTCCGCCCTGGCCGCCCAGCTGGCCAAGTGGATGGAACAGAATCGATCGTAACGAGAGAAGAAGCGAAATGACAGGAGGTGTTCTGCGTGCAGCAACGACTGGCACAGGAGTTTTCCTTTCCTGAGCTGCTGCGCTTTGCCTTTCCGTCCATCGTGATGATGGTCTTTGTATCCCTGTATACCATCGTGGACGGATTGTTCGTATCCAATTTTGTGGGACCGGAGGCCGTGGCCGCCCTGAACCTGGTCTACCCGGTCCAGGGCGTGGCATTGGCCATCGGCATCATGTTTGCCACCGGCGGCAGCGCGCTGGTGGCCATCCGGATGGGCCAGGGGCGCAATGAGGAGGCCCGCAGTGCCTTCACCCTGATTTTAGTGACCTCGGTCACCCTGTCACTGGCGGTGACGGTGCTGACGCTGACCAATCTGGAGTCCCTCTGCCGCTGGCTGGGCGCGGAGGGGGAGACGCTGGTTTACAGCGAGGTCTATCTGGGCACTCTGATCTGCTTTATCCCGGTGGGCGCCATCCAGCTCTTCTTTCAGAGCTTTTTTGTGACGGCGGGGCGCCCCAAGCTGGGGTTGGTCATGAACATCGGGGCGGGCGTCTTCAACATCGTGTTTGACTACCTGCTGGTGGTGCCCGGCGGGATGGGAGTGCAGGGAGCCGCCCTGGCCACCGGCGGAGGCTACTGCATCCCGGCCATCGGCGGACTCATTTTCTTCTGGCGCAACCGGAACGGCCTGTGCTTCCGGCGGCCCAAATGGGACGGCCGTCTCCTGCTCCAAACCTGCGCCAACGGCTCCTCGGAGATGGTGACCAACCTCTCCAGCTCGGTGACCACCTTGCTGCTGAACTTCTACACCTTGCGCTTTGCCGGGACCGACGGGGTGGCGGCCATCACGGCGGTCTTTTACTGCCAGTTCCTGATGACCTCCATGTTCATGGGCTTTTCCATGGGCGTGAGTCCGGTGATCTCCTACCACTACGGGGCGGAGAACCGGGATTATCTGCGGCGCACGGTGCGGCGGTGCGGCAGCTTTGTGCTCCTCTCCTCGGCAGCAGTGTGGGTCATCTCTCTTCTGGGGGTCACCGGGATCGTCAGCGCCTTTTTCCGGCCGGGTACGGCGGTTTTTGCCATGGCGGTGCGGGGCTTCCGCATCTTTGTGACAGGATTTTTGGGCGCGGGGATCAATATTTTTGCCTCGGCCCTCTTTACCGCCATCGGAGACGGCAAGACCTCTGCTCTCATCTCCTTTTCCAGGACCCTCTTTTTTGAGGTGCTGGCCATCGTAGTGCTGGGATATTTCTTTCAGATGGACGGCGTTTGGATAGCCGTCCCGGCGGCCGAGTTCATCACCGTGGGCGTGGTGGGCCTGTGCACCATAAGACTCCGGCGGGAGAACCTGCTCTGATCGAAACATAGAAAAAGAATGGCCCCTCAGCAGAAGCAAGTTGCTCTGCTGAGGGGCCGTTTTGTGTCTTATTGCAGGTGTTCCGGGCCGAAGGACATGGGGAGAAGCTCTTCCAGCGTGGTCTCGATGACCTCCTCCTCACTGCGGGCGATATAGACCTTCATCCCGGGCAGGGCAAATTCCCGCAGGAATTGCCGGCAGATGCCGCAGGGATAGGCATAGCCCCGCTCCTCCGGAGGGGCGTCCTCGGGGAAACCGGCCACGGCGATGGCGGAAAAGCGCTGCTCGCCCTCATAGACCGCCCGGAGCGCAGCGGTGCGCTCGGCGCAGATGGTGCCGCCGTAGGAGGCGTTTTCCACGTTGCAGCCCTGATAGACCTTCCCGGAGGAAGTCAGAAGAGCAGCCCCCACACGGAAGTGGGAGTAAGGGACATAGCTGTGTGCCCTGGCCTCCAGGGCCAGGCGTACCAGTTCCTGCTTGTTCATAGAGCGCTCCTTTCGTCGATGGCGTGCAAACTCCTGCCGATTAGCCGGGAGGCCAGGTCATATCCCGTCCCGCCAGCACATGGAAGTGCAGGTGGTGGACGGACTGGCCGGCCTGCTCGCCGCAGTTGGAGACCACACGGAAGTCGGTGATCCCCAGGTCATGGGTCACCTTGGAGATGACCTCGAAGATATGGGCCACCACCGGGGCGTTCTCCCCGTTGATCTCCCCACAGGAGCCGATGTGGGCCTTGGGAATGACCAGGAAGTGGGTGGGAGCCTGGGGGTCGATGTCGTAGAAGGCATAGACCTGTTCGTCTTCATAGACCTTGTTGGACGGGATCTCGCCCGCCGCGATCTTGCAGAACAGACAATCGCTCATAGAATAACCCTCCTTTGAACAGAAGATGGATGGGGGAAAGGACGCTTACCGTCCCAGCTTGCTGGTATTAAGGTTTTGCACCGGTTGGTGCAAAACGCTTGGAACGCCGCAGGGGCGGCGGGGCTGGATGACGCCCCTGCGGCAGAGTAGGAAGCGTGTGTCTTACAGTCCCAGCTTACCGGCGACGAAGTCGTCCACCGCAGCCAGGGCGTCATCCAGCTTGAGCACGTTGGAGCCGCCGCCCATGGCGGAGTCGGGCTTGCCGCCGCCCTTGCCGCCGCAGATGGCGGTGACGTGCTTGATGATGTCGCCGGCCTTGACGCCCTTCTGGACGGCCTCCTTGCCGCAGACGGCCAGGAAGGTGATCTTTTCGCCGTTGACGGAGGAGAGCACGGCCACCACGTTGGGCTGCTTGTCCCGGAGGAGGTCGCCCATCTGGCGCAGCTTGTTGGCGTCGGCGTCGGGCAGGGTGGCGGTGAGGACCTTCAGCTCGCCCACACTGTGGCCGCCCAGCAGGAAGCGCTCGGTCTCACCGGCGGCCTCCTTGGCCTTGTACTTCTCCACCAGGTGGCGCATCTGGCGCAGCTCCTCCATGGTCTGCTCCGCCTTTTCCCGCAGCTCGCCGGGCTTGGTCTTGAGGATGGCAGCGGCCTCAAAGAGCCGCTCCTGGTTGCGGTTCATGACCTCCAGGGACTTCAGGCCCGTGGTGGCCTCGATACGCCGCACGCCGGAGGCCACGGAGAACTCGCTGTTGATGTGGAACACGCCCACCTTGGCGGTGTTGTCCAGGTGGGTGCCGCCGCAGAACTCCACGGAGTAGCCGCCCATGTCCACCACGCGCACGGTGTCGCCGTACTTCTCACCGAAGAGGGCCTTGGCGCCGGTCTTTTTGGCCTCGTCCAGGCTCATCTCGTTGGTGACCACGGGATAGCCGTGGAGGACCGACTGGTTGACCAGCTCGGAGACCTTGCCCAGCTCCTCGGGGGTCATGGCGGAGAAGTGGGTGAAGTCAAAGCGGAGGAAGTCGGGCTCCACCAGAGAGCCGGCCTGGTTGACGTGGTCGCCCAGGACGATCTCCAGCGCCCGCTGGAGCAGGTGGGTGGCCGAGTGGGCACGGGCCAGGGCCTGACGGCGCTCCACATCGATGGAGGCGGTCACGGTGTCTCCCACCTTCAGGGCGCCGGCCTTGACCACGCCGGTGTGCATATACTTGCCGCCCTTGTTCTTCTGGACATCGTGGACCTCGAAGAGGGCGGAATCGGTCTTGATGACGCCGTGGTCGGCGATCTGGCCGCCCATCTCCGCGTAGAAGGGGGTCTGATCCAGCACCACGATGGCCTCGGCGCCGGTGCCCACCTCGTCCCGCAGCTCTTCCTCGGCCACCAGAGCCAGGATCTGGCCCTGGGCCTCGGTCTGGGTATAGCCCACAAACTGGGTGGCGGGCATGTCCTTGCCGAACTCGATGCCGGCCCAGCCCAGGTCGCCCAGCGCCTCACGGGCCTTGCGGGCGCGGACACGCTGCTCCTCCATGAGGGCCTTGAAGCCGGCCTGGTCCACGGTCATGCCGGCCTCTTCCACCATCTCGATGGTCAGGTCGATGGGGAAGCCGTAGGTATCGTACAGCTTGAAGGCGTCGGCGCCGGAGAAGACGCTCTCCCCCTTCTCCTTGTGACCGGCGAGCATATCGTCAAAGATGCGCATGCCGCCGTCGATGGTCTTGGCGAAGTTCTCCTCCTCCACCCGGATGATCTTGGTGATATAGGCCTGACGCTCCCGCAGTTCGGGGTAGTGGCCCTCGTTCTCCTGGATGACGGTGTCGCAGACCGTGTAGAGGAAGGGATCGTTCACGCCCAGGAGCTTGCCGTGGCGGGCAGCCCGGCGGAGCAGGCGGCGCAGCACGTAGCCCCGGCCCTCGTTGGAGGGGAGCACACCGTCGCAGATCATGAAGGTGGCGGAGCGGATGTGGTCGGTGATGACCCGGAGGGACACGTCCTTCTCCCGGCTCTGGCCATAGCTGGCGCCGGTGATCTCGGTGACCTTGTTGGTGATGTTCATGACGGTGTCCACGTCGAAGAGGGAGTCCACGTCCTGGCACACCACGGCCAGGCGCTCCAGACCCATGCCGGTGTCGATGTTCTTCTGCTTGAGCTCGGTGTAGTGGTTCTCGCCGTCGTTGTCGAACTGGGAGAACACCACGTTCCAGACCTCCATATAGCGGTCGCAGTCACAGCCCACCGTGCAGCCGGGCTTGCCGCAGCCGTACTTCTCGCCGCGGTCGTAGTAGATCTCAGAGCAGGGGCCGCAGGGGCCGGAGCCGTGCTCCCAGAAGTTGTCCTCCTTGCCGAACTTGAAGATGCGCTCGGCGGGGATGCCGATCTCCTCATTCCAGATGCGGAAGGCCTCGTCGTCGGCGGGGGTGGTCTCATTTCCGGCAAAGACGGAGGGATAGAGACGGTTGGGGTCCAGGCCCACCCACTCGGGGGAGGTCAGGAACTCCCAGGCCCAGTGGATGGCCTCCTTCTTGAAGTAATCGCCGAAGGAGAAGTTGCCCAGCATCTCGAAGTAGGTGCCGTGGCGGGCGGTGTGGCCGATGTTCTCGATGTCGCCGGTGCGGATGCACTTCTGGCAGGTGGTCACACGGTGACGGGGGGGCTCCTGCTCGCCGGTGAAGAAGGGCTTCATGGGCGCCATGCCGGAGTTGATGAGGAGAAGGCTGGCGTCATTCTGGGGGATGAGGGAAAAGCTGGGGAGACGGAGATGGCCCTTGGTCTCAAAGAACTTGAGGAACATCTCGCGGAGTTCGTTGACTCCATACTGCTTCATGGGAAGGACCTCCAAAGAAAAGATATGGGTGGGATGAAAAAACCGCCCCTGGCGCTGGCCAGGGGCGGAAAAGTTCCACGGTACCACCCTGATGATCCCCCGATCGGGGACCTCTCATTCGCCCGGTAACGGGGGCGGGACGTTCCGCTCGTCGCGGACGGCTCAGGAGTGGCGTGCGAAAACCGGTCCGCCGAGGGCTTGCACTCTCCCCTCTCGCTTCCAGACGCCGGAATTCCGCTTGGCTCCGTCAAAGCCTTACAACTTGATTACGGAGTAATTTTATCACACTTTTCCACAATGTCAACCATCAAAGCGACCGATTTACGCCTGAAGTGCGGTCCAGCTCTGGATCAGGCGGAAGAGATCGTCGTCAAAGCAGGTGCGGTAGACCGTCCGGCCGCAGACCAGCTCGCCCCGGTCAGAGAGAATCATGCTGTAAGAGGTGTTCTCCGTGGCGAGGACCAGATGGTACGCGCGCTCATCATAGGCGCGGAAGCCGCCGTCCCAGAGAGAGACCCAGCGGACCCAGGTCTGGGGAAGTTCTTCCTCCAGAGCCTGAATCTGCTCGGGAGAACAGGCCAGCTCCCCGATCTCGGCGGAGCCGGACAGGAGGAGGACCTTACAGAAGGTGATCTCCTGTCCTCCGTCCGGCAGCACATCGGACAGCCGCCTGGGACGCAGAAGGAGAACCAGTGCCAGGACCGCCAGGAGGATCAGAACGAGGATGAGAGGACGCCGGGATTTTTTCATACGATTCCCTCCCCTAAAAATGGTTCCGCACAGGAGCTCCGCCACGGTTTGAATGGATCGATTTTGTCTTTTAATTATATCTGATTTTTTGTAAGGGGTCAATTATTCCGATTTTGGGCGGGGCGAAAGAGCGCCAGCAGGCTGCTCTCCCGGCGGGCGGCGGAGAAGCGCTGCCCGGTGAGGAGGTAGCAGACCACCGGAATGGAGGCGGCGATACTCACTCCCAACACGCACCCGGCCAGAACGGCCAGATAGAGGAGCACCTGGTCGGGGATGGTATCCACCGTGTCGTGGAGGAGGACATACCAGAGATGCTGCATCAGGTTGATGGCCTTGGGATGGGCCAGGTAGACCCCGAAGGAGATGCCGGAAAAATAGGTCAGCACCCGTCCGCTCTCCCGCTGGGAGAGGTAGGAGCGGGCCAGCAGGAAGAGAACCACCGAGAGCAGGGCGGCAAAGAGATTGAGATAGCTCTTGAAGGTCTCGTCATAGACGCCGGAAGAATCGGTGCGCCAGGCGGTCCCGGCGGCGATGAGGATATAGAGGACCCCTGCCGCGGCCCAGAGCGCCCGGCGGGAGGGGAGATGCTCCATGCGCTCCAGCGCGGCCCCCAGGAGAAAATAGCCCAGATAGCCGCCCAGAAAGATCAGGTTGAAGCTCCCGTGCTCGGTCAGGGCAGTACGCCAGAACCCCTCGGGGAGGAAGGCCCGCAGGGTGTGCAGACCCAGCACCAGCACGAACCAGAGCCCCAGCAGATACCGCCACAGAACCGGGGTGAGCCCGTCGGCCATCTTTTTCAGAAGGGGAGCCAGCAGGTACATGGGCACCAGCGCGTAGAGGAACCAGTAGGGGACCACCACCGGATTGTGCAGGAGATTGCCCAGCAGGGAGGCGGCTCCCGCCGGGTCGCCCCGGGCGGTGAGCAGGATGATGAGCCCTGACCAGGCCAGCAGGGGGAGGAGGATCTTGGGCAGGCGCTTTTTCAGCACCACGCCGGGATCGGCGGTCTCGGGCCGGGACAGGAGCAGGGCCCCCGAGAGCATGAAGAAGAGGGGAACGGCAGTGGTGGCCAGGGCGGTGATGAGGTTGGAGAAGTGCCACACCGCCGCGTTTTCCGGATGGCGCAGGGCCCCCGCCGCCGTGTGGAGATAGACCACGCCGAACATGGAGAGCACCCGCATCAGATCATAGTCAAAGCGGCGCTTGACGGTCACGGTTCACTCACCTGCCTTCTCAGAAGAGAGAGCGCGGGAGCGGGGTGGGGGAGCTGGAGGGTGAACTTCATCTGCGGGGTGCGGGGCTCCTCCAGGGGGAAGCCGTCGGCGTCCGCCATGACCGGGACCTGGAAGGAGACCGGCTCCAGACCGGGGCCAATGAGCTCCAGGGTGTCCCCGGTGCGGAACTTGTTGCGCAGAGAGCACACTGCCCGGCCGTCGGGGGCGCAGGACTCCACCACGGCGCAGACCTGGTAATCCCGGATGTAGCGGGCGTCCTCGGTGAACTGACCCGGCTGGCCGAACCAGAAGCCGGTGGAGTAGTGGCGGTGGCTCACCTTTTCCACTTCATCCCGCCACACGGGGGAGAGGGGCACACCGGCCTGGGCCGCGTCCACCGCGTGGCGGTAGGCGCTGGTGATGACGGCGGCGTAGTAGGCCGACTTGGCCCGGCCCTCGATCTTGAGGGAGTCCACCCCCGCCTCCATCAGCTCCGGGATGTGGTCGATCATGCACATGTCCCGGCTGTTCATGATAAAGGTCTCGCCGTTCTCCTCGTAGACGGGGAAGTACTCGCCGGGGCGCTTTTCCTCCATCAGGGCGTATTTATAGCGGCAGGGCTGGGCACAGGCGCCCCGCTGAGCGTCCCGGCCCGTCATGTAGTTGGAGAGCAGGCACCGGCCCGAGTAGCTCACGCACATGGCGCCGTGGACAAAGGCCTCGATCTCCAGCTCCCTGGGCGTCTTGGCGCGCAGCTCGGCCACCTCCTCCAGGGAGAGCTCCCGAGCCAGGATGACCCGGTCGGCCCCCAGATCGTGCCAGGCCCGGGCCACTTCGTAATTGGTGACCCCTGCCTGGGTGGAGACGTGGCGCTTGAGGCCGGGGGCGTGCTTTCCAGCCAGGGCGAACACGCCCAGATCGGCCATGATGACGGCGTCCACCCCGGCGTCCGCGATGAGCTCCAGCCAGGCGGGGAGCCGGCTTACCTCATCGTTGCGGGGCATGGTGTTGCAGGTCACATGGACCTTGACGCCCCGGGCGTGGCAGAAGGCCACCGCCTCCCGGAGCTGGTCGGGGGTAAAGTTGCCGGCGAAGGCCCGCATACCGAAGTCACTTCCGGCCAGATAGACCGCGTCGGCGCCGTAGGTCACGGCCATGCGCAGGCGCTCCATATCTCCGGCGGGGGAGAGCAGTTCGATTGACATAGTACCATCCTCTCTGTTTCTTGTGGTGCAGGAAGAACGGCGGACACGGCTGGCCGTGTCCGCCGTAGACTGTCGACAAAGGATACTGCTGCGATTTTAGCTGTAAATGCCTCGCAGAGTTCCGACGTCCGCAGACGGCGGAAGAAAGTTCAGATCCGTTTTTTCCGAGGACATGTGCCTTGGAAAAAACACGTCTCAGCCCACAAGCGTGCGCGCTTTGCGCGTGCGACGCAGGGGGCTGCATCCCCTCTCAAAAATGCCTGCATTTTTGAGAAACGTGTCGAAGCATTTCGACACACAGCGGCGGACACGGCTGGCCGTGTCCGCCGCTTGAGCGCAGTGGTGCGTGTTACTGGGAGGTCTGATAGCGCTCCTGGCTGGCGATAAAGCGCTGATGCTCCTTGTAGGTCTTGAAGAAGGAGTGGGTGCCGTCATCGCCCAGGGCGTAGTAGTAATAGTTGGTATCCGCGGGGTAGAGGGCAGCGCGCAGGGCATCAATGCCGGGACAGGAGATCGCCGTGGGAGGCAGGCCCTTGTGGGTAGAGGTGTTGTAGGGCGTGTCTGCGTTGGTGTCCACCACGGTCCCGCCGGTGGCGTAGAGGATCGTGGCGTCGATGTTGAGGTAACCGGCGGTCTCGCTGGTGGGATTTTCAAGACGGTTATAGATGACCGAGGCGATCTTGGTCTGGTCGGTACCGTCGGTCTCCTTCTCGATCATGGAGGCGATGGTGACGATCTCTCCCACCGTGTAGCCGCGGTCAGCGGCGTCCTGCCGCATCTCGTCGGTAAACATCTCGTCAAAGCGCAGGATCATCTTGTTCAGGATCTGCAGGGGGTCACCGCCCATATAGAAAGTATAGGTATCGGGGAAGAGATAGCCCTCCAGCCGGTGGTAATCGCCGGTGGGCAGATCCTTGAGGAAGGAGTATTTGAACTGGTGGTTGGCCGCCTCCTCCTGGAGCTTGGCCGCCGTGGAGACCCCTTCCTTCTCCAGCAGGGCGAAGATCTGGTCCAGAGTCATGCCCTCGGTGATGGTGACTGTGACCTCTTTCCGGCTGGAAGAGCCCTTGCCCATGTTGCTGATGAGGGCGTGATAGTCCATATCGGTATCCAGCTCATAGGTGCCGGCGGTGATCTTATTGTCCTTCTCCGCGCCGGTAAAAGAGGCAAAGAGCTTGAAGAGAAATTTGTACTCGATCAGGCCGTTGTCCTTCAGGGTGTCGGCCACCTGGTCCAGGGAGGTATTTTCCTCAATGGTGACGGTGGCGGCGTGCTCGGGCTTATTGAGGGCCAGCACATCGCAGGCAGCCACCCAGCCCAACGCCGCCAGCAGCGCCGAGATGCCGATGACGAAGATCACATAGAGCATGGCTCCATAGGGACCAAAGCGCCCCTTGCGCTTCCCTCTGGGGCGGTTGGGCCGGGAGGGGCCGGAATCCCGGGAGGGCGGTGTGGTGCGGGAGGATGCGGTGCTGCGGGAGCCGGAAGCAGACGAGGTCCGGCGGCGGGTCTCCCCCCCGCTCTGCAAGTGGGAGGGGGTATATCTGCGTCCCTGGACCCGCCGTCCCGGCGAGCGTTCATATTCCTGTGACATGGATTCAACTCCTAACTGTACCGCCGCGCCGGCGGGGCACGGCGGCCGGACCTCCGCCGGAGGGGCGGAGAAAACGGTGAAACGAGACCACGATCGGCATGCACCTGTGGCAGCCTTACCACATAGTATGGGTCAGTTCGGGCGAAGGCAAACCACCGACGCCCAGAAAAGGTGAGGTGTATCTACTTATGTGTGGAAACAACAATGGATTTGGCGGCGGAAACTGCATGTGGATCGTGATCGTGATTCTGGTACTGTGCTGCTGCTGCGGTGGCGGCAGCGGGATGGGATGGAGCGGCAACAGCGGCTGCTGCTGCGGCGGAAACCGGATGCATAACGGCTGCTGCGGCGAGAGCTGCTGCGGCGAGAGCTGCTGCTGAGCGGAGAGCAGCCTGAAACAAGCGGGGAATTTCCCCGCTTGTTTCTTTTTGCATCAAAGGGCGGCGGGACCGAAGGTCTCCTCCTCGGTGAGGACCAGGTCCACCGGCGCATCGTGTTCCTCCCGGGGGACTGCATCCAGCAGGAAGCAGGACCGGCACAGGGCCACGGTAACGGCCTTCGTCTGGGGGAGATAGCGGTCATAGTAGCCGCCCCCCTGGCCCAGCCGGTAGCCCCGGCGGTCAAAGGCCAGGCCCGGGACCAGGACCAGATCGATCTCCCCGGGGGAGACCACGGGGCGGTCGGGCCCCGGCTCCAGCATGCCGTAGCGGTGGCGCACCAGGGGGAGGGACGGGTCGTAGACCCGTGCGTCCATGATTCCGGGCGCGTCGGCACAGCGGGGGAGGAGGAGCCGCTTGCCCCGGGCAATCAGCTGGGGCAGCAGGCGGAGGGTATCCAGCTCGGCCCCCATACCGCAGTAGAGCAGCAGGGTGTCCGCCCGCTCCACGGCGGGAAGGGAGAGGAAGCGGGCAAAGAGGGCTTCATCGCTCTCATGCCGCTCCTCCGGCGTGAGGGCCTTCATCTGCGCGCGGATGGTCCGGCGCAGGGCGGCCTTTTGCTCATCCATGGTAGTGCACCGCCTGGGCTACGGCCTGGGCGGCGGGCGCGCCGGCCAGGACCTCGATCAGCTTGAGACCGAAGGGGAAGGCGGAACCAGCGGCCTGGGCGGTGACGATATGGCCGTCCACCACCACGCGGGCGCCCCGCTCCACCACGGAGGAGCCCATTTCATCCTCCATGCCGGGGTAGCAGACCGCCTTCCGGCGGTCCAGCAGGCCCATACCGGCCAGGATGGTGGGCGCAGCACAGATGGCGGAGAGCCAGATGCCCCGGTCATAGGCCCCCTGGATGAGGCCGAGGGCGGGGATGCTGTTCTGGATGACCTCCACACCGCCCAGTCCGCCGGGGAGAAGGAGCATCTTGGCCCGCTCCAGATCCACATCGGCCAGGGACAGGTCGGCGGCGACCTGGATGCCGTGGCCGCCGGTGACGGTCATGCCGTCCACGCCCACCAGGGCGGTCTCAATGCCGGCGCGGCGGAGCAGATCGGCGGGGACAAGTGCCTCGGCCTCTTCAAAGCCGGTGCCAAGCAGAATGTAAACCATAGGAAAACCTCCTCGTTTCGATTCAGGTTGGATCGGATACCATGGGGGAGAGGATCTCCCAGAGCTGATGGTGGAGCGACTCAATGGTGCGAAGGGAGCCGTCGGCCTGCGTACAGGGGATGACCTTCCACCCCAGCACCGGGGCGGCGGCCAGGGCCGTGCGGCGGCACAGGGCCAGATACTCCGGGTCCACCTCGTGGATGTCGCCGGAGGTGTGGGTGCTGGCCTCCCGGCTGCGCAGGAGGGTCAGGGCCTGCTGGGTGGGCATGTCCAGATAGAGCACCAGATCGGCCCGGGGGAGCCCCAGCTTGGTGTGCTCAAAGTCATCCAGCCAGCGGAAAAACTCCTCCCACTGGTGGGGAGGCAGCTTGCAGGCCTGGTGGACGGCGTTGGAGGTGCTGTACCGGTCGGAGAGGACCAGTCCGCCTCCCTCATAATAACTCCCCCACACCTTTTTCCAGGAGGCGTAGCGGTCCACCGCGAAAAAGGCGGAGGCGGCATAGGCGTTCACGTCGGAGGGGTGGGTGCCGAACTCCCCGCCCAGATACATCCGGATGAGGGCGGAGGAGGGCTCGCTGTACTGCGGAAAGACCAGACGCTGGAAGGGACGGCCCTCCTGCTCCATCCGCTGACACAGACGGGCAAACTGGGTGGACTTGCCCGAGCCGTCGGTCCCTTCGAATACAATTAGTTTACCAGACAATGAGGATTCCTCCCATTTACTTGCCGCGCAGGCGCGCCCCCGCCGCCTGGAAGAGGACCAGGGGGAGCTTGGCCATGCGGTTGATGCGCTTGGGATCTTTGATGAGACGGTAGAGCCACTCCATTCCGGCCTTCTGCCAGGCCTCGGGGGCGCGCTCTGTCTGTCCGGCGAACACGTCCAGCGCGCCGCCCAGGCCCACCATAAACTTGGCGCCGGTGGCGGGGCCGTTCTGCGCCATCCAGAGCTCCTGCTTGGGCGCGCCCAGGCAGACCAGGACCACGTCGGGCTCAGCCTCCCGCACGGCCTGGATGACGGGCGCATCCTCCTTGAAATAGCCGTCATGGGTGCCGCACACGGTCAGGCCGGGGTGCCGCTGGCGCAGGTTGACGGAAGCCATCTCGGCGATGCCGGGCTTGGAGCCCAGCAGGAATAGCCGCTTGCCGTGCTGTGCCATCCAGGCCATGAGCCCGTCGGCAAAATCGATACCCGGGACCCGTCCGTTCAGCGGACGCCCCAGGATCTTGGAGGCATAGACCACGCCGATGCCGTCGGGCATGGAGAGGTCGGCCTGATTGAGCACGGTGCGGAAGGCCTCGTTTTTCTGAGCGGCCAGCAGGAATTCGGGGTTGGGTGTGACGGCATAGTGGAACCCGCCGGCCTCGATGAGGGAAGCGGCGGTATGGACCATCTCCTCGGGGGAGAGGGTGTCGAAGCCCACACCCAGTATGTCAGTTTTCAAAATAAAAGACCTCCGATAAGGATCATTTTGTGCTCCCCATTGTAACACAACCGCCGGGAGAAGTCTATGAAAAAACCATTAAGACCGGCGCACCAGCGGGAAAACAGGGCTTGACAAGGGATAGGAAGGTCATTATAATGAATACAACCTTGGACCGAGAGGTATTTTTTTAAACCTCTTTACTTTAGCACATAAAAGCATAAGTGTGCTAAAGCGAACCATGAGATGATGGAGGAGCTTGCAATGAAATATCTGCCGAAATTGACTGCCATGGCGCTCTCCGTGGCGATGGCGGCCTCCCTGGCCGCCTGTTCCAGTTCCGATCCGTCCGCCTCTCCCGCCCAGAGCGCGGGGGGAGACACCGGTACCCAGGGTGGGCAGGACAGCTACACCATCGGCGTGTGCCAGCAGATGCAGCACGAGGCGCTGGATGCGGCCACGCAGGGCTTCCAGGACGCCCTGAAGGAAAAGCTGGGCGACCAGGTGGAGATCAAGGTGGAGAACGCCTCGGGCGACTCCAATAACTGCAATACCATCGTGGGCAGCTTTGTCTCCAACGGCGTGGATCTCATCATGGCCAACGGCACCACCGCCCTCCAGGCGGCGGCCTCTGCCACCGAGGATATTCCCATTCTGGGCACCTCCATCACCGAGTACGGCGTGGCCCTGGGCCTGAACGACTTTGACGGGGTCACCGGCTTCAACGTCTCGGGTACCTCCGATCTGGCCCCGCTGGATGAACAGGCCGCCATGCTCCAGACCTGGTTCCCCGACGCGGAAAAGGTGGGCCTGCTCTCCTGCTCCGCCGAGCCCAACTCCGCCTATCAGGTCAGCGCGGTGCAGGGCTACCTGGAGGAGAGGGGCTATACCTGCACCAGCTACACCTTCTCCGACTCCAATGATCTGGCGGCTGTGGCCGAGTCGGCCTGTGCCGCCGAGGATGTCCTCTACATCCCCACCGACAACACCGCCGCCCAGAACGCCGAGCTGATCGGCAACATCGCCCTGGCGGCCAAGACCCCCATCATTGCCGGTGAGGAGGGCATCTGCCGTGGCTGCGGCGTGGCCACCCTGACCATCAGCTACTATGACATCGGCTACGCCACCGGCGAGATGGCCTATGAGATCCTGGTCAACGGCAAGGATCCCGCCGAAATGGCCATTGAGTACGCGCCCCAGTTCACCCCCAAGTATAACCCGGCCATCTGCGAAGAGCTGGGCCTCACCCCGCCCGAGGGATATGAGGCTATCGAGTAATCTGTCCCCCGCATAAAATCCAAAAGCAGCGGAACGTCCGTTTCCGCTGCTTTTGGGCGCATTTCCGCGATTTAAGGAGGAGATCATCTGTGGACATCACAGCCTTATTCAATATGATGCCGGGAGCGGCCGCTCAGGGACTCATCTGGGGCATCATGGCCATCGGCGTCTATCTGACCTATAAAATCCTGGACGTAGCCGACCTGACGGTGGACGGCACCATGTGCACCGGCGGCGCCGTCTTTATCATGCTCACCATGGCGGGGGTCCCCATGCCCCTGGCCCTGCTGGGGTCCTTCCTGGCCGGTATGCTGGCCGGACTGGCCACGGGATTTTTCCACACCGTGTGCGGCATTCCCGCCATCCTGGCCGGCATCCTCACCCAGCTGGCCCTCTACTCGGTCAACCTGCGCATCATGGGACAGGCCAACCAGCCCATCAGCTTCCGGAACTATGATCTGCTGGTGTCCTCCCGCAATGTGAAATCCCTCAGCCTGGAAAACCCCATCCTCATCGGGGTGATCTTTGCGGCGGTCATCATCGCCCTGCTCTACTGGTTCTTCGGCACCGAGCTGGGCTGCTCTCTCCGGGCCACGGGTGCCAACGCCAACATGGCCCGGGCCCAGGGCATCAACACCAATGTGGCCAAGGTGCTGGGTCTGATGCTCTCCAACGGTCTGGTGGCCCTCTCCTCGGCGCTGCTGGCCCAGTACCAGGGCTTCGCCGACGTGAACATGGGCCGGGGCGCCATCGTCATCGGTCTGGCCGCCGTCATCATCGGCGAGGTGCTCTTCTCGAAGATCTTCCACAACTTCGCCCTGCTGCTGCTCAGCGTGGTCATCGGCTCGGTGCTCTACTATGTGGTGTACAATGTGGTCATCTGGCTGGGCCTGAACACGGACGACATGAAGCTCATCACCGCCCTGATCGTGGCCCTCTTCCTGAGCATCCCGTACTGGAAGGGGAAGTACTTCTCCAAATCCGCCAAGAAAGGAGCGGCCAGCCATGCTTGAGATCAAAGGGGTCTGTAAGACCTTTAACGCGGGCACCGTCAACGAGAAGCGGGCCCTCAATCACCTCACCCTCACCCTGAACGACGGGGATTTCGTCACGGTCATCGGCGGAAACGGCGCCGGTAAGTCCACCATGCTCAACGCGGTGGCCGGGGTATTCCCGGTGGATGAGGGCACCATCACCATTGACGGGGTGGATGTGACCCGCCTGCCCGAGCACAAGCGGGCATCCTACATCGGCCGGGTGTTCCAGGACCCCATGATGGGAACGGCGGCCACCATGCAGATCGAGGAGAACCTGGCTCTGGCGGCCCGGCGGGGCAAGCGCCGGGGCCTGCGGGTCGGCATCACCGGAAAGGAGCGCGCCGAGTACCGGGAGCTCCTCAAGATTTTGGACCTGGGCCTGGAGGACCGCTTGACCTCCAAGGTGGGCCTGCTCTCGGGCGGCCAGCGGCAGGCCCTGACCCTGCTGATGGCCAGTCTGGTCCGCCCCAAGCTCCTGCTCCTGGATGAGCACACGGCTGCACTGGACCCCAAGACAGCGGCCAAAGTGCTGGATACCACCGAGAAGATCGTCCACCGGGACAACCTCACCACCCTGATGATCACCCACAACATGAAGGACGCCATCGCCCACGGCAACCGCCTGGTGATGATGTATGACGGCCATATCGTGCTGGACATCGCCGGGGAGGAGAAGAAGCGCCTGACGGTGGAGGACCTGCTGGAACAGTTCACCAAGGCCAGCGGCGAGGAGTTTTCCAGTGACCGCGCCCTGCTCTCCTGATCAAACAGAATAAAATTGACCCGCCGCAGAGAAATGCTCTGCGGCGGGTCTTTCTATTTTAAGGGATAATTCGAAGAGGTGAGCGGTATACTACCTCCACAAGGAGGTGGTTTTTCATGAGCGAAGTCAATGCCGATGGGGTCCTGATCAACCCGCAGGAGGCCCTGCTCCAGCAGGTGCAGCACCGGACCAATGCCCTGATGGCCCGTCGTCCGGACGGAATGGAAGAGGATGAGATGGTCACCGGCGTACAGGCGGCCAACGGCCAGTGCGCCGGAACCGTGGGCGGAGTCCATCTGCCTGCCGGGCAGCAGGCACACCGGAGTGAAAAAAAGGGCCGGGACCGCGGCTGACCGAGTCGGCGGAGGCCCTTTCGGAGGGACCGTCTGTCATAGAGAGGGCCTCCGCCGCATATAGATGCCACAGAGTAAAAACCTGGAATTTATACGCAGGAGTGTGGCAGACATGCAAATCAACTGGAATGAAAATCAGGCCCTGCTGCGGGGGACCGCAGCCGAGGCTCCCGTCTATTCCCATACCAACCACGGCATGGAGTATGAGGCCTTTCCCCTGATGGTACGCAGGCTCTCCGGGGCGGAGGACCGGGTCAACGTCATCGTCTCCCGGGCACTGCTCCAACAGCATCCTGTCCAGGCCGGGCAGGAGGTGGAGATCGAGGGGGAGGTCCGCTCCTTCAATAACAAGAGCGGGAAGGGAAGCCGGCTGGTCATTACCCTGTACGCCCGGCAGCTGCGGGAGGGCGTGGGAGAGCACTGCAACGATCTGGTCCTGGCCGGGGCCATCTGCAAGCCGCCGGTCTTTCGGCGCACCCCCATGGGGCGGGAGATCTGCGATCTGCTGCTGGCCGTCAACCGGCGCTACGGCCGGGCGGACTATCTGCCCTGTATCGCCTGGGGAGCGCTGGCCCGCCGCTGCGCGGAGCTGTCCGTGGGGGATGCCATCCGGCTGGAGGGGCGCTTCCAGAGCCGGACCTATACGAAAGTGGAGCAGGGGGAGACCACCCAGCGCATCGCCTACGAGATCTCCGTCATGCAGCTGGAGCCGGTGGAAGCCATCGAATAGAATACATAGCAGCGCGCAGTCCCGTCCGGGACTGCGCGCTCAGCGTGTCGAATACATTCGACACGCTTCTCAAAAATGCAAGCATTTTTTCGAGAGGATGCAGGCCGCTGCGCGCATGGCCCGAAGGGCCACACACTTGCAGCCTGAGAAGAGTGTTTTCCGACGTACACGCCGCCGGAAAACACGATTTGATTCTCTTCCGCCATCTGCGGACGGCGGAACTCTGCGAGGCTCTTGCAGCAAGAATCGCAGAAATACACTTTATCGATCGTTTGAGTGCGCAGTCCCGTTCGGGGCTGCGCGCTTTTTTTGCGGATGGGACTTGACAAGTGTGTATATGGCATATATACTGTATATGTCAAGTATATACAGTATGACAGAGGTGCACCATGGATATCATCATTCGCAATACGGGAGAGGTCCCGATCTACGACCAGATCACCCGCCAGATCAAGAGCCTGATCCTGAAGGGAGAGCTCCGGGAGGGGGAGGCGCTGCCCTCCATGCGTCTGCTGGCCCGGGAGCTGCGGATCTCGGTCATCACCACCAAGCGGGCCTATGAGGAGCTGGAGCGGGAGGGATTTCTCACCACGGTTCCCGGAAAGGGCTGCTTTGTGGCCCCCCGCAATCTGGAGCTGGTGCGGGAGGACGCCCTGCGCCGGGCGGAAGAACACCTGGGCGCGGCGGTGGAAGTGGCGCGGACCGGGGGCATCACGCTGGAAGAGCTGATGCAGACACTGACCATCCTGTACGAAGGGGAGGAAGCCTGATGAACTACGAGAATGCCATTGAGATCGAACATCTGACCAAGGATTACGGCAGCTTCCGGCTGGACGATGTGACCCTGGCGGTGCCGGGAGGGACCATCCTGGGCCTCATCGGGGAGAACGGCGCGGGAAAGTCCACTACCATCAAGTGCATCCTGAATCTGGTCCGGCGGGACGCCGGGGAGATCCGGATCTTTGGGATGGACAACCGGAAGGAGGAGCGGGCAGTCAAGGAGCAGGTGGCGGTGGTACTGGACGAGTGTCCGTTCCATGAGCTCCTCACGCCCCACATGGTGGAGACCATCCTCTCCGGCGCCTGCCCCGGCTGGGACAGCAAGCGGTTCCACAGCCTGCTGGGGGAGTTTGAGCTGCCCGAGAAAAAGCTGGTGAAGGAATTTTCCCGGGGCATGAAGATGAAGCTCTCCATTGCCGCGGCGCTGGCCCGCAATCCGCGCGTGCTTCTGCTGGACGAGGCCACCAGCGGGCTGGACCCGGTGGTGCGGGACAGGATCCTGGAGCTCTTTCTGGATTTCGTCTCCGATGAGACCCATGCCGTGCTGCTCTCCAGCCACATCACCAGCGATCTGGAGAAGGCGGCGGACTATGTGGCCTACCTGCACCGGGGAAAGCTGGTGCTCCAGGGGGCCAAGGATGAGCTTCTGGACGAGTATGGCCGTCTGGCCTGTACCCGGGGAGAGATGGACCGGGTGGACCCCGCCTTCCTGGTGGGCCGGCGGGAGAGCGCCTTCCAGTGCGAGGCGCTGGTGCGGGACAAACGGGAGTTCCGCCGCCGCTACCCGGAGCTGGCGGTGGACCCGGTGAGCCTGGAGGATTTGATGGTATTTACGGTGCGAGGTGACAGAGCATGATGGGTTATGTGCGGAAAGATTTTCTCCTGATGCGCAAGCAGATGCGGACCTACGGCGTGATTCTTCTGGTCTATGGGGCCATCAGCGCCGCCGGTGTGTGGGAGTCCTACATCCTCTCGGGCTTTGTGGTGCTGGTGACCCTGATGTGCCCCCTCTCGGCCATGGCCTTCGATCAGGTCTCCCGGTGGGACAGCTATGCCTGCACCCTGCCCGGCGGGGCCAGGAACGCGGTGCGGGGGCGCTATGTCTATACGGCGGTCATCGCCCTCGGGAGCGTGCTGATCTGCGGCGCGCTGTGCCTGCTCATTCATGCGTTTGGCCTGCTGAGCGACGATCCGCTCGAGATGGTGGCCGCCACGGTGACAACCGGGTTGGTGAGTCTGCTGATGGCCAGCATCACCCTTCCGCTGTGCTACCGGTTCGGCGTGGAGCGGGGGCGCACCCTGATGACGCTGGTTTTTGTGGTGGCCTTTGTGGCCATTGTGGGGAGCGCGGGCTTCCTGTTCCCGGCCATCGGCGCGGAGGAGCGCCTCCAGGAGAGCGCAGCCGCTTTGGCGGTTGGCCTGATTCTGGTGACCGTGGCGGCCTACTTCATCTCCTGCCGCATCTCGCAGCGCATCTATGCCCAAAAAGAGTGGTAATACGACGCTTTAACAGGAAGACAGCCCGGAATGCACAGGCATTCCGGGCTGTTTTTTCTATGAGTCAGTTTTGTAGGCTTACAGCTTGCTCAGATCCCGCACGGGGACATCCCAGATGTCCCGGGCGTAATCCCGGATGGAGCGGTCGGCGGCAAAGATGCCGGAGCGGGCCACATTCATCAGGGACATCTGGTTCCACTTCTTGCGGTCCAGATAGGTGTCGGCCGCCTTCTTCTGGGCGTTGCGGTAGCTGTCAAAGTCGGCCAGGAGCAGATACTCGTCGGCCGGGCAGCCGTCTCCGAAGAGCAGGCGCTTTGCCAGGTCGTTGTAGCTCACGCCATCCTGGAAGCCCTGGGCCAGAGCATCCACCACGGCGCGCAGGTCATTGTTGTGCATATAGTACTCGTAGGAGTGGTAGCCCTTGGCCTTGAGCTCGCTGACCTCGTGGGCCTTGAGACCGAAGAGGAAGATATTCTCATCCCCCAGGACCTGGTGCATCTCCACGTTGGCGCCGTCCAGGGTACCGATGGTCACGGCGCCGTTCATCATGAACTTCATGTTGCCGGTGCCGCTGGCCTCCTTGCCGGCGGTGGAGATCTGCTCGCTCAGCTCGCTGGCGGGCATGAGCTTCTCGGCCAGAGAGACCCGGTAGTTCTCCAAAAAGACCACCTGGAGCTTATCCTTGCAGATGGGATCGGCGTTGATGGTGGCGGCCAGGGAGTTGATGAGGTGGATGATCCGCTTGGCCACATAGTAGCCGGGGGCGGCCTTGGCGCCGAAGAGGTAGACCTTGGGGACGATCATGAAATTGGGATCTTCCTTCAGGTGCTGGTACTCATAGATGATGTGCAGCACGTTGAGGAGCTGGCGCTTATACTCGTGCAGACGCTTGACCTGTACGTCAAAGACGGCGTCGGTGTTGAGGATGATGCCGCTCTCCCGGGCCACATAGGAGGCAAAGGCCTTCTTGTTGGCCTGCTTGATGGCGTCCAGGCGCTCCAGCACGGCGCTGTCGTCCTTGTACTTCTCCAGGCCGGAGAGGGCGTCGGGATCCAGAAGATAGCGGTCCCCGCCGCAGCACTCCTTGATGAGGGCGTCCAGCTGGGGGTTGCACTCGCTGAGCCAGCGGCGGTGGTCGATGCCGTTGGTGACATTCTTGAATTTGCCGGGGGTGCGCAGATAGGCGTCGTGGAAGACCTCCCGCTTGAGGATATCCGAGTGGAGGGCGGACACGCCGTTGACGGCAAAGCAGGCGCAGATGCACAGGTTGGCCATGCGGACGTCGCCGCCCCAGATGATGGCCATGCGCTCCACCTTGGACATATCCCCGTGGAAGTAGGTGGTCAGCTCGGCCTGATAGCGGTTGCTGATCTCCACGATGATCTGCCAGATCCGGGGCAGCAGGTCGATGACCAGCTGCTGGGGCCAGCGCTCCAGCGCCTCGGCCAGAACGGTGTGGTTGGTATAGGCCACCGTGTGGGTGACGATATTCCAGGCCTCATCCCAGCCGTAGCCCTCCTCGTCCAGCAGGATGCGCATGAGCTCGGGAATGACCAGGGTGGGGTGGGTGTCGTTGATCTGAATGACGTGCTTCAGATGGAAGTTGCGCAGGGTGCCATACTCGGCCCGGTGCTTGCGCACGATGGACTGGATGGTGGCAGAGACAAAGAAATACTGCTGCTTGAGACGCAGAGATTTGCCCTCGTAGTGATTGTCCTCGGGATAGAGAATCTTGGAGATGGACTCGGCCAGGGCCTGACGCTCCACCGCCTTGAGGTACTCGCCCCGGGAGAAGAGGGACATATCCACCGGCTGGGGGCTCTTGGAGTCCCACAGGCGGAGCACATTGCCGTGTTCCGTGCCGTAGCCTGCAATCTCCATGTCCTTGGGCACGGCCAGGACCGAGTCATAGCCGGTGTGGCGGATGGAGTGGTGTCCGTGCTCATCCCACACGTCCTCCACGCGGCCGCCAAAGCGAACCTCTTCCACCTCGTCCATCTTGGGGATGAGCCAGGCGTCGCCCAGACCCAGCCAGTTGTCGGGCAGCTCCACCTGCTGGCCGTCCACGATCTTCTGCTTGAAGATGCCCAGCTCATAGCAGATGGAATAGCCGGTGGCGGGAATATCCAGGGTGGTCATGGAGTCCAGATAGCAGGCGGCCAGACGGCCCAAACCGCCGTTGCCCAGGCCGGCGTCCGGCTCAGACTCAAAGAGCTCCGGAGCGGAGAAGCCCAGGCCCTCGATGGCCTCCTTCAAAGGCTCCAGCACGCCCAGGTTATAGGCGTTCTTCATCAGGGAACGGCCCATCAGAAATTCCAGGGAGAGGTAGTGGACCTGGCGGGCGTGACTGCGGGTGGTCCGATCCTGTGTCTGCATCTGACGCTCGGACATGATGTCCCGCAGGACCAGGGCGCAGGCCTTGAACATGTGCAGGCTGGTGGCCTCATCCACATCCCGGCCGAAGTTGCGGCGGAGCTTGCCGGTGATGAGAGCCATCAGCTCTTTTTTGGTATAAGTGTGCATGGAATGTTTCCTCCAAAATCTCAGCGTTCCCGGAAGACGGCAAAAGCCTGCGGGCCAGGGAATCCGGGCCCGCAGGCTTACAGGGTATCATATGCCGGTCGACGGGTCTGTGACCTTAGCCGTTCCGCTGGAATACCGGCGGAGCGGTAAGGGGATCAGTGAATACGAAGGGACGTTATTCGGATTTTGCGGCCTTCCGGGCGGCACGGCTCTTCTTGCTGCCGCCGGTCTTTTTCGTGCTGCGGCGGGCCGGAGTTTTTTTGGCGGGAGCGGGCTCGGCCACGGGCTCCTCAGCGGCGGGAACGGGCTCAGCAGCAGGCTCCTCGGCGACGGGAGCGGGCTCAGCCACAGGCTCCTCGGCGGCGGGAGCGGGCTCGGCCACGGGCTCCTCAGCCACGGGAGCGGGTTCAGCCGCAGGCTCCTCCTCAAAAGGGACCGGCTCCTCCTGCTCGGCGGGATTGGTAAAGCCCGTGACCCAGTAGTAGACCTGGAGGTAGTCCTGGGCGGACTGGTTCCAGGAGAAGTCGGCGGTCATGGCATTGCGCTGGAGGGCCTGCCAGGCCTCCTTGCCGTTGTAGTAGAGGTTGACCGCCTCACCCAGCACCCAGGTCATATCGTGGGCGTTGATGTCGGCGAAGGTAAAGCCGTTGGCGTGCTCGGTGCCGTTGGGACGCACGGAATCCCGCAGGCCGCCGGTCTCCCGGACCACGGGCAGGGTGCCGTAGCGCATGGCGATCATCTGAGACAGGCCGCAGGGCTCGGCGATGCTGGGCATGAGGAAGAGGTCCGCGCCGCCATAGATGGCGGTGGAGAGGGCGCCCGAGTAGAGGATGTTGGCCGAGAAGCGGCCGGGATACTGGGCCTGCGCGTGGCGGAAGGCCTCCTCAAAATTCCAGTCGCCGGTGCCCAGGACCACCATCTGCACATCCATGGCCATGATGTCGTGGATGGCGGAGGCCACCAGCTCAAAGCCCTTGTGCTTGACCAGGCGGGAGATGCAGGCGATGATGGGGATATTGGGGTCCTGCCGCAGGCCGACGGCCTGCTGGAGGGCGGCCTTACAGGCGGCCTTGCCGGAGAGGTCGTCGGGCGAGAAGTTGGTGGCCAGGCCGTGATCGTGGGCGGGATCGTACAGCGCGGTGTCGATGCCGTTCAGGATACCGCGCAGCTTGTGGCGGTTGTCGGCGATGACGCCCTCCAGACCGTGGGCGTAGAAGGGATACTGGAGCTCGCCGGCATAGGAGGGGGAGACGGTGGTGACATAGTCGGAGGCGTAGATGGCCCCCTTCATCAGGTTCACATCTCCGTGGTAGGCCAGCATATGCTCGTGGAAATAGCCGGAGTTGAGACCGAACAGATCCTCCAGCAGCTCCTTTCCGTAGCGGCCCTGGTACTCGATGTTGTGGATGGTAAAGACAGACTTGGTCCCATAGAGCTGGGGCACACGGGTGCGCTCCTCCAGCAGATAGATGGGAGCCAGGGCGGTCTGCCAGTCATTGGCGTGGATCACATCGGGGTGCCAGTCCAGGTGGGCGGGGGTCTCCACCACGGCACGGGAGAAGAAGGCGAAACGCTCGGCGTCGTCATAGTGGCCGTAGAGGCCGGAGCGCTTGAAGTAGTACTCGTTATCCACGAAATAATAGGTCACGCCGTCCCGCTTGAGCTCAAAGATGCCGCAGTAGGGCGTGCGCCAGGCCAGGATCACGTGGAAATTGAAGAGATAGGTCATCTGGTCGCGCCACTCCTGGCCGATCCCCTCGTAGAGGGGGAGGATGACGCGCACATCATGGCCGGCCGCGGCCAGCGCCTTGGGAAGACTGCCCGCCACATCGGCCAGGCCGCCTGTTTTAATAAAAGGGGCGACCTCAGAGGAAGCAAAGAGAATGTTCATATGGGGCAAAGACTCCTTTCACACAGTTCAACTGCCCATTCGGAACAATGGGAATTTCACAATGGGTGGAGACTGCTGTTATGTCCAGTATAGCAGAAAGTTCCAGTCAGAGCGAGAGACGAAGTGTTGAAAAAACAGCTTCGTCTCTTGGCTCTCACAGGGGAAAATGTCAAAGGATCATACGATTTCGTTCTTGGCGATGGCTAAAGGATAGCTGGAATGACCCATCAGCATCCGCCCCGGATTCACCCGGACATTCTTATCTGTGATCACATATTTGAGCACGGCATCCGACTGAACGACGGTGCCCTGCATGAGCACACAGTTGGAAACCCGGGCACCCTTCTGGACATGCACGCCGCGGAAGAGGATGCAGTTTTCCACCTCGCCCTCGATGATGCAGCCGTCGGCCACCAGAGAGTTGATACTCTTGGCGCCGGGGCCGTAGTAGGTGGAGGGGTTGGACTGGTCCTTGGTCTTGATGGGACGTTCGGGGGCAAAGAGCTGTGCGCGGACTGCGGGGTCCAGCAGCTCCATGCTGCGGGCAAAATAGCCGGCCACCGACTGAAGGCGGGCGGCATAGCCGTCAAACTGGTAGGCGTGGATCTTGAGATTATGCACCGCCGACACCAGAACGCCGTCGCTGAAGGAGGAGATATTGTGGGTGGAGCAGTGGTCCACCAGGGAGAGGAGCAGCTCCTTGGAGAGGATGTAGACCTCCAGGGACTCCAGACCAGCGGCCGTGGTGGGGTTGACGGCCACGTCGGTGACAAAGCCGTTTTCGTCGGTGGTGAAGTAGTCACAGCCGCGGGGGTCGCTGTTGAGCTTGGAGGTGCACACGGCCGTCATGTCGGCGCCGCTGTCCAGATGGGACTGGAAGATCTCGGCGAGGGGCAGGTTGACCGCCACGTCGCCGCCGGCCAGGACCACGTAGTCCTGCCGGATCTTCTGGAGGTAGGAGTACACGCCGGCCAGGGCGTCCATCCGGCCGTGGTAATTCCCGTCGCCCCGCTTATTGGCATAGCCGAAGGGGGGCAGGATGCGCAGACCGCCGTGCTTGCGGGCCAGGTCCCAGTCTTTACCGGAGCTCACATGGTCCAGCAGGGACTGGTAGTTGGCGTGGGCGATGAGGCCCACATCGGAGACCCCGGCGTTGACGAAGTTGGAGAGCATGAAGTCCACTACCCGGTAACGGCCGCCGTAGGGGATGGAACAGGTGTTGCGATGCTGGCTCAATTCCCGCAGACTGGGATTGGAGCGATAGGCAAAAATGATGCCGTGGAGTTTATTCAGCATTTCTTATCGTCTCCTTTCACATTGCGGGTAATCATGGCCTTGGCGGGTACGACGGCGCCCCGGCCAACTTTGAGGTTCTGCGCCACGACGGCGATGCCCCATTCCGAATCGTTCTGGTCGTCCGGGGACGTACCCACATGGGCCTGCTCCCCGATGACAGTATTTTCCGCAATGATGGCGTATTCCACCACGGCCCCGGCCTTCACGACCGTGCCGGGCATGAGGATGGAGTAGGCCACCCGGGCGCCCTCTTCCACCTGCACCGAGTGGAAGAGCACCGAGTTCTCCACCGTGCCGTAGACCTCACAGCCGCCCGTGACCATGGAGTGGGACACCTTGGCGTTGGGACCGGTATAGAGGGGGGGCTTGGTGGGGGTGCGGGCGTAGATGGGCCACTCGGTATCGTAGGGATCGATGCCGTTCTCCGGGGAGAGCATGTCCATATTGGCGTCCCACAGGGAGTCGATGGTGCCCACGTCCTTCCAGTAGCCACGGAAGCGGTAGGCCATCAGCTTTTCCTGGTGGGCCAGCATGGAGGGAATGATGTTCTTGCCGAAGTCATTGGAGCTCTTCTCGTCGGCCTCGTCCGCCATCAGATACTCCTTGAGCTTGGACCAGGTGAAGATGTAGATGCCCATAGAGGCCAGATTGCTCTTGGGGTGCTTGGGCTTCTCCTCAAATTCATAGATCTGGTCGGAGTCGTCCACATTCATGATGCCGAAGCGGGTGGCCTCCTCCAGCGTGACCTCCAGCACCGAGATGGTGCAGGCCGCGCCGCTGGCCTTGTGGTGGGCCAGCATCTTGGAGTAGTCCATCTTGTAGATGTGGTCACCCGAGAGGATAAGCACATACTCCGGATCATAGAGCTCGATAAAGCCCATATTCTGATAGATGGCGTTGGCGGTGCCCTTGTACCAGGTGCCCTTTTCCCCCTCGCGCATGTAGGGGGGGAGGATGTGGACGCCCCCGTCGGAGCGGTCCAGGTCCCAGGCCTGGCCGTTGCCCAGATATGCGTTGAGCTCCAGCGGACGGTATTGGGTGAGCACGCCCACCGTGTCAATGCCGGAGTTGATACAGTTGGACAGCGGGAAGTCGATGATGCGATATTTTCCGCCGAACGGAACGGCGGGTTTGGCCACGTGGCTGGTCAGGGCATGGAGACGGCTTCCCTGTCCGCCAGCCAAAAGCATGGCGACACATTCCTTTTTCATAACACGTTCACCTCTAGCGATTGCTTTTCAAATGTCCCTCTCCACATCGGCTCCGGAGCGGAACGAAGTCCGGAGCGCAATGACAGGCAATGTTGGATTCCCAGCTCCTCTCTGCGTATGTAGATGGTTTAACTGCCCGATTTGGAAGCGCGGGGCTTGCGGGCGGGACGCTTGGTCTCCTGGGCGGAGGACTCCTCCGCGGCAGGGGCCTTTTTGCGGCTCGTGCGCTTGGCCGCCGGCTTCGCGGCTGGCGAAAGCTCCGCCTTTTTGCGGCGGGGCGGGAATTTCTTGGTGCAGCGCAGGATCACTGCGCCCATGGGGGGCAGGTCCACCGAGATGGACTGCTCCAGCCCGTGACAGGGGATGTACTCCGACTTGAGGGGCTCCAGATCGCCCAGTCCGTTTCCGCCGAAGGCGGGATCGTCGGTGTTGAAGGCTACCTCGTACCGGCCCGGGCAGGGAACGCCCAGACGGTAGCCCGCCCGGTGGACGGGGGAGAAGTTGCACAGGGTGAGCAGGAAGTGTCCCTTCTTGTCCTTCCGCAGGAAGGCGGCGCAGTTGCCCTGGTTATCATCGGCACAGATCCACTGGAATCCCTCCCAGGAGAAGTCCAGCTCCCACAGCTCGGGGTGGGCCAGATAGAACTGGTTGGCGGACTGGAAGAAGCCCTGGAGCTGCTGATGGCGCTCCTGCTCCAGAAGGTGCCAGTCCAGAGAGTGCTCAAAATGCCACTCGTTGAACTGTCCGAACTCCGCGCCCATGAAGAGAAGCTTTTTCCCCGGGTGGGTGAGCATATAGGTGTAGAAGGCCCGCACACCGGCGAACTTCTCCTCATCGGTGCCCGGCATCTTGTTGATGAGGGAGCCCTTCATGTGCACCACCTCGTCGTGGGAGAGGGGGAGCACGAAGTTCTCCGAGAAGGCGTACATCAGGGAGAAGGTGATGTCCCGGTGATTGAACTGCCGGAAGTAGGGGTCCAGCTTCATGTAGTGGCACAGATCGTTCATCCAGCCCATATTCCACTTGAGGTTGAAGCCCAGGCCGCCCTCCAGTCCACCCTGCTCCACCGGGTGGGAGACCCGGGGCCAGGCGGTGGACTCCTCCGCGATCATGAGCACGTCCGGGTGGGCCTGGAAGATGTGGGTGTTGAGCTGCTGGAGGAAATCCACGGCCTCCAGATTCTCGTGCCCGCCGAAGAGGTTGGGGCACCACTGTCCATCCTGCCGGCCGTAGTCCAGGTAGAGCATGGAGGCCACCGCATCCACCCGCAGGCCGTCGATGTGGAACTGCTCCAGCCAGAACAGGGCCGAGGAGTAGAGGAAGGAGCGGACCTCGTTGCGCCCGTAGTCAAAGACGCGGGTGCCCCAGTCGGCGTGCTCGCCCTTGCGGGGGTCGGCGTACTCGTAGCAGGGGCCGCCGTCAAATTCGTACAGGCCGAAGGCGTCCTTGGGGAAATGGGCGGGCACCCAGTCCAGAATGACGCCGATGCCGGCCTGGTGGAGCTGATCCACCAGATACATGAAGTCGTCCGGCGTGCCGTACCGGCTGGTGGCGGCAAAGTATCCGGTGCACTGATACCCCCAGGAGTCGTCCAGCGGATATTCGCTCACGGGCATGAGCTCCACATGGGTGAAGCCCATCTCTTTGACGTAGGGGACCAGATAGCGGGCAATATCCCGGTAGCTGAGGAAGGTGTCCTCCCCGGTGCGCCGCCAGGAGCCCAGGTGCATTTCATAGATGTTGAGGGGCTTGTGATAGATGGGATTGGCTTTCCGCCACTCCAGCCAGGCCTGATCGCCCCAGACATAGCCGCCCAGCTCATAGATCTTGGAGGCGGTGCCGGGACGGGTCTCAGCGTGGAAGGCATAGGGATCGGCCTTGGCCAGGACACGGCCGTCCTGTGTGTGAATGGCATATTTATAGGAGTCGTAGCGCTGAAGGCCGGGGACAAATCCCTCCCACACGCCGCCGCCGATGGGAGCGAGGGGGTGATCGGACTCATCCCAGTCGTTGAAATCTCCCATGACGCATACTGCCTTGGCATTGGGGGCCCACACACGGAAGACATACCCCTCCTGCCCGTCCTGTACCTGTGCGTGAGATCCCAGATACTCCTGCGCACGGACGGCCTGACCTTTTGAAAACGCATCCAGAGCGGGTGCATAGCTGGTGACCTGATTCATAGGCATACTCTCCTTCGTACGAAAAACGCCCAAAAGTAAAGGGAAAAAAGAACCTTCTCTTGGCATAGATGATAATAAGGATCCGAAAAAGCGGATACTTATTTGTAGAAATTATACAACATAATATGGAATACGTCAAGGCTCTGTGCCGCGCTATTTCGTAAAACACATCATAACGCAAGATATGGAAGAAAAATACAGAAAAAGGGGGAGAGAACCAAAAGAATGGTTCTCTCCCTGAAAAAGGTCAGGCAGCCAGGAACAGGCGCTGGAGAAAATCCAGGAAAATGCCGGGCACGGTGACGCGCTCCACGGCCTCGCAGGCGACGATGGGGATGCGCTCCCGCTCCTCCCCGCCCACGGTCACCACCAGGTGGCCCAGGATCTGGCCCTTCTCCACGGGGGCCTCCACATCCTGGCAGAGTTCCAGCTGGGTGGAGAGCTGGTTGATCTGGTCCTTTTCCACCAAAAGCCGGCTGGAGGCGGAGAGCTCCGGCTGGACCTGTTCCTTCCGGCCCAGGATTACATGCACCGGGGGAAGGGCCTGGTTGGGGCGGATGTCGGCCAGGGTATAGTTGGCAAAGCCGAAGTCCAGCAGACGCTTGGCGCTGTCAAAGCGCTGGGCCGAGGTGGGGGAATGCAGGATCACGGCGATGAGCTCCATGCCATCCCGCTCCGCCGTGGCCGAGAGACAGTAACCCGCCGAGTCGGTGGAGCCGGTTTTGAGGCCGGTGGCCCCGGGGTAGAAACGGATGAGCTTGTTGGTGTTGGAGAGCTGGAAGGCCCCGTTGCGGATGGAGTCCATCCAGATGGTGGAATACTCCCGGATCATAGGATGTCCGATCAGGGCCCGGGACATGAGGGCGATATCGTAGGCGCTGGTCAGATGCCCGGCGGCGGGCAGGCCGGTGCAGTTGAGAAAGGTGGTGTCCGCCATGCCCAGCTCGGCGGCCCGCTCGTTCATATCGGCCACAAAGGCCTCCTCACTGCCTGCGAGGTGTTCGGCCAGGGCCACCGCCGCGTCGTTTCCCGAGACCACAGTCACCGCCTTGAGCAGGTCCTGTACCGTCATCTGCTCGTTTTCCTTCAGATAGACCTGGGAGCCGCCCATGGAGGCGGCATGGGCCGACACCGTCACCAGGTCGTCCAGGCCCAGGCGGCCGTCGTCAATGGCCTCCACCACCAGGAGCAGGGTCATGACCTTGGTGACGCTGGCCGGTTCCAGCTTGTCGTGGGCGTTTTGTTCATAGAGAAGGGTCCCGGTCTCCTTCTCCATCAGGACAGCGGCGCTTGCCTCCGCCTGCGGCGCGCTGGAGACCGCCCCGGCGGGGCAGAGGAGCAGAGAAGCGGCCAGCAGGGCCGCGGCCAGTTGTTTCATGACAGTACCTCCCGTATCAAAGCGATCATGCGCAGGTTTCTGTAAGAACAGGATATGGAAGATTTGTCCGTTCTATGCCGCCGGAAAAACTTGTCAGTGGGAAAGAGAGCTGATACAATGAAAACCGGTTTACACCGGACGGGAGGAAGGTCCATATGCATATTACAACGGTGATTTTGACCGGCGGAAAATCCCGCCGGATGGGACGGGACAAGGGGGAACTCCCGGTGGGGGAGAGTACCCTGCTGGAGCGGATGATCGACCGCTGGACGGGGGTATTCGACGCCGTGGCCGTCTCGGTGGGAGAGGGAGGGCGCACCCTTCCGGCGGAGGTGCCGGCCCTCTTGGACCGGCATCCGGGCGCGGGACCCATGGCCGGCCTGGAGGCCGCACTGGCGGAGCTGGAGACCGACGCGGTCTTTCTCACGGCGGTGGATATGCCCTTTGGAGACGCCGCCCTGGCCCGCTGGATGGCGGAGCGGATGGGACAGGCGGACGTGTGCACCATCCGCAGAGGGGACGGCCGGCCGGAGCCCCTCTTTGCCCTCTACCGCAAAAGCTGTCTGCCCGTCATTACCCGCAGTCTGGAGGAGGGGCGGCGCTCCTTCGTTCAGGGGCTCTTTCCCTTTGTAGCGGTGGAGCAGATCGGAGAAGAGGAGCTTGCGGCCTTTGATCTGGAGCGCAGTCTCTTCAACGCCAATTCCCCCGAGGAGTGGGAGCGGGCCCGTCCGCTGCTGGAGCCGTGAGCAGGTCCGTTCCGGCGGCGGGGAAACCGGGGATCGTCCTATATAGAGGGGGCGGCAAAAATTTTTTGCGTTACCCCCTTCACAAGAACACTTTATTGTGGTAATATACTAAAGCAATAGGACGACACCCCGGACACTGTCCGCGAAAGAACGACAATGGGAGGAATTTAGATATGAAACGGAAACTCTCTGCGCTGGCTCTGGCCGCTGCCCTGGGCCTGTCCCTGACCGCCTGCTCCGGCGGCACCGCCTCCAGCCCTGCTCCGGCCGGAAGCGGCACCCCCGAGGGCACCCCTGCCCAGAGCGCGGACAGCGATTGGGCCTATGTGGAGGGCAACGGCAAGCTGAAGATCGGCTACACCCTCTTTGAGCCCATGAACTACATGGGAGAGGACGGCGAGCTCACCGGATTTGAGACCGAGTTTGCCACCGCCGTGTGCGAGAAGCTGGGCGTGGAGCCGGAATTTGTAGAGATCAACTGGGACGCCAAGCTGCTGGAGCTGGAGTCCAAGAACATCGACTGTATCTGGAACGGCATGACCATCACGCCCGAGCTGCAGGAGGCCATCTCCATCTCGGATCCCTACATCAAGAACTACCAGGTGCTGGTGATCCGTGCGGCCGACGCGGAGAAGTACACCTCCACCGAGTCTCTGGCCGGCGCCAAGGTGGACGCGGAGGCGGGCTCCGCAGGCGAGAGCACGGTGCAGAATGATGAGTTCCTCAGCCAGGCCACCTACACCTCGGTGGTCAAGCAGACCGACGCGCTGCTGGAGGTCAAGAGCGGCGCGGCCGACGCGGCGGTCATGGACTTTGTTCTGGCCAACGCCCTGGCCGGTGTGGGTGATTACTCCGACCTGATGGTCATCCCCGATCTGGAGCTGTCGGTGGAGGAGTACGGCATCGGCTTCCGGAAGGGATCCGATGTCACCGAGAAGGTGAATCAGGCCATGCAGGAGCTGGTGGAAGACGGCACCCTGGGCACGCTGGCGGAGAAATATGAGCTGAGCGAGCTGCTGCTGGCCAATCAGAAATAATCACGTCATCAAGCGGAGGACAGAAGAGGCAGGGGGCAGCCCCTGCCCCTTGTCCGCTTCCGGCATAGGAGAGAGAATATGTCATTTGAAACGGTTACAATCACCATGATGAAGGGCTTTATGCTCAACATCCAGCTCTTTGTCATTACGCTGGTCTTGTCGCTGCCCCTGGGACTGGTGGTATCCTTCGGCACGATGAGCAAGTTCAAGCCGCTGAGCTGGCTGGTCCGGCTCTATGTGTACATCATGCGCTCCACCCCTCTGATGCTTCAGCTGGCGGTGGTGTACTATCTGCCGGGCATCCTCAGTCCGGGACATATTCTCCCGCGCATGACGGCGGCGTCGGTGGCCTTCGTGCTCAACTATGCCGCCTATTTCTCCGAGATCTTCCGGGGCGGTATCCAGGGCGTGCCCCGGGGACAGCAGGAGGCCGGACAGGTTTTGGGCATGACCCGGCGGCAGATCTTTTTCCAGGTGACGCTGCTCCAGGTGGTCAAGCGCATCGTCCCGCCCATGGGCAATGAGATCATCACCCTGGTCAAGGATACCTCCCTGTCCAACTTCATTATGGTGGGAGAGATCATCAAGCTGGCCAAGGACTTTGGCAACAAGGGCATGATCTGGCCCTTGTTCTATGCGGGATTTTTCTTCCTGGTATTCAACGGTGTGGTGACGCTGCTGCTCAGCCGGACCGAGAAAAAGCTGGACTATTTTCGGGTGTAAGGAGTAGAAGATATGGCGATTTTGCAGGTAGAAAACATCCAGAAGAAGTTCGGAAAGACCTCGGTCCTGAAGGGGATCAGCTTCTCCCTGGAGGAGGGACAGGCTCTGGCCATCATCGGCTCCTCCGGCTCCGGCAAGACCACACTGCTGCGGTGCCTCAATTTTCTGGAAACCCCCGACGTAGGGACCATCCGGGTACGGGACGAGGTGCTCTTCGATGCGGCCGATCCCAGTACCCAGCGGGAGGCGGAGGTGCGCAAAAAGCGCCTCCACTTCGGTCTGGTGTTCCAGTCCTTCAACCTCTTTCCCCAGTATACGGCCCTGAAGAACGTGATGCTGGCCAAGGAGCTGCTGGCCCAGGAGCGGAGCGACTACAAGGCCAACCGGAAGGAGATCCTGGCTGAGATCCGGAAGGAGGCCCTGGCCCTGCTGGATCAGATGGGGCTGGCCGACCGGGCCGAGCACTATCCCCATCAGCTCTCGGGCGGACAGCAGCAGCGGGTGGCCATCGCCCGGGCGCTGGCGCTGCATCCGGACATCCTCTGTTTTGACGAGCCTACCTCCGCGCTGGACCCGGAGCTCACCGGCGAGGTGCTCAAGGTGATCCGCTCCCTGGCCGACAAAAAGACCACTATGGTCATCGTCACCCATGAGATGGCTTTTGCCCGGGATGTGGCCGACCAGGTCATCTTTATGGACGGCGGCGTCATCGTGGAGCAGGGCCCGGCCCGACAGGTCATCGAACAGCCCACCCAGGAACGGACCCGGCAGTTCCTGGCCCGCTACGCACAAAAGGCATAAGAACAGCCCCCGGAAACAAAGGTTTCCGGGGGCGTTTTCTTGCGGCGTGCAGATTCCCGAAGCGTACCTGTTCAGGGTGGGCACGGTGTGCTATAATAACACCGAGAGATTTGCCAAGACGAGGAGAACGCAACACATGGAAGCATTTTTTCTGCCGGTTTTATCCCATTTTCAAAATGAGAATTTCTGGACGGCCAGTGCCGGCCGGATGCGCTATCAGGTGACGCCTGAGGAGGAGAATCTGGCCGCCGAGGTGTGGGAGGGCCCCTGGGGCTATGCCTTCAGCACGGTGGAGGAGAAGCGGTATTTCCCCATGACCGCCCAGGGGCTGGAAGAGCTGCGGGCCTGGGGCATCGCGTGGGCGGAACAGATCAACGCCCGGCCGCCCCGCACGCTGGAGGAGACCCTGGCGATGCGCGCGGCGGCGCTGGAGCGCAAACAGGCGGCCCAGGCGGCGGAAGAACAGGAATGAAAAAAGCAGACACGCACAAAACCGGTGCGTGTCTGCTTTTTTGTTGCCTCAGGGGAGAGATGATCCCGCTCAGCCCTCGATGTCGGAGATCAGATTGACCCGGCGCTCATGGCGGCCGCCCTCGAACTCGGTGGTCAGGAAGGTCTCCACGATGCGGTCGGCCATGTTGGCCCCGATCATACCGCCGCCCATGGCCAGCATGTTGGCGTTGTTGTGGCGGCGGGTCATCTCGGCGGAGAGGGGCTCGGAGCACAGGGCGCAGCGGATGCCCTTGACCTTGTTGGCGGCAATGGAGATGCCGATGCCGGTGGTGCACACCACGATGCCCCGCTCACAGGCGCCGGAGGCCACCGCCTCGGCGGCGGCCCGGCCGTAGACGGGGTAATCCACGCTCTCGGTGGAGTAGCAGCCGCAGTCCTGCACCTCGTAGCCGTGGGACTCCAGCCAGCCCTTCACATGCTCCTTCATGGCAAATCCGCCGTGGTCGCAGCCCAGAGAAACTTTCATGTTCATATCCTCCTCAAATCAATTCAGTCCATCTATCCAGATCCGCCCTTACAGCGGCTTAGGAACGGGATTGTGACGGTGGTAGGTGGTCACATAGCGGAATCCGGTGTCCTTCAGCAGGTCGTAGGCGGTAGGGATGCCAAGCCCCACCCGCTCGGGGAAGTGGGCGTCGGAGCCCACGGTGATGAGCTCACCACCCAGGGCGCGATAGCGCTCCAGAATGGGGCGCCAGGGCGCCACGGTCTTGCCGCAATAGGTGTTCAGCTCAATGCCGCGTCCGGTCTCTACCACCCGGCGCAGCACGGTGTCAATGCTGTCCCACCAGGGGTCCAGGGAGATTTCCTGGGGCATATAGCGCAGAGGATAGATGATGTGTCCCAGGATATCATAGGTCTCCGGCAGCTCCACCAGGCGGAGCATGGAGGCGAAATAGTCGTCCAGTACCCGGCGGCAGGTCTCCTCCGAGTCATAGGAGAAGTAGAAGAAGTCCTCTCCGCCCAGCTCGGGAGAGAGATTGTGGAGCGAGCCGATCACAAAGTCCAGCTCGGGCAGGGCGAGCATACGCCGGGCGTAGTCGGGATCAAAGGGGGCGCTGCCGTATTCGATGCCGAACCGGAGCTGGAGTTTCCCCTCAAAGGCGGGCGCCGTCGTCCGGAACTGCTCCAGGGCAGGGGACCAGTCATAATCGGGGGCGAAGCCGCCGTGCTCCAGAATGCGGTCATAGTGGTCGGTGACGCACAGCTCGGAGAGTCCGGCCTTCTCCGCGGCCCGGGCCATTTCAGCCAGAGGGACATGCCCGTCGGGGGAGAGTCTGGTGTGGGTGTGATAGTCGATGAGATACATACAGCACGCTCCAATTTGTCAGATTGGCCAGGAGGGAAGCCACTGGAGAAGGTTTGAGGTATACCACCGGGGGACCATCAGACCGATGAGCACCGGGTAGAAAGCGGCATACAGGGCCACGGCGGTCCCGGTCAGGGCATAGACACTTTTGCGCATCCAGGGCAGACCCATCTCGAAGAGGTCGTTGTATACATAGGCCAGGGCAAAGCAGAGGAAGAGGATGGAGGGGAAGTAGTGATACTCGAAGGTGGTCCGTCCAATGAAGAACCAGGGGGCCAGCTGGGAGAAGTAGGCCACCACGATGAAAAGGGCCTTCCCGCAGCGGCGCCGGATGCAGTGGACGATGAGGCTCACAACGGCCAGCAGTCCGTCCCAGCAGACCACCGGGTTGGAGAAGGAGGCAAAGGCCGACTTGCTCCCCGGTACGGAGGTGTAGTCCAGATAGTAGAGGATGGGCCGTCCGTCCACGATCCACTGATACCAGCGGGAGGAGTAGGGGTGGGTGTCGTGGACGCCCTGGTGGTAGGTGAGCATATACTCCTGATTTTTCCACATCTCATGGATGAGGTTGCCCAGGCTGGTATCCCCTTTGGCGGCGGCGTAGGGCCAATAGGAGAGGGTATAGATGCAGGCGGGGATCACCACGAAGCACAGCACAGAAAAGGCCAGTGTCTGGATCAGCCAGAGATTCCGGAATACCGGGGGAGTTTCCCCCGCCTCCACTTTGGGCCAGTCCCGCAGCTTGAACCACAGGCCCAGGAAATAGAGCAGAGCCAGTCCCACGCCGCCATAGATGACGGTCCACTTGCTGGCCGCGCCGATCCCCCAGAAGAGGCCGGAGAGGAACAGCCAGGGCGCGCCCTTCCGGAACGGGGTGCCCGCCGGGATGGTGAGATACCGGTACATGAAGTAGTACATGGCCAGGATGAAGAACACCCCGTAGGTGTCGATGGTGGCGATGCGGGTCTGGGTGAGATGCATGAAATCAAAGGCAAAGAGGGCCGTCCCGCAGAAGGCCACCGGCGTCTTCCCAAAGAGATTTTTGAGGAAGGCATAGAGCAGAGGAAGCATGAGCACACCGAAGAGCGTGCCCATAAAGCGCCAGCCAAAGGGAGTCATACCGAAGAGGCGGATACCGATGCCCAGGATGAGCTTGCCCAGCGGGGGATGGGAGATCTCATAGGGGTAGATCCCACGGATGTGCTCATAGGCGGTGCGGGCGTGGTAGATCTCGTCAAAGTAGGTGGAGTTATACCAGGAGGGGGATTCCGGGACGGTGTCTCCCTCGTCAAAGAGGGCGGAGGCCTCCCCCGGCTGGTCGGGGCACACCAGATTTCCCGAAGTGTCATAGAGAGCCAGCTCCCCCAGTTCGATGGGGCTCTTGGTGGATTTGGCGGTGATGCGCAGGAAGCGGACCTCCAGCGTGTTCTCGGGCGTGATTTCAAGCCACTTGAAGAGGTCGGCGTAGTGCTGGGGCATGGCATAGCTGGGCTCGTAGCCCTCCGCGTCGGCCCAGTAGTAGCCGGTGACGGTCCCCTCCTCGTTCTCCCGTGCCCAGAGGGTGGACCAGTGGGAGCCATCGGCGGAGATCTCCACATTGTAGTCTCCGGTGCCGAGCCCCGGATAATACATCAGCCGGGTGAGCTGGAAGGGCTGGGAGAATTCCACCTCCACCGTCTGTGTCTCGGTAAAATTGTGAAAAGACTGGGGATTGGTAAAGGAGCCCAGCTGAAAAAAGGCGGTGGCGGCATAGACCAGCGTCAGGAGCAGGATGAGCAGGCCGTCCCGCCGCTCCAGTGGGTGACAGCGTCCCGCAAAGGAAAAGCGGGGTTTGGCGGGGGAGGGGAGGACCTCTCCGGACTGACGGCGGATCCGGTCATGCAGGTTATGGGGAGAGAGGATCCAGCGCCAGTAAGAGCCAAACAGGAGAAAGAGGGCGGCGAGCAGAAGGATGGGAAAAATCAGCGTAGGCCGGATGGCCTGGAGCAGGATATCCATGAAAGACCTCCCGGAAGTTGGATTCAAGAAATAACATAAGGTCAGATAACAAAAAAGGGATGGACAATGTCCATCCCTTATTTTATTTCTTTTTCTTCATTTTGTCAAAGAATCCTTTGAGCCCCTCTTCCTCCTCCGCGTCGGGCAGCTCGCCCATGGCGCGGCCGAAGTGGCGCAGGGCCTCCTTCTGCTCGTGGGTGAGCCCGCGGGGGACATCCACCGAGACGGTGACGTACTGGTCGCCCCGGCCCCGTCCGTTGACGGAGGGGATGCCCTTGCCCTTGAGGCGGAACGTGGCGCCCGGCTGGGTGCCCTCGGGCAGGTTCCACTTGACCTTTCCGTCGATGGTGGGGATCTCCAGCTCCGCGCCCAGGGTGGCCTGGAGGAAGGAGACCTTCTGATCCAGGTAGACATTCATGCCGTCCCGCTTGAACTGGGGATGGGGACGCACGGTGATGCTGATGATCAGATCGCCGGCCGGACCGCCGTTCTTGCCCGCGCCGCCCTGTCCCCGCAGGGAGATGGCCTGACCGTTGTCGATGCCGGCGGGGATCTTGACGGTGATCTTCCGGTTCTTCCGAACCGAGCCGGCGCCGTTACAGGTCTTACAGGGGGTATGGATGAGCTTGCCGGTGCCGCCGCACTTGGGGCAGCTGGTGGTGGTGGCAAAGGAGAACGCGCCGCCGCCCCGCTGGATGCGGATGGTACCCGAACCGTGACAGTCGGGGCAGATCTCGGCCGTCGTGCCGGGGGCACAGCCGGTGCCCTTACACACGTCGCACTGCTCGCTGCGAGTCAGGTTGATCTCCTTTTCGCAGCCAAAGGCGGCCTCTTCAAAGGTGATGGTGACGGAAGCACGGAGGGTATCGCCCTTCATGGGGCCGTTGCGCCGGGCACCGCCGCCCCCGCCAAAGCCGCCGCCGAATCCGCCTCCGAAGAAGGAGCCGAAAATATCACCCAGGTCGATGTCGCCGAAATCGGCGCCGCCGAAACCGCCGAAACCGCCGCCGGGGTTATAGTTGGGGTCAACACCGGCGTGGCCGAACTGGTCGTAACGGGCACGTTTCTCCTTGTCGGAGAGGACCTCGTAGGCCTCGTTGACCTCCTTGAACTTGGCCTCGGCCTCCTTATCGCCGGGGTTGAGGTCGGGGTGGTACTGCTTGGCCAGCTTGCGGTAGGCCTTTTTCAGCTCATCGTCGCTGGCGCTCTTGCTGACCCCCAGGACCTCGTAAAAATCTCGTTTTTGTTCAGGCATATGATCACCTCTTAAATTGAGGGAGTATGGAACGGCGGGCGCAAAGCGCGCCCCTACGCTGCATTTCCCGTTGCAGGGACGTATCTGGTACGCCCGCCAAAACGCCCCGAGTGGGACGGATGAAATTCACCCGTCCCACCACAGAGCTGATGTTTCTTTGAATCGCCGGAGGCGGTTTGCTGTGCGCCTGCTTCGGCCCCGGTGCGCTTCTGTTTCTTACTTCTTATCGTCGTCCACGACGGTGTAGTCGGCGTCCACCACGTTGGGGTCGGTGCCGCAGCTGCCGCCGCAGTCGCCGCTGCCGCAGTTGCAGCCGTCGGCTCCGGGCTGGCCGCCCTGGGGATTGGCCTGCTGATACATCTTCTCAGCCACAGGATAGAACGCCTTGTTGGCCTCCTCGGTAGCGGCCTTGATGGCCTCCACGTCGCTGCCCTTCAGGGCCTCCTTCAGCTTGTTGATGGCAGCCTCCACACTGGCCTTGTCGGCAGCGTCGATCTTGTCCTTCATCTCGTCCAGAGCCTTCTCGGTCTGGTAGACCACCTGGTCGCCCTGGTTGCGGACGTCCACCTCTTCCTTGCGCTTGGCGTCCTCAGCGGCGAACTGCTCGGCCTCCTTGACGGCCTTGTCGATGTCCTCCTTGGACATGTTGGTGGAGGAGGTGATGGTGATGTGCTGCTCCTTGCCGGTGCCCAGGTCCTTAGCGGAGACATTGACGATGCCGTTGGCGTCGATGTCGAAAGTGACCTCGATCTGAGGCACGCCGCGGCGGGCGGGAGCGATGCCGTCCAGGTTGAAGCGGCCCAGAGTCTTGTTGTACTGCGCCATCTCGCGCTCGCCCTGGAGCACGTGGACCTCCACGGAGGTCTGGTTGTCGGCGGCGGTGGTGAAGACCTGGCTCTTCTTCACGGGGATAGTGGTGTTGCGCTCGATGAGCTTGGTCATCACGCCGCCCATGGTCTCAATGCCCAGGGACAGGGGGGTGACGTCCAGCAGCAGCAGGCCCTTGACGTCGCCGGTGAAGACGCCGCCCTGGAGCGCGGCGCCCATGGCCACGCACTCGTCGGGGTTGATGCCCTTGAAGCCCTCATTGCCGGTGATCTTCTTCACGGCCTCCTGCACGGCGGGGATACGGCTGGAGCCGCCCACCAGCAGGACCTTATGCAGATCGCTGGAGGAGAGACCGGCGTCGCTCATGGCCTGGCGCACGGGGCCCATGGTGGCCTCCACCAGGTGGGCGGTGAGCTGGTCGAACTTGGCGCGGGTCAGGGTCAGGTCCAGATGCTTAGGACCGGTGGCGTCCGCGGTGATATAGGGCAGGTTGATGCTGGTGGAGGTGACGCCGGAGAGCTCGATCTTGGCCTTCTCAGCGGCCTCCTTCAGGCGCTGCATGGCGACCTTGTCGCCGGTCAGGTCGATGCCGGTGTCCTTCTTGAACTCGGCGGCCATCCAGTCCATGACGCACTTATCGAAGTCGTCGCCGCCCAGGCGGTTGTTACCGGCAGTGGCCAGAACCTCGATGACGCCGTCGTCGATGTCCAGGATGGACACATCGAAGGTGCCGCCGCCCAGGTCGTAGACCATGACCTTCTGGGCCTGCTCCTTATCCACACCGTAGGCCACAGCGGCGGCGGTGGGCTCGTTGATGATGCGCTTGACATCCAGACCGGCGATCTTGCCGGCGTCCTTGGTGGCCTGGCGCTGAGCGTCGGTGAAGTAGGCGGGGACGGTGATGACGGCCTCGGTAACAGGCTGGCCCAGATAGGCCTCGGCGTCCGCCTTCAGCTTCTGAAGGATCATGGCGCTGATCTCCTGGGGAGTGTAGGCCTTGCCGTCGATGTTCACCTTATAATCGCTGCCCATCTCACGCTTGATGGAGATGACGGTGCGGTCGGGGTTGGTGATGGCCTGGCGCTTGGCCACCTGGCCTACCATGCGCTCGCCGTCCTTGGAGAAGGCCACCACAGAGGGGGTGGTGCGGTTACCTTCCGCGTTGGGGATGACGACGGCCTCGCCGCCCTCCATAACCGCTACGCAGCTGTTCGTCGTACCTAAGTCAATACCAATGATCTTGGACATAATGTGTTTCCTCCAATATATCGAAATTTATTTTAAACAAAGTGAAAATGGGATGTGAACCCTCCGCGCTTGTTGTCACGCTGCGGGTCCTGCGCGGACGGCACACTGCTCGCCGCTGTGCGCCTGCTCCGGGCCCTCCGCGCGTCTTAGTTTGCCACCTTTACCATGGCAAACCGGATGACCTTGTCACCGGACTGGAAGCCGGCCTGAAAGACCTCCACGACGGTATTTTCTCCGGCGTTTTCGTCCTCCACATGCATCACGGCGTTATGAAGGTTGGGGTCAAAGGTCTGGCCCAGCGCGGGGATCTCCTCGACGCCCAGCTTGGAGAGGACCTCCTTGAGACCATTCATGGTCATCTCCACGCCCTTTTTATAGGCCTCGTCGGCGGTCTCCTGCTTGAGGGCCCGCTCCAGGTTGTCGTACACCGGGAGAAAAGCCAGCACGGCGTCCGACTTGGCGCTCTGGTAGGCGTCGGTTTTTTCCTTCTGGGAGCGCCGGCGGTAGTTGTCATACTCGGCGGCCAGGCGGAGGTACTGATCCTCCTTCTGGGCCAGGGTATCCTTGAGCGCCTCCAGCTCCGAGAGCAGAGGATCGGGGGTGTCCGTCTCAGGGGCGGCGCCCTCCGTGACCTCTTCGGTCACGGTCTCCGGCTCCATCTGCTCGGCCTGTTCCACGGCCTGCTCGTTCTCTTTCTTACTCAAAGAGGTTCCCTCCTATTATGTTTCATCGTTGCGTCCGTCCCCGGTGGGAAGTTCTCCCTGGCCAAATAGCCGGGTGAGACCCTCCGCAAAATAGGACAGGCGGGCGGTGATCTTTGCGTAATCCATCCGTGTGGGGCCAACGACTCCGATGATGCCCCGCATGCCGTCCCCAATGTCGTAGCTGGCCATGACCACGCTGGTATCCTTCAGCGCGTCGGCCACATTTTCCGGACCAATGAGGATCTTCATGGGGCCATCCTTGGGAATGGGGAAGCGGGCGGCGTCCTGGTCCTCGGAGAGATAGCTCATCAGGGGCTGGGCCCGTTCCAGATTCTGATACTCCGGAAGCTCCAGCAGATGGGCCAGACCCGCGGTGTGGACCCGCCGGTGCTCCAGACCCTCCAGCACCTCCATGGCAAAGGAGACCACCAGACTGATCAGGCCATAGGCATCGCCGGCGGCATGCTGTGCCACCCGCATGAGTTCGGGCGTGATCTCCTCCAGCGTCAGATTGGTAAAGGTGGTGTTGAGCAGGGTGTTGAGCATCTGGAGCTGCGCCTCGGTCAGATCGGAGGGCAGCTGCACCAGCTTGTTGCGCACCAGATTGTTGTCGGTCATGACCACAATAATGAAGGCGTTTCGCTCCACTATCAACAGGTCAAAGCGCCGGATGGTCACCCGCTCAAACCCGGATGAGAGGGCAAAAGCGGGATAATTGGTGAGACGGGAGACCACCCGTCCGGCCTCGGAAATGACGCGATCCAGCTCCTGCATTTTGAGACGCAGGGCGCGGTTGATGCGCTCGGTCTCCTGCACGGAGAGCTGGTGCTCTTCCATCAGCTCATTGACGTAGAACCGGTACCCCTGGGGAGAGGGGATCCGTCCGGCCGAGGTGTGGGGCTTTTCCAGCAGGCCCATGGACTCCAGATCAGCCATCTCATTGCGGATGGTGGCCGAAGAGACCGAACGGTCCAGGGAGTCGGCAATGGCCTTGGAGCCCACCGGCTCGGCGGTGGAGATATAGCTTTCAATGATGGCACGGAGAATCCGCTTTTTTCGTTCGCTCAGATCCATGCGCATCACTTCCTTTGCGGCGGATTGGTTTAGCACTCTTTGTACCTGAGTGCTAAAGATAATGTACCACCCTCACCAGCAATTGTCAATAGGGGGGATGTAAATTAAATGTGAACGAAAATCCCGCCTTATGACTTGCATAAGGCGGGAGAGTCTGCTAAAAAAACTGGGCTCTTTTAAAAGGAGAGACAGGTCCCGGTATGGAGCGGTATGAGGCATCCGGGTTCCTGTTGGGCCATCAGGTCAAAGGCCGGATGGCCGGTGCAGTGACCGGTACAGATCTGCTCCACCTCCAGCTCCTCGGCCAGCCGGCGGGAGAGGAGGCGCACCTGCTCAGGCTCTACGCCCAGGGAGCCCATCCCGGTCTTGCCCACCAGGTGGAATCCCCCCACGATGGCGTGGACCTTCTGGGTGGGAAAGAGGGCGCGCACCTCGCGGACGATGTGGGCGGCTCCGGCGTGGCAGCAGGAGTTCATCACCACCAGCCCGTGGGCGGTCTCGGCCACCAGGGACTGCTCGTGGGAGACCGCGTCGGGGATCAGGTGGAGCCCGGGGGCCAGAAGCCGGGGGCCGTCGGCCAGATCAAAGCGCCCGGCCCATTTGGTAAAGAGGTCCGGGTCCACACCGGCCGGGCGGCAGGAAGGATCGGCGGTGTCCTCCTGATAGGCCTGGACCGCGGCGGGGCGGGCCAGTACCGGGGCCTGTTGGTTGCGCCGGAAGAAGGCGGAGAACCCGCCGGCGTGATCGTCGTGGCCGTGGGAGAGGGCAGCCCGCTCCACCCGGCTCAGGTCGATGCCCAGCCGGTCCGCGTTGCGCACAAACAGGCCGGAGGTGCCGCTGTCCAGAAGATAGGAGTGGCCCTCGTAGTCCAGGTGCAGGGAGAGGCCGTGCTCGGCGATCAGGTGGTCGGGCGCGGAATTTTCAATGAGAACAGTGAGCCGCAGCATACAGATGCTCCTTTCCGGGGAAGAGGGCGGCGCTCAGGCGCCGGCGCGGGTGATGTCGTTGATCCAGGCGTGGGACCGGAAGCGGAGAATGCCCAGCGTGGACTTGACCAGCTGCTCCACCGTCACGGCCACATAGACCCAGACAATGTTCCAGCGGAGCACCAGGGCGAAGAAGGCGGCCAGAGGAATGGCCACCAGCCACATGGCAGACACATCGATGATGGCGGCCACCCGGATGTCTCCGCCGCCCCGGAGGACGCCCACGGTGTTGGTGGTATCAAAAGAGCGCAGGGGCATCAGACAGCCGATGAAGGTGAGGATGATGGTGGCGATCTCCGATGAGACCGGGGTGAGGTGGAAGAGGGGATAGACCACCACCGGCAGCCAGGTGTGGGCCGAGATCACCAGGAGGGTGCCGATCACGGCGCCGCAGAGGAAGGAGATGGTGTCCAGTGCGGCGGCCAGCTCATAGACCGTGGAGCGGCGGCCCGCGCCGATCTCCCGGCCGATGATGATGGCGGTGGTGTTGGCAATGGCCAGCACGGCCACGATGCAGATATCCTCGATGTTGCCCGAGATGGCCCGGGCGGCCAGGATCTGGGTGCTCCCCTCCATATGTCCCATGATGACCTTATACATGGAGGTGCCCAGACCCCACAGCATCTCATTGACCACCACGGGGGTGGCATAGCGGAAAAACTTCTGCACCAGCGCCCGGTCCGGGCGGAAGAGCACGGCGGGCTTGAGGCGGAAGCGGCGGTTGCACTTGGCATAGACCACCATGATGATAAATTCCACAATGCGGGAGGTGAGGGTGGCGATGGCGGCGCCCTCCACCTCCAGCCGGGGCGCGCCCAGATTGCCGAAGATGAGCACCCAGTTCAGGAAGGTGTTGGTGCACATGGAGGCGGCGTAGATGCACAGGCCCAGCTTGGGATTCTCCATGCTGCGGTGGGCGCCGGTATAGACGCCGGTGATGCTGTTGAACAGATAGGAGAAGCCCACGATGCGGGCATAGACCACGGCCAGGGGAATGAGCTCCTGGTTGTCGGTGAGCAGGCCGATGATCTGATAGGGGAAGAAAAAGAGGGAGGCGGCGAAGAGCGCGGAGATGGCGCCGGCCAGATAGAAGCCCACGCCCATGACCCGGTTGATGGCGTCGGTATCGCCCTTGCCCCAGTACTGGCTGATGAGCACGGAGGAGCCGCTCTGCAGCCCGAAGATGATCAGCTGAATGATGAAGACCAGGATATTGGCCTGGGCTACGGCGGCCAGGGGAGCTTCGCCGAGGCTGCCCACCATAAAGGTGTCGATCATGCCCAGGGATGTGGTGATGAGATTCTGGAACAGGATGGGCAGGGCCAGAAAGAGCAGATTCTGGTAGAAAGCCCGCCCCCGATTCAGATAAGAGAACATATGATGTGACCAAGCCGGCGATACCTCGCTCCGCCGGCGCCTTTCTGGTGAAGTGTAAAATATGGAAGAGAAACAGACACGCGATCAGGCGCCCACACGGCTGGACCGGATGGCAGAGAGGGCGTCGGCCAGGGCGTCCACCTCGTCCCGGGTGCTGGTGGGACCGAAGGAGATGCGCAGCACCCCCATGGCGGTGCGCTTGGGCAGGCCCAGGGCGGCAAAGACATGGCTGGGCTTTCCCTTGTGACAGGCGGACCCGGAGGAGACACAGATCCCCTGGTCGCTCAGCGCCCGCACCAGCATCTCACTGGGATAGCCGGGCAGAGAGACGGAACAGATATGGGGGGCGTCCCCGGGTGTGACGATCTCCAGCCCCTCCACACGGGCCGGGAGCTGCTCCAGCGCATAGGCCTTGAGGGACTCCATATGGGCACGGTATTCCGCCCCGTGGTCCATCCAGAGCCGGCAGGCGGCCGAAAGGGCCGCAATCTGGGCGGTGGGCTCGGTGCCGGGGCGCAGTCCGCGCTCTTGTCCGCCGCCCCGCAGCAGGGGAGAGAGCTTGAGCCCGCTCCGGATATATTGGACGCCGATGCCCTTGGGAGCGCGGATCTTGTGGCCGCTCACGGTGAGCAGGTCCACACCCAGCTCCTTCACGGTAAAGGGAACTTTCAGAAAACCCTGCACCGCGTCGGTGTGGAAGAGGATCTCCGGCGCATACGCCTTGACGATGCGGGCACATTCCGCCACCGGCTGAAGGGTGCCCAGCTCGTTGTTGACCAGCATCATGGAGACCAGCACCGTGTCCTCCCGCAGGGCGGCGCGCAGGTCCTCCGGCGAGATCCGGCCCTGCCGGTTGGGCTTGAGACGGGTCACCGACCAGCCCTTGCCCTCCAGGGCCTTGATGGGCTCCAGCACAGCGGAGTGCTCAATGACAGTGGTAATGATATGACGGCCCCGCCGCCGCCCATGCTCCACCGCGGCCTGGATGGCCCAGTTGTCCCCCTCGGTGCCGCAGGAGGTGAAAAAGACCTCCTCCGGCGTGCAGCCCAGGGCCTCAGCCACAACGGCCCGGCGTTCCTCCAGCCGCTGGGCGGCCTGCTGGCCGAAGGCGTGGCGTGCGGAAGGATTGCCGAATGCGGCGGTCATCTCCTCCAGAGCGGCCTGCGTGGCCTCCGCGCAGACGGGAGTGGTAGCGGCGTGGTCCAGATAGACGAACATAGAACCTTATTTCCCCCTTGTTGGATCGCAAAAAATCACATGACACAGAATGAAAATATTGTATCGCCCGCTGTGCGGAAAGTCAAGGAAGGAGCATTTTGCAGATTCCTTAAGAGAAAAGAGAAGTGGTTAGCAGATGAAAACCGGGGTCGGAGAGGCTCTTTTGTATATTGTGACAGGGAAAGGAATGGAGAAGAATCAATAGTCTGGCAGGCCCAAGCAAGGGATTAGACTTGACAGTATATAAAAAGGGTCCTATACTGAAGTCGATAACCTAGAAAGAAGGTATGAAAATGAGCGCCATTGCGTTGAAAGAGGGCGTCTGGTCGGTGGGTGTGCTGAATCCATCGCTGCGTGTCTTTGATATTGTGATGGAGTCCAAGTACGGGACTTCTTACAATGCCTATCTCCTGACCGGAGAGAAAAATGTCCTCATTGAAACGGTACATACCGACTATTTTGAGGAATATGTGGAGAACATTGAACAGGTGATCCCGCTGGAGCGGGTGGACTACCTCATTATGAATCACAACGAGCCGGATCACTCTGGCAGCGTGTCCAAGCTGCTGGAGCGCTGCCCCGACCTGAAGATCTTCTGCACCGCGGCCGGAAAGAAGCATCTGGAGGACATTACCAACCGCACCTTCCCGGTGCAGGTGGTCAAGGCGGGGGACACCCTGGATCTGGGCGGAAAGACGCTGGAATTCATTCCGGCCCCCATGCTCCACTGGGCCGATTCCATGTTTACCTGGGACCCGGCGGACAAGGTGGTATTTACCTGTGATTTTCTGGGCGCCCATTTCTGTGAGCCCACCATGCTGGACAGCAAGATCCACGACAAGGCGGCCTATGCCGGGGAGCGTCACTTCTATTATCAGTGCATCTTCGGGCCCTTTGCCTCCTATGTCCAGGCTGGTCTCAGCAAGCTGCCCGCCGAGGCGGAGATGGCCTGCACCAGCCACGGCCCCGTGCTGACCGAGACGCTGGAGGAGTGCAAGGCGCTCTACCGCCAGTGGAGCACGCCGGTCCCCAAGGAGGGGAAGACGGCTGCCATCATCTACGCTTCCGCCTATGGATGCACCCGGGCGCTGGCCCAGGCCGCTGCCGAGGCGCTGGAGGAGATGGGCATCCGCACCGTACAGCACGATGTCACCATGGAGAGTCTGGACGCCTGCGCCGCCATCGCCAATGAGGCCGATGTGGTCCTGGTGGGTTCTGCCACCATCAATCGGGACGTGCCCAAGGCGGTATGGGATGTGCTGGGCTCCATCGACGCCATCAACACCAAGGGCCGCGCGGCCGGCGCTTTTGGCGCCTACGGCTGGAGCGGCGAGGCACCCGGTATGCTTCAGACCCGCCTGGGACAGCTCAAGTTTGCCACCCCGGCGGAGGCCTTCCGTGTGCTCTTCACGCCGACACAGTCCGATCTGGACGCGATGAAGGACTATGCCCGCTCCGTGGCGGCCCTGTTGAAATAAACCATAAAAAAGGAGATTAGAAACCATGGATAAGTATGTCTGCGGCCCCTGCGGCTATGAGTATGACCCCGCGGTGGGCGATCCCGACAACGGTATCGCTCCCGGCACCCCCTTTGAGGCTCTGCCCGAGGACTGGGTCTGCCCGGTCTGCGGTCTGGGCAAGGACGTCTTTGAGAAGGCGTAATTCCAACCTGAAACACTGCAAAGCCCCGGAACCATCTGGTTCCGGGGCTTTCTGCATAGAAATCGGTTCTGCGTGCCCGAGGGGATCACACCGGGAGCACGCCGGTATAGATGAGTACCTGGCAGAGCAGGGAGGCCGTCTCCTCCCGGGTGGCGGCGTCCTGAGGAGCGATCTGTTCGGGGCTGTCCCACAAGAGAGAGAGGGGCTGTCCAAAGAGATTCTGATGTCCGTTGGTCAGGAGCCACACGCTCTCCCGGGCCCAGGGGGCGTAGGCGCGGAGGGCGGCGCTGTCCATGGTGTCCTCCGGTATGCCCTTGGAGGCCTCGTAGAAATTGAGGCTGAGATCCTCGGCCAGGCGGGCGAGAATGGAGAAGAGCTGCTCATGGGTCACCGGGTCATCGGGGTGGAACTTCCCCTTTCCGTCGCCGGAGAGAAGGCCCAGCTGCTCCAGGGCATAGACCGAGGGACCATACCAGCTGTCCATGGACACGTCGGAAAAGACGGCGGGGCTGGAGGGCATATTGCAGTTGAGGGCCGCGGCCAGCATGGCGGCAAGCTCTGCCCGGGTCAGAGAGTCCTCCGGATGGAAGGTCCCGTCCCCGGTGCCGGAGAGGATCTGATAAGAGGCCAGCAGGTCGATGGACTCGGCATAGGGGCTGGCCGACGTGTCGGAGAAGGAGCGGTCCAGGTAGGTCAGGCCATAGGTCTGAGCGGCCTCTTCCGGGGAGACACAGGTCCAGCCGTTGGAGCCGCCGGTCCCCTGCCACAGGTCCACCGTGGGGGGGATGGCCGAGAGCAGCTGCGCAAAGGCGTCCCGGTAGGCCGGACTGGAGGCCTGCTCCCCGTCGATGTACCAGCGCCAGCCCAGATCCAGCCGGTAATATCCGGCGGTGTCGCCGTCGGGCGGGGCGGCGGAGAGGAGGATGGCCACCTCGTCGGCCAGGTCGGGGTCTACCAGCAGGTGGGGGATGATCCCGACGGTGTCGGTGGTGGCTCCGGCAGGGGAGAAGTAGCGGTTGGTGGTGATCTTCATGGCGTCCCCGTCCGGGAAGTAGTCGGGATAGACGCTCTGGTCAAAGAGGGTCTGTGCCACACCCTTTCCAAAGGTGCGGCCACCCACCACGATCCCGGCATTCAGGTCCCGGATGCAGGCCGAGAAGAGCTCAGAGGAACTGGCGGTATATCCGTCGGAGAGGACGATGACCGCTTTGTCGGTGAGGGGGGACAGGGAGGAAGAGAATGCGCCGTAGGAGCCGGAGCCATCCCGCAGATAGCCCGTATTCTGCGCGTCGGTAAAGGCGCTGACCGCCTGGGAGGCCGCCGAGGTCAATCCGCCTCCGTTGCCCCGCAGGTCCATGACCCAGACCCTGGCCTCATCCTGGTAGGCGGAGATCCCCTCCTGGATGTGGGGATAGGTGTCCGTGCCGAAGGTGGTGCACTCCAGATAGCCCACACGTCCCTCCACCAGGCGGGAGGTGGTGGTGGGGACCGTGATGGCGGCCCGCGTCAGGGTGACCGTGTGCTTCTCCTCTCCGCGCTGGTAGGTAACCGTGACCTGAGTGCCGGCCTCTCCCTGGATCCAGGAGGACACCTGTGCGGCATCCACGCCCAGGGTGGAGCGGCCGTCCACCGCCACGATCCGGTCACCCTCCCGCAGCCCGGCAGCCTGGGCGGGAGAGCCCTCCAGCACGGAGGTGATGGTCATTCCGTCGGTGCCGGCGATGGAGACCACGCCGATCCCCACCAGACTGGCATCCTCCATGGAGGAGAGAAAGGCCTGGTATTCTTCTGCCGTAAAATACTGGGTATAGGGGTCCCCCAGCTGTTCCAGCATGGCGGAGATGGAGGTCTGGTCCAATACCTCCTGGGGAACGGGGTCAATATAGGCGTCTGTGAGCAGGGTGCGGGCCTGCTCCAGGGTGAGAGCTTGTGCGGGGAGCGCCAGCAGGGAAGCGAGAAACATACCCGACAGGATACGGGCGCAGCGGCGTCGATTCATCAAAAAGGGCCTCCTTGATTATGTTAACGCTATTTTACAACAAAATGGGAATGAGGACAATGCCTCATTCCCATTTTTTACAGCTTACCTATATTTGGAACTCAGGGGACAAAGTACAGGTTGTGCACGCCCAGAATCTGCTCCACCGGGGCAAAGGAGACGCCGGAGGCGGCATAGGCCTCCTCGCCGTCCAGGGCGAGGGTGTAGAGGGTCTGTCCGTCCTGGCTGACGGTCACCTGGTCCGGGGACTGGGCGTCCCAGGAGACGGTGCAGCCCAGCTCTTCAGCCACTGCGCGGACGGGGAGCATGAGCTTGCCCTCCTGGAGCTGAGGCAGTTCCTGCTCGGAGAGCTCCAGCTCCGCTCCGTTGAGGGAGACCGACTGGAGATCGGCGTGGATCCAGCCGGCATTGCCGCCGTCTAGAAGAATCAGGGTCTCGGGGGTGGTCTGGGCGGGGTAGGACTCGGCTACCATGTCGTACCAGCCCACCACATAGTCGCCGGGGATCAGCTCGTCCAGAGAGAGGCCGGAGACCTTGGTCTCGTCCGAGAGGTGGTAGACCAGATCCTCCGTACCGATGGAGACCGAATCGCCGTCCCGGGTGACCGAGGTCACGCGGCGGGCCATGGGCACTCCGTAGTCGGCGGGGATGGAGGCCAGGATCAGGGTGGCGCCCGCCTGGGCGGGCTCACTCAGCGTCATGACCGGGGCGGAGTAGATGTAGAGAGACTCCTCGTCCCGGAGCTGATCGGCGGTCATGGGCTCGCCGGTGACCGCATTGAGGATGACCGTCTGGTCGGAGATGTGATAGAGAATGTCCTGCTCGGTCTCGCCGCCGGCGTGGAGGAGCACAGAGTCTCCGGAGAGCTCAGAGGCGGTCCCCCAGCGGTAGATCCAGCCCAGCTGCTCGGGCAGCTGATAGGAGGCGGTCCCGGTAGGGGCCTGGGAAGAAACGCCGCTTTCCGGCTCGGCGGCCAGGGCGGGGGTGAGCAGCAGCGCGCAGCTCAGCGCGGCACAGACGAGAGTTTTCATAGAAATGGCTCCTTTCCTTACTTGGGATGATGTGCTTTAGACGGAAGGAGCGCCGGAAAGGTTCCGCCCAGACGGAGATTTTTTGGGAAAAAGATACGGACCGCCCTCACTCCTCGCCCACGATGCGCACGGCGGTGCCGTAGGAGGTGAGCTCCGCGGCACTCTGCATGAGGGAGGAGCTGGCATAGCGGATGTTGATGACGGCGTCGGCCTCCATCCGCTCGGCCTCGTCCACCATGCGCTTGGTGGCGATCTGGCGGGCCTCATTGAGCAGCTGGGTGTAGCTCTCGATCTCGCCGCCTACCAGGGTCTTCATCCCGGCCATAAAGTCCTTGCCGAAGTTTTTGGACTGGACGACCGAGCCCTTGACCAGGCCCAGGGCCTGAATCTTTTTGCCGGGGATGTAATCAATATTGAGAAGCAGCATCTTCTTCTCCTCCTTTGATTTGTTGGATGCGCTGGAACAGTGCCAGCAGTACGCCAATGATAAATACCATGGGGATGGCGGCCAGGATCACGATGAGCCACAGGGGAGGGGCCTCCTCCGGGCTGATGGTAAAGCCCCAGACGATCAGCGCCATGACCCCGGCCATCAGCAGGATAAAGACCAGAGCGGCGGCCACCGGACCCACGTAGCGGATGCGGGTGTCGTTTTTCCGGATGTTCATAAAACGGGTCCCCTCCTGTTCCATCTGCTCCATTTCGGCAAGCCAGGCCTCGGCGTCCAGGGTGGCAAGCTGGGCCTGGGCGTCGGCCAGACGCTGGCAGAGCGCACCCATGGTGGCGAGGTTGTGCTCCTCCCGCCGCAGCTGGATCACATGGCGGCGGAGCACGTCGTCCAGCGTCAGAGAGCCGTGCTGGAGCCGGCGGATCTCCTCCAGAGGAACATCCAGCTTGCGCAGGAGCTTGATCTTGCGCAGGACCTCCACCTCCTCCTCGCCGTAATCCCGGTAGCCGTTGTCGCTGTTGCGCTGGGGGGTGAGCAGTCCCTCCTTTTCATAGAAGCGGATGTTGCGCTTGGTGATGCCCACCCGCTCCTCCACTTCATTGATCTTCATGTCCGATCCCTCCTCTGATGAGCGTATGATACACCATACACCGGGTAGAAGGTCAAGTGTTTTTTCCTGGAAAGAAGCGCCCGGAGAACGGAAGCTTGTCTCCGGGCGGAAAGCCTGCTATAATGAGGCAAATCTCAGGATGGGGCGGACCGTGCGCCGATCTGCGCAGGCCAGGATACCCGTCGGAGGAGGGTTTTTGTGCATAAGCCAACCTTACATCGGGTGTATTCGCCTTCCCAGGGGGAGGATCGAGCCCTCTCCCGGATCGGCTGGGCGCTGCTGGCCTATCTGCTCACCGGCATCCTGGTCCAGGCCGGCGTGCTGCTGGCGGCCAGAGTGTGGCTGCCCTGGCTGGCCCGGGACCCGCTCTTTCAGTGGCTGCTGTCGGTATGCAGCTCCTATGGTGTGTCCTTCCCGGTGTTTGTCTGTGTGCTGGGACGGGGCGGGGATGACCCGGAGCGGCAGGGGGAGGTCCTCTCACCCGGAAGGCTGGGGGAGACCTACTGCATCGCGCTGGCGGTGCTCTATGGCGGGAGCGCGGTGGGGGCGATCCTCCGGGGACTGCTGGGCACCGTGACTGGATGGTGGGGGACGGACCCGGTGGAGAGCATCCTCTCCTATCCGCTTCCCCTGAGCCTGCTGCTGACCGGCGCTCTGGCGCCCATCTTTGAGGAGCTGATGTTCCGGGGGCTGATCCTGGAGCGGCTGCGCCGGTACGGAGACGGCTTTGCAGTGGCCGCGTCGGCGCTGCTCTTCGGCATGGTGCATGGGAATCTCTTTCAAATGCCCTATGCCTGTGCGGTGGGGGTCGTACTGGGTTGGGTGGCCGTGCACACCGGGCGCCTGTGGCAGTGTATCCTCCTCCACGCGGGGATCAATCTGCTCTCCAGCGGCGTATTTCCCCTGGCAGAGCGGCTGGGCATCGAGGCTCCGGTCTATGCGGGGATCTGGCTTTTGGTGGGCATCGGGGTATGGCGGCTGATTGCCCGGCGGGGCGAACTGGGGCAGCTGGTCCGGACCATGGGGAGCCCGGGGTGGGGAAGACTGCTGCGCAGTCCCGGCATGCTGGCCTTCAGCGTCTGGACCGTCCTGTCCTGCCTCTTCTATCTGATCGCATAGAGAAAGGTCTGGCCGCAATGCGGCCAGACCTTTGATTTTAGGCGTATGTTATTTTGCCTGCGCAGCCAGCTCGTGGTTGATATCGTCCTTGTGTACGATAAAGGTGCGCCACCAGAAGATGCAGAAGAAGAGGATGGCGGCCACGATGCCCACGGGGTAGGCAATGGAGGTGGACAGGTGCAGGCACTCGGGGGCCTGGAAGAAGTAGGTGATGGAGACCGCGGACATGAAGGTCGCGGGGATGGCGGCCATCAGGCTGGCGATGGGAGGATAGCCGTATTTGTGGATGAACACGCCGCCAGTCCACAGAACGATCATGGCCAGGGTCTGGTTGGACCAGGAGAAGTATCTCCAGATCATGGAGAAGTCCAGCTGGGACAGGATGGCGCCCACGGCCAGCAGAGGTACGGCCAGGAAGAGACGGGTGGTCATCTTGGACTGGTCAATCTTGAACCAGTCGGCGATGGTAAGACGGGCGGAACGGAACGCGGTATCGCCGGAGGTGATGGGGCAGGCGATGACGCCGATCATGGCGAGGACCGCGCCCACAGGGCCCAGCAGACCGTGGCAGATCTGGTAGACGATCTCGCCCTGGTTGTTGTTCACCGCGGCCAGAGCGCCGGAGAGACCGGCAGCGCCGTTATAGAAGGAGACACCCGCAGCGGCCCAGATCAGGGCGATGATACCCTCGGCCACCATGGCGCCGTAGAACACGGTGCGGCCCTCCTTCTCGGAGGTGATGCACCGGGCCATCATGGGGGACTGGGTGGCGTGGAAGCCGGAGATGGCGCCGCAGGCCACGCTGACGAACATCATGGCCCAGATGGGCTTTCCATTGGGGTCTTCGTTGGCGAAGTGATCCCACAGCTCGGGCATCTGGTAGCCGCCGAAGATGATGCCGCCGGCAACGCCCAGAGCCATGATGATCAGGCAGATGCCGAAGATGGGATAGAGCTTGCCGATGATCTTATCGATGGGCAGGAAGGTGGCGCACAGGTAGTAGAGCAGGATGACCACCAGCCAGAATTTGGCGTTGAGCACGGTGGGAGTCAGGCTGGCCAGCAGGCCGGCCGGGCCGGTGGAGAAGGTGGTGCCCACCAGAACCAGCAGGACCACAGAGAAGATGCGCATAATAAAGGTGATGACACGGCCCATGTACTTTCCGACTACCTCGGAGATGGAGGCGCCGTCCTCGCGCTCACTCATCATACCGGAGAGGAAGTCGTGGACGCCGCCGCCCAGGATGGTGCCGAACACGATCCACAGGTAGACCACGGGGCCCCAGCAGGCACCGGCCAGTGCGCCGTAGATGGGGCCGAGACCGGCGATGTTGAGCAGCTGGATCAGGAAGATCCGCCAAGTTTTCATAGGCATGTAGTCCACGCCGTCCGGATGGACCACGGCCGGGGTCTGCCGGTCGTCGATGTGGAACACATGCTCCATCAGCTTGCTGTACGTGAAGAAGCCCACGATCAGCAGGACCAATGCGACCAAGAATGAGATCATGAAAATCCCTCCTTCAAAAGTTCCCGCAGGAGAGAAGCACACACATTCCGCTCCCCCCGCAGATCCGGATGGGCTGCCCTGTGCGGGCCCTGCCTCCGGAAGCGGTTCCCATTATAATCTTTGTGCATATTATTTCAAGAAACGAAATAAATAGAAATATTCGGTTGATTTTTGTCAATTTTATAAGACGGACCAGTCCGAAAAAAAGCCCTGGAACTTAGGCTGGAAATGTGATGAAAAGTACGGTAGAATAAGAGAAAAGCCCGGCCCGTCTCCTTGTATAAATATTACAAGAGGATGGGTATCTGCCCACTTAGAAGGCGGTAAAATGGGTTGATAGGCCGGTAAGAGATCCCGTAGAGGCCGGCCGTGAAATGGAACGAAGGAGGAATTCCCATGAACGTATTTATCAGCGCCGATATCGAGGGTACCTGCGGCATTACGGACTGGAGCGAGACCGAGCGCAGCACCCCCTATGACTATAACTATTTCCGCAAGCAGATGACCATGGAGGTCCGCGCGGCCTGCGAGGGAGCCGTGGCCGGAGGCGCAGACGAGATCTTTGTGCGGGACGCCCACGACTCGGCCCGCAACATCGATCCCTCCCAGCTGCCTGAGCGGGTGCGCATCATGCGGGGCTGGAGCGGGGATCTGCTGAGCATGATGAGCGGCCTGGACCGGGGCAGCTTTGACGCGGTGCTCTTTACGGGATACCACGCCTGGGCCGCCTGCGGCGGGAATCCCCTCTCCCACACCATGAACCTCCAGAACGAATTTGTGACCCTCAATGGCGTGCGCATGAGTGAGTTTCTGATGAACGCCTATACGGCGGGCTACTACGGCGTACCCGTGCCCTTCCTCTGCGGGGACAAGGCCCTGTGCGACTTCGCCCAGGAGCTCATTCCGGAGATCACCACCGTGGCGGTCAACGAGGGCATCGGCGGCGCAGTGGTGTCCATGCATCCAGACGCGGCGGTCCGGGCCATCCGGGAGGGCGTCAAAAAGGCGGTCAAGAACGCGAAAAAATGCCCCGTGCCCATGCCGGAGCATTTTGAGGCCAAGATCCGCTTCCGAGAGCACAAGCGTGCCTATTCCAAGCACTTCTATCCCGGTGCCTCCCTGGAGGATGAGAAGAACGTCTCCTTTGCCTCGGACGACTGGTATGAGATGCTCCGCTTCTTCCACTTCGTCCTGAGCGACTGATGGGGGCGGGAGAACTGCGTCTGGCCGTCCTCATCGACGCGGATAATGCCCCTCGCACGGCCATCAAGGACGTGATGGCCGAGGTGGCGGTCTACGGGACCCCCACCATCAAACGGATCTACGGGGACTGGACCTCCCCCAACATGTCCACCTGGAAGCCGCTGCTGCTGGAGAATGCCATCACCCCCATCCAGCAGTACGCCTATACCACCGGAAAGAACGCCACCGACTCGGCCATGATCATCGATGCCATGGACATCCTCTACTCCGGCCGGGTGGATGGATTTGTGCTGGTGTCCAGCGACAGCGATTTTACCCGTCTGGCCACCCGTCTGCGGGAGGCCGGGATGAAGGTCTACGGCATGGGGGAGCGGAAGACGCCGGGTCCCTTCATCGTGGCCTGCGATAAATTCGTCTACATCGAGGTCATCCGGGCGGCGGGGGACCGGGCCCGGGCCGCCGCGAAGGAGGCTGCCCGCCAGGCCGCCGAGGAGGAGAAGGCGGAGCAGGCCCGGCTGGAGCGGGAAAGGAAGGAGCGGGAGAAGGCCGAACAGGCCAGGGCCTCCGAGTCTGCCCGGACCGAGAGCGGCAAGAGCGCCTCCAGACGGGGCAAGAAGAAGGCGGAACCCGCCAAGCCCGTGGAGCCGGAGCCGAAACCCGCGCCGGTCCCCGCTTCGGCGGAGGGGAGCGAGCCGGCCAACCGCATCCCGCCGGAAGTGGAGGCCCTGCTGGCCGACTCGGTGGAGGACATCGCCGACGAGGACGGATACGCCTTTATGGGGGATCTGGGTAATCTTCTGGTCAAGAAGCAGCCCGATTTTGACCCCCGTAACTTCGGTTTTTCCAAGCTGACCAAGCTGGTCAAGGCCATGGACCGCTTTGAAATCGACGTCCGCTCTACCAATCTGCCCCACGTCAAGCATATTTTTGTGCGGGACAAGGAGCCGAAATAGATCGGGAAGAAAGAAGACGGGCGCAGCTGTTTTTTCAGGAGAAATACGGCTGCGCCCGTTTTTTGTGCAAAAATTGACGGTTTTTAGGCTGGACAGGCAGAAGTGAGGTGTGGTATAATACTGCTACCAGTTAATATCTGTTCTTTTTTTGTAGGGAATAAACGGAATTATATTCCGGACAACGGAAAATAAACAGAGAATGGAGAGACATTATGGAAATCAAGAATATCTTTGTAGTAGGCGCTGGCTTTATGGGCAGCGGTATCGCCCAGACCGCTATCCAGAGCGGATACAACGTGACCATCCATGACCAGAGCGAGGGCGCTCTGGAGCGGGCCAAGACCAACATTGGCAAGAACATGGACCGCCTGGTGAGCAAGGGCCGTATGACCGAAGAGCAGAAGGCGGCCGCGCTGGCTCTGCTCACGACCTCTTCCAGCATCCACACGGCTGCCAATGCCGACCTGGTCATCGAGGCCATTTTTGAGGACCTCAACGCCAAGCGCGCCATCTTTGAGGAGCTGGACAAGATCTGCCCCAAGGATACCATCTTCGCTTCCAACACTTCCTCCATCTCTCTGACCAGCTTGGCTGCGGCCACCAGCCGTGCCGAGCAGGTGGTGGGCATGCACTTCTTCTCCCCCGTGCCTGTGATGCGTCTGCTGGAGGTGGTGCATGGCCTGCGCACCTCCCAGGAGGCCATTGACGCCGCCATGGAAGTGGGCAAGAAGATGGGCAAGACCATGATCCTGGCCAAGGACAAGCCCGGCTTCATCGTCAACCGCATGCTGCTGCCCATGCTCAACGAGGCCGTTGAGATCCTGGATGAGGACATCGGCACCGTGGCCGACACCGACGAGGGCATGAAGATGGGTTGTAACCACCCCATGGGTCCCCTGGAGCTGGCCGACATGGTGGGCCTGGACATCCTGCTGGAGGTTATGGAGACCTTCTACAACGACCTGGGCGACACCAAGTACCGTCCCGCTCACCTGCTGCGCAAGATGGTGGCCGCGGGCTACCTGGGCCAGAAGTCCGGCATGGGCTTCTACCAGTACGAGAACCGCAAGAAGGTGGGCGTCAACCCCATCTTTGACAAGTAAGAACATACCATAAGAAAAGCCGTCCCGGTCTATTTGGACCGGGACGGCTTTTTGCTTTTTACACGGAAAAGGGAGGAAGGTCAGCAGGTAGCGCCGCCCTTGAGATGCTTCTGGGCGGCCAGATTCTCCTCCTTGCGGGAGAGAAGGTCGTCCTGGAGCAGCTGCTCCTGCACGTTCTCAAAGCCCAGACGGGCCACGGTGTCGGCGAAGCGCTCGCCGGTAATGCCCTGCTCGCGGAAGAGGAGGATGGCCTTCTCGATGGTGGCGAGGACCTCCTCCCGGCTGGTAAAGACCTTCTCCAGGGCGAGACCCTGGGCCACCTTCTTGCCCCAGCGTCCGCCGATGTAGATCCGGTAGCCGTTGGTGGACTGATCCACCGCGTGGAAGGGGCACTTGCCCACGCAGCGGCCGCAGTGGTTGCAGATGTTCGGGTCGATGACCACCTTGCCGTCTACGACCTTGGCCACATGGATGGGACAGACCTGCTCCACCTGGCAAACCTTACAGCCGCGGCACTTGTCCAGCTCCACCTGGGGTACCCGCTGGCCCACCACGCCCAGATCGTTCAGGTCGGGCTTGACGCAGTTGTTGGGGCAGCCGCCCACGGCGATCTTGAACTTGTGGGGGAGCTTGATGCCGTGGTAGCCCTCGTAGAACTTCTCGTGGATCTCCTGGGAGAGATCGAAGGTGTCGATGAGGCCGTACTGGCAGGTGGTACCCTTACAGGAGACCACCGGGCGCACCTGGGAGCCGGTTCCGCCGGTCTCCAGCCCGTGCTGGGCCAGGAACTCCCGCATGGGCTCGATATTCTCGAAGGGCACGCCCTGGATCTCCAGGGTGAGGCGGGTGGTCATGGTGACCTCGCCGGAGCCGAAGCGCTCGGCGGCCTCGGCGATGACCTTCTGCTCCTCGGCGGTGATCTTGCCGTTGCGGGTGATGACGCGGCCGTTGAACTTGTCGGGGGTACGCTTATCGAAGAGGAAGCCCAGCGCCTTCACCGCGGTGATCTGCTCGGGGGTGACCGAGGCGGCCACGCCCGCGACCCGGACCTGATTGAAGGTGGTGCCGCCCTCCAGTACCCGGGTGTTGGTATAGCCGAAGTATTTCAGGCGGTTCTGGAGGAAATAGCCGCGCTTGCCCTTGGCGCAGACCAGGAGGAGCTTGGCGTCCTTGTCCAGGCCCTCCAGCGGGCCGTTGACGCTGGCCAGGTCGATGCGCACCGCGCCCTGGATGCTGGGCTGAAGGCCCACGTCCAGCACGGTGTAGTCCTTGGCCTCTCCCGCGGCGTACTGGGCGGGGGTAAAGCTCTCCAACGCGCCGGAGAGCTTGTTGAGCAGGATATACGCCGCCTGCACAAAGGGATGGATGGCGGTGGAGAAGGGCGGGGCATAGGCATAGTCCAGATTGGAGAAGTCCTCCAGCTTGGCCCCCATGGAGAGACCGGTGACGGCGATGTCCACCATCTTGTCCACGGCGCCGGGGCCCAGGACCTGGATACCCAGGAGCTTGTGGGTGGGACGGTCGGCCAGGAGCTTGACGATGAAGGAACCGGCCCCGGGATAGTAGTGGGCCTTGTCATCCACCACGCACAGGGCGGTCTCCACGTCGTAGCCCGCCGCCTTGGCGGCTGCCTCGGTGAGACCGGTGCGTCCGGCGTTGAGACCGGGGAGCTTGACCACACCGGTGCCCAGCGCGCCGGGATAGCGGACCTCCGCCCCGCCCAACAGCTGGGCCAGGGTGCGGCCCTCGTAGTTGGCCGAGGAGCCCATGGCGGACCACTGGGGGGCGCCGGTCAGACGGTTTTTCACCAGGGCGCAGTCGCCGGCGGCATAGACGTCGGGGAGGTTGGTACGCAGGTGCTCGTCCACCACCACGGTGCCCTTGAAGAGCTCGATGCCGCTGTCCGCCAGGAAGGCAGTGTTGGGCTTGATGCCGATGGAGAGGACCACCACATCGGCCGAGAGGGTCCCCATGCCGGTCTTGACGGCGTCCACCCGGCCGGAGCCCAGAATGGCCTCCAGGGGATTGCCGGTGAGGACCCGGATGCCCTTGCTCTGGAGGTGGCGCTTGACGTACTCCGCCATCTCGGGATCAAAGATATTGGGCATGATCTGGGAGGCCAGATCCACCACCGTGACGGTCAGGCCCTGGGCCTGGAGATTCTCCGCCGCCTCCAGTCCGATGAAGCCGCCGCCCACCACCACGGCCCGGCGGGCCTGGGTGGACTTCACATAGTCCCGCAGGCCGATGGCATCGTCCGGGGTGCGCAGCTTGAACACACCCTCCAGGTCCATGCCGGGCAGGGGAGGAACGATGGGAGAGGCGCCGGTGGCCAGGATACAGGCGTCATAGGTGTAGTGCTCCTCTTCGCCGGTGGCGTGATTGCGGGCAGTCACCGTCTTGGCGGTGCTGTCCAGCTTTATCGCCTCCCGGCCGGTGAGGACCTCCACGCCGGTGAGACCGGCGAATTTGGCGGGGGTGTTGACGATCAGCTCCTCCCGGGTATCAATGAGACCGCCGACATAATAGGGCAGGCCGCATCCCGCATAGGAGATGTCCTGATCCTTGGTGATAAGTGTGACCTGCATCCCGCGGTCCATGCGTTTGAGCTTGGCCGCGGCCTTGGTTCCGGCGGCGACACCGCCGATGATGAGCACCTTCATAATAAACCTCCTTCGCATCCCGACGGAAGACAGAGCTTGCTCTGCGGGCTCTTCCGGGGGATGGTTTGCACCTACCATTATAAGAGCAAACGACCCAAAGGGAAAGTACCAAATTCAAACAAGAACCGCGGACCGCGATACAATCGGTATCACGGCCCGCGGGGAGAAGGGCGATGGGATTTGATTAGAAAATACTTCCAGCTGCCGTCATGCCCTTGTCCAGGTCCTCCCGATAGTCGGGGTCGCCCGGGTTGAGGCTGTTGATGACCACGCCGTCGCTGCCGTTGCGGGCGGTGGAGTGGATGTATTTGCCCTCGCCCAGATAGAGGGCCACATGGCCGGGGAAGAAGAGCAGGTCGCCGGGCCGGATGTCCGAACGGGGGATCTCATGGAGGGGGAAGCCCTCCTTGATGTGGGCGTCCCGGTAGATGGTCACGCCGTTGAGGAGATAGCTCATGGAGGTCAGACCCGAGCAGTCGATGCCCAGAGGGGTCTTTCCGCCCCAGCGGTAGTGGGTGCCCAGATAGGTCATCGCGGTCTCCACAAAGGCGGCGCGGAGGGCGTCCTCCTCCGCGAAGGCGGGAGCGGTGTGATAGGGGGCCAGGAAGCTGGTCTTGGTGAAGCCCTCCCGGCCGTCACACAGGGAGACTCGCTGCCAGCCCCGCTCGTCGGGGGTCCCTTTGACGGCCACCAGGGCGCCCCGGGTCAGGGTCTCCACACACCAGCCCTCCACCATAGGGGCGGAGAGTACGTCACAGACGCCCTTGCGGACGATCTGCTTGGGCAGAGCCTCCCACCGGGCCACGTTGTGCTCGCCGAAGAGCAGTCCCTCCGCGGGGGCATAGCCCTCATAGCGGTAGGGGGTGCGGATGCGGTACCAGCCCGCACAGGTGTCCTCCAGAATCTCCACGGTGGAGCCGTAGAGGACCTCGTCGGCCAGCTCGCTCTGCATATGGGGGCGGGACTTCAGGGGACAGATGGGGGAATTGACAAGTGCTTTCATAGGCACACCTCATTTCAGATGGTAATGAAATCAGTTTTAAATTATATTTTTTCTATAAAACCAAAATATTTGTCACAATTAAAATCATATTGAAAGGCTTTTTTATCGCTAATTGCTGTACCGTAGACACTAATTTTAGGACTATTTTTTATATGCGAAATAGAAATTCTTCGTTGCTTATTTATAGAGTCGTCGCCTAGGCAAGCTTTAGCATCATTATAATCTAATGCAACAAAAGAAGTATTTTTCATTTTGGGGTCTGTGCATACAAGCACTACAACATTTTTTCTGCCCTCTTCAGGATAATCTTTAAGAAGGTCCATCTCTTTACTTGTAAAAATTACATCCCATTTTGTGTTTTCTTTTTTTGATTTTATAGATTCCTTTGGAGTGGCTGAGTATTTTAAAAATACTTTATAATCATGCTGCGCGATGGTAAAGCGAAGCATTTTGCTTTTTTCTCCGGCTTCAAATAGAGTTGGTTCAACTCGATTTGTAATCAAATAGGATAAAAATGCACCGCAAAAAAAGTCTACTTTTCTAATTGCCATATCAAAAGCCCCTTTTGCCTTTATATATGCATCTAAAACACGCAACAAAAAGTTTATCCGTAGATCTCGTAGATCTGCTTGGCCAGTTTTCCGATGAAGCGCTTCTGATCGGGCTGGCCGTCCAGAGCGGGACCGTCCCAGGTGAAGATACCCAGATAGAAGGGGTGGCTGAAGAGCTCGAAGATGCCGGCGTCGTGGTTCACATGGTCTAGACCGCCGGTCTTGTGGGCCACCACCACCGGCTGGGGGATGTAGCGCAGGAAGGAGTCGTTGCACCGCTGGCGGCGGAGCATGTCCAGAGCCTTCTCCTGGAGGTCGTGGGTGAGGATGGTGCCCCGGTAGAGGGCCCAATAGATACGCTCCTGGTCGGCGGCCGAGGTGTAGTTGTTTTTCCCGGCGGCCACGGCGTCCCAGTCCAGCATCTTGCGCTGGCAGACCGTGTGCTTGAGGCCCAGGGTGTCCTTGAAGTAGGCATTCATTTCATCCCAGTTCAGGAGGTCCAGCACCAGGTTAGTGGCGGTGTTGTCGCTCTCCACGATCATCCAGTAGAGCAGCTCCCACAGGGAATACTCGGGCAGGCCCAGCTCAAAAACCTCCGTGTCCGGGAGGATGGACTCCGCCGGAACAGGAACGGCCTGCTCCAGGGAGAGGCGCTTCTGCCGTACCTGCTCCAGCGCGTAGAGCAGGATGGGGACCTTGATGGTGGAAGCGGACACCACCTGGGTGTCAGGGTCAAAGGAGTGGTAGTGCTTGCCGTTGATGAGGTCGGTCATGAGGAGGGAGACCTTGCCGGGAAAGGCGTCGATCTGTTCCCGGAGCCAGGCGTCCAGTTCGGTCTTTTTCATAGAAAGCGCTCCTTTCAGTTCAGCAGAGTTCCAGCGCGGGGGAATCGGCGTCCATGGAGAGGACGGCCCCCAGCGGAAGGGCCATGGAGGGGAGGGAGTGCCCGCAGGGCAGGTTGGCGATGACAGGCACCCCGGCGGGGAGGATGAGCTCCTCAAAGAGCTGGTGGAGGGTGAGGGTGCGCTCCGGATCCTCCGGGGTGCAGTCGGTCCAGTCCCCCAGGAGGACCCCGGCGCAGTCCCGGAACTTTCCCGCGTTGCGCAGCTGGGTGAGCATGCCGTCGATGCGGTAGATATGCTCTCCGATGTCCTCCAGGAAGAGAATTTTATTCCGGGTGTCGATCTCCCAGGGGGTACCCAGGGAAGCGGCCAGCAGGGAGAGGTTGCCTCCGCAGAGCACACCCGTGGCCCGTCCGCCGGAGAGGGGCTCCAGCGGGTGGTCCGGGTGGATGGGGAGGGGACCGGCGAGGGCTCCGAAGAGGGCGCGGCGCAGATAGTCCATGGAGTAGTCGTCCACCGGCTGATAGTACTCGGTGGCGGGCATGATGGTGTGGTAGGTCACCAGGCCGCAGTCCTGATTGAGGGCAGTGTGGAGGGCGGTGACGTCGCTGTATCCGGAGAAATACTTGGGGTGGGTGCGGATGGTCTCCCAGTCCAGCAGGGGAAGGAGCCGGTGGGCGCCGTAGCCGCCCCGGATGCAGAGGATGCCGTGGATGGAGTCATCTGCAAAGGCGGCGTTCAGGTCGGCAGAGCGCTGGCGGTCGCTGGCAGCCAGATAGCCGTGGCGGTTTTCCTCCTGACAGGAGGGGAACACGACGGGGGAGAGACCCAGGTCCCGGACGGCCTGCACAGCCAGCGGGAGCCGCTGGGCCGGAACGGCGGAGGAGGCCCCCACCAGGGCCACCCGGGCGCCGGGAAAGAGCGGTTTTGGGGTAATCATGGTAACACCACCAGAAACAAAAATGTGTGGACAAAAAGGCGGGAGAGCACCGGGAATGGTCCTCTCCCGCCTCTCTATTATCGGCAGTCAGAATGTACTTGTCAACGGGAAGGTTCGCGCTGCCACTCCGCCGCCTCCCGCTCGCTGGCCAGGAGGAAGTGGCCGGGGGAGATCTCCTGCCAGAGGGGAGTCTCCTGGTCGTAGTGATGGATGGACGGGTCGTAGACCAGCAGCTTCTTTTTCTTCTCGGCGATGGGGTCGGGCAGAGGGATGGCCGAGAGAAGCGCCCGAGTGTAGGGGTGGAGGGGATGGGCAAAGAGCTCCTCGCTCTCGGCCAGCTCCACCAGACGGCCCTTGTGGATGACGGCGATGCGGTCGCAGATGAAGCGCACCACGCTCAGGTCGTGGGCGATGAAGAGATAGGTGAGGCCGCGCTCCTTCTGGAGCTGGCTCATCAGGTTGAGGACCTGGGCCCGGATGGACACATCCAGGGCGGAGATGGGCTCGTCCGCGATGATGAAGTCGGGGTCCATGATGAGGGAGCGGGCAATGCCGATGCGCTGGCGCTGGCCGCCGGAGAACTCATGGGGGAAGCGGCTGGCGAACTCCGGCAGCAGACCCACGTCGGCCAGGGCCTTGGCCACCTTCTCCTGCCGCTCGGCCTCGCCGATGTGGCGGCCGTACAGGCCCTCGGAGACGATGTAGTCCACCTTGGCCCGCTCGTTGAGGGAGGCCATGGGGTCCTGGAAGATCATCTGGATCTGCCGGGTGACCTTCCGGTCCAGCTCCCGGCTGATGCGGCCGCTGATGCGCTCTCCCCGGTAGAGGACCTGGCCCCCGGAGACCGGATTGATGCGGATGATGGCCCGGCCGATGGTGGTCTTGCCCGAGCCGGACTCGCCCACCAGACCGAAGGTCTCGCCCTCATAGATGTCAAAGGAGACCCCCTTCACCGCGTGAAAGGGATGGAGGTGTGTGCCGAAGGTGACCTGGAGATCCTGGACCTCCAGCAGTTTCTTGCGCTGCTCAGACATGGCGGTTCACCCCCTGTTCCCGAAGATGCTTGATGTGTTCCGGCGGCTCCACCTTGGGGGCCCTGGGATCCAGGAGCCAGGTGCGGGCCTTGTGGGTGGGGCTCACCTCGAAGTAGGGGGGACGCTCCACAAAGTCGATCTTGAGGGCGTGGGGATTGCGGGGGGCGAAGGCGTCCCCCTTGACCTCCAGGAAGAGGTTGGGGGGCGTGCCCTTGATGGAGTAGAGCTCCTCGCCCTTCACGCCCAGCTGGGGCAGGGAGGAGAGCAGCGCCCAGGTGTAGGGGTGCTTGGGGTCGTAAAAGACCTCCTCACAGGTGCCGATCTCCACGATATCTCCGGCGTACATGACGGCGATGCGGTCGGCCACATTGGCCACCACGCCCAGATCGTGGGTGATGTAGATGGTGGTGAGGTCGTATTTCTTCTGGAGATCCTTGATGAGCTGGAGGATCTGGGCCTGGATGGTCACATCCAGAGCAGTGGTGGGCTCGTCGCAGATGAGGATCTTGGGCCGGCAGGCCACGGCGATGGCGATGACCACCCGCTGGCGCATGCCGCCGGAGAACTCGTGGGGATACTGCTTGGAGCGGCGCTCGGGCTGGTCGATGCCCACCTCCTCCAGCACCTTGAGGACCTGGGCATGTGCCTCGGCCCCCTTGAGGCCCTGGTGGAGGACGATGGCCTCCTCGATCTGGTCGCCAATGGTCTTGAGCGGGTTGAGGGAGGTCATGGGGTCCTGCATGACCATGGCGATCTCCCGGCCGCGGATGGTGCGCCACTGCTGGTCGGTGGTGTACCCGGCCAGGTCCTGGCCGTTGTAGCGGATCTCCCCGGCCGTGACCGAGCCGTTGGAGTCCAGAAGGCCCATAAAGGTCTTGGTAAATACGCTCTTGCCGGAGCCCGACTCGCCCACGATGGCCAGGCTCTCACCCCGGTGGACGTCCAGAGAGATCCCCCGGATGGCGTGGAGCACCTGGCCCCGCAGGGTGAATTTCACGTCCAGGTCCCGGACGGACAGAATGGTCTCGGTTTCCATGATATGTCCTCCTTACTTGACGTGATTCTTGGGATCGGCGGCATCCGCGAAGGAGTTGCCCACGATGTAGAACGAGATGGTGATGATGGACAGGATGATGACGGGGAAGAAGAGCTGGTAGCTCAGGGTGGACTCCATCATCACGGTCTGTCCGGCCTTGATGAGGTTGCCCAGGGTGGGGATCTCCAGGGGCACGCCCAGGCCGATGTAGGTGATAAAGACCTCGTTGCCGATGGCGGCGGGGATGGCCAGGGCCATGCGCAGGGTGAGGATGGACACCAGATAGGGCAGCAGGTTCTTGACCATGATGCGCCAGGTGGCGGTGCCCAGGCAGCGGGAGGCCAGGTTGTAGTCCCGGTCCCGGATGATGAGCACCTGATTGCGCACCAGCCGGGCGGTCTGGAGCCAGGAGGTGAGGCACATGGCGAAGATCATGGTGCTCACGCCCGGGCGCAGGATGTAGGAGATGATGATGACCACCAGGGTCTGGGGGACGTTATCGAAGATGTTGTAGATCTCGGTGAAGAGGAAGTCCAGCTTGCGGACATAGCCCCACAGCACCCCCATGATCACGCCCAGAACTGCCTCCACACAGGCCACGGCCAGGCCGATGAGCAGGGAGGTGCGCACGCCGGACCAGATCTGGCTCCACAGGTCCTGCCCGATGGAGTTGGTGCCGAACCAGTATTCCTTGCAGGGGGCCAGGTTGGTGGCGCCCTTGTAGATGGTGTTGGCCTCGGGGGCATAGGGGAGCATGGGCTCTACCACGGTAAAGGCCAGGATACCCACCATCAGGATGAGAAAGAACATGGCCACCTTGTTCTGAGCGAAGGAGCGCAGGGTGGAGCCCCAGTAGGAGTAGTTGGAATAGCCGCCCCGCTCGCCGGCGGTGGGATCATAGGGGGCAAACTCAAAAAATTCGCTCTCGGAATAATTCCGGGAGAGGACCTCTCCCACGCTCTGGCTGAGCTGCTGGGTCTTGTGGTCTTTGAAGCGGAACGAGGGCATCAGCGGCCACCTTCTTTCTTGCCAAAGGTAATGCGGGGATCCACGATCGCCATAAGGATATCGCCTACCAGCAGGCCCAGGATGCTGATGGCGGCATAGAAGAGCACCAGGCCCTGGACCACGGTGTTGTCCTGCCGCTGGATGACGTTGACCAGCAGGCCGCCCATGCCGGGGATGGAGTAGAGGCTCTCCACATAGAGGGAGCCCATCAGAGTCAGGATCACCGAGGTGGGGATGAACTGGACCAGGGGCACAAAGGCGTTTCGGAACACGTGCTTGCGGGAGATGGCCGAGGCGGGCACGCCCTTGGCCCGGGCCAGCTTCACATAGTCCTTGTTGGACTCATCCACCATATACCGCCGCAGCCACATGGCGTAGTAGGCGATGTTGCCCAGGGCCAGGGAGAGGATGGGGAGGATGTAGGTGACGGGCCGCCCGCTGCTGATCTGCATGGGCAGATCCAGATATTTTGTGCCGTAGAATTGGATGACCAGGTAGTAGACGGCGGCGGGAACGGCCTGGATCAGAACGATGAAGGCGGTGCCCAGCTTGTCGCCGATTTTGTGCTTGGTGCGGGTGGAGCGGGCCATGAGGATGCCCATGGGCAGACCCACTGCCAGGGCGATGCCCAGGGAGGTCAGGCCGATGGCCATGGAGACCGGCACCTTCTCGGCGATGATCTTGGTGACCGGCACATTGCGGCGGTACTTGTTGGACACGCCCAGATCGCCGTGGAGCAGATCACTGTAAAAATCCAGCAGCTGAGCGGGGAGCGGCTTGTCCAGACCCAGCTCCTTGAGGCCCAGTTCCACCTGGACGGCGCTCATCTTCTCAAAGTTCTGGAAGTAGCCCTCAATGGGCATCAGGCGAAGCAGAGAAAAGACGATGGTCACGATGATAAACAGGGTCAGCAGGGAGCGCAGCAGGCGTTTGAATATGTATTTCGCCATGAGACGAGACCTCCTTGAGAGGAAAATGGGGAGACACGGCCGGGGTATATCACGGTCCCACACAGGACCTGGGGCCGTCATATAGGGCGGCTGTGGCAGACCGGGAGAAGGGGCGCCCCGGACTCACGGTCCGGGGCGCCCGCAGAGAGATTACTCGGCGTCCGCGGCGGCAATGGCAGCGGTGCGGTCCTTGAGCCACTGGTCATAGAGGGAGTTGAACTCCTCCAGGCCCATGGGCTCCTCCCGCAGCTTCTGGAACTTGAAGCACTGGAGGGCCATGCCGTAGGGGGCATACTGGGCCTCAAACACGTTGAGGCGGGTGGCCACATAGCCGGAGCTGGAGATGGAGAAGGGAACGACGATGGCGTGCTCGATGAGGAAGGCCTCGGCCTCGGCAAAGGCGGTGTAGCGGGCCTCGTCATCGTTGGTGATGGCCTTGGCCGCGTCGATGAGGGCGTAGTACTCCTCCATCAGAGCCTGGGTCTCGGGGGACTTGTTGGTGCAGGGCTTCTGGCCGATCTCCAGATTGGGATCCTGGGCCATGAAGTTGTAGGAGTTGTCCTGAGACTTGAAGGGATCGGTCCAGGTCTGGGGGTCGGCGTAGTCGGCGCCCCAGTTGCACTTCATGAAGCCGTAGTCGCCGGTGCGGCGGACCATGGAGAGGAAGTTGGTGGAGGGACCGGCCTCGACCACCACGTCGATGTAATCGGTGCCCAGCAGGCCTTCCAGCTGCTGCTCGATGACCTGGCACTCCTTATCCCAGTTGGTGGTGGCGGGGTTATAGCGCATGTACATCTGGATGGGGAAGCTGGCGCCGGCGGCGGTGAGCTCCTCCACCGCCTTGGCCTTGTAGTCCAGCGCGGTGGCCTCGTCAAAGCTGTCGCCGTCCGAGATGGCCTTCAGCGCGGGATACTGGGTGTAATCCAGACCGGCGGCCTCGGTGAAAGTGGCGGGGGTGATGGTGTTGTTGAGGAGGTTTTCAGGGGTATTGGGCTCCACCACTTCCAGGGCGTTGACCCGGTCCAGCGCGTGGAAGATGGACTGACGGAAGTTCTCATTGTTCACTGCCAGCGTCCAGTTGTCGGGGTCCAGGGACTCGTCGAAGCGGGGCTCAAAGTTGAAGCAGAAGAAATAGGAGAAGGCCACGCTGGGACGGCTGGCCGAGAGCTGATTCTGCTTCTCAGGATCGCTCTGCCAGGCCGAGAGCAGGGAGGCGTCCAGTTCGGCATAGTCCACCTCACCGCGCAGGAAGGACTCGGGGCCCAGGGTGGTGGCGGAGGCATTGTAGCGGAACTCCAGCTTGTCGATGAAGACATTGTCCTTGTCCCAGTAGGTGGGGTTCTTCACCAGGGTGCGGTGGTTCTGGGGCTCAAACTCGGACATGATGTAGGCGCCGTTGTAGAGCACGGACTGATTGTCCACGCCGAACATCTCGCCCTGCTCCTCCAGGAAGGGGCCGTACACCGGCATATAGGTGGTGTAGGACAGCACGGAGGGGAAGTAGGTGCAGGGAGAGGCCATGGTGTAGACCAGAGTATAGTCGTCCACCGCCTTGACGCCCACGTCGTCAAAGCTCACCTCGGGCACGGGCTCGATGGGATTGCCGTCGGCGTCGGTGGTCTTGGTGCCGTTCTCGCTCTCCAGCAGATAGGCGGTGTAGTTGAAGTACTCCTGGGCGTTCTTGACGATGCCGTTGTACATGTACTGGTTGGAGGAGTTGTTGGCGGCGTCGTTGACCCACTTGGCCGCGGAGACCCAGTCGTTGGCGGTGACGTCGGCCACCTCCTCGCCCTGGGCGTTGACCCACTTGACGCCCTGGCGGATCTTGAAGGTCCACTCGGTATAGTCCTCATTGTGCTCCCAGCTCTCAGCCAGAGCGGGCTTCATCACACCGTAGGGATCGTATTCCACCAGACAGTCCACCATATTGGCACACATGCGGTAGTCGTTGGTAAAAGAGGTATAGAGGTAGTTGAGGGTCTCCACCTCGCTGGAGTAGAGCTCCCGGTAGACGGACTCGCCGCCGGTGGAGCCGCCCTCGTCGCCGCCGCCGCAGGCTGTGAGACCAGCGGTCATGGACAGGGCCAGGGTCAGAGCAAGCAGTTTTTTCACTCGTTTCACGCGCGTCTCCTTCTTTCCTTTCAAGATCGGTCCCGGAGAGGGACCGTATATCAACAAGGGAAGGAAATCCTTGGACCCTTGAAGATATGGGGTTGGGGCGGACCCGGAGGTCCGCGGTCAGCTCCAGTGCTCGCAGGGGATGGCGGAGAGTCCCACGCCGGGCGCTTCCGACATGGTGACCAGCGCCTCTTCAAAGACGGGACCGCCGGTAAAGGGGTCCACCGAGCACAGGGAGGGGCCGTCCAGATCGGCCTTGGTGATGACGCTCCGGCCGCAGCAGAGATGAGCGGCGGCCGAGACCGAGAGCTTGGACTCCAGCATGCAGCCGATCATACACTCCACGCCGTAGAGCTCTGCCACATCGCAGATCTTGAGGGCCTGGTGGATGCCGCCGGTTTTCATCAGCTTGATGTTGATGAGGTCGGCGGCCCCCTTCTGTATGATATCGATGGCGTCGGCGGGAGAGAACACACTTTCATCGGCCAGAATGGGGGTATAGACCCGGCTGGTGACAAACTGCATCCCGGCGATGTCGTGGGCCTTCACCGGCTGTTCCACCAGTTCGATGTTCAGATTCCGGTCCTCCATGGCGGAGATGATGGCCACCGACTGCTTGGGGGTCCAGCCCTGGTTGGCGTCCACCCGGAGCTGTACATCGGGACCCACCGCCTCCCGGATGGCGGCGATGCGCTCCACATCGCCGGTGCCGTCCTTTCCTACCTTGATCTTCAGAATGTCATAGCCGCGGGACACGGCGTCCAGCGCGTCGGCCACCATCTCATCAATGGGGTTGACCGAAATGGTGATGTCGGTGCGGAAGGAGGTCCTGGCCCCGCCCAGAAGCTTATAGAGGGGGGCGCCCCAGCGCTTGGCCCACAGATCGTAGATGGCCATATCCACCGCCGCTTTTGCGGAGGTGTTTTTCAGGATGCAGCTGTGAAGGCGCTTCATGATACCGTCCAGGTCCTCCACATCCATGCCGATGAGGTTGGGGCGGATGAACTCCCGGATGGCGCAGGCCACCGAGCCCTTGGTGTCTCCGGTGATGACCGCGGTGGGAGGAGCCTCACCGTAGCCCACCTCGCCGGTGTCGGCCACCACGCGGACCACGATATCGTCCACATGCTCTACCGTGCGCAGGGCGGTTTTAAACGGACGGGCCAGCGGGAGGGAGATCTCTCCCACCTGGATATCCCGAATGATCATAGCGAAATGCCTCCATTCCCGATCAGATAATCGAATAAAATGAAATTAAAATTGTGTAAAGTTGCATTTTTGAATTGCGGGCAGAGAATTTTATAATTACTAAAATACTAGCATAAATTCTGATATTTGTAAAGTGGAACGGTGAAAAAAGGGAAAAGAAGCGGGCGGGACAGAAGAGACATTTGGGCAGATTGCAATATCGAAATGAAAATATTTCAAAACGGAAAATGGAGACATCTGAGAGGGAAAAAGGGGGAAAGCGGGAAAAGAACTGTATATTTTCTCACTTTATCGAGGGAAAGCGGCACTGCGTAAAGGCGCGGAGAGCCCTTTCCCAAACCGGAAAAAGAAGGTATACTAAAATGAAAGAATCCCAAAAGAAGGATGAGGTGCCCGCCGTGGCCAGACATTTCAACCAGAAGCTGAAGCTGCTCACCCTCCAGGCCCTGCTGCTGGAGCGCTCCGATGAAGAGCATCCCCTGACCACCGAGGAGCTGCGCGCTGCGCTGGCGGAACGGGGGATCGCCGCCGAGCGGAAGAGCCTCTATGACGATATGGAGACCCTGTCCCGCTTTGGACTGGACATCCACCAGCGCCGGGGACGGGGCGGAGGCTGGTTTGTGGGAGAGCGGCTTTTCCAGCTGCCCGAGCTCAAGCTGCTGGTGGACGCAGTGCAGTCCTGTAAGTTCATCACGCCGGACAAGAGCCGGGCCCTCATCCGCAAGCTGGAGGGGCTCTCCAGTGTCTACCAGGCCCGCCAGCTCCAGCGGCAGGTCTATGTGACGGGCCGGGCCAAGACCATGAACGAGAGTGTCTACTATACCATCGACCAGCTCCATACAGCCCTCTCCACCGGGCGGCAGGTCTCCTTCCGGTACTTTGAGTACAATGTGGCCAAGGAGAAGGTCTTCCGCCGGGCGGGCGCCCACTACCGGGTCTCCCCCTACGGGCTGATCTGGGACAGTGAGAACTACTACCTGGCCGGATTTGACCACGACAAGGGGGAGATACGCCACTACCGGGTGGACAAGATGGACGGCCTCACCGTTCTCTCCCAGCCCAGAGAGGGGGAGGGGACCGGCCGGGCCTTTGACGCGGCCGCCTATGGACAAAAGCACTTCGGTATGTTCGGCGGCCGAGAGGGGCAGGTCCGCCTGCGGTGCGAGAAGAGCCTGGTGGGTGTGGTGCTGGACCGCTTCGGGGCGGAGAGCATCCTGATCCCCGACGGGGAGGACCATTTTACCGTCACCGTGCCGGTGGTGGTGAGCCCGCAGTTCCTGGGCTGGATCTTCGGCCTGGGCACGGGGGTGGAGCTCACCGGACCGGACTGGGCGGTGGAGGCCTACCGGCGCCAGCTGGAGCAGGTGGGGGAGCGCTATCGGTAAAAAAACAGGCCCTGCGCAGCCCTCCGAAGGAGGGGCGCAGGGCCCAAAGCGTTATTCCCAGGTTTTCCAAATGTCCGGGCAGTAGCCCACCGTGGCCTGCTTCCCGTTGCGGACAATGGGCGTGCACAGCAGCCGGGGATCCTCCAGCAGCTTCTCCAGCTTGTCGGCGTCGTAGGCCAGATAGGTGAGCAGGGCCGCGTCCGGGTGCTTGGCGTTGATGAGGGCCTCCAGCCCCACGGCGTTTTTCACGCTGGTCAGCTCGCCCTTGCTGATGCCGTATTTGGACAGGTCCACGAACTGGAATTTGACCCGGCGCTCCTTAAAATAGCGCTGGGCCTTCTTGGTGTCAAAGCACTTGGAGGTGCCGAAAATCTGAATGTTCACCGGTTTATTCCTCCTCGATGGGGTGAAAACGCGGACCGGCATAGCCGTCCCGCTCCACCCACTCGCTCCACATGGCGGCCGGGCGGACCCAGATGCCGCGCTCCCCATAGAGTGCCTGGTAGACCACCATGGGCTCCATGGTCTCCGAGTGGCGGGCGGTATAGAGCACCTGATACTCCATCCCCTTGAAGTGGCGGTAACGGCCCGGCTTGATCTCCTGCATGGGAACACATCCTCTTTCTCCGCGCAGACATGCGGTTATTTCATGCAGTCGATTGTACCATATTTTCCCCCAATTGCAAAGGAGAAAGACCGCGGAAAACGGGGAAGGGGACCGTGCCGACGGGACGTGCGGAAAATAGAAGTATACTTTTGTGGGAAAGCATGGTATACTATAACTACCATCGTATCCCATGTGGGTACCTTTTTTATGGCTTTATGTGCGTCGAGCGCACTGAAAATAAGGCAGGACACAGCTTACATCCGATTCCGGGACGGAGAAAACGATCCCCTTTTTTCGGCGAGGCAGGGCCGGAAAGAGCGGGGCGGGCCGCCCTTGGTTTCGTGCGCCCAAAATAAAGTGTCCTTGCGTCCGGCGCGTGTCTTCGAGCTGCGGCGGACGAGATGATATTCGATTATGTGTTATTTCGAAAAGGAGTGTTTGAATCTCAATATGGCAGAAAAACTGAAAATTATTTCCCTGGGCGGTCTCAATGAGATCGGCAAGAATCTGACCGTATATGAATACGGCGGGGATATTATTGTAGTAGATGTGGGCATGGGTTTCCCGGATGACGATATGTACGGCATTGACGTGGTCATCCCGGACTTCACCTATCTCATCAAGAACCAGGACAAGATCCGGGGTATTTTCCTCACCCACGGGCACGAGGACCACATCGGTTCCATCCCCTATCTCCTGCGCAGCATCAACGCGCCCATCTATGCTACCCGCATGACGGCGGGGCTGGTGCGGCTCAAGCTGGAGGAGCACCGCCTGGTGGACAAGACCAAGCTCATCACCTGCGAGGCGGGCGAGGTGGTCAAGGCCGGGAAGTTCTCGGTGGAGTTCATCCACGTGAACCACTCCATTGCCGACGCGGTGGCCTTTGCCATCAAGACGCCGGTGGGCACGGTGGTCCACACGGGCGACTTCAAGATCGATACCACCCCCATCCAGGGCGGCATGACCGATCTGGCCCGCCTGGGCGAGCTGGGGAAGAAGGGCGTTCTGGCCCTGCTGGCCGACTCCACCAATGTGGAGCGCCCCGGCTTTACCAAGAGTGAGCGGAGCGTGGGCGAGTCCTTTGACGCGCTGTTCCGGGGATGCGATAACCGCATCATCGTCACCACCTTTGCCTCCAATGTGGACCGGCTCCAGCAGGTGATCTCAGTGGCGGCCAAGTATGGGCGCAAGGTGGCCGTGACCGGACGGAGCATGGAGAACGCCATGAAGGTGTCGGTGGAGCTGGGATATATGAAGATCCCGGACGGCGTCCTGGTGGACGTCAACCACATCAAGAGCCTGCCCGACAATAAGGTGTGCATCATCACCACCGGAAGCCAGGGCGAGACCATGTCCGCCCTCACCCGCATGGCCTTCAACACCCACAAGCAGGTGGAGATCCGCGCCGGGGACCGGGTGATCCTCTCGGCCTCCGCCATCCCGGGCAATGAGAACGCCATCGGCAGCGTCATCAACGAGCTCTACCGCAAGGACGCCGAGGTCATCAACGAGCGCAGCGGGCCCCTCCATGTGTCGGGCCACGCCTGCCAGGAGGAGCTCAAGATCATCCACGCCCTGGTCAAGCCCAAGTTCTTTATCCCCGTCCATGGAGAGCAGCGGATGCTCAAGACCCACTCCAAGCTGGCCCAGGACATGGGTATGGACCCCCGGCGCATCATCATCAGCGACATCGGCAAGGTCATCGAGCTCACCCCCAACTCCGCCAAGATCAACGGGACCGTGCCTGCGGGCAAGGTCTTTGTGGACGGCTATGGCGTGGGCGACGTGGGCAGCGTAGTCCTGCGGGACCGCAAGCACCTGGCCGAGGACGGCATGATCGTCGTGGTGGTCTCCATGTCCAGTGAAGACGGCTCGGTGGTCTCCGGACCCGACATCATTACCCGCGGCTTTGTCTACGTCAAGGAGTCCGAGGGACTGATGGAAGAGCTGCGCCGGGTGGCGGTGGGCGCGCTGGAGCAGTGTGAGCGGGAGCGGTGCACCGACTGGTCCGCCATCAAGGCGGAGATCAAGACCGATCTCTCCAATTTCCTCTACAAAAAGACCAAGCGCAACCCCATGATCCTGCCCGTTATCATGGAGGTATAACTTCATCCAATCAGAAATGCGGCACGCTCCCAGAGAGCGTGCCGCATTTTTGTACGTTCTTATGGATAGGCGCAGCGGTAGACCTTGCCGGGCTCCAGCGTGATATGCCGGGCCGCAAAGAGTTCCTCCACGGTGACAAAATAAAAGCCGCGGGCGTGGAGCTGATCCACGATACGCAGTGCGGCCTCCACGGAAGTGGGGAAGATGTCGTGGAGGAGGATGATGTCCCCGTCTTTGGCCCGGGAGACCACATGCTCCACCACCCGATCCGCGTTCTGATCGTCCCAGTCTTCCGGATCGATGGACCACAGGATGATGGGACAGCCCGCCATGGAGCGCACCGCGGGATCGGTGCTCCCGTAGGGCGGACGGAGCAGAAATCCGTTGTGGCCCAAAATCGATTGAAAGAGCGACCGGGTCTTGTCCACCTGTGCGGAGAAATCAGCGGCATTGAGCCCGGAGAGCATCACGTGGTCGTAGGTATGGATGCCGATCTGATGGCCCTCCGCGTCCATCCGCTGGAGCAGATCCTGGTTATACTCGGCCACCTGCTTTCCGATGAGAAAGAAGGTCGCCTGCACCCCGCGCGCGGCCAGGCCGTCCAGCAGGGCGGTGGTGGTGGAGCGACGGGGGCCGTCGTCAAAGGTGAGGGCAATGAGTCCGCCCGATGGGGTGGAGGAGGGTGCAGGTGTCTCCTCCACCGGCAGAGGGACATCCGCCGGAACGGCGGACGGCGCGGTCAGAAGAGCTGCCGCGCACAGACTCCATGCCAGGACCGGCAGGACAAACAGAAGCCAACGCCGCATACCATCACGCCGCCTTTCCAAATTCACTAAGGGTAGTATGCCGGAACGGCGTGTGCTCCATGCCTTCCTTATTTTTGAAATCAAATGAGACGGCGGAAAACATGCCGTACAGAACAAAAAAATTCCCCCGCCCAGATGGGCGGGGGAAGGGATACGCAGGATCAGCCGGGCAGACGGCCCACCATGCCGCCGATGTAATCGCTGTCGATGACGCTGAAGCGATCCTCGGGGGGATAGAGGGCGCCGCCGTAATAGATGGCGCGGTTGTTGTTGACGGAGGTGTCGGAGAGGGTCTTGTGGGCGGCCAGATGGATCTGGTCACAGCCGGTCTCAGAGATGATGCGGTCCATGTTGCGGGCGGTGATACCGGCGCCGGGCAGGATCTGAATGCGGCCGGCGGCGTACTGGATCATCTCACGCACGGTGTCGGTGCCCAGGGACACGTCGGGCTCCTGTCCGCTGGTGAGGACGCGGGTGATGCCCAGCTCGATGAGCACGTCCAGCACTTCCTTCCAGTCGGGGACCACGTCGATGGCCCGGTGGAACACGGTCTCCTTACCGGCCTCCTGAGCCAGCTCGGCCAGGATGCGGGTGCGCTCCTTGTCCAGCGTACCGTCCTGATGGAGGAAACCGAAGACCAGACCGTCGGTGCCGTTGGCCAGGAGCTGCTTGGCGTCCTCGATGGCGGTGGCAAACTCCGCATCGGTGTAGCAGAAGCCGCCCTCACGGGGACGGACCATGGTCATGATCTTCATGCCGGTCTCCCGCTTGGCGACGACCAGCTCGCCAATGGTGGGAGTGAGGCCGCCGTGGAAGAGATTGCTGTTGAGCTCAACCCGGTGGGCGCCCGCCTTGTGGGCCTGGATGACATCGTCTGCGCTGCCGCAGCAGACCTCCAAAATCACGCTACTCATTTTTAACATCACCTTAATAATTTAATTTTGCCTGGTGCATTAATTATAATGAAATTTGTGTTATCTGTCAATAAGAGCTTGCAATTTGCGGAGATATTGAGTATAATACAGAACAGAAAGAGAGAAATTGTACAGCGAGTTAATTAAATCATGTTATAAATGGAAGGGAAGGCGGAATATGGTTGCGGGAAAAAAGGTGGATCGCACACTGATGCACCGAAATAACACCAAACTGGTGCTCGCAGCCATCCGCAACGCAGGGGAGATGTCCCGGGCACAGGCGGCGGAAGCCACCGGTATGAGCATCGTGACGGTGGGACGCATCGTGGACGAGCTGATGGCCCGCGGCGTGCTGCGGGAGCAGGAAAAGGAGAACGGCAACCAGGTGGGACGTCCTCCCCGGGTGCTCTCTCTGGAGCGGGAGCGGCTCTTCTGCACCAGCGTCTGCCTGGAGCGGGAATATCTGCACCTGGGCCTGGTGGACCCCGGGGGAAGCCTTTGGGCCCACGAGATGGAGCCGGTGCCCGAGGGGGAATTCACTCCGGAGGAGATCCTGCCCTGGATGGCGGCACGCCTGGAGGTTTTCCTGGAGAAGCACCGAAACCGGGAGATGCGCTCCACCATCGGTGTGGTAGTCCCCGGAATTGTGGATATCGACCGGGGAGAGCTGGAGTTTTCGGCCAACTTCCGCTGGCGGAATGTGGCGGTCACCCAATATCTCCACAGCCGTCTGCCTGGATATGAATTTGTCCTGGAGAACGACACCAAGGCCATCGCTCTGGCGGAACACCACTTCGGCGCCTGCGCCGGCAGCCGGAGTATGGTGGTGCTGAGCATCGGAGATGGTATCGGCGCGGCGGTGATCCTCAATGGAGAGATCTATCGGGGAAGAGAGAATATGGCCGGGGAGATCGGCCACATCATCCTCAATCCGGCGGGCAAGATCTGTGAGTGCGGCAAAGTAGGCTGCCTCCAGACCCATCTGTCCCAGCGGACCATTCTGGCCGAGGCCCGCACCGTCTATCCCAACATCGACATGAAGGGCCTCTTTGATTATTTTCAGCGGGGAGATCCCTTTGCGGTGGCCCTCATCACCCAGGTCGTAGAGTATACCTCCATTGCCATCAATCTGCTGGCCAATACCTACGCGCCGGAAGTGGTGCTCCTGTGCGGCAGCATGCTGCGTCAGAACCCGATCTTCTCCACGCTGGTGGAGCGGAATTACCGCAGCAAGCTCAATGAATACATGCAGAATACCTTTCAGCTCCGGTTTGAGAGCTTCGGCGTCAGCGGCCATCTCATCGGCGGCGGGGCCCTGGCCCTGCGCCATGTGCTGGACGAGATGTGCCAATAAGATAAGGAGGAGGGCACGGGATGGAAGTCCTGATCTGGGGCACCGGAAATATGGCCCGCCTCCACAGCGCGCGGCTGGCCCGGCGGACGGATGTGACCATCACGGCGGTGATCAGCCGGCGGGGCGGGGGAGAACCCCTGCCCGGGGCATCAGGCACCCGCATCCTGGCCGGCCCGGAGGAGCTGGAAACCCTCCCCCGCCGTCCGGATCTGGCGGTGATCTGTCTGCCCAGCGATCTGCACCGCTCTGCGACAGAGGCGCTGATGGGGCGCGTGCCCCATATCCTGTGTGAAAAACCGGCGGCCCTCTCTCTGGAGGACGCCATCGCCATGGCGGACCGGGCAGAACAGACCGGCACCACTCTCGCGGTGGCCCAGGTGCTGCGCTCGTGGGATGCCTATGAGGCCCTCTCCCACCGGCTCACGGCGGGGCGGGAGCGGCTGCACACCTTGACCCTCTGGCGGCGGCAGCCCCGGCCGGACTGGAGCGACGGGGGCTGGCTGGCCGATCCAAAGCGCTCGGGCGGGGTCCTCTTTGATCTGGCCATCCACGATGTGGACTATGTGGTCTCCCTGTTTGGACCGCCCGAGCGGGTGGAGGCCTCCGAAGGACCGGGAGGGGAGAGCGTGACCCTGTTTCTCCGCTATCCCACCTTCTGCGCGGTGCTCTACGCCTCCTGGTGTCTTCCATCCGGCTTTGCCTCCGGACTGGAGGCGGGGGTGGAGGCCGCCTTTACCGATGAACTCATCCGGTTTGACAGCCGCCTGGCCTCCGACCGCTGGCGGCGGTATACGCCCCAGGGAATGGAGGAGGAGTGCTTCCCCACCTGGGACCCCTATGGGCGGCAGATCGACACCTTGCTGGAGGAGCTCCGCGGGGGACGCAGTCCGGGAAGGCTGGATATCCGCACGGTTTTGCCGGCGCTGGCTGTCTGCCAGCAGGCGGAGCAACTGATTTCAGGTTAAGTATGCACATGCATTTTAACAAATCCAAGACAAGAGGAGAATGAAACATGAAGAAAAAGCTCGTTTCTACCGTCCTAGCTTCGGCACTTCTGGTGTCGACGCTGGCGGGCTGCGGGTTCACCGGCGGCGATACCGGAAGCGGTACTCCCACCACCAGCGGTGACCCCGGAACCGCCACCACCACCCGCGATACTCTGGTCTACTATGACAGCAATGAGATCCGTACCCTGGTCCAGTGGGCCGCTTCGGATACTCAGTCCTTCACCATCCTGAACAACACCTTTGAGGGCCTGTTCCGTCTGGACGCCAACCACGAGCCCGAGAAGGCCCTGTGTGAGGATTACACCGTCTCCGAGGACGGCCTCACCTATACCTTTACCCTGCGCGAGGGCCTGGAGTGGTCCAACGGCACTCCCCTGACCGCCAACGACTTTGTGTTTGCCTGGCTCAAGCAGATGAGCGCGGATGCCACCAACGGCTACAACTTCATCATGACCGACTACATCGTCAACGGCGCTGAGTACGGCGAGAACAAGGTCTCCGCCGAGGAAGTGGGCGTCAAGGCGGTGGACGACCGCACCCTGGAAGTCCACCTGAAGAATCCCACCCCCTACTTCCTGTACCTGACCACCCTGAGCATGTACTTCCCCCTGAACGAGGCCTTTGTCACCGAGCAGGGCGACAACTACGGCATCAAGGCCGAGAACATGATCTACTGCGGTCCCTATGTCATCACCAGCTATGACCCCGCCGTGGGCACCACGCTGAAGAAGAACGACAAGTACTGGGACGCTGAGAACGTGGCCATCCCCAACGTGGAAGTCAAGATCATCAAGGACGCCTCCGCTGCCCTGAACGCCTATCAGGCCGGTACTCTGGACAAGGTCAACCTGTCCTCCTCCGACGTGGCCAAGTACAAGGACGATCCCGAGTTCCACACCGTGACCGAGTTCCGCGTCACCTACCTCCAGTACAACATGGAGGACCCCGCTCTGAGCAACGCCAACATCCGTAAGGCTCTGGGCTACGCCATTGACCGCTCCATCCTGGCTGACACCATCCTGGCCGACGGCTCCGCTGCCTCTGAGGGCCTGGTCTCCTTCGGCGTGTCCGGCAGCGATGAGGGCACCTTCCGTGAGCTCAACGGCAACATCTCTTCCTTCGATCCCGACCTGGCCAAGGAGTACTGGGAGAAGGGCGTGGCCGAGCTGGGTTCCGAGCCCAAGCTCTCCCTGCTCATCGCCGACGACTCCGTGACCAAGAACATCGCTACCTTCGTTCAGAGCCAGTTCCGCGACAACCTGGGCATTGAGGTCGCCATCGACTCCAAGACCAGCAAGGCCCGCAACGAGCTGATGGACAACAACAACTATCAGTTCGCCATCACCGCCTGGGGCGCTGACTACGACGACGCCATGACCTTCCTGGATCTGTGGATCGCCGACGCCAAGACCGGCAAGAGCACTCCCTACCGCGGCAACTATGCCAACCCCGCTTACAGCGAGCTGATCCTCTCCGCCAAGGCTGACGCCAACGCCGAGACCCGCCTGCAGAGCATGCTGGACGCCGAGAAGCTGCTGGTGGAGGAGGACGCCGTGGTGTCCCCCCTGTACTACAAGGGCTTTGCCTACCTGCAGAGCGCGGAGGTCCAGGACCTGATCATGCACCCCCTGGGCAGCCCCGTCGAGTTCAAGTTCGCGCACTTTGCTGACAGCGCGGAGGGCTAATCTGCCTCTTCCGCTTCCACTCTCCGGGGCCGGGAATCATCCCGGCTCCGGGGAGACCCACGGCACAGACTCGTATCTGAGCCGTGGCGGGAGGCCGAGCAGGGGTTCGACCTTCTGCCACGGTTCCAGATCCATACCCGGTCCGCAGCGCGGGCCTCAATTCTTTAAACTCCAGAAAGGAACGGGGGAAGCAGAATGTTAAAATACATTGGCAAGCGCCTGGTGTATCTTGTGCTTACGCTCCTTATTATCATCACAGTCACCTTCTTCCTGATGAAGAAGCTCCCCGGCACGCCGTTTGATACCGAGCGCTTCTCCATGCTGGCGCCTGAGCAGCAGGAGATCATGCTGGAAAAATACGGTCTGAATGATCCGGTGCCGGTGCAGTACATCAAGTACCTGGGCAACCTCATCCGGGGCGACCTGGGCACGTCTTTCCTGTACACCGGCCGTCCGGTGGCCGACGTCATCTTCAGCCGTCTTGGTCCGTCCATGCTCATCGGCATCCAGGCGGTGCTGCTGGGCCTGGCGGTGGGACTCACCCTGGGTATCATCGCCGCCTGGAAGCATAACAGCGGCATCGACTACTTTACCATGGTCATCGCCGTGCTGGGCGTGAGTGTGCCCAACTTCGTTGTGGCCGCCCTGCTGCAGTACTATGTGGGCCTTCAGTGGGGAATCCTGCCGGTGGCCTTCTGGACCAACTGGGCCTGTTCGGTGCTGCCCTCCATCGCCCTCTCCTTCAGCGCCACGGCCATGTTTGCCCGGTTCATCCGCACCGAGATGCTGGACGTGCTGGAGCAGGACTACATCACCACTGCCCGGGCCAAGGGCCTGAGCCAGTTCAAGGTCCTCATGGTCCATGCCGTGCGCAACTCCATCATCCCGGTGGTCACCATCCTGGGCCCCGTGGTGGTCAACCTGCTCACCGGCTCTCTGGCCGTGGAGAGCATCTACTCGGTCCCCGGCATCGGCTCTCTGTTCGTGGACTGCATCAAGAACAACGACTACTCCACCATCATGGGCATTACGGTGTTTTACAGCGCCTTCTACATCTTTGTCATCATGGTCGTGGATATCCTCTATTCCGTGATCGATCCCCGGATCCGCATCCAGGGCAGTAAGGAGGGATGAGCATGAACCAGGAAAAGAACATGGACTATCAGAACATCCCCCGGGAGCTCTTTACCAAGGTGCAGGTGGATCAGGGCGAGCGCGAGCGGATCGGCCGCCCCAGCCTCACCGCCTGGCAGGACGGCTGGATCCGTCTGAAGCAGAACAAGGCCGCCGTGGTGAGCCTCTTTGTCATCATCGCCATCGTGGCTCTGGCCATCCTGGGCCCTGTGTTCAGCCCCTATAACTTTGCACAGACCGATTACAGCGCCACCTACCAGGGCCCCAGCCTGGCCCATCTCTTCGGCACGGACATGTACGGCCGCGACCAGTTCACCCGTATCTGGTACGGCACCCGCATCTCCCTGCTCATCGGTTTTGTGGCCGCCTGCCTGGACCTCTTCGTGGGCGTGACCTACGGTGCGGTCTCCGCCCTGCTGGGCGGCAAGGTGGACGCCATCATGCAGCGCATCATTGAGATCCTGGTCGGCATCCCCCACCTCATCATCGTGATCTTGCTGATGATGGTGCTGCCCGCCGGTGTGGGCACCATCATCGTGGCGCTGGCCATCACCGGCTGGGTCAACATGGCCCGTCTGGTGCGCGCCCGCATCCTCCAGCTCAAGAACCAGGAGTTCGTCATGGCGGCCGAGGTGCTGGGTACCTCCCAGAAGAACATCATCCTGCGCCACCTGATCCCCAACACCGTGGGCATCATCGTGATTAACGCCATGTTTACCATCCCCAGCGCCATCTTCACCGAGGCCTTCCTCAGCTTCATCGGTATCGGCCTGTCCGAGCCCCAGGCCTCCCTGGGCGTTCTGATCAACAACGGTTATTCCGTGCTTCAGAGCTATCCCTATCTGCTGATCTGCCCCGCCATCGTGATCATTCTGATCATGGTCTGTTTCAGCATCCTGGGCGACGGCCTGCGTGACGCCCTGGATCCCAGAATGAGTAAGTAGGTGAGACACATGGATGATATTTTGAGAGTAGAAGATCTCCATGTGGAGATCAAGACCCACCACGGACTGGTCAAGGCCGTGCGCGGTGTGGACTTTTATCTGAAGAAGGGCGAGACCCTGGCCATCGTGGGCGAGTCGGGCTGCGGCAAGTCCATCAGCGTGAAGGCCACCATGCGCCTGCTCCCCTCCAACGGCCGGATCTCCGGCGGCAGCGTGAAGCTGGAGGGCCGGGAGCTCACCCAGCTCACCGAGCGGGAGATGCTCAAGATCCGGGGCAGCGACATCGCCATGATCTTCCAGGACCCCATGACCAGCCTGAACCCCACCATGACCGTGGGCAAGCAGATCGTGGAGATGCTCAAGGCTCACCGCAAGGACATGAGCAAGGAGCAGATGAAGGCCCGGGCCCTGGAGCTCATCGAGCTGGTGGGCATCTCCAACCCGGAGATGCGCTACAAGCAGTATCCCCATGAGCTCTCCGGCGGTATGCGCCAGCGCATCGTCATCGCCATCGCCCTGGCCTGTGACCCCAAGGTCCTCATCGCCGACGAGCCCACCACCGCCCTGGACGTGACCATCCAGGCCCAGATCCTGGACCTGATGAAGGAGCTTCAGAGCAAGATCGACACCTCCATCATCATCATCACCCACAACCTGGGTGTGGTGGCCAACATCGCCCAGCGGGTGTGCGTCATGTACGGCGGCACCGTGGTGGAGACGGGCAGCGTGGAGGACATCTTCTACCGTCCCCAGCATCCCTACACCAAGGGCCTGCTGGCCGCGGTGCCCAAGCTCCATGAAAAGACGGACAAGCTCCACACCATCCTGGGCACGCCCCCGGATCTGATGAATCCGCCCAAGGGCTGCCCCTTTGCGGCCCGGTGCGCCCACACCATGAAGGTGTGCCAGGAGTACCGTCCCGTCTTTACGGAGTTTGAAGCGGGCCACACCTCCGCCTGCTGGCTCCACGACGCCAGATGTCAACCGGAGGGGGAGAATCAGTGATGAATGACAAGAACGTATTGGTTTCCGTCCAGCACCTGAAGAAGTACTTCCCCGTGGGGAAGAAGCAGACCCTCAAGGCCGTGGACGACGTGACCTTTGACATCTACAAGGGCGAGACCCTGGGCCTCGTGGGCGAGTCGGGCTGCGGCAAGTCCACCCTGGGCCGCACCGTCATCCAGCTCTACAAGCCCACCGACGGCAAGGTCATCTTTGACGGCAAGGAAGTGGTGGGCAAGCAGAGCGCTGCCGAACACAAGGAGTTCACCCGCCGGGTGCAGATGGTCTTCCAGGACCCCTATGCCTCTCTGAATCAGCGCATGAAGGTCATGGACATCGTGGCCGAGGGCATCGACAACCACGGCCTGGCCAAGGACCGCAAGGAGCGGGAGGAGATGGTCATCCGCCTGCTGGAGACCGTCGGCCTCCAGCGGGAGCACGCCAACCGCTTCCCCCACGAGTTCTCCGGCGGCCAGCGTCAGCGTGTGGGCATCGCCCGCGCCCTGGCTGTGAATCCCGACTTCATCATCGCCGACGAGCCCATCTCCGCTCTGGACGTGTCCATCCAGGCCCAGGTCATCAACCTGTTCCAGGACCTCCAGAAGGAACGGGGACTCACCTATCTCTTCATCGCCCATGACCTCTCCATGATCAAGCACATCTCCGACCGTGTGGGCGTCATGTATCTGGGCAGCATGGTGGAGCTGACCACCAGCGACGAGATCTTTGAGCATCCCCTCCACCCCTATACCCAGGCCATGTTCTCGGCCATCCCTCTGGCCGACCCCAAGCTGGAGACCAGCCGCAAGCGCATCATGCTCCACGGCAGCATCCCCAGCCCCGTGAACCTGGGCCCCGGCTGCCGCTTTGCCGGCCGCTGCCCCTACGCCACCGACCGGTGCCGTCAGGAGAGCCCGGCCTTCCAGGAAGTGGCCCCCGGTCACTTTGTGGCCTGCCACGAGGTGCAGAAGTAATAGAATCAGCACCGCCCTGTCCGCCTGCGGCGGGCGGGGCGGTTTTGTTTTCCATGTTAAGATCAGGAGGAATTGAACATGATCGAACGCTATCAGGGACAGAACATACCGTGGAAGCTGCGCCTTCAGGCCTGCGGCGGAAAGGCGGGCCAGCAGGTCCAGCCCGGCGAGGGCTGCTGCGTGCTCACCGCGGAGCTGGGCGAGAGCGGCAAGGTGACCGCCGAGCAGATCCGCGTGGCCGCCGCCAAGGGGGTCAAGGCCATCCGGGATCTGGGCGGCTCCGGCATCGTGCTGGACGGGGCCGGAGTCCACGCCGTGCTGGGCGCGGCGGGTGTGGCCGCCATGGTTCAGGGTGCTGAGCTGGCCCTCTACCGCACCGAGTCCTGGAAGGAAGAGGGTCCCGCCGTAGCCCTCTATCTGGACGCCCCCGACGGATGTGAAGCGGCCCTCCGGGAGACCGACATCCTCACCCGGGCCATCTGCTTTGCCCGGGATCTGGTCAACTGCCCGGCCAACAAGCTCACCCCCGACGACATGGCCCGCCGGATGGTGAAGGAGGCCCAGGCCCTGGGCATCGAGACCGAGGTGCTGGATGAGGCCCAGGCCCGTGCTCTGGGCATGGAGGCCTTCCTCACCGTGGGGACCAGCGCCGCCCACGCTCCCCGGCTCATCGTCCTGCGCTACAAGGGCGGCAAGGAGGGGGAGGCCCCCATCGCCCTGGTGGGCAAGGGCGTGACCTGCGACACCGGCGGATACTGCCTCAAGGCCTCCAGCTCCATGAAGGGCATCAAGGGCGACATGGCGGGCGGCGCGGCTGTGTGTGGCGCGCTGCTGGCGCTGGCGGCGAATCAGGTGCCCGTCAACGTCACCGTGGTCATCCCCTCCGTGGAGAACCGTATCTCCCCCGAGAGCTTTATCCCCGGCGATGTGATCGGCTCCATGTCGGGCAAGACCATTGAGGTGGGCAACACCGACGCCGAGGGCCGCCTCATCCTGGCCGACGCCGTGACCTACGCCGTGGAGAAGGAGGGGGCCGCCAAGGTGGTGGACATCGCCACCCTCACCGGGGCCGTGGTGGGCATGTTCGGCTTCACCACCGCCGGCTTCCTCTCCAACGACGAGGACTTCTGCGCCGCCTTCCAGAGCGCCTATGGCCGCAGCGGCGAGCAGTACTGGCGCCTGCCCGCTTTCCCCGAGTACCGGAAGATGATCGAGAGCCCCGTGGCCGATGTGTCCAACGTCTCCACCGACGGCTGCGGCACCATCACCGCCGGTCTCTTCATCGGCGCCTTTGTGGAGGAGCGCCCCTGGATCCACATTGACATCGCGGGTACCGCCTGGGTGGATTCCCCCCGCTGGGCCTATCAGACCAACGGCGCCACCGGCGCGGGCGTGACCACCCTGTATGAGCTGTGCAAGGGCTATGCCCGGGAGGACTGAGATGGAGCGATGGAATGAACGGCTGTGCGCCCTGACGGACGAGCAGCGCCGGGCCATGGAGTTTTTGATGACCCACCTGCCCGAGAGCGATCTGGACCAGTATCCCTTTGACCTCTTCCTGCAATTTGTAGACCACGCCCTCCACCTGCGTGCCCATACCGCCTGGTGCGGGGCGCTGGAGGAGGAGATCTTCTACCACTATGTCCTCTTCCCCCGGGTGAACGACGAGGACCTGTCCTTCCACCGCGCCCTCTTCCACGACGCCCTCCGCGCCCGGATCGAGCCCCTGCCCACCGTGGCGGAGAAGGTGCTGGAGGTCAACCGCTGGTGCCATGAGAACGCCTCCTACCAGTTCCAGGATGACCGCACCGCCTCCCCCCTCACCGTGTTCCGCAGCGGGAGCGGCCGCTGCGGAGAGGAGTCTGCCTTCCTGGTCTCCACCCTGCGCAGCGTGGGCATCCCCGCCCGGCAGGTGTACTCCCCCCGCTGGGCCCACTGTGACGACAACCACGCCTGGGTGGAAGCCCTGTGTGACGGCGAGTGGCGCTTCCTGGGCGCCTGCGAGCCCGAGCCCATTCTGGACCGGGGCTGGTTCAACACCGCCGCCTCCCGGGCCATTCTGGTCCACTCCCGGCTCTTCGGCGCGGGGAGCTCCCACCTCCACGGCGCGCCCCTAGGCACCGACGGGGCGGTGACCTGGTACAACCAGACCGAGCGCTATGCCCGCACCCGGACCTATACCTTCCGGGCGGAGCGGGACGGGCTGCCCGCCGCCGGGGCCCGATTCCAGCTCCAGGTCCTCAACGAGGCCAGCTTCCACACCATCGCCACCCTGACCGCGGACGAGCGGGGAGAGGCCCGGGCCCAGCTGGGCCTTGGCGATCTCCATGTGCTGTGCACCCTGGACGGCCTGCGTGCCGAGGGGGACTGCGTGGACGGTGCCGTGGTCCTGGAGCTGGTCCACCCCGCCATGGAGGAGACCGACTGGGCCGAGTTTGACGTCCACGCCCCCAAGGACGAGCCCATCCATCCCGCCCTCCTGACCGCCGAGCAGAAGGCCGCGCGGGCCGCCGAGCTGGTCCGGGGCGCGGAGCTGCGGGAGGCGCGCATCGCCTCCCACTACCATCCCGGCCAGGGAAAACCCGAGTGGGAGGACCTGCTCAAGGCCGCCCGGGGGAACGCCCCGGTGCTGCTGGCCTTCCTGGAGCGGGACGGCGATCCCCGCCGGGAGACCATGCTCCGCAGCATCACCGCCAAGGACCTGCGGGATGTCACCGATGAGATCCTGGAGGACCACCTCCGCAACGCTCCGCCCCAGGGAGAGATGCCAGGGGAGCTCTACGGGCCCTATGTACTCTCGCCCCGCATCCAGATCGAGTGCCTCACCCCCTGGCGGGGCGCGCTGCTCCAGGCCCTGAGCGAGGGGGAGAAGGCGGCCTTCCGTGCCTGCCCGGCCGCCCTCTGGACGGCGCTGGAGGAGCGGATGGACCCGGCAGTAGAGAAGGTCTACGCCGGAGAGATCACCGGCCTGGTCTGGACGCCCATGGAGGCGTGGCAGGCCATGCGCTGCGACGGGCGGAGCCTGCGCATCCTCTATGTGGCCATCCTGCGCGCCCTGGGTGTCCCCGCCCGTCTGCGTGCCCTAGATGGCATGCCGGAATTCTGGCAGGACGGGGCCTTCCACACCGTCCGTGCGGAGGCCCTGGGTACCCTGCGGCTGACCCAGAGCGAGGGTCCTGCTCCCCTCTACCGTCAGAACTGGAGCCTCTCCCGCCGGGTATCGGGCGGGTGGAAGCTCCTCACCCTCTCCGACGAGGGATGGAGCGATGGGGAATATGCCTTAAAGCTCCCCGCGGGACAGTACCGGCTGATGACTTCGGTGCGCCTGCCCAACGGCAACCAGTTTGCCGCCCGGCGGGAGCTGGTGGTCCGGGCGGGGGAGGAGACCTGCTCCGACCTGCGCCTGCGGCCCTTCGCGCTGGAGGATCTGCTGGGCTGCCAGGACCTGCCCCTCATGACCGGGCGCACCCTGTACACCGAGGAGTCCGTGACCACTGAGGTCATCCCGGCGGACGGACGGCCCACCCTCCTCTTCTGGCTGGAGGAGGGCAACGAGCCCACCGAGCACGTGCTTAACGAGCTCTCCGCCGGACAGGAGGCCCTGGAGGCCCTGCCGGTGAACGTGGTGTTCCTTCTGCGGGGCGAGGAGAGCCTGAAGCAGCGCACCCTGGCCGGTGTGCTGGCCAAGTGGCCGGGCCTGCGGGTGCTGGAAGATGACTGGGCCTTCGATCTGGAGACCGTGGCCCGGCACCTGACCTGCGATCCGGACCGTCCGCCCCTGGCGGTGGCCTGCAACGGAAAGGGCCAGGCGGTCTACGGTGTGAGCGGGTACCATGTGGGCTCGGTGGAGCTCCTGACCCGCATCGCCGCCCATCTCTGCGAGGAGAAGGCCTGATCCCGGTGTTTCCATAGAAGCAAAAATAGAGCGCCCCCCGGCGCAGCACATGCTGCGCCGGGGGGCGCTTTTTCTCTGTGGAAATTCAGAACTGCTCGACGATACGGAGAAGGCCGTTCTCCTCGGTACAGAGGTAGCCTCCGCCGTTGGAGACATGGTAGTCGAAATAGGGCCGCTCCGGTCGGGCGAAGGCGGAGAGGATGGCCATGATGGTGCCGCCGTGGACCACCAGAGCGGTGCGTCCCGGGGCGGGATGTTGCAGCAGGGGGGCGAAGGCGGCGCGGCACCGGGCCATAAAGGCGTCCGGGTGTTCCCCCTCCGGGATGGGCCCGGCGCAGTTCCCCTCCACCCAGGCACGGTAGCGGGGATCCTGTTCCAGGTCCTGAAAGTTCTTCCCCTCAAAGACGCCGAAGTCGCACTCCCGGAATTCCTCCACGGGGGTGGGGGTGAGGTGGGGGAAGCAGAGAGCGGCGGTCTCCCGGCAGCGGAGCATGGGGCTGACGAAGAGGCGCTGGGCAGTAAAGCGCTCCGGACAAGCCTCCCGGGCAGCGCGCAGGGCCTCGATCCCGGCGGGACAGAGGGGCTCGTCGGTCCGCCCGCCCACATAATTGCTTCTCAGATTGCCGGCCGTCCGGCCGTGGCGCAGGAAGAGAAATTCCGTCATATCACTTCAGCCTCCATCCCAGTCCGCAGACCACCCGCTCCACCCGCTCGGCGCTGGCCGCCAGGCGGCACAGGGCCCGGCCGGTCTCCTCCCGCCAGCGGCGCTCAAAGGGGTCCAGCGGGACCACGCCCAGGCCGATCTCGTCGCACAGGATGACGGCGTCCGGATTCTCGGCCAGCAGACGGTCCACATATTGCCCCAGATCCTCCTCACGCTCCAGCAGGGTGCGGCAGATGCGGTGGAACTGGTCCACCGCCGGGGCGGAGAGGGCCTCTTCCGGGGTACAGAGCCGGGGAGAGAGGCCGGTCTGTTCCTTCACATAGGCGGCCTTGCCCTGATGGGCGCCGCCGACATACAGCTTCATACAAACCTCCAGGTGAGGGCGACGGCCAGGGCCATGGACAGCTCGGCCAGCTGCACGAAATACCCGGCCAGGTCTCCCGTAATGCCGCCGAACTGGCGGTAGGACATGCGGCGGTAGTGGAGCAGGCACAGGGCCGCCGCCAGGGCCGCGGTGCCCCCGGACACCGGGGAGAGCCAGACCATCCCGGCCACGGACAGGACGAGAAAGACCAGCATGACCGCGGTCACCGCGCTCTTGTGGGAGGCGTCGGCAAAGGCCTGGAGCATCCCGGAGGGCCGTGCCCCCTTCAGATTGGCCAGGGCCAGACCGCTCATGGCCCGGGAGAGCACAAAGCCCAGGGCCAGCACGCCAAAGCTCCGCAGTGCCTCCGGCTGGGTCAGGGCGCCCAGATCCAGCACCAGCCACACGCCGCAGAAGATGACGGCAAAGGCCCCGGTGTGGGAGTCCTTGAGGATCTCCAGCTTGCGCTCCCGGGTCTGGTGGGAGGAGAGGGCGTCCACCGTGTCGCAGAAGCCGTCCATGTGGATGCCCCCCGAGGCCAGCAGGGGGAGGACCACGCAGCCGGCCGCCCGCAGGAAGGAATTGAGCCCCAGCTGGGCGCACAGCCAGACCCAGAGCAGGAAGAGCGCGCCGATGACGGCCCCGATGAGGGGGAAGAAGCAGATGGCGTATTTCATATTCTTCTCGCTCCACTCCACCTGGGGCATGGGGAGGCGGGAGTAGGTGGAGAAGGCGATCACGAGGGAGTGGAACATGGGATCTCTCCTTTCAGGACCAGCGGCAGTCCGCAGACCACCTCTACCACCAGGTCGGCCCGCCGGGCCAGCTTCCGGTCCAGCTCGCCCAGAAGGGCGAGAAAGGCCTGGGTGGAGGGATCGTATTCGATGCCGTCGGAGGTGATTTCATTGCTGACCACCACCAGGTGGGTACAGCGGTCGGCCAGGGCGGAGAGCTCCGACCACAGCACGTCCCCGCAGTGCTCCGGACACTGGGGAGAAAAGAGCCGGTTGGCCACCAGATTGGACAGGTCCTCCAGCAGGACCGTATCCGAGGGGGAGATGGGCAGGCCGCCCAGCCCGTCGGGGCACTCCAGCGTGTCAAAGCCCTTGTGGGCGCGCATGGCGCGGTGCCGGGCGATGCGGCGCTGGGCCTCCTCCCCGAAGGGGCGCATGGTGGCGAGGTAGCGCTTGGGACCCGGACACAGGGTGCAGGAGAGCCCCTCCGCCCAGGCGGATTTTCCGCTCCCGCTCCCGCCGGTCACGAGGGCCACCACGGCGCTCACCGGGCGGGGACGGCGGAGCCGTCCAGATAGCGGGTGTCGTTGAGCTCCAGGGCCTGAAAGCCGTCATCCGCAAAGCGGAAGCGGCACACGCTTGCGTTGTGGAGCATGGCGGCCTCCTCCATACGATCGGGGCAGAGCAGGTGGATGAGGAGCTTGATGGACAGGGCGTGGGAGACCACCAGCACATTCCCGCCCCCCTGCCCGGCGGTCTCCCGGGCGATGGAGGAAAGGCCCTCCAACAGGCGGGCGCGCAGGGTATCATAGGACTCGCTCATACCGGTGGAGTCCAGGTGGGTGTGGATGCTCTCCACCGCCTCGGGGAGCCGGGCATTGAGCTCCCGAATGGAGATGGGGCGGCCGTCCCGCCCCAGGAGGGAGGAGAGAAACTGCCGGTTGGGCAGGCCCTCCATATCGCCCAGGCACCACTCCCGCAGGCGGCGGTCGGTGTGCAGGGGAAGGGCCTGCTGGCCCATATGGTCCAGGAGGATGCGTCCGGTGTCCCGGGCCCGTCCGCTGTCGCTGGACCAGGCCGCGGAAAAGACCACGCCGGAGCGGGAGAGCCCAAGGCCCAGCTGGGCGGCAGCCTCCTCCCCGGCGGGGGTGAGGGGGGAGTCGGCCCATCCCTGGGCCCGGTCCAGGAGATTGAACATGGTCTGTCCGTGGCGCACCACGTAGAGCATGGTTTCTTGCGTCAAATTTGTCACCTTCTGTCCGTTAATGTTCAACAGACCCTATTATAGCATACTGGGGGGAGGCCTGGGAGAAAAAATGGATACCGGTCCAAAAAAGAGAACGAGCGGGGCGCTTCCGAAAAGGGGAAGCGCCCCGCTCGAAGGGCTTTTGGGAGGGTTCTGCGCTCAGCCGTCCAGGGCGGCGCGGTTTGCATTTGCCGTTTCCAGACCGGCGTCCCGGTCGTACCCGTAGACATAGCGCAGCTCATAGGGAGAGGAAATCTCGATGGCAGTCACCGTGCCGTCCTTGAGGTAGAAGGTGATGTCCCGGCAGTCGTTGTTCTCCTGGGTATAGGGCTGCCAGGTGTAGGCGCAGTCAAAGGAGGGGGAGAGGTCGGATTCGGGCTCCAGAGACCAGATGCCGGGGCTGGCCTCCTGGGCGGTGAGATAGTAGAGCTGCTCGGGATAGGCCCGGAGCAGGTCGGCCTCGCTGCTGCCCACCGCCACCTCCCGGACGGTTTTCATCCCGGGGATGTCGGTCCAGAGGTAGGAGAGATACTCCAACTGGTCGGGCTCATAGTAGTGGGTGCCCACCAGAAGGGTGCCGCTCTCCAGCGTGGCGCGGTACTGCCGGAGGCGGTAGGGGGTCATGCCGTCCCCGTCGGCGGTGGTCTCCACCGCGCCCTCCAGCTGGTTCACATAGGGTTCATAGAGGAGGAACATGCCCCGCCCGGGCAATTCCCGGCCGGTGAGGGAGAATTCATCCGATACCTGCCGGTCATACCGCTCGGAGAAGAAGAAGTCATAGAGGTAGGCCATGTCCTGAGGCAGGTCCTCCGGCATGGTGGGGCGGTCCCCCTTCCCGTCGTCGAGGATGAGCGGGGCGGACGCGGACGGACTGGGGAGGAGAGAGGGGGTGGGGGTAGGCTCTTCCACGCCGGGGGAAGTACAGGCGGCCAGGGAGAAGAGCAGGGACAGCGCGATGGGAACGGCAGATCGTTTCATCTTGACACCCTCCTTACCATAAGTTCCTGGGTTGAGCTGGTCGGGACCGGGCATTCCTCTTTCTACTTTCATCATACCAGCCGCTGAGGCCAGATGCAAGGAGAAAGGGGCGATTTTGCGCTCAGGAGGGCTCGGAGGGGGAGTGAAGGGCACGCATGGAGTTGAGAATGGCGATGACCGAGACTCCCACGTCGGCAAAGACGGCCTCCCACATGTTGGCAAGGCCAAAGGCCCCCAGGCCCAGTACCAGGAATTTTACCCCAAGGGCAAAGACGATATTCTGCCGGACGATGGAGCGGGTCTTGCGGGCGATCCGGATGGCCAGGGCGATCTTGGAGGGCTTGTCGTCCATGAGGACCACGTCGGCGGCCTCGATGGCGGCGTCTGAGCCCAGTGCGCCCATGGCGATGCCGATGTCGGCCCGGGAGAGGACGGGGGCGTCATTGATGCCGTCCCCCACGAAGGCCAGGGCCCCTCTGGGGGAGGTCTGGCGGAGCAGGTCCTCCACCCGGTCCACCTTGTCGGCCGGGAGAAGCTGGGCGTGGACCTCGTCCAGTCCCAGCCGGCGGGCCACGTCCTCCCCCACGGCCTGGGCATCTCCCGTGAGCATGACGGTCTTGCGCACGCCGCAGGCGCGGAGGGCCTGGATAGCATCGGCGGCGTCCTCCTTGACCTGATCCGAGATGACCAGATGGCCCATATAGACGCCGTCCACCGCCACGTGGACGGTGGTGCCCACCTGGTGGCAGGGATGCCAGGCGATGCCGATCTCCTCCATCAGGGTGTCATTGCCCACGCAGACGGTCCGGCCGTCCACCTGGACCTGGACGCCCCGGCCGGAGCGCTCCTCCACGCCGGTGACCCGGCTGGTGTCCAGTTCGGCCCCGTAGGCCTCCCGGATGGAGTGGGCGATGGGGTGGTCGGACCAGGATTCCGCCAGGGCGGCCAGCTCCAGCAGATCGGCCTCGCGCTCCTGCTCCGGGTGGATGGCGGTGACGTTGAACACGCCTCGGGTGAGGGTACCGGTCTTGTCAAAGACCACGGTCTCGGTGTTGGCCAGGGCCTCCAGATAGTTGCCGCCCTTGATCAGGATACCGGCCCGGGAGGCCCCGCCGATGCCGCCGAAAAAGGCCAGGGGGACCGAGATGACCAGGGCGCAGGGGCAGGAGATGACCAGGAAGGAGCAGGCCCGGCCCAGCCAGTCACCCCACCCGCCCTGGAAGAAGAGAGGAGGGATCAGGGCCAGCAGGACGGCGGCCACCACCACGGCAGGGGTGTAGTACCGGGCGAACTTGGTGATGAAGGCCTCAGCCCGGGCTTTGCGTCCCGAGGCGTTCTCCACCAGCTCCAGGATGCGGGCCACGGTGGACTCCTCAAAGGGCTTGGTCACCTGGACCCGGAGCAGTCCGGTCAGGTTGATGCACCCGCTGATCACGTCGGCGCCCGGGGAGACGCTCCGGGGGAGGGATTCGCCGGTGAGGGCGGCGGTATCCAGGGCGGAGGAGCCCTCCAGAATGACCCCGTCCAGGGGGACGCGCTCCCCGGGCTTGATGACAAGAATGTCACCGGAGGAGACCTCTTCCGGGTCCACCTCCTCCAGTGCGCCGTTCCGCTCCACCCGGGCCACGTCCGGGCGAATGTCCATCAGCGCGGCGATGGACCGGCGGGACCGCCCCACCGCGCAGGACTGGAAGAGCTCTCCCACCTGGTAGAAGAGCAGGACGAACACGGCCTCGGGGTATTCTCCGATGGCCAGGGCGCCCACTGTGGCCAGGGACATGAGAAAATGCTCGTCAAAGATCTGACCCCGGGTCAGGTTGCGCACCGCCCGCCAGAGGACGTCCCAGCCGATGACCCCGTAGGGGATCAGAAAGAGCAGAAGGCGGGGCAATCCCTGGGCCGGGATCAAAAGGGCGATGAGAAACAGCACTCCGGCGGCGAGGATCCGCCAGAGCATCTTTTTTTGTCTGGAATCCATGGTTGACCTCCTGTCGGGAAATCATTCCCGTCTTTGCAAACTGGATCGAGAACGCGGCTCAGATGTGGAGCACACAGTCGGGCTCAATCTTTTTGCAGATCTTGGCCGCCTCCTGAAGGATGGCGTCGAACCGCTCGTCGTCGGCATCCAGGGTCATTTTCTGGGAGAAGAAGCTGACCGACACGCTGTGGACGCCGTCGAGCTTGGCGATGGCCGCCTCCATTTTGGCGGCGCAGTTGGCACAGTCCAGATTGGTAAAGGAAAAACGTTTTTTCATGGTGAGATCTCCTTTCTGAATGGGGGCTTACTCGGCTACGTGCTCCATGCCCTGGTCCAGGATGGTGCGCACATGGGAATCGGCCAGGGAGTAAAAGACGGTCTTCCCCTCCCGGCGATACTTGACCAGCTTGCTCTGCTTGAGGGAGCGGAGCTGGTGGGAGATGGCGGATTGGGACATGCCCAGCAGCGTGGCGATGTCGCACACGCACATCTCGGCCTCAAAGAGGACATAGAGGATCTTGATGCGGGTGGAGTCTCCAAAGATCTTAAAGAGCTCAGCCAGATCGTAGAGGATCTCCTCATCGGGCATGGTCTCGTTGACCTGTGCGACAATGTCCTCGTGTACATGCATATAGTCGCAGTGGTCCAGATCCTGGGCTTGGGACGGGGAATCGGGGAGGGACATGGTGCATACTCCTTTCTTTCTCAAAATATATGAGCTATTGTTCATATGTAATTATATACGGTGTTGGGGAAATGTCAAGGGGAAATCTTGCGCGGGTGAGCGGGATGAGATATAGTAGACACAAGAAAAAGATGGGAGGAAACGATATGCGGCGAAAAGACCGTGCATTGGAGCGGGAAGCGGCGCTCCGGATTTTGGATCAGACGGAGTGGATGACCCTATCCATGACACAACCGGATGGAACGCCATATGCCGTACCGGTCAACATGACCCGGGCAGGGGAGTGGCTCTATTTTCACTGTGCGAGAGAGGGCAAGAAGATCGACTGTCTGCGCGCCTGTCCCCAGGTCTGCGTCACGGCGGTGGGCCATGCCCGGGTGATCCCCGAGCAGTACACCACCGAATATGAGAGCGCAGTGGTCTTTGGAACGGCGGAAGAGGTGCTGGAGGAAGCGGCGCGCTGGGAGGGACTGCGGGTGTTCAGCCAGAAGTTCCGTCCCGAGCCGGAGGAGGAGTTCCGGGCACAGAACCGGGGCTGTTTTTTACAGACCGCCCTGTTCCGGATCCGTATTCAGGAGATCTGGGGGAAGGGCTGGAGAGCGCCCGCCAGGCCCGAACCGTGAGAAAAAGAGAACGGCCCCTGCTGTGCTGGAGCAGGGGCCAAAAAAAGAGAAAGAAAATGCTTGACAAATGTGGAAGAGGCGGGTATAATATCCTACGTTGAGTCGCCGGTCCGGCGGCACGGCAAGTGAATATGGGGGTATAGCTCAGCTGGGAGAGCGCTTGAATGGCATTCAAGAGGTCAGCGGTTCGATCCCGCTTATCTCCACCAATTTGAAAGAACAAAAAACTCGTTTCTGAAAAGAAACGAGTTTTTTGCTATACTCCGAACATAAACTACGGGAGACCAAATTGGAAAAGGAGAAGCGCATATGGACCATATGTATTCGGTAACGGTGGACGGCGTCCAACGCCAGTATCCCGCCGGGACTTCCTACCAGACCATTGCCCGGGAGGTACAGGGGGGATACCACAGCGACATTCTGCTGGTGCAGCGGGATGGAAAGCTGTGTGAGCTGCAAAAGAAGCTGGACCGGGACTGCACGCTGCGCATGCTGACCATCCAGGACAAGCCGGGGATGCAGACCTATGAGCGTAGCGTCATTTTCCTGATGCTCAAGGCCTTCTATGATATTGTGGGACGGGATCAGATCGAGCGCATCTGCGTGGAGTACTCCCTGAGCCATGCGCTCTTCATCCGGGCCAAAGGGGCCTTCCAGCTGGACCAGGCTCTGCTGAATCGAGTGGAGGAGCGTATGCGCGAGCTGGCGGAGCAGGCCATCCCCATCCAAAAGCACTCCATTCCCACCGACGACGCTATCGCGCTCTTTGAGGCGCGGAAGCTCCAGGACAAGGCCAAGCTGCTCAGCTGCCGGATCAGTTCCCGGGTCAACTACTATTCTCTAGGGGAGTTTGCGGATTATTTCTATGGCTATATGGTCCCGGACACCGGATATGTGCGGTGCTTTGGGCTGGAGCTGTTTGACTGCGGCTTTGTCCTGCGCCTGCCGGACGTCCAGAAGCCGGATCAGCTGGCCCCCTTTGAGCCCTCGGTCAAGGTGTTCCAGACCATGTACGACGGTGAGCGCAAGGCCGAGGCCCTGCACATCTCCAATGTGGCCGATCTCAACGAGGCCATCTGCCAGGGGGATGCGGCCCAGATCATCCTGACCAGCGAGGCCATGATGGAGAAGAAGATCGGCGACATCGCCGAGACCATTGCACGGCGCAAGGATGTCCGCTTCGTCATGATCGCGGGGCCCTCTTCCTCTGGAAAGACCACCTTCTCCCACCGCCTGTGCACCCAGCTGATGGCCTGCGGACTGCGGCCCCATGCCATTGCCACGGACAACTACTTCAAAAACCGGGAGGAGACCCCCCGGGACGAGCACGGCCAGTATGACTTTGAGAGCCTGGGCGCCATGGATGTGGAGCAGTTCAACACGGATATGTCCCGGCTTTTGCAGGGCGAGACGGTGGAGATGCCCCAGTTCAATTTCAAAAAAGGTATCCGGGAGTACAACGGAAATACCCTGACCCTGGGCGAAAAGGACATTCTGGTCATCGAGGGGATCCACTGCCTGAATGACGTATTTTCTCACTCCCTGCCCAAGGAGAGCAAATTCAAGATCTATATCAGCTGTCTCACCACACTGAATGTCGATGACCACAACCGCATCCCCACCACGGATGCCCGCCTGCTCCGGCGGATCGAGCGGGATGCCAGGACCCGCGGCTATGGGGCACGGGCGACCATTCAGATGTGGCCCTCGGTCCGGCGGGGAGAGGAGGCCAACATCTTCCCCTTCCAGGACAGCGCGGACGTGGTGTTCAATTCGGCCCTGATCTATGAGATCGCCCTGCTCAAGCCCTATATTGAGCCTCTGCTGTTCGGCGTCCCCAAGGACTGCCCGGAATACCTGGAGGCCAAGCGGCTGCTGAAGTTTTTGAGCTATTTCCTCCCCCTGCCCGCGGACGATGTGCCCAAGACCTCGCTGCTGCGGGAGTTCATCGGCGGGGGATGCTACCAGGTATGAGCATACCGTAAAGAACGAAAATACAGATGATAAAAGAGCGGTTCCGTTTTGTGCGGAACCGCTCCTTTGCGTGTGGATCGAAAAAATAAAAGGACATCCGAAAGGATGTCCTTTTATTTTGGTGCACGAGGCGGGACTTGAACCCGCACGTGCGTAATGCACACTAGAACCTGAATCTAGCGAGTCTGCCAATTCCACCACTCGTGCATATCTGCGCCGTGCACCGCTCAGCGCAGGTAATATATTACCACGAGATATTCCGTCTGTCAACCTTTTTTTATTTTTTTCTTTCTGTTTTGAAAACGAGCCCTGGCAGAGGGGAAAACGGCGCGACGTCAATCGAGGTTGGCGGGCTTTTTGCGGCTCTTCCAGAGAGAAAAAGCTCCGCAGCAGAGGAGTGCGATCAGGATCAGCCCCCAGATAAAACAGGTGGTTCCAAAGGCCGGAAAGCGTAGCAGAAGACCGGCTACGCCCCAGAGCGCGGCCTTACACAGCAGGAGGATCCCCTCCGCCCGCCGGGCCGATGGGGCGCTCCGCGCAAAGCGGCCGATCAGCAGGCACCCGAAAAAGAGCACGATCAACAGAATATTCAGCGCGCACTGCATGCACTGCCCGACAAAATAGCTTTCCCATTGGGAAGCGTTGAGGAATCCAATCTCCAAAAGGTGCCTGTACTCCGGAAATTCCCGCACATTCAGGAACAGACACAGGAGTTGGATTACTCCGGCCAAGAAAAGCAGCCATTTTTGATATGGATGTTTCCAATAGGAGAATTCCTTCGGCTCCTTCATGGTACCCCTCCTATTTTTCGCTCCGCAGTTTGGTGTTCACTGTATGATCGCAAGGACCTGAGCGGCCCAGCGCTCCGGTTCAGGAACCCGATAAATGTGGGTTTCTCCGTCGAAAAATAGTTCAAAAGTACCGTACCAATAGGTAAAAGACAGTATTGTGCCGGAGCCGGTGCTTCCGTCGGGAAATGCAATGTCCTCAAAGAGAACATCGACCGTCCATTGAAAATCATCCTCTTCGGTCCGATGGATCCTCGTACCCCTGGGCAGAAGATCCTTGAGACTGCGGCGATAGCTCTGGTCATAGAACAGATCCCAAAGCCGTTCAAATTCTGCACTGTCCTTCGTGATCGTGAAATTGGATTGCTCCGGCTGCATTCCGATTTCATAATACCCCTGGATCTGTGTGCACTGCTCAGGTTTTAACATGGGATAAAGTGCCGGGAGCGTCACGGGTCTTGTGTACCAGGCGTAAGCGCCCAGCAGGAATAAGACGAGTATCCCGGTGAGTGCGAATGAAAGCTTCTTTTTACCTGGATTTTTCATCTCAGATACCTCCCCGCACCTGGGACGCACACTTCACGACTCTTTCTTTCATTTTACCATGACCAAATTCATTTGGAAAGGAGGAGCAGTGTTGGGAGCGGACTGTGTTTGTTATAAAAAAGTCGGAGCAAGCGATACAAAGCTTGCTCCGACTGGAACATCACAACAATATCGATGCAGGGATTCAACCGTGCCCAATAGCAAATCGAAGCTCAGCGCAGCAGAATGAGCGCACGATGAGCTGAACCATCAAAATACTATGGATGCTGGTCCGGACTGGATGTATCTATTTCGCGGACCTCCTCCAAAGCCGCGCGGACCGCAGCGATCACAAAGGCAGAAAACGTGCAATTTTTATTCTGAATTGCCTTTTCCACTCCTTCCACCACATCGCTTGGGAAGCGGATTGTTTTGTTGATCGTAGGCGGCGTGGATGGTATCTGAAATCTGCCCATGGATGTTTCCTCGCAATACATTTGTATTACGATTAGTCTATATCACTATTTCTCGAAAGTATGCATTGCATTTGCAATGCAACTCTGATATGATGGAACAGAGGTGATGTCAATGGCAGAACTTTGTCTGGATTGTTGGAATAAGCTTACAGACTCTGAATACAGTCCCAAGTGCTTCCTTTTCTCCGAAGAACCTGATCTTTGTGAGGAGTGCGGAGAATGGAAAACGGTTATCATTCGCTTCAAAAGACGATACCTTGTGGCGGAATGGTTACACGAGAGATTCAATGGCTTTTCGGATAAACAGAAGAGTGTATAAATGAAAATCGACAAGCCCCTTTAGGGGCTTGTCGATTTTTGAAATATTGCAACAGTATAGATGCCGCAGCGTTCAGGTTTGCACCCGAAACCAAATCGCAGCCCAGCGCAGCGGGTTCGATTTGGAAGCGAAGAGCAGCAGAATGAGCGCGCGATGAGCTTTGCAATGAAATGAAAAAGCTCGTCGCAAGCGATATGTCGCTTGCGACGAGCTGGTGCCGGTAGTCGGACTCGAACCGACACGATGTCGCCACCAACGGATTTTGAGTCCGTCACGTCTACCAATTCCATCATACCGGCGGATCGATTTTATATTATACAGGAAACCATATCGTTTGACAAGAGAAAATTTGCGTCAGAGCAGAAGAAGGGCGGTTGGAAGAGGAGTAAAATTACAATTAGGCATACCATTCGACCGGAAACTATGCTACAATATTCTGTACTGAATGACTGGTCCGGCATATAAAAAGGAGGAAATGCAGATTTCTCCGGCCGTGGCTTGGATTTTTACGTGAGAGGTCACGCACTATGAAAGAACACAAGATCAGGAGGCGGTGCCTCCTGCCTGCGGCGCTGTGTCTGCTGCTGGCAGGGTGCGCCCAGCAGTCAGACGATAACCTGTACCGTCTGCCGGAGCTTCCCCGGGAGTTCAAGAACCTGACCAGCGAGATCAACGAGGTGCTCAGTCAGGGGGCGGAGTACTGCGCACCGCTGGGCGGGGAAAATATTCAGAATATCCAGCTTCAGGATATGGATGGAGACGGCGTGGTGGATTCCGCCATTGCCTTTTTTCGTATGACGGGCGAGGAGAGCCAGCCCAAGATCTATATCTACCGCCAGATGGGGGAGACCTATGAGCTGGAGGCCGTCATCGAGGGCCCGGGGACCGGGATCAATTACATCGACTATGTCAATCTGGATGACTCGCCGGATAAAGAGGTAGTGGTGAGCTGGCAGCTGAGCGATCAGCTCCATTTCCTCTCGGCCTACTCGGTGTCCAGCGAACAGGTGGTGGAGCTGCTGCGGACCGACTACACCGCTTTCAAGCTCTACGACATGGACCGGGATGACAATGAGGAGGTCCTCATCCTCAACACCAAGCCGGAGGGAGGCAGCGAGGTAGAGCTGTATGATTTCCGGGATGGCCTGATGGAGCCGGATTCCGCCGCGCCGCTGTCCAAAAATATCGGTGCAGTACAGGATGAGGGTATGCGCAAGGGCTATCTGCGGGATGCCGTCCCAGCCCTTTTTGTGACCAGCGAGCTGTCCAACGGGATCAACGAGACCAGCAGCGGACAGGTCACCGATATTCTGGTCTGGGAACAGAAGGACCCGAATACGCGCAAGCAGCTGCGCAATATCACGCTCCAGCCGGAGAGCAATACCAGCGAGGGGACCCTCAATATCTACGCGGCCCTCAAACCCACCGACATCAATCAGGACGGCATTCTGGAGCTGGCCACCTCCGCCGCGGTGGAGGAGTACCGCCCCAGCGGCAGCGCCCCGAATTTCTGGCTCAACCGGTGGAGCCAGTATGACATCAGCGGCACTCCATATTATGTGTGCACGACTTATTACAACAAGCAGGACGGATGGTACCTGATCCTGCCGGACGAGTGGGAGGGGAAGATCACCCTCTCCCGCAGCGATGCGGCGGGCGGGGGAGAGCGGGCCGTCATCTTCTCCTACTGGGATAAGGAGAGCGGCGCGGAGCCCATCCCGTTTCTGACCATCTACCGCCTTTCGGGCAGCAACCGGGTGAGCCGGGCCAGCCTGCCCGGCCGGTTCCGGCTGGGAGACAGCGGCGAGGACAATCCCACCGTGATCTATGCCGCCGAGCTGATGGACGGCTGGGATTGCGGCCTGGACGAGGCCGGCGTGCGGGAGCACTTCCGGATCATCCAGACCGACTGGGACTCCTTTGACTGAGGAAGCGCGGAAGGAAGTAAGGAGGAACAAGACATGAAAAAAGTACTGGTCCTGGAGGATGAGGCCAATATCCGCAGCTTTGTGGTCATCAACCTGAAACGGGCTGGATATGAGACCATCGAGGCGGGGACCGGCGAAGAGGCCCTGGAGCTGCTCCAGCAGAATCCGGACATCAAGGTGGCCCTGCTGGACATCATGCTCCCCGGTATCGACGGCTTTGAGGTCTGCCGCCGCATCCGGGCCAGCAACAGCCAGATCGGCATCATCATGCTGACCGCCCGGACCCAGGAGATGGACAAGGTGACGGGGCTGATGACCGGGGCGGACGACTATGTGACCAAACCCTTCTCCCCGGCGGAGCTCACCGCCCGGGTGGACGCCCTCTACCGCCGGGCTGGCGGCGTGGTGCTGGAGAACACCGATGAGATCAACCAGCCGCCCTTCCTGCTCAATACCCGCAACCGCACCCTGGAGAAAAATGGCCAGCGGGTCAAGCTGACCCAGGTGGAGTACTCCATTGTCAAGCTCTTTATGGACAACCCCGGCAAGGCCCTCTCCCGGGAGGAGATCCTGGATACGGTGTGGGGCCGGGACTATTTCGGTGAGCTGAAGATCGTGGACGTGAATATCCGCCGTCTGCGCATCAAGATCGAGGACGATCCCACGAATCCGACCTACATCAATACGGTGTGGGGGTACGGCTACAAGTGGGGCGCCTGAGGCTGCTATCTTTTATCCGGGTGGTGCATCCATGAAGAGAATGAAGGGCATTCGAAAGCGCTGGATGATGAACAGCATCAGCGCGGCCCTGCTGGTGGTATTGCTGGCGGTCACGTCCTTTTCCGTGGCCATGGTCAGCTACTATTATTCCAATCTGCGCACGGGACTTCAGAGCAAGATCACCGTGGCGGCCAATATGTTCAGCGGCTATAAGACCGAGGCCGACTATTACCAGAACGCCTCCGCCTTCGTGACGGGGCAGTTTGAGGACAGCGACCGGCTCAACTTTCAGATCCTGGACAGCGAGGGCGTGGTGCATTTCTCCAGCCTGATCCAGATCTCCGGCTACAAGCCGGATACGCCGGACATCCATGACGCCCTGAGTGGCCAGCCCATGGGGGTCTGGACCGGGGCCGACCCCAACACGGAGGAGCACATCATGGCGGTCTCCTGCCCCCTGAAGGTCAACGGAGAGGTGGTCTCGGTCATCCGGATCGTCACGTCCCTGGCCCTGGTGGACCGGCAGATCTTCATCGTGGTGGGCGTGGCCCTCACGGTGGGCCTGCTGGTGCTGGCGCTGCTCTATTTCTCGGGACTGTTTTTCGTGCGCTCCATCGTGGAGCCGGTGGTGCAGGTCACCCGGACGGCGGAGCACATTGCCGCCGGGAGCTACGGCGTGCAGATGGAAAAACAGTTTGATGACGAGGTGGGCGATCTCATCGACGCCATCAACGACATGTCCCTGAAAATCAAGCAGTCGGAGAAGATGAAAAACGAGTTCATCTCCTCGGTCTCCCACGAGCTGCGTACCCCCCTCACCGCCATCAACGGCTGGGCTGAGACCATCATGAACGGCGAGGTGCGGGACGCCCAGGACGTGAAGAAGGGCATGGGCATCATCGTCAGTGAGGCCCGGCGTCTGACCAACATGGTGGAGGAGCTGCTGGAGTTCTCCCGCATCCAGGACGGACGCTTTACGCTCTCCATCGAACCGGTGGACATCAAGGCGGAGCTGGAGGACGCGGTCTACACCTACAAGGAGTTTTTCCGCCGGGACGGGATCGAGCTGCACCATACCGACTGTGAGGAGGAGTTCCCTCTCATGAACGTGGACTCGGAGCGGCTGCGGCAGGTGCTTTGCAACCTGCTGGACAACGCTGCCAAGCACGGCGGGAGCGGGAAGCGCATCGACACCGCCATCCGGCGGGAGGAGGACGAGGCCGTCATCACCATCCGGGACTACGGCCCGGGCATCCCGGAGGAGGAGCTGCCCCATGTGAAGACCAAGTTCTACAAGGGAAGCTCCAAGGCCCGGGGCAGCGGCATCGGTCTGGCCGTGTGTGAGGAGATCGTGGTGCGCCATCAGGGCACCCTGGAGATCGGAAATGCGGAGGGCGGCGGCTGCCTGGTGACCGTCCGACTGCCAATTGGAACGTAAGTTCGAATTGAGTCTTGCAAAAGCCGGGCTGATTTGGTAGGATAACAGAGGAATCCCTGGGGGAGGGGCGACCCTCCTCCGGGGGAAGAATAAAGGAGAACCACATGGCAGAAGAGAAACAGCACAGCTCCTGCGGGAGCACGTTCAAGACCATGATCGGCGGTCAGGCTCTGATCGAGGGGATCATGATGATGGGGCCGGAGAAAAAGGCCGTCGTGGTGCGCAAGCCGGATGGAACGCTGGAGGAACAGGTCAGCGACCGGGTGCTCATCAAGGATAAGTATCCCATTCTGGGCCTTCCTCTGCTGCGGGGGGTCTTTAACTTTGGCTCCTCTATGGCCAACGGGGTCAAGGCCCTGATGTTTTCAGCGGAATTCTACGGGGACGAGGAAGAGGAGGAAGAGCCCTCCAAATTCGAACAGTGGCTGGAGCGCCGGCTGGGCAGTGAGGCCATGTACTCCATGATCGTGACGTTGGCCGTGATCCTGGGCATGGCCTTCTCAGTGGGCCTCTTCATCCTGCTGCCCACCGCGGTGGTGGGCGGGCTGGGCCTTCTGGTCCAGGACATGCCCATGTGGGTGCGCAACGTGCTGGAGGGCGTGGTGCGCGTCATCATCTTTGTGGGCTATCTGGTGCTGTGCTCCAAGACCAAGGACATCCACCGGGTGTTCCAGTACCACGGCGCCGAGCACAAGACCATCTTCTGCTATGAGGCCGGCCTCCCCCTGACGGTGGAGAACGTGCGCAAGCAGCCCCGCCACCATCCCCGGTGCGGGACCAGCTTCCTCTTTGTGGTCATCGTGGTGGCCATTCTGCTCTCCAGCTTTGTGTTCTCCTTTGTGGAGGTGACCAATGTCTTTGCGCGGATGGGGATTCATCTGCTCCTGCTGCCGGTGGTGGTGAGTCTGACCTATGAGATCAACCGCCTGGTGGGCCGGTATGACAACGCCCTGACCCGGGTCATGACCGCCCCCGGGCTGTGGCTCCAGAACTACACCACCTTTGAGCCGGATGACAGTATGATCGAGGTGGGCATCCGCTCGCTGGAGCTGGTGCTGCCCAGCGAAAAGGGAAAGGACGCCTGGTAAGGTGTCTCAGCATGTCGAAATACTTCGACATGCTTCTCAAAAATGCAAGCATTTTTTCGAGGGAATGCAGGCCGCTGCGCGCACTCGCTGGCGCTCGCACACTTGCGGCCTGAGAAGAGTGTTTTCCGACGTACACGCCGCCGGAAAACACGATTTAACTCTCTTCCGCCGTCTGCGGACGGCGGAACTCTGCGAGGCTGCATCAAACATCGCAGAAGTATGTCTTATCGATGGCCTGGAACGCCTGGTAAGGCGTCCTGCCAAAGTCCGGGCACTGGGTGCCCGAGAAAATGTGTGTTGTAAAATTTGATCGTGTGAGGGTGATTTGATGGCGACCACCTATAATAATCTATACCTGGACGCCAGACATCAGTTGAAGAGCGCGGGCGTGGAATCGGCCCAGCTGGAGGCCCGGGAGATCGTCTGTGCCGCGGCGGGAAAGAGCCGGGACCAGTTCTACCGGGACCTGATGCTCTACGCCTCCGACCAGGTGGAGGAGAAAACGGCCGAGCTGCTGCGCCGCCGCCTGGCGGGAGAGCCGGTGGCCTATCTGGTGGGGGAGTGGGAGTTCTACGGCCTGCCTATGGAGGTCTCTCAGGAGGTGCTCATCCCCCGGATGGACACCGAGGTGCTGGCCGAGCAGGCCATTCTGCGTGCCCGGGCCGCCGGAGAGGGGGCGCGGGTCCTGGACCTGTGCGCCGGAAGCGGCTGTGTGGGGCTGGCGGTAGCCGCCAACGTGCCCGGATGCCGGGCGGTTTTGGCGGATGTGTCCGAGGGGGCACTGCGCATCTGCAAGCAGAACGTGCGCCGCAACGACCTCAACGCCCGGGTGACCTGCATCCAGGCCGATGCCCGGGAGGTTCCGCCCCCTGCCCTCTGGGACTTTGACGTGATCGCCAGCAATCCGCCCTACATCCCCAGCTGGGAGATCGAGGGCCTGGACCCGTCTGTGCGGGACTACGAGCCCCGGCTGGCCCTGGACGGAGGCGCGGATGGATTGGATTTCTACCGCCTCATCGCCCGCAACTGGAAGAGCGCCCTGCGCCTGGGCGGCACCCTGCTCTTTGAGGTGGGGATGGGTCAGGACACCCAGGTGGCCGCCATCCTGGCCCAGGAGGGCTATCAGGATATCTGCACCTATCCGGATACCCAGGGGATCCAGCGTGTGGTGGGCGGCGTGGTCCCACTGTTGGATGAGTCCGGTTTATTGGACTGAAACTGTGGGATAATGGAACCAGAACAGGGGGAGAGAAACCCCGCAAATCTGGTGAAGGAGGCCGGCGTGTCCCGCCGGCTGGAAAGGATGATACAAAACCATGGCAGATAAGAAGAAACCCATCGAGTCGGCCGCGCCGGCTTCCGATAAGAAGAAGGCCCTGGAGACCTGTCTGGCCAATATTGAGAAGACCTACGGAAAGGGCACCGTCATGCGTCTGGGGGAGAACTCCCACGTGGTGGTGGAGGCCATTCCCACCGGCTCCCTGGCGCTGGACCTGGCCCTGGGCATCGGCGGCGTGCCCAAGGGGCGCATCATCGAGGTGTACGGCCCCGAGTCCTCCGGTAAGACCACCCTGGCCCTGCACATCGTGGCCGAGGCCCAGAAGCGGGGCGGCGAGGTGGCCTTCATCGACGCCGAGCATGCCCTGGACCCCACCTATGCCCGGGCTCTGGGCGTGGACATCGACTCCATGCTCATCTCCCAGCCCGACACCGGTGAGCAGGGCCTGGAGATCTGTGAGGCCCTGGTCCGCTCCGGCGCCATCGACGTGGTGGTGGTGGACTCGGTGGCCGCGCTGACCCCCCGGGCCGAGATCGAGGGCGACATGGGCGACTCCCACGTGGGCCTGCTGGCCCGGCTCATGAGCCAGGCCCTACGCAAGCTGGCCGGCTCCATCGCCAAGACCAACTGCATCGTCATCTTCATCAACCAGCTCCGGGAAAAGGTGGGCGTGGTCTACGGCAACCCCGAGGTCACCACCGGCGGCCGTGCCCTGAAGTTCTACGCCTCGGTGCGCATGGACGTGCGCCGGGTGGAGTCCCTCAAGAACGGCTCCGAGATCATCGGCAACCGCACCCGGGTCAAGATCGTAAAGAACAAGGTGGCCCCGCCCTTCCGGGAGGCCGAGTTCGACATCATGTACGGTGAGGGCATCTCCAAGGTGGGCGAGCTGGTGGACCTGGGCGTCAAGCTGGACATCATCCAGAAGTCCGGCTCCTGGTTCTCCATGGGCGAGATGCGCCTGGGCCAGGGCAAGGATTCCGTCAAGCAGTACCTGAAGGACAATCCGGAGGAGGCCGAGCGCATCGAGGCCGAGATCCGTAAGAACGCCTACAAGCTCATGCCCAGCCAGGGCCGCGCCGCGGCCAAGGCGGCGGGCCGGGCCGTGGACGTGAGCGCCGACGACTTTGATGACGGCGAGGACGGGGCCGACGCAGAATGAAACTGCTGAAGCTGGCCCCCTCCCAGCGGGTGCAGGGGCGGTGGCTCCTCCATCTGGAGGACGGCTCCCTGCTGCGCGTGGGGGAGAATGAGGTGGTCTCCTTCGGCCTCTATGCGGGCATGGAGCTTTCCGGGGAGCGGCTGGAGGAGCTGTGCGCCGCCGCCGCCCTGGGGGAGCTGAAGGAGCGGGCCATCCGCGCACTCTCCCTGCGTCCCCTCTCCCGGAGAGAGCTGGTGCAGAAGCTCACCGCCCGCCCCCGGCCCACCCGGGACGGGAAGGAGCGGAAGGAAAAAGCGGCGGCCGACCCGGCGGCGGCCGAAGCGGTGGCCGACTGGCTGGAGGAGCTGGGCTATCTCAACGACGCCGAGTACGCCAAGAGCGTGGTGCGGCACTACTCCGCCAAGGGTTATGGGGAGCGAAAGCTCCGGGACGAGCTCTACCGCCGGGGGGTGCCCCGGGACTGTTGGGAGGAGGCCCTGGCCGAGGCCCAGGACCCGGAAGACGAGATCGACCAGTTCATCCGCCGGAAGATGCGGGGGGAGGACCCCCGGGACCCCAGAGCCCTCAAGCGCACCTCCGACGCCCTGGCCCGCCGGGGCTACCGGTGGGAGGAGATCAAGGAGGGACTGGAGCGCTACGGTGCGGCACAGGATGACGAATAAATCCGCCGGGGCCATTTTGTGGTTGACTTTTGCGGCATATCGTGTAAACTTTCCTAGTATGGACCGGCTGGAGAATCCCTGTTTTCCTCCGGTCCAGAACCATGACGTTATGGAATTGGGGAGGAATCTCATTGAAGCAATATAAAGTGGCCTTTGTGTCCCTGGGCTGTGCCAAGAACCTGGTGAACACCGAGCAGATGATGGCCCTGTGCCGGGAGGCTGGGTATGAGATCACCGGCGAGCCCGCCGGGGCCGATGTGGCGGTGCTCAACACCTGCGGCTTTATCGAGTCGGCCAAGAGCGAGGCCATCGACAACATCCTGGAGCTGGCCCGGCTCAAGGACGAGGGGAAGCTGAAAAAACTCCTGGTGGCCGGGTGTCTCACCCAGCGCTACCGGGAGGAGATCAAGGAGGAGCTGCCCGAGGTGGACGGTATGCTGGGCACTGGCAGCTACACCGACGTGGTCTCCGCTGTGGAGGAGCTGATGGCAGGGGAGCACCCCGAGCACTTCGGCGACATCCACCGTACCTATGAGGACGGGGAGCGCATCGTCACCACCGCCCCCTATACCGCCTTTTTGAAGATCGCCGAGGGGTGCAGCAACGGCTGTGCCTTCTGCATCATCCCCAAGCTCCGGGGCCGCTACCGCAGCCGTACCATGGAATCTCTGCTCCATGAGGCGGAGGAGCTGGCCGAGCGGGGTGTGAAGGAGCTCATCGTCATTGCCCAGGACATCACCCGCTATGGTCTGGACCTGGGGGATGGGAACAGCCTCTCCAAGCTGCTCAAGGAGCTGTGCAAGCTGCCCTTCCGCTGGATCCGGCTCCACTACCTCTACCCCGAGGCGGTGACCGACGAGCTCATCGAGACCATCGCCAGCGAGCGGAAGATCCTGCACTATCTGGATATCCCCATCCAGCACTGCAACGACGCCATTCTCTCGGCTATGCGGCGGCGCACCACCAAGGCCGAGCTCATCGCCCTCTTTGACAAGCTCCGCGCGGCTATGCCCGACGTGGTCATCCGCACCTCCCTCATCTGCGGCCTGCCTGGGGAGACCGACGAGGCCTTTGAGGAGCTGTGCGACTTCCTGCGGGAGCAGAAGCTCCAGCGGGCGGGCGTGTTCCAGTACTCCCGGGAGGAGGGAACCCTGGCCGCCAAGATGGAGGACCAGGTGGACGATGACGTGGCCCGCCGCCGGGTGGAACTGGTGGTGGACCTCCAGTCCCGGGTGATGGACGAGTGGAACGAGAGCCGCCTGGGCGAGACGGTGGAGGTCCTCTGCGAGGGCTTTGACACCCAGGAGGGCTGCTATGTGGGCCGGACCTGGGCCGACTCTCCGGAGATCGACGGCCGGGTGCTCTTTACCGCGGGCGGCGTGATCCCCGCGGGTGAATTTGTCTACGTACGCCTGACCGGGGTCTCGGACGGAGACCTCACCGGCGAGATCGAGGAGTGATGGCCATGAATACCGCAAACAAGCTGACCATGCTGCGGATCCTGATGATCCCGGTCTTTCTGGTGGTGCTGTACCTGGATTTCCCCTATAATCGCTATGTGGCCCTTGCCGTGTTTATCGTGGCCAGCGCCACCGACTTTGTGGACGGGCATATCGCCCGCAGCCGGGGGCTGATCACCGATTTCGGCAAGTTCATGGACCCGCTGGCCGACAAGATGCTGGTCATGGCGGCCATGCTGTGGTTTGTGGAGGTGGGCCGGATGCCGGCCTGGGCCCTCCTCATCGTAGTGGTGCGGGAGTTTGCCGTGAGCGGCCTGCGCCTCATCGCGGTGGACAACGGCCGGGTCATTGCGGCGGCCTGGTCGGGCAAGGTCAAGACGGCCTCCACCATGGTGGGTATCTGCCTGATGCTGCTGCCGGTGCCTCACATGGTGGATGTGATCGTGACGGCGGTCATTGTCATCACCACCGTCTACTCCGGCGTGGAGTACTTTGTGAAGAACAAGGACGTCATCGACTGGAGCCATATGTAACGAAAAATCCCGGAGTTCAAATCGAACTCCGGGATTTTTGCGTGTCGAAAAGTTCGACACGCTTCTCAAAAATGCAAGCATTTTTTCGAGGGGATGCAGGCCTCTGCGCGCATGGCCCGAAGGGCCACACACTTGCGGCCTGAGCGGAGTGTTTTCCGACGTACACGCCGCCGGAAAACACGATTGGACTTTATTCCGCCGTCTGCGGACGGCGGAACTCTTCGAGGCATTTGCGGCAAGGATTGCAAAAGAATACTGGATAAACACATGAAACACCCCAGAGCTCCAATCGAACTCCGGGGTGTTTTATCAAACGAAGTCGGGAGAAGGGGCTTAGACCCGCTTCCACTTGGTGCCTTCCTTGGTGTCGATGAGCTCGATGCCCCGGGCCTTGAGTTCATCCCGGATGCGGTCGGCCTCGGCCCAGTTCTTGTCCTTCTTGGCCTGGGTGCGGGCGGCCACCAGAGCGTCGATCTCGGGGTCGGACTCCGCGCTCTCCTCCGCCTGGGGGGCGGCGGCCTTGGCGGCCCGGTCCAGGAGGCCCAGGCTCAGCACCTGGTCAAACTCGTCCAGCAGGACCCGCTTGGCGCGGTCGCTGATCTTGGCCTTCAGCACGTCGTAGAGGACGGTCACACCCATGGAGGTGTTCAGGTCGTTGTCCATGGCGGAGCGGAAGGAGGCGCGCAGCTCGTCCATGGCGGCCTGGTCCAGTTCACCCTCGTCCTTCAGGGCGGCGACACGGGCGATGAGCTTGTCATAGGCAGTGCGGGCATTGTCCAGGTTTTCCCAGGAAAAGACCAGGCCCTTCCGATAGTGGGACTGGAGGCAGAAGAAGCGGTAGACCATGGGGTCGTACCCCTTCTCCTCCAGCAGGGAGACCGTGAGGAACTCGCCCTTGGACTTGCTCATCTTTCCGCTGGTGGTGTTGAGGTGGTGGACATGGAACCACTGGGGGCACCAGGGATGGCCCAGATAGGCCTCGGACTGGGCGATCTCATTGGTGTGGTGGGGGAAGGCGTTGTCGATGCCGCCGCAGTGGAGGTCCAGATACTCGCCGTTATACTTCATGGAGATGCCGGAGCACTCAATGTGCCAGCCGGGATAGCCCACGCCCCAGGGAGAATCCCACTTGAGGGCCTGGTCCTCGAACTTGGACTTGGTGAACCAGAGGACGAAGTCGGCCTTGTTGCGCTTGTTCTGGTCCTCCTCCACGCTGTCCCGGACGCCCACGGCCAGGTCCTCCTCGTCGTGGTCGTTGAAGACGTAGTACTGCTGGAGCTTGGAGGTGTCGAAGTAGACGTTGCCCCCGGCCAGGTAGGCATAGCCCTTCTCGATGAGGCCGGAGACGATCTGGATATACTCCTCGATGCAGCCGGTGGCGGGCTGGACCACGTCGGGGCGCTTGATGTGGAGCTTCTCACAGTCGGAGAAGAAGGCGTCGGTGTAGAACTGGGCGATCTCCATGACGGTCTTGTGCTCCCGCTTGGCGCCCTTGAGCATCTTATCCTCGCCGGTGTCGGCGTCGGAGGCCAGATGGCCCACGTCGGTGATGTTCATGACCCGGTTGACGTCATAGCCGGCATAGCGGAGGTACTTTTCCAGCACGTCCTCCATGATATAGCTGCGCAGGTTGCCGATGTGGGCGAAGTGGTATACGGTGGGGCCGCAGGTGTACATCTCCACCTTGCCGGGGGTATGGGTCTTGAAGTCGTCCTTGGTACGGGTGAGAGAGTTGTAGAGCTTCATATTGACATTCCTTTCTCCGGTAAATAGATCTTACAGATTGCCCTGCCGGGACTGCTCATCCAGCAGCATTTCGATGAATTCCAGCCGGGAGCTGAGGGCCTGCAGCTCCTTCTGGACCGGGTCGGTGATGTGGATCTGGTCCACGCTGGTGGTGTAGTCCACCTTTTCCCCGGCAATGCGCACCACCCGGGCGGGCACGCCCACGGCTGTGGCGTTGGGGGGGATCTCTTTGAGCACCACCGCGTTGGAGGCGATGCGGGCATTGTCGCCCACGGTAAAGGGGCCCAGTACCTTGGCCCCGCTGGAGACCATCACGTTGTTGCCCAGGGTGGGGTGGCGCTTGCCGTGGTCCTTTCCGGTGCCGCCCAGAGTGACGCCGTGGTAGATCAGGCAGTCGTCGCCCACCTCGGCGGTCTCACCGATGACGATACCCATGCCGTGGTCGATGACGAAGCGGCGGCCGATCTTGGCGCCGGGGTGGATCTCGATGCCGGTCCAGAAGCGGCTCCACTGGGAGACCAGCCGGGCCAGAAATTTCAGACCATGACAGTACAGAAAGTGGGCCAGCCGGTGGTATAGGATGGCGTGGACGCCGGGATAGAGCAAAAAGATCTCCAGTTTGCTCCGGGCCGCCGGGTCCCGGGCCTGATAGGCCGCCAAAGTCTCGCCGAGACGTGTCATGTTATCCCTCCTGTCAGATGATGAGAGGACCGTAAGAATGAAAAAACGCCCCTTATGCCCACATGGGCACAAGAGGCGGCGTCTCCGTCGCGGTTCCACTCTTGCATTTGCTCACAGCCGGTCCAGCAACCGGCCCGGCCGGTAACGGCGGCCTGCCGGGGGCCATTACGCCCCGCGCTCCCGGGCGCACTTCACATCCTCCGCCGTGGACACGCTTTCAGCCGATGACGCGTCCTCTCTGTCCGTCCGGTCAGGATGCTACTCTTCCCGTTCTTCACGCTCTTCTTGGTTCATTATATTATCATGCCCCCGGCGGGGTGTCAAGGGGGAGACAGGGAAGGCAAGTTGTGCTATACTGGGAAAAACCGAGAATGGAGGAGGAGTCGCTATGGCGCTGGTCCCGTGTCCCCTGTGCGGGAAGGAGATTTCGGAGTACGCCGTCAGCTGCCCGGGCTGCGGAGAGCCCATCCCCCACTATGCCCTTCTGGTGCTGGATGACCGGGAGGACTGGTTCGTGCTGCTGACCTATGTGTCCGAGTGGAAGGGCTGCACCCGGGAGGAGGCGGAGCAGTGGATCTGCGCACCCTGTGTGCTCCGGCGGGGCATGACCTGGGCGGAGGCCCAGGAGGCGGCGCTGGACCTGTCGGGCTGCACGGTGCAGATCCTCCCCGAGGAGGAGGCCGATCAGCTCTGCCAGACCGCGCTGCTGCGCCGGACCCGGAAGCAGGAGGAAAAGCCCCACCCGCTCACCTTCTGGGAGACGGTCAAGGCGGTCATGCTGGGAGGCTTCCTGCTCTGGCTGATCCTGATGCTGCTCGGCGGGCTCTTTTTCGGATAGGAGGAGAAGGATATGGCGTTGATGCATTGCCCGGAGTGCGGGCGGGAAATTTCCGATCAGGCGTCGGCCTGTCCCGGATGCGGGCTGCCGGCGGCGGTGGATTACGACGTGCTGGTGGTACGGGTCCTGGAGGAGACGGCGGCGGTGAGCCAACTCCGGAAGGTACAGAGTCAAATGAAGGAGGAGGGGATCCGCCGGGAGCTGAAGACCCTCCCCGCCCTGCTGGCCACCGAGTGCAGCCATGCGGAGTTTGAGGAGCTCCGGCGCAAGCTGCCCGCGCTGCACCTGCGTCTTGTGCCGGGCGGGACCGGCCAGGCGGCGGTGAAACGGACCGCCGTGGGGACGCTGAGCCGGGGCGAGCTCTTCTGGCTGCTGACGGCGGGGAGCGCCACGGGTATTTTCCTCGTCTGGCTGCTCTTCCTCCTGCTCTCTCAACTGCTGTAAGGGCCGGACAAACAAAGCGTCCGCCGTTCCGATCACTGGGAATGGCGGACGCTTTTTTCGTTTGGTTAGGCCTGGGGGGCGACCTCCACGGAGACGGTGTATCCGTCCAGTCCGGGCAGCGCGGAGAGAAGTCCCTCCACAGCCTCCTCCGCCCGCTGGGCAGCGGCGGTGAGCAGGCCGTTTTCGATGGCCTTGTTTTCGAGAGCCGACTTCTGGTCGGCGGTGAAGCCGGTGTAATCGGTGATCTCGATGGGGTTGAAGATGTTGTGGGTCTGGTCAAAGACCTCGATGCTCTCCTCGTCGATCTCGTGGGAGAGGATGGCCGGAGCGGGGAGGGAGATGGAGATCTTCTCTCCCTGGACCTGGATCTCCACGTCGGAGAGGTCCACGCCCGCCTTGATGAGGCCGTCATAGGCCACGATAAAGCTCTTGGTGGTAAAGGGGACCTTCCAGCCGTAGAAATCCACTTGGTTTTCGAACTTGCCCATATTGGTATAGTGGTACTCCACCGTGGACAGCTCCCGGATGCTGGAGAGCTGCTGGCCCAGCAGCTCGCTGGTGATGACGGGGGCGGCATCCCGGTGAGTCAGTACGGCGCCCAGCACGAAGGACACTGCCAGCGCGGCCAGCAGAGCCGCGATCAGGGCCAGTTTGGTCTTGAGCCGGAGCTTCCGGCGGACGGGACGCTCGGTCGAATCCTGTACCGGCATATGCATTTCTCCTTTCCTCTGTCATGATAACGGATACCATCATAGCGAAACGGAACGAAAAAAGCAAGAAGTGTCGGCACTTTGAGAGAATTTGTCACTCTTTTGTAAGAATCCCAGGGAAGTGGGGCGGTGCGGTCAGCCCTTTAGCCCCTCCAGGGCGGACTGGGCCAGCAGAGCCGCGCCCAGGGGGAGGGCATCGTCATCCGTCCGGAAATGCTCGTTGTGCCAGCAGGGATTGTGCTGTCCGGGGAAGCCGGTGCCCAGCCAGTAGAAGAAGGCGGGGACATCCTGTCCGAAGACGGCGAAGTCCTCCGAGCCCATATCGCCCCGGGGCTGGACGATGTTCTCCGCACCCAGGATGGCGCAGGCGGCCCGGCGGGCCAGGGCGGTCATCTCGGGTTTGTTGTCGGTCACCGGGACCTCGGGGATGAAGCGCACCTCACACTTGCACTGATAGGAGGCCGCGATCCCCTCGGCCAGGGCCTTGAGGCGGTTCTGGGTCTGCTCGATCACGGCGTCGGAGTGGGCGCGCACGTCGCCGGTCATGGTCAGAGTCTCAGGCACGAAGTTCTCCGGCGTGCCCGCGTTGATGGAGAAGACCGCGCACACCAGGGGCTCCTGGGGGTCGGTGTTGCGGCTGACGATAGTCTGGATGCCGTTGACGATGGCGGCCCCGGCCACGATGACGTCCACACACTTGTGGGGAGAGCCGCAGTGGCCGGTCACGCCGGTGAGGGTGATGACGAAATGGGACTTGCCGGACATGACGGCCCCGGGGATCACGCCCACCTGGCCGCAGGGGATCTCGGGGCGGGTGTGCAGGCCGAAAAGCCGCTCGGGGCGTTGGGGCAGCTTGTCCCACAGGCCGTGACGGATCATGGCCGCGGCGCCCTGGGTGATCTCCTCCGCGGGCTGGAAGAGGAAGACCACATTGCCGCACAGCTCTTCCCGCCGTTCGGCCAGGAGCTGGGCGGCGCCCAGCAGACAAGTGGTGTGGAAGTCGTGACCGCAGGCGTGCATGACGCCGGGGCACTCGGAGACCACGCCGTTGTCGGCGGGCTCCTGCTGCTCAATGGCGTCGATGTCAGCCCGGAGAGCCACGGTGGGGCCGCTCTGGCCGCCCCGGAGGAGGCCGACCGCGCCGGTCTCCATACCCAGATCGATCAGCTCGATCCCCAGCTGGGTAAGGCGCTCCCGGATGATACCGGTGGTGCGCCGCTCTTCAAAGGAGAGCTCCGGATGGCGGTGAATGTCGTCCTTGATGGCTTTGAGCGTGGGGGAGAGTTCCTGCGCACGGGAGAGAAGTTCGGACATAAAAAAGACCTGCCTTTCCAACAGACGGAATATCAGATGGGGGAAACCGAAAAATAGTTTCCTACGCAACCTCTTTCTTGCGGAGCGGGGCAGAACGTACTATAATAACAAAGTGTCATGTCCGCGGACCGAGGTGCGATGGGTTCCGTAGACACTATAATACGATGGTTTGGCTTTTTCAAGTGGCAAACCTCCAGAAGTGGAGGAGATTCAAACGCAGCAGTCCAAAAATGATTTTTCCAAGGGGAGCATCCCCCGCAACATCCTGAGTCTGGCCCTGCCCATGACGGCGGCCCAGCTCATCAACATCCTATATAATATTGTAGACCGCATGTACATCGGGCGGATCCCGGGGGAGGGGCGGCTTGCCCTGACCGGCCTGGGTCTGTGCCTGCCCATTATCTCGATCCTGATCGGCTTTGCCAACCTCTGCGGCATGGGGGGCGCGCCCCTGTGCGCCATCCACCGGGGGAAGGGGGAGGATGAGGAGGCGGAGGCTATTTTGGGCAACTCCTTTGCGCTGTTGCTGCTCTTCGGCGCAGTGCTCACGGCCCTGTGCCTTTTGTTCCGGGAGCCCATCCTCTACCTGTTCGGGGCCAGTGACGTGACCTTTCCCTACGCGGAGGAGTATCTGACCGTCTACCTGCTGGGTACCATCTGCGTGATGATTGGCCTGGGGATGAATCCCTTCATCAACTCCCAGGGCTTTGGACGGATCGGGATGGGTACCGTGGCGCTGGGCGCACTGGTCAACATCGTGCTGGACCCCATCTTCATCTTTGTGTTCCATATGGGTGTGCGGGGCGCCGCTCTGGCCACCGTGCTCTCCCAGACCTGCTCGGCGGTGTGGGTGCTGCTCTTCCTCACCGGGAAAAAGACGCTGCTCCGGCTGCGCTGGTCCGCTTTCCGCCTCAAGGGCGAGCGGGTGGCCCGGATCCTCAGCCTGGGGGTATCCGGCTTTATGATGTCCATGACCAACAGCCTGGTGCAGGTCCTGTGCAACGCCACCCTCCAGCAGTACGGCGGCGATCTCTACGTGGGCGTGATGACGGTCATCAACTCCATCCGGGAGGTCATCACCATGCCCATCACGGGGCTGACCAACGGCAGCCAGCCGGTGCTGGGCTACAACTACGGCGCCCGGGAGTACGGGAGAGTGCGGGAGGGCATCCGCTTTTCCGTGCAGGTGACCATGGCCTATTCCGTGGTGATCTGGCTGGTGACACTGGCCATCCCGGAGCTGCTGATCCGGCTCTTCAACGACGACCCGGCCCTTATCGCCGCCGGTGTCCCGGCCTTTCGGATCTACTATGCCACCTTCGCGTTCATGTCCTTCCAGATGATCGGACAGTCCATTTTTGTGGGGCTGGGGCGGTCGAAAAACGCCATCTTCTTCTCCCTGCTCCGCAAGGCCTTTATCGTGGCGCCCCTGACCGTGATCCTGCCGGCTTGGTTTGGCATGGGGGTGAACGGCGTCTTCCTGGCGGAGCCCATCTCCAACGTGGTGGGCGGCCTGGCCTGTATTCTCACCATGTATGTCACGGTATACCGCCGGCTGGAGTTTCAGTAAATAGTTCTCCGGCTCCGCTCATCGCTGAGGGCGGAGCCGGAAAAAAGTTTTTCGGAAAAGAGAAAAAAGAGTTGACAAACGAAGAAGAAGCAGATATAATATCCTACGTTGAGTCGCCGGTCCGGCGGCGCGGCAAGTGAATATGGGGGTATAGCTCAGCTGGGAGCGCCAGCAACCGCATGTGACGACCCCTCAACGCGAGGAAATGACAATTTAATCAAAACCCCGGAAACTCAGTAAAATCAAGGGTTTCCGGTTATATGGGGGTATAGCTCAGCTGGGAGAGCGCTTGAATGGCATTCAAGAGGTCAGCGGTTCGATCCCGCTTATCTCCACCAAAACAATAACTCACACAGTCAATGCTGTGTGAGTTATTGTTTTATCCAAGAAGAATATGAGGACGAACACTCAGTTAAAAGATGTGTTCCTAAGCCCGTGCAAAAAATGCACGGGCTTTTTTTATTTTCAATGAAGTAACAAGATTGGAGGTTTACAGTGGGGAGTAAATTTTTTGAGGAACTATCCCGGTGTCTCGGAAAGGAGCAAATTGAATCCCTTAGCAAAGAGGACAGGCGGCTGGAGATTTTTCTCCATGGACAGCCTGTCCTTTCTGTTTCTCCTGGGAACGAAGTATTTATGCTTCCGTCCGGGAGCAAGAATCCAGAGGCCAACGAGCTGTATCACAGGGTCGCCATTGCAGCCGACAGAGTATTTGAATATGTGGAGGCTATGGAAAACACCCCCCTGCTCCGTGCTCGTGGTCTTGACAATAAGTTTCATCTGCTTGCGGATTTCGGCGGGGCTGTGCTGGCGGGCAGAGAGCGAGGCACCGGCCGGGGCTATGAGTTCGTTACATGGATCTGGGATTATGAAAGGGTCGGCGTCAGCCATGGGCACTATTATGAGGATGATTTTGCAGGAGCCAAACGGGACTTCGCTGTCCGCTCTGGTCTGATCCCCAAAGCCAGTCTCTTCTCCAATGAGGAGTTGACAGAGATTTATCGTGCAACGGATCATCTGTTGGCAGAAGACCCAAATTTGAATGACAAACAGATAAGAGCCATTCAAGAAGCCAGAATCAAAATCGAGTTCTCTGTCCCTGACCTGGACACCCAATTGGAACACAGACAGGATTATAGCCCTCAGATGGAGATGTAGGGCTCGGCATTGGAGGAATACGATGAGAATGAATGCTGTGTTATCAAATCCGAAGCATCCCGAGTACGGACAGTTTACCGTTCCCCTCCCAATCCCGCACAACCAGTATGACGGAATCATGGAGGCGCTGAATGCGATGGACATGGGAGATCCCCTGGCGAGGGACTGCCAAATGGACGAGATCCTTGGTGAGTACCCCATCCTGAAGCGACTGGAGGGAAAACCTGTAAATATCGACGAGCTGGACTATCTGGCCAAGCGGCTGGACAGCTTCTGTTATGCACAGGAGGGCGCTCAGTTCCAGGGTGCGGCGGTCAGCTACGACTATTCCGACATGACCGACCTAATCAACTTGACATTTTCCTGCCAGCAGGTCACGGTCATCACAGATTTTTCTGATTTAGAGCAGGTCGGCAGAGATCATTACATGGTGCTGAATGGCGGCTGCGCCAGCAAAGAGGAGCTGGACGCCCTTGACGGCTATGAAACCGCCTTGCTCCTCATTGATGAGGGCAATGGAGTCATCACACCATACGGAGTAGTCTATGACAACGGTATGCGACTCTCGCAGCTCTATGATGGGCGTCATTTTCCGCAGTATTTCTATGAGCCTCCCCTGCTGACCCTGACGGTACAGCAGAGCAAGGACGCTCCCAAAACCTGGTTGTATCTGCCTGCGCCAGATCTCCATATCAAGCGTTCCTTGGTTCGGGCAGGGATCGTTGATCCGGCGGATATGAGGCTCTCGTTTCAGGGGAGCGAGTTTCCGGATGCCGTAGACTGTGTTTTGGATATGGAGTCAGAGTGCCTGGAGGAGCTGAACAAGCTGTGCCAGGCGATTCAACAACTGAGTACCGATGAAATAAAAAAACTGGGCGCGGTGGTGGAATACGCACGGCCGGAAACCGCCGCACAAGTCAGGCAGCTGGCAGAGAATCTGGAGCAGTTTGACTATGCCCCTGGTGTCCAGAATGTGGAGGAATATGGCCGCTACATGATTCAGAAATCCGGCAGGTTTGAGTACGACGAAAATCTGCGTGATTACTACGATTATGCCCGATACGGACTGGAGCGCATGAATGCGGAGGAAGGACAGGTCGTAAAGAGTGGATATGTTTCCTATCATGGGGTACTCACACTGGAAGAACTGATGATGGACAACCCTGCGGAGCAATACCAGCGGAATCAAGGCTTTAATTTTCAGATGACCTAAGTTTTTCTGATAGACTTTTCGCTGTCGTTGTGGTATTGATTGTGTTCATAAAATAATGGAGGTGAACTAAATGATGTGGCAAACACAAACGACAATAGAATATCCCTTTGCGCTTCGGCCCGCTTCCATTGAGGAGGCGGGCCTTTTCTATTCCCAGATGGACGAGGCCGAGGATGCGGTGCTGGGAACGGTAGGCCATATACGGATGGACTTCGGAGCTTCCGGAAAAGAATTCTACCACACATGGTGGCCCCACAACGGCGACCAGTTCAACACGGGGGAATTCAAAGACGAACTTCAGAAGTTTGTGGATATGCTCCGGTCGGATGGTCCCCTTACGAATCTGGCTTCGATGAGAAACTACTGCTATCAGCACGGCGGTAAGATCACCGAGGACGGCCGATGCTTCGGCTATATCGCGGAGACGGAGCACTACCGCTACTGCCTGCGCTGCACCCCTTCCCCTGGGGAATATCAGGGGTACCTTTATTCCTACGACCTGCGCCAGCAACGGATGGCCCAACAGGCAAAGCCTGTGGGTCGGATCACCTACGCCAGTGGTGAAGAACAGACCTTCACAGATGCCCAGAAATACTTGGACACCATTCGGGAGGAACTTCCATATCAAGCCACCACAGGCTTCCGCTATGAAACGCTGACGGACGATCCCGCAGTGCGGAAGGCGGTGGACGACATTCTGCTGGACTTTGCTGGGGAGGAGAACCCCCGGAGAGGCTGCAATTATGGCTTGACAGAGGCTGGGAAACAGGCGCTCCGAGAAGCCGCCGATCCCGACCGTCCCCACACCTACGCATGGTTCGTGATGACCGACTGCAACATCCCCGGAGAGCAAATCTACCGGGACTTGACCTTGGAGGAGGCCATCCGCACCTACCTGGACAGTGACCGGCCAGAGAAACGGCTGGGCGTCACCAAGGACGGTATCGCCACAGTGGATCTGGTTCGGTCGCTGAATGGAGAACAGCACTTCTTCACGGATCACTTGCAACTGGACAGTTTCAAGCGCGACCCAGAAATCGCCGCCGCAGTGAAAACGCTCCGATTGGAGCTGGAACAAAATACGCCCCATCAGGGCATAACGATTGGAGGACTATCATGAGAGAGGTCTCGAGAGAATGGCTGGAATTCCTGCGGGAGCAGTATCCCAAAGGAAGTCGTGTTCGGCTGACGAAGATGGGCAACGATCCTCACCCTATTCCACCCGGCAGCATGGGCACTCTGAAATATATCGATGATGTAGGGCAATTTCATGTGAAATGGGACAACGGCAGAGGCCTTGCCTTGATCATTGGTGAGGACCAATTTCAAATCCTGCCTCCTGAGCCCCAGACGATCAAGTTTTATATGCCACTCACGGCCCAACTCTATGCTTACGACGACTGGGGAGATCTGGAGGAGTATGGCAACGACCTGGATGGGCGTGAATTGAGGGACTATCAGTCATGTATTCACGAAGCACTGCTGGAAAACCAGATGCCTGAAGAAAAAAACCGTGGTCTGATGCACTGGTATGACAAACCGGACGGCGTAAACACGAAAGTCCAGTCCGTGATGCTGGATGTGGAAAGCCGTGACGGTCAGTTGTGGGGTGTGGCCGAATGCAAGGTGAATGGGACACTTCTTCCGGAGGAAAAGGAGGCCCTTGCTGAGTACATTTCCGGTCAGGCATCGGACGGCTGGGGCGAGGGCTTCGAGCAGCGAGCCATCAAACTGAACGATGGAGAACTCTATGTGAGCCTTTGGAACTCCAGCAACTGGAGCATTCAGACGGAAGAAGAAAGATTTTCGCCGGACTCCCTCACCCGCCTGCCTGACCTGTGCTGGTCAGTTCTCCCCGGTGAAGGGACGCTTATTTGCATCAAGCGTGGCGAGAGCGGCTACTATCCCAGCGACTGGAGTACAAAGGATCGAGCGCAGAACCGCTGGCTGGCCGACTATAACAATCAACGGCGAGGCATTACACCGGCCCAGGAGCAAGCCATGCTCACCGGCAGTATGTGCGGTTGGGATGTGCCGGGGGCAGACCCTAAGTGGTATGAGGAGCAGCAGGAACAAAATGGAGGTGAAATGACTCTTGGGTGATGAAATTTTTAGCGTCTACCTGACCCCCGCCGACTACAGCAAATTGGCCTACGCCAAGCTGGATCTTCCAGCCAGCCCATGGAAACTGCTGGACGCGCTGGATAAGGTGCGGCTCCCAGAGGGAGATTCCTTGTATTTGGAGATCACAGATTACCGTGACTTTGAGGTGCTGCGCTCCAGTCTTGTATGTTCAGCAACAAACCTGCTGGAGCTGAATGACCTGGCAGAACGCCTCTCCAGGCTGAATGAGGTTCAGCGCATCGCCTTCGAAGGACTGGTTCGGGTGGATTTCCAGAAACAAGAATCCATCACACTGAAACGCCTTCGGGATCTGGCAGAAAGTGTGGACTGCTGCCATGTGGTGGAATCGGTTGTATCAGATGGACAGTTAGGGCGATTTTACGCAGAGAATGGTTTTGTTCCGGAAGTGGAAGGAATGTCAGATGCGGCATTTGAGCTTCTGGACTTTGAGAAGGTCGGGAAAATGGCACGCATGGGCGAATGCGGCGTATATGTTCCCAGTGGAATCTCCGGCTTGGGTGGCTATGTAGTACAGCACTCCGACTTGAAATCGGCGCCGGAAATCACGCTGAATCAGCCTGTCGAGCCGGCCTATACAATCCACCTGCGGTTGACTGCACACCATGATAATCTCCCCTTTGCCGGAACCGATGTGGTGGATTTGAAGCTTCCTGCCGAAGATAACGCATTGGAGATGGCAGTGCGCTGCCTGGGATATGTTGATTGGGGCGCCGTTGAGTGTACCTGCCTGGACTGCAAAGTCCCGCAATTGGCGGAACACATTACCAACGCAGTACCTTTTGAAACCATCGAACGGCTTGGAGATGTACTTGCCCAAATGTCGGCCGCGGCTCTCCCTGCCTACAAGGCACTCATGACAGCGACACATTGCCAGAATATTGTAGATGCTCTGGATCTGGCAGAACAGCTTGACGAGTATATCCTTTCTCCGAGCATCGCATCCCCTGAAGATGCAGCGGCAGAGGAACTGGCTTTCATTCTTCCGGAGAAGGCCGCCAAGATGATCCGTCCTCATATCAATCTTCACACCTATGGGCAAGCGCTTCTGGCGTCCCGCAATAACATTCAAACGGAGTACGGGCTGCTGGAGCGCCGGGATGGACAGTCCATTCAAACCATTGGGCAACAGAAACAGGAACCGCAGCTGGGCGGGATGGAGCTTGGATAAGGTGTAAGAGCCGGAGGCGACTATCAGTACGACCGGCCTCCAATGGTATAAAGCCACCTCTACGCATGCGGAAAGGAGGTATTCTTAATACTCAAGCAAACGATCACCGCACCCGAGCAAGTGGATTTAACATCCATAGACTTTCCTGATATCCGTTGGCTCCATGGTGTGTTCTACTGCAACAGCAGCGGCTCTGGCCGCGACAAAAAATACCATCCCTGGTCAGGGGTAAAGACCGACCTCGGAGAAATCGAGGAAAAAGCGTGGTGTCAAATTGCTGAGGCATTGATCAACCGCAAGGGAGAATCTGCTCTGCTCAAGTCCCTCATTGAATGGGAGACGAACCACAACTATGCTCACGCTTCCAAAGAGGTGGTCAGAAAAGAGGCCCTGCAATTGCATGTAGCCAGGCTGTTTGATAACCCACTCTGGGTCCACTTTGTCCCATTCAACCGACAATATCGCCCGGAGGTGCTGGAAACGGCACATCTTGTTACAGTTGTGAATGAATGCTGTAATACGCCTGGCGAAGTGACACAAGAGCAGGTCGACCAATCTGCAAATGGTATGATTGCCTGTCCCTGCTGTGGACGATGGAGTCCCTTCCACTGCGTGGAGCAGGCAGAAAATGAAGAAAACAAACTGGGAATGGAGATGATGCCGCAGTGAGTACGCAGGATCTCAAACTTTTTGATTTGCTGGATGGCCTTGAAATGACCAAGTCACAGTATGAGTGGTTGGCGCGCCGGTTTGAAAACATGACTGCAAAAGAGGCTCTGCTGTTTCGCGGGGCCATGCAGATCGAGCAGCCGCAAGCAACCTGCGATGTAATGCAGATTGCCAATCAGCTGGAGCACTACGAATTGCTCTATGGAGCCGGGAACGACTTTGCCCTGGGTAACTTCGTCATGGAGCATATCTTCTACCCTTCCTCCCAGACTCGGGAATTTCTTGACCCGGTAAAGGTAGGAGCGGCGTATCGCCAAAAAGACGGGAATACTTTCTGCGATGGAAATTTTATCAGACTTTCCTCGCCGCTTGATCTCTCTCAGAATAGCGACCCGGCGATGCTTCCCGACAGGGGCGACTACGGCATCCGGGTCAAGCTGGCAAGCCGCAACAATATGGAGGGCATCTGGGTCGGGTTTCCGGATACCAGCGAATATATGGACTCGTCCCACCCGGATGAATTACTCCTTGCTTTGGATGCGTTGGATGCGGAGACGCTGACCGAGTGCATCGCTGTGGATGTAGACTGCTGCCTGCCTCAGCTGAGAGATATCCTCTCCCAGTATGATTCTGCCGCAGAGCTCATCCGCCACGCTATCGACTTCGGATATGTGTGGGCGGAACAGGGCCAGGGCGAACCCCGATGGCTGGACAAATGGCAGGCGGTCATGGAGCTGGAGGGCTGTCATCAGCTGGACTATGCATTGGATCTGGCGCAGAACCTCCACTGCTACAATTTCATGCCCCGTGACATGGAGGTAGCGGAGTATGGCAGGTTGCTGGCTAAGCAGGATGGTGTATATCCCAACGATGCTCTTCTTGCTGAATGCTTTGATGCCGAGGGCTACGCCAATCAGAAAATGAAGAACCTTGGCCTGTCGGCGGCAGAGCATGGGTATGTGTCCTGGAACGGGAGCGAGATCCTTTATGAGTACAGCCAGCCTCCCAGCAGCCCGACCATGTCCATGTAATAAGCAGCATGCCAGAGGTTGATGCAAGGGGGTGATCCTACAGAAAAATAAATAGCCAGAAATAGCAATGGGGCCGTTTTTCCGAGAGGGATAAACGGCCCCCTCTTTTTTATGCCCTTTTTCGGAAAAACACCCCGGAAAGGAGGCGTCTATGCAGGAAGAACGGCTGGCGGAATTATTGGAACGCTATCACTCCGGTGAATCGAACGCCGCCACCAGCCGGGAGTTGGAGTGCGTTTTCTCCATCAAGGGAATCGAAGTGCGGCAGATGGTCAACCGCTTGCGCCGCAAGGGAATCCCCATCGCCAGCAGTGGCAGTGGGTACTTCTACGCCGCTACGGAGCAGGAGGTGCGGGCGACCATCGCCCATCTGACACGGCGGATCAGCGGAATCGCTGCCGCTATTGCCGGCCTGAACCGATCCCTGGAGCAGTTTGATACCGCACAGACCCGGCTGCCATTGGAAGGCGGTGATGCGGTTGAATAGTTTCATGAGCTGGATTGGCGGCAAGAAAGCACTTCGAGAGCTCATCGTCACTTTGTTCCCAGTCTACTATGAGCGGTATATCGAGGTCTTTGGCGGGGGCGGTTGGGTGCTGTTCCATAAGCCCCCCGGCAATGATTTTGAGGTGTACAACGATTTCAACAGCTTGCTGGTCAACCTTTACCGCTGTGTAAGAGATAAGCCGCAGGAACTGATGGAAGCACTCAGATATGTGCTGAACTCGCGGGAGGATTTCGATGTGGTCCGCGCTACATTAGCCCGTGACAGTCCTGCCAGCGATGTTCAGAAGGCTGCATGGTTCTATGAATTGATCCGTTACAGCTATGCGGCCGGGCTGACCAGCTTCGGAAGTCAGCCCCACGATATGTGGAGCAATTTTCCCCTTATCGAGCAGGCTCACCGGCGCTTGGCCAAGGTGGTCATTGAAAACAAGGACTTTGAAAAGCTCATCCGGCAGTATGATCGTCCGGCAAGCCTATTCTATCTCGACCCTCCGTACCATGCCACCGAGGGCTACTACCAAAACATTGGCGAAGATGGCTTTACAGAAACGGATCATATCCGTTTGCGGGATGCATTGATGCGGATTGAGGGTAAGTTTCTTCTTTCCTACAACGATGACGAGTTCATTCGAAGTCTGTATGACCGGCCAGGTATCTATCTGATGGAAACCACCCGAATCAACAACATCAAGCAGCGGTATGATAACGGCGCCCAATTTCCTGAGCTTATCATCGCCAACTACGATATGCATGAGCGGCTCCGGGTAGCACCGTCTCAGATGAATCTGTTTGACCTGACTGGAGGTGATACAGCATGGCTGAAGTCGTGAGTGAGTTGGACAAGCTCCGTGAAGCGGCGAAACTGATTGAGGAGATGAGCCAAGGGCGCCTACAGGTTTGCCCCAGCGTCGTGGGACAGGTCTATATCCGGCCGGAAAACGAAGCCTACCTTGGGCTGGATATGCGGATCAACAGCATTCCAGGTCAGCTACGCTATCGAGTGACCTTCTCCTCCCAGATGCGACGGATGGGGGCGGACATGACCTCAGAAGGTCTCAGGGCGCTGCTGTCCGAGGTAGGTCAGACCTATGCGCTGCTAACTGCGCTCGAATCAAGGAGCTATACGCCCACGACAGAGGATCTGACAGCATTTCGGGAAGAACTGTTGGCGGAACAGGAAGCAAAGTCATTCCCAACTTTGAGTCAGACGATATAAAAGGAGGATAAAAGCAGATGAAATTTAACAAGCAGTTGTCGAATGGCGGCCTTTTTCTCCCCAGTGCCGCACTCAAAATCAGTGGTTTTGAGGACAGCGGTCAGGTTGAGATCCATGCGCTGAAGAATACAGCGGTCATTATGAAGCAGCAGATGACCGCCATGGAACTGATCCAGGCGCTGGACAGTCTGAATCAGCTGTTCATTAATCTCTCTTTCCATTTGGCCAAAACCTGCGGCGCCTGCAGCGGGTGTGAGGGCGAATGTCCCTTTGGGGATTTTGAGTACGACAAGATCGAACTGGACGATGATCTGCGGAAAGAAGCCGGCATTCCCACAGATGCCAAACTGAGTCTCTATGTGGACGAGGAGGATCACACGATTACCGTCTGCGAGGCCGGATATGATCACGACCTGCGGGATATTCCTCCCTACCTGTTGGAGATGATGGCCTTTTCCGGCATCTGCCTGGGCGAACTGGAGGAGCGGCTGATTGTCGGAGATATCATTTACGGCGGCAGCACTCGTAGCAGAAAGGAGTGCGAAGATGAGTAAGGTACACACCTCTGTAAAGATCCGCAAGGATGGCTCTCTGGTACTGCCGGCCTTTGTTATGCGCGGGATGGGCTATGCGCCGGGTGAGGAAGTTCCCATTACCACTCCGGCGGATCAGTATATCTGCGACTGTGACGCAAACAGCCTGCTGGTAAGCCGTGTTTGCGGGGATGCAGGATGCGCCGGCTATACCAGCGAGGAGCCTGAGCTCAATCTGCCGGCAGACCTGCTGGCGGAAGCGTCGATTCCTGTGGGAGAGGAAATCACCGTACTGGTGGCGGACGGTGCGTTGCTCATTGTCCCAACGACCGAAGACCTTCTGGAGTTACCGGTGGAGTTATGTTGTTTGCTCAACGAGCTGGGCATCAGTCCGTTGTCCATCCAGCTTCCGAACAAGTGCTGCCTGCCGTAAGGAGGTTTCAGGATGGAAAAAGAAATCTATCTTTACCCCTACTCTGCAGCCGAAGCTCGTACCAGGAACGAGCTGGCACTTTGGCGGGCGAGCTATCAGGCCAACGAGGAATGTGCCCGCGACATCGAGGAGCACATTCGCACTCATTTTGACGGTGCTCACCTGAATGATTCGATGCTGCAGCCCCTTTTGGATAAGTGGGGGTATAAGCGAATCAATTTCGTCCTTGCCAATACCCTGCAGGAGCTTAGCTACGATGGACGCTTCAGCCGAAAGAACCAAGAGTGGGCGAAAGCCACCTTCATTCCGCAAGACGGTACTCACAACATCTCGTTAATGGTCAAATCTCATCCTGCGGTATTGGATGGGTTCGTAAATATGGTGCGCGAGGCTTACAAGAATCTTGGCCTCTTCGGGCCGCAGCACTGTGAGCCGAACTCCTTCGAAAACCTCGACTACGAAGGCCGAGTGTTGGTGCTTTCACCAGACACCCTGAAGGAGAGCTGCTGGTCGCCCGAAAACCAGCTTTGGCTGGCCCATGATGGATTTGGCTGCTCGCCCCACGCCATTGGGCGCTCTATCCGATCCACCTGTCTTGGAGATGGAGAACAGACACGGTGGAATCGCACCGACTTCATCGGGGTGCTGCGGGAGGAGTTTCTCCCGGACTGGGCCAAAGAGAAACTGGCTGAGCTACAGGCAGAACAGCCCGATATGGGGGTGATGAAAATGACTTGATGAAACCAAGAAAGGAGGAATGCCGTCGTGAGCATTCAAATGAAAAATGGCTGTCTGGTTTACTATGGGAACCTCATTGGATACCAAGCCAAAAACCAGACCGAAGTCACCGTTGATCCGCAATTCCGCCGTGAGGAGCTGGAATCCTGGCTTGCACGGCGCGGACTCGTGCCTCGCTGGGAAGAAGGCGTCTATGAGCGCCTTTCCAACGAGGGCTTTCGCGTCAGTGACAGCTCGCCGGAGTTACAGTCCTGCCGAATCTGGCAGCTCAAGCCCGGTACGCCAATTCAGATGCGCTTCATTGGCCTTGATGCCATGGCGCAGAAGTTTGGCGGCCCCACACCTGAACAGTATCATGTGGTCTATGATGGCCGGATTCAGGACAATGACCTGGAAAAGCTCTGGAACAAATTCAGCCGTACTCCTCTTGGGCCGGACGGTCAGCCGCTGGCTATCTCCGATGTAGTAGAACTGTACAATGCATCTGGCAGTACCTTCTTCTACATTGATCGCTACGGGTTCCAGCCTATAGAATTTGTGGATCATCCCAGTCAGGATCAGTCAATGAGCATGACCCTGTAAATCCAGAAAGGAGGAATATTTCCATGGCAACCAAAGCCCAGAAAGCCACGACCCAGTCGGAATCCCCTCAGCAGCAGACGCTCCCCATGCAGTATGATGTTCGCATCCATTCTCTCCGTCTCGACGGCAACTGTCGGGCTCACGCCTCGGTAAACATCAACGGTTGTTTCGCCATCCGTGGAGTGAAGGTGATGGAGAGCAGTAAAGGACTGTTCGTCTCTATGCCCAGCTATCGCGCTGGCAACGGCGAGTACAAGGATATCTGCTTCCCTGTCACCAAAGAGGCCCGGCAAGAGTTCGACAATGCTGTTCTCGATGCCTATCAGCAGGCCCTGACCCAGAGCCAGCAGGTCGGAAGAACTGCCCCGGACCCTACGGTCCGGCAGGCACCGGGGCCTGAAATGGCGATGTAACCTGCCGTATCTGTGTATTACTGACCTGAATCATCCAATCCCAATCATTCATTCAAAATTCAAGGAGGAAATGAACCTATGAAGAAGCTGTATAACAAGATGATCAACACCATGAACTCCGTTTCCCGCAAGGCCGTTGGTACCGTCAACACTATGGCGTTTTCCGTCCGCACCGCCCTGAGCAACACCCGCGGCGAGGGTTACATCGACACCGCCGTGAAGATCCTGATTGCCGTGGTGCTTGGCGCCCTGCTGCTGGCTGGCCTGTACACCCTGTTCGGTGACACCGTGCTGCCCACCGTGACCCAGCGGGTGGAAGACATGTTCAACTATGCCGGCTGATGCTGCGGTTCGTTCCGTATGGTTTTTCTGCACGCTTGCGCTGGCATCCGCCGCTGACCTGCGGCGACATCTCATTCCAAACACCTTTTGTATCCTGACTGCCGTGGCGGGGCTGATTGCAATCAGCCCCGCCCGTTTTGTTGGGCAAATACTTGGTCCACTTGCTGCTCTGCCATTTCTTGGGGTGGCAATGATTTTTCCAGACAGGGCTGGCGGAGGCGATATCAAGTTTGTTGCCTCTGTAGGCTTTGTTCTGGGTCTGCTCCCAACATTGTGGGGAGGCATTCTGGGCCTATCACTCGCCATCGGCTATGCTGCCGCACGGGCCTGCATTGAAAAGCACTGCGCTGCCACACCAACACCAATCGGCGAAATTGCCATCCCCTTGGCTCCCTTTCTTTCCATTGGTTTTGCCATTTTCTATGTTTTGGAGGTTATGACATGAAAAAGTTCCGTATTGAGAAAAAGACCGCCATTAAGTGCATCGGCATTCTGGCTCCCTTGGCTGCCGCTGCCATCATTGTGCCCAAGGCAATTCGTCACAAGAACGCGTTGCGCGTGTAAGCATCGCCATTCCAGTTAAAACGAGGAGGTTATACCCTGTATGAGTTTTCTGAGAAATCGTACTGTGATCGGAGTGTTTTGTATTCTGCTCTCCGTCCTCATCTGCTTCGGCCTGACACCGCTCTTCAACCGGGCGGTATCCCAGAAGGTCGAAATCGTCCGGGTCACCCAGCCGATACGCGCTGGTGAACAGATCACCGATGATATGGTTCAGCTGGTACAGGTAGGTGGGTACAATCTGCCTGACAATGTTCTACATGAGAAGGGCAATGCCGTAGGCAAATATGCTACGGCTGACCTTGCTGTAGGCGATTATATTATCAACACCAAACTCTCTGATGTGCCGGCGGCTGATAACGCCTATCTCTATGACCTTGACGGCAGCCAGCAGGCCATCTCGGTTACAATCCGCTCTTTTGCCAACGGTCTGTCGGGCAAGCTGCAGAGCGGCGATATTGTTTCTGTTGTTGCCCCTGACTACAAACAGCAAGGCCAGACCGTCATCCCACCTGAGCTTCAGTATGTGGAAGTGATCAGCGTGACTGCGTCCACCGGGTATGATGCCAACACCGGGGAGGCTCAGACCGACGATGAGGATGGAAAAGAGCTACCCAGTACGGTCACACTGCTTGTCACGCCTGAACAGAGCAAGGTACTGGCCGAACTGGAGGAGGAAGGTACAATCCATCTGACTCTGGTCTACCGTGGAAGCAAGGAGAATGCGGAAAAGTTCCTCACCGCACAGGATGATGTCCTGTTGGAGCTCTATCCTCCCGAGCCTGATCCCGAGGAAGCGTCCCAGGAGGAAACCACGCAGGAGGAAACTCCCACAGGAACCGACAATCCTGAAGAAACGGAGGTGGAAACTCCCACAGAGTCTGAGGAGGTGGTCTGATGCTGAACTTCAAGAAAGGGAGCATCTTCTCCCGTTCGGCGGGCAATGAAGATGCCTACGAGGAATATGAGCAGGAGGACCAGGGGGGCGTGCTGGCAGTCTGGGGCAGCCCCGGCAGTGGCAAGACCACAGTCGCCGCACGGATTGCAAAGCACCTTGCCGGCAAGCGTAAAAACACGATTCTTCTCCTCTGCGATATGTCCGCCCCCATGCTGCCCTGCATCTGCCCACCCAGGGATCTCGAAAACAAAGGATCTCTGGGGAGCGTCTTGGCTGCCGCCCATGTGTCTGACAGTTTAATCAAGAATAACCTTACCACCCATAAACGGTTGGACTATCTCTCCATATTGGGGCTGGTCAAGGGTGAGTCGGAATACACCTACCCACCCTATAGCGATGTGCAGGCCCGTGAGTTGATCGATGGCCTGCGGAACATCGCACCTTATGTGGTGATCGATTGTGGAAGCTATATTGCCAACGATATACTGTCTGCCGTTGCGCTGATGGAATCTGACGCTGTCCTTCGTCTCGCAAATGCAGACCTGAAATCTATCAGTTATCTGTCCAGCCAGCTCCCACTTCTGAAGGATGCTGGCTGGGACTTGGACAAACAGTATAAAACCGCCAGCAATGTCAAACCCCAGCAGGCTGGTGACCACATGGCAAAGGCGCTGGGGACGGTGGCATTTACACTGCCGTACTCCGCTGAGGTGGAGTCCCTGTATCTGGCTGGTGATCTGCTGGGCGAACTTTCCATGAAGGATAGCCGGGTCTTCCGCAAGGAAATTGAGAAGATTTCCAAGGAGGTGTTTGGGTGTTAGGAGAAAAGCGTAACCTGTCCCTCTTTGGCTCCCAGCCTGCCCAGGAGGAGAAGCAAGTCAAGCACATCACCGTAGACCGTGACGGTGAAAAGAAGGACATTCCGCTGTACTTCGGCCCGGACTGGCCTGTCGTCAACGGCACTGGTGATACTGTTCCTTCTCCCAGTGATGACCCGTCCGCCTGCCAAGCAGAGGCCACTGCGGAAAAAACAGAAGAAACGATTCCTGTCGAGCCTATACCGCAGGATACACCCGCCGGTATAGCCGACAACTCACCGGACTCAGATGTGCGGTATCCCGATGATTCTCCACGCAGAATACTGGCCAGCACTACTGTGGTGGCCAACCGTACACATGCACTTTTCTTTGCACCGGAGGGCGACAGCCGGGACTTCAACAGTGTTCTCAAGGAAGTGCAGGAGTATATCTCCGGCAAATATTCCTCCCTGATCACCGATGGTGGGGACGAGGATGCCAAAAGTCAGATCAAGCGGTATATCACCAAGTATGTGCAGGACCAGCGTATTGCGGTCAAGGGATATTCCGCCGATGGACTGGTGGATGCCCTCTACACGGAAATGGCGGAATTTGGCCTCCTTACCAAGTATATCTTCGGAACCGGCATTGAGGAGATCAACATCAACTCCTGGCGGGACATTGAAGTGCTGTACTCCAACGGCCAAATGGTCAAGCTGGATGAGCACTTTGACAGCCCCGGCCACGCCATCAATGTGATCCGCCGTATGCTTCATGTTTCTGGTATGGTGTTGGATAACGCCAGCCCCGCCGTCCTGGGCCACCTCAGCAAGAACATTCGAATCGCTGTTCTCAAGACTCCTCTGGTCGATGAGGATGTGGGCGTCACCGCCTCCATCCGTATTGTCAACCCGCAGAACATGCAAAAGGATGACTTTGTCCGTGGCGGCACCGCTACTGGGGACATGCTGGACTTCCTGTCCGCCTGCCTGCGGTACGGTGTTTCCGTTTGTGTGGCCGGAGCCACCGGCAGCGGCAAGACCACAGTGGCTGGATGGCTGCTGACCACGATCCCCGACAACAAGCGTGTGTTCACCATTGAGAATGGTTCCCGTGAGCTGGATCTGGTTCGTGAGAAGGACGGCAAGGTCTGTAACAGCGTCATCCACACCATCACCCGTGAGTCCGAGAACGCCAAACAGAACATCGATCAGGACATGCTGCTGGATATGGCGCTGCGTTACCACCCCGATATCATCTGCGTGGGCGAGATGCGATCCGCCGAGGCGTATGCGGCGCAAGAAGCTGCTCGTACTGGCCACGGTGTGTTGACCACCATTCACTCCAACTCCTCTCAGGCCACTTGGCGGCGCATGGTCACGCTGTGTAAGCGCAAGCATGAGATGTCCGATGATACCCTCATGGATCTGGTTACCGAGGCGTTTCCTGTGGTGGCCTTTGCCAAGCAACTGGAGGACAAGAGCCGTAAGATCATGGAGATCATGGAATGTGTGATCCAGCCGGATGGCTCACGCCAGTATAATACCCTCTATCATTTTGCGATTGAGGACAACCGGCTGGAGGACGGCAAGTATTATATCGATGGGCACCATGAGCCAGTCCATCCGATCTCCGCCAATCTTCAAAAACACTTCATCGACAACGGAATGCCGCAACAGGAGCTGGACAGGCTCCTGGCGGGATTCCATCAAAAATAAGGAGGTGAACCCGTGTGACGACCATACAGCTTATGGCCTGCATTGGCATGGTAGTTGGCTTTTTCGTGCTTCTGGGCATCACCCCCTCGGATTTTACCGAGGGGGTATTCCGGCAGATTACCAGCAAGCCCAAGAGCCTCCGGGACGAGATCAACGAGTCCACGCAGCGCAAGAAAAAATTTGTTTTGCGCCGGGAGATCGAGGAGAGCCAAAATATTCTTCGCATGACAGGGCGAGAGGCAAAGTTTCCGGCAATCTGCGCTATGTCTCTTCTGCTCTTTCTGGTGGGCGCATCTTTCGCTTTTCTCCTCGGCAACTTCTTCCTCGTTCCTGTCCTGGCCGCAGGAATGATGTTCATCCCATTTTGGTATATCAAGCTAACTGCGGCCTACTTCAAAAAGGCAATCTCCGCAGAACTGGAAACAGCACTTTCCATCATTACCACATCCTATCTCCGTAATGAGGACATCCAGACCGCAGTCGAGGAGAATCTGGAATACCTCAATCCACCGGTCAAAAACGCCTTTGCCGAGTTTCTGACCAGAATTAAGCTGGTCGATCCGGATGTAGATGCCGCCCTGCGGGATCTCAGCACCAAGATCGACAATGCAGTCTTCCGGGAATGGGTGGCCGCACTTTTGACATGCCGCTATGATCGTGGTATGAAGACTACTCTGACGCCTATTGTCGCCAAGCTGAGCGATATGCGGATCGTCAATGGCGATCTGGAAAACATGGTTTTTGAACCCCGCAAGGAGTTCATTGTTATGCAGATCCTCGTTCTCGGCAATATCCCACTGCTCTATTTTCTCAATCAGGAATGGTACGATATCCTGATGCACACGCCGATGGGACAGATCATCTTGGCTGTTTGTGCGGCTGTGTTGTTTGTCAGTACAGCCGCAGTCATCAAATTGACTCAGCCCATCGAATATAAGAGGTGACGCTATGGAGTTTTTATTGATTTTGTGCGGTGCCTCTCTGGCGCTTGGTCTCTTTTTTATCGCGGCAGATTTGTTCAAGCTGCCTCGTCTTGCTACACAAAAGGCGCTGCTTTCTGCCGGCCGCCAGGAAAAAAAGCAGGCACGCACCACGGATGTACTGCTCATGGGCTGGGCTGTCAAACTGGCCCCTCATATCCACATGGATGAGTACAAGTACAGCCGTCTGAAAAACACGCTGAATGCCGCTGGACTTGGCATGACACCGGAGGAATATACCGCTTTTGCCATTGTGAAAGCCGCAGCGGTGATGCTGGGCGTGATCCCTTGCTTATTTCTGTTCCCGCTGTTGGCCTTGGTCGTGATCCTTTTGGCGGTAATGGTCTATTTCAAGGAGATTCGCCGGGCAGATGAAAAACTGTCTGGCAAGCGGGATGAGATTGAGTCTGAACTGCCGCGATTTGTGGCCACGATTACACAAGAGCTGGCCAACAGCCGTGATGTGCTGAGCATGGTGGAACACTACAAGCAGAACGCAGGAGCCACTTTCGCTGCCGAGCTTGACATTCTCACCGCAGATATGCGCTCTGGTTCCTACGAGGCAGCACTGACCCGCTTTGAGGCCCGCTTCAATTCGCCGCTACTCTCCGATGTGGTTAGAGGACTCATTGGTGTGCTGCGAGGAGACGATGGCGTCCACTACTTCCAAATGCTCGCCCATGACATGAAACAACTGGAACTCCAGCGGCTAAAGGCGAAGGCGATGAAGATCCCGCCCAAGATTCGGGTTTTCTCCTTCATCCTGCTCATGTGCTTCCTGGTGACCTATCTGGCCATCATTATCTTCCAGATTCTGAACTCCCTTAGCGGAATGTTCTAAGAAAGGGGGCCATTTCATGAACTATAAAAATGAACTGAAGAAAAAAATCAGTGCAGATTATGAGCGGCGGGTCAAACAGTGGATGTCATCTGATCCGGCGCAGCTGGTGGATGCCGCCGAAACCATTGCCGCTGCGAGACTGATTCGTGACAATCTCGACGATGCTATTACTACGCAGGACGCAAAATTCCTGCTTGATCTGGACGATCCTCTGGGGTATGTCACCGACCGCTGGATCTCGGAAAACGGTGCGGACAACTCTCACAAAGAGGAACTTCAGCACTGCGTATGGACGCTTCAACAGGATTTTGGCGAAGGCCAAGCCCCCGCGACTGTCCGAGATTTCCTGATGGAACACAAGGGCGGAGTGTTTTCACTGATGACACCCTGCGGTTATGTTTCTCTGACGGAGGCGCAGGCGGAAAGCCTGCTCAACGGACACGGCATAAAGTCGCACCCCGGTGTGGCGGGTGTTTCTATGGAGGTTTCTGCCGACGAGATCCTCACACAGACGGTCAAGTCGGCAAACCGGCAGAATGGTGTGTGGTATCTCCTGACGGAATCCCCTGAGCAGACGCAGAGTCCCCCGGAAATGGAGGTGAACATGTGCTGAAACGAGTCTTGCGCTCCCGCCGCGGCGAAGGCTACATTGATGTCTGCGTCCTGGTGATATGCGCCATGCTGGTCATTGCGCTGGCTGTTAAAATCATGCCTGTCTACATCGCCAAACAGCAGCTGGACACCTTTGCTACAGAGCTTGTGCGTGAGGCAGAGCTGTATGGCCGCATAGGAACTGAAACCACCCGCCGGGCTCAGTCACTGCGGGAGCAGACAGGTCTGGACCCAGATATCAGCTGGAGCAGCACGGGCCGCATCCAGCTCAACCAAGAGATTACTGTCGTCCTGACCTATGAAACCAACCTGGGCCTCTTTGCCGGATTTGGCAGCTTTCCAATCACCCTCCGCTCCGAGGCGACGGGAAAAAGTGAGGTGTATTGGAAATGAGTCGATTCAAACAAGCAATCAGGGACCGCCGGGGCATTTCCTTTCCGTTGATTATCGCCGTCACGCTTTCCCTTGTGATCCTTCTGTGCGGTGTCAGTGAATACCTCCGTCTCCTCATCGTGGCGCAGGGGGTCCGGGATGCTGTTCAGGAGGCGGTCATTTCTACCGTCAACGACAACTATGACGATGTGTACCATGGGGTGCGTGAGGGCTACTCTGGTGCTTATCAGCCTATGGCCGGAGACTTTGAAGAATCACTGGACTACGGCGACATCTATGGCCGACTGGACGCCCTTTTGAACCTGACTAATCAGAGCGGCTACCATGTGCAATATACAGAGGATGGCAAAATGGAGTTTCGCGTGTGGGACCTAAGTGTCGACCTTCAGAACGCATCCTTCGCATCGGCCGACAGTGCTGGCAACCGGCTGATTGCTGACTGTGAAATCGAGCTGGAGGTGCCAGTTTCCTTTGGTGGCAGGCTTTTACCGCCCATGCGGATGACCGTAAAAGTAAGCGCCGGGTACACACCCCGTTTTTGACCAGGCGGTTAAAAATCTCTCTTTTGTAACCGATGCAATTATAGACTTCCGCACTCTTTTGTGGTAGGGTTCGAGTTGACAAGAGGTATACGGTGTAGGAAAATGATACCAAGTGTATCAATCAGCCGCTATACCAAGTTAGCCGAATGAAATAATCGGCCTGAGAGCCGACTCACAGAAAAGGAGGATACCCATGAAAGACAGTACAAAAAAGTGGCTGACCATTACTGGCGGTCTTGTGATCTGTGCAATCCTGGTGTTCGTGATTGCCCAGCAGTTCACGAAAGAAAAGGCTACTGACGCTTTACCTCCCACCAGTAGCTCCCAACAGGATGAGGTGGTGGTTGATCCGGACAGCAGCAATCCCACTACCGATCCTGATGCCTCTTCTGACATCAGTGAGGATGATCTCACCATCAATCCCCAGACCTCGCCCAATGACACCGGCACAAATGCTGGAAACGGTGCAATCTCAAGCGGAACGGAACAAACCATCCAAGCAGATCCCGAGGTGCCGGAGAAGCCTGACGAGGAGACACTGACCGACGCCAGCCAAAAACCTGACGGCACTCCGGTCGAGGGAACCCCTACTCCTGAGGACCACGACAACTACCAGCCGCCCCAGCAGCCGTCCACCAATACTGGGGGTGGGTTGCCCGGTTTCGAGAATGTCCCCAACGCCGGTGGGAACCAGGGCGGAACAATCGACAGCGATGGCGATATCAACAAACAGGTCGGCACAATGGGCTGATCCAATCAATATGGCAGAAAAGCACAGCTTCGGCTGTGCTTTTTTATTGCCTGAAAGGAGGCAAAATGAAACGAATTATCAGTGTCCTGCTGTCGTTTGCCATCATGTTGACTGCCCTTTGTGTCCCGGCATTTGCCGAAGGTGGAACCGGTGGATCTGGCAATATAGACGGTGGCGGCGGGAGCATGGGCAATGCAACGAGCCATGGCAGTTGGAATCCCGGCAATGAAGGCGTCCGGATTACCGTTGTCCGAGCAAGTGATCATGCGGTTGTGACCACGCCTTTCGATCTAACGAATAAGCAACCAGCTGCAGGTATTTATCATTTTGGAAAAGTAAGCAAAATCCAGTATAACGGTGGAGCAGCTTTGTCACCTGTTCAAGGTGGATATTCCTACAAGAACCCTGCTCAGCCAATTCCCAGAATCATCAGCACCAATGGAAACAATAACATTGAAGCAATCAAACGGTATTTTTGCTCCGAGTATGCTGTGAAGTTGATTGCCGAACAGACAGGAATGGATTACGAGACGCTCATTGGCGGTGAGTATAAAATTCTCCTTGAACCCATTGCCTACTACAAATATGAAGGCGTCATGATCGCAACAACGGCTACTGAGGCAGCGATGTATGACGAAGTCGTCAGCGGTCACCTGCGAACATGGATGGGCAGCCTGACCCACAAGAACCTGCCACTCTCGATGTTTTTGGAAACGGCAGACCTGGGGTACCCCGCATGGTCCGGCTCTACAACCCAGCATGCCACCAATTCGGCCATCAAATCTTCATTGGGGCTTGGCATTGTTCGATTTGAAGAACAGCCTGAAGAACCGACCATCACCACCTACGATTATGAGTATCGGACCAATACCGAAGTCATCACAGCCGTGGAAGTCAGTGGTGGGCAGAGCGATCCCGATAATCCTGTTACCGTTCGGTTCAACATTCTCGGAACGACTTATACCGTCAGCAATGTCTATTACCCGGACGGAGATTCCCAATTGGCATGGGTGCGGTGGACAACGCCTGATACGCCGCAGGATGTAACCATTACAGTAAGCGTATCCGGTCCAGGCTCCGCACAAGGCACCATCCAATGCAAGATTGTTGACCTTGATGAAAATCCACCACCCAACCCAGTGGCGGATGACCGCAATGATTCCTTTTCACCGTCTGCAGTACCATCCAGAGCAGAAAAGACATCAGCCCAGTGGAGCATATGGCGACCGTGGTGGTATGCGTACTGGGTGTGGCACAGCACTGGCAAGGATAGCGGATACTGGTGTGACCACGGATGGTGGGAATTTGACCTGGACCGCTACAGCGCCAGTCTGAGTGCCTCCATGACTATTACCCCCGATACAATGAACCCCACTGCCAGCGGAACCACAATGAAATCCGGCTACGGAATCAATGAAGTGGTCACCGCCAGAGTCAGCAGCTCCCAACGCTCGGCAACTACTGCCCTTCAGAATGCGGTCAGCTACTTCCCGGAATTTAACTACGACTCGTTCTGGCGGCTGCTGGATCGTGTCTCAATCAGCTCATCCTCCTCTCGCTTGGAATTCCAGACAAACGAATATAGTACCTACAACCGGCGCACTCATTTTACACCTATCTGGTATCCGGACGGTGCCTATACCGTCAACACATGGGTAATCGACTGCTGGACGCCGGTGGGGATGCTCTCTGTCAATCTCAGCGACACGCTCACAATCAGCGGGAATCTCTGGGATGACTGGCATATAGCGCCGATGCGATAACAGGAGGTGCCGCATGGGATATGTCCGTATAACTGACAGGCCCGAGGAACTGTTCCATTACACCCGGCGGGATAACCTTGCCTCCATTCTTCGAGATGGCAGGATCAAACGCATGGGAGATGCGGAGTGTTGGTTCTGTTCAACGCTGGACGATACACTGGAGCTCATGCGGGCCACCGTTATGGTCGAGGGAAAACCCTATGTGAAACTGGGCGGAAGTATTGGCAGATATCCTAAATTTCAGCCGGAGGACTATGTGATTCTTCGTTTGAAGCCGCGATATCAGAACGGCGAGTGGGTCCGCTGGATGCAGGAAATGCCCCCTGGCACCCCGCCGGAATTGTTAAAGGCCGCCGAGAATTTCAGTAATCTCAAGCTGGGATTTCGAGGCGACCTGAAGTTCTGGCCCGAGCCAGAAATCATTGAAGTCAAAGCCTTACTTGCACCGGAAGAAATTCAGAGCGTCAATCTTTCCATTTCTATGTAAACTGAGTTTGGCTGACTTACTTGATTGCCGAGATTGAGGATCAGAATCAGAAGGAGGATACGCAAAATGCTGTGAATGAAATAGAAAAAGATATGTCGATATCCATGTAATTCCGTAAAGCGGGCCGTGGGATGCAGCTCCACAGCCTGCCTTAATTTAATGTCTTGGATTGCATTCTACGGCCTTTCTTTCCAAAAGAAAGGTGGTTTTTTATGTCCAAGTACAAAAAGTTCTTCTGCATGTTTCTGATCCTCCTGCTGGCAGTTTGCCTGCTCAGTACCACGGCCTTTGCCGCCGGCACCGGCGATGTGGCGGGTGCCATTGAAGGTACCTGGAACGATGCATCGGATCAGATCAAGACGGTTGTAAACAATGTCGTTTTCCCGGTCATTGATCTGATCCTTGCAGTATTCTTCTTCGCCAAGCTGGGTATGGCCTACTTCGACTACCGCAAGCATGGCCAGTTCGAATGGACAGCACCCGCAATCCTCTTTGCCTGCCTCTTGTTCACGCTGACCGCCCCCACCTATGTGTGGACCATTCTGGGGATGTGAGTCAATGAGGTGGTCCGAAAACGGTATGACATGGTCGAAAAGGAATGTGGAGGTGTCAAGCAAACCATGAATGCATTTGAGATGGAACTGAAAAAAATCCTTTCGCAGAGTAAGGAAGCAGCGCATACCACCTATGTGGGCAGGGCCGCATATATTCAGGTTGCCCCAGAGCTGCGAGCCAAGCTGGAATTTGTTTCTCTGAACATCGCCAACCAGTACAACGCGCTCAAACTGACCGTGTTAAACCGGATTGACGGTGCAGTAGATATCAACATTCTCCGTTTTGGTGATTTGCTGGGAAAGAAAATGGTCAGCAACCCTAACTTTTCGGATGGGGTGATCCCTCATCTTTGGGACGATTATGGGAAAGTTAGCTGGTATGTGTACCAGCCGGAACAGGCAGATTACAAACTTCTGGCTGGCGTTGTGGATGAGTATCTGCAGATATTTCAGAACCAGGAGGAAGCGCAGGAGAATATTCCTCAGATGTGCTGACCACTAAAACTCCGGGAAGTAAACAAAAACAGGGGCCGTGCTCAGTCACGGCCCCTGCGCCTTTTGGTCAGGAGTCAAAAATCACCACTGGCACGGCCTCTCCTTTTTCAGAAAGAGGTGATACGACCAGATGTTTATTTTAGACTTTTTCCTTGGCGGACTGATGGACCAACTCATTGACTGGATCTACAGTCAGCTCGTAGGCTTTTTTGGCAATTTCTTTGCAGCTATGGGAAACATGGGCGTGGAACTCTTTGATATGGAGTGGGTGCAGTCCATCGTTCTCTTCTTTTCTTATCTGGGCTGGGCATTGTATGGCGTCGGTCTGGTTGTCGCTGTATTCGAAGTGGGAATCGAGTGTCAAACCGGCCGAGCAAATGTGAAAGACGCCGCCCTCAATGCCATCAAGGGATTTATGGCCGTGGGCTGTTTTACACTGGTGCCAGTGGAGCTTTATAAACTCTCTGTTACCTTGCAGGCCAGCTTGACCGCTGGGATCACAGGATATGGCGAAGGATTTGATGTACTCTCCACAGATATCATCACTTCTTTGCAGGAAGTTGATATTGGGTCGGTAGCATCCTCCGGCGTCTTCGGTGGTATCGGTAGTATCACCAGCCCTATCATGGTCATCTTTATCATTATCATGATGGGCTACGCCATCATCAAGTGCTTCTTTTCTAATCTTAAACGAGGTGGCATCCTGCTCATCCAAATTGCGGTTGGTTCACTGTATATGTTCTCTGTACCTCGTGGTTACATGGATGGATTTGTGCAGTGGTGTAAGCAGATCATCGGCCTGTGTCTCACGACTTTTTTACAGGCTACGATTCTAACTGCCGGACTTATGGTTCTAAAAGACCACGCGCTCCTCGGCTTGGGACTCATGCTTTCTGCCGGTGAGGTACCTCGGATCTGTGGGGCTTTTGGCTTAGATACCTCGACCCGCGCCAACATCATGTCGGCAGTCTATGCCGCGCAGACGGCGGTCAACACCACTCGGACAGTTGTTCAGACAGTGGGGGCGGCGGCAAAATGAGAGAAAGCAAGTTGATTTATATTGCCTCGCCTTATGCTGGAGACATCGAGAAAAATGTAGCCTTTGCACGGAGAGCTTGCCGCTATGCAATCCATCAGGGATATATTCCGATTGCGGTCCACCTTCTGTATCCACAGATGCTGGATGACAGTGATCCCGCAGAGCGAGAGCGTGGTCTCCGGCTTGGACAACAGCTTCTGCGGCGGTGTGATGAACTATGGGTGTGCGGTGACAGGATTAGTTCCGGCATGGCACGGGAAATTTCCGAGGCCAATCACCTGAGCATTCCAGTAAAGAACATCGGTGCTCACGAAATTCAGAAAGAACAGCTGCCCGCTGAGATGGAGCAGGTCACTGCTTCAGGGCAGGGACTGGGAATGACCTGATGCCCACCATGGGGAGTCTCTTCGATGGGATTGGTGGTTTTCCTCTGGCAGCGATCCATAACGGTATAACCCCGCTGTGGGCCAGCGAAATCGAACCGTTTCCCATTGAAGTCACTCGATTGAGATTCCCGGATATGCTCCATGTCGGGGATATCACAAAACTCAACGGCGCCGATCTGCCACCGGTGGACATCATCACCGGCGGCTCACCCTGCCAAGATCTCAGCGTGGCGGGGGCCAGAGCTGGTCTTGCCGGGGCTCGGTCCGGCCTGTTTATGGAGCAGATCAGAATTGTAAAAGAAATGAGGGATGCAGATGAGCGACGCGGTAGAACAGCTCACGCTGTTCGACCTCGATATATGTGCTGGGAGAATGTACCCGGAGCCTTCTCCAGCGGAACCCCAAAAGGCGAGGACTTCCGTATTGTCTTGGAGGAAATTGTTAGAGTTAAAGACAGTACCTGTTCAGTGCCTCGACCTGACTCCGGGACATGGGAATCTGCTGGGGCAATCATTCTGGGAGATCAATTCAGCCTGGCTTGGCGTGTCATGGACGCTCAGTACTGGGGTGTCGCCCAGCGTCGCAAAAGAATCTTCCTTGTCGCAGATTTTGCAGGACGATCCGCCCCACAAATACTATTTGAGCAGGACAGCCTGCTTGGGAATCCTGCGCCGAGCGGATGCCAGAGGGAAGGAACTTCCATTCCAACTCAAACAGGCTTTGCAGGTACAGGCAGGAGTGATGGCAGTAAGTCAGGAAGTATCTGATTTAAAAGCCTACCACATTAATCAAAGAGATGAAGGTATTGATTTGCACGGAGTTTCCGGCGCACTCATGGCGACCACAAATATGCAAATGCAAACTTTTGTCACAGGCGGACCTGTGGTCGCCTTTGCCGCAAATCAAAGAGATGAGGTGCGTGATCTCCACGATGTGGCCGCTGCACTCGGAGCGCAGCCTGGAATGAAACAGCAGACTTTTGTTGCAGGCATAACTGCTAAAGGTAACGGAGATTGTTTCCTCTCACCGGAACGCCATACCTCACTCAGCGGCGGTGGCGGTCAAGCTGGACAGGGCTATCCATGTGTTCTGACAGCTGGTTTTTCTGCGGGCGCAGGTTCCTCAGCGGGAAGTATTGGATACGGCGAGGAGGTTGCGCCTACGCTGAAAGGAACCGCCAGCGGAAATTGCATGCCCTCAATTCTCTGCCTTAACGACCAGGGCGGCAGTGCGATGGCTTGCAGTGAGGATGTTACTGGAACACTTCGCGCACAGGAACATGGACATCAGCCGCTGGTTTTTGATAACCATGGCCAAGATACCCGTTTCCTGGGGCCAGTCAATGCGGCGCAGACAGTATCTGCTACCTTTGGCATGGGGGGAAATAATCAACCTCTGGTCGTCGCTGAGCGGGAAGCGGAAACGCCAACACTTTTTGAAAACCATGGGATTGACGCCCGGTATACTGGTCCCCATAAGGTTGCGCCGACAATGTCTGCACGCTACGGTACGGGCGGAAACAATGTTCCACTCGTGGCGCAGAGAGATGACACTTTTTGCATTACCGGCAATGCGATAGACCGTCAACCCATGAATGGCGGAAACGGAATTGGGTATCAACAAGGCATAGCCTACACCCTTACCGCCACCGATCATCATGCCGTGTTCAGCCGACAGCGCGTGGATGTATTCAAAGACGATGATGTAGCCAGCACACAGAGCGCACGCCAACACAAGGATGCGACCGATTTGGTTATGAATCTTGGCGAGGCGCAGAACGATTCAAAGCCAGAAAATGAAACACTGGTTCTCCTGATCCGACGCCTGACCCCGCTGGAATGTGAGCGCCTGCAAGGGTTCCCGGATGGTTGGACTGATATCGAGGGTGCCTCCGACTCCGCGCGCTATAAAGCACTGGGCAACTCTGTGGCGATTCCTTGTGTCGACTATGTTTTGCAAGGAATCGCGTGGGCAATCACAGCACAAACAGCTTGAATTATTATGAAAGGAGATGCAATCATGGAACCGATGAAAAACCTCTGCGGATTAATCCCCGAGTCGCTTCACAAGCGGCTGATGGAGGGCAAGGACCCTGAAATGACGAACGGTGAGTACCTCACCAAGGTACTCACCGCCTATCTGGACCAGCCTACCATAGCGAAACAGGAACAGCGTACTCTGGCCGTCCAGATCTCAGAGGACATGTTTCAGCAGCTGAAGTCCTACCTGGATGCTCATTCGCCCCTCACACAAAAAGCCCTTGTCCAGAGCCTTCTGAATCAGGCATTGGACCAGTGGGAGCAGGGCGAGGAACCGCTCCAGGATGCGACCCTTCAGGACAATAAGAAAGAACGGACGCTGGCAATTGCTATGCCCGAATCTCTTTTCCACCGCGTTGAGCAGTATGTAGAGGCACACAATGGCGTATCCAAACGGGCCTTCGTTGTGGGGTTGGTGACCCAGGAACTCCAATCTTGGTCGATGGAACAAGGCCCGGACGAAGTGCAGGATCAGGAATTCGACCCCGAACAGGATGAACAGGGGTTTGGAATGAGCATGACGATGTGAGGTGAAACATGTACATTTATCCCGATAATCTGAAATCCAAAGCCACACTCTGGCTGTGGGCGCTGCGGGATCTCGCCATCATCGGTATCGGCAGTTTGATCTCTGTCTTTGCGCTCTCACAACTCGGCTTCTTTGTCCCTATCGTGCTGACTGCCGCATACGCATTCCTTTCCATTCGTATGGACGACACCAGCATTCTGGACTTTCTGCGTTATGCGGTTCGCTACTTTCTCCTCCAGCAGCAAAGCTATTCTTGGGGGATGACCAAGACAATTCAGAATCAGAGGTGATTATGAGTATGAGCAGAAAAAAAGAAAAGGCAGCGGCACAGAAAAAAGAAACAACCCGCCAGCTGATTGGGATTAACGACATCAGCGATTACGGACTCAAGACATCCCGCGGTATGCTGGCCTTCTTTTCTGTGAAGCCTACAAACCTCTCTGTGCAGCCGCCGGAGGCGGTGGGCGGACGGATCTATGCCCTGATGACTGTCCTCAAGGGCCAGACGGAGATCGAGATGCTGGCCCTCAACTCTAAGGAGTCCTTCGAGGACAACAAGCGTTACTATCGGGAACGCGCGGCCATGGAGGAACTTCCCGTGATCAGCCGACTGCTGGAGGCGGATGCCCGTTCCCTGGACCGGTTGCAGGTGCAAATGGCGACTGCCCGTGAGTTTTTTGTCCTGATCCGCTTCCGGGATGATCAGGACGCCGACTTCCGCACCCAACTCTCACGGGTTCAGAAAAGCCTGGAAGACCAAGGCTTCAAGGTGCGCCTTGCTGGTAAAGAGGACGCCAAGCGCATGCTGGGGGTGTACTTCGAGCAAAATGCCACCACCGAAAAGTATGAAGATTTTGATGGGGAGCGTTGGATCGTGCTGAACGACTGACGCTTATATAAACGCCTATTGGCCGTGGGAGTAGTCCCTTAGACGGCCATCTGGCGGAAGCGGATACCTCCCACGGTCGCAGACAGGAGGTATCTCATGAATAAATCCAGAAAGAAAAGAAGTCCCGCACCCATGACGGACTCGGGCGGTATCAAAGACTTCCTCGATATGATCGCCCCCTCCGTCATTGATTTCAAGGTCGATCACTTCCTCTGCGGCAACACCTACCGCTGCGTCTGGGCTCTCCGGGAATATCCCACCTCGACCGACGAACAGGCCATTCTCCGTCACCTGGGTGAGATGGACGGCGTGACCATCCGAATCTACACACGGCAGGTCACTGCCAGCGAGGAAAAACGCATCATCCATAATGCGGCCAATCGAAACAGAATGTCCCGCTCCAGCACGGAGGATCTCCAGCAGACAGTCACCGCCGAGGCCAACCTACAGGATGTGGTCACCCTGGTCTCTACCATGCACAGAAACCGTGAGCCGCTCCTCCACTGTGCTGTGTTTCTGGAACTGACCGCATCCAGCTACGATGCCCTGAAACTTTTACAGACAGATGTGCTGACGGAGCTGGTGCGGAGCAAGCTCAATGTGGATCGGCTGCTTCTCCGCCAGCGGGAGGGCTTTGTTTCTGTCATGCCGTCCGGCTGGAACCACTTCGGTGAGCAGTTTGAACGAGTCCTCCCGGCAAGCTCGGTGGCTAACCTGTACCCGTTCAACTACAGCGGAAAGACAGATCCCCACGGCTTTTATATTGGCAAGGACAAGTACGGCGCCAACATTCTGGTGGATTTCGATAAGCGGGACGACGACAAAACTTCCGCCAGCATCCTGATCCTGGGTAACTCCGGCCAGGGCAAGAGCTATCTGCTCAAACTGCTCCTGCTCAATTTTTTGGAGGCAGGAAAGTCCGTTATATCGCTGGATGTGGAGCATGAACAGCAGGATATGTGCGAGAGGGTCGGTGGCTGCTTCATGGATCTGATGGGCGGCGTGTACCGCATCAATCCGCTGGAACCCAAGTGCTGGGACGAGGGCGGCGATCCAGAGGACACCGACGCCCCCGAGGCGTTCCGCAAATCCACACGCCTGAGCCAGCACATCTCCTTCCTCAAGGACTTCTTCCGGGCCTATAAAGATTTCAGTGACCGGCACATCGATGCCATTGAGATTATGGTCAGCCGTCTGTATGAAAAGTGGGGCATCAGTGATACTACCGACTTTGGCCGCCTGAAGCCGGAGGATTACCCTATCCTCTCCGACCTCTATGACCTTATTGAGGAGGAGTATCAGGGGTATGATGCAGACGCTCACCAGCTGTACACGGCAGAACTTCTGCAGGAGATCCTCCTCGGTCTTCACTCCATGTGTAAGGGCGCGGAGGCGAAATTCTTCAACGGCCATACCAATGTGACCTCGTCCCGATTCATTGTCTTCGGCGTCAAAGGACTCCTGCAGGCCAATCGCAGCGTTCGCGGGGCCATGCTTTTCAATATCTTGTCCTTTATGTCTGACCGCCTGCTGACCATCGGCAACACCACTGCGGTGCTGGACGAGCTCTATGTCTGGCTCTCAGATAACATCACGGTGGGAACCACCATCATCGAGTATATCCGCAACATCCTCAAGCGGGTGCGAAAGAAAGAGTCCAACCTCATCATGGCCTCACAGAATCTGGAGGACTTCGACCGAGAGGGTATCCGAGAGCTGACCAAGCCCCTGTTTGCGATTCCGCCTCACCAGTTCATCTTCAACTGCGGGTCTATCGACAAGCGGTTTTATATGGACCTGCTTCAGCTGGAGGAGGCGGAATACAATCTCATCCGTTTCCCCCAGCGCGGCGTGTGCCTATTCAAGTGCGGCAACGAGCGGTATCTGTTGGAGGTGCATGCGCCTGCCTACAAGGAAGCTCTGTACGGCTCCGCCGGCGGCCGGTAAGGAGGTGGCGGCATGAGCGCAGCGACTGTTGCTGCCATTGCCAAGGCAGCCGTCGCAGTCCTCTCAAACGAGAAGACCCGCAAGGCATTGGGGTGGGTCATTGTTGCAATACTCTCTCCGCTGATCGTGCTGGTGGTTTTGATCTGCGCCGTTCTCTCCGGCTCGTCGCAGCACAATGTATCAGCCGTGGAATTATGTTTCCACGGCGGTACAATTTCCTCCAGTGCTACTCCAGAGTACCGAGGCTATATCGAAGATATGAGAGGCAGCTTTGCCCAGCTGGATAGAGCAATAGAGGAAATTAACGCCCAGTGCGAGGACGGAAACAGCCTTGATGATACGCGCGTCAAGGCTGTTTTTTATGCTCTGTATTTTGCGGCAGAACACCCTGATGACAGTGGCATTCGTGCGTTTACAGATTGTTTTGTAGACTACGAGGAGCGGACTCGCACAGTGACTACCACTGATGAGGAAGGCAACGAAGTGGAGGTTGAGGAAACCTATACGGTGGCCATTCCTGTTACTGATATGAACGAAGTCTACGCTCGGATCGAGGCGGCTATGGGGATCACAGTCACCCCGGAGAATCAGAGTAACGCCGACAGCATTTACAACATCGTTTTGTACGGCACAGCCACTGGGACCGGCGATTGGTTTCCTGGTGCGGATGTGCCGTTTATCAGTGTAGACGGATTCTGCTCACCAGTGGGTGCAAACTGGGAAAGCATCGTGACATCAGAGTTCGGGTACCGCCGAGATCCCTTTACCGGAGAAACAAGAGGACACAGCGGCATGGATCTGGCCGTTCCCACTGGCACACCTATCCGGGCAGCCCTGCCGGGAACTGTCACCGTATCACAGTACAACGCAGGAGGCTATGGGTACTATGTGATGATTGATCACGGTAATGGGCTCTCGACGCTCTACGGTCATAACTCCAGACTGCTCGTTCAGGTAGGCCAGACCGTAGAGGCTGGAGATATCATCGCACTCTCTGGCTCTACCGGCCGTTCCACCGGGCCTCATCTGCATTTCGAGGTTCGTGTGGACGGTGAACAAACTGACCCTCGTGCTTATCTACCTACAGCGGGAGGGTAAAATCACGAGTCGTAGTGATGAGAAAGGAGGATGGAAGTGAAAAATATAGCTCCTGAACAGCTCGCACTGCTCTCCCAGCTGGAGGAATTCAGAAAAAGACATGAGAGCAAAAGCGAGCCTTCTGATTGGGCCATTCGCATGTGTCAGGCCATTGTGGCGCATAGTCTGGGGTTTACCGACCGGAACCAATGGACGGACCTACTGAAAAAACAGGGTGAAACTCTGTTCAATTTTGAATGGACGGAAGGCAGCGTCAGCGAACATGTGATCCGCTGGTGCAAGGAAACTGGTCGTGATTGGCGGTACAGCCATCTGGGCGAGTTGCAGGTTGCCAGCGGCGGTGAGTGGCGGCGCATCGATTACGAATGCGGCGAACACGCGCAGACCAGGGTGTTCCTCGCTCCAAAACCGTTGCCCGAACAGGAACTGAAAGCACTCGCGCAAGAGCCTGCCATCCGGCTGAGGAATCTGCTGGAACTCGGCCTGCCGGAGCATGATGTGTATCTGGTCCACACCACTGCCGATGTCGGATGGGTGCCTGCGGCAGAACTGACCCAGCTGAGCGACCGTGGAAAGGAGCAGTTTGCCGAACTCCTGGATGCCAAGGTTTCCGCTGTACGCTCCGGTCCCTACGGGACAGAACTGGTTCTTGCTGGCGTAGACCCTCAGTTGTTGGTCCAGTATGACCAGGCAATCGCGGACTGTGCCAGAGCAGAGAGTGCCATGAAGATGTTTATGTGAGGAGGATGTATATGAAAAAAACAAGTATCAGCATCGACATGGAAGCGGAAAAGCTGCGGGCGCTCCGGTTCTATACAGAGAAGAAGGAAACGACTTTGGAAACGGAGCTGGAGGATTTTCTCGCCAAGCTCTACGAAAAGTATGTTCCGGCTCAGACCCGTGAATATATCGAGAGCATGGAGGAACCTGCTGAACCTCCACGCCCCCGCATCAAACGCCAGCCCCGCACTCCGGTCGATACGCCCACTGCGGTGAGCGAGGAGGTGGTGTAATTGGACTCTGTTTCTATCGAACTCTGGCTGGACAAGCGCCAGCTTGCCGCACTGGAGCAGGCTCTGACCGAAGACGGAACCACCGTCGAGAGAACCATGCAGGAGCAGCTCAATGAACTTTACGCTCAGCGTGTTCCGCTGGAGCAGCAGGAGAAGATCCAACAGGCGCTGGATGCCGAGCGGCTTGAAAGCCAGCGAAACGCTGAAGCCAGTGCCCGGTATGCAGGACTCCACATCACGGAGAACGGGCAGGAACACTATCTCTCCACCAAAAGCGGCCAGGAATTTTTGGATATGGCGATCCTCATGCGACGCTATGTGCGCGGCACATTCGGTGACAAAGAAAAGGGATTCGCCCGGTGTATCTATGGTGCAGAGGAGATTTCACCTCAGCGGTTTGAGCAGCTGGCCGCATGGAGGCTGGAGAATTTCGGCAAAGTCACCGGTCTGGTGGAGATCGACTTTGACAAAGGACTTCTCTCCGCCCTCAATATTATGGATGGCTGGCAGAGCTTCCGGCTCAAAGATGTGTCCTCCGCCGCCTACTTTGCGGACAAGAGCGGCCATGTGAACAAGGAGGTTCGCTGGAATATTTTCCTCTCCCGGCTGGAGGGCAAGCAGCTCACCAGCCATACGCAAGCCCCGGTCGAGCTCCACGGCTCACGCAGATTGCGTCCAGAGGAAATCATTTTCTCCGACGAGATCTCCGAGCTCGACGGCCGATTGAACTTCTACATGGACTGCTCTTTCAATCCCGATGAGGTCTTTGGAACCCATGTAGATTCGGCGGACAACAACAACTGGCTCAATATCTATGCCGAATATGACCTGGAGAACAGCCAGGTATGCGACGCTCTCAAAGTCATCCTCTGCCGTGAGGATGGCTTTGATTACGAGATGGCTTACCAGCTTAATGCCGAGGAAAAGAGTGCGATCCTGGACAAGATGGGCCAGTACTGCCGAGAAAAATACGGGCAATCTCTGCTGGAGTTTGCGGCAGAGATGGAATCGGAGATCACAGCGATGGAAACGCCGCAGATGTGACCGGCCTGATAACGCCCTGTTGGCCCGCTGTGCGCCCCTGTGGGGCGTTTTGCCGCCGAGCTGGCATCCGTACCCCTCCACCGGCTTGAAACGCCGTGTGCGGGCTTTGTGCCGGTGTGCCGACAGGGATAGCAGTCAGCCCTGAAATGCGGGCCGGGCTCTGCTCCGTATTGGGGGTGTGAACCGAGGGGTTGAAAACGATGCAGGATAAAGCAGGTGGCCGCAAAGCGCCCACCTGCCACCTGACACCGCCCCGCAATGCGGGTCGGGGAGCGTTTTTTAGGTGCCCGTTTTCTTGCTTTTTGGCTGTGAGAGGTGGCCGGAACATGCAAGGATATACGGTGTTCCAAGCAATTGCGGACATTTTTTAGATGCCCGTCATAGATGATTTTACTACAGATTGGAGGAGAAAATGATATGCGTAAGGACTGTACCCCCGCTCCCAAGGCAAATGAGACAAAGCAGAGAATCCCTGTTTGGCTGTATCCATCCACACTGGAGGTCGTGGATAAGCTGGTGAAGCAGGATAACTGCAAGAGCCGCAGCGACTATCTTGAAACAGCTGCTCAATTTTATGCGGGATATCTTTCTGGCGAGGAGGCTACTGCGTATTTGCCGCCTGCATTGGTGGCAGCCATGCGCGGCACTGTTCAGGACAGTGAGAATCGAATCGCCCGTCTACTCTTCAAGCTGGCAGTGGAGATCAACATGATGATGAATGTGCTGGCAGCTGGTATGGAAATCAGTGATGAGGATCTGCGCCAGCTCCGCGCCCGCGCTGTCCGTGAAGTCAAGCAGACCAACGGCCGCATCAATTTCAAGGATGCGATTGATTACCAGCGAGGCGAGGAATAAAGCAAAGTGAGGTGACAGCTTGTGCCGCGATTGATTTTCAAATGTCCCTATATCAAAGGTGGCACATCTGCCGCTTGCTCACATCTGGAAAACTATGTGCAGTATATGGCGACTCGCAGTGGAGTTGACCGGATTGATCCCGGTCGAAATGGATGGCCAGCTACAATAAACCAGAAAGAAATGATCGAACAGATTCTCCGTGACTTTCCGCTCAGCCGTGGAATGTTTGAGTATGAAGACTACCGAGCAACACCTACCCGATCCAATGCATCAGAGTTTATTACCCGTGCGCTGGAGGACAACTATGATCGCATTGCAAAAATGGATAACTACTTGAACTATATTGCGACTCGTCCTCGTGCACAGCGTATTGGCTCCCACGGATTATTTACCGGCGAGGAAGATAGTCTTGTGCTGGCGCAGATAGCGGAAGCGGTTTCGACGCACCCCGGCAATGTATGGCTGCCTATCATTTCACTGCGCCGGGAGGATGCCGCCAGGCTCGGTTATGACAAGGCGGATGAATGGAAAGCGTTGCTTTCCAAGTATGCCATGGAGATGGCCCAGGCAATGAAGATTCCTTGGGCGGATTTCCGATGGTATGCCGCTTTTCACGATGAAGGGCATCATCCCCATGTCCACATGGTCTGCTACAGTGTAGATCCATCCAAAGGATTCCTGACCAAACAGGGTATCACGCAGATAAAGTCTGGGCTGGCAAAAGAAATCTTCCGTCAGGAACTGACGGAGCTGTATCAAAAACAGACACAGCGCCGAAACGAGTTGAATGTGGATGCTCAGACAGTCCTCAATGAAGTGATTAACCAGATGCAGTCTGGGACAGTTCAAAATAAACACATTGAAGAACTCCTGCAATATCTGGCTGACCGCCTGCGGTTCTTATCCGGCAAAAAACAATATGGGTATCTGAAAGCAGATTTGAAAGCAGTGGTAGATGAGGTTGTAGACGAGCTTGCGAAAGACCCTCGCGTTGCTGCGGCATACAATCTGTGGTATGAACTGCGGGAAGATGTGCTACGCACCTACAAAGACAATCTGCCGGAGCGGCTGCCTCTCTCTGGGCAGAAAGAATTCAAGCGAATTAAGAACCTCGTCATCTTAGAAGCGGTAAAGCTGGAACAATACCAACAGGTGTTTCACCCAGACGATCTATGGGATGGAAATCCAGATGAACATGCAGAAGAAGCACAGTTATTTGTGTACGAGCAGATGAATCAGAGCATGTCGCATCCGCCAGAGGCGGCGGAGGCTGGACAAGCTCGCACCCAATACGCACTTGGTAAAATCTATCGTGACGGACAGGGTGTTGAAAAAGATGTTCAAAAGGCGGTAGAGCTGTTCACTCTTGCGGCGATGCAGGGGAACAGCTTTGCCGCCTTTGCTCTTGGAAAGATGTATCTCAGTGATGATCCCGCTCTGTCCAGAAATGTGGCTGCCGCGCTGAAATGGATCACAAACGCTGCAGAGCATGGAAACCAGTTTGCACAGTACTACTTAGGCAAACTGCTGTTAAAGGGAACGGATGACATCTCCCAGGATACCAATTCTGCTCTTCGTTGGCTACTTGCATCAGTGGAACAAGGCAATGTGCATGCGGAATATGCTTTGGCCATGGCCTACCTCAAGGGAGAATCCGTTCCGAAGGACAGCCTCAAAGCGATGGAACTGCTGAAACGCGCATCGAGCCGGGAACATCAGTTCGCACAATATCAGCTGGGCAAGTTGCTGCTCCAGGGCGAGGATGTTCCCAAGGATGTAGTTGCTGCGGTCCACTGGTTGACTGCTTCTGCTATGCATGGAAACCAATATGCCCAGTATGCTCTCGGAAAACTCTATCTGCTTGGAAAAGGCGTGGAGAAAGATAAGGATCGTGCAGCCAAGTGGTTTCAGATGGCAGCGAACCAGGGTAATGAATACGCTCAATATTATCTGAAGCACATGGATGATCCTATGGGACAATCACCGGCTGCAGCGGTTATCACATTGTTCCATTCACTGGCCAATATTTTCCGAGAACAGAATCAGCTGCCCTCTGGTGGCATTATGGTTGCTGTCGACCGAAAACTTTTACGAAAAATCAAAGCGAAGAAAATTGCTCAGGGTCACAAGGCAGATGACCATGAGCCAAAGATAGGTCTGCAATAAAGGAGGTTATTTTTTGAAACGCACTAATGAATTTCTGCTCCATGCTGGGCGGACTCAGAAAGAGAATGGTCAGAAATTGAAAGAACAAAAACCGATCCGCCGTAGGCCCGTCCTATTCCATCGAAAACTGCGAGGGAGAAACCGGTAGGAGGTGCAGTATGCCCTACATCCACTTCACCGATGAGCAAAAGCTTCGGGCAAACTCTGTTGACCTGGTGGAATTTCTACGGCGACAAGGTGAGAAACTCATCCCATCCGGCCGTGACAAGCGCCTTGCATCCGATCACAGCATTACCGTTCGCGGCAATGAGTGGTACGACCATGAGGCCGAGGAAGGTGGAGGCCCTATCTCTTTTGTACAGACCTTCTATGGACTGAGCTACCCCGAGGCGGTGACACGCCTGCTTGGTGGTGAAAAAGGCGAGGTATATCAACCAGCGCAGAAAAAGGAACGGGAGGAGCCGAAGGAATTTGCCTTGCCTCCCGCCAACCAGACAATGCGACGGGTGTATGCCTATCTGCTCCAGCAGAGGCATATCAGTCGTGAGATCCTCAACGCCTTCGCCCAGAAAGGGCTGATCTATGAAAGCCGGGAATTGTCCAAGGATAAGACCAAGGAGTATCATAATGCCGTATTCGTCGGAATCGATGAACATGGCGTTGCCCGCCACGCCCACAAACGAGGCATCTATACGCAGGGCAAGAGCTACCGTGGCAATGTAGAAGGATGCGATCCCAGACACAGCTTTCACTGGACTGGGGCCAGTGACCGGCTCTATGTGTTCGAAGCACCTATTGATCTGTTGGCTTTTCTTACTTTGTACCCAGAGGACTGGCAGCAACACAGCTATGTGGCGCTCTGTGGTACAGCGGAACACGCCATGCTCTGGATGCTGGAACAGAATCCAAAGCTGCAAAAGATTATTCTCTGCCTGGATCATGATGCGGCTGGGATCGAGGCAGCGGGACGGCTCACAGACATTCTGTGTAAGCATGGCTATACGCAGTCCGCTCCGCTGCGTTCGACCAACAAAGATTGGGACGAAGATCTGAAAGAACAGCATGGGCTGGAACCGCAACCGCCAGAGGAACACCCTCAGCTCATTGTTGCAGGAACGATATGTGAGCGGATTGGGGCCAAATGTAAAGCAGTTCGCCCGGAGCAGGCGTCCTACCAGATCCCGCGCTTGCTTCAGCAATACCAGAACGACCTTCATTGGGGCCGTTTCGAGCAAGCGATGGATCACATGGAAACCATGTCAGCATTGGCGCTCTCTGTTGTACTGCGGGAGTGCCGACAGATGGGAACCGTACTGACAGAGGAACAGGGCGCCCGATTCCTGCAAAGCCATATCCACCCGCATCAGAATCGCGGGTCGCTTAAAACCCGCGCTACTGAGATTGGCATGGAGTTCCAGAGCGTGCTGGCCAAAGATGCTGTGGAAGGCATTCGTACTGAAGTGGAGAAGAAAGCCACTGCCAGTGCATGGCTGGAACTTGCAATCTCCTGTGCAAAAGTGCCGATCAAATATTGTGCAGATGAACTTCGTCGACAGCAAAAAGAGGAAAAAGCTCTGCTGGAAGCCGCACAAGCCATGGCATCGTACTAAAACAGCAAAGAGGAGGACTGGATTAAATCCATTCCTCCTCTTTATCGCTGCCGCTTGTGGTACGGTTGATAAATTCCGATTGTTCGTCTTTAGTAGCCAAGCGGGTCTCCCACTTCCCGCAGTCCGGACACTGCTCCGGCAGTTCCGGTGCGTCAAACAGATAGTGGCAGTTGTCACACGTGCAAATCAAATCAATCACCTCGATATGTTCTCATTATAGCAGACAAATGATGTCCTGAACATCCCCCTTCTGGTATTAAGTCTTCCTGATACCAAAGGAGGAAATCATGCCATCTCAAGTAATCACACTGATTGCGGTATCTGCCGTCATGTTTCTTGTAATCGGTGGACTTGCATTTATCTCACACTATTATACGCTGGACGGAATCAAATCCAAAACAGTAGGCGATGGCCAGCACGGGACAGCACGATGGGCTACCAAGCAGGAGATTCGCCAGACTTACGCCCACATTCCCTTTGAACCGGAGCTATGGCGCAAAGGAGAGCACCTGCCGGAAAAACAGGGCCTCATCCTCGGATGTGAAGGCCCCAAGAATCATGTCACTGCTCTGGTGGACACTGATGACATCCATGCCATGGTCACCGCTGCCAGCGGCGCTGGTAAGACAGCGTTCTTTTTATACCCCAACATTGAATATGCCCTTGCGTCTGGGATGTCCTTTCTCTGCACTGATACCAAGGGAGATCTGTACCGCAACTATGCAGGCATTGCAAAAGATTTCTATGGTTATCAGATTGCTGTGTTGGACCTCCGAAATCCCACTCGGTCAGATGGTAACAACCTGCTCCATCTCATCAACAAGTATATGGACATCTACAAAGCCAATCCCAACGACTTGGCTGCAAAGGCAAAAGCGGAGAAGTATTCCAAGATCCTGGCCAAGACACTGATCAACACCAGCGGCGGCGACAGCGCCCAGTATGGACAAAACGCCTTTTTCTACGACAGTGCCGAGGGGCTGTTGACAGCCATGTTTCTGCTGGTGGCAGAGTATCTGCCCACTGAAGATGAGAATGGAAATCCGGTTGAGAAACGGCACATCGTTTCTGTATTCAAGCTGGTGCAGGAGCTTTTAGCCCCGTCCAAGGTAAAGGGGAAAAACCAATTCCAGATTCTACTGGAGAAACTCCCGCCCAACCACAAGGCACGCTGGTTTGCAGGTTCCGCTCTCAATACTGCGGAACAGGCCATGGCCTCTGTAATCTCCACAGTGTTGTCCAGGCTCAATGCCTTCCTCGATTCAGAGATGGAGCAGATTCTCTGCTTTGATACCGCCATTGATGCTGAGAAATTCTGTAATGAGAAATCTGCCATCTTTATCGTACTGCCCGAGGAGGATCAGACCAAGTATTTCATGGTATCCCTGATTCTCCAGAATCTGTACCGTGAGATCCTCACCGTGGCCGACGAGAACGGTGGGCGACTCAAGAATCGAGTGGTCTTCTTTGCAGATGAGCTGGGCACCTGCCCTCCCATCCAGTCGTTGGAGCTGATGTTCTCCGCCTCTCGTTCCAGAGGACTCATGCTGGTACCCATTGTACAGAGTATCACAGGTCAGCTTAAGAAAAACTACGGTGCGGAAGGCGCTGAAGTGATTGTGGATAACTGCCAGGTCAACCTTTACGGCGGTTTCGCTCCGGCCAGCCAGACAGCTGTGGAGCTGTCCAAAGCACTTGGCAGCCGCACAGTGATGAGCGGAAGTATCTCTCGCGGCAAGAATGACCCCAGCCAGTCCCTCCAGATGATAGAGCGCCCCCTCATGACGCCAGATGAGCTTAAGTCCATGCCCAAGGGTAGCTTTATTGTAGCCAAGACCGGTGTTCATCCCATGAAGGTCAAACTGCGATTGTTTCTCGACTGGGGCATCCGGTTTGGAGAGCCCTATGAGGTGCCGGAGAAGGCACAGCGGGCTGTGGCTTATGCAGATAAGCAGGAGTTGGAAGAATCCATCATCCGCCGCCACTATGGAACTGTGGCTGAGGAGGAGCCGCCGCAGGATGTGCCTGCGGCCGTCGGCGGTATGAATCATGGTATGCAGGCTGAGAAAAATTCCCGTAAAACAATATTGCGCCCCTGACGGAGGTGAAATAGGAACATGAATGGATTTCGCAGTATCTATGCTTCGGATCTGAGCCATCGGGCCAAGAGCGTCTATATGTATCTCAAGGACCGGGCAGACAGTGAAGGCCGCTGCTGGCCGGCCATTAAGACCATTGCATTGGAACTTGGGCTTTCCCGTTCTACTGTTAAGCGAGCGTTGGATGATCTCGTTAGAGCTGGACTGCTTCGAAAAGATCCTCGTTGGCGAGAAAATGGCAGCTACACTTCTAACCTGTACCAGATTACCTAAGTGTGTCACTGAAAAATCAAACGCAAAAAAGCAGACTCTTCCCGCCAGGGGGAGAGTCTGCTTTTTAGGTGAACCAAGGATAGGGTCATGATGAGCCAACCAGAAGTGCCCACTCTAAGAAGCACTAATTCAGAAAAGAAACAATAACTTACTCTTGATCCATACTTGAATACTGTATAAGCACATCAACTACCGCAAGAATGCGTTCTATATCGTAAGCTGGAAGATTCTGCATTCGGTCCATCAGACGAGAAGCATCAGCCTGATGCTTCTCCACCAATAGACTACTCAGCACCATATCGGATGATACCTCCAAAGCGTTCAAGAGTACAATGAAGGTTTCGAGTGATGGTATTTTTTCTCCCCGCTCCAGCGCACCGACATAGTTGATACTCAACCCAGCCATCTCTGCCAGGTCTTCTTGTCGCAGATTCCTCATCAAACGGAACTTGCGTATATTTCTTCCTATGGACTCAAGTTCCATCGTGATACCTCCTGCGAGTGTATATAGTACCACTAATAGTATAGATTGAGTCCAAGAAAGAATACACATTCCATTAGCGTTGACGGAAACTCTAATGGTATTGATTGTTGGTGAAATTTATCTTATAATATCCAATAATAGCGACTGCATTTTGACCTCGATATACAATCAACCTGCACGGGTAAGCTCAAGGGAACATGAATCAATAATCCAGACTGCTTTATTTTTTGTACGGGCGTATCTTACAGTGGAGCCGGTTCCGCTCGATGATCCATCCCAAACGGCAAGCAGTATATCGGCATGATTTACCATGTATTGGTTCCTTTTCTGCATGCAGTCTGATGTATATTGTTTCTGGAGCATTGTTTCATGATCACACAGCTCTGCGATTTTATAGTATCGGTCTCTCAAAGGTTCGGACCATTTTGCAGCCTGTGTTTCACAAGGAATGGCAGCTTCCAGCGTGATGAAAGGATACTCTGCTTTCAGTTCAAGAACGATTTCAGCGGCGTACATGTCCACGCCAATAGCCATTCCCGAAATGAAGTGCCGGACACCTTCTTGCTCAATCAACTGCACGATACAATCGCGGAGTTTTTGCTTTAACGCAATGCACCGATCATCATTCTCATTAAAACGGAATGGTAAGTTCTGAGGTCTGTGGCCTGTGAAAGCACAGGTTCGGCCTTTATCAGAAGACATACGAAATAGATTTGTGATTTTCATGCTGATGCTCCTCCTATGTATTAGCGTATTAAGCTATATCGCTAATACATAGTATAGCATACACTACGCAAAATGTGTCGAAATAAAACGAAGGGCCGCAAGAAACCCTTGCAGCCCTCGAAATGAGTCAATCCATCTTCTTTTTTGCTTGTTTAATCATTAATTCTACGATTTCCAGTATCCGTTGCTGCTCTTCAGCCGGAAGCTCTTTCAGCTCCTCGGAGAGAATGCCAGAGCGGTACTCACTGGTATGCGTTATAACATCGCAGAAAATCGCATCCGCAGATGTTTCGAGTCCGTTGATGATGGCAATCAATTTTTCGCAGCGCGGAAAAGAGGCACCTCTCTCAACGGTGGAAATATAGTTTGTTGTCAAACCAAGACGCTCGGCAAACTGTTCTTGTGTCAAACCTAATTGCTCGCGGCATTGCTTGATTCGTTCTCCAATGCGCTTATCAATCATTCAACTTTCACCGCCCCTTTCTGTGTCGATACAAATTAGTATAAGTATTAGCGAGGTATCAATACAGAAACGCTAATACGCAGAGTGTGTATTAGCGAATTGGAATCAAGGCAAAAAAATAAAAAACATTCCGTGAACAAAATGTAAACATTTTCTCAATTTCCATAAAAAAGAATCAAACCTGAAACTGATTATGGTATAATAAAATTTGAATTTATGCCCTTATATCTTATGGGCTGTTAATATTGTGGAGTAGTCGTATGATCACACAGAATGGAATAGCGCCATTTGTCGCTTTTAGATATGAACGAATTATTTTAGCTGTTGAAGAAACCACATCGGCAAATAGATGTGGCTCCTCTCTTGCGGCCTTTTCACGCCCTGCGTCAGCCTGTCCAAGTGACAGCGTGTCGCAGGGCGTTTTTCTATCTTTGGAAAGGAGTCAAAGAATATGAGCCTGAAGTACACCTGCCCCGGCTGTGGGACACCCTTGGGCTATGAGGGATTGTGCTGGAAATGCAAATCTGAACAGGAGCGGAAGGCTGCTCTTGCTTGGACCCCGGAACAAATCATAGAGAAGCAGAGAAACCTGATTCAGAACATCCAGCGGCTGGCGGAGATGGAAGACCCGGAATTCACCGACTTCTGGCAGCTGCTTAGCTACCATAATGCCATCGCCCCGGAGATCCAGCGGGCGGCACTGGCCGCAGAGGTGTTCTGGCCCTGTGAGATCTATTATCACGCTCCCGCCGATGTGCGGGATGGTCTGATTCATGCGCTGTTGTCCGCGGAATATTCCAGTGCGGCCTCCAACCTGATGAGTTGCCTTGCTATGCAGGGAGATGACAAGGCAATGGAGACGCTGCTGGAGCTGGAGCGAAATCCCCGGCCCTGGCGCAAGGGCCTCTATGTGGACCCATCCAGCTATGCACAGATCGGCGGCTGGACCTTCGACAAGGAGGGCCAGAAAATCCAACTCAACTTCGATAGCTGCTATCCTATGGTCAAGGGAACCACCGGCGAGAAATCTCCCGTCCGCATTGGCCGGGCACGGGAGGACACCTGCCCTCACTGCGGCGGGCGTATGGTGGATATGTTGGTGCTGGATGGCCGGGATGAGCGGCTGAAATTTCTGGGGCTGGATGGTATCCTGACTTCCACTTGCTGCCCCAACTGTGTGGGATTTTTGAAAGGTCCAGCCTTTAACAGTTTTACCCTGGATGGCGGCGTGGAAGTCTTTCCCTCCGAGCTCTTTGACGGGGCGGAGAAGACGGATTGCTATGTCAGTCCCGAGGACTACAAGGCTCTCACGGAAAATTCCTTTGTGCTGGGCGAAGCGCCGGTGCCCCTGTTTTACGGCGCGGCCTGCCAGGATGTGAACACCATCGGCGGCTTTGCCAACTGGGTACAGGACGCGGAATATACGACCTGCCCTCACTGTGGAAAGCCCATGAAGTATCTGACCCAGATCCAGTGGGATACGGTGTTTGACTGTGCGGAGGGGACGCTTTATGTGGAGTTCTGCCCGGACTGCCAGATCGTATCCATGCAGCACCAGCAGACCTGAGAGGAGAACCGATATGAGTTTACCAAAGCGCGACGGCGTGCATGACCGTTATTACCTGATTCATAAACCGGATACCTACCCGGAGGTGCTGGCTGAGGCGGATGTCTGTATTCAGGACATTCTGGACGGGACCGCCCGGGAGAACCACTCCACCTATCCGACCGTGGTGCGGAACCACAATGGAACGCCGTTTCTCCCCGATCAGCTACTGGAGCGGTATCTGTTCCAATTTCCGCTGAAGGGCTTTCCCTATGAGGACGCGGTTGCCTTCTGCGACGCCTTGCGGCGGCTGGTGGGCTGGAAGGAGATCGACTATACATTGCGGCAATACATCGAAAAGCAGGTGCGGGACCGGTACTTTGAGGTTGGAGAGCGGGAAGATTTCTTTACGGCTTTTCCACCCTGTACCGTGAGGCCGGAGCTGCGCCCGGAGGATGTGGATGAGAATCTGCTGTGCTTCGCCTGTTATGTGGCGGTCTGCTATACCGTGTATGGAATGAGTTTTGAGTATCTCACCACCGAGCATATCCTTGGCCTGATTTCCCAGATTCGTCCTGACATGGTAAAGAAACTGAAAACCAATGGCACCGGCAAATTGCCGCCTAATATCCAAAAGCGGAAAACAAAGCACCTGACCGCATCAGCCAACGACGCTTTCGCCACCATCCGCATTACCTCCAGGGACTGCACCGAGGGGTGCTTCGATGAGGCGCTGAGCTATCTGGTGGAGGTGTTGGAGCAGCCGGAGTTCCCCCGCAGCTACTCCATCGAGTTCCGCGGGCCGGAGAAGATCTACTTGCCCATCCCCGGTCTGCCCAAGAAGGGTGTCAACCAGCTCTTTGCCTGTGCGGTGCGATACCCCCGCCTCCATGTGCGGATGGAGAATTATGCCCGGCTTGCCATGCAGGAGGATGAGATGTACCAAAACCTCTCCGATGAGATCTGCGCCCTGCCCGGCACCTTCGCCGTGTTTGCCCTGGGTCTGGAGGGAGAACGATGGGCACCGCTGGTGACGGAGTATCTGGATCTCTGTGACGACGAACACTCCTCCCTGCAAGAGAAATTTCTTCATGCCTTGATCCGGAAGTTTGGTTTTCAACCATGGACACTGGGGGTATTGGTGCGGGGCGCATTGTCCATGCAGTGGCTGAAGCCTGCCAAGGAATTCCGCAGCCTGATCGCCAGTGCGGAAAGCCTGGATGCGCTGCTGGCAGTCAAGCGCCGCTTTTCCGCTTATCTCCTGCCGGAAGAGGATAAGGACCCGAAATTCCGGGCTATCGCTTGGCAGAGCCTGCTCTGGGCCATCTGGGGCAAAGATTCTGAAAACGGCGGCAGCAAGGTCATCAAGTCGGCGCCCGAGGAACTGAAAGAGAAATACCAGCAGGTATTTGCGTAAGGAGAACGCCATGAAAAAGAGAACGGTCAAGGACTTTATTGCCCTGTACGCCCCAGAAGATGAGGAAAAACTGGTACTGATCCAGGACGGTGTCAGCGCAGACAAAACCTTTCTGGATACCTACTGGGCGGCGCATACCCATGCCCTCGCCATGGCGGATGTCCAGACCGGACAGGCGATCTCCGGTCGATGCTACCTGAGCTGGCCGCTGACGGACAAGGAACGGGATGCCGGCGACTATTCCAAGCGGTTTACCAAGGGCCAGATCTACCGGATCAAAGCCCGCGGCTGGAAAGGTGATGCCCTCTACGAACCTCAGTGGTATGTCACTGAGGTACTGGAGGAAGGCGTACCCTGTCCGGCACTGGAGGAGATTTGGGCGGAATACACAAAGCCCATTCTTCTGGAGGATGAAGTGCTGGGAACCCTCACGCTGGATCGTGAGATGAGCATATTCGAGGGGACCTGTAAGTGGATGGGAAAAGAAGTCCGGATCTCGTTGGATGTGGAGATTGAAAAGAAAGCGTCCTGGACCCGTGTCACCAATGTGATGAAGAAACTGGTGGCAGACCAGGAAACCTGGGATAAGTCCCTGCGAGCGATGGCTGCCCAGAAGCTCATCGCTCAGGCCAACGAGTGGCTGGCGGACAATAACCAGACCGCCCGGGACCCGAAACAAGACCCCATCACCGAGGATGAGTTTGCCCGGCGCATCCTCCTCACCGAGTTTACAGTATCTCCCGGCGGCCGTTTTACCGCCTGGTACGAGGATGACGATATGTTCTGGGGCCATGTGATCACTGTGGATGGAACGCTGAAAAAAGGCCCCGTTGACGCTGAGATACAGGGCTGACTACAACCGTTTATGGGAGGAGGTGCCCATTATGTGCGAGCACTGCCGTAACATTCAAACATGGAGAAAATTTGATGCCCCCAAGGACTACCTGGCTTGTATTGCCTATATCCAGCAGTTGGTGGAACAAGGTGAATTTGAACTGATTGCAGAGGAATCCACCTGTCCGCTGGAGAAGGTAAAGACTGAGGATGGGTGGGCAGACGAAATTATGGCTCACATGATTCGATGCAAGCACTGCGGTCAGATCTTCACCTGTGTAGTCAACACCTGGCGAGGCAGCGGACACTTCAAAAAAGGCAAAGGATGACTGGAAGGAGGAAACCTAAATGAACAGCGAGCAGATCACGGCTTTTTTACAGGAGCATTGGTATATTGCCTCAGTGATCATTGGGGTCGTGATTTTGATTGGAGCAATCCGCAACTGGAATTGGCTCTGCGACCCTACCGGCAAACCGGATTCTCACCGCTATGGACGCGGCTCCCGGCGGGTGATCTTCTTCCTGCTGGGTGTCCTTCTAATCGTGGTGAGCATCTGGGGATTTATGCTGAAATTGCAATAAAAGGAGCGATCCCATGACCCAAGAAGAACAGATCCGCCTCTATCGGCTGATGGAAAAGCTCAACTGGTTTTTCCACCAAGAGATGCACTACCTGGATCGGGAAACGGCGGAAAAGACCGCACGAGAGTGTTACCCGGAGATTCGGGATTTTACATACGATATTTTATGGAATGACCTGCCCAAAGAGGTCCAGGAGCAGCTCATGGACGAGGAGGAATCCCTATGAGTACGCTGATTTGCTCTTTTGATGGTCTGCACGACAACAGAGTCCTGCGCTACTACGCTGACTTTGAAGCCCACATCCTGCACATGGATACCCAGACCGAGGCCGGAGAGAAAGTATCCGTTCACTTTACTGGCCTGCTGGCCCACTGGTTTGAAAATGTGGTCCAGGACAACATCCTCTTCGGCATGGATGAGATCAGCGTGGACGCTTTTTTTGAACAGTACAAAGACCTGCTGGGCGGGGCCATCTCTTACGGCTTTCCCGCCTGTTGCAGCATCGAGGAACTGCGGGAGCGCATGGATCGGGAGCACATCCGGGTATTTGTCATTGATTCTTCCCTTGGGCTGTGTGGATTTGTATTGGCTCAGGAGGTGGAACTGCAATGTCTATAACTGCCTATAAAGTGGAAGCCGTCGGTCATGACCGAACCGGCGAAGACTATGGCTATGTAAATATCATGTACCGCTATGGCAACAAGCAGTCTTGTCTTCGGCCAGATCAATGTGAAAAGATAGAGGTCATGTGGGCGGATGAGAGCGTCTACGGGCCGCCTGCTCCTGGCAGCAAGGTGGGCGATTTTATACAGACATGGCTGATGGGCTCCTGGGACTGTGGAGTATTTACCCACCGGGAGATTGCCCAGCGGCTCATGGATACCTTCACCGGTCTGAAGATCAAGGAACTGGCGTGGTTTGAGAACCCCAGGGAAAAGACTCTGAAAAATGGTAAACCGCGTACACGCCGGGCCAAGTGGCTGCCGGACCGGGAGGTGGATCTGGTCTACCTCTATTCCGACCGCTATCTTGACGCCAGAAATCCCTCTCCCTCCGAAACCGACTTCTTCACCGTCACAAGGATGGATGCCTGGGGCGTGAGCACCTGGTTCATGTGTACCCCAGAGGCCGCCGGGAAACTGATCGCCATGGATTACGACAATCTGGCTGTCAAGGAAACCACCATTGTGGGATAGGAGAAAATGAATGATGACTTTGGAACAACTGCCCCCCAAGGGCGTAAAGCGAGAACAGGCCATTTTGGAGCTGGGCAAGGAGGAAGCAAACGGCGAACTGCTGTTCCAGCTTGTGAATACAGAAAAGGGCAAATGCAAAACGGCTGCTCAGAAGGCTTTGGCGCAGCTGGAGTATGCCCCTGCTGCCCCACTGTGGGCCAAGCTGGTCAAGGGCAAGTGGATGGGCAGCAATATCATGTCGGATGCCTGCTCCGACTGTGTATCGGAGCAGATTGCCCCAGTTATTCTGAAGACTCTCTCCCAGCTGCTGGACGAGGGGGACACAAAGCCACTGGATATAGAACAACTGAACTTCTGTTTCCATTTGATGTTGGGGAAAGCCTCGCCTAAAATGCTGGAGGTCTACCGCTTCCTGGCGGAGAACACCCAGCGGATCGCCCAGCTGAAACGCGCGCCTGTTTATTCCGATGATGACTGCACCTCCTGGTGGATCACGGACGGGCTTCGCATTTGGGATGCCACACCAAAGGAAAAAGAGAAAATTCCCGCTGTGGTGCTGACCGCCTCCCTGATCCGCAACCCGGATGAGCGACTGCAAGCATTGGCTGATGAACTGAATGAACACTACGGCGGCAGCTGGCTGATGCCGGTCTTTATGAAGGCGATCATCACCCAGCCCAAGGAGCAGGTGTATGAAACCTATTCGCCCCTTCTGGATACGCCGCAAAAAGGCTATTTGTTCCATGCGCTGGGAATGCTCCATTACCGCTGTTATCCGGAAGGCTGGACCTATGAACGCCTGGGCCCGGATGGAATGATCGCTCTGATTTTCTGGGGGGATTATAGCTATGGAACCTATGACACAAGGTTTATGATTGAACGCTATGTGGATCTGGATGAGCGGTGGCTCTTTGATCTGGCCAAGGACCCGGAGGGCCGCAAACCTACGGTGACATGGCAGACCTACAATCGGGGCGGTGTGCTATATGGAAGCTACGACGAAATGTTCATCAGCCTGCTGCCCCGCAAGGTGGAAAACCCGGAACTGAAGCGCATTCTGCGGGACTACTTCCGTATTCGCAGCGAAAAAGTGAGAGTGGAAGAAAGTATTACGGTTTACAAAGACGCTGCTGAGCGGTTTGGCGATTAAGTGAGAATAGAGGGACTGGCCAAAGGAGTGATACAGCATGATTGGGACAGATGAAAACCGGGCGGTGCTCCATGTGGAGGTCATCTTCTGGGGCGGCAAGAGAAAGGCTCCCCCCAGCCTGGTCAGTGGAAAGTATCGTCCCCATTTTGTTGTCACAGGAACCAATGAATATCTGGGGGTGTGCTTCCTGGATGGAACGGAGCGTTGTGCATTTGATGAAACGGCTTTGGGGAATGCTCAGTCCCTCTACCCGGACACTGTGGACTACGGCCCGCTGGAAAACAATGCGGAATTTTTGATCTATGAGGGAGCCAATGTCGTTGGTAAGGGCCGGGTGCTGGGCCGGACTGTTCCCCATCAAGTAAAGAAGCAGAGAAAGTAGATGACCTATGAGCGAGGATGAGTTTGAGGAATGAGGAGAAGTCGATGAATGCATTACTTGAAAGCCTGACCAAATCTCTGACAGAACAGGGTTGGAAAGTCGAGATGCAGGAAAACAATCAAATTCCAGCAGAGATTGCTCAGCGTTATGATTCACTTCCAACGGATTATATAGATTTCCTCCGAAACATGAAAGTGTGTGTCAACAGTGCAGAAACCGTGTGGATGCTTTGCCCGGATGACTTTGCCCCACAGGGAGAAGACGGATTTGCCTGGAACGAGTTTGAAAAAATGAGTCTGGATGCCGTCGAAGGAGACAACAGCTGGACAGCGGAAATCAAATCTTTCTGGAACGAACATCTGCCTATCTGCTTGTCACTGAAAGATGGATATTCCTACTATGCCCTGTGCCTGAAAGATGGAACCATTGTCACCGGAGAGGAACCGGAGTTTGAAGAAACAACAGAGGTTGCCCCTTCTTTTCAGGATTTCCTGCAAATGCTCTGCAATGGCGAGTTGGATTTGGAATAAGGAGTAAGGCCATGACATCCATAGACTTTCTGAACAAGGTACATAAAAGCCTGGACTCCCAGGAATATAACCTCTCTTATTCTCCAGCCAAGTCCAAGAATTATATGCTGTACTGCAATGGCAACTTCATCGGCGGCCTGTTCGATGAGGAGCTGTGCTTCGTCTACGCCGACAGTGTGAGTGAACTGCTGGGGCAGCCGGACCCCGTCTACCGCGGCTACTCCAGCACCGCCCAGCACAGGATGCTGGTGATCCCGGAGGAACACTGGGCGAAGGCGCTGAAACTCCTCTATGCCGAAAAATTTGACTGGAGCCGTTTGGTGTACGACATCACCTACACCAGCATTGGCGCGGCTGTGGTGGAGGACTTCTACGACGAGAATGTGGTATTCCTGCGCTTCTGCTTTGAAAAGGAACTGCTGAAAAAGAACCCTCTGGACCGGCAGGGCCGTATCCTGCGGATGGTCTATCTCAATCAGGACCTGACAAAAGCGGGCAAATATCTGTTCCCCAGACTGCTGCAAAAGTTCCTCGTTTTTACAGATCGCAAAGGAAAAACCAGTCTGGAAACCATGCTGAATCGGTGGTACACCGCTCTGGAGAAGGAGTACCGCAGCCAGATAACGGAATAAGGAGGGCGGCAACATGACAGAAGAAAACAGAACCTACATCACCCATCTCAAGGCCGCTGATGTCCCGTGGCACCGGCTCACCACCGCCTATGGCCGGGGGACGGATTTTCCCGCACACCTGACCGTGCTGGAGCAGATGCGTGATTTGGCGTCCGTCAAAGAGTCCCTCTACGAGCTCACCACCAACATGGAGCACCAGAGTACCCTTTGGCACGCCACCCCCTTTGGCATGGTGTTCCTGAGCCGAATTCTGGAGAAGGCCCTCGCAGAGAGCGGGCAGAACCCCGTAGCCCATTTCCTGGCCGGGGAACTGCTGGACTTCTTTGCCTGCATCCTCCAGTGCTTCCACGATGGAGATGAGATGGAGCACGCCGAGGCACTGCCGCAGTTCTCCGATCTGCTGAAGGAAGAATACCTGTGGTCGGAGGAATACGACGAGGAAGAAGATGAGATGCGCTACGAGGAGGACGAGGTCTTCCCCGATGACCTGTTCTACAGCTTCTATTACTACTCCTGGCAGGCAGTGAAAGCCTACCAGGATGGATTGGTGCAAGTCCCGGCAGAGTTCGCGGGGCCCGCTGCCGAGGTGCTGGAACTGCTGTAAAGGAGGCTGCACCGATGTTTGAAGAATTCTATGAGATGTACGAGCCCGAGGAACAGGAAGTGGTCGCTCTGATCAATCGCTGCATTGGGGGCGGATATAACTGGAAAGGCAAGTTTTGGGAAATGACCGTTGTGACGCTGGGTATGGTGTTCTGTGACACCGGCAAGGTCAGCACCAAAGAGGAGCGGCTGGAATGGCCGGTCACCGAGGAGGAACGCAATAGCGACAAGGGCTGGGGACGCTTTGGCAAGGAGCAGATCTGCCGCCTGAAGCTCCGCCGGATGAAAGAAGAACGGGCGAAGGATCTGGTGGTGCGACCCTGGTGTATCTCCCAGGTGGTCAAGGCCCACGAGGACTGCCCGGAACTCCAGGCCGTTCTGGACGAGTACCACAAGCCGGTGGTGATCCAGGACCAGGTGCTGGGAGAACTGACACTGGACAAGGACTATGATACCTTCGAGGGCGAAATCCAGTGGTGCGGAAAGGATGTGAGCCTTTCTCTGGAAGTCAATGCCGAGAGCAAGCCCTCCTGGACCCGCGCTCGCAGTGCCGCCAAGAAGCTGCTGGCTGACTGTGACACCTGGGACAAAGCCATGCGGGAGCTTGCAGCCAAGAACCTGACCGAGCTGGCCAACAACTGGCTCTCCCAAGATAAAGAAAATCCCCGTAACCCGGAAACCGACCCCATCACAGAGGAAGAATTGGCCCGGCGGATCAGCATGACGAGCCTGTCCGTCACCTCCGGCGGCAGCTTCACCGCCTGGTTTGACTGCGACGAGATGTTCACCGACCATGCAGTGACGGTCTATGGCTCCTTGAAAAAGGGCCTCAAAACTGCCAACATTGAGGGGTAAGGAGGATAACATTATGAAACTGAACTGTAAACGCATTGATTTTACATATACCCCCGGCGAGGAAATCTTCAACTTTCCCGAGGAATCGGGACTGCCCTTTATCTTCGATGTAGAGGAAGAACTGACTGCTGATCCTGCTGCCATGGATGTGGTGGGAGGAATGTTGGATGAGGCGGAGCAATTGGCGGAAAAGGCCAAAGCCGCCATCAAAGCGGCGCTGGCGGACGAGGACAGCCGCTACCATAGCGTTGTGACATTTTTCATGGAGTTCCATCGGGACGATGTAGGCCCGGATATTGCGGCGGAACTTTTTCCGGGAACCGACCCGGCCAAGCTGTCCTTTGCCGAGATGGTGGACTTTTTGAAGCTCAAGCGGTTCGGCAGTCTGGTAGATGACGAGATGAATCAACAAGTTTTCATTATGGATCTGTCCTTCAACCCGGAGATCACTGACGAGCTGATGGTAATCTACTTTGACTTGAACAAGGAGATTTTCTGTATTACCCATGAAAGCTGAATTTGTTGCCTGTATTTTTGAGCCTGAGCCTGTCCAGTGGGGGCTGCGGGGTGACCCTTTCCTGTGGCGGCTTCTGAAGGAGCGGTATCAGGCGGTGGAACTGCCGTATCCCCCCAATGTTCTCCGAGAGGAAATCCTCCACATCTTTGCGGATTTGACCGGAGAGCTGCCGGAGCCGGGCAAACACTACTATGTAGATCAATTTGCCAAAACTCATGTAGGAATGTCCACTGGTTGGATCTGCGGAGATTTTTGGCAGGCTACGGCAATCCCACTGTTGATGGAACGGCTGGAGCAGGCCAATCGTTCATAAAGGGACGCCAGGAAAGGAGGTGCGGCGATGAGACAGAACAGTAATCAGACGAAGCATCTGCCCACACTTCTGGTTCAGCAGATCCGCCTGCAATGGTATAAAGACTGCCGGGGCGGAAATGCGGCCGCACAGCGGAACCGGTATCCCAGAGCCATGCGTCTGCCTAAAGACTTCTTCTCCTATTATCCTTTTGGTCTACCTACTCACTTTGCATCTATCATACAGAGGCCCGATAGATTTCAGATCGATAGGGACTGTCGTAGGCTGATGGAATGGAAGCCGAATGGCACAATGCGGCTTCACCCTTTTGAACTGATTCAGCAGGAGCACGGAATCCATGTGCGCTACCGCAATGATTGGCACATCGGGGCGATGCCGGAGCGATATACCTACGATAAGACCGGGCAGAAACAGCCTCTCAATGAGCTGGCATTGGATTTGGCTCCCGGCGAGTATGGGAGAGCTGTCTGCAATGGGCGGTTCCGGGACTGGGATACAGGAATCTGGTATTATGTACTGGATATTTTGAATGTGATGCCGCTTACAGAACCCACTGACTCATTGACCAGTTTTACGGACAGAGAGCCTAATAAGATATATACCCAGATTGACCAACTGTGGTGACGAAAGACAGGAGGATAACCACATGATTTCCACAAAAGATTTATCTGGCCTTCCCAATGCGGAGCGCCTGAAAAACTTCTGCAAAGGGCTGGCAGCTCTGGACATCATCATGGTGGAGGAGGAATGGAGCTTCATCCGCCACTATACATACAACCCCGCATGGCGAAAAGGCAAAGAGGCATTCTTTGCCACTGATGGCAGTGACCAAAGCATGATCGTCATGTTTGCCCCGGAAGGCTGTGTAATCAACGGTGTGGATTCCGAACTCTACGACTGGGAGGAAAAACTTCCCCGTATCGAAGACCTGACGGATGGAATGCCCTCTGCTCTGCAAAAGCTCATGGGCAGCCGTGAAGTCAAAAAGATGAAAAGTACCTTCTGCGTCTGGACGGAAGATGGCACCACCTGGCACTGCAATCCCATGGACGGCGAGGACGCATCCAAAGATCTGCTCTCCACGATTGATGGTAATCCACAGAGCTATGTGGATTACGGGAAGTGGTTTTACCCAGCAGACCTGCCTTTGGAGGCTGTGCGCCAGCTTGCTGATGGGGTTCCGGTAACAAAAGAACTGGTCGCTGTGTTGAACCCTAAGCGCAATGAATGGGAAGAAATAAAGGCGGGTCTGGACAAGATCGGGTATCCAAATGAACTTTGATTGGCAGCCGACAGGAGAGGATTCGAATGATCAAAGAACGCATCCCCATCTCCGGCGATCTCAAAAGCAAGGTCAAGCAGCTGATGGAGTACGCCGGATGGCGGGAAGGGCGAAAAGTGGACATCTCCATTGCGGAGAAGTATTACGCCGATCATGGTGTCCCTATGATGAAGACCACCCAGCGGTTTTACCGCAAGTATTTCGGCCTGTGCTGTGAGTGGTACCTGGAGCAGAAAAGACTGAGCTGGGCGGCTGACTTCCAATTCGCTTTGTTCCCTTACCTGGTCAATGGAATCAAAAACCATTTGGAAGAAGCCTATTTTCGGGATATGTCCGGCTGTGAACTGGCAGAGATCGAACAGGCTGCCGGTGAAAAATGCCAGCCTATCGGTCATATCGGCTACTACTACCCGGCGGAGGTTTGGATCTCCGAGTACGGGAAACTGTATGCGAAATATGAGTATCAGGATGAGATCGAGTGCTTTCCGGATGTGTTTGCCCTGATCGAACGGGACCTGCGGCAGTGTAAATTTGATTCCGCTGCCATGAAAACGGTTGAGGCACTGGATGGAAAGCTGTAAGAACTTAACAAGGAGGAACTGACATGAGCATCAAAGAGAAACTGGAGTCGTTGGGCAGAAACAGCATTCAGCTGAAAATTGCCAGAAAAGAAACATACAAGCTGGGCGCCACCCGCTTCGGCGGGAAGCCGGATGTGCCGCCGGACTTTGTTTGGCCCACCTATGAGGGCGAGAGCTATGACCATGTGGTGAAAGATCGTCCTCTCACTTTCCTGGCTCAGTTCAACTGTGCGGAGTTGGCCCAGTTTGATAAGGAGCATCTTCTGCCCGATCACGGCCTGCTCTCCTTCTTCTATGAAACGGATACCCAGTGCTGGGGCTATGACCCCAAGGATCAGGGCTGCGCCCGCGTCTATTGGTTTGAGGATCTTTCGGCGCTGTCCGCCGCTGACTTCCCGGCGGATATGGAGGAAGACTTCAAATTTCCTATGGTTAAAATCAAGATGGACTCAAAATACTCCTATCCTTCCTGGGAGGACTTCAGCGATGTGTTCCCGGATGAGGAGGATGACGACGCTTTCGACGATGCATGGGAGGAACTGACCGGCGAGGACCCCGAGAACCCGGATGATCGCTCCCAGCTGCTGGGTTGGCCCGATGTGATCCAGAACAGTATGTTCGACGAGTGCGACCTGGTATCCCAGGGCTATGGCCTGGGCAATCCAGAAAACAGGAATAGAATCCCGAAAGATATCCGTCAGCGGGCAGAAGAAACAGCCCGTGACCGCTGGATGTTGCTGTTCCAGCTGGATATCGTGGAGCTTGGCGACTTTGAGCTGATGTTCGGAGACTGCGGGCACATCTATTTCTACATTACCAAAGAGGACCTGGCCGCCCGCCGCTTTGACCGGATCTGGCTGATCCTCCAGTGCTATTAAAAATATGAAACAGGACTTTACTATTTGGCGCAATCAAATATTGCAGAATCCGCGGGACATTTCACCGCTGAAATTCGGCATGTCACAGGATGAGGTGATAGAGATTTTCGGCAAGCCCGATGCTGTTTCCACCATGAGAAGCGACGGGAAACCTTTGATCCTTAAATATCATGACATTGAACTGCATTTCGATAGAAAGGCCCCTCATGGACTCTACTTAGTTTACAGCGACGACGAGATCGAGCTGAGCATAACAGATCATCACGAAGAACTGCTGCAGCCGATCACCAGCACAGAGCCGGTGGACAACGAATTTTTCCTTCGGGATGGAGCCGTTTATTTCTCTGGCCTATATGAAAACGGCTTGTTGAAGGGTGTTTCGCCCAAAGACTTCTGCTGTTGGCATTACTGGGGCAAATCCTCTACGGCCTGCTTTCTCGGCGGGATTCGCCTGCGTGGAGCAGACCCGGCATCGTTTCGGGTGTTAAACTATGCCTACGCGATGGACAAAACAGCCGTCTACACCACCAGCGGGAGAATCCCAGATGTAGAGCTGACAACCTTCCAGGTGTTGGACAATGGCCAGAACGATTCGGGTGCGCCACAGGGATATGCAAAGGACAGCCGGCAGGTCTACTTCCACAACGGAGACGGCAAGGTGAAGATCATCAAAGGCACGGAAGTTTCCTCTTTCCGCTCGTTGGGCGATACCTATTTTGCCAGGGATGAGAAACGGATCTATGCCTACGGGAAGCAGCTTCCCAAAGCGGATCTGCCCTCATGGGAATTGCTCGGTCACTGGTATTCCCGCGATGCCAAGCGGGTGTACTACCTCAACCGGGAGATCAAGGGGGCGGATCGGGACAGTTTTATGGTATGCACCCCGCCAGACGCACCTCCGCTTGCCGATCATCTGGCCCGTGACAAGGAACATTTTTACCAAAACGATGAGATGATTGAAGAACCGCTGTGGCTGGAAAGGCTACATGAGTTAGAAGCAGAACAGTAGACGGAGGAATACGGCTATGGATTATTTGAAAGTACTGCATGAAAACCCCGATTTGGCAGAGGAGTTTGATTCCCTTTTTGACTTCTTCCTGCTGGATGAGTTGTCCCCAAGGGATGATGCGGAAGGCCGATACACCTTCTCACTGCCCGGTATGGCCTTTGCCAGAGATGGCTCAGGCGGTGAATACCATTTGCTGGAGGATGGCTCCATCGGCTATAACGGTAGCGAAGGTCAAGCGGGGCGTCTGGCTGAGAGCATGGATGACCTTTTTTCACTGATCGTGAGCTGCATCTGCTGGCACGACTGCTGTGACGCAAAGGAGTATGTGGACTCCAAAACACTGGAGGAATACGGACAGAGGCAGCGCAACATCAACTTGGAAGATATGGATATGGACAGCTGGCAGCGGGTAGCTGATGCTCTCGGTATCCCTACCGACGAGCCGATGGCACCGGTTCTGGAGCGATTCCGCAAAGCAACACAGCGTGAGCCTCTGTACCAGTGTATATTCCATGAGGACGATGGAAGTTTGACCGAATCAGATGGCTTGATGTTTGAATGAGAAAGGAGCAATCCCTATGAAAGCATTTGACCCCAATTACAAACTGCTGGACGAGATGTATCAGGACGATTACTATCCTGCTTTTCTGGTAGACAAGGTAAAGGACGAACTCCAAAAAGTCATCGACCTGCTGGAGAGCGGCGAAACCGACACCGAAGTGGTGCAGGAAAAGCTGGATGAGGCGGTCTGCGGCATCAATGATCTCCAGGAGGAGTTTGACGAGAACGACAGTGAGATCGAAACGGTGGCCCGGGACTGCATCGGCGTCACTGTAGACTACATTTTGAAGTGGTTTGGCATTCCCATTGATATGGAGGAGGCCATCCGGGAAAGGGACTGGTGAAAACGATGTCCATTGAAAATATGTTTGGCGACCTGGATAAGATCGACATTCTGGCGGAAAAAACTGAGACAAAGGAAGTTTTGATGGCCCTCGTCTGCAACGGATTCATTGACGGCTCCCCGGAAACACAGACGGCTCTGTTGGACAAGATGGAGGGCTATCTGAACCACACCCAAAGCGAGGAATTTCAAAAGGAATATGGGGATTGGTCCGTGATTTTGCGTGTGACCCTTGACCGGGAGCCGGATGAGCGCATCCTGGCCCTGCTCAGCAAGTGCCCCGCATGGGCGGAGGACTACGGCGTAAAGCTGGAAATTGAAATTGGAGGAAAACAGGTTCGCATTGTAGAGAGCTGACCGATGCTTAAACCGAATCAACAGGAGGGAACTCCCATGCCGACTGCCGAGTGGCTGAACAAATACGAATCGATTAAGGACAAACTGGCCTGCAAAACGGACCTGGACGCCCATTTCACAGAGAAAGTGATTGGGAATATGGGCGTGGATGTGCTGGACATCGGCACCGTCCATTTTCCCACCGGGACGATCTTCGCCTGCGATCCGCTGGTGGAGCTGGAGGACACACCGCCCTTTATACAGACAATCCCCGCCGGGACTTATCCGGTGAAGATCTGTGTGGTGCCCAGTGAAAAATATGGTGACCGCTATGCCTGTGTCAAGGTGGAGGTCAGCGGGGAAAAGCCTGTCCGCTATGAGCTGGGCATGACCGGCAAAGAGGATCTGGACGAGGAATTGGGCGAGGACGAGTATTTTGGCTTTGGCGTAGACGCTGGAATGGGCTGTGTTGCAGACATCCAGACTCAGGCGGCCTTCAAGACCTACTGGGCCAAGCGTTTGGAAGAAGACCCGGACATCGACCCCTACAATGACCTGTTCTGCGACCTTCTGGAGGAAAACGCCAAAGCCCACCCCAAATATCAGGGGGACTACGGCGACTGGCTCAACTGGACGGTACCGGACACGGACTGCAATCTGCCCATCTTTGCCTCTGGCTGGGGGGACGGCTACTATCCGGTCTACTTCGGCTATGACGCGAAAGGTGAAATCTGCGCCGTGTATGTGCGCTTCATCGACATTGAAGCCAGCTACAAGGAGCAGGCGTAAGGAGGGAAGTAGCGATGGAATGGCCAAAACGGGCGCGGACAGCGGACTGGGCAAGTGGTGTCCTGACCTTAGACGGAGAAAAGCAATTTGAAGTCCCGGAGCTGACCGCAGAGATCATGGAGCGGCTGGCCGGTTACACCCTGGTGGGCTTTCATGTGAAAGGCTATCCGATGACGGATGAACTGCTTGCCCCCTTTGCCAGCCATAAAAGCATGGCCAACTTCGGCGTGGAGGACGGCGCGCTCACTGACGCCTGTTTCCCCGTTTTTTCCGCTATGCCCAAGCTGCGCTATCTGCTGCTGGACGGCAATGCCGCCATCCACGGCAGCGGTCTGTCCGCCTTGCAAGGCTGCAAGCTGGATCTTATCACTCTCAACCGCACCGGGCTGGATGATGCCGGACTACTCCAGGCGGCCTCCATCCCCAAACTCTCCCACATCCAGATAGACCATACCGCCGTTACCTATGAGGGCCTACTGGCCATCGCTGGCAACAACCGCATTGAGCCGGTGGCCCATGTGCAATTCACCAAGGAGCAGATGGAAAACTTCTCCCAGCTCCAGCGGGAAAAGGCAAAAAAGCCCGTCCAACTGGACGGGCAGGCGGCGGAAGAATGTCGCAGAATCTTGTCCGCTTTCTTTGCCGAGATGACAGAATGGGAGCAGTACATGGAGCAGGCCGGGTTTGAGGATGCCCAGGCTGTGCCCCGCCTGCTGGCGATCTGGGAAAAGTATGTGAGCGAAAAGCCCCGTCCGGGCTACCGGCCTCTGGGCCTCTCATACAGTGCCCAGGGCACCTACAACGGAGAAGAATTCCTTGACGCGGAGCAGATCACCAAGAACAAGCTCTACATCTACACCAGGGAGAAAAACACCGGCTTTGACCGCCGTTTCCTCATGAAGCGTGTGGGCGAGGGCTGGAGGATCGACGCGGTGCAGGAGCGGCTGGACGGCTGGCAGCGAACAGGACTATAAGGTATCAGAGGGAGGCGCAGGTATGCGAGCACAAGCCGGAGAGGTCTATACAGTCTATAACCAATATCTGAAACGCTACACCGCCTGCCAGGTGGCCTATATTGCGCCGCCGGACACGGTGAGCAAAGAATCTTGGGCGGTGGTCCTCTCTCTGGATTGGGTGGGCGACGCCCCTCTGACTGCGGAGGAACTGCCCCATCTCCGCCCGCTCTACAAGGACTTCATGTACTGGTCCCGCGACCTCCATCTGCTGCGGGTACCGTTGGAGGTCCCGCCCCAGTATAAGCTGGTGGGCACACTTCCGCCCTTCACCGACCAGTCCTGCCGCTCCTATGGCAGCTGGAGTGACGGCTATGATGTGTACCTCCAGATCCGGTGGCAGGCCATTCCGGAGGAACGGCGGCGGGCCTTCAAGGAGGCCATGGAGAGCGAAGAGAAAACGGAAATCGGCGGTATCCCGGTGAAGGTCAGCAGCCATCGGGTGACGGACCAGTACGAACCATTCGATTCGGCGCTGGAACTAAAGGCGCTGCCCTGCCTCTCTACCCTTATCTGCGAGCGGTGGCACCCGGATCTGCTGGAGTTTTTGCAGGAAAACCCCTTTGTTGATGAAGTGACTTTGCTCAGCCACGGTCAGAGGACACTCGATCTGCGAGGCACCAGCATCAGAAAGCTGATGCTGGACATGACCGGGCTGGAGGAACTGTGGCTGTGTGAGGGAACGGAGCAGCTCCTGTTCCAGAACAAGGGACCGGACGCCTGTGCCATCCATGCCCCCGAAGATGGCGGCGGTTTGACTCTCCAATTTATCGGGGAATACCGCCCGCACACGGAACTGCCGAACCTACGGGGGCTGCATGGCATCGAACTGAAGGACTTTGAACTGACCGGGCTGGCTGCTGTCCATCCCCACCTGAAGGAACTGCGGCTCTGGGGCGCGCCGGGAAACCTGGGAAACTTCTCCGCCGTGGGAGGGTTCCGGGAATTGACGAACCTATCCACCTTCGACCTGTTCGGCTTCGGCGCGGATGACATCCCCACCCCGGAGCAGATGCCGGAGCTTCGCTGGTTCTGGATGACCAGCCTGCCGGAGAAGTCGGCAAAAGCGGCCAAACAGCTCTGGAAAAGCAAGCCGGGAATGGATCTGCGGATTACCAAGCCCCGGAAACCAGAGTGGCTGGCGCAAAACCTGGACAATCCCTTCCGGGGCTGGGACGGTGCGGAGCATATTCCCACCTCCGCTGCGAAAAAGGCAGCCAATCAATACCGCAAGACCCGTTCCCAGTTGATGAAGCTGGCCGCTGAACCGGGCGAGGACGCCCAGTCCCAGGCGCTGGATGCGGTGACAGCCTATACCCAGACCTTCAACAAGATGGGCTTTATCGAAACCGAGGAACGGGATGAAATCTACATGGCCCTGCGGGGTATCCTGGATGCCCTGCCGGGCGATACGCTCCAGAAAGGTGCTCTGATTGAGAAGTTTGATGAGCTTCGAGATTTTTGAGGAGGGGTTAGGATGGACCAGGCAGTAATTTACAATGGCCAAATTCTTACCCTGACGCGCTTTTGGGCGACGGGAGAGCCTTGCCTGTGGATCACCGACCCGGAGCAGATCGGGATGCCTAAAATGGAATTTGTGGGAGGCCACCCGGACGAATACTGCATTTCCCTGAAAAATCTGACTGAAGCAGAGCTGGCACAGATCACATCCCTGGACGGCGTTCCACTGGATATGAAAGAAGAACGAAACGACATTGAATGAGGTGAACACCATGGAATCGATTAGAAACCCACTTCCCAAGCCGCCAAAATACATAGATGTGGACTATATGACTTTGCCTGACATCGACAGCAACCCACTGTTCTATGATGAAGATGCGCAGGAGATGCTGACCTATTGGACGGATGGGAAAATGGTCTACTGGTATTTTGACCAGGCGTCCAGGGATGTAGAGCATTTTGTCTGGTTCAATCGGCTCTTTGCCAAGGATAGCAAACACTGTTTTCTCCATGGCCACAAGCTGCGGAATGTGGATCACGCCTCGTTCACGGCACTCAACAACTGCTACGCCAGGGATTGTAAAAGTGTCTGGACCACCGGCGGCCGGTTTGAACCAGAGGACATCAGCTCTTTCGTTGTCTGTGATGATGGAGTCAAACTGATTGAACATATCCGGACCATGTCGGATGGGACACAGCGCCCCATCCGAGTGCGGATTCCCTACGGATATGCCAAGGACAGCAAGGCCGTGTACTATGAAAACTTTGCCGGCAAGATCAAGATACTGAAAAAAGCAGACCCTGCCACCTTCGTTTCCAACAATGACGCCCATTTCGCATGGGATGCCAAGTCCATCTTCTGGGGCGGTTATCTGCTGCCGAAAGCCGACTTGCAATCCTGGCGAATCGTGAATGCACAAAAGAGTCTCTCAAGGGATGATAAGCACTTCTATATCCTGAATAAACTGGTCACAGAAGAAGAATGGAACCAGAAACTGCTCGGATAAGAAAGGACAAACCCTATGGCTCTACAAGATAAGAAAATAATGCCTCCCCCTTGGCTGGCCCACCGGGAGATCGAGCGATACTCCATTGGCTGGCGCATGGGCTATGGGGAGGATTACATAGACCGATTTGGCGATTGGCTGGACACCCTCTCCCCGGAGGAGCGGACGGAATACCGCACTCTCTTTCCCGAGCCGGTGACCTGGAAGGGCTGGTGGGATGACGAGGACAGCAGCGAGGTGCTGGAGCATGGTGACTTCTTGGTGGATGCGTGGCAGCCGGAGGGCCAGCCCAAGTACACCCGCCAGTGGCTCCAGCAGGAGTTTGCCGCCGGGAGAACGCAAGAGCTGTGCCTGTTCTGGGGCCATCAGCCAGCCGAGGACGGCCAGCTGACAAAAAGCTGCCTCAGCCAGTGGTGGATGGAGGACTTCTATACGACGGCTGACTCCTACCTCTGCATGGAGCAGTATATGATGGCTGCCAAGGCCGAACTGTTCGGCGACAAAGAGATCCGGGACCAGATTTTGAAATGCAGCGACCAAAAGCAGATCAAGGCTCTGGGCCGCAAGGTGCGGGGCTTTGAGCAGAAGGTATGGGACAAGTTCAAGTACGCCATTGTGCTGCTTGGCAACTGGCACAAATTCAGCCAGAACCGCGAACTGCGGGAGTTTCTCCTTTCCACCGGGGACAGCGTGCTGGTGGAGGCCAGCCCCTATGATGCCATCTGGGGCATCCGCCTCGCGGCCAGCTCCCCGGAGGCTCAGGACCCCATGAAGTGGCGGGGACAAAATCTGCTGGGCTTTGCGCTGATGGAAGTGCGGGACGAGCTGCGCCGGGTGACACAGAATGAAATGCTTTGCGATTGGAGTATGGTATGGCAACAATGAAACTCTATGAACTGGTCAACCACTACCACATCGGCACGGAACTGACCTGCGCCGAGGCGATGTTCATGGCCTGCAATGAATATTACCATCTGAATTTGTCCGAGGAGACCCGGAAAATGTTCTCCGTCATGGGCCTTGGGATGCAGACTGAGCAGTCCTGCTGCGGTGCCTTTACCGTGGCGGTGGGGATCATTGGGCTGATGACCGCAAAAGAAGGTCAGACGGATGTGAGCAACATGGAAGGCTACCAGATGATTGCTGAATTGACGGACTTCATGCTGGGCTTCTATGGAACGCTCCACTGCGTCGAGCTGCAAAAGTTGGAGATCGTGGGGATTGAGAATCCCTGCCATGCCATTGTAGAGGCGCTGGCCAAAAAGCTGGAGGAACTGCTGGCGGGCCGCAGGATCTTCCGCCCGGTAAACGGAGGACAACTGGGCTGCTGATGTGCCAGAAAGCGAGGGATTACATGAAAGACCTATGCCAATACGGAAATAGACGGGATGATGAATGGGAAATACTGCCCTGGATACCCGATCCGCGCCCGCCCTTCAAAATCTGGGTGAAGCCAGAGCAGATCGCGCCATTCTTTCTCATTCCCCACCACCCCTATGCGATCTCACTTCTGCTGAAAATCAGCGACGGATTCCGGGTAGAAGAATTCTGCCGGCTGGGACTGACCGGCAACAGCGGAGACTGGGAACGGCTGGTCTGGGGTGTGATCCAAGAGTTCGAGGAAGGCAACAGCGGCGAGGATCTGTTTCACTTCGACTCCGACGAGGATGTGTTCTGCGTGTACTCCCAATACATCGACGATTTGATGATGCTGGCCAAAATGATCCGGGCGGCCTGTGCCGATGAAAAAACGATGGGGATGTATCTGAACATGAGCGAGGCAGCGAAAGCATGAAAGAGTTGACCACTCAAACAGGGATTATCGTAAAATGCAGTAAAACGGCCATTGAATTTTTCCAAAATGCTCAGTCAGTGGATTCCTTTTCTGTGCTGGAGATCCCAGAGGAATTCCAAGGTATAGCGGTTGAGTTTTATGATTTGATTATGGAAAATGATCATCTTGCGGCCTTGCTGGGCTGTCGCGGCAATTATGATATTGCGGTACAGATCGATGAGGTAACCGGCACCATGACGGGGTGGCATTGGTTCAAATGAGGGAAATGGAATGATCGAGTACATCAAGCTCTTTTGGGAGGGCGCACCGGAGGGTGAACCAGCGGTCATCCTCTATGAAGTGGATACCGAAAATGAGCGGCCGGCCCTCCGCTCCATTGACATTTTTCCGGATGGCCGCACCCGCAACATCCCTGACCTTTACGACGGCGCCATCGAGATCACGCCGATCCCCACCGTGGAGGAATTGAACGCCCATGTCTGGGGCGAGGAGTTCCACGCCTGTGTAATAGAGAAAGCGGAATTTGAGGCCATCTGGGAAACTCACACCTATGATGGAGCGTTAAAGTAACCAGGAGGAGTCCCTATGAACAAATCCTTAAAAGCCAAAAATCTGCCGTTGTTCTCCATCATTGACCTGGACCAGCTGCGCCGGGAAAACAATCTGGAGGGCACAGAAGTGACAGACTTTTTCACGGCAAGAGATGGAAAAGTCTATCTTCTCATGGAACAGCCGACCGAAACACAGGGTAAGGACTGGCTCAGCACTCCTTCCACCTATACCGCAGTGGAAATCCAGCTGGATTGGGCGGAACAGCGGGTGCTGGAAACGACGCTGTTTCCTCTTGGCCTCTTGAAGTTCCAGTTCCATTATTTGCGGCCCGCAGGTGATCACTTCCTCCTGCTGGGGGCAAGATGCGCCTATCGGGAAAACGGCCCCGACCAGAACGCCTGGATCGTCAGCCGGGACGGAGCTGTGCTGTCCCGCTTCTGCCTGGGGGATGGCATTCAAGACTGTGTGGTAAAAAAAGATGGCACCATCATTACCAGCTACTTTGACGAAGGTGTATTTGGTAATTACGGTTGGGATGAACCTCTGGGTGCTTGCGGCCTGATTGCATGGACATCGGAGGGGACTCCTCTCTGGAAGAATGAGAAGTATTCCATCTATGACTGCTATGCCATCAGCCTGGACGAAGAAGAAAACCTGTGGTTTTATTATTACGATGAATTCCGGCTGGTGCGGACGAACTTCAAAGAGGATCTTGTGTTTGAACTGCCAATCGAAGGAAGCGGAGCTTTTTCTGTTGCCCCGTCTGGTGATACTTTTCTGTTTCAGGGCGGGTATCAGGAACATAACAAATTCTACTTCCTTACCGCTCATGGTGATCGCCTTGGGCAAAAGCGGGAGGCTATTCCCACCTGTGATGGAAACAAAGTCGCTGTGGAGCAGTGCAGCCTGCTTTGCAGCCAGATGCTGTTCCTCGGAAAAAACGGTGTTCTCTATGGCGGGGTACTTGGTAAAAGCGAGGAATGACAATGGTTGAGATCAATCGTGTCTGGCTCAATGTGGATACAGACACCAACAAAATCACACTATTCAGCCGTCCCCGTGTATCCATCCGTGTGGATGAGTACATTTGGAGTTTGATCGAAGAACATATCGTGAAGCCCCATAAGCTCATGCGCAGCGAAAAGCACAAGTATCTGCTGAAAATTGCCTTTGGCCGATTTGATTCGGTGCGGCACCGATATTATCCGCTTTCCCCGTACAACGGGACGCTTCGGGAAGGCGTCAAGCCGGACAGCGCAAACGGATGGTATCCCCGTGAGGACTTTGCAGGTTCTGAGGAACGCACCACCTGGTTCTCTCCTGATAAAATCTGGACAAACTGCGGCAACAAGGTTCTGGATGTGAATGTTGATGCCGCCAATGTGAGCGAGAGCATCACCCCCAGAGAATACGCAGACTTGCTGTTTGATGGGATTGGGGCAGCACTGGTGTTTAACTTCAAAAGGCTCAAACGCGAGGAGTTTGATGGGCTGAAACCCAAGATTGACTGGAGCATGGTGGAAAGTTTTCCCTTTCCCGCACCCTTTGAGGAGCAACAGTACATTGGGGACGAGGGCAAAATTCATGTGTATTCCTGGGATGGCCGGCAGGAAACGAACCTTGTAGGCCCTTATTCTGTGCGGGATTTATATCTGGACCATTTCGGAAAATTGTGAGGTGAGCACATGGCAAAGGGCATTCGTGAACGCCTGCTGGAGCAGGCAATAAAGTTCCATCAATGGCAGGAAGCCACTTATCCCGGCAAAACCAGCGAGGAGCTCGGCGGTGAGTGGGAAGTCGATTATCCATACTGGAATGATACTTACAGTGCCTTTTGCCATGTGTTGACCCAAATGGATGCAGAAACAGCAGATAGCGTCTTACTGGATGAAATGGTCTATCTGATCGCCAGGGACAACGAAGCGGAGGGGTTTATACAGGAGACCACTTCCCATCCCCAATGGTTCGAGTGCCTCTGCCGCAGGGCCGCAGCCTCCAATGAGAGTGAGGCCAAGTGGCAGTTTGCCGCGTATCTGCCAGAATGTCCGTGCAGCCAGGAAATCAAAGACATGATCCTGGACTTCGCAAAGGACCCCAATGAATATGTGAGCCGTCGGGCTCTTTTGGCGATGCCCGCTCTGCGTCCTGACTGTGTGGAACAGTTCGCTCCGCTGTTCTGGGAGCGGAACTGTTATCCCCTCGAATTACAGGAATACCAGCGGATCGCTGTTCTGGTCTCGCTGGATGCCATCCATTCCGGCCTGCTTCCACAATACTTGGAGCAGGCCAAGCAGGATGGCCGGCGCTATCTGCTGGAACACGCAGAAAGGATCGAAGGAGGACTACTGTGAACGAAAATTTATTCCGCACCCAATTCGATCAACTGGAAACCACCGAGAAACAGGCGCTGATGGAACGCCTGGCTGCTCGTTATAATATGACCTTTCTCGGTCTACATACCTTTGATCGCTGGGGCCAGAACTGTACCACCGGCATATTCGAGAAAGATAGCCGGGAGTATGTTTTCGTTCCCGGCGATACCGTCACCCTGGGCTGGGAACGGTTCGCCATAGGGCTCAGTCAGGACAGCCGGGAGGAACTGGACTATTTGTTCCAGGAATGGGAGATGGAACAGGACCCAGAGGAGATGATCCGGGAAAGCATGGCTCCCGTTCGGCAGGCAGCTATTGGCCCTATGCTGGTGGGCCGGGAGTTGGAGGAACTGTGCTGGGAGCTGGTCACAATGGACGATCCCAGATTGACCGCCCATCCTGACTGGCTGAAGCAGTTCCGGGAGTTTGCCTGGAGCGACCTTGACAGCCTTACTATGCACCAGTCAGCCCGCATTGAGCGGACGGAAAAGGGCTTTCAGATCTGTATCTATAACCGCACTGATTACAATGAACTCCTTGCCGGGCTGGAAAAGCAGGGGCTTTCGTTGCCTACAGCGGACGAGTGGGCCTATCTGTGCGGCGGAGGGTGCCGCACCCTGTTCCCCTGGGGGGATGGAATGGACTACTCCATGCACCTGCACCACTTCGAAAGCCCAGAGGATGAGGACAAGCCCTTCGATATGGAGGAGCCCAACTTCTTCGGAGTGTCCATCGCCTATGACCCCTATATGCGGGAGGTCGTGAAGGCCGAGCAGTTTACCACCTGCGGCGGTGATGGCGGGCGCAGCATCTGCGGCGGACTTGGAATTTTCCTCGGTTTCTTGCCCTGTTCGCCCCACTACAAGCCGGAAGTGCAGGAAGACAAGGAACTAAACGGCGACTATGACTTCTACCGGCCTATTATCCGGGTGGAGGCAATTTGAGAATGCGGAGGGCACCATGAGAGAAACAACACCCGATCTTACAAGGATCAGCAAGTATATCAGCTTGATCCTTCGGCACAAGCCGGAGGTTATTGGGATCAAGTTGGATACCCATGGCTGGGCGGATGTCAATGCGCTGCTGGCGGGTATCAGCAGAAAATACCCCATCAACCGGGACATTCTGGAGGAAATCGTGCGGAGTGATGAAAAGCAGCGGTATTCCTTCAGCGAGGACGGGAAAAAAATCCGGGCCAACCAGGGCCACTCCATTCAGGTGGATGTGGAACTCCCCGTGACTGAACCACCGGAGACGCTGTACCACGGAACAGCCCAGCGGTTTGCCGCCTCCATCGAGGTCCAGGGACTGCTTCCCCAAAGCCGCCTGTATGTCCATCTGTCCCCAGATCCCGAAACCGCCGAAAAAGTAGGCCAACGGCACGGCCAGCCTGTGATTTACCTGGTGGATGCCGGACAGATGCACCGCGACGGATATCTCTTTTATTTATCCGCCAATGGAGTGTGGCTGACAAAGGTGGTCCCTGCTCCGTACCTGAAACGCTTAGAGGAGTGAATGCCATGCGTACCGCGTATGGTACAGACAAGGTGAACAACACGCTCCGTCTTCTTTAAGAAAGAAAAAAGTATTTGGAGAACGACAAAATAATATTTGAGATGGAGATTAAGAGCTAATATGACAGATATTCACGACTTAGTGCCAAAAAATAAATTTGATAGTTCAAATATAGAGAGGCTAAAACACCTTACTGACAATGAGATTGAGCCGATATTACCCTCTCTTTTGGAGTGGATACAGGACTGTAATTGGCCTGTTGCTGGTGATATTTTGCCGGTGCTCGCTTTACACCAATCAGCCCTTGTCCCTTTAATTCATAGAGTTTTAAGTCCACATGAAAAAGACGACATATGGAAGTATTGGATTATCACCTGTCTGGTACCTCTTTTTTCCGATGAGAGCATAAATTGTATTCTCTCAGATATACAGAGGATTGCAAAAAGTCCTACACAGGGCGAATTAAGAGAAGAAGTACATGAAGCCGCTGTTATCTTCTTGCAGAACAGACTATCAAAAACAGGTCGATAACTTCCCATTTATCGGGGAGATAGCAAAGCCAACCGAGCCAGCAACGGTCAAGATGAACTGCACATTTCATGAGCCGCCGCTGACAGCCTCGACTGTCTTTGCTGATAGGCAATCAAGCCGGTCTTTCGGCAGATGGCAGATATCAAAAAGGAAAATCTGGACACCCGGCTGTGGGGCCGGTGTGGAACCTACTATTTACAGAAAAAAGACTGAAGGAGGCGTCAACATGGATGTCGTGAAACTTCCCAAGAAAGCCCGCATGGTCTGCTATGAGATCATGGATGGCAAAGAAGGGGCCTTGGATACCCTGGAATCCTTTTCCGATAAATACCCCCATCAGGTAGCAGCGGTCAAGGCTGAGGTCGCCTATTTCAACCTGGACTATGAAAAGGCGCTGGCTTTGGATCTGACCATCCTTCCCTGGCTGGAGGAGTGGTATTACAGCAATGTGAGCGATGAACACATGATTGCCATGACGGTGGCCGCCATCCAGCTCCACCGGGAGCAGGAACTGATTGAGGCGCTGATGAAAGAACAGGCGCGCATCCGGGCTGAGAACGGCCTCCCCCAGCGGGATCGGTTCTGTGACATTCTGATGGACTACCTCAAGCGGGGCGTTATGCCCTTTGCGGACAACGACAAGAACTACCCCTACCATGAACCGGAGGAACCTCAAACGAAGGAGCAGCTCTGGGCAAAGCTGGTGGAACAGAATAAAAAGCTCTCGCCAGACGATCCCGATGCCAGGCGGAAGCTCTATAACCACTGCTGTATGTTCGGAACCGCCAGGGATGCCGTAGATCTCTTTGAGGAGATTCAAGGCGTGCCCATGGCTGACTCCTCCTATCGGGACGCAATCGCCCGCTATCTCTATCTGGGCGAGCAGGAGAAGGCGCTCCAGACAGCGGAGCGGTTGGCAACATCGCGGCTGTGGGCGGTTGCCGGGCCGACGCAGGTGCGTCCCATGTCCTTCTTTGAGGACCCGAACCTGCGGGAGTTTTTGCTGGAGCCGGAATCCCTCCGGCGCATCCGGGAGGCTGCCCTTATTGATAACGGAACTTTGACGCGCAAGTGAGGAGGATGGTCATGTATATCAAAAAATACTGGGGCAACTTTATCGGAGGCTCGGACGACAGCCTGAACCTTGTGGCCTTTTTAGAAGACCAGAAGAAAGAGGAAATCCCCCTCAGCGAGATTTTCGCCAAGATCGGGCTGGACAAGCAGAACTGGGACTTCCGCCAGACCGTGGAGTATCTGGAGTTTACACACTCCGATGGCGTGGAGATGGACTTCCACTTCGCCATTGATGTGGTCACTGATCTGGCCGCCATCCTGCTGGAGTGCAGCGTCAGCGGCAGTGTAAACCTTCAGGATCTGGACGAGTACAACACCCCTGCCCGCCGCATCCGCATCACCGTCACGCCAGAGGAGCATGACGCCATGAACAAGGCACTGGCGGATTTTGCCCAGAATCCGCTGGAATATGACCTCAGTGAGATGATGGACAACGAGGAGATTCAGGAGATGGCTCGGGATGTGGAGGCGCTGCGGAAGGAGCTGTACGAGGCCGCTGGCCGCAACCGGGACTACCATGTGAAAGCGGAGGATGTAAAATCTCTGCTCCCTGACTGGAAGGGTGCCGATGGCTGCATTGCCACCAACCGCATCACGGTGGAGGGCTGCAAGGTTGGCTACTGTTACCGGGAGAAGCCGGACGGCGACTGGGACAGCGGCTGGCGCTTCACCGCCGGTGATGAGAGTGAGGAGTACATGGACGATCCCAACAATGCCGGGATTTACAAGCTGAACACAATCTGCAACGACGATCCCGACATCATTCCTCTGCTGAACACCCCCGCCCCCTGCGCCTTTGAGCGGGATGAAAATGGCGTGTTCCAGCAGATCAAAGACTGGAAACCGGATGAGGACGAGGAGGACCCGGATATGGACATTTTGAAGCAGTGCCAGAAGTGGCATGAAAAGGGCCAATATCAGAAAATCATTGACGCGCTGGAGGCCATCCCTGCTGGGGAGCGTACCCCGGAGATGGACAGCGAACTGGCCCGCGCCTATAACAATCTGGCAGACCCATATAAGCCAGGCGGCAAAGAGATGCTCAAAAAGGCCATCGCTCTGCTCAAGCCCCATGAGGAATACTTTGCGGAAGACCACTGCTGGAACTTCCGTATGGGATATTCCTATTACTTTCTGGACCAGGAGGGCCGGGCATTGCCGTATTTCCGCAAGGCACTGGAGAAACTTCCTGGAGACGAGGACACCCAAAAACTCATTGATGACTGCGAGCACCGCATTTCTCTGCCACAGTTCTCGGAGTGCTTCCGGGAACGGACAGAGGACTGGTGGGAAACCTTTGCCGAGATGGAAGCGGAGCTGCGCCAGATGATGGACGACGACAAAGACCACACCCGCGGCGCCGAAATCGTGGCCCAAATGGAAGGAGCTTTGAACCAGGCGTTTGACGAAATCTCCTTCGAGATGGGCTTCAATGGCGAAAAGCATGAGTTGATCCTCACCCCGGAGGGTGACAAGGTCAAGCTGTTTGAGCTGATTTACTTCCAGAAGCACGCCCCCAAGGAGGTGCTGGAGCACTGGAACATCCTGGTGGGCCGTCAGCCCCTCCAGAACATCGGTCTGCGTACCGAGGATGGATGGGACATCTCCGGGGATGATGTGCAGATCTGGCTGGAGGAGCAGGGTGAAAACAGCTTCGCCATCTCCGCCTACTGCGAAAAGCTGCTGCCCATGCTCCGGGAGGCGGAAGGCCGGGTCTGGTGGATGCTCACCACCCTCACCGACCAAGTGCTGGGCGAGATCTCCCACATGTGGTACATTGATGACTTCAATGTGCTGGAGGAGCCCAAGGCGGAGCAGTCATTCCTCCTGTCCCAGCTGCCTGACAAACTGAAAGAAAAGGGAGCGAACCTTTCCACCGACCCAGAAGCCTATCTGAACAGCTATCTTGGCTACAAAATGGAACCCAACAAAGACCCGGAAGCCGACTGGCGGCTGGATGTGATGGCCGGCTCCACCAACTGCGTGCCGCTCATCAACGGCTATCTGGATGCCGACAATGACTTCATGGACGCGCTCCATGCCGACGGCGCAGTGGCGGGCTTCTTCTGCTATCCCCTGGATACCCTCCGGGAAGAAGAAGGAACGGATAAGATCTTCGACTTCCGGGACAAGCTGGAGGAAGTGTTCACCACTGGGGACGGACCGGAGGTGCTCACCCTCATCGGCGGAGCTACCGGTCTTTTCTGCGGCTATGTAGATTTCATCGCCTGGGACATACGGACGGCGCTCCAGATGGCAAAGGAGTTCTTCGAGTGCAGCGACATCCCCTGGGCCAGCTTCCACACCTTCCGTCGGGAAGCAGGCACTGTGAATCTGAAAACGCCGCCCGAGAAGGAACCGGACGATGAGGATCAGGTCCCTGAGTTGGACGAGACGCTGACGGGCATGGACTATATCCCTTACACCCCGCAGAACGAAGAAGAATTTTTCCAGCAGCTGGAGCAGTGGAACGACGAGGATGAATACACCCACTGCATCCAGGCATTGAACGCCATCCCGGAAGATTGGCGAAACTACCGCACCGCCTATGCCATGGCACGGGCGCTGGAGAACTACGCTATTCTGGGCGACCACAAGGAGGTCCCCCCTAATTATAAGGGAGATAAGGCCCTGCGCCGAGCTATCGAAATGCTGGAGTCCGTCCAAGAAGAGGGTCAGGACAAGGCCCAGTGGAATATGCGGATGGCCTATGCCTATCAGTATCTATATGGTCAGGAAGAAAAGGCCATCCCCTACGCCCAGCGGTGGGCCGAGCTGGACCCTGAGGACGAGGACGCCCCGGCGGTGATTCAAGCGTGTCAGGAGGAGATTGCAAAGCGAGCTGAGGCAGAAGCCGAGGACGAGAGTGACCACACAGGCGTCTTCACCGGCTTCGTGCTGCTGTCCAAGGCAGAATGGGATAAAAAGCAGTTCATCCGGGATATGAAGGAAAAGTGGGACATCGTCGTGGATGAATATGACGCCAGTGAGGAGAAGGACGATGACGCGCTGGTGTTTGAAGTAGGCGATATGCTCGCCGCCGTCAGCCTGAATAACTATCCCATCCCCGGCGGCGAGGCCGAGGGCAATGCGGAAAACAACTATATGTGGGAGGATGCGGTCAAGGTAGCCAAAAAGCACCGTGCCCACCTGATGGTAGCAGTGCTGGGTAAAGAGGAGGATCTGCTGGAAAAGGGCAAGCTGTTCACCAAGGTGGTTGCCGCCTGCTGCCGCCAGGAATATGCCACCGGCATCTACACCAGCGGCGTGGTGTTTGAGCCCCGGTTCTATGAGGGCTTTGCCGACATGATGCAGGAGGACGAGCTGCCCATCTTCAACTGGATCTGGTTCGGCCTCTGGCGGGATGAGAATGGCATGAACGGCTACACCTACGGTCTGGATGTGTTTGGCAAAGACGAGATGGAGGTACTGGGTACCGATGCCAAGCCGAGCGATCTGCGGGACTTTTTGGCCAGCCTTGTGTCCTATGTGCTGGAGAATGATGTGGAACTGCACGATGGGGAGACCATCGGTTTTGATGCAGATGATAAGCACACCATCACCCGCAGCCCTGGCGTCGGACTGCCGGAGGAGCAGATGACTCTGAAAATCTCCTGGGCGTCATCGGACAATGACCCTGACGATGATGACGATGACCCGGACGGTGAAGTGCCCGAGGATGAAGAAAACGGTGTTCCCGAGGTCTACACCGAGGAGGAGATGGAGGCCGTCGAGGCTCACATTCAGCAGTATTTCGGCAAGTTTGAGAATGTGTTCCACGAGCTGTCTTCCCCGGACATCCATGTGGACATCTGCGTGGTGCCGCCCTCTGGGGATCGGGACTACTACACCCTGGTAACCATGGGTATGGGTGCCCACCGGATGAATGTGCCGGAGGAACTGGCCGAATACAAGCTGGAGCGGGCGGAGCTTGCTATCGCGCTGCCGGGGAACTGGAAACTGAAGCGTGAGGACCTGAAGAATGAGCGATGGTACTGGCCCATTCGCCTGCTGAAAGCCCTGGCCCGCCTTCCCATTGCCAGCGATACCTGGCTGGGCTTCGGCCATACCATGGACAATGAAGAGGACTTTGCAAAGGATACAAAGCTGTGCGCTGCCATTCTGACCGGTCCCCAGGATACCGAAGATGGCAGCGAGGTCTGCATCCTGCCGAGCGGCGAGGAGGTCAACTTCTATCAGGTGATCCCTCTCTACCGGGATGAATTGGAATATAAGCTGGCCCATGACGCGGATGCCCTGCTGGACAAAATGAACGGCATCAGCTTTGTGGTGGAGCCTGATCGTCAGGATGCTATCACTCGTGGAACCCTTTCCAATGATGATTTTGACGGTGAGATGGACGATGCCTCCTATCATATCGAGAGTATTGAGGAGAAGGGGCTGCCCGTTGACCCCATAAATGCTTATAACCTCTTTGCCATTTACCTCCGCTGGTGCATAGAGCATGATCTGATGGGCGAGGACTTTCTGAACGAATACGGCGAAGTGGCCAAACAGGTCAAAGCCGACCCTGCCAGTGTGGATCTGCGGGCGTTTATTCGGGACAAACTGAACGGGCAGATTATGGTTCCGATGTTCAATAAGGTTGGGCGAGCATTTACTTCTTACTACTATGGCGAACCTGATAGTCCAAATTTCCCCCGTGACATTGAAAACTATGCCTTGGAATATCTCGGCCCAGAAAAGTATTACTCCGATGAGTTCCAGTTTAAGGCCCCACTGTTCATCCCATTTGACGAGGACTACTACCAGGCCATGGCAAAGGTGATCGAGGAACGCTTCACCAACTGGCAGGGACAGGACTTCGACGAGGACACGCTGGAACCCTCCGAACTGGCTGAGGCGTTGATGGAGTATCTGGACTGTGAATGCACCTATTTCCCCTCCATGAAGGACGATGATCCCATCATGTCGGCATACAGCTATGCCAAACGGGAAAGTGTCAAAGAAGGCTTTGTGCCAGTGTTCATCAAGGCGGATGACGAAACCCTGTGGGAGTGCCTCATTATGAATTCCGACCCGGACAGTGATGGTGAGGACGACTATGCTTTCGACCCGGACAAGGTAGCCGACTACCGGAAGAAGATACTGTCTGCACCTGTCAAGGACAGCAAGGCGGTCCTGGAGGCACTGATCGGCCAGCGCAAGGAAGAAGCCGAGGATGACGATATGGACTGGGATGAGGAGATCCTGGGCGAGATGGAGGGCGGAGAACCCAACGACCGCTTCTCCAGCTACTGGGATGATGATACGGAGATGACCTATCCGCTCATCCTGGCCAAGATCCCGGTGAAGAATCCCTGGGAGATCTTCGCATACCTGCCCTTCGGAAACTGGAACGACTGCCCCGACACACCGGACCTGATGGCTACGGCCAAATACTGGTTCGAGCAGTACGGCGCAGTTCCTGCCGCCATGAGCCACGATGAGCTGGAGTTCCTGCTTCCGGCCCCCGTCCCCAAGGAGAAGGCCATGGATGTGGCGGTAGAACTGTATGGCTTCTGCCCGGATCTGGATCAGAATGAGGATGGAAGCATTGGCTCCTTGGCAGATGCCCTGTGGCAGTCCACCGTCTGGTACTTCTGGTGGGATTGATGGGAGATTGTGACCATGAACGAATATCTGAAGGAATATATTGAACTCCAAAAACAGTTTCGAGAAACAAAAGGAAATCCAGACAGTGTCCGCGCTCTCTATACCTTCAAGGAGAAACTGGAGCTATCGGAAGACAAACAGGCCAAGGAAGTGCTGGTGGATGTGTATGATCTGCTGGACTTCAAGAAGGATGCCTACGAACTGCTCTGCCAAATCGGAAATCGTTCCGATAAAAAGACACTCAAGCGGCTGGGCACGCTGAAGGAATATGCGGAAAACTGGGGCAATCATTATGCTCTCCCCAAGCCCAAAACGCCGCAGGAAAAGCAGAAAGAGAAGGAGCGGCAGGCTCAGCTGGGCCTGCCCACCTTCCGGTATCACCCCAATCCGCTGGAAACCGGCGCTTTTGAGGAGTCCGCGGATGGCGTTGCCTGCGACTGCTGCGGCAAGACGACCCATATTTTCTATACAGGCCCCTTTTACGCTGTGGAGGATATTGAGTGTCTGTGCCCGGAGTGTATCTCCAGCGGCGAGGCGGCCCGGAAATATGACGGCAGCTTCCAGGACGATTGCTCCGTGGACGATGGCGTGGAGAATCCGGCCCAGTTGGACGAGCTCATCCACCGAACTCCCGGCTACTCCGGTTGGCAGCAGGAATACTGGCGCGCCCACTGCGGCGACTACTGCGCCTATCTGGGCCATGTGGGTGCCAGAGAACTGCGGGCGCTGGGTGTGCTGGAGGATGTGCTGGACGATCCCATGTGGGACGATGAGCAGAGGGAAATGATTCAGGAATCCGTCAATGGCGGGCATCTGCAATGCTATCTGTTCCAGTGCCTCCACTGCGGAAAACACTTGGTCTGGATGGATTTTGATTGAGGAGTTTTCAAAAGGTGGGATACAAGCGATGAAACCCAAAACACTGACCATTCAACTGAATGATGAACAACTGCCCATCCTTCCAGTGGAACTGGAAGCCCACCTCTCCTTTACCACTCATGCTGATGGAAATGAATTGGAGCTAATGGGAAACCGGGCGGGGCTGCTCCTATTGGCGAAAGCCGCTTTGGGTATGGCAGAAACTCTTCGCGGGGATGGATTCCACATCCATCTGGATGACCTGTATAGCATCAACTCCGAGGGAAAAAGCATCCTGATCCGAAAGGAGGAACGGCCAAAACCATGATTGAAAAAACCTTCCTCAACCCCGCCACAAATAAGCAGTGGCGGATTGAAATTGACGGACATACCATCCGAACCTGCTTGAATGGCGGGAAGGTCAAGGAGATCCTGTGCGACTCCGCCTTCCAGGTCAAGAGCAAGGCTGCCAGCGCCATGATGGGCCAGATGCGGAAAGGATTTGTCTATCAGAATCCGGATGCCGCTGTTGGGCAGGCGCGGTGCCATCGGTTTGTCGGCAAGGACAGCAACGGCTTTATGCCCTTGGCTGCCGCCCTCACACGGGACGACTTCTTCCTGACGAGAGTGGTCGGAGATTTTGAGGACGAGACCCTCTATCACTTCGATGGCAGCGGGGAGATCCTCGAAACAGTTTCCCTGGGCGCAAAGAGAATGACCTATGAGCAGGTCCTCTGCCCCAATGACACCCTTCTTCTGAACAACAGCTATCTTCTCCAGCAGTTCTCACTCCGCACCCATGAAATCACGCCCTTTGCCAACAAGAAAAACAGCATGAAGGCCATGCTGGATGCCAGCGGCGACTTGGCCCTCTGGTACACAGGCGAGGAGATCATCGCCTTTGACTTTGGCAGCAACACGGAGGTGTGGCGGGAAATGGTAAAATGCAAGAAGTCAAAAGACCCGAATTTTGCCTATTACTGCTTTGGGATGCTCTCTCCCCGGCAGAGCAAAGCGGCCTACCGCGTCACCGAGGGTGAGTATGTGCTGGTCGATCTGAAGTCCGCCCAAAAAGTAGTGATTCCCAATGAGGGCTGGCATCCCTTCTTCTCTCCAGATGACCAGTGTTTCTCAGTGGGCGGCAGGTTCTATCTGACCCAGACCGGAGAGGAGATGGACAATCCTTTCCCATTTTCTGTCCGGCAGGGGCTGAGTTTTTCGGATACCTGTACGGTGAGGACAAGGGGCAGCCTGATGGCCGTTCAGCAGGATCGTGGCAGCTCCCCCATAGAGCTGTGGGATACCGGAAGCGGCCAGCTGCTGGCCACCATTGACGACCCCTTTGTGGTGCGGCAGGTGAATTTTGCCTTTACCAAGAGCGGACTTGTCCTGCACACCGATTACGGGGCCATGAGCATCTATTCCTGCGCCCTCTGAAACGGAGAAGTGACCTATGGAGCATGAGAGGAAAGAACTTTTGGCTCAGAAAAGAGCGCAGCTCAAGATAAAACAGAAAAGAGCAGAGATACAGCAATACAAGGACCGTCTCACAAAAAGTATCGAACATTTTTCTCAAAAATACCGATATGCGGATGAAGCGGAAGCACTCAAAATTGAAACCTTTATCTCAAAACTCAATTTTAAGCAACCGGGGCAGCTGGCGATCCAAGAAGTTTGCCCATATCCCCATGGAAATGCCTACTTGTGCTTTTTAATGGGAACAGACGCCTTATTTGAGATTTATGTATTTGGCAAATATTCTGACATCATGAGCGATCATGATGCATGGGAAGTTTTTAGTCCATATCTGTTGCTTTTGGACGAGGATTTTATTCATTACACTTATATCAACGATAATGGCGAAGTCTTGGAATCACGAGTATCGTGATGGTGGAGAAAGAGCGTGGACACCTATGAACAAAGAATCATTGACAGAAAAACTCCTGGACTTGGCTGAGGGACGGGAAACACCTGAAACCTGGCAGAACTGGTGGGACGAACATGAGACGGAGTTGGAAGCCCTGCTGAGTCGGGGTGAATTTCTGAAACTGAAGCCCTGCCGACACGGTTTTCAGTGGGTCCCGGTGTTTGGCAGCCAAAAGGGAGCCATCGCCATTCTGGAAAAGAGCGGCACAGCATTTGAGGCCAGCAATCTCTACCAGGAGCGGTATCTGGCCGAGCTGGACGCTTTCTGCAAGGAACAGGAGCGGGTGCAGCGGGAAAAGCAAGCGAAATTCAAGGCCGACAACCCGGAGATGTTTCGACGCTACCCCAAGTTCTCCAAGGCGTTGGCAAAGGCGCTGGACCCCACTGATGAGATCCAGCCTGCCGCCACGGAGGAGCAAATCGCAGGCCGAGAAAGGACGCTGGACTTCACGCTCCCGTCCCAGGTGCGGGAGTTTTTCCTGCTGACCGCAGGCATCAATGTATCCACAGGCGTGATCCTTACCCTTTCCGGGATGTTTGATCTGACCATTTATGGAGAGCGGTATTGTGTGCTGGGCGAGTTCTGGAAAGAAGCGGATGGCGACCAGCTCCTGCTCCGCCCCGGAGAGGAAACCATCTGGTACTACGCCCATGAGCAGGACAAGGTAAAGCGCCTCTGTGATGATATGACAGAACTGCTGGAGAAGAAACTGGCGAGGTATCTTAATGAGCAATAAAAACAACGCGGCGGTTGAGAGTGGAACGGTAAATGAGTGAAGGAAGGTGGCAACATGGAGAAGAAGGATTTTCCCAAGGGAACCAAGCCCCGCGAGATCTTCGTCTATACCTGTGAGCGGATCGCGGAGCCACTGACCCCGCTGGGTTACAAATACCGCAAGAGCAAAAATGACATCTACAAAAAAGACGGCATCTTTGTGTTCTCCTTTTACTTTTCCCCCTCCATCCGCTTTGGCTCCACCACTTTTACTGCCTTCTTCGATGTGAGTTCCCCGGTGATTGCCCAGTGGCGCAGTGAGCAGGAAGGGACGGCGGATACCTATGATGGTATCGTGGGTACCTCCATCGCCCGACTGACCCGCCGGTATGATGACTTCCCCCGCTATGAGGTATCTACTCTGCTGGAGCGGGAACGCTCCATCCAGGAGATTTCCGGGCAGATCCAGGACTATGCACTACCGTTCTTTGCCCGGTTTTCCGACTTGCCGAAGCTGCTGGACGATGTGGAACGGGAGGGGTTCTTTCCCCATCGGAAGGGGTTCGATGTCCCTAAGCGGAATCGGGAGTTCATCGAATGCTTCCGGAAGTATCTCCAAAAGCAGTAATCGAATGGGCTATCATACTGGACAATAAATTGGAACTTTTAGAGGTGTATTATGGGACTGTTTTTGAAGAAAAGGGTCGAAATGCCGGATAAAATCATTTTGGGGAATACGGAATTTGTATTTGACCGCAAACTCGGCTTTCATGTTGGAGAATGGACCGTATGGGATAGAAAGACTAAAATTCTCCTTGAGTTTCAGAGCACAGAGGGAAATATAGGCGATATCGTTTTGGAAAAGGTAAATTGGGTCAATGACCATAAAGATACCATTATCCGAGCATTTTTGGATGAGAACGATGACTGTATAGACGTCGTGAATGAAATGATCGAAGATGGAACGCTGGAAGCAGATGGGAAGATTTCAGAAGATGAGTTTGTAAAAGCACTATTCGTAAACAATGTAACAATATTTGTAAATGGAAGTGAAACTGGCTTTTACATCGATTTGGATGCGGAACCCGACTATTTCATGGGACATTTAGTTTGTATCGAGGTCGACTGCAAATATAAAATTGAAGTCGGCGGATTCAACGGATAACACTTCAAACACAAAAGGCAAATTCTACGGAAAGGGCAACGCCCGCAACGGCATCAGAAAGGAAACAAGTACCTATGTCAACCTGGAGCGGAATCCGAAACAAACTGGAGAGTGACTACCTGTGCCCGGCGCTCCGGGGCCGCATCCAGTATTTTGCCACCAGTTACTGGGAAAGCCATGACCAAACAGGCCGGGCGGCCATTCGACTGGACGGCGTGGAGGTGCTGCGAAGTAACTACTACGCCTATGAACAGAACTACTGGAACAGATATCAGGCCCTGCGGCGGGAGGGTGTCGGAGAGGACGACCCGAAGGCCCCCTTCCGGATGGCCCATGAAGGGACGCTGAACGACGGCTGTTTTGACAACATTTTTTTCTATGAGGCATTTCACGAATTTGACAACCAGAGCATCGAGAAAAGCCTTACCAGCGAGAATCCGCTTGTCCGTGTCTTTGCCCTTCTGGACCGCAGGCTGGGAAAGCGCCGCCTGCTTGCTTTGGAGGAATCCATGGAGCAGGAGCTGGACTGGGTGCGGGCCTTCTATGTGATCCGGATGCAGGCAGAAGGGCTGATGGAAAAAGAATAACATACAGGAGGAACCACTATGTCACAGATCGCATCCTTTTATCTTCTCAAAGACGGCCGGCGGCAGGAACTGTCCAACGGCGACTGCTCCGGCGCGGTCTATATGGCCATCTGGGACTGGTGTGAGAGCGAGCTGGATCTGGATGTCCGTTTTCCCGCTCCCCAGACGGAGGACACCCTGGACTGCGCTTTGCTGGAGGGAGAGCTGGCGTCTAATGTGCTGGCAGCTCTGCGGGAGCAGGACCTCCCGGAACTGGCCGCTGAAATTGCCCCAGACTGGGATCTGCCCACCGAGGCGGTGCAAAGCGGACTTGAAACGCTGCGCTCCCATCTGGAACTGGTGCAGGGCGACGCTGCCCTGCTGTATGAAATGTTATAAGACGGAGGGATACCATGCAAGCAGACCAACCACAGCGGCAGAAGATCACCATCGACGGCCGCCGCTTTTCCAGCATGGCCGGTTTTTATGACGAAGTGGAGCGGGTATTTACATTCGGTTTGGACTGGAAGATCGGTCGGAACCTGAACGCTTTCAACGATATTCTCCGGGGCGGTTTTGGGCGGCATGAGTATGGACAACCCATCCACATCCAGTGGCTGGCCTTTGAAAAAAGCGTCCGTAATCTCGGGAAAGAGACTATGGACACCATTGTGGAAATCATTTTGGATACCGACCATTCCGGGCACGACTGTACCCTGGAACGGCTTTGACCAAGCAAAAAAGGAGGCATCACTATGGGACTTGACATCTACGCCGGAACATTGACCCGGTACTATTCTCACAACTGGAAAACTGTTGTTCAGCAGTGGGCGGAAGAAAATGGATGGGGCTTTCAAAAAATCACGCCGGATGGAGAAGCTGCTGATAGCGAGGAAGAAATGTCCCCGGCTGAGATCCAGGCGGCGGTGGAGAACTGGCGGGATCAGATCTTGAGCGCCATTTCTCAGCCGGGCCAGCCTCCCTATGCTCCCTGGTCGGAGGATAATGAGAAGCCCTATTACACCGACAAGCCGGATTGGGATGCCTTCGGCGCTATGCTGCTGGTTGCCGCCTGCCATACATACAATGAGCCGGTGCCTTCCACTGTGGAGAAGGACTGGAACTTTGGGGAGCATCCTCTGGTCGCCCGTCTTGCATCGGACGAGGAGCGGGTGTGGTCCCTGTTCCGTGGGGCAACTTGGTGGCTGCCTCTGCCGGATTCCTTCTTATTTCAGGCGCCTCTGCCCACTGATGATCAGGCGATGATTGCCACCCTGGGTGGACTGCGGAAGGAGCTGGAGAAGCTGAACCAGCTGGCATGGCAGGCCGATGAGGATACCATCCTTGCTTGGGCAGACACGGAGGGATACCCGGCAGACGGAACCATAGACGCAGATGGACAGTACAGCAAGGCGGATATCCCAGAACACACGCAGTATGACACCCAATCCCTGGCAAAGTTTGCCTTCTCCATGTTCTGGCGGGCCATGCGGTTTGCAGAGGAACAGCAGGTGCCAATCCTGCTGGATTACTAAGGAGGTTTTTTATGGGATACGATGTGAGCTTTCACCCGATTTCACCAGAGGAAATGCGGGAATGGTATTTTACTCCCTTAACCTGGATACAGCAGGGACAGGAGGAAAAGGTGCTGGCACTCGCCGCACAGTATGGAATAGAGGATTTCTATGCAGAAAAATATCTGGATACCCTGCGGGTTGGGGCTGAAACAGAATCCAACGAGCTGTTTGACAAAAGCCATGGTTTCTATATTGCAGTGATCCAAGGTTTTTTCCGGGATTACTATTACACCAGAGGCAGTGCTTTTTCTTTCCTGGCGGAAGAAAAGCCGGAATATGAGCGGTACTTCACCTCATGGGGTCAAGTGACTCCTGTTTCCTTTCCAAACCCCATGCAGAACCGAATCATCGAAAACTATTGCTCCGGTGTATATCTGTCTCCGGATCAAGTTATGCAGCTTCTCAAAGACATGGAGCAGGACCACAAAGTGTGTGAAGATCTGGAGAGGATTTGGAGCAATGGACAGATTGCTGTGCTGAAAAAAGCACTTTCTGCCGCTGCAGAACTGGGCGCCGGCCTGCTGGAAGCCACTGAAGTGGTAGAGCCAAACCCCATCAGTCCGAATGAGAGTACAAGCTATTCCAACCTGTATCACTGCGACAGGGACGGGGTGTATCTCTACATAGATACTGTCAGTGCTCAATTAGCGAATGTGATTGGAAGAAGTGAGGAACAAGCATAAGCGGTTGGGAGAATTTTATGGAACAAAAACGCCCGGCAGATATATTTCAGGAGCTTCTGGACTACCTGTGGAACGGCCTGGGCCTGGAGGAAAAGGGCTGGAAGCGTCTGAAAAAGGGCGACTTCAAAAAGAAAATGAAAAATGGGCTGACCTATCAGATCTGGTTTGACCGGAGCCGCTACAACTACATAGACTACGAAATCGGCCATGGAAATGTGGAGGTGGGCTTCAGCTGTATCATAAAGCAGGGAGATGACTACCTCTACACTTTCAGAATTGAACCCACAACAGGCGGTTCATTCTTTCGGATGCTGACAGAGGACCTGCGGTTGGACACCGGGCTGCTGGACACCTTCCTGCCCCTGATCAAAGCCCACTACCTCAATTTTATTGACTGCTTTGAAGCAGACCCAGTAGGGGCGCTCCAGTCGGTCTGCACCCCCTTTACCCAGCCGGAGGATTACAGCTGGTGCATCTATGTGCGGGAACAGATGGTGGAACGGTACGGAACAGCGGAACAGCTGGAGGAGTACCGACATCAGGTGAAATTGCGCGGAACACCGGAGCATAAGGCAAGGAACGGGATGGGCTCGATGTTGTTCCATCTCTCCCACGCCAATGATGTGGATCAAGCCTGGGCCTCAAGCCGCACCAAAGAGGAACTGGACCAGGTGGTGGAACCCTTTGTGCAGGCCAAGCGGCAGACAGGACAGTGGACGCAGGAGGATGAGGCGGGCTATCAGCTCTACCAGCAGGAAACAGATCCGAAGAAACGCACCTTTCGGGTATGGTATCTCATTGCCAATCCCCGGGGCCTGCCGAAAGAGTTTGTCCAGAAAGAACTGGAATTCCGGTGGAAGCTGTTCCCGGAGAAGAAGGAGGAAAGCAAATGAGCAATAAATTGTTCCAGCAGAACCTGGATGACAAAAAAGGCCCCCAGCCCGGCGGCCCCTATCTCATTCAGATGCTATTTAAAGAGCCGGTGGACATGCCGGACAAAGAGAAAATGACTGCCGTAATGGGGAAACACATCGGATCAGCAGAGTGCTTCTGTTATGATAAGAAAATGGCTGGCTTTGCCGCTCTGGATCATATAGCGGAATTTCAGGACGGCAAGTGCCCGGTACAGCTGATGGTGATGAAATGCGACAAGTTCAAGGGCAAAGGCTTTGATGCCTTTTTGCTGAGCCAGATGTGGGACTGCCAGGAAGACCGAGAGCGGATTTTCCGGGAGTGCCGGTATCAGGTGGTGGCCACCGATATGTTGGCTGCGGCGCTTCCGGCGCTGGAGCGGGCCAACCTGGACGCCGACTTCTTGGAGGCTCTGGCGGAGCTGTACCCCTCATGCGAAGCATTCTATTTCCAGAACTGCGGCAAGCTGTTTCTGGCAGAGGATGTGCGCTCCCATCAGATTGAGGGCGCGGATCGGTTCATCCGCTTTGGCGTCAATGTCCGATTCTTCAACATTGAGGGTACGGAGGATATGCTCATCGACACGGTGGGCATTGGCACCCTGTTTCTGCCTGACCTCCAGTACCACTTCCATGGCATGGACCCCAATTGGGTGGTAAACCATGCCTACAATGTGGCGTCCTACATTCTGGAACATGATAACCCCATTCAGGATGGTGAAACCATAGATGGCGTGGCGGATGGCCAGATGTGTCGGGAGATTCAGTGGAAGTGCCAATATGAGGATGCTCTGATTCAGCCACCCAGAGGGGTGCTGGACATCAACATGGGAAAATATGCATCTGGAGGCCGCTGAGAAACAGCAGGAGCATAATTTTGAGAGCACAAAACTCTATTTAGGAGGTGATCACAATGCAGAGTAATATCCGTATCATTGAGCTGCTGCGGTTTCTTTATCAGCAAACCGATGAAGCACATGCGGTTACAGTATCTGAGATGATAGAGTACCTCAAAAGCAAAGGGATTCCATCTGTGCGTCAAACTGTCTATACTGACTTGGAGGCGCTGGACACCGCAGGAATTGATATCGTCCAAATCAAAAGCACACAAAACAGATATTTCATTGGCAGCCGAATTTTTGAATATCCTGAGTTGAAGATGCTTGTAGATGCCGTGGCATCCTCCAAGGTGATTTCTGCGAAAAAATCTCAGGCACTAATTCAAAAGCTGGGACAGTTGACCAGCATCCAACAGGCGGAACAGCTCCAAAGGTTGGCCAGCCTCTCCAGCCGTGTGAAGCCGCATAACGAAAAGGTCTATTACATCATTGATAGCATTCAGACTGCTATCTTGGATCAACACCAAATCAGTTTCCAATACTATGAGTACACGCCAGAGAAAAAGAAAATCCTGAAACACGATGGATATCGCTATATTCTGGACCCCTATGCTTTGGAGTGGAAGAACGACCATTATTATTTGATTGGTTACTCTCATAAGCATAAGGGAATTGCCCATTTTCGTGTGGATCGTCTGACCAGCGTGGAGCCGTTGGATTCCAAGTTCCAGCCAATGCCTGATTTTGATGTAGCCGCCTATACGAACAAAATGGTTGATATGTTTGCGGCAGAGCATGCAGAGCAGGTCAAACTTCTCTGTTCCAATGAGCTGATGCGGGTCATCATTGACCATTATGGTGAAGACATCGAGATATCTCCATATGATGATACCCACTTTACAGTGATAATTGAAGTCAACCCCAGCGGAACCTTTTATGGGTGGGTATTTAAGTTTATGGGAAAAATACGAATTTTGTCACCCCAATCCTGTGTAGATAAAATGCAGGATATCGCTCGTACATTTATATGAGAACCCCCGCAAGGTGTTAAAGAATTTTAACACCTTGCGGGGAACTCTTTTTTTTGCCATTGAATAGAACACCTGTTCTGACTATAATGAAATTAAGAGTTCGCTGCACAGCGAACACCCTCAATAACAGGAGGCAAGTCACCATGACTTTTGGAGCGTTTATCTCTGCAAAGCGTAAAGAACTTAGGCTAACGCTGCGAGAAACCGCAAAGCATCTTGGTATTGCATGTGGGTATCTCAGTGATGTTGAGCAGAGCCGTCGTCCCGCACCAGAAGGTGATTTTGTAGAACGGATATCTCGCTATCTGGATCTCAGCAAAACCGATCATGAAAGGCTGCTTGACTTAGCTGCAAAGTCTCGGAATAGGATTTCTGCCGATCTACCAGAGTATATCATGCAAAAGGATATCGTTCGTGCAGCACTTCGTGTTTCTAAAGATGTGAATGCCACCGACGAGGAATGGCAGGCATTCATTGAGCAAATGAAAAATCGACCGCGATAAGGGGGGCCTACGGTGTCAGTTCCGCGAATTCGCTTGGAGACAGTTGAAGCTATTGCACGCAAAATCCTGATGGAATATGACAGCTCGCTTCTGAGTGGTGAACCGAGACCGATCCCCATCGAAGCTATCATCGAAGTAAAGTTCGACCTGATTCTGGAGTATCACATTCTCCGCAAAAATGGTGCTGTATTGGGAGAAACCATCTTTGATGACGGCCCCGTCATCCTATATGATATGGATGAACGGTCGTATAAAATCATTGCTGTCAGAAAAGGAACGATTCTGATTGATGAACGCCTTTGTGAAACTCGCAGTATCGGGCGACTTCGCTTCACATGTGCCCATGAGCTGGCCCACTGGGTGCTACATAAGAATCTGTATTCTGGGACTGGAAATATTGCAGCATACAATGGACAGTGCTCTACTGACGAGAGCGATGGAGTGATAGAGAGACAAGCGGATGCGTTGGCAACAGCCCTTCTGATGCCGCTTCCGCAAATCAAAAAGTGTTTTTATCGTCTCCGCTCCGGAAGAACTATGGAGCAAATAGTTGCAGAGATGGCTCAGATATTTGAGGTTTCCAAACAAGCTATGCAAATTCGCTTGCAGTCGCACAATTTAATGTAAATAAGGGTGCCTTGGATATAGGGTCCTCACCAGGACCCTATACCTGCCCCTGGTAAGTTTTTATGCTCAAAATGTTCGCTGGCCAGCGAACAAGGAAGGAGGAAACCATGAGGAAAGAGAGTGCAACGATCCGCAAATGCCACAGCAGACTTTCATCACTTGGTCTGGACAGCACGGTGGCTTTTCATAAGAGCAAGTTGATTCTCAAAATTTATCGGGATGTTGTCTGGGTGTTGAGTGAGCGAGCTCAAGAGCTCCAGGAGTATGCCTGGGAATTGGGCGATCAGGACCTGAGTACCGGACTATGCTATCTGGAGAACTTTGCTCCAGATATAGATTTGCAGGATTTTGAGGAGAAAGTCTGCTGCGTTATCCAAAGCCAAATGCTGGTAGATGTAATCAATCGTGCATTACTACGCCTGAAGCGGTATCCAGATCGAGGAGAGTTGTACTATGAGATCCTCAGCAAGCAATTCATTTACCGTTTCAATAGTACCGAAAAAGAGCTTCTGGATGAGTTGAATATGGAGCGCAGCGTGTTTTATGACCGAAAAAAGGAGGCGATTTATCTGTTTTCTATCTGTCTGTTTGGCTATGTTATCCCTGAATTGATGGATGGGGTGCCCCGACTTTATCCCGACTAAAGCCCGATACATCCCCGACGGAATCCCTACTCCCTTCCGATTTTGAACCTGCTATACTGGCTACAGTGGCAGGTATGCTCTAAAATTTGAATACTTAACATAAGGACTCGACACCGCTTTCCGCGGTGACCGGGTCCTTTTTCATTCCTGCCGCAAATATGGCGGCAGGAATGAGCCGGAGGGCGTTATAACGCCCCCCGGCTTTTTTTCTGCCCGGCATTAGGAGGGCCGGCATGCGCTGGGAGGCGTTCACTGCCAAGTACCCGTAGCTCCGAGGTTTTGATTCACCAATCAAAATCTTGAAGCTACGGAGGTTTGCCACATGGCAGAAGAAAGAAAATACAGGATTCGGGTAGATGGAATCCTGGTAGATGTTAGCAAAGAAGTGTATCGAGCATATTACAGTATTGAACGACACACTCGTACTTTGGATGAGAAAGACATAAGGAATGGCAAGGTCTTATATAGTGACCTCGACACAGATGAACTGCTTGGTGAGGATATGATCCCCGACATGACCTCTGAACGAGTTGAGGATTCTGCCATTTACAGTATCTTGCGTGAAAAACTGCACCAATACCTTGGTATGCTTCCTCCGCAGGATATGGAATTGATACAGGCGTTGTACTTTGAGTGCATGACAGAACGGGAATATGCACAGCAGATTGGCATTTCCCAAAAGGGTGTCAATAAGCGCCGGCAGAAGGTCTTGGACAAACTCAGAACCATGATGAAAGCAAAATAAAAAATTTTTGGTTCTCAACCCCCTCACGAACTCGGCTTAGTAGTGAGGGGGTAAATTTATCTCTCCCTCGTGAACCTTGAAAGCCGAATATCCGATTGTCTGAATACTTTCCTGATGGGGCCTCGTGACCGGGGCAAGCGACATTGGAGAATGCGCCAAGACCACCTGTAGGTGCTGTTGCAGATTGACTCGAAGAAAACATTGAATTGAATAAGAGTTCGAAGGCTCAACTGCATAATTACCTATCAACGACGGCCAAATAAGGTGCTAAGCGGGTCCATTCGTCCATAAAACAGCCTGTGGCAAGCTGTATCGCAATGATTCCATCAGGGATAATGATACTTCCGTCCAGTCCCAGACGCAAGCAAGGAGGGCGGCCGACAGAGATCCTGCCGGGGGTGAGATTCCCATGACACGGTGAAGCCATCCGTGGTTCAGACTAATCGCCCTATGAGCCAGCATTGTATTCGCTGGTTCTGCGCTTGGGGAAGTAGTGTCGAATACGAGCGCAGCATAAAGACAACACAAATGTGAAGTCTTAATATCAGAAGCCATGGGGACCGCTTCTGCCCAAGTACCGTTTATTGACCGGAATATGCCATGTATGCAAGCATTCCAACCAGAGGCGGGAGATGTGGGAGCGGTCCCTATTTTTGTGGTATTAAGCTCTAAAAACTAAGGAGGTGGGTTTCTTGAAAACATATTATCGCGGGGACATTTACTATGCAGATTTGCGGCCAGTGGTTGGGTCTGAACAGGGTGGTATCCGTCCTGTTGTGATTCTCCAGAACAATGTCGGGAACCGGTACAGCCCTACTGTGATTGCAGCTCCCATAACCAGTAGGAGAAAGACAAACCTTCCAACCCATGTTAGTATCAATCGACAGGTAGACAAACTGCGTTGCAACTCTGTAATCTTAATGGAGCAGATTCGCACAATCGATAAGTCCAGACTCATGGATCGGATTGGAGTACTTAACGACTACGAAATGCAACAGGTTAACCAGGCACTCGGAATCAGTGTTGGCTTGGTGTGAGGAAAACACACCACATTATTAATAGCCGTCCTCAGTGTAGGTTTAATGCTGGGGCTTTTGGCGCTATAATGATGGTGACAATTTACAATAGCGGGCATAGAACAAGTGTGCTATAATGGCGTTAAATTAGCAGTACACATTATATAGGGAAAGGAAGTGAGTCAGGTATGAAGGAACGAACCTACATCTGTTGCGATCTCAAAAGTTTTTATGCAAGTGTAGAATGTGTGGAGCGCGGATTGGACCCGATGACAACAAACCTTGTTGTGGCGGATCTCCGTCGCACAGAAAAAACTATCTGCCTGGCGGTCACCCCATCCCTAAAATCCTATGGTATCTCGGGACGGGCACGGCTCTTCGAGGTAGTGCAGAAGGTGGCAGAGGTCAATGCCAGACGCAGGCAGGCGGCTCCCGGACGGCAGCTTACTGGTTCGTCCTGGAACGACCCGGAAGTACAGCGAGACTCTTCTCTGGCACTGGACTACATTGTTGCTCCACCCCGGATGGCGCATTATATTGACTGGAGCACTAAAATCTATGGCGTTTATCTGAAATATCTGGCTCCCGAGGATATTTTTCCATATTCCATTGATGAGGTCTTCATGGATGTCACCAACTACCTGGACACCTATAAGATGACTGACAGAGAGCTGGCTCAGACGATTATTTTGGATATACTGAAAACCACCGGAATCACTGCTGCGGCCGGAATGGGGCCAAACCTATATTTGGCCAAGATCGCCATGGATATCGTAGCAAAGCATGTCCAGCCAGATAAGGATGGTGTACGGATTGCCAAACTAAACGAGATGACCTACCGGAAACTGCTTTGGAGTCACCGCCCGCTCACGGATTTTTGGCGGGTCGGCAGAGGGTACGCCACCAAACTGGAGGCGAATGGCCTGTACACTATGGGCGACATTGCCCGGTGTTCCATTGGGAAGCCCACGGACTATCACAATGAGGAACTGCTCTACCGCCTCTTTGGGGTCAACGCAGAACTGCTCATTGACCATGCTTGGGGCTGGGAACCCTGCACCATTGCAGATGTGAAAGCATACAAGCCAGAAAACAAGAGTATCGTTTCCGGTCAGGTGCTTCAGTGTCCCTATCCCTTTGATAAGGCGCGACTGGTAGTCCGCGAGATGGCGGATTCGCTGGCACTGGATCTGGTAGATAAAGGACTGGTCACCAACCAGCTGGTGTTGACTGTAGGCTATGACATTGAAAATCTGGCACCCACCCGAGGGGGCGCAGCGTATGCCGGAGAAACCACCACGGACCGTTACGGACGAAAGATTCCCAAGCACGCTGTAGGGACAGAAAATTTCTCCTATACATCTTCGGCAAACGATCTACTGGAAACAATCACCGCTCTCTATGATCGAATCGTGGACAAGGCGTTGCTGGTTCGTCGTCTCAGTATCAGCGCAAATCGTCTACTTCATGAAGAAAAAGTACCCAAGCAGGACGAGGTGGAGCAGTTGGATCTCTTCACTGACTATGCGGCAAAGGAAAAGCAAAAGGCAGAAAACGCAGCTGAACACGCTCGGGAGAGAAAGATTCAGGAAACCATACTGGGGATCAAAAAGAAGTTTGGTAAGAACGCTATCCTCAAAGGTTTGAACCTGGAAGATGGGGCCACAGCCAGAGAGAGAAATCAGACGATTGGAGGACATCAGGCATGAGCGGTCCCTATGATGATATTATTTCGCTGCCGCATCCTACCTCTTCCAGACATCCGAGAATGCCTATCTCAGACCGAGCGGCCCAGTTTTCTCCCTTTGCGGCTCTTGCCGGTCACAGCGCAGCTCTTGCCGAAACGGCGAGGCTGACGGACCGACAAATTGAATTAAGCGATGATGATAAGGCAGTGCTTGATCAAAAGCAGCGCATCTTATTGGAGCATATCAAAGAATGTCCGGAGATTACCGTAACATGGTTCCGACCAGATGAGAAAAAGGATGGTGGTCAATATATAACAACTACTGGACGCCTGAGAAGAATAGATGAATTCAACCAGGTACTGATTCTGGTAGATGATATAAAAATACCGCTGACCCATGTGGTCGATTTGGACAGCGAAAAACTTCCGGATATGAACCAGATGGAATGGTGATCCACAAAGAGCCGGCTATCGATCAGATAGCCGGCTCTTTTTATGAAAGTAGAATCTCACAGGGCCGCTCATCGGTCCTGATGGGTGGCCTTCTATACAAGGAGGCTTTAGCATGAATAAACCGCTCAAAAGCGATACCCCAAAAGCAGAAATGAAAATCAATGTACAAGGTTATAAGGTTACACTTTGTTTTGCGGAACGGCCAAACCTGGAAGCGGCTGCCTTTGTAAAGCAATCACTTCTGAGTTCCTATGCAATGCTTCAAAAATAGATCAGGTTGCAAGGCACATTTCTCTCCGAAAACCGATGAATTCCCTGGCAATTCTGGCCGTTGTGTGAGATAATGGGTACGGCGAAAAAAGCCAGGAACCTTGAAAATCGAATAGGATGAATTGAGTGTTCGCCCTCTCACACAAAACAAAATGAGAGGACGGATATCAAAATGGCTGAAAGAGTTTATTGTTTGTACAGAGTTTCCACCAGTAAGCAGGTCGATCATGATGATCAGAATCAGGCGGACATCCCCATGCAAAGAAAAGCCTGCCATGACTTCGCAGATAAGATGGGTTGGATTATCGTAGGTGAAGAAAAAGAAACCGGCGTATCCGGCTACAAGGTCAGCGCCGATGATCGGGACAAGCTACAGCTTATCAAGAAGTATGCAGAGCAGGGAAAATTCGATATCCTGCTCGTATTCATGTTCGACCGTCTGGGTCGTAAATCGGATGAAACTCCCTTTGTTGTAGAGTGGTTCGCCAAAAAGGGAGTCCGCGTTTGGAGCGTGAAAGAAGGCGAGCAGAGGTTTGAATCCCACACGGATCGCCTGACCAATTACATTCGCTTCTGGCAGGCTGATGGTGAGAGCCAGAAAACCTCAATGCGTACCAAAACAGCCCTTGGGCAGATGGTTGAAGAAGGACGGTTCCGAGGCGGAAACGCACCATACGGATACCGGCTGGAAAAGAGCGGCATCCTCAACAAGCGCAAGCATGAGGTATATATGCTGGTCATCGATGAGGATGAGGCCAGAGTCGTCCGAATGATGTTTGATCTCTGTGTTTCGTCCGGATATGGCAGATGGCGCCTCGCTAACTTCCTCAACGATCATGGCATCAAGAATCGAAAGGGACAAAACTGGCATGATGCCAGTGTGGGAGGTATCCTACATAACCCACTTTATAAAGGAATCCTTCGAAGCGGCGAAACCTATGCTGGTCCCTTTGATGAGCTTCAAATCATTGCCCCGGACCACTTTGATCTGGCACAGAAGTTGATGCTGGAGCGAACCAATGAGCGAAAAGAGCATCGAACAGTGCCGCTGAATACGACAGGACAGTCCCTGCTCTCCGGAAATATCTTTTGTGGACACTGCGGAGGCCGCTTGGTACTTACCACGAACGGGAAAACGGTCCGTCGAGCGGATGGAACAGCGGTTTACAAAAAGCGCATTCGCTATGTGTGCTACAATAAGACACGGCGTCGTCAGGAGTGTACCGGACAGACCGGATATACGATGCATATCGTGGACGGGATTGTTACGGAGGTACTTCATCAGGTCTTCAACAAGATGCAAGGCGCTTCCGGTGATATGATCGTGGGAAGTGCGGTTCAAAAGCAGATGGCTATGATCCGCTCGGAACTGCAGCGAGCCAGAGCTGAAAACACCAAGGCCAATAAGGAATACGAATCCCTTAAAGCTGAGGTACTGAAAGCGATTCAGGGTAAAAGCGCACTGCCGCAAGATGTTCTATCTGAGATGCTGGAGGACGCCCGTCAAAAGGTGCTATCCAGCAGTGAACGCATCACGGAACTTACAGCGGAGTTGAACGATGGAAACTCTAAAATCGAGGAGATGAAGGCTGAGTTCAATCAGATCGTGTCCTGGTCCAAGATTTTTGATGATAGTCCTATGGAAGTCAAAAAGATGATTTGTGGCTACATCATCAAAAAAGTCTCGGTCTGCAAGGACTACGATATCAAGATTGAATTCAACATCAATGTGGAGCAGTTCCTTAACGGTATCGATGGAGTTTCCGAATGTGATACAAGTGAGCTGTCCATAGCACAATAAGCCCTCGCCCATGTCACACCAGTGGCATGGGGTACATATCCTAAGAGATATGGCCAGTTGACAACATAAATCCTCCATGTTAATATAAGTAAGCAAATTGAATTGTTGCGCGGGTGTGGAGATGAGCGCTGCCCCAAACTATCAGGGGGTGTGCCTACCAGATGGTTCGGGAGAGCGCTTGAATGGCATTCAAGAGGTCAGCGGTTCGATCCCGCTTATCTCCACCATGAAAAGACTTGAAACTTCGGTTTCAAGTCTTTTTTGTATAAAGAAAACCACTTGCCTAGCGAGTGGTTTTCTTTATACAAAAAGGAGAGGCGTCACGCAAGCGACGCCTCTCCACTCAAATCTCAATATTTCCTATCAGGGCTCTTTTCTGTACTGTCCGCTCAATCTGGGGCTGTTCAATTCCAGTCCTGTCAGCAATTCGGTTACGCCCAGCGCATCCAGTTCTGTGGGATCATGCGTGACAAGGAGCACGGTTTTTCCCGTGCATCGGCGGCGGGTATCCTCCATCACCAACTGTTTGGTCTCCCGGTCTAAGCCCTTGAAAGGCTCATCCAGGATCAGAAGGTCATAGTCGGCCAGCAGACCGCGGAGAATCGCCACTCTGCGCCGCTGTCCTCCGGAAAGCTCCCGGGTAGGCTGACCGATGCAGTCGGCCAGCCCCACCGTCTCCAAAGCTTTTCTGGCTTCTGCCCGGCTCAGGGACGGAGTTACCAAGCGGAGGTTGGATACGCCGTCCAGTTGGTCACATAGACGATCTTCCTGGAATACTGCGCTGAGGCGGAGACCATCCAGACCGTCGATCCAGCCGCTGTCCGCCTGCTCCAGCCCCATAAGGATCCGCAGCAACGTGGTTTTTCCAGCACCAGAAGGAGCCATCAGCCCGGTGATACGGTTCGCCGCCAATGTACCAGATACATCCCGCAGCACCGATTTTTCCCCAAAAGACTTACACAACCTGTGCATCACAATATCCTGCATAGCTCACATCCTCTCCAAGTGGTGCGCAGCCTGTCTCAGCACTACCAAAAAGAACCGCTCAAATAACAGGCTTACCAGTACGATGACCAGTGTCCAGGCAAACAGATCCGGCGTGTCCAGATAGACCTTGGCCTGCTGAAGCCGCTCGCCGATAGAGCCTGTTGGCATACCGATGACCTCGGCAGCGATCCCCGACTTCCAGCACAAACCCAAAGCGGATGCGCAGGCCGCCTGAAAATAGGGCATCACCTGTGGCAGATACACATAACGGATCCGCCGGAGCGTGGGAATCCGGAACAGCTGCGCCATCTCCAGCATCTGACGGTCCATGGCACGGATCCCGCCCAGAACCCCGGAATACAGCACCGGCAGAACCATCAAAAATGAGATCAGGATGGACAGATTGCGGGAAGAAAACAGAATCAGGGACAGAATGATAAACGAGGCCACAGGGATGGACTTGATGGCCAGCAGAAGAGGGGCCAGCAGCTCCTCCACCAGGCGCAGCCTGGCAGAGAACGCTGCAAGAACGGTACCCACTATTGCCCCTAAAAGAAAGCCGCCGGTAATCCGCAGCATGGAAAATCCCACGGCCTTCCAGAACGACCCCTGAAGGGCCAGCTCCCCCAACCGGGCCAGAACCTGTATGGGCGAGACCAGTAAGATTTGCTGATCCAGCGCCATGGCCCCTATCTGCCAGACCAGAAGCCATACAAACACCGCCCAGGGCCGTAGTATTCCGGCGCGTCTCATCTTCCTCAGCGGCTGTAGTAGAAGTCGTCAGCGGGCAGAGCGCCGCCCACAGATTTGGCGTTCTGGTCGAAGAGAACGGTCAGATAACCGGACAGCTTGTCCTTCATCTCGGCACCCTCTACAAAGACGATATTGCAGGCGGGGATGGCTTTCTGGGCAACCTCCGCGGTAACGATGTCATAGGTGCCGACCAGCTGGGCGGCATCCTCAACATTGGCATTGACAAACTCCACGGAAGAGGCGTAGTGATCCAGGAAGGTGGAGACGGCCTCGGGATGCTCCTGGACAAACTCTGTCCGGGCCACCACCACTCCGGTGACCAGTGTAGAGGGCGTCTCGCTGTCCGCCTGCAGCTTGTCCCATTCCTCCGTCAGATCCAGGGCCACGCGGATACGGTCGCTTTTGCCCTGGGCTATGGTGACAAAGGGTTGGGGCAGCATGGCGATGGCATTCTCCTGGGCAGTCAGCGCAGCCAGGCATTCCGCATGTTCGCTTTTCCATTCAATGGTCACATCACTGGCGGGATCGATACCGTTCTGGGCCAGTACATAGTTCAGAGCGTATTCCGGTGTGGCGCCCTTCCCGCTTGCATAGATGGTTTTACCGCGCAGATCCTCCATGGACTGAACGGTATCCCCACTCTCGACAATGTACAGCACACCCAGCGTATTGATCGCCAGGACCTGTACGCCGCCCTCTGTGTTGTTATAGAGGACGGAAGCCAGATTGGCCGGAACTGCGGCAATGTCTGTGGTACCCTGGGAAAGGGCCGCAGAGACCTCATCTGTCATGGCTGTGATGGTAAAGTCGTAGTTGTTGTCGGTTATGGAGCCGTTATCCGTCTCACTCATGAACTGCACCATTCCCATGGCGGTAGGACCCTTGAGGGCCATTACCTTCACATCCACGGCTTCCGTCGTGACCGATTGACTGGTGGTGGGAGTTTCCGAATCAGAGGGTGTCTGAGAGGCGGTGGGCTCCTGGGGTGTGGAGGAGCAACCAGCAAGAAGCGCCGCAGACAGAGACAGAGAACAAATGAGAGACAAGAGCTTTTTCATGATCGTATTCCTTTCTGGGTGGTCTATTTGGTGTTGGATGGATGATAGAGCAGATCTTCCAGCTGGCCCGGATCCATTACATGGAACAGATTCCCGTGGGACTCGATAGCTCCTATGGTCTGCAGCGCTGCCAGCTCCCGGAACAGGGCGGCACGACTGACGCCCAAATGGCGGGCAAGATCCTCCCGTGAGCCACGAAAAATTACCTCGCCGCCTTTATTGCTATGGGCAAGGAGAAAGGCGATGACACGCCCCCGGCAGGACTGCATGGTGAGCAGCTCGATCCGCTTCAAGAGAAACTGGATTTTTTCACTGCAAACTGCGGCAAACCGGAGGGCAAGGGTGCCATCAGCAGCCATGGACTCCAGCAGCACCGCTTTCGGGATATAGAGGATCTCTGTCTCCACGCTGCATCTGAGTACAGTTTCCAGCTCGGATTGAGCCAAGAGGTTGCAGATGCCAAAGCATTCTCCAGCCGACAGTTCATTGAGCAGGATATCCTTTCCGTCCAATGCTACGGAATAGACCTCGATCCTGCCCCGTGTGATCAGACCGATGGATGGGATCCCCCGGGGAATGTCGCTGACGATCTGCCCACACCGGAAAACCTGGGTGGATACCTTTTCCCCAGGCAGTGTAACGTCTGTCAGCAAAGCAGAAAGCGCCAGCTTCTGAGACAGCTCAGTTTGTTCCAACACCTCACCTCATTTCAATAAGTTAGCTTTTGCTAACCATATATTATTGTACATGCCTAATATCGCTTTCGTCAAGAAAAAAAGCTGCGTTCTCAGTCTCACTTGATACTGACAAGTGGCACAGTCAGGTGGTAAGCTGATGCTAACTGCATGACTGGAGAGGAGCACACGCATGCCAAATCACATTTTCTTATTCTCTGGAGCTTCTGCAGTAGGGAAGACCTCTGTTTTGCGATCTCTTCTTCCGCTGCTCAAGCAGAGCGGGGCACCCCCCTGCGTTTGCAAGATCGACTGCCTGCAAAGCGGAGATGCCGCAGTCTTTGAGGAACTGGGCTTACCCTGTGTCACTGGCCTGAGCGGGGATATTTGCCCGGATCACTTCCTTGTGTCCAATTTGCCTGAGCTGTGGGATTGGGCGGACGGACAGCGCTGCGATACATTAGTGATTGAGACAGCGGGCCTGTGTCATCGCTGTTCCCCTGCCACCATCCACATGGTGGCGGGATGCGTCCTGGACTGTACTGCCAGCTGCAAGGCGCCGGGACAGCTTGGCCCCATGCTCACCCAGGCGGACTTTGTGGTGCTGACCAAAACGGATATGGTTTCCCAGGCTGAGCTGGAGATCATTTCCTGGCAAATTGGGGAGCTAAACCCAAAGGCAGCGCTGTTCCCGGTAGATGGCTTGGCCGGATATGGCATCGACCGCCTGGCGCAGTGGCTGCTGGAGCAGCCCGCCAACTGTAGCTCCGGAGAGGATGTGCTTCGCCATACCATGCCAAGCGGGGTATGCTCCTATTGTGTGGGAGAACGCCGGGTAGGCGGAGCGTTCCAGCAGGGCGTTGTGGGTAAGATCGACTTTGGAAAGGAGGCGCCGGTATGGAGTGCCTGACCATTTTGCCGGGGCATGACAAGCGCGGAACAGTAGAATCCTTTTTGCCCATTCATCTCAAACGTGGTCAGCTGTACACCATTGTGGGGAACACAGGGTCAGGGAAGTCTCGGCTGATCAAAGATGTGGAGCAGCTGGCCCAGGGAGACTCGGTTACCGGACGCACCATTTTACTGGATGGAGCTCCCGTATCCCGCTGCCATCGGCAGAGGCTGTCGGGTCAGCTGGTAGCCCATCTTGGACAGAACATGCGCTTTGTTCTGGACACCACGGTGGAAGACTTTTTACGCCTGCACGCTCGCTGCCGCAGCCGGGAGATCACCCCGGAAGAAATTCTGAAATTGGTGAACGAGATCACGCCGGAACCCGTAACATTGGGTCAAAGCCTCAACCAGCTCAGCGGCGGGCAATCACGGGCCCTAATGATCGGGGATATCGCCCTCATTTGTGACAGCCCCATCGTACTTATTGACGAGATTGAAAACGCCGGGATCGACAAGCAGCGGGCTCTGCATTTGCTTCGCCGTCAGGACAAGCTGGTTCTGGTGGTCACCCATGACCCCCATACAGCGTTGATGTCGGAGCAGCGGATCGTCCTTGGCGGCGGCGCAATTACCGCAGTAGTGGGACGTTCTCCGGCTGAAGCGGCCCTCTATCAGCAATTAGAAGCCGAATACCAAACCCAGCGTCGTTATCAGACGCTGTTACGAAAGGGAGAACTCCTGGCATGACACATATTTTGCTCTACTGGAATCATATCTGCGTACTTCACCGACAGGAGAAGGCGTTCCTGGATGCGCTGACGCAGAAGCTGCTCCCCGATGGGATCCAATTGGAAGTGCGCTATTTCGGCTTGGGATATCCGGAGCACATGTCTGAATATTTGGCCCGGCCGGATGCCGTTCTTCCCGACCTCATCGTTTCTGCCGATCTGGAGGTATTCGAAGATCCAGACATTTTCTGCAAACTGAACGGTGATCTCTATCCAGTGCGAAGCTGGATGTCCCTGCGTTCCGGTCCTATGCTGGATGCTGTGGAGCGAGGGCCGTTTCTGCTGCCGTTCCTGTCCATTCCTCTGGTCTACTATACGAGGGAACCGGAGGTCTGCTGCCATACTGCCCTGGCTGACTGGAACGGTCTGGCATTGGGCGGCATCAACAATTCGGCGGTCAAAACCGTAGTGAAAACAGTCTGGGAGCGATGGGGGTCTCAGGCAGCAGAAGCGCTGCTGGAGCGCAGTCTGGTGACCGATATGCCCATTGGCGCCTTTCAGGCCGTGCGTCAGGGGCAGGCGTCCACTGCCCTTGTGCCCTCTCTGTATGCCCTGCGGGCAGACGGACAGGAGACCTTTCTTCGGCTCCCCCGGGAAGGACCTGTTCTGATCCCGTCCTACTTCTGTGCCCGCACTTCTGTTCCCCAGTGGATTGCCTGCTGTATGGTGAAAGAGATTTTGTGTCAGGAGCTTTGTTCCTTTTATGCTGCCAACGGAGATCTGATCGTTTATCCCGAGCACGCCCAGGGAAAAAGCCAGCAGGAGAGTCCCAGCGCCTGCTGTCCTTCTACTGAGTGGCTTGCATCCTTGACACACGATGAATTTTATGGACTATACTGTCAAAAACTTTTGAAGGCAGCAGATTGGAAGACTGGCAACAATCTGCATGTTTAAGTACTGATTTGTGGATATATTATGATGCCCCCCGGCCACACAGTTTCTGGTTGGGGGGCTTTATGTTCTCTTGTTATATCTAATGTCCATCAAGTACTGGAAAAGGTGCGGTATCAACAATTCGCACTTAATTGTATGTTACATGATGATAGCTTTTGTTTCAGACTGTTGAAATATAGTATAAACGAGTGTATAATTAGTTAGCGAAGACTAACTAATGAGATGGGAGAAATACAATGGACATCAAACAACTTGAATTTTTTTCAGTGGCCTGTGAAAAAGGAAGCTTATCTCAAGCGGCTGCTTGCCTCTACACATCTCAACCACATATCAGCAAAACGATCCGTACATTGGAAAATGAATTGGGGCGCCCTTTATTATCTCGAAGCGGGAAGGGGGTTCGCCCTACAGCATATGGTGAGACGGTTCTTGAGTATGCGAATCTCATATTAAAAGCGGCTGCGACGATCTCGACACTCTCCCTTCCTGACACACATAACAGTCTGCGGTTGTCCACATATCCCAGCAATATGATTTCAAGATTGCTGGTCGATTTTTATAAAGAGTGGGGGACGCAGTTTCACATCGAGTATCACGAGGGAAGTGTGGAGGAAATTACCGATCATGTTCACCAAGGAATTTCTGAGATCGGGATTGTATATGTTGCGCTGAAACAGGTTCAAACCTTTCAGCATATTCTTTCCCATAAGAACTTAGAGTTTGTACCTCTGGATGTTAAAAAGATCTGCGTCTATGTTGGGCCGAGTCACCCGCTTTATCATACGGAGAGTATCGATTTTGAGGATCTTTCAAGTCTGAAATTCATGCGGGGTGTGCGAGACTTCTTTTCTATGGAACACCACCTCGAACGGGTCAGTATGGGTGTCATCGATAACGAAAAGCTCCATCATGTGGTATATACCAACAGTGACCATCTGATCATTGACCTGTTGCTTCATTCTGATGTGTGTAGTCTGGGATTAGATTTTATGCATGAACCGTATACCCAGTACGCAATCAAGTCTCTTCCTATTAACGGGTGTGAGCCATTTTTACAAATGGGGTATGTATTTAATCCGGAGCGGGCACTGTCTGCCCATGCTCGGTGGGTAGTAGAGCGTTTTCGAAAGATGCTGTAAGCAGTGGAGAACTATAACAAATCGTTATAGTTCTCCATGAAAATTTGTGCTCTGGTAAGCTGCTGCTAACTACTGTATACTGAATAACAGTCGGTTGATAATTCGACACTGCTTATCGGAGGGAAAAATGAAAAGAAAACTACTTTCTGCCGTATTGAGCGGCGCGCTTGCACTCACCTGTCTGGCTAGTTGTGGCCAGACCTCGGATCCCGGCCAGACCACATCCGGTACGGGGGAAGAGGCAAAAAATGAGCTGGTCTTCGTCAACTATCGGGACATTCGGGATCTCAATCCCCATCTGTATGCCGGTGAGATGTATGCCCAGAGTATTCTCTACGATACCCTGGTGAGTATCACGGATGATGGCTATAAGGGCTGTTTGGCAGAGAGCTGGACCATCAGCGAAGACGGTTGCGTCTACACGTTCAATATCCGTGATAATGTTTATTTTTCGGATGGAACGCTGTGTGATGCCAATGCTATTCTGGCGAATTTCAACGCCATCATCGAAAACAAGGAGCGGCATACTTGGCTGGAAATGATGAACCTGCTGGTGGGAGTCTCCGCGCCGGACAGCGATACGTTTGTGATTGAGCTTAGCGAGCCCTACTATCCCATGCTTACCGAGCTGGGCTGCATTCGTCCCTTTGCGATGATCTCGCCCAACTGTATGATTAACGGCAGCACCAAGGATGGAGTGGAGGGCTACATCGGAACAGGTCCCTATGTGCTGACCGACTTTGTTACTGACGAATACGCTGTATTTGAGCGCAACGAGAACTACTGGGGCGAGGCTCCGGCCATTGAGAAGATCACCGTCAAGGTCATTCCAGACAACCAGACCCGTATCATGGCTTTGAAAAAGGGAGAAATTGACCTGATTTTTGGCAAGAACATGCTGGATGCCGATGCAATCAGCCAGTATGTGGACAGCGATCAGTTTACGGTGAGTTTGTCTGAGCCCACCTCTACCCGCCACATTGTTCTGAATACTACACACGAAATTCTGGGTGATAAGGCTGTCCGTCAGGCTCTCCAGCACGCCACCAACCGGGAGGCCATCTCGGAAGGCATCTTCTATGGCTTGGAGCAGCCCGCCGACACCTTGTATGCGACCAGCGTTCCCTACTGCGATGTGGATTTGGAGCCCTATGCCTACGATACCGCTGTTGCAGGACAGGTGCTGGATGAAGCTGGTTGGGTGATGGGCAGCGACGGAATCCGTGAGAAGGATGGTAAAAAGCTGGAGCTGGATCTGCTGTACAACAGTGACAGCGTGACGGAAAAGACCATCTCTGAGTATCTTCAGAGTGAGTATCAGAAGCTGGGTATTTCTCTGAATATTCACGGCGAGGAAGAGCAATCTTATCGAGACAATATGAAGGCGGGCAACTTTGACATGGTATTCAATATCTGCTGGGGTATGCCCTATGATCCTCAGTCTTCTCTGGCTGCAATGCGCGCCCCGGTTTACGGCGACTATGCTGCGCAGCTGGGTCTGGAGGATAAGGCAGAAATTGACCAGGCCATCACCGATATTCTTACCTCCACAGATGAAACCGAGCGTCAGGAACTGTATACCTTTGTGCTGACTCGCCTCCACGAGGATGCCGTCTACATCCCCCTGACCTATGAGTGCAACAAGGCCCTTTATACCTCTGAACTACAGGGCGTCCATTTTGGCAGCGATCAGTATGATGTCCCCTTTGCGGACATGTATTTTGAGTAATCACCTGTGTCACAGAAGGGCCGCTTCTTCGGGAGCGGCCCTTCTGCTGGGACTGGATCGCCATAAAAGGAAGGGAAATTTATGAAACGCTATGTCATCCGTCGGCTGTTGCTGACGATTCCGCTGTTGCTGGCAATTTCCTTTGTCTGCTTCGTATTTATCAATCTCATTCCATCAAATCCAGCCGAGGTAGCACTGCGAGTCCAACAGATGCCGGTAATCACGGAAGAAGCAATCGCCGAAATGGAGGAAATGCTGGGTCTGAACAAGCCGTTCATTGTCCGGTATTTTGACTGGGTGCTGGGGTGTCTGCATGGTGACTTTGGCATCAGCTATGTCAATCCTGCCCGTACTGTAGCGGGGGAACTGGTGCGCTGCCTGCCTGCAACATTGCAGTTGGCTGCGGTATCCTTTGTGATTGTGCTTATACTGAGCGTACCCATTGGCTTTTTGTGTGCGGTTTACAAGGACGGATGGTTTGATAAGATTATGCGGGCCATTATCTTTATTTCCACTGCTATGCCCGCCTACTGGGTGGGACTGCTGTTAATGTGGGGTATCAGCGTAAAGCTTGACCTTCTGCCCACCAATGGAAGTGGCACTTGGCAGCATCTCATCCTGCCGGCTTTTACGGTGGCGCTGAGTTATATTTCTACCTATATCCGGCTGATCCGAAATAATATGCTGGAAAATATGAATCAGGACTATGTGCTCTATGCCAATGTGCGCGGTCTGCCTCAGAAGTCTATTATGGTCAAACATATCCTGAAAAACTCCATGCACACTTGCATTGTGGCTATGGGTATGAGCATTCCACAAATGATTGCGGGCACCATCGTAGTGGAAAATGTGTTCTCCTGGCCGGGGCTTGGAACTTTGTGCATCAGTTCTATCTTTAATCGGGATCTGCCCGTCATTCAGACCTATGTGCTGCTGATCGGCGTGTTGTTCGTGGTGTTCAATCTGGTCTTTGATGTGCTCCAGACCGTATCGGATCCCAGACTGAGAAAGGAGAGCTGAGCAGTGAGAGAACGCTTTTTTCATAATCGCACAGCAGTGATGACTGTGCTTTTTGTGCTGATCATTGCCGCAATTGGGATTCTGGCTCCGGTTCTGGCCCCTCATGATCCCTATGAGACGGATATCCTAAACAAATTTGCGGAATACAGTTTGGAATATCCCCTTGGAACGGATCACTTGGGACGGTGTGTTTTGTCGCGGCTCATTTACGGCATCCGTCCTACACTAGGACTGGCGCTTCTGACCATGCTGGGCACCATTGGCTTGGGTGCATTACTCGGCATCATGGCTGGATATTTCCGGGGCGTAGTAGAAGAAGTTATCATGCGTGTGGTGGATGTGATGCTTTCTTTCCCCAGCCAGATCATGGTATTTGCTGTGGTCGGACTGCTGGGTATCAGCGTACAGAACGTGATCATCGCCAATGTGTTCATCAAGTGGGCTTGGTATGCCCGTATGATCCGTACCGGCGTCATGCAGTACCGGGACCGGAACTTTGTACAGTTTTCCCGCTGTGTGGGCATGCCGGAGCGATTTATCCTCTTCCGGCATCTGCTTCCCTCCATTACCTCGGATCTGGCAGTGCTGGCATCCCTGGACGTGGGCTGGGCAATCATCAATATTTCCACGCTGTCTTTTCTGGGCTTGGGTGTACAGGCGCCTACGCCGGAGTGGGGTGCCATGCTGAACGAGGCCAAGGAAGTGCTGACCAGCAATCCGGTACAGATGATCGCACCCGGTGTGGCCATTGTGGTGTTAGTGTGCTGCTTTAATCTGATGGGTGATGCGCTGCGGGATGTGTTGGACCCAAAAGAGGTGGAAAAATGATCCCAGTTTTGGAACTTACCGATTTACATGTGACCCTTCGTCAACACCGCCGAAACATTGAACTGGTCAAGGGTGTTTCCTTCTCTGTTCATGCGGGCGAGTGCTTAGGCGTTTTGGGCGAATCAGGCAGCGGAAAATCCATGTCCATTAAAGCTGCTATGGGTTTGCTGAATAAAAGCTTCCTGGTTTCCGGCAGTGCCCGCCTTCAAGGTGAGGAACTGTTGGGGAAAAGCGCAGAGGAACTGCGCCGTCTGCGGGGCGGCAAGGTGGGGATCGTGCTGCAAAACCCGATGACCTGTTTTGACCCGCTCTACCGAATTGGACAGCAGATTTCTGAAACCTTTCTGGCTCACAACAGCTGGAGTGCGGATGAGATTCGCAGCCGCTCACTGGACCTGCTGGAAAAAATGCGGATCCGGAATCCAGAGGAGGTCTTGGAAAAATATCCCCACCAGCTTTCCGGCGGTATGCTTCAGCGCATCATGATCGGCATTGCCACCTCCATGGAACCTGCTCTGCTGGTGGCAGATGAACCCACCACGGCGATTGATGCGATTACACAGTTTGAAATTTTGGATGAGCTGATCCGCATCAAACAAGAAGCGCAAACAGCCATGATTTTTATTTCTCACGATCTCAATGCCATTTCCCGAGTAGCAGACCGCATTGTGGTGCTGAATCAGGGCCAGGTGGTAGATCGGGGAGATTTTGAGCATATCCTTCACCACGCCTCAGATCCGTACACAAAGCTGCTGGTAGAAAAACGAGCCGATGTGATGCGCCGATACTGCCAGGTGCTGCAGGGAAAGGAGAGAGGCTATGCTTGAGTTAAATAAAATCTGTGTCAGTTTCCGCAGCGAGCGCCAGGATAAGATCTTTGGGCACACTCGCCAACAGGTCTTGTTCGATATTTCCATGCGGGTAGAGAAGGGAACTTGCCTGGGGATTTTGGGTGAATCGGGCAGTGGAAAATCCACCATGGGACGAGTGCTGTGCGGATTACTCAAGCCCGACAGCGGAGAGGTCCAGTTGGACGGCGTATCGGTTTATGCCTCCCGCTCTGGTCGCAGGAACCTGCAGAACAAGCTCAGTGTGGTCTTTCAGGACTACACCACCTCGGCCAATCCCCGTTTCAGGGTAAAAGACATCATCGGCGAAGGACTTACGGTACGGGAACGCCGGGAGGGAAGCAGACTGGATCGTGACAAGGAAACGGCCTCTTTGCTGGAACTGGTGGGGTTACCCTCCGAGTTTGCAAAGCGTTTCCCTCATGAGCTATCCGGTGGACAGCTCCAGCGGGTGTGTATTGCCCGGGCTGTGGCCTGTAAGCCGGAGATCATTCTCTTTGATGAAGCCATTTCCTCCCTGGATGCCCATACACAGGTTCAGGTAATGGATCTGCTGCGGGAACTGAAGGAGAAACTGGGGCTTACTTATATCTTCATTACCCATGACCTGACCTCTATCACCTATCTATGCGATGATGTGCTGTTCTTGTATCAGGGGCATGTGACAGAATATATGCCGGTCAGCCGGATCAGTCAGACCAAGGACGAGTATGCCCGCCGTTTGCTGGAGTCCATCGTGGTCTTTGATGCCGACGAGGAGGTAGCCGTATGATTTTTTGTGGTGAGACCATTTTACCCGGTCAGCGGAATTGGGTGCAGCTTTCGGTTCCGGATGCTAAGCCGCTGGAGTGCGTCTGCTTGTGCGGCAAAAATCCCGGCCGGACATTGGTGGTGACCGCTGGGGTACATGGCTGTGAGTATGTGGGTGTACAGGCGCTTCGAATTTTGGCCCAGGAGCTGGATCCGGGTGCCATGACGGGGAATGTCATTTTGCTGCCTCTGGCAAATCCCTATGGGTTTTATGCGGGAGCAAAGCGAGTGATCCCTGAGGATGGGGTAAATCTCAATGCGGCGTTCCCAGGCGACAGAAACGGCAGTCTTGGCCGACGGCTGGCCTTTGCTCTGGAGGATGCTCTCTATTCCTCAGCCGACTTTCTGGCAGATCTGCACAGTGGAGACTGCAATGAGTCCCTCCATCCGTTGGTCTTTTTCCCGACAGCCGGTGAAAAAGACGTCAATGCGGCAGCACTGGAGGCGGCAAAGGTGCTTTCTGTAGACTATCGAGTGCGTTCCACTGCCAGAAACGGTTTGTATAGCTGGGCGGTACAGAGAGGCGTTCCTGCATTGCTCATTGAACGGGGAGGCCAGGGGCGATGGTCTCAGCCGGAGGTGGACGCATGCAAGGCGGATGTCTATGCATTGATGGGACACTTGGGTATCCTGCCTGGAGGCGAGAAAAACCGGGTGCAGCAGGAAATTGTGGAGGCCAGCTATGTGAGATCTAGCTCTGACGGCTTCTGGTATCCTGTGGTGGTGGAAAACCAAGTTGTCCGCGCGGGAGATATTCTGGGCCGTCTGGAATCGTTGACAGGGGAACTGCTTCAGGAGGTACGGGCAGAATTTGACGGCATTGTTCTCTACCACACCACCGCATTGGGTGTTCATGCGGGAGAAGCGTTGATCGCCTATGGGCATACATAAAGTTTTCTGGAAACTGGCCTGGCCGGCAGCGGCTGAAGGGTTGCTGCTCATGCTGCTGACCGCTGCTGATCTGTTGATGGTCTCCGCTTTGGGGACCACAGCAGTGGCGGCGGTCGGTATTTTTTCGCGGCCCCGTATGGTGATCCTCTATCTGACCCAATCTTATTCTGTTGCATTGAGCGCCTATGCGGCTCGTCTGCGAGGACAGAACCCGGACTGTCCGCTGACCGCTTGTGCAAGGGCTTCCCTGATTCTGTGAGTCTGTATTTCTTTTTCTTACATGGATCTGCACTGTTCCGCTTTTACGGCATGCTGGAGCGCTGGCCGTGGCGCTTCAGTTATTGGTAATCTTGGCTTTTCCGGCCCTGCAATTGTCCTGCATGGCGTTCTGATTGGGGTAGGCGATACGCGTAGTGTTCTGATTGCCAATGTGATAGGAAACGGGGTTAATGTTGCACTCAATGTACTGTTGATTCACGGAGTGGGCCCATGTCCATCCTCGGGTGTCTTGGGTTCTGGTATAAGCACTGCCATTGTACCAGCTTAGTCGTGCAATATGCTCGCACTTCGGCGTTTACAAAGGTAGTGTCAAGAGTTTTGCGCAAATTGGTTTACAGCCCCTGGCATGAATGAAGTTAGCCAGCAATGGAGGCATCCTCAAAGGCTGCTTCCAGGTGCTTCATATTCATGTATTTCTTGTTGCCCCAC
>NZ_JADCKF010000031.1 GCF_014982855.1 Pseudoflavonifractor gallinarum | reverse complement strand
ACTCTTAATCAGTGGGTCCCGGGTTCGAATCCCTGAAGGTGCACCAATGGCCCGTTGGTCAAGCGGTTAAGACGGCGGCCTCTCACGCCGCAAACATGGGTTCGATTCCCGTACGGGTCACCAATTTTCTCTTGACAAAGAGATGAAAATTGAATATAATAGCTTATCGTTGAGAAGAACGGTAAGGAGAAGAAATAGAATTTCTTTTGCTTACTTTTCTTCTCGGAGAAAAGTAAGTTGGTGTTGATTGCGGTGAGGGTCCACCCGTTCCCATTCCGAACACGGAAGTTAAGCTCATCTGCGCCGAAGATACTTGTCTGGAGACGGACCGGGAAAATAGGTAATGCCAACACAAGAGAGGGTCTGGTCTGACCAGACCGGACCCTTTTATATTCCTCCTTAGCTCAGTCGGTAGAGCATGCGGCTGTTAACCGCAGGGTCGTTGGTTCGAGTCCAACAGGGGGAGCCAGAAACGAGTGCGGCTTGCCGTCACGAATCATGGCGGCAAGCCATTCTCTTCTTACGAAGAACCGAACACCGGTAATGGGCCTTTAGCTCAGTTGGTTAGAGCAGCCGGCTCATAACCGGTCGGTCCACGGTTCGAGCCCGTGAAGGCCCACCATGTAGGGGTATAGCTCAGCAGGTAGAGCAGCGGTCTCCAAAACCGCGTGCCGAGGGTTCGATTCCTTCTGCCCCTGCCACAGAAAAAACAGTAAACGCTGATGATATAGAGTAGAAATGGCGCGGTAGTTCAGTTGGTTAGAACGCCGGCCTGTCACGCCGGAGGTCGAGGGTTCAAGTCCCTTCCGCGTCGCCATTTGCTGCTGTAGCTCAGTAGGTAGAGCACATCCTTGGTAAGGATGAGGTCTCCGGTTCAAATCCGGATAGCAGCTCCAAAAAGCCTTGAAAACTTCGGTTTTCAAGGCTTTTTTGTTGCTGAAAAGCGGATGGATTTTGTATGGGCCGGTATGCGGATCTACTCTGATCCGCATACCGGCCCATGTCATTTTTATTTTGGTCAGGTAGAATAAGTTTCGCAAAAACAAAAAAAGACATGGTTTGCAGATCTCTGGTAGAATGAAGTTGCGACACCACCATTCGAAAGGAGACAGCAAACCATGTCCGAGAAGATTGTACAGCTA
>NZ_JADCKF010000030.1 GCF_014982855.1 Pseudoflavonifractor gallinarum | reverse complement strand
GGTAGTGTCAAGAGTTTTGCGCAAATTGGTTTACAGCCCCTGGCATGAATGAAGTTAGCCAGCAATGGAGGCATCCTCAAAGGCTGCTTCCAGGTGCTTCATATTCATGTATTTCTTGTTGCCCCACTGGGTACCGGCCACATGGCGCAGCCGGGCACAGACCAGCATGAGGGCAGAGTTGCCATCCGGGAAGCTACCTACCACACGGGTGCGGCGGCGAATCTCCCGGTTCAGCCGTTCAATGACATTGTTGGTGCGGATACGAGTCCAGTGCTCGCTGGGAAAATCGCAGTAGGTCAGCGTTTCCTCTATGCCGTCCTCCACCTTCTTGGCGGCCTCTTTCAGCTTCATGGAGCGCAGTTCCTCCACCACCACCTTAGCCTTTTCTCGGGCTGCTTTCTTGCTCTCCTGAGCGTGGATCGCCTTAAGCATCTTAGCCACCAGCTTTACCTTGGAGCGAGGCGTAACAGAGAACACATTGCGGTAGAAATGAACGGTACAACGCTGGTACTTGGCCTCAGGAAACACTTCTCCCACAGCCTCCAGCATGCCAAGGCACTTGTCTCCAACGATGAGTTTCACGCCGTCCAGACCACGGCCACGCAGCCACTGGAAGAAGCTGACCCAGCTGGCCTTGTCCTCTTTCATGCCCTCAGCGGCACCCAGAACCTCACGGTATCCGTCCTCATTGACCGCAATTGCTACCAGAATGGCTACGTTTTCAAACTCTCCGCCCCAGTTGCGGCGCAGATAGATCCCATCCACATAGACATACGGATAACGCCCACCTTGCAGAGGACGATTTCGCCAATCTTCAATGTGGACATACGCTTTCTTGTTCAGCTCACTGATGGTGGAGGGAGAGACTTTGCTGCCCCATAGGGCCTCCGTGATGTCCTCCACACGCCGGACGGACACACCTGCCAGGTACATCTCAATGAGAGCCTCTTCCACGCTGCTCTCCCGGCGGCGGTACCGCTCAATAATAGCCGTCTCAAAGGAAATCCCCTTGAGTTTGGGAACCTTGAGGGTGACATCTCCAGAAGTGGTGGTGAGATTTCGGCTATAGTGGCCGCTGCGATAGCCCTGGCGCTGCTCATTGCGTTCATACCGGGCAGCCTGGGTCAGTTTCTGAGCCTCGGCCTCCAGCAGCTC
>NZ_JADCKF010000029.1 GCF_014982855.1 Pseudoflavonifractor gallinarum | reverse complement strand
TTTTTTGCGTTCTCTTGTAAATTAACACACTCCAATATTGGTATTTTTATTGACAAAGCTCCAATATTGGTATATAATAAAACCATCAAGAAGGGAACACCCCAGGAGGTAATGAGTTATGTATAACAAGCACGAGATCATGGTGAACGCCTGGAACATCCGCCGCACCGCCAACGTCTCTATGTCCGTCGCTCTCAAGGCCGCCTGGGCTCTTGCTAAGGCTGTCAAGGCTGCTGAGGCTCTCTCCAATGAGATCGACTGGAACACCAAGGTCTGCGTAAACGATTGGGCCAAGGGCGGCCACAACCGCACCTATGTCGAGGTCGCTGTATACACAAACGCCTGGAACCGCAAGCGCACCGAGAAGATCGGCTATGTTAACAACCTTACCGGCGAGTTCGTGGCCGCTTAACAAAAGAAAGGACGACTAAAAATGAAAGTAATTGAGTATGCGTATCAGTATGGGATATCTTTGACCGAAGCTCGTAAGCTGACCGATGAGGAGAAGCGGGACTACACCGAGGAGTGGAAGGACTCCATCCTGATTGCTACCGGCGAATCCATCCAGCTGGATTACATCAGCTGGGAGGACCTGGACGCGGTCAAGTGCCGCGAGAAGTACGCCTTTAACGGATGCGGCAATCGCGTCTATGAGATCAGCGACGCAGAGTGGGAGGCCTTTGTCGCTCTGGACAGGGAGCGCGCTGTCTCCAGACAGGCTGAGGACAATCGGAAGTATGCTGACGGCCTGCGCGCCATCATCGCCCAGGCGGAGGCACAACGCGATATCCCCACCAAGGAGGAGGCTGTCTGCCGGGCCGCGGAGTATAACAACGTCAACAACGAGGGCGGCGAGGGATACGTCCCTCACATGGTTACGGCCGAGCAATATCTGGCCGCAAAAGAGGCACTCGCAAATATGGAGGAGGATGCAAAATGAGCAACATTAAGATTATCGGCGCAAAAGAGGCCAGCCTTGCCACGACTGACCTGCCTGCCAACAGCGGCATGTATTACTCCATCCACTACGATTTGACCGATGGACGGGTATTTGTCCGGGAACATGTAGACAGCAACAACTTTACCCGCTTTGCAAAACACATCGTACTGGTCAAAAATACGGTTGAGCATATGAGTGCGGAGAGCATAGAGGAGGCTGTGTGTGAGGCGGTATCTCTGATACCGCCAGTGCGCAGAGAGCGGCTCCGCTGCGGCCTGACCCAAAAAGAGCTCGCAGACCGTGCCGGAGTCAATATGACACAGGTCCAAAAGGTAGAGGC
>NZ_JADCKF010000003.1 GCF_014982855.1 Pseudoflavonifractor gallinarum | reverse complement strand
GTGGGGCAACAAGAAATACATGAATATGAAGCACCTGGAAGCAGCCTTTGAGGATGCCTCCATTGCTGGCTAACTTCATTCATGCCAGGGGCTGTAAACCAATTTGCGCAAAACTCTTGACACTACCCTCCCCAACAAGCGTTTTTGCGGCCCCCTCGGGCTGCAAAAATAGCAAGTGTGGCCACACTTGCCCTGCTTGCCATTAGTGCGCTGCCCTAAACAGCGCAAAAAAACGGAGGTGCGTGTTTCTCTTACGCATCCTCCGTTTCCTTAGCCGCTTTCATCGCTTGGATCGTGGCTTCTACAATTTTCAGTTCTTTTTCGTCCAGAGCATTAAGCATGGCGTCGATACGCTTTCTACACTCGCTGCCTTTATTCTTGGACGGATAAAAATATTGGTCAACCGATATATTGAACATCGTCACCATCTGATAAAAGGTGTTAAGGCTGGGGTGCTGGCCGTCATTCTCGTTATACATGATGGTGCGAGGAGCCCGGTCAACGATATAGGCCAGTTGCTCCTGCGTCATCCCACTGGCTTCCCGAGCTTTTTTAATGGCAAGCCCTATATCGTGAAAGTCAAATCGTCGCTCATCTCGTTCAAACTTCATAACATCACCCAAAATGATTTTACATTTCAGGTATTAGTATTTGAACGATTTATAAAATCACTATACTGACTATTTAATTTCCGGTTCAACATCCATCTCGATTAAACTCGTAATAGCTTGAACCGCAACAATTTTTGATCTGGACAACTGTGCTTCATCAATGATCTGCTGTATATAATCGTGGCAAAGCTGCTCAATGATCCCAAAAGCGATGCGAAGTTTTTCCTCTAAGAAGCAAGACGAAAACTCTGCACTAATAAGAAGTTCCTTAATTTGTGCGAGTAGCCTTGCTTCAAAAGCAACAAAGTAATTTTGTATTTCAGGATCGAGTAACGCCAAGGCCATAAACTCATTATGCGCAGAAACATTCATGGTATGAGAGGTAATCAATGCATCAAGCAGTTCTTTAACAAGGTTATGGAGATCCTCTTTTTGAATTTGCCTGCTAAGGGTAGTTCTAAATTCAGATTCCAATCTGGAAATATACAGACCAATAACTTCCTTTAGAATGTCGTGTTTGTCGTGAAAATAGTTATAGACAATTCCGGTAGAAACATTTGCTGCCTTTGCAATTTCCGCCGTATTAGTCTTATAATACCCTTTTTCGCAAAACAGTTCATAACTTGCTACTATAATAGCATCTTTTTTTTCAATAGACCGTTTTTGTTTAGGAATACGGATTTCATTTGTAGGCATTACATTCACCCGCCTTTGTTGTCTTAACCATTATACCGCAATATAGTGATCAAATCAATAAAATCTGAAACTAATTTCAGATACATTGTTGACATCAGACGGATGGCATGATACACTAAACCTGAAATAAATTTCATGTTTTGGAGGAACACAATGACCGAGAACGACAATAAAAAATCTATGTGCTCGTACAAATTCTATCTACTATTTATCATTTTTGCGTGTGGAGGAGCCTGTATTTGGCAATTATTCATTCCTCAAATTGGAGAGCAGTACTCGATTTGGGGAAGTGCGGTTGGTTGGCAGCGAGAAATTGCGTTATGGAATATTGCCTTAATAACAGCAATCATGCTTTCGATAAAGAAAAAGGATATTGCTGCCCTAAGATTATTAACTATTCAAACTACAACACTATGCTGGCTTTTAGGTGCAAATCACCTTGTGGCGTTTGTTAATTCGAACTTTTCTTTTGGTTCTATTCATTTCCTTGGTTTTCTTGAGGTCATGCTTTGTGGGGGAATATGGGGAACCATATTGATTTTTAAGTATCGTCCCCAAAAATAAAAACAGGCAATTCAATTTGATATAGCTCAATCCACCAAAGAAGGGGATAATAAAAAAACCGTTGTTTTGGTGGTTGGAGATTGTGCGCCAAAAACAAAAGTATAGCAACCTTACGGCGGTTTTGAAATATCAATTTCAAGCCGCCGTTTTCTTTTTCAAAAAATGAGAATACGGAGGGTGTGTTAAAGTCGCCCTTTTTTAAGGATACGGCGGTGTCCGGGAGGTATCGCTGTGTCCTTTTTTCTTTTCCACCCACCTAACCTGTCAAAAAAAGCCGGCCATCACAACAGGATCAGTTCGGCATTGAACATGAAATACAGCAGTATGTAAAAAGCAACAAAACATCGTGCGCTTGCGTGTCCTTGTGGCACACGAGCGCATTTTGTTTTGTCTGCTTTGGGACAAGTTGTCCCGAAGTAGGCAAAGGCGGCCCGGGGTGTCGCTCTCCGCCGCCCTCCGTTCAGATCGCCATTCATCCCCAACCATCTGAACGGAGGAATTACAAATGACGACCATCAATCTGAAAGACTTTTATCCGTGGTACACCCACGACGAATACATAGAGGTTTCCGAGGAAGTTGCCGACGAGCTCCGGGCAAGCAGGCTGTATGAGGCCGCCTATCAGCGGCGGATCGTCCGCAACAAGGCACAGTATTCCCTCGATTGCGAGGACGGGATCGAATACTCCGCCTGCGTTTCCGAACCCACCCCGCAGGAGCTGCTGGAGCGCATGGAGCTGTTCTGCCATTTGTGTGCTGCGCTCAATTCCTTGCCCGAAACGCAGGGCCACCGGGTGGACGCCTGTGTGATCCTCGGCAAGAGCTATCGGGAGGTGGCTATGGCCGAAGGCGTGAGCAAAACTTCTGTGCAGGAGTCGGTTCAAAGCGGTTTGGCTGCTATGAGAAAATATTTGAAAAAAGTTATGTGAGCAACCCTGCCAAAGAGCCGTTTTTTGTCCTTGGTATATGAGAGGAGTTACATCCGATCAACAACTGAATAGCGGCGGCCCCGAGCCATAGAGCGGGGAGCCGGGCGGCGGGTGCGCTGTGACTTCTCCGGCAGGAGAACGAGCGAACAACACCAGCGCCGCAAGTGGGACAAACCACCCCACGGCCACGATCCGCAGCCGGACAAGCTGGCTGCTTGCCCCTCCGGGCTGCCGCCCCCTCGAGAGCGTCATGCTGAGTATTGCTGTCTTATGACGGGCCAAGGAAATGAGCGTGGCGCTCCCGAAACTTTTTATCAAGGAGAAAACCAACATGAAGCATGATCCCGAACTGGCGGCCCTGCTTGCCCAGCCGTGGAGCAACAATGCCTGCCGGGGCTATGTCATCTACGCTATGGAAAACTGTGGGTTTTCTCCCACGGACATCCGGCGTGTGGTGGCAGAGCTCTATGAGGTCTTTGACATCCGTGGGCTGGAGGAAGCCCAGCAGCACTTTGAGAACAGCCCCTACTGACCTTGGGACAAGTTGTCCCAAAGTGGAGCAAGGCAAGAGGGCGGCACCGCCGAAGGTGCCGCCTTTCTGCGTTTCCCCACGGGACAAGGGGGACTGTCGGTCATTGTTTCGTATCGTTCTGGAAGGAGGCCCACATGGAAGATCCCGTACCCGTCAAGGAGGAATATACCTATCAAGTCGGCAAAATCCAATTCATTGTCACGCCCGTCTACAAGGACAAAGGCGAGTCCATGCGTGACATCCTGTTGAAGCTGATGCTGGCCGATCTGGAGCCAGCCTAACTGTTCCATCGACATCCTTAACACGGGCAGTCGGCAGAGGTATAATATACATAGATAAGAACCTCTTGCTTGATTGCAGGAAGGAGGATATTTTGAAACAGTCAAGCAAGAAAATCTCTACCGGCACAGCCGCTCTCTACTGCCGCCTGAGCCGTGACGATAACATGGACAGCGAGTCCAACAGCATCCAGAACCAAAAGAAAATACTTCAAAAGGCCGCCAAGGACAAGGGTTATACCGATACCATCTTTTTCGTGGATGACGGTATTACCGGCACTACCATGAAACGCCCCGGCTTTCAGAAAATGATTGCCGCAATCGAGGCTGGGTACATCTCGGCGGTGTTCGTGAAAGACCTCTCCCGGCTGGGCCGCAACTACATTGAGGTGGGCAAGCTCACCGAAGAATTTTTCCCGCTCCATGATGTGCGGCTGGTGGCCGTTTCCGATGGCGTGGACAGCGACGAGGGCGAGGACGATTTCACCCCGTTCAAGAACATTATGAATGAATACTACGCCAAGGACATCTCCAAGAAGCGCCGGATCGTCAATAAGATGAAAGGCAACGCTGGGATTCCGCTTTCGCCGCCGCCCTACGGCTACATAAAGAACCCGGACAATCCCCGGTTTTGGGTGATTGACCCGGAGGCCGCCGAGGTGGTACGCCGTATCTACCGCATGGCGTTGGACGGGTACGGGCTGGCTGAAACTGCCGCTGCCCTCGGTGCAGATGGGATCGTCAACCCCACCTACTACTGGCGCAGCAGGGGTACAAGCAGAGGCGGCTCCAAAAGCACCGTGGAGCCCACAAAATGGGGACACACCACAATCAAGAAAATTTTGACCACGCAGGAATACTGCGGTGATGTGATCAACTTCAAAAGCTATTCCAAATCCTATAAAATGAAGCGTCGGATTGAGAACCCGGAGGAGAACCGGGCCATCTTCCTCAATGTCCATGAGCCTATCATTGACCGACCAACTTGGGAAAAGGTGCAGGCGTTAAAAGCCGGGACACGGCGCAAGCGCCCCACCGTTACCCAAGAGCCCAGCGTCTTTTCCGGCTATCTGAAATGCCTGGAGTGCGGCGGCAATCTGAATTTCCATTTTAACCAAGGCAACCACGATATTAAATTCTTTAGCTGCCAGAACCACAATTCCGGGCTCCGCAAGTGCTCGTCTACCCACTATATACGGCTGGACTTCTTGGAGCAGGTGGTGCTCTACGAGATACACCGGCTGGCCTGCTTCGCTAACGAATACGAAAACGACTTCATCAAGGCGATGGTGGGCCGCTCCGCCAAGGTAGCGGAAAATGACCGGGTACGCAAGAAGCGGGAGCTGGACGGGCTACTGGCCCGGGACGGAGAGCTGGATATGCTCTTTGAACGGCTCTATGAGGACAATGTGTCCGGCAAAATCGACGATGCTCGGTTTGCCAAAATGTCCAAGCGGTATGAGCAGGAGCAGGGCGAGAACGCCGGACGGATCAAGGCGCTGCGGTTGGAGCTGAAAAAGCTGGAAGATAAGCGGATGGATGTGGACACCTTCTTGGAAACGGTACGCCGCTACACAGACGCTACCACCATTACCAAACGCATGGTTGCCGAACTCATTGAGTATATCGAGGTCTATCCTGCGGTCAAGGAGGACGGTGTTACCAATCAGCGGGTGACGATCCACTACAACTGCATCGGGGCCTTTGAGGTGCCGGATCGCCGGAAAATCCCCGAGCGGGATATTCTGCTGGAAACGAGAAAAGGCGTAGCATTAAGCTACACCCCGGCGGTGTAAAGGTGGTGTGGGATATGAGAGCATTTCTCTATTGCCGTGTTGCCCATGACGATTCTTTCGCATTGGAACACCAGCGGTTTCTGCTCCAGATCTACGCAAAGAAGGCGGGATATACCATCATCGGCGCTGCGGACGAATACGGCAGCGGGCTCACATTAGACCGCCCGGCGCTCCAGAAAGTGACCGAGGCCGTTGCCGCTGGCAGGGTGGATGTGGTGTTAGTCCATAGCCTGAACCGGATAGGTCGGGAGTGGGGGATGACCCAAAGCTACATTGACCTGCTCACCCGGCACAAGGTAAAGCTCCTGTGCATCCGGGATCGGCTGCTGTTCGATGAAAACGGCGCTGCCCCAATTTTGACAATAAAAAATGCGGAGTGCCCTTTGTAGGATACTCAGATCCTATAAGGACACTCCGCATGGTCCGAGTGACTGGATTCGAACCAGCGGCCTCTTGAACCCCATTCAAGCGCGATACCAAACTTCGCCACACCCGGATTTAGCTGTCTCGTCAGACGACTCGTATACTATATCACAGATTATTTTATAATGCAAGTGTTTTTTACGTTTTTATCAAAAATTTTTAAAAAGCGTTTTCTGGCGTGGTCCTATCAAAAAAACGGAAACTGACTCTTTTGAAATGTGCAGGACGCGGTATCATAGAACAAAAGAGGAGGGAAACCGCATATGAAAACCAAGTCACAGAACATAAACCTCAAATATATCGTGGTATCCGGGCTTTTTGCAGCCTGCATTACCATGACGACCGCGTATCTGTTCCACGTTCCCTTTCCGGGGGGATACATCCATCTGGGCGATGTGCTGATCTATATGGTCGCCTGTCTGCTCCCGACGCCCTACGCGGCGGCGGCGGCCGCCATTGGAGCGGGGCTGGCGGATCTCCTCACGTATCCGGCCTGGTGCCTGCCAACACTGGTAATCAAGAGCTGCCTGGTGTTCTTTTTTACATCCCGTGCGCCCACCTTCCTGTGTAAGCGCAACTATGTAGGGCTGGTCCTTGCCTCGGTCTTTTCGCCGGCTGCGTACGGCCTGTGTGCAGTGGTTCTCTATGGAAGCATACAGAGCTTCTGGCCGCAGTTTGCCGGGACTGCGATCCAGTCTCTGGGAAACGGCGTCATCTTTTTGATCGTGGCCAGAGCGGTCGATATGACACATCTGAAGCAGCAGATGGAAAAGCACGTGCTCACCTGACGAAAGGCATCCCGGCTGGGATGCCTTAGGCATATCCACGTCTCCCCAGGCATACTGTTAGGACAAACAGAATGCAACCTGAGTGGAAAGGGGGGACCGCGGTATGGAGAACACGACCTATCAGGAATGGGTCAGAAGAAGGGCCAGGCGGTCCGGAAGTATATCGTCGCATCCATCGGCGCGGCAGAAGAAGCGCCGTGGGGTGGAGTTGGGTGCAAAGGAGCGGCGGAGGCTGATCCAACTGGCCGTCTGTACCATGGCATTTGTGGTCATACTGGTGGGGAAGGGTGTCTTCCCGGAGCGTCTGGTTTCCATGCGGGAGGAACTGGCCCAAATGCTCCATACGGACACTGATTTTACTGCGGCTTTTTCCAATCTGGGAAGGGCGATTGCGGAGGGGGAGACCGTGACGGAGACCTTGGGCGATTTCTGTACCGAAGTCTTTGGGACCTCTTTTGAGGTGCGCGTGAGCACGTCCTCCACGGCGGTGGATGGGATGTTCTGTACCGCGGAGATCCAGCGGCTGGCGGTGGGGGAGAAGCGCTCTCCGGGCGTCTATCTGGGGGTAGAGGAGGCGCAGACAGCCGCCGATCCGCCGGCTCCCTTTGCCTTTACGGCTGCACAACAGGCCGAACCGGTCCAGCCGGAACCCACACCGGAGGCGGAGCCGGCGGTGGTGCACATGGAGTATAGCGGACCAACTCTGCCCGATAACGCCACGATGGACAAGTACCGGCTGGATATCGGAGAGACTGCAACGCCGGTCCTCGGCTGGGTCTCGTCCCCCTTTGGCTGGCGGGAGCATCCGGTGGACGGTGGAGAGAAATTCCACAACGGGGTGGATCTGGCGGTCAATCTGGACACGCCGGTCCTGGCCTTTGCAGCCGGAACCATCGACTATATCGGGGAGAGCCCCATTTACGGTCTGTATCTTCAGATCAACCATGGGAATGGCGTCACCAGCTTCTACGCCCACTGTGACCGGCTGGATGTCCAGCAGGGACAGCAGGTCAAGGCGGGAGAGCAGGTGGCGTTGTCCGGGCAAAGCGGGAATGCCACGGGGCCGCACCTGCATTTTGAGGTGAAGCGGAACCAGGTCCGCCTCAACCCGCTGTACTATATTCAGACGCAGAGCTCTTGATCCATGCGATGGGGCTGTCTGGAGGTGAGCGGGGGATTTCTCCTGCTGGCCGCATTCCTTTATTATATGGATACCCAGGGCGTGGTTCTCTGGGGCGCTGCCGCCTGCGCCCTCCATGAAGGGGGGCACTATCTGGCCATCCGCCTGCTGGGCGGACGGGTCACCGGGCTCCGGCTGACCTGTGTGGGGGCGGAGATGCGCCTCTCCGCCAGCGCCCCCAGTGGACGCGCGTTCCGCATCCTGACCGCACTGGCCGGCCCGGCCGCCAATCTGGCCGCGGCGGCGGCCATCACTCGCTGGGGCGAGGGCATGGGGGAGGAGCGGTATCTGCTGATTGGTCTGAATCTGAGTCTGGGACTCTTCAATCTTCTGCCCATCGCAGGCCTGGACGGAGGACGCATCCTGCGCACTCTGCTGGAGGGCGGCGCCTGGAAGAGAAGCTGGGGACAGGGGATCTCCCTGGCCCTGGCGCTGGCCCTCGGAGGGGCCGGGATCTGGCTTTTGCTTCAGCGGGGGAATCCGACGCTGCTCCTGACCGCTGGATGGCTCGGCATCCTCTCTCTGCCTGAGCCGGAGCGGGGCGGCGGGAGAGGGGGATTGTGCAGAAAACCCTTGCAATCCCCAAAGAAGTGTGATATACTTCCAAAGTCTGAATAAAGGGTGTTCCTCTGCTGGCGCGGGACGAAGAAAGAGCCTGCGGCAACAACCCGGCAAGAACACCTATAAATGAGGAGGAAATATCCATGGATCTGATGAAGGCTTTTACCGAGAAGCAGATGAAGGCCGAGGCCCCTGTGGCCAATGTGGGCGACACCGTCCGCGTGCACGTTCACATCAAGGAAGGCAACCGCGAGCGTATCCAGGTGTTCGAGGGCACCGTCATTGCCAAGAAGCATGGCGGCATTGAGGAGAGCATCACCGTCCGCCGTATCTCCTACGGTGTTGGCGTGGAGAAGGTGTTCCCCCTGCACGCTCCCTCTGTGGAGAAGATCGAGCTGGTCCGCAAGGGTAAGGTTCGTCGTGCCAAGCTGTACTACCTGCGTGACCGCGTGGGCAAGGCTGCCAAGGTCAAGGAGCGCATCTAATTTTCAGGCATATTTCAGGAGCGAGCTCCTGGAAATTGGGAAAACAGGACGGGAAACCGTCCTGTTTTTTCGTTTTTCGTGAAAATTTGCCGGTCCTGTCGAAGGGTTCAAAATGGATTTCTGAAATAAAAGTCTTTTTTTCTGACGCTATCTTGTGTATAATGATAGAATCGTGATTATGCAAATATACAAAGGGGCTGAACGCCATGAACATACAGTGGTATCCGGGTCATATGACGAAAACGCGGCGTATGATCGCGGAACATCTGAAATATGTGGATCTGGTGGCCGAGGTGGTGGACGCCCGCATTCCAGTCTCCAGCCGCAACCCGGACATTGACGAGCTGGTGGGGAGCAAGCCGCGCATCATCATCCTCAACCGGGCCGACCAGGCCGACCCCGCCCAGAACCGGGCCTGGGGGGATTGGTTCCGTGCCCAGGGCTTCACCGTGCTGGAGACCAGCGCCAAGGACGGGAAGGGCGTCAATCAGTTTTCCGCCGCCGCCCGCGCTGCGCTGAAGGACAAGCTGGAGCAGTGGAAGGCCAAGGGGCAGGTGGGGCGTCCCATCCGCGCTATGATCGTTGGGGTGCCCAACGTGGGCAAGTCCACCTTCATCAACCAGGTGGCCAAGCGCAAATCGGCCAAGGCGGGGGACCGGCCCGGCGTCACCCGGGGCAAGCAGTGGGTGTCGGTGGACGCCTCTCTGGATCTGCTGGACACGCCCGGCATCCTCTGGCCCAAGTTTGAGGACCAGTCCATCGGGCTGAATCTGGCCTTTACCGGCGCAGTGAAGGATGAGATCATGGATGTGGAGACTCTGGCCTGCCATTTCATGGACCTGCTCAACCGCCGCTATCCGGAGGCACTGGGACGGTATAAGATCGAGGCCGATCCCGAAGCCCAGGGGTGGGAGCTGCTGGAGCGGGCCGCCCGCAAGCGGGGCTTCCTCATCTCCGGCGGAGAGCCGGACACGGAGCGGATGTCCAAGATCCTGCTGGACGAGTACCGGGGCGGTAAGCTGGGGCGTTTTACCCTGGAGACGCCGGAGGATGTCCGGCGGGAGGAGACCGAAACGGAGGCGCCCCGTGGAGAAGATTGATTTCTGGCAGTATGAGCGGGAGGCGTGGGCGGAAGGCTATGCCGCGGTGTGCGGCTGCGACGAGGCCGGCGCGGGACCGCTGGCCGGTCCGGTCTACGCTGCGGCGGTGATCCTGCCTCCGGGCGTGGAGCTGGACGGGCTCAACGACTCCAAAAAGCTCACGCCGAAAAAGCGGGACATCCTCTTTGATGCGATCCGGGAGCAGGCATCGGCCTGGGCGGTGGCCTGGGTGGATGCCTCGGAGATCGACGAGACCGATATTCTGAGCGCCCGGATGAAGGCCATGCAGATGGCCATTGACCGCCTGGACAGGGCGGCGGACTTTGCCCTCATCGACGGCAACCGGGACAAGGGGAAGAGCGCCGCCATCACCACCCCCCATCGGACCATCGTCCAGGGGGACGGACACAGCGCCAGCATCGCCGCGGCCTCCATTCTGGCCAAGGTCAGCCGGGACCGCTGGATGGAAGAGGCGGCCAAGACCTATCCCCAGTATGAGTTTGAGCGCCACAAGGGGTACGGCACCAAGCGGCACTATGAGCTGCTGCGGCTGTATGGCCCCAGTCCCATCCACCGCCGGACCTTCCTGAAGCGCCTGTGAGCGGCAGAAGGGCAGCGGAGCGGGGGCGTTGGGGCGAGGAACAGGTGGAGCGGGAGCTGCAGCGGCGCGGATATACCATCCGGGCGCGGCGCTACCGCAGCCGGTATGGGGAGATCGATCTCATCGCGGAGAACGAGGCCTTCCTGGCCTTTGTGGAGGTCAAGTTCCGAAGCTCTTGTGCATATGGCTCCGGTCTGGAGGCGGTGGACGCGCGCAAGCAGTGCCGCCTGCGCCAGACGGCGGAGCTCTACCTGAGCGCCAATCCCACCGAAAAGCAGCCCCGCTTTGATGTGGCGGAGGTTTGCCCGGCGGAGGAAGCGGGCAGGGTGACCATTACATACATCGAAAATGCGTTTTAAGCGGGGGAACCGCTGAGAGAAGGAGGTAAGCAGAATGGATCTGTTTGACGGACACTGCGATACCATGACCCGGTGCTACCGTTACGGATACGGCGTTCGGGAGAATTTTGGGAATCAGGACCTGAAGCGGGCGGAGTATATCGGGAAGTGGGGACAGTTTTTTGCCCTCTTTGCCGATGAAGTCCTCAAGCCGGGGGTCACCCGACGGGACGTGTTCCGGGCCGAGTACGCCATTTTCCAGCGGGAGATGGAGCTCAATCAGGATGTGATCGTCCAGTGCCGGACCGGGGAAGAGGCCAAGGCGGCATTTGCCGCGGGCAAGCGGGCGGCCTTCCTCTCCATCGAGGGGGCGGATCTCATCGACTGCACCCTGGAGGGCCTCCAGGAGGCCTGGGAGATGGGCGTGCGGGCCATCAACCCCGTGTGGAATGCGGCCAACATCCTGTGCGGCACCACCGAGGACGAGACCGACAAGGGGCTCACCCCTGAGGGCAAGGCCTTTGTCAAGCGGATGACCGAGCTGCACATGCTGGTGGATGTGTCCCACATGTCCGATCCGGGCTTCTGGGATGTGGCCGAGATCGTGGAGGGGCCCTTCATGGCCAGCCATTCCTGCGCCCGCGCCCTGTGCGACCAGCCCCGCAACCTCACCGACGACATGTTCCGGGAGATCATGCGGCACAACGGCGTAGCCGGAATCAATATGTACCGCACCTTCCTGGGCGAGCCCACCACCGTGGATACCGTGGTGGAGCACATCGAGCATTTCCTCTCTCTGGGTGGCGAGAAGAACATCTGCATGGGCGGAGATCTGGACGGCTGCTATGACGAGATGCCCGACGGGATCGACGGCATCCAGGACATGGGCAAGATCTATGACCGGATGCTTCAGCGCAACTATAAAGAAGAACTGGTACATGCCATCTTCTTTGACAATATGATGAGGGTCGTGAACGAAGTATGTACTATGTAAGCACACGAAACAAAGGAATGAAAAAGCTGGCCGCGGAGGCCATTGCCCAGGGCCTGTCCCGGGACGGAGGCCTCTTCACCCCGGAGGTCTTCCCCAAGCTCTCGCCCAACGCGCTGGAGACCATGCGGGAGATGTCCTACCAGCAGCGGGCCGTCTATGTGATGAAGCCCTTCCTGGACGACTTCACCGTCTCGGAGCTGACGGCCTATGCCAAGCGGGCCTATGGGGACAATAAGTTCGACGTCAAGGAGGTCGCCCCGGTCCGGCAGGTGGACGACACCACCTACTGCCTGGAGCTGTGGCACGGCCCCACCTGCGCCTTCAAGGACATGGCGCTTCAGATGCTGCCCCACCTGCTCACCGGCTCTCTGAGCAAGAACTCGGAGGACAAGACGGCCTGCATCCTGGTGGCCACCTCGGGCGACACCGGAAAGGCCGCGCTGGAGGGCTTCCGGGATGTGGACAAGACCCGCATCCTGGTGTTCTATCCTAAGGACGGCGTGTCCGACATCCAGGAGCTCCAGATGCTCACCCAGCAGGGAGAGAACGTGGGGATCTGCGCGGTGGAGGGCAACTTTGACGATGCCCAGAGCGGCGTCAAGCGCCTCTTCTCCGATGAGAAGTTGCGGGATGTCCTGGCGGAGCGGGGCTATTTCTTCTCCTCGGCCAACTCCATCAACTGGGGCCGGGTCCTGCCTCAGATCGTCTACTATGTGTCGGCCTACTGCGACCTGCTGCGGGACGAGAAGATCCAGCGGGGGGAGAAGGTCAACGTCTGCGTGCCCACCGGCAACTTCGGCGACATCCTGGCCGCCTACTACGCCCGGGAGATGGGCGTGCCCATCGGCAAGCTGATCTGCGCCTCCAACCAGAACAAGGTGCTCACCGACTTCATCCGCACCGGTATCTATGACCGGAACCGGACCTTCTACAATACCATCTCGCCCTCCATGGACATCCTGATCTCCTCCAATCTGGAGCGGATGATCTTTGAGTTTGCCGAGCGCAGCGACGGGGAAGTGCGCAGCTATATGACCCAGCTGGCCAACCAGGGCCGCTACGAGGTCAGTGACTCGGTCCGCGCCCGGTTCCAGCAGAATTTCGCGGCCGGGTTCTGCGATGACACCCAGACCAAGGAGACCATCGCCAAGCTGTGGAATGAGAACCACTACCTGGTGGATCCCCACAGCGCCGTGGCCTTCCACGTGCTGGAGGAGTACCGCCGTGAGAGCGGGGATGAGACCCCCACCATCGTGGTCTCCACCGCCAGCCCCTTCAAGTTCTGCGCCGATGTGCTGGACGCCCTGGGGGAGAAGGAGATCGCCCAGGGTACCGCGGTCATCGACCAGCTGACCGAGAAGACGGGCGTTCCGGCCCCTGCGCCTCTGGCTGCCCTGAAGCACTTCAAGCCCCGGGACGCCAAGGTCACGGCCAAGGAGGCCATGGAGACGGCGGTACTGGATTTTCTGAAATAATGCGCCACGGAGCGCTGGAAGGTTGGTGTGCGCGTGGCGCTGTATGCACTGGGAGACACCCATCTGTCTCTCGCTGTCAATAAGCCCATGGACGTATTCGGCGGTGCGTGGAGCGGCTATGTGGAGAAGCTCCGGGAGGGGCTGAGCGTTCTGACGAGCCAGGATACCCTGGTCCTGTGCGGCGATATCTCCTGGGGGATGAGTCTGGAGCAGGCGGAGCGGGACTTTGCCTTTCTGGAGTCCTACCCGGGCCGCAAGCTGATCCTCAAGGGCAACCACGACTACTGGTGGAACACCGCCTCAAAGATGGAGCGGTTCTGGGCCGAGCGGGGATTTCAAAGCCTGCACGTCCTTCACAACAACTGCTACGAGTACGGGCCCTATGCCCTGTGCGGGACCCGGGGATGGTTCTATGAGGAGGACGAGGGAGGACACAACGACAAGGTGTTCCGGCGGGAGCTGATCCGCTTGGAGGCCTCCCTAAAGGCGGCCGGAGAGCGGAAAAAGCTGTGTTTTCTGCACTATCCGCCCCGGTATCATGGCTATCTGTGCGCGGAGATCATCGCCCTTCTGGAGCAGTACGGCGTGGAACAGTGCTTCTACGGGCACCTCCACGGCGGGAGCCACCGACTGGCCATTGAGGGGCCCAGCGGGGGCGTGGACTACCATCTGGTGGCGGCGGATTATCTGCAATTTCGCCCCTACCGCATCTGCGACTGAGATCGATTTGGCGTGAGACGGAAATATTTTTGTAAAAAGTCTGGAAATCCATCTGGTTTTCTGGTACAATTACACGGATAATGCAACAAAGGCTACCGGCGGCCGGTTGATCGGGCCGTTCGGAACCGATAGGAGGAAGTAAACAACATGAATGTCAAGAGCGTTGAAAAGCAGGAAAAGAGCATTGTCGAGCTGGTCATCGAGGTGAGCGGCGAGGAGTTTGAGGCCGCCATCGAGAAGGTCTACAAGAAGCAGCGCAGCAAGATCAGCGTGCCCGGCTTCCGGAAGGGCAAGGCCCCCCGTAAGATCATCGAGGGTATGTACGGCTCCGGCGTGTTCTATGAAGATGCCATCAACGAGATCTATCCCGAGGCTTACAGCCAGGCTGTGGAGCAGGAGAAGCTGGACGTCGTGGCCTGGCCCCAGGTCGAGATCCAGGAAGTGGGCAAGGACGGCTTCACCTTCAAGGCGAAGGTCACCGTGCGTCCCGAGGTCAAGCTGGGCGAGTACAAGGGCCTGACCGCTGAGCGGGAAGAGGTCACTGTCACCGACGAGGACCTGGACAACGAGCTCAAGCCCTACATCAACCGCGCCACCCGCGCCGTGACCGTGGAGCGCGAGGCCAAGCTGGGCGACACCGTGGTCATCGACTTCGAGGGCTTCAAGGACGACGTGGCCTTTGAGGGCGGCAAGGCTGAGGGCTTCAGCCTGGAGCTGGGCTCCGGCACCTTCATCCCCGGCTTCGAGGATCAGCTGGTGGGCACCAAGGCCGGCGACGAGAAGGATCTGAACGTGACCTTCCCCGAGGATTATCAGGCCGAGGAGCTGGCCGGCGCCCCCGTGGTGTTCAAGGTCAAGGTCCACGAGGTCAAGGAGAAGCAGCTCCCCACCGTGGACGACGAGTTTGCCAAGGACGTGTCCGAGTTTGAGACCCTGGCCGATCTGAAGAAGGACCTGGGCGACAAGCTGAAGGCCCGCCGTGAGGATGCCGCTCAGCACGCCTTTGAGAACGCCCTGATCGAGCAGGTCGTGGAGAACATGGAGGTCGAGATCCCCGAGGCCATGGTGGACGCCGAGGCCGAGAAGCTGGTCAACAACTATGCCCAGCGCGTGACCTCTCAGGGCATCCCCTTTGACCAGTACCTGGCCATGATGGGCATGACCATGGAGCAGATGAAGGAGCAGGCCAAGGAGAGCGCCCTCAAGCAGGTCCAGAGCGATCTGGCCCTGGGCGCCATCGTGGACGCCGAGAAGATCGAGGTCACCGACGAGGAGGTCGAGGCCGAGATCAAGCGTCTGGCTGAGCAGTACAACATGACCGAGGAGCAGCTCAAGAAGGTCCTGATCGTGGAGGACCTCAAGCGCGATCTGTGCCGTCAGAAGGCCGCTCACGTCGTGTTCGACAGCGCCAAGACCGGCAAGGCTCCCGCCAAGAAGAAGACCACCAAGAAGAAGGCGGACGCGGAGACCGAGGGCGAGGAGAAGCCCAAGCGTACCCGCAAGACCACCAAGAAGGACGAGGAGAAGTCTGAGGAGAAGACCGAGGGCTAATTCGCTCCGTTCGGGACTCAGGAGGCGGCAGGTTCCGCCTCCTGAGCTGCCCCGTTTTTGGTATAATCCGCCAGCGCGCGGGTATACTCTGTGTGTGAGTGCCCGCCGGCCGCGGAGAGGATGGTCGGGCGCGCCCCGACTTGAACAAAAAAGGAGTACCAAAACATGAGTTTAGTTCCCTATGTAGTGGAGCAGACCAACCGTGGCGAGCGGTCGTATGATATTTTTTCCCGTTTGCTGAACGACCGCATCATTTTCCTGGGCGAGGAAGTCAACGCCACAACGGCCAGCCTGGTCGTGGCCCAGATGCTCTATCTGGAGGCCCAGGACCCGGACAAGGATATCCAGTTTTACATCAACAGCCCCGGCGGCTCGGTCACCGACGGCATGGCGATCTACGACACGATGCAGTATGTCAAGTGCGACGTGTCCACCATCTGCATCGGCATGGCCGCCAGCATGGGAGCGTTCCTGCTCTCCTCCGGGGCCAAGGGCAAGCGCTTTGCCCTGCCCAATGCGGAGATCATGATCCACCAGCCTCTCGGCGGCGCCAAGGGGCAGGCTTCGGACATCAAGATCCACGCCGACTGGATCCTGAAGACCCGCGACAAGCTCAACCAGATCCTGGCCCGCAACACGGGCAAGAGTGTGGAGGAGATCGCGCGGGATACCGAGCGGGATAACTTTATGTCTGCCGACGAGGCTCTGGCCTACGGTCTGGTGGACAAAGTGATTACCAACGGAAACAAGTAACGCGGGGGAGCGGGAGATCAAGTCGCCCGCTCCTCTTTCCACATCTTTGAATCGGGCAGAGTTGCCTGTGACTGAGGTAACATTATGGCAAAAAACGACGAACACAAGTCGGTACGCTGTTCCTTCTGCGGCAAGCATCAGGAGCAGGTCAACCGCATTATCGCGGGCCCGGGCGCTTATATCTGCAATGAGTGCGTGCATCTGTGCATGAGTATTCTGGATGACGCCTACGACCCCGAGGAATCCCAGGACGAACAGCTGGACATTCCCGACGTCATTCCCACGCCCCGGGAGATCCGGACGGTCCTGGACCAGTATATCATCGGCCAGGAGGCCGCCAAGGTGGCCCTCTCGGTGGCGGTCTACAACCACTATAAGCGCATCTACTTCGGCGGCGGGGAGGACGTGGAGCTCCAGAAGAGCAACATCCTTCTGATCGGTCCCACCGGCAGCGGCAAGACCCTCTTTGCCCAGACCCTGGCCCGCATCCTGAAGGTGCCCTTCGCCATCGCGGACGCCACCACCCTCACGGAGGCCGGCTATGTGGGCGACGACGTGGAGAACATCCTCCTGCGCCTGGTGCAGGCGGCCGATTTCGACATCGAGCTGGCCGAGCGGGGCATCATCTACGTGGATGAGATCGACAAGATCGCCCGCAAGAGCGAGAACACCTCCATCACCCGGGATGTGTCGGGCGAGGGTGTGCAGCAGGCGCTGCTGAAGATCCTGGAGGGTACGGTGGCCAATGTTCCTCCCCAGGGCGGACGCAAGCACCCCCATCAGGAGTTCATCCAGATCAACACCAAGAACATTCTCTTTATCTGCGGCGGCGCGTTCGACGGTATCGAGAAGATCATCGAGCAGCGGCTGGATAAGAAGAGCATCGGCTTCGGCGCCAAGATCGAGAGCAAGAAGGAGCGGGATACCTCCGCGATCTACAAGGAGATCCAGCCCCACGATCTGCTCAAATTCGGTATCATTCCGGAGTTGGTGGGCCGTCTGCCGGTCATCACGGCGCTCCAGGCCCTGAACAAGGAGCAGCTGGTACAGATCCTGACCGAGCCCAAGAACGCTCTGGTCAAGCAGTATCAGAAGCTGCTGGAGTATGATATGGTGGACCTGGAGTTCCAGCCGGAGGCGCTGGAGGCGGCGGCGGACAAGGCCATTGCCCGCGGCATCGGCGCCCGTGGCCTGCGTGCGGTGCTGGAGGAGGTCATGACCCAGGTCATGTACGACGTGCCGTCCGACCCCACCATCGCAAAGGTGACCATCACCGCCGAGAGTGTGCGGGACCATGTCCCGCCTGCGGTGGAGCATGACCCCGAGCGGACGGAGCGTCCCCGGCTGGGCAGCGCGGAGCTCCGGGCGGAGCAGGGAGGCGCCCCCGCCCACGGAAATGTTTCTTAAACAGACGGACAGCGGGGCGAGGGAGATTCTCTCGCCCCGTTATGCATATTGCTGTCTTCCAGAAAGGAAGTGAATGATCATGAGTGAACAGGAGAAAGAGATTCAGACCGTGACGCTGCCGGCGCTGGCGCTGCGCGGCATGACGGTATTTCCCAATATGATGCTGCACTTTGACGTGGGACGTGAGATCTCCGTCAAGGCGCTGGACGAGTCGATGACCAGCGGAACGCCCATCTTCCTGGTGGCCCAGCGGGACATCGCGGTGGAGTCCCCCAAGGAGAAGGATCTGTGCCGGATCGGCACCATCTGCAATGTCCGGCAGATCCTCCGCCTGCCGGGCGACAACGTCCGTGTCATGGTGGAGGGCGCAGCCCGGGGCCGGATGCACCGGCTGACCCAGCTGACCCCCTATCTGGCCGCCGAGGTGGAGGAGATCGTACCGGAGGAGCCGGTGCGTGGTTCCGCCAAGACCGAGGCCCTGATCCGGCAGACCTATGAGCTCTTCGAGCGCTATGTGGAGCTGGCCCCCAAAATGACCCCCGATCTGCTGCTCAACCTGATCTCCAGCGAGGACCCGGGCTACATCGCCGACTACATCGCACAGAACATCGTCATGCGTACCGGGGACAAGCAGTCCATCCTGGAGGAGCTGCGGCCGGTCCGCCGGCTGGAGAAGCTCTTCCGGCAGCTGCGCCAGGAGCTGGAGGTGCTGGAGCTGGAGCTGGACATGCAGAACCGGGTCCGGGAGGGCATGAACCGCAACCAGAGAGACTACTACCTGCGGGAGCAGCTCAAGGTCATCCAGCAGGAGCTGGGCGAGGGCGAGGCCGGAGGAGACAGCGAGATCGCCGAGTACCGCCAGGCCATCGAGAAGGCAAAGCTGCCGGAAGAGGTGAGCCAGAAGCTCCTGAAAGAGGTCAGCCGGCTGGAAAAGCAGCCCTTTGGCTCGGCAGAGGCCACCGTCCTGCGGAACTATCTGGACGTGTGCCTGGAGCTTCCCTGGAACAAAAAGACCAAGGAGCGGGCCGATGTGGAGGCCGTGCGCAAGGCGCTGGACAATGACCACTACGGCCTGGAGAAGGTCAAGGAGCGCATCCTGGAGTTTGTGGCCGTCAAGCAGCTGGCCCCCGATCTGAAGGGGCAGATCATCTGCCTGGTGGGCCCGCCCGGCGTGGGCAAGACCTCCATCGCCATGTCCATGGCCAAGGCTATGAACCGGAAGCTGGCCCGGATCTCGCTGGGCGGCGTCCACGATGAGGCCGAGATCCGAGGACACCGGAAGACGTACATCGGCGCCATGCCCGGGCGCATCATCGCCGGCATCCGGCAGGCGGGCAGCTCCAATCCGCTGCTGCTGCTGGATGAGATCGACAAGCTGGGCTCCGACCACCGGGGCGACCCGGCCGATGCCCTGCTGGAAGTGCTGGACGGGGAGCAGAACAGCACCTTCCGGGACCATTTCCTGGAGGTGCCCTACGACCTGTCCGACGTCCTCTTCATCACCACGGCCAACACGCTGGACACCATCCCGCGGCCCCTGCTGGACCGGATGGAAGTGATCGAGCTGTCCAGCTACACCGACGAGGAGAAGCTCCAGATCGCCAAGCGACACCTGCTCCCCAAGGAGCTCAAGCGCCATGGACTGAAGAAGAGCCAGCTCAAGCTCACCGACGGCGCCCTGCGGGAGATCATTACCGGCTATACCAAGGAGTCGGGCGTGCGTATCCTGGAGCGGAAGCTGGGTGCTGTGTGCCGAAAGGTCGCAATGCGTGTCGTATCAGACGGTGTAAAGTCTGTTAGCATTACAGGAGACAATGTGGAGGAGTTCCTGGGTATCCGCCGCTATCACCCGGAGCGCCTGCCCAGAACCGAGCAGGTGGGCGTGGTCAACGGCCTGGCCTGGACCAGTGTGGGCGGTGAGCTGCTGGAAGTGGAGGTCAATGTGGTCCCCGGTTCCGGCAAGCTGGAACTGACCGGCAACCTGGGCGACGTGATGAAGGAGTCGGCCCACGCGGCCTATTCCTACATCCGTAGCCGTGCGGACCGCCTGGGCATCGAGGCCGACTTCTACCAGAAGAAGGACATCCATGTCCACTTCCCGGAGGGGGCGGTACCCAAGGACGGCCCCTCGGCGGGCATTGCCATTACCACTGCCATGGTCTCGGCCCTGACCAACACACCGGTGCGGCGGGAGCTGGCTATGACCGGCGAGGTGACGCTGCGGGGCCGGGTGCTGGCCATCGGCGGCCTGAAGGAGAAGACCATGGCCGCTCTGCGCAACGGCATCCGTACGGTGATCCTGCCGGCGGAGAACGAGAAGGATCTGGAGGAGATCGACCAGACCGTGCGCGCCGCGCTGCACTTCCTGCCGGTCGAGCAGGTGGATGCGGTGCTGGCCTACGCCCTGGGGCTGGATGTCACACAGGGGGCCGGGCAGCTGCCGGAGGCCCCGGCGGAGGCGTCCCCGGCCGCGGGTGGAATCTCCATCCATCAGTAAACAGACGGTTCCCCGCCGGAGCGTGCTCCGGCGGGGAACACGAGAAAGGGGCGCGCTATGCCGCTGAATTTGAATAACGCGGAGTTTATCCGCTCGGCCGCAAAGGCGGCTGATTTTCCCCGTGACATGCTGCCCCAGGTGGTATTTGCGGGGCGATCCAATGTAGGGAAGTCCTCGGTGATCAACAAGCTGCTCAACCGCAAGAATTTTGCGCGGGTGGGCTCCGCACCGGGCAAGACCACCCATATCAACTACTTCCTCATCGATAAGAAGCTCTATCTGGTGGACCTGCCCGGCTACGGCTATGCCAAGGTCTCCCAGGCGGAGAAGGCCCGCTGGGGCCGTCTGATCGAGAGCTGGTTTGCCGACCAGACTCTGATGACCCTCGGGGTCCTGATCGTGGACTCCCGCCACAAGCCCACCGCTGACGACTGCGTGATGGCCGACTGGTTCAAGCAGAGCGGCCGCCCCTTCGTGGTGGTGGCAAACAAGCTGGACAAGCTGAAAAAGAGCGAGATCGAGCCCAATCTCCAGCGGGTCCGGGAGACTCTGGAACTGGACGAATCTGTAAAGGTAATTCCCTTTTCGGCTGAGAAGGGAGAAGGGCGGACGGCTCTGCTCGATGCCATTCTGGACCACCAGGAGGGCATGTAAGTGAAGTATGTGCGCATTGACCGCGCCGGGACTCCGGTCTGGGGCGTGCTCCAGGGAGAACTGGTCCGCACGCTGACCGGCGCACCCTATGAGGGCATCTGCTACGATGGAGAGAGCCTTCCGCTGGCGGACTGCCGCCTGCTGGCCCCCTGCGAACCCACCAAGATCGTGTGCATTGGCAAGAACTACTATGATCATGCCATCGAGATGGGGGAGGGCGTGCCGGAGCGGCCCATCCTGTTCCTGAAAGCGCCCAATACCCTCAATCGCCCGGAGGGGCCCCTCCACGCGCCTGATTTTGTGCAGCGCCTGGAATATGAGGGAGAGCTGGCCGTCGTGATCGGCCGCCGCGCAAAGGATGTAAAGGAAGAAGACTTTGCAGATTACATCCTGGGTTACACCTGTCTGAACGACGTGACCGCCCGGGATATCCAAAAGGGCGACGGGCAGTGGACCCGGGGAAAGAGCATGGACGGCTTTGCTCCGGTGGGCCCCATCGTCACGGACGAGGTGGACGGGAGCGACCTGGCCATCCAGACCCGGCTCAACGGCCGGGTCGTGCAGCAGGGCCGGACTGCCCAGTTCATGCACAAGATTCCGGAGCTGCTGGCCTTCATCACGGCCTCCATGACCCTGGAGCCGGGGGATGTGGTGACCACCGGAACCCCGGCCGGCGTGGGTACCATGCACCCGGGCGATGTGGTGGAGGTCGAGATCGAAGGGATCGGAGTCCTGCGCAACCACGTGGTATAACGCTGTGGGAGCACCGTGCTCCGCAGGAAAACGAGGGGGAGTCTGCCCGAAGAGACGGGTGGGCTCCCCCTTTTGGCGGAGCAGAGGGGCCGCCTTGTGTTTTGCAGGGGGATTTGGTATAATGAGGTCTACGGGACGGTCCGTTCTCCCCACCGGGGGGAAGACAGGACCGGATAGCTGCAGGAGGGCGGATTAGTGGTAAGTTTTTCGGATTTCTTTCATCATCTGGACTGGCAGGGAATGCTGTGGATGCTGGTGCAGATCCTGGCCGTGCTCCTGTGTCTCACCGTCCATGAGACCTGCCACGGACTGGCCGCCTATCTGCTGGGGGACCCCACCGCCAAGCGGATGCACCGGCTGTCCTTCAATCCGCTGCGCCACATCGACCCCTTCGGCGCGCTGATGATGCTGGTGGCCGGATTCGGCTGGGCCAAGCCGGTCCCGGTGGACATGCGCTATTTCAAGCACCCCAAGAGCGGCATGGCCCTGACCGCCCTGGCGGGGCCGGTCTCCAACTTTGTATTGGCCTATCTGGCCCTGTGCCTGCGGGCGCTTCTGATCACGGTGGGATACCAGGTCGAGGCGGAGAGTGTGCTCTTGATCTGGGTCATTGATTTTCTGGCTACTGTCGCCATCCTGAGCGTCGGCCTGGGCCTCTTCAATCTGATTCCTGTTCCGCCGCTGGACGGCTCCAAGGTGCTGGGAGCGCTGCTGCCGGATCGGATCTACTATACCATTCTCCGCTATGAGCGGATCGGAATGCTGCTCCTGGTGGTGGTCCTGTGGAGCGGGGCGCTGGACGGGGGCCTGGTGTGGGCCCGCGACGGGGTGCTGGACTGGCTGGCCCGGGCGGCCAGCGCGCCCTTCCGGATGCTGCTGGGTTAGGGGGCGGACGGCGTGGACAGCCCCATTTACCATCTGGAGGGGGTGGTGAAGTCCCGCTCGGAGGAGCGGGAGGACTTTACCGGACCCCTGGACCTGATCCTCCATCTGTTGAGCAAGAACCGCATGGAGATCCGGGATATTCAGATTTCCCTCATTCTGGAGCAATATCTGGAGTGGATGGAGCGCCGGAAAGAGCTGGATCTGGAGATCGCCAGTGAGTTTGTCCAGATGGCGGCCCAGCTCATTTTCATCAAGACCAGAATGCTCCTTTCCATCCAGGACGAGGAGGCCCTGTCCGAGATGGAAGCGCTGATGGCCTCCCTGGAGGAGCACCAGAGCCATGAGAACTATGCCCGCATCAAAGCGGTCCTGCCCCAGCTGGAGCAGGGGTGGAAGGTGGGGCAGGATTACATGACCAAGCCTCCGGAGCGTCTTCCGGAGGATCGGATGTATCATTACTCCCATAAGAAGGAAGAATTATACCGTGCCCTTCTCCCGGTCCTGAGCCGGAGCGAACAGAAGCGGACGCCGCCCATGGCGGCCTTTGAGGGCATTGTGGGGCGGGAGCCCTACCCGGTGGCCGACAAGGCCGGAGAATTGCTGCGCCGTCTTCTGCACAGCGGGGTGACCCATTTTCTCGCCCTGTTCCGGGGAAGCCGGAGCCGTTCGGAGGTGGTGGCCACCTTCCTGGCCGTGCTGGAGCTGTGCAAGGCCCGCCGCCTGCTGCTCACCGGGACGGACCGGCGCTGTACCGTCGCCCCCGTCCTGTCCGCACCCGGGGAAGAAGAAACAAAGGCGCAGCAGGAGCCGTAAACCAAGGAGGTGGCCATGGAACGAAAGGAACTGGAAGCGGCGGTGGAGGCCATCCTCTTTGCCGCCGGAGAGCCGGTGCCGGCGGAGCGGCTCTGTCTGGCTCTGGAGATGAGCCGGGAACAGATCGACGCCCTGTGCGGAGCCCTGGCCGACCGCTACCGGTATGACCGCTGCGGCCTGCGCCTGGTGCAGCTGGGGGAGAGCTATCAGCTCTGCTCGGCGCCCGAGCATGCGCCGGTCATCCGAAAAGCGCTGGAGGGACGGCGGCCGCCCAAGCTGTCCCAGACGGCCCTGGAGGTGCTCTCCATCGTGGCCTATTTTCAGCCCATCACCCGGGCCTATATCGACCAGATCCGGGGGGTGGACAGCGCCTATACGGTCAGCCAGCTGGCCGACCGGGACCTGATCGAGCCCTGCGGACGGCTGGCCGTTCCCGGACGTCCCATTCAGTACCGGACGACCCAGACCTTCCTGCGCTCCTTTGGGCTTTCTACGCTGGAGGATCTGCCCGAGCTGCCCCAGGTCTCCACGGAAGAGGGCCAGGCGGCCCGTGCCCTGCAGGAACGGCTTGCGCTTCTGCGCACGCAGGCGGAGAGCGGGGCGATGGAGGATTGAATGGTCTTTGGATCACCGGGGCGGTCGTGTTGGCCCTTTTCCTCCTGGGACAGCTGCGCCTGGGCGGGGAGGTCCGCTATCATCCCGGAGAGGTGGGGATATGGCTGCGTGTGGGCGGCGTGCCCATTCGTCTCTATCCCCGGAAAAAGAAGAACGAGCCCGACCGGGTTTCGAAAAAAGAACGGAAGGCCCGGCCGAAGAAACCGAAAAAACCGAAGGAGCCCGGGCCGCCCTGGACTGCGGATCGGGTGTTGGATCTGGTAAAGCGGGTGCTGCCCCTCATCGGGGAGGCGGCCGGAAAGCTGCGCCGGCGGATCCGCATCGATGTATTTCATCTGGATGTGCTTCTGGGCGGCGAGGATCCGGGCGATACGGCCATGGCATTTGGACGAGTGAACGCAAGCTGTGGGATAATCCTGCCGGTTTTGGAGCAAAATTTCCGGTGTAAGGACAATCGAGTCCGCACAGCGGTGGACTTTGCGCGGGAGAACACAGAGGTGCGGCTGACGCTGGCCCTGTCCATGACCCTGGGCCAGCTGATCGGGTTTGGCCTCTGGTGTGGGTATGCGGCTTGGAAAGTCTGGAAGGAAACAACGGGCGGTTTGATGTCAAACAAGGGCCCTCAACAGAAAGAGGCGGTAAAGTATGGAAACTAAGATCAGCGATTTCATGGGGCAGACCATGCAGAAGATCAAGGAGATGGTGGATGCCAACACCGTGATCGGCACCCCCATTCAGGCGGATGGCGTGACCATCATCCCTGTTTCCCGTATCAGCGTGGGCTTTGCCTCGGGCGGCAGTGAATTTGCCACCAAGCATCAAAAGCCGGAGGGGGAGAATGCCTTCGGGGGCGGCGGCGGTGCCAGCGTCAAGGTGACGCCGGTCTCCTTCCTGATCCTGAAGGGGGACATGGTCAAGCTCCTGCCGGTGGATCCGCCGGCCTCCAACACCGCCGACCGTGTGGTAGAGCTGGTGCCTGAGCTGGTGGACCGTGTCACCACCTTTATTGACCAGCAGAAGGAGAAGAAGGCGGCCGACCAGGAGACCTTCTAAGAGCCAAGCGGGCACGTATAATGCCCGGACGCGGAGGGCATACTGCCATCATCGATTCAGATGCGAGGTGATGGCAGATATGAAACGGGTCTGGGCGCTGGTATTGTGGCTTGCGGTTTTGGCCGGAGTCTGCCCGGCGGGTGCTGCGACGCCCACACTCTCCGCAAAATCCGCTATTTTGATGGATGCGGAATCGGGGCGGGTCCTCTATGCCTACCAGGCGGAGGAGGAGCGGCCCATTGCCAGCACCACCAAGCTGATGACCGCGCTGGTGGCGCTGGAATCCACGCCGGATCTGGAGACCGTGATCAAAGTGCAGCCGGAGTGGACCACTGCGGGAGGTTCTTCCATGTATCTCCGGGCCGGGGAGGAGCTCACCCTGCGAGAACTGCTCTACGGCCTGATGCTCTCCTCGGGCAACGACGCCGCGCTGGCCGTTGCGGGGGGCTGCGCTGGGGATGTGGAGACCTTTGTGGAGTGGATGAACCGGAGGGCCCGGGATCTGGGCATGGAACATACTCATTTTTCCAACCCAAACGGGCTGGAGGACGAGGGAAACTACTCCACTGCTCGGGATATGGCGCGGCTGGCCCAGGTGTGCCTTGCCAATGAGAAGCTGCGGGAGATCGTCTCCACCAAGACCATCACGGTGGGGGAGCGGAGCCTGGTCAACCACAACAAGCTCCTCTGGCGCTATGAGGGCTGCATCGGCCTGAAAACGGGATATACCGATCTGGCCGGGCGGACGCTGGTGTCCGCGGCCGAGCGGGACGGACAGACGCTCATCGCGGTGACCCTCTTTGACCGCAATGACTGGGAGGACCACGCGGCCCTCTTCGACTATGGATTTGAGACCTATCCGAGACAACTTCTGGCCCGCGCGGGCAAGGAGTTTACCCGTATCCCGGTGGAGGGGAGCCTGAAGCGGTATGTGCCGGTGGTGACCTATGGTGAGGTCTCCTACCCGCTGACCCAGGCCGAGCGGGTCAAGGTCCGCATCGTGCTCCCGGACACGGTGGAGGCGCCGGTAGAGCAGGGGGCCATTGCCGGAGAGCTCTGCTTCTCCCTGGACGGGGAGCCCATTGGAAGCACCTATCTGGTCTATGGCCAGAGCGTAGAGGACGATCGGGCGGGAAGCGGCGGTCTCTTCTCCCGCCTTCAGGATCTGTGGAAGGGGGAGACGGCCTCGGCGCCCATTCCCGAGCCGGAGATCTGGATGGAGCGGGTACTCTTTTAAGGTGTACCCCTCCTGTGGGTCCCGCAGGCAGATGCCTGCGGGACCGTCCTTTGCACAAATGCAACAGAGAACAGGGGATGAGTGAGTTTGGAAGAACGCCTGCAAAAGATCCTGTCCGCCTCCGGAGTGGTATCCCGGCGGGGGGCGGAGGCATACATACAGGCCGGACGGGTGACCGTGAACGGCAGAAAGGCACAGCTGGGGGAGAAGGCCGACCCGGAGCGGGATGACATCCGCGTGGACGGGCGTCCCCTGCGCGCGCCGGAGGAGCGGACCTATCTGATGCTGTACAAGCCCCGGGGATTTGTGACCACCCTGTCGGATGAGAAGGGGCGCAGGACGGTGGCCGATCTGGTCAAGGGGTGCGGGGCCCGGGTCTGGCCGGTGGGCCGGCTGGACCTGGATTCGGAGGGGCTGCTGCTCCTGACGGATGACGGCGCGCTCACCCATCAGCTCCTGCATCCCAGCCATGAGGTGGAAAAAGAGTACCACGTCTGGGTGACGGGGGATGTGGAGCGGGGGATCCCGGTATTACGGGGCCCGCTGGAGCTGGACGGGGTGCCCCTCCATCCGGCCCAGGTGCGGTTCCTCCGCCGGGAAAAGGAGGAGAGTGTGCTCTCCGTGACCATCCACGAGGGGCGCAACCGGCAGGTGCGGCGGATGTGCGCCCTGGCCGGGCTGGAAGTGCGCCGCCTCTGCCGGGTACGGGAGGGAGAGGTGCTCCTGGGCGACCTGCTCCCGGGCCGGTGGAGAAAGCTGACCCCCGGCGAGCTGGATGCGCTGCGCCGCGGCGGAGCGGATTTGCAAGAATGAAGTGAAAACTTGCAGAACGGGTCTTGCAATTCCAGAGACTTCCCGGTATGATTATAGGATAAAAGGAAACGCAGCCCCCGCCTGGGCGGCAGATCGGGAGGATACGCTCTCATGTCAAAAGATATCTTGTCCATCATCCAGACAAATATGAATACCTTCTCCAAGGGCCAGAAGCTGATCGGGCGCTTTATTCTGGACTCCTATGACAAAGCGGCTTTCATGACGGCCAGCAAGCTGGGAAAGACGGTCAACGTCAGTGAGTCCACGGTGGTCCGTTTTGCCGCCGAGCTGGGCTATGACGGTTATCCCGCCATGCAGAAGGCTCTTCAGGAGATGATCCGCAATAAACTCACCTCCATCCAGCGCATCGAGGTGTCCAACGACCGCATCGGAAACCAGGACATCCTCTCCATGGTCATGCAGTCCGATGTGGAGAAGATCCGCATGACGCTGGAGGAGGTGGACCGGGACAGCTTTGACCGGGCAGTGGACGCCATTGTGTCCGCACGGCGCATCTACATCCTCGGCGTCCGCTCGGCGTCGGCCATTGCCAGCTTCCTGGCCTTCTACTTCAACCTGATCTTCGAGGACGTGGTCCATATCCACAGTACCTCGGTCAGTGAGGTCTTTGAGCAGCTACTGCGCATCGGGCCCCGGGATGTGATCATCGGGATCAGCTTCCCCCGCTACTCCAGACGCACCGTCAAGGCCATGGAATTTGCCCGGGACCGGGGGGCCCAGGTGGTGGCCATCACGGACAGCGAGACCTCGCCCCTCACCGCCATTGCGACCCACACCCTGATGGCCAAGAGCGATATGGCCTCCTTTGTAGACTCGCTGGTGGCCCCCCTGAGTCTGGTCAACGCCCTCATCGTGGCGCTGGGCCGGAGAAAGAACAGCGATCTCTCGGAGACCTTTGGAGTCCTGGAGAAGATCTGGGACGAGTACGAGGTATATGAAAAGGTGGAGGATTCCTTTTGACCAGTGATATGATTGTAATCGGCGGCGGCGCGGCAGGCATGATGGCCGCGCTGGCCGCCGCGGACCGGGGGTGTTCCGTGCTCCTGCTGGAGCGCAACGCCAAAGTCGGCCGCAAGCTGTACATCACCGGGAAGGGGCGGTGCAACGTAGCCAATGACTGCTCGGTCCCGGAGGTTCTTCAGCACGTGCCCCGCAATCCCAAATTTCTCATGAGCGCCGTCACACGCTTCCCGCCGGAGGCCGTGAAGGCGTTTTTTGAGGGATTGGGTGTCCCGCTCAAGACCGAGCGGGGAAACCGGATCTTTCCCCAGAGCGACCGGGCCGCAGACATCATCGACGCGCTCTTTCAGGCGCTGCGGCGGAAGCGGGTGAGCCTGGTGGAGGACCGGGCCGTCCGCCTGCTGACCGATGAGGAAGGACGGATCTCCGGGGTCAAGGGGGAGCACGGATCCTACTCCGCCCGGGCGGTGATTCTGGCCACCGGGGGAGCCTCCTATCCGCTCACCGGTTCCAGCGGGGACGGCTATGAGATGGCCGCAGCGGTGGGGCACACCATCGTGCCGCCCAAGCCCTCGCTGGTCCCGCTGGTGGCGGAGGGGGAGGACTGCCGCCGGATGCAGGGCCTCTCCCTGCGCAATGTGGCGGTCAAGGTCAAAAACCAGAAGAAAAAAGTGATCTATGCCGAGCAGGGGGAGCTGCTGTTCACCCACTTCGGGCTCTCCGGCCCGCTGATCCTCAGCGCAAGCGCCCATATGCGGGACTTTGAAAAGGACCACTACCAGGTGATCATCGACCTCAAGCCGGCCCTGGACGAGGAAAAGCTGGAGCAGCGGCTGCTGCGGGATTTCGCCGAGCGGGCCAATCAGGACTTTCACAATGTTTTGGAGGGGCTGCTGCCCCGCCTGATGGTGCCGGTGATGGTGGAGCGGTCCGGGATCCCCGGCGACACCAAGGCCCACTCCATCACCAAGGCCCAGCGCCGGCGGCTGCTGGAGGAGCTCAAGGGCTTCCGGATCGACATTGCCGGGCCGCGGCCGCTGGCGGAGGCCATCATCACCTCCGGCGGCGTGAAGGTGTCGGAGGTGGACCCCCACACCATGGCCTCCAAGCGCCTGCCGGGCCTCTACCTGGCGGGAGAGCTGCTGGATGTGGACGCCTACACGGGCGGCTTCAACCTCCAGATCGCCTGGTCTACCGGTCGAGCCGCGGGAGAAGGGGCGGCTCAGTTTTTGGAAGAAGGAGCAGAATAAGTATGGGATACAAAAGCATTGCCATCGACGGCCCCTCCGGTGCGGGAAAGAGCACCCTGGCCCGGCGGTTGGCTGAGGCCATGGGTTATCTCTATGTGGATACCGGGGCTATCTACCGTACGCTGGGGCTGGCGGCCCTGCGCCACGGCGTGGATGCCGAGGACAGCAGCGGCGTGATCGCGCTGCTGGGGCAGGTCGCCATCGACCTGCGGCACGGGGAGGACGGCTTACAGCACATGTACCTGGACGGGGAGGATGTGAGCACGGCCATCCGAGAGCCTAGAGTCTCCCGGTATGCCTCGGGCGTGTCCGCCATCCCGGAGGTGCGGGCCTTCCTGATGGACATGCAGCGGGATCTGGCCCGCCGTCAGAATGTGATCATGGACGGACGGGACATCGGCACCGTGGTGCTGCCCGACGCGGACGTGAAGATCTTCCTCACCGCCACGGCGGAGGACCGCGCCCGGCGGCGGTATGCCGAGCTGACCGAGCGGGGGACCGACACCGACTTTGACACCGTGCTGCGGGACATCATCGCCCGGGACGAAAAAGACACCCAGCGTGCGGCGGCTCCTCTGCGCCAGGCGGAGGACGCCATTGCGGTGGATACCACCGGCAACACCCTGGAGGAGAGCTTCCGGCAGCTCCTGGGCGTGGTGAGAGCGGGGGTGGGTCTGTGAGAGGCTGGTATACCTTTCTCTATTGTCTCGTCTATCCCGTATTCAATCTGGTCCACCCCGGAAAGGTGATCGGACGGGAGAACATCCCCGACGGCGCGGTTATGATCTGCTGCAATCACACCAGTGACAGTGATCCGCTCTTCCTCTGCTATGCCTTCCGTCTCAAGCACCAGATCCGGGCCATGGCAAAGATCGAGCTGATCCGCATCCCCGTGATCGGATGGCTGCTGAGCAAGGCAGGCATCTTCGGCGTGGACCGGGGAAAGAGCGACATCGGCGCCATCAAGCAGGCCATGAAGTACCTGCGGGAGGGCGAGAAGGTGCTGATTTTCCCCGAGGGGACCCGGGTCCGCTCCAGCCGGGGCGACGTGAGCCAGCCCAAGGCGGGCGCCGCCATGCTGGCGGTGCGGTGCGGCGTTCCTATCCTGCCGGTCTACGTGCCGGAGCACAAGCGCTGGTTCCGCCGCACGCCGGTGGTGATCGGGGAGGCCTTCACGCCCACCGTCGCCACCCGCAAGGGGACCCAGGAGGAGTATGAGGCCATCACCGCCGATCTGATGGCGCGGATCCGTGCGCTGGAGGCGCAGGCCAGATGAGCCGGCTGACACTGGCCCGCTCCGCGGGCTTCTGCTATGGCGTGCGCCGGGCGGTGACCATGGCGGAGGAGGCTGCCCAGTCGGGCCGCCCCTGCGTGATGCTGGGCCATATCATCCACAACGGAAGCGTGATCGAGCAGCTGGAGAAGGCCGGCGTGCAGGTCGTCCACAGCGTGGAGGAGGTGCCCACGGGCGCGGCCGTTATCATCCGCTCCCACGGGGAGGGCCGGGCGGTCTATGAACGCTTGCAGGAGCGGGGGGCAGAGATCATTGATACCACCTGCCCCAACGTCTCCCACATCCACCGCCTGGTCTCCCAGGCAGAGGAGGAGGGGCGCATCCCGGTCATCATCGGCACGCCCACCCATCCGGAGGTGGAGGCCATCGCCGGCTGGTGCCGCAATCCGGTGGTGCTCTCCGGTCCGGACGCGCTGGAAAACTGGCTGAGGGAGCATCCGGAGCTGCGTACGCAGCCCATCACCATGGTTTCCCAGACCACCTCGACCCAAAAGAAGTGGAATTTGTGCGTAGAAAAAGCAAAAAAAGAGTGTACAAATTTAAAAATTTTTGATACAATATGTAATGCTACGTGCAAACGGCAGAGTGAGGCCCAGGAGTTGGCGGCCCAAAATGACGCGATGATCGTCATCGGCGGCCGCGATAGCTCCAACACCAGGCGCCTCACGGAGCTTTGCGCGGCACTCTGCCCGACGGTCTGCTGGATCGAGCGGGCGGAGGAACTGGAACCTTCCAACCTGTACGGGAAGGCTTCTATAGGAATCACCGCGGGCGCGTCGACACCCGGGTGGATTATAAAGGAGGTCTATGACAAAATGAGCGCAGAAAACATGGAGATCGAAGAATCCTTTGCTGAAATGCTGGAGAAGTCGATCAAAACTTTAAATACAGGGGAGAAGGTTACCGGCGTCGTCACTGGCATTACGCCCACCGAGATCTACGTCGATCTGGGTACCAAGCATGCCGGTTACATACCGGTGTCTGAGCTGACCGACGATCCCACTGTAAAGGTCGAGGACATTGTGAAGGTGGGCGACGAGATCGAGACCTACGTCATGCGTGTCAACGATCAGGAGGGTGTTGTCACCCTGTCCAAGAAGCGCCTGGATACCGTCAAGAGCTGGGACGATATCGAGCAGGCCAAGGACGACCAGACTGTGGTCGAGGGCGTCGTCACCGAGGAGAACAAGGGCGGCGTGGTCGTGAGCGTCAAGGGCGTTCGCGTGTTCGTGCCCGCTTCCCAGACCGGCCTGGCCCGCGATGTGGCCATGACCGAGCTGGTCAAGCAGCATGTCCGTCTCCGCATCACCGAGGTCAACCGTGCCCGCCGCCGCGTGGTGGGTTCCATCCGCGCCGTGGCCGCTGCCGAGCGCGCCGAGAAGGCCGCTAAGGTGTGGGAGGAGATCGAGGAAGGCAAGCGCTACACCGGCGTTGTGAAGTCCCTGACTTCTTACGGCGCCTTTGTGGACATCGGCGGCGTGGACGGCATGGTCCACATCTCCGAGCTCTCCTGGAGCCGCATCAAGCACCCCTCCGAGGTGGTGAAGGTGGGCGACACCGTCGAGGTCTATGTCATCGCCGCTGACAAGGAGAAGAAGAAGATCTCCCTGGGCATGAAGGACCGCACCGAGGATCCCTGGGCCAAGTTCACCGCTACCTATGATGTGGGCTCCGTGGCCAACGTCAAGGTGGTCAAGCTGATGACCTTCGGCGCCTTTGCCGAGATCGTCCCCGGCGTGGACGGCCTGATCCACATTTCTCAGATCGCCGATCACCGCATCGAGAAGCCCGGCGACGTGCTGAGCGAGGGCCAGATGGTGGACGTGAAGGTCACCGACATCGACTTCGAGAACAAGAAGGTGTCTCTGTCCATCCGTGCTCTGCTGGACGAGCAGGCCGATGCCGCTGAGGATGAGGACGGCTCCGCTGAGTAATTTCTCTATCTGATAAAAGCAGCTCACTTTGAACAAAAGTGGGCTGCTTTTTTTTGAAAACTGCTCATTTTCCTTGCAAAAGGCGGGGAAATGGTCTATAATACAATTAGTATTATGGGCTGTCTCCGACGCAGGGAACAAGCCCCATACCGAAATTGGCAAACAACGTGAGAATCATTCACAGGCTCAAACGGTTTGGGAGGTGGGATCATGTTTCAGGTAGGCGATAAAATCGTCCATCCAATGCATGGTGCTGGTGTCATTGACAGTATCGTGCAGAAGAAGGTCAACGGAGTGCTGCGGGAATACTACATCTTAAAGCTTCCTCTGAATGGGATGCTTGTTATGATCCCGACGCACAACAGTGAGGAGATCGGTGTACGTCCCATTGTGGAGGGGGAAGAGGCAGACCGTGTGATCGCGGCCATTCCCAGCATGGACGTGGAGATGGATTCCAACTGGAACCGGCGCTATCGGGAGAATATGCTGCGGCTGAAAAGCGGCGACCTCCTGGAGGTTGCCAGGGTGGTAAAGGGACTGGTGCGCCGGGACGGAGAGCGCGGCCTCTCCACCGGGGAGCGGAAGATGCTCCACTCGGCCAAACAGATCCTGATCTCGGAGATCGTCCTCTCCCAGAATTCCAGTTATGAAGCGGTAGAGGCCCGCATTGATTCTGCCCTGGCATAATAAGATGGGAGAGACGGCGACAGCGTGGACCCATCGAGCAAGAGGGAGCCTTCGGGCTCCTTTTCTTGTGGCCGGCAGAGGAAAGGAAGGAAACGAACATGGCAGAATGGCTCAAACGGTTGCTGAAGCGAAACCGGGAACAGCAGGCCTTTTGTACCGCGGTAGTCCCGGCTGCCGGATCCTCCACCCGCATGGGGGGACAGGATAAGATATTGCTTACGCTGGGGGATGTGCCGGTCCTGATGCACACGCTGCGCGCACTGGACAGCTGCCCCCGTATCCAGGAGATCGTGGTGGTCACCCGGGAGGATCTGATCGTGCCCATCAGCCAGCTCTGCCGGGAGGGTGGATTTACCAAGATCAAATCGGTGGTCGTGGGCGGTGCCAGCCGGGCGGAATCCGTGCTGCGGGGCATCCGGGAGGCCAGCGAGGAGGCCGAGCTCATCGCCATTCACGACGGGGCCCGTCCCCTGGTCAGCCAGGCGGTGCTGGATGAGGTCATCCGCAAGGCGGAGGAGTGCGGCGCGGCGGCCCCCGCGGTGCCGGTCAAGGACACCATCAAGCAGGCAGTCGGAGGGATCGTGGAACGGACGCCCGACCGCTCAGAGCTCTTTGCAGTGCAGACGCCCCAGGTCTTTGATGGCGCGCTGATCCGGGGCGCGCTGGCCAAGGCGCTGGAGGAGGGGGCCGCCCTCACGGACGACTGCTCCGCGGTGGAGCGGATCGGGATGAAAGTCTCTCTGACCGGAGGGGACTATACGAATTTGAAGATCACCACGCCGGAGGACCTGGTCCTGGCGGAGGCGCTGTTGGAGTGGAGGGAGAAGCTGTGAGAATCGGACATGGTTATGATGTACATAAACTGGTGGAGGGACGCCGCCTCATCCTGGGCGGGGTGGAGATCCCCTATGAGCGGGGGCTGTTGGGCCACTCGGACGCGGATGTCCTGACCCATGCGGTGATGGACGCGCTCCTGGGGGCCGCGGGGCTCTGGGACATCGGCCATGCCTTTCCGGACAGCGATCCGGCCTATGAGGGCGCGGACAGCCTAGTGCTGCTGGACCGGGTCATGGAGATGCTGCGCGGGAAAGGATACCGGGTGGGCAACGTGGACGCCACGATCCTGGCCCAGCGGCCCAAGCTGGCCCCCCACATTCCCCAGATGCGCGCCAATCTGGCCAAGCGTATGGGAATCGGGGAGGATCGGGTCAACGTCAAGGCCACCACGGAAGAGGGGCTGGGCTTTACCGGCGCCGGCGAGGGTATGGCCGCTCACGCGGTGGCGCTGCTGGAGGAGTAACCATGGAACCGCACCTCCCGCCTCGGCATACGATGGGGCGAGAGGAGCGTTTGAACCATGGTCTATTATCTTATCGTCTGCCGTTCCCTGACCTATGCGCAGCGGACAGCCGCTGTGTTGGAGCGGGTAGGCATTACGGCGCATATCCTGCGTTCGCCGAAAGTGATTGCCGGAGAGGGATGCGGATACTCGGTCAAGGTGGCACAACGAAACCTGTCCGACGCCCTGCGCATCCTGGTCCAAGCGGGATTGGGGCCGAAGCGGGTCTTTATTATGGAGAGCGACGGCAGCTATAAAGAGGTGCTGCTATGATTTACCTGGACAGTGCTGCCACCACGCTCCAAAAGCCGGACACCGTCGCAAGGGCCGTCGCACAGGCGGTCCATACCATGACCACCCCCGGGCGGGGCGGCTACCGCCCGGCCCAACGGGCGGCGGACACGGCCTTTGCCTGCCGGATGGCTGCGGCGGAGCTCTTTGACATGCCGGAGCACCCGGAACGGGTGATTTTCACCAGCAATGCCACACATGCCCTCAATCTGGCCATCAAAACCCTGGTGCATCCCGGAGACCGGGTGGTCATTTCCGGCTATGAGCACAATGCCGTGACCCGGCCGCTGGTGGCCCTCGGCGCGGAGACACTGGTGGCGCAGGCCCCGCTCTTCCGGCCCGAGGTCCTGCTGCGGCAGATGGAAGAGGCGATCACCGACCGGACTGCGGCAGTCGTCTGCACCCACGTGTCCAATGTGTTTGGCTATGTGCTGCCGGTGCACGAGATCGCGGCCATCTGCCGGGAGAGGGGAGTCCCGTTTGTACTGGATGCCTCCCAGTCGGCCGGAGTGATCCCCATCTCCTGCAAGGAGCTGGGGGCGGACTTTGTCGCCATACCGGGACACAAGGGCCTCTATGGCCCCCAGGGGACCGGACTGCTGCTCTGCGCCCGGGAGGATGTGAACACCCTTCTGGAGGGCGGAACGGGCAGCGCCTCGGCGCTGCCGGGTATGCCCGAGGTCCTGCCAGACCGCCTGGAGGCGGGGACCCACAACATGCCCGGCATTGCCGGACTGCTGGAGGGACTGCGCTTCGTGAAGCGGACCGGGATCGGCCGGATCCGCGCCCACGAGGAGCGCATGATCCGCACCGCGGTCCAGCTGCTGCGGGGGATGGACGGGGTGACCCTCTATGCCTCTCCCGACCCGGGACTGCAAACCGGCGTGCTCTCCCTGTGTATGGAAGGGATGGAGTGCGAACAGGTGGGAGAAGTGCTGGGGAAGCGGGGCGTGGCTGTGCGCGCCGGACTCCACTGTGCGCCGCTGGCCCACCGCACCGCCGGTACCTTTGAGACCGGGACCATACGGATGAGTGTTTCCGCCTTCACCATGGAATCGGAGATCCGGCGATTCGCCCACATGCTGCGGGAGATCCGGCGAAATGGGGCACAGGCGGTTTAAAAGGGGAGCTCCAGGCCCGGTGCGGCTTGGAGCTCCTTTCCTGTCATGATCGGATTGATATCACGCTAAAGAGAGGCGTGATGGGGAGAATTGGCCCCATCCTGCGAAAATAGGCGGGATGGGTCGGAAATGCTGTGAATAAATTGAAAATTATTTGTAAACAGACCGAAAGAACTAAAAGATTCCCGGCCTTACTTCTTGCCAATATTGCGGAAAGACAGTATAATAATGAAGTTAAAGGGCCCGGTATGTTTGTGTGAACGATCGGGTGAGCACAGGGCGCACACCATGCGTTCGACATGGGGAGTAGTGGGAAATGGAACATCTATACCAGTTTATGCAGGTTGTCCTCAATTATCTCCGTTTGATCCACGTCACCGATTTTATTGATATCGGCATCATGGCCTTTATCATCTACCGGGTGATCATTTTGATCCGGCGGAGCAGCTCCGGCCAGGTGGCCAAGGGAGTCGTTCTGATTCTGGCGGCCCTGTGGCTTTCACAGCTGCTGAAACTGAATACGGTGAACTACTTCCTGGGGAAGACGGTAGAGTGGGGCGTTCTGGCTCTGGTGGTGCTCTTTCAGCCGGAGATCCGGAAGATGCTGGAGCAGGTGGGCAACAGCCGCCTGGGAAATGTCTTTGGGAAAGCAGAGGCGCCGGATGAGATCGAGCATGCCATCCAGCAGACGGTGGAGGCCTATGCCTCTCTCTCCAAGAGCAAGACGGGCGCGCTCATGGTCTTTGAGCGGAAAAATCTCTTTGACGACTCCATCAAGACCGGCACTTCGCTGGACTGTTCGGTGAGCAGTGAGCTGCTGAAGAACCTCTTCTGGAACAAGGCGCCCCTCCATGATGGCGCGGTCATCGTCCGCAACGGGCGGATCGTGGGCGCCGGATGCGTGCTGCCCCTCTCTGGAAATGTGAACCTGTCCCGGGATCTGGGCATGCGCCACCGGGCCGGGATCGGCGCCAGCGAACATTCGGACGCGGTGGTGGCCATCGTCTCGGAGGAGACCGGCTCCATCTCGGTGGCGGTGGGCGGAATGCTCAAGCGCCATCTGGCCCCGGAGACGCTGGAGCGGCTGCTGCGCAATGAGCTCCTTCCCAAGAATGAGGAGGATGAGAGCCAGCGCTTCAAGCTCTTCAACCTGTTGAAAGCCATGAAAGGAGGTCAGCGTGATGGAGAACATAAGGGAGAGTAAGTGGCTCTATATCGTACTGTCTCTGCTGCTGGCCATCTTTCTCTGGCTCTATGTAGGCAGCGGAGAGGGCCGGGAGGAGATCAACACGATCCGCAACATTCCCGTGACCTTCACCAATGTGGAGACCCTGGAGGAGCGCGGCCTGATGATCTCGGAGGGCGCGGAGCAGACCATCACTCTGGAGATCAAATCTACCCGGAGCGTGGCCATGAAGCTGTCTGAGAAGGGGGCAGTCACCGCAGTGGTGGATGTCTCCAAGATCACCGCTCCGGGCTCCTATACCACGGGCTATCAGCTCAACACGCCCAGCAGCGTCAGCCAGATCAGCTACAGCGTGGTGGGTAATGTACAGAATATCTCCTACACCGTGGCCCGCCGCTCGGACCGGCAGGTTGAGGTGCGCGGCGTCTTCAACGGCGAGGTGGCCGACGGCTTCCAGCGGGGCGAATTCTCCATCACGCCGGGCAGCATCACGGTCAGCGGCGAGGAGGAAAATGTCAACCAGGTCGACTATGCCCTCGTGACGGTCACCCGGGAGGACGAGCCGCTCTCCGCCACCTTTACCGGAACCATGCCCTTCCAGCTGATCGGCTTTGACGGACAGGTGCTGGATGCCAAGGCGCTGAGACTGACCACCAATGTGGACATGGTGGACGTGACCCTCCCGGTGGTGAAGCTCAAGGAGATCCCGCTGACTGTGGATATCCTGCCCGGAGGCGGCGCCACTGCGGACAACGCAGAGGTCCACATTGAGCCGGAGACCATTACCGTTTCCGGAGATGAGGAAGCGCTGGACTCCGTGACCAAGATCGTGTTGGGCCAGATCGACCTTCAGACGATTTTTGATCAGAACACGATCACCTTCCCCATCGACGTGGGCACCCATCTGGAAAATGTCAGCGGCGTGACGGAGGCCACCGTGACGGTCAAGATCACCGGACTGACCACCCGCACATTGGAAGTGGACAATATCAACTTCATCAATGTGCCGGAGGGATATACGCCGGAGAAGGTGACTCTCTCCTGCCTGGTGCAGATCCGCGGGGAGGAAGAGGCCGTGAATGCGGTGATCCCGTCCCAGCTGCGGGTGGTGGCCGATCTGAAGGATGCCGGACCGGGCAGCCAGACGGTGAACGCCACGGTCTATCTGGACGGCAGCAGCAGCGTGGGCGTCGTCGGCGGAGACTACAAAGTGGTCGTCAATCTGCGGCGTAATTAAAGAAGCATACGAGAAACACGGTGGGACGGGCGCAATGCGTCCGTCCCACACAGCAACTAGGTAATAAGAGGTTAGATATGGAACAGATCGCAAGAGTAAATCGGGTGGTCAGCGACACCGTGGCAGAGATCGCTGTGAAGCGGAAATCGGCCTGCGGGCATGACTGCTCCCAGTGCGGAGGCGGATGCAGCGAGATGCTGGTACAGAGCGAAGTGACCGCCATGGCCTTTAATCCGCTCCACGCCAGGGCGGGGGACACGGTACAGGTAGAGAGTGAGACAAAACAGGTGCTCAGCATCGCGGCCATCGTCTATCTGGTGCCGCTGATCCTCTTTTTCCTGCTCTATGCCGTGGGGCGTATGATTGCACATGTGGAATCTGTCTCCATTGCGCTGGGCGGGCTGGGCTTCTTTGTGGGGATCGCGGTTGCGGTCTATGCCAACAGCGTGGTCAAGCGCCGCCGGCTTACCTCCTTCCGGATCACCGCTATCCTGGACTGAGACAGAAGCGATGTTTGGATATGTCAGGCCGGTGCGGACGGAGCTGCGGGTATGGGAGTGGGAGCGGTACCGGGAGGCCTACTGCGGTCTGTGTGACACCATGGGCCGCCGCCATGGCTTTCTGGCCCGGATGTTCCTCAACTATGACTTTACCTTTTTGGCTATGCTGCTCCTGCCCGATCTGGGCCGGAGAGAGCGGAGCCGGTGCCGCTGTCCCGCACGGCTGTGGGTATGCCGGAAATCCTGTACGCCCCGGCATGAGATGATGGATCTGGCCGCCGATGAGAGCGTGATTCTCACCTACTGGAAGCTGCGGGACGGTGTACTGGACGGCTCCTTCTGGCAGCGGCAGGGAAGCCGGATCTTATCCCGCCTGCTGCGTCCGGCCTACCGGAGAGCACAGCGCGCCTGCCCGGGCTTTGCGGAGACCGTGGAGAACTGCCTGGAAGAGCTCCATGTACTGGAGCGGGAGCAGTCCCCCTCGCTGGACCGGACGGCCGATACCTTCGCCCGCATCCTGTCGGCCGCCGGGCCGAAAACGGGGCGTCCGGCGCGGGACCGGGCGATGGAGCAGCTGCTCTACCATGTGGGGCGGTGGATCTATCTGCTGGACGCCTGGGACGACCTGGAGGAGGACCGGCAGTCCGGACAGTATAACCCCATCTTGAAGCGCTTCCCGGACGGGGCACAGGACCACCGGGAGGAGATCGCGCGGACCTTGCTTCACTCCAGAAACCTGGCAGTATCCGCATATGCGCTGCTGGAGGCGGGCGACTGGAGCGGAATTTTAGAAAATATCCTTTACTTTGGCCTTCCCGCCATGGAGCGGAGCGTCTTTGCCCCATCCGACGGAGCGGGCCGACGGAATTCTTGCATGCATAGGAGAATGGACAGATGACGGATCCCTACCGTGTTTTGGGCGTGGAGCCCACTGCCAGTGACGACGAGATCAAGCGCGCATACCGGGAGCTGGCCCGGAAGTACCATCCGGACAACTATCAGAACAATCCTCTGGCCGATCTGGCGGAGGAGAAGATGAAAGAGATCAACGAGGCCTACGACCAGATCACGAAGCAGCGCGCCGGAGGGGGCGGGTACAATGCCTCCAATGCCGGCTACCAGCGACAGCAGAGCAGCTATCAGCAGCAGTCCTATTCCGGCGGGAGCGTGTACCAGCAGGCCCGGCAGGCCATCAACCTAGGCGACCTGGGCCGGGCGGAGCAGCTGCTGCGCACCGCGCCCGCCCAGAACGGGGAGTGGCACTTCCTGATGGGCAGCATCGCCTACCGGAAGGGGTGGCTGGACGAGGCCATGCAGCACTATCAGATGGCCTGCCGCATGGACCCCACAAACGGGGAGTACCGCCAGGCGCTGGCCATGATGCAGAACGGCGGGCAGGCATACCGTCCCTACGGATACGGGGGCGGCATGGACGCCTGCGACTGCTGTACCAGCCTGATGTGTCTCAACTGCCTGTGCGGCGGATGCGGAGGGTACTAAGGTGCCCCGCGCACGTTCCGGAGGCGCCAGGGAAGTGGCGCTGCCGGCGGTACTGGCCGCTCTTTCGCTGCTGCTGCTCTATGGGGCCTCCATTGCGCCCAGCGGGCGGATGGGCCTGGTAGCGCTCTCCGGTCTGGTGCCGGCCGCGGCGGTGGTCTCGGGCGGACTGCACGCCGGACTGCTGTGCTATGGCGCGGCTGGGATCCTGGGTTTGCTCCTGGTGCCCGACAAGGGGAGTGCACTGCTCTATCTGCTCTTTTTCGGCCTATATCCGGTGATCAAGTCCCGGGCCGAGCGGCTGCGGACACGGCTGGCCGAGTATGGGCTGAAGCTGCTGTGCTTCAACCTGGCGCTGACCATTCTGTGGTTTGGCTTTCGGGGCCTGTTTCTCCCGTTCCTGCCGGAGGCTTTGCGCATGACCGCGCTGGTCTACCTGGTGGGCAACCCGGTCTTTCTGGTCTATGATTTTGGATGCTCCAAGGTCATCAGCCTCTATGTGGCGCGCCTTGGCCGCCGGCTGGGGAAATGAGACTTTTCAATCGGGAGAAATTCTGCTATAATATTCCGATGACTCTGTGTGATGCAGAGCCCCATTCTGAAGAGAAGCGAGGGGAAGCCCTTTGATTAAAAGTATGACCGGTTACGGAAGGGGAGAGGCGGTCCTCCACGGCCGTCCCATCACGGTAGAGCTGCGTTCCGTCAATAACCGCTATCTGGATTGCAATATCAAGCTGCCCCGTATCTATGTCTTTGCGGAGGACGCCATCAAGGCAAAGGTACAGGAGAGTATTTCCCGGGGCAAGGTGGACGTGTTCGTCACCATCGGGCCCTCCGAGGGGGGAGACGTCAACATCTCGGTCAACCGGCCGGTGGCCGACGGCTACTATAAGGCCCTGTGCGACCTGCGGGACAGCTATGGCCTGAAGGATGACATCTCGGTCTCTCTGCTCTCCCGCCTGCCCGACGTGTTCCTGGTGGAGAAGAACCAGGAGGACCTGGAGGCGGTGTCCGCCGACCTGTGCGAGGTGCTGGGCCTGGCCCTGAAGGACTTTGACGCCATGCGCGAGCGGGAGGGCGAGAAGCTGGTGCAGGATGTCCGCTCCCGGGCCGCCACCATCGCCGCCCTCACCGGGAAGGTGGAGGAGCGCTCCCCCGGGATCGTGGCCGATTACCGCGCCCGGCTGGAGTCCAAGATGGCCGAGGTGCTCCAGAATACCCAGATCGATGAGAGCCGCATCCTCACCGAGGCGGCCATCTTTGCGGATAAGGTCGCCGTGGATGAGGAGACCGTCCGTCTGCGCAGCCACCTCTCCCAGCTGGAGCATATGCTCTCCGGAGACGGCCCGGTGGGACGGAAGCTGGACTTCCTGATCCAGGAGTTCAACCGGGAGGCCAATACCATCGGCTCCAAGTGCAGCGATATCGAGACGGCCCGCTATGTGGTGGAGATCAAGGGCGAGATCGAGAAGATCCGCGAGCAGATCCAGAATATTGAGTAACGCGGAGGACGCGGTATGAAACTGATCAACATCGGCTTTGGCAATATGGTCTCCGCAGGACGTCTCATCGCCATCATCAGCCCCGATTCCGCCCCCATCAAGCGAATGATCCAGGAGGCCAGGGACAGCGGCTGTCTCATTGACGCCACCTATGGGCGGCGCACCCGGGCGGTGCTGATTATGGACAGCGACCACATCGTCCTCTCCGCCCTCCAGCCCGAGACGGTAGCGGGACGGCTGGCAGGGAAGGAGACCGGGCCTGAGCCGGAGGAGGATATGGAATGATACGAAAGAAAAAGAAGCGTGGACAGCTGATCGTTTTGTCCGGCCCCTCTGGCGTGGGAAAGAGCACCGTGATCTCCGAGCTGCTCAGTGAGCGCAGCGACATCCATTTCTCGGTCTCCTTCACCACCCGGCAGCCCCGGGTGGGCGAGGCCGACGGTGTGAATTACAATTTCGTCAGCCGGGAAACCTTTGAGGGGATGATCGCCCGGGAGGAGCTTCTCGAGCATGCCGAGTATGTGGGCAACTATTACGGCACCTCCCTCAAGGTCATCCAGGAGAAGCTGGACGCGGGCATCGACGTGCTGCTGGACATTGAGGTGCAGGGCGCGGCCAAGGTCCGGGCCAAGTGCCCGGAGGCGGTGCTGATCTTTATTATTCCGCCCAGCTTTGAAGAGCTCTCCCGCCGGCTCCACCGCCGGGCTACCGATCAGGAGGAGGTCATTCAGGGCCGCCTCCAAAAGGCCCGGGAGGAATACCGGCAGATTCCCAACTACGACTACATGGTGGTCAACGACAAGGTGTCCGAGGCTGCGGCCGAGATCATCGCCATCCTGACGGCGGAGGGCTGCCGTACCCGGAACCGGCTTCACCTGGTGGACGATGTCTCGCTGGACCGCTGAGACCACTGCTATACCAAAATAAAAGGAGTTTGATGCGTTATGATGCTCTATCCCCCCATGAATAAGCTGCTGGAGCAGGTGCCCAGCCGGTACATGCTGGTCAATGTGGTGGCCCAGCGGGCCCGCCAGATCGCCAGTGAGGCGGAGGAGAACGGAATCTCCCTGGACGATAAGCCGGTCACGCTCGCCATCCGTGAGGTGGCGGAGGGCAAGGTCACGCCCCAGGCCGCAGAATAACACGCACAGAAGGGCAAGCGTTGGGGCGGGAGCCCTGGCGCTTGCCTTTTCCCGGATTTGGGGCGGGGAGAAGGAGGAGAGAATATGGAGCAGTCTGTGGCGGCCCGGGTGGCCCTGTCCGCGGCTACCTACGCCATTGACAAGCCCTATACGTACCTGGTTCCCTCGGAGCTGCGGGAGACCCTGTCGCCCGGAATGCGGGTGATCGTGCCCTTCGGGGCGGGAAACCGGCGGACCGAGGGGATCGTGCTCTCCATCGATGAGATCACCGCGCCCGATCCGAAATGCAAGCCCATTTTGACCCAGCTGGACGAGGAGCCTGTGCTGGACGGAGAGGGGCTCCATCTGGCTATCTGGATGCGGGAGCGGTACTTCTGTACGGTCTATGACGCGGCCCGGGCCATGCTCCCGGCCGGACTGTACTTCTCCTTACAGGACCGCTACCGCCTGGCCCCGGGGATCGACCGGGAGGCAGCCTATGAGGCGGCCGGGAACTCGGAATATGCCCGCACCATCGTGGGGATGGTCTGTGCCTCCGGCAGCGCCGAGCTGGGACAGATCCGCGCGGTGTTCGGTACCCGAAACCCCGGACCCACGCTCAAACAGCTGGTGGACCGGGGCATCCTGGTGTTGGAGACCAGCGCCTCCCGGGGCGTGGGGGACAAGACCGAGCGGGTGGCCGTCCTGGCCGTCCCGCCGGAGGACGCCATGGCACAGGTCACACCCCGCCGGCGGTCGGCCCCCATGCGCTATGCGGTGATGGAACTGCTGTGCGCCATTGGAGAGGCCTCCACCAAGGAGCTGTGCTATTTTACGGGCGCCTCCATGGAGACCCTGAAATCCCTGCGCAAGAGCGGCCTGATCCGTCTGGAGGAGCGGGAGGCTTTCCGTCGGGTGTCGGTGGAGCCCTGCGAGCCAGCCGGGCCGGTCTATCTCAACGAGGAGCAGGAGACCGCCTTTCAGGGACTGGACGCACTGGCCCGGACCGGGACAGCGGCCGCGGCGCTCCTCTACGGAGTGACGGGCAGCGGAAAAACTCAGATCTACATCCGGCTCATTCAGGAGAGCCTGAAGCGGGGGAAGAGCACCCTGGTGCTGGTGCCCGAGATCGCGCTGACTCCCCAGCTCCTGCACCACTTTTCCGCCCATTTCGGGGATGCGGTGGCGGTCCTCCACAGCTCGCTGCGGGCGGGGGAGCGCTACGACGAGTGGAAGCGGGCGAAAGCCGGGAAGGCACAGGTGGTGATCGGCACCCGCTCGGCGGTCTTTGCCCCCCTGCGCAATCTGGGACTCATCATCCTGGACGAGGAGCAGGAGGGGAGCTACAAATCGGAGCAGGTCCCCAAATACCATGCCCGGGATGTGGCAAAATACCGCTGTGCCCAGACCGGGGCGCTGCTGGTCCTGGGATCGGCCACGCCGTCCATTGAGAGCATGTATCAGGCGAAACAGGGCGTGTACCACCTCTTCACGCTGCGGCGGCGCTACAATGAGCGGGCCCTTCCCCAGGTGCAGATCGCCGATCTGCGGGAGGAGCTGAAGGCGGGAAACGGCGGCTCCATTGGCCATGCCCTGCGGTCTGCCTTGGAGGAAAATCTCCGGCGGGGGGAGCAGTCCATTCTGTTCCTGAACCGGCGGGGGGCCAGCCGTATGCTCTCCTGCGGGGAGTGCGGTGAGGCGCCCACCTGCCCCCGCTGTTCGGTGTATCTCACCTATCACTCCGCCAACGGGCGGCTCATGTGTCACTGCTGCGGCCACTCGGAGCGGGTCCCGGACGTCTGCCCCAATTGCGGCGGCACCTTCCATTTTATCGGGACCGGGACCCAGCGGGTCCAGGAGGAGCTGGAGGAGATGTTTCCCGGGGTAGAAGTGCTGCGGATGGATACCGACACCATCTCCGCGGTCCACTCCCATGAGAAGCTGCTCGCCCGGTTTGAACAGGAACGGGTCCCCATTCTGGTGGGGACCCAGATGGTGGCCAAGGGGCTGGATTTTGAGAATGTGACCCTGGTGGGCGTGGTGGCGGCCGACCTGTCCCTCTATGTGGACGACTACCGGGCGGCGGAGCGGACCTTTTCCCTCATCACCCAGGTGGTGGGTCGGGCAGGCCGGGGCGAAAAGACCGGCCGGGCGCTCATCCAGACCTATACGCCGGAAAATGACGTGATTATCTTTGCGGCGGCGCAGAACTACGACGCCTTTTATGAACAGGAGATCGGCCTGCGGGAGCTGCGGGGTTGCCCGCCCTTCCGGGATCTCTTTGTACTCACCGCCTCGGGGACGACGGAGAGCGCCGTCTTACAGACCTGCATGCGCCTGCGGCGCAGTCTGGAGGAGTGGCTGCGCCAGCCGCCCTATGAGGGGTACCGCTCCCAGCTGCTGGGCCCGGCGCCGGCGGCCATCGCCAAGGTGAACAACCGCTACCGCTACCGCCTGACCCTGAGTACCCGAAATGACAAGCGCATGCGTGCGCTGGTGGCCCATCTGCTCTGCTGCGCACAGAAAGATAAAGAAAACCGGGGCGTATCCGTCTATGCGGATGTGAATCCCCTGGATTAGGAGGAAGATTACCATGGCACTGAGAACGATTCTGACAGACGAAGATCCGGCCCTGCACAAGGTCTGCCGGCCCTATACGGTTTTTGACGAGCGGCTGTGGTCCCTGCTGGACGACATGAAGGAGACCCTGGCCCACGCCAACGGCGCGGGACTGGCCGCACCTCAGATCGGCATTCTGCGCCGTGCGGTCATCGTGGTGGACGGCAACGACGAGATGCTGGAGCTGGTCAACCCGGAGATCATCTGGACCGACGGGGAGCAGGAGGGCTTTGAGGGCTGCCTGAGCGTCCCGGGCCGCTGGGGCGTGGTCAAGCGCCCCATGAAGGTGCGCGTCCGCGCCCAGGACCGCCACGGCAACTGGTTCGAGGCCGAGGGCGAGGAGATTGTGGCCCGCTGCTTCTGCCATGAGCTGGAGCATCTGGAGGGCCACCTCTTCACCGAGCGCAGTGACAAGCTCTATACTACGGAAGAGCTGGACGCCATGATGGAGCGTGAGTAAGAGTATGCGGATCGTTTTTATGGGTACCCCTGCATTTGCGGTGCCCTCTCTGGAAAAGCTAATCGAGGCCGGACATGAGATCGTTGGGATCTTTACCCAGCCGGACAAACCTAAGAACCGGGGCATGAAGCTCCTTCCGCCGCCGGTGAAGGTGTGCGCGCAGGAGCACGAGATCCCGGTCTATCAGCCCACCAAGCTGCGGGACGGCACGGCGCTGGCCCAGATCCAGGCCCTCGCCCCGGAGCTTATCGTGGTGGCCGCCTACGGGCGCATTCTGCCCGATGAGATCCTGGATTACCCGAATCTGGGGTGCATCAATGTCCACTCCTCGCTGCTGCCCCGCTACCGTGGAGCGGCTCCTATCAACTGGGCCATCCTCAACGGGGATGAGAAAACCGGCGTGACCATCATGCACATGGCCACCGAGCTGGACGCGGGAGACATCATTACCCAGGCGGAGACCGCCATCGACCCGGATGAGGACGCGGAGACCCTCTATCAGCGTCTGGCTGACATGGGCGGCGCGCTCCTCATCTCCGCGGTGGAGCAGCTTGCCGCCGGGACGGCCACCCGGACGCCCCAGGAAGCGGCGGGCGTGACCCTGGCCCCCATGCTGGGACGGGAGCTCTCGCCCATCGACTGGAAGCGCTCCGCTCAGGAGATCCACAACCAGGTACGCGGGCTGATCCCCTGGCCCACCGCCACCACGGATGCCATTACGGGCGACACCATGAAGATCCTGGTCACACAGCAGACCGGGGAGCAGACTGGCGCCCCTGCCGGAACCGTGGTGGCCGCTGGAAAGCAGGGCATCGACATGGCGTGCGGGGACGGGAAGATCCTGCGGATCGTGGAGCTCCAGGCAGCGGGCAAGAAGCGCATGAAGGCCGCAGACTACCTGCGGGGCAACCCCATTTCCATTCCCTGAGCGGGAACGGAGGCCGTATCCGGTCAGAAAGGAAACATCCATGTTTTATTATGATCCTACCTATTGGAGCATTCTGGTCCCCGCCATGCTCATTGCGGCGTGGGCCCAGTGGCGCGTGAGTTCCACCTTCCGCCGGTTCTCCTGCGTCCGCGCCTCCCGGGGCTATACCGGGGCACAGGCCGCCGAAGCGGTATTGCGGGCCCACGGGGTGCACGATGTGCGCATCGAACGGGTGTCCGGACGGCTCACGGACCATTTTGATCCCCGGAGCAATGTCATCCGCCTGTCGGACAGCGTATATGGCTCCAACAGCGTGGCCGCCATCGGCGTGGCGGCCCACGAGGCGGGGCATGCGGTACAGTATGCGGTGGGATACGGTCCCATCAAGCTGCGCAACGCCATCATCCCGGTGTGCAACTTGGGTTCTCAGCTCTCCATTGTCTTTATCCTGCTGGGGCTGTTTCTCTATATCCAGCCCCTCTTTGCCGTGGGTATCCTGCTGTTCTCGCTGGCCGTGGTGGTGCAGCTGGTCACGCTGCCGGTGGAGTTCAATGCCTCCCACCGGGCGCTGGAGACCCTGAAGAGCACTCATCTCCTGGACGGAGAGGAGCTGAGCGGGGCCCGCAAGGTGCTGGGTGCGGCGGCCATGACCTATGTGGCGGCCCTTCTGGTCTCCCTGGCCCAGCTGCTGCGCTTCCTGCTGGCCTTTGCCGGACGTCGGAGGGACTAAGCGATGGCGCGAGAGAGAAAAAAGAGCGCCCGTGAAGTGGCTCTCCTGGCGCTGCATGCCTGTGAGCAGCAGGGGGCCTGGTCCGACGGCTTTTTGAAGAAGGCCATCCGGGAGGCCGGGCTGGACAGCCGGGACGCCGGGTTCGCCTCCCGGCTCTGTTTTGGAGTTTTGCAGAACCGGATGCTTCTGGATTTTTACCTGGGGCAGTTTTCCAAGCTCCCGCTGGACCGGCTGGAGGCGAAGATCCGCTCCTGCCTGCGTCTGGGCGCCTATCAGATTTTGCTGCTGGACCGTGTGCCGGAGTCGGCAGCCGTCAATGAGTCGGTCAATCTGGCACGCCAGTACGCAAAGAATCCCAGAGCGGCCGGGATGGTAAACGGCATTCTGCGAAACCTGATTCGCAGCCGGGAAACCCTCGGCCTTCCAACCCAGCTGGACATCCGTTATTCCCATCCCGCATGGCTTGTAAAGGAATTTGACCTTGCACTGAATGGGGAGGGCGTGGAGGCCCTGCTGGAGGCCGACAACGCCATTCCGCCCACTATGGCCCAGGTCAACACCACCCACTTCTCCCAGGAGGAGGTCGTGGAGCTGCTGCGGCAGGAGGGGGTGGAGGTACAGCCCCACCCCTGGATTCCGGACTGCCTCCTCTTGCAGGGAACGGGAGATCTGGAGCGGCTGGAGAGCTTCCGCCGGGGTGCGTTCTATATCCAGGACGGCGCCGGAAAACTCTCTGTCCTGGCGGCCGACCCAAGGCCGGGAATGCAGGTGCTGGACGCCTGCGCCGCGCCGGGCGGCAAGAGCTTTGCTGCGGCCATCCGAATGGGCGGACAGGGGGAGATCTGGTCCTGCGACATCCACCCCCACAAGCGGGGATTGATCCAGGCGGGGGCCGAGCGGCTTGGATTTTCCGAGCTGATCCATCCCGCCATTCAGGATGGAAAGCAGTGCCGGGAGGAGTGGATCGGCCGGTTTGACCGGGTGATCGCCGATGTGCCCTGCTCCGGGCTGGGCATCATCCGCAAGAAGCCGGATATCCGCTATAAGGACCCGGAGCCCCTGGCAGGACTCCCCGCCATTCAGAGCGCGATCCTGGAGAATGTATCCCGCTATGTCAAGCCGGGCGGGGCGCTTCTCTACTCCACCTGTACCTTGCTCCGGCGGGAAAATGAGGGTGTGGTGGAGGCTTTCCTTGAAAAGCATTCTGACTTTACATTAGAGCGTTTTCAACTGCCCGGACCGGTTGGAGCGGTCGAGGGCGGCATGCTGACCCTCTGGCCGCACCTGCATGGGGCAGACGGATTCTTCTTTGCGAAATTGAGGAGGGCGACATGACCGATATCAAATCCATGAATCAGGAGGAGCTGTCCTCCTTTCTCAAAGAGCTGGGGCAGCCGGCCTTTCGGGCCAAGCAGGTCTTCCAGTGGCTCCACCGGGGCGTCCGCTCCTTTGACGAGATGACCAACCTCTCCAAAGCCCTGCGGGAACAGCTGGCCCAGAGCTGCCTGCTCGCGCCCCCCACGGTAGAACGCAAGCAGGTCTCCGCCCTGGATGGGACCATCAAGTACTTGTGGCGTCTGCACGACGGAAACTGCATCGAAACCGTTCTGATGCGCTACAAACATGGGAATACTGTGTGCATCTCCTCCCAGGTGGGATGCCGGATGGGATGCGCTTTCTGCGCCTCCACAATCGCTGGCAAGGTAAGAGACTTGACACCTGCTGAAATGCTGGATCAGGTCCTGTTCACCCAGATCGATTCGGGGGCACCCATCTCCAACATCGTGCTCATGGGCATCGGCGAGCCGCTGGACAATTTCGACACCGTGATGCGCTTTCTGGAGCTGGTCAACCACCCGGACGGGATGAACATCGGCATGCGCCATATCTCGCTGTCCACCTGCGGGTTGGTCGACCGGATCGATGAGCTGGCCAAACGGCAGCTCCAGCTGACCCTGTCCGTCTCCCTCCACGCACCGGACGACGAGACCCGCTCCAAGATCATGCCGGTGAACAAGAGTGTGGGGGTGGAGCGGCTCTTTGCCAGCTGCCGGCGGTATTTTGAGCAGACCGGCCGGCGGATCTCCTATGAGTATGCCATGATCGACGGGGTCAACGACACGGACTGGCAAGCAGATCTACTTGCCAGCCATTTGAAGGGAACGCCGGGGCATGTGAACCTGATTCCGCTCAACGAGGTCAAGGAGAGCCCGCTGCGTCCCAGCCGCCGGGTGGCTGCATTCCAAAAACGTCTGGAGTCCCAGGGCGTGACCGTGACGGTACGGCGCAAACTGGGTGGCGATATCGACGCCTCCTGCGGGCAGCTCCGCCGCAAGCAGATGCTGGAGGAGCAGGCCTGAGAAGGGGCTGTGCGATGGGCTCATCCCGATCCGCATGGGATGGGCTGCGGAAAAATCGATGTGGAGAAGAAGGCTGTTTACTATGATAAAAGCATGGGGAATCACACATAAGGGCTGCGTCCGTCCGCAGAATCAGGATACTTACTATCTGGACGTTCTGTCGGAAGACCTGGCTGTGGGCCTGGTCTGTGACGGTATGGGCGGCGCGCGCGCCGGGAATATCGCCAGCATGCTGGCGGTGGAGGCATTTGTCGAGGCTTTGCAGGATCTCCCGCCAGGCACGCCGGAGGATCCGGAGGCCCTGCTGGCACAGGGCAGCGCCGGGGCCAACACGGTGGTGTACCACCGGGCCAGAAGGGACCCGGACTGCCATGGGATGGGGACCACCATGGTGGCAGCTCTGGTCCTGTCGGATATGGCGTACCTGTTGAACATCGGAGATAGCCGCGCCTATTACATCTCGGGGAACGGGATCGAGAAGGTGACCCGGGATCACTCCCTGGTGGAAGACATGGTCCGGCGGGGGGACATCACACCGGAACAGGCGCGCAACCATCCGCAGAAGAACCTCATTACCCGCGCCCTCGGGACCGAGGAACATGTGAGGGCGGACTTTTACCGTAAGAAACTGGAAAGCGGAGACTCGCTTCTCCTGTGCTCGGACGGACTCTCCAACGTGGTCAGCGATCAGGAGATGCTCTATGAGGTACTCCACGGCGGTCCGGTGGGCGAATGCTGCCACCGGCTTTTGGACATCGCGTTATCCCGGGGCGCACCGGATAACGTGACCTGTGTCCTGTTTCAGTTTGAGTAAGGGAGGGTAATGACTATGGATCAATACATAGGGAAGTTACTCGACAACCGATATGAGATTTTGGAGCGGATCGGGACCGGAGGCATGGCGGTGGTCTATAAGGCCCGCTGTCACCGGCTCAACCGTCTGGTGGCCATTAAGATCCTCAAGGAAGAGCTGGCCCAGGACGCAGAGTTTCGCCGCCGCTTCCACGATGAGTCCCAGGCCGTGGCCATGCTCTCCCACCCCAATATCATGGCGGTGTACGACGTGAGCAAATCCGGCGACGTGGACTATATCGTCATGGAGCTGCTGGAGGGCATTACCCTCAAGCAGTATATGCAGAAGAAGGGCGGAAAGCTGAGCTGGAAGGAATCCCTCCACTTTATCATCCAGATCATGAAGGCCCTCTCCCACGCCCACAGCCGCGGCATCATCCACCGGGACATCAAGCCCCACAACATCATGGTGCTGCGGGACGGCAGTATTAAGGTGGCCGACTTCGGCATCGCCCGGCTGACCTCGGCCAGCCAGAATACCATGACGCAGGAGGCGCTGGGGTCGGTACACTACATCTCTCCGGAGCAGGCCAGAGGAAGCCACATCGACGCCCGCTCCGATATCTACTCCGCGGGCGTGGTGCTCTACGAGATGCTGACCGGAAGGCTGCCGTACGAGGGAGATTCCCCGGTGGCGGTGGCTATCCAGCACATCAACTCCATTCCGCTCTCGCCCCGTGAGCTGGAGCCCGGAATTCCGGAGGCGCTGGAGGCCATCACTCTGAAGGCCATGGCCTCGGATGTCAACCAGCGCTACATTTCGGCCGACGCCATGCTGGCCGACCTGGAGGAGTTCCGGAAGAATCCCAACATCAACTTTGAGTTCCGCCCGGAGGACGTCCGGCTGACCGACGAAGCGGATGAGCCAACCCAGATTATCGGAGCCAATACGCCCAGCGCCATGACCGGCGGACGCCGCCTGCCCCATCCGGACGAGGCGGAGGATGCCACACAGCGCATTCCGCGCCACAGAGGGCCGGAGTCCGGGGTACGCCACAGCGGAGACACCGCGGGCAGCCGTCCGTCCAGTCGTCCATCCAGCCGCCGCAGCGAGGACTACTACGAGGAAGAGGAGGAGCCGGCCAGCAAGTGGCCCATTATTGCCGCGGTCGGCGCCATCCTGATCTTCCTGGTGGGTATCGGTATTTTTCTGGTCAGCATCTTCGGAAATGCCTTTCCCGAGACCCAGGACATCACCATTCCCGATGTAATGGGCTATACCCTGGAAGAGGCACAAGAACTGGATGCTGTAAAGGAAGGCGGCTTTACTATTGAGGAAGACGGAGAGGCCATAGAGAGCTCCTATCCGGAGGGGACGATTGCACACCAGTCGCCCGGCGCCAACACCACCCTGCGGGACACCACGGAAAATCGGGTCATCAAGGTCCAGCTCAGTGCCGGCAGTGAGGTCCCGAAAATGCTGGATCTGGTCAACCAGGAGCAGGCACTGGCCCAGCAGAAGCTGAAGAACCAGTTCCCCGACCTGAACTTGACTGTGGAGGTCGAGACGGAGCCCTCGGAAGAGGTGGAGTCCGGCTATGTCATCCGTACCGACCCGGAGGCCGAGAGTGAGCTGCGTGAGGGACAGACCATCACGCTCTATGTCAGCGAGGGCAAGCCGAGCAAGATGATCACCATCCCGTCTCTCATCGGGCAGACCCTGAACAAGGCCCAGGAGATGCTGAAGGAGTATAACCTGGTGGTGAAGGTCTCGGAGAAATATGACGATGTGGCAGAGGCCGGAATCGTCATCGATCAGTCCATCAACCCCAATGTGGAGGTGCAGGAGGGTGCGACCCTCACCCTCACGGTGAGCAAGGGACCGGAGCCCAAGCCTACCGACACGCCCACGCCGCCGGAGGTATCCGATGACCCGGGCGGAGAGACGCAGCCCTCCTCCCACACCATCACCATTTCGCTCCCCCAGGACGGCCGTGAGTATGTCATGGTCCGGGTCATGGTGGGCGACAGCGAGGCCTTTGGAGAGGAGGTTGCCACCAGTCAGGGGAGCATTCAGGTGCCTGTCACGGGAACCGGCTCTCAGGAAGTGGTGGTGTACATCGACGGACAGATCTCCAGCAGCGAGATCATTGATTTTTGAGTATGGCAGAAGGAACGATTTTGAAAGCCCTGAGCGGCTTCTATTACGTTGATACCGGTACGGCGGTGGTCACCTGCCGGGCCCGGGGAAAGTTCCGCCACCAGAAGCAGACCCCTCTGGTGGGGGACCGGGTAGTCTTTACCGACCTGGGGGATGGGACCGGCGCGCTGGATGAGATCCTGCCCCGCAGAAACCAGTTTTCCCGCCCGGCGGTGGCCAACATCGAGATGCTGGTGGTCATCGCCTCCGGCGCCATCCCGGTCACCGATCCCTTTTTGATCGACCGGGTGGTCTCCATTGCGGAGAGCCGGAACTGCGAGCCGGTGATCTGTATCAACAAATGCGATCTGGATGCGGCGGAGACCCTCTACCAGACCTATCTGGCGGCGGGCTTCACCACCCTCCGTGTCAGTGCCGAGACCGGGGAGGGGATCGACCGCCTGCGGGAGGTCATTGCCGGCAAGTCCTGTGCTTTCACCGGAAACTCCGGAGTGGGCAAGTCCAGCATCCTCAATGCGCTGGAGCCGGACTTTGGTCTGGAGACCGGTGCGGTCAGCGAAAAGCTGGGCCGCGGACGCCATACCACCCGCCATGTGGAGCTCTTCCGGCTCTCCAACGGGGCGGTGGTGGCAGACACCCCCGGCTTCTCCTCCTTTGACACCGAGCTGCACGAGCTTTGGCGGCCGGAGGACCTTCCCGGGACCTTCCGGGAGTTCCGGCCCTATCTGGACCAGTGCCGCTTTCAGGGGTGCGCCCACGTGAAAGAAAAGGGGTGCGCGGTCCGGCAGGCGGTCAAAGAGGGAAAGATCGCGCCCAGCCGGCACGCCAGCTATGTACGCCTGTATGAGCAGGCCAAGGAGGTGCCGGAGTGGAAGCGAAAGTAAAGCGTGCCCTGGTATTTGGCTCGGTCCCGTGCCGGGACTGGTCCTTTCTGGAGGCATACCGGCGACCGGACCAGCAGGTCTACTGTGCCGACGGCGGACTGAATAACGCCCTGGCCGCCGGCTGCAAACCGGACTTTGTGGTGGGGGATTGGGACTCCGGCGGAGCGCCCCGTGCCGATGTGCCCAGCGTCACCCTTCCTGTCGAAAAGGATATGACTGATCTTCAGGCGGCGCTGCACCACGCCCTGGCCGCCGGCTGCACGGAGTTTCTCCTGTGCGGCTGTCTGGGGGGGCGCCGCCTGGACCACACGGCATTCAATCTGGTCCTGCTGGAGTGGCTGAAGGCCCGAGGCGGGCAGGGCATCCTGATCGACGAGGACAATGAGGTGCGCCTGCTGGAGCATGAGACCGTCACGCTCCATCCGGAGGAGGGGCCCCGCTACCGCTACCTGTCCCTGCTTCCGCTGGACCGCACCGTGGAAGGGGTCTCCATCGACGGAGTGAAGTATCCCCTAACGGATGCAGCCATCCTGCGGGGGGATACCCTTACCGTGAGCAACCAGCCCGCAGGGCCGGTAGTTTCCGTTACTGTGGGGGATGGGCGCGCCCTTCTCATCCAGAGTGAGCGGGACGCATAGCATACTGTACCGGGCAGACCGGTGAGAAAAACAGGCACAGATGACCGCTCTCTGCGTATACTGGGGATAGAAGCCAGTTGCGAAGGGGGCGGTCATTTTGCCGCAATGGCTGAACAAACAGACGGTAGGGTGGGCGGCCGGTACGGCGGTCACGCTTGCGCTGCTGCTCTATCCGGCCAGTCTTGTGACCTTGGGGATCGGCGCGGCACTGGGATACCGGGGACGCGCTTGGCTGGAAAAAACCGAAAGGAGTGCTCCGTCTTGAAAATTGTCGTTGTGCGGTCTCCCAAAGCGTTTCGGGGGATCCTCCGTACGCTGTTCGGTCTGCGGTAAAGACCGAAATGCTGCTGTTACATCCCTCTGCCCTGGAGAGCGGCCGGAATATTCCGGCCGCTCTCAGCGATTTTATAAGGAAGGGCCTCGCAGAGTTCCGTCGTCCGAAGACGACGGAAGGGAATCAGAGTGTGTTTTCCGGCGGCGTGTACGCCGGAAAACACTCCTATCAGGCTACAAGTGTGCGAGCGCCAGCGAGTGCGCGCAGTAGCCTGTATCCTCTCTCAAAAATGCCTGCATTTTTGAGAAGCGTGTCGAAGCTTTTCGACACGCGCAAAGCGGCCGGAATATTCCGGCCGCTCTTTTCATATAGTGTTTCAAACACGAAGGCGAACGTGCCTTTGCCAAAGGGAGTGGAACACTATGGAACTGGAATTAGAGCGGACTGAGCTGAGCGGCTATGAGACAGTTTTGAACACCACACTGTTTCAGGAAGAGACCATGGAGATGATCGTACCGGACGCCTGCCCGGATATTCTGCGTATCCTGGATACCGAGGGCTGGGTGGAACTGAAAAGCCGGGAGGCATCGGAGGGGCATGCGGCCGTCTCCGGTACCATCCGGGCATGTGTGCTGTACCTGCCGGACGGAGAGGAGGGGATCCGCCGGCTGGACGTCTCCATCCCCTTCAGCGGCGGCGTGGACGGGGCCAGGCTGAACCACCGGTGCAGTCTCGTCTCTCTGGGCCGGATCGAGGGGGCGGAGACCCGTGCGCTCAATCCGCGCAAGGTACTGGTCCGGGTGGGGATCGCCGTGGAACTGCAGGGGTACGCTCCGCTGGAAGAGGCGGTGTGCTCCAGCGTACACGCCGAGAGCAAGACCGGGGTGGAGCAGCTCTGTGAGACCTGCCATACCTACGGCGTGGTGTGCGTACAGGAAAAGCCCTTCCAATTTTCCGATGAGGTGACCCTGCCGGGCAGTAAGCCCCAGGCCGCAGAGCTGCTCAAGCAGCGTGTGACGGTGGTATGCACCGAGTCCAAGGTGATCGGGAATAAACTGATCTTTAAGGGAAATGTGAATCTTCAGATCCTCTATCGCAGTGTGGACCATCAGATCTGCGACAGTCTCTTTGAGCTTCCGTTCTCGCAGATCATGGAGGTCTCGGGCGGCGGAGAAGAGGCCGACTGTACCCTGGAGATTATGGCCACCGAGGTCCAGTGTAGTCTGGAGTCGGGGGAAGACGGAAGAATCATCCATGTTGCGCTGGAATTGCTGGCCCAGGCCGTCCTGCGGGCCGAGCGCAGCGTGGCGGTCCTGTGCGATCTATACAGCACCTCCTATCTGCTGGAGGCGGAGCGCTGCACCCATTCCATGGAGCATCTCATCGACCGCAGCGTCAAAACGCCCGCTCTGCGGGAGGTGGTGGAGTGCGGAGAGTCCATCGACAACATTCTGGACGCCTATCTCTCGGTGGGGCGGATGGCACAGAACCGGGAGGGAGAGCGGCTGGTTCTGGAGGCAGAGGTGCGCGCGACCATCCTTTACCGCACCGAGGGCGGAGAGTCGGGCAGTGTATCCCGCGTCTTCTCGGTGCCGTGCAGCCTGGAACTGCCGGAGGGGTGCAGCTGTACCTGCGTGTGCCGCTGTCCCGAGCCCGTCTTTGCCACGCCCACCGCAGGCGGGATCGAGGTGCGCTTTGCCGTGGAATTTCGCTATATGGCCCTGCGCAGCGAGCCCATCACCGGGATCTCCGCGGCCAGGCTGGATCCGGACTCGCCCAGAGACCGGGACCACCAGCCCTCCATCGTGCTGCGGATGGTCGGACGGGGAGAGCGGCTGTGGGACATTGCAAAGTGCTATGGGACCACCATGGCCGAGATCTGCCGGGCCAATGCATTGGAGGAAGAGCAGGCACCCGGCGGGCAGCTTCTTCTGATTCCCCGGAAACGTGCCTGATGGATACCGCCGCCGCAGCGGCACAGGCGGTGGGCTGCGGCGGCGGTGTACCCGGGGCGGGCGTCTGATTTTCTGCCCGGTGAGGTATAAGTCAGAGCTTATCCCCATAGCTATATAGGGAAAACGACCGGCACACAAGATGCGGGGGAGCCCTCGTATCCGGCCGAAGGAGGAATTGCAATTGGAAGAGCGCAAGATCTATGAGGATATTGCTCTGCGTACCGAGGGTGATATTTACATCGGTGTGGTGGGACCGGTGCGGACCGGAAAGTCCACCTTTATCAAGCGGTTCATGGAGACCATGGTCATCCCCAACATTGAGAACGTCTACCGGCGGGAGCGGGCCAGAGATGAGCTGCCCCAGAGCGGCTCCGGACGGACCATCATGACCGCCGAGCCGAAGTTCGTACCCGAGGAAGCGGTGGAAGTCACCATGGAGAATGGAGCGGCTTTTTCCGTCCGGCTGATCGACTGCGTGGGCTATCTGGTGCCGGGCGCGGTGGGACAGATGGAGGACGACAGCCCCCGCATGGTGACGACCCCCTGGTTCGACTATGAGATCCCCATGACCGAGGCCGCGGAGATCGGGACCCGCAAGGTGATCGCGGAGCACTCCACCATCGGGATCGTGATCACCACAGACGGCAGCATCACGGACATCCCCCGGGAGGACTATCTGGAGGCCGAGGAGCGGGTCATTTCGGAGCTGAAGGAGCTGGGGAAGCCCTTCCTGGTGGTGCTCAACTCGGCCTACCCGAATTCCGAGCGGGCGCAGGCCATCCGCGCGGATCTCTCCTCCCGGTACGATGTGACCTGTGTGGTGGCAAATTGCCTGGAGCTGGATGAGGCGGATGTCCGCGATATCATCAAGGGCGTACTCTACGAGTTCCCGGTGAAGGAGCTGGACCTGTTCCTGCCCCCCTGGGTGGACGCACTGGACTATACCCATCCCATCAAGAGCAGTCTCTATGCGGCCATCCGGGAGGGTGCCAGTGGGATGCGCCGTATCCGGGATGTGGAACAGGCGGTCCACTCCATCGCCTCCTGCGAAAACGTCAGCAGCGCGCAGATCTCCGCCATCAGCCTGGGGACCGGCGTGGCGGCCGCCACCCTGGATCTGCCCCGGAGCCTGTTCTACGGGACCATCTCCGAACAGTCCGGCTTTGCCATTCACGACGACGGAGATCTTTTGGGCCTTCTGACCGAGCTGTCCCATGTCAAATGTGAGTACGATAAGGTGTCCTCCGCCCTGGAGGACGTGAAGCAGACCGGCTATGGCATTGTGATCCCCAGCACGGATGAGCTGGTGCTGGAGGAGCCCGAGATCGTGAAGCAGGGCGGGCGGTATGGGGTCCGCCTGAAGGCCTCCGCGCCCTCCATCCATATGATCCGGGCGGATATCGAGACCGAGGTCTCTCCCATTGTCGGCAATGAAAAGCAGAGCGAGGAGATGATCAATTATCTCCTCCAGGAGTTTGAGGGGGACACCAAGGCCATCTGGCAGTCCAATATCTTCGGAAAATCCTTCCATGAGCTGGTGAGCGAGGATCTCAATACCAAGCTCAAGCGGATGCCGGAGGATGCCCGCGGAAAGCTGCGGGAGACCCTCCAGCGGATCATCAACGAGGGGTCCGGCGGACTGATCTGTATTATTCTCTGAGTGTGATTGGGCATTCTTCCTGTCGCGGCCCGGGCCGACAGGAAGAATGCCTTTTTGCTGGCGTGAAAAGCACTTGCCTGGGGTGGACAAAGGGTGTTATAATCGGCACAAACCCTTTGGATGGGAGGCGGAAAAGCGATGCATGTGATCGTTTGCCTGGATGACCGCGGTGGGATGCTCTTCCACCAGCGCCGTCAGAGCCGGGACCGGGCGGTCCAGAGCGATATCCTCCAGATGTGCCGGGGAGAGGTTCTATGGATGAACCGCTATTCTCAGGCCCTGTTTTCGGACGCGGAGGGAAATGCCATCCGGACGGCGGAGGATTTTCTGGAGCAGGCAGGAGCGGGCGAGTACTGCTTTGTGGAGACCTGTGCGTCCCTCCGGCCCTATGAGAAAAACATCGAGCATCTGATCCTGTACCGCTGGAACCGGCACTATCCCTCCGATGCCAGGCTCGATCTGGACCCGGCGGCCGAGGGCTGGCGGCAGATCGGCTGTACGGAATTTCCCGGCCACTCCCATGAACGGATTACGAAAGAGGTCTATACAAGATGAAACTGATCCACACGCTGTTCCTTCCAATCCTTCTGACCGGCAGCCTGCTTCTGAGCGGGTGTGAGACGGGCGGTCCGGCTGCCACGTCGGCCGGGTCCTTCCACCTGAGCGAAGTCCCGCCGTTTTCCGGCGAGCCCTATGTGGTCTTGAATGAGAACCAGCCCGATTTTCCCGAGGAGGACTTTACCACCAATTCCTTTGAGTCCTACGGGCCCCTGGACGAGCTGGGCCGCTGCACCACCGCCTATGCCAATATAGGGGTGGATCTGATGCCCACCGAAGAGCGGGGGAACATCGGACAGGTCAAGCCAACCGGGTGGCAGACCGTCAAATACGATATCGTGGACGGAAAGTATCTCTATAACCGGTGCCATCTGATCGGGTTCCAGCTCACGGGCGAAAACGCAAATGAGCAGAACCTCATCACCGGGACCCGGTATCTGAATGTAGAGGGGATGCTCCCCTTTGAAAATCTGGTGGCCGACTATGTGAAGGAGACCGAGCACCACGTGCTCTACCGGGTCACCCCCATCTATGAGGGGGACAATCTGGTGGCCAGCGGCGTACAGATGGAGGCCCAGTCGGTGGAAGATGACGAGGTCTGCTATAACGTCTATGTCTATAACTGTCAGCCCGGGATCGAGATCGACTATGCCACCGGGGAGAGCTGGCTGGCAGAGACGGCGGAAGAGCCGAGTCCCACCGAGAACACGGCTTCCGGGGAGGAGCGGTATGTACTCAACACCTCTTCCAAGAAGTTCCACAAGCCGGACTGCTCCGGCGTTCAGAGTATGAGCGAAGCAAACCGGCAGGACTATACGGGCGAGCGGGATGCCCTGTTGGAGCAGGGGTACCAGCCCTGCGGGATCTGCAAGCCATAAAGATATCACACAGCGGCCTGTTTTTCGGGCCGCTGTGTGTGTTTTTGTGGGGAGTGGACCATACTAAGACCATACAAATGGCAGGAGCAGAGGGGAAATAGCTTGCACTTTTTGGTATATATAGTACAATAAACATGACCCACGCAAAATATGGTGGAAAAGGGGTGCCTCAAATGGAAGCATTCGAGTTAAAGCCGGGACTGTATTTTACAGGCGCGATCGACCATGACCTCCGGGTATTTGACATCATTATGTACACGGAGTACGGAACGACCTATAATTCCTATGTCCTGAAAACCCAGCACCACACGGTCCTCTTTGAGACCGCAAAGGCCAAGTGTCTGGAGAGCTGGCTCAAGAAGGTGGGGGAGATCACTCCCATTGAAGAGGTGGACTATCTGGTGGTCAGCCATACGGAGCCCGACCACAGCGGAAGTATCGAGCGGCTGCTGGAGCTCAATCCCCGTCTGAAGATCGTGGGGACAGGCTGTGCGCTGCAATTTCTCCGGGAGATCGTAAACCGTGATTTTTATTCCATTCCCATCAAAGACGGGCAGTCGCTGACGGTGGATGACAAGACGCTGGAATTTATCGTGGTGCCTAACCTCCACTGGCCGGATACCATGTATACCTATATCCCCCAGGATCGGGTCCTTGTCACCTGCGATTCCTTCGGCTCCCACTATGCCATGGACGGCGTGCTTCTCAGCTCGGTCACCGACCGGGAGGGCTACCGCCGGGCCGCGAAGTACTACTTTGACTGTATCATCGGCCCCTACAAGTCTTTTATGCGCAAGGCGCTCCAGCGGGTCAAGCCCCTTGCGGTGGACATGATCTGTCCGGGACACGGGCCGGTTCTGGATCAGGACATCGACTGGATGTTCCAGACCTATGAGGAGTGGTCTGCCGTCCGGAATCCCAACCCCAGACCGACGGTCATCATCCCCTATGTGAGCGCCTACGGCTATACCGGCATGCTGGCTCAGGCCATTGCGGAGGGCATCCAGGCAAGCGGCGCGGTGGATGTGCGCCTCTATGATATGGTAAAGGCAGATCCCGCTCAGGTGGGGGAGGAACTCCTCTATGCAGACGGAATTCTCTTTGGCACGCCCACCATTGTGGGGGAGGCCCTGCGGCCCATCTGGGATCTGACCAGCGGCATGTTCGCGGCCACCCATGGCGGAAAGCTGGCCAGTGCCTTTGGAAGCTACGGCTGGAGCGGCGAGGGCGTGCCCCACATCATGGAGCGCCTGAAGCAGCTGAAGCTAAAAACGGTGGAGGGCTTCCGGGTCCGCTTCAAGCCCAGCGGGGCAGAGCTGGAGCAGGCCAGGGAATTTGGCGTGCGCTTTGGTGAGACACTGCTGAAGCAGGCGGACGATGTGCCGCGTGCACCGGCGCGGAAGGTAAAGTGCGCCATCTGCGGCGCGGTCTTTGACGAGGGAACGGAGGTCTGCCCGGTCTGTAAGGTGGGCAAGGAGCATTTTGTGCCCCTGGCCGGGGAGACCGCGGATCAGGAGAAGGCGGAAAAGGTACGCTGCAAGATCTGCGGGGCCGTTTTCGACGGAGACAAGGAGAAGTGTCCGGTCTGCGGCGTGGGGCCGGAATACTATGTCCCGGTCCGGGAGACCAAGCAGAAGGAGGAGAAGAAGCGGGGCCGCAAGCTGGTGAAATGTCTGGTCTGCGGCGAGATCTTTGACGCCTCCCTGGACACCTGCCCGGTGTGCGGCGTGGGCCGGGAGAAGTTTGTGGAGGTAGAGCTGGACGAGGTCACCTTCCGCAACGACACCCAGAACACCTATGTGATCCTGGGCAACGGCTGCGCGGGCGTCAACGCCGCGGAGGCCATCCGGGAGCGGGACAAGACCGGGCGCATCCTGCTCCTGTCCGACGAGGGACCGTCCTACCAGAGACCCATGCTGACCAAGGCCATGCTCTCCGGCCTGAGCGAGGAGCAGATCGCCCTCCATCCCGCCGGATGGTATGAGGCCCAGCAGATCGTGCCCATCCTGCACCGCAAGGTCCTCTCGGTGGACACGAAGGGCAAGGAGGTCACCCTGGACGGGGATTACCGCCTGCCCTACACGAAGCTGATTTTTGCCCTGGGCAGCGAGAGCTTTATTCCGCCCATCCCCGGCCATGAGCAGGCGGGCGTGGTGGCCATCCGGCGCATCTCCGACGTGGAGAAGATCCAGGCCATGGGGAACCAGCTCCGCCGGGCCGTGGTGGTTGGCGGCGGCGTGCTGGGCCTGGAGGCCGCCTGGGAGCTGCGCAAGGCAAAATGCGAGGTGACCGTCCTGGAGCTGGCCCCCCAGATCATGGCCCGCCAGCTGGATGACCAGGCCGCCACGCTTCTGCTGAAGCAGTGCGGCGGGCAGGGCGTGCGCGTGGAGACCGGCGTCAAGATCGCGGCCATCGAAGGGGATGGAGCGGTCAGCGGCGTGCGTCTGGAGAACGGTGAGGTCATCCCCGCGGACCTGGTGGTCATCTCCTGCGGCGTGCGGGCCAACACCGCCATTGCGCAGGAGGCCGGGATCACGGTGGACCGGGCCATCGTGGTCAACGAGTCCATGGAGACCAATGTGCCCGGCGTCTATGCCTGCGGAGACTGCGCGCAGTTCCAGGGCGTCAACTACGCCCTGTGGCCGGAAGCCCAGGCCCAGGGCAAGGTGGCAGGCGCCTGTGCCACCGGAGATCTGGTGACCTATCAGCCCATCACGCCGGTGCTGGCCTTCCATGGCATGGGGACGGAGCTCTTTTCCCTGGGAGACCCGGGCAAGACACCGGGTATATCCTATAAGACCGTGGAGATCCGCCAGGACACCCAGGGACATCTGGAGCGCTATTACTTTGCCAACGGCGCGCTGTGCGGCGTGATCCTGCTGGGAGATCTGTCCCGCATGGGCGAGATGATACAGGCCATCGAGGAGAAGCGGACCTTTGCTGAGGTCTTTCCCAGCTGAGTGACCGGATAACCGAATCAACCGATGAAAAAGACGCAGGTGAGGAGAGCATCCATCACCTGCGTCTTTCTTACGCCTTTCTTATCTTATCAGTGCGCTTCCTGGGAGCCGCGCTCCACCAGTTGTTCCAATGCCCGCCGGCGGAGGATCTGAACGGTGCGGTACCCGGTTTTGATCCAGCCCAGGCGGACAAATTCCCCCAGGACCCGGCTGACCGTCACCCGGCTGACCCCCACCGACGCGCCGATCTCCTCATGGGTACAGAGGATCTCCCCGCGGTCGGAAGCGGCGGAGAGGGAGAGCAGATGCCGTGCGATCCGCTGGTCCGCCTGGAGAAAGGTGCTGTCCACATGGACGGAGAGGAGCCGGACCGTCCGGGCCAGATACTCCAGCATGGGGATGGCAAGGTCCGGATGCTTTTCAAAGACCTGCTGAAGGTGCGCCCGGTCCACGACGACCAGGGAGCAGGGGGTGACCGCCACCGCAGAGGAGACCCGGGGCTGACGGTCGAAGAACGAAGCCTCTCCGATCAGCTCGCCGCCATAGTGAAAGGTCAGGATCCGCTCCTCTCCCGATTCTGCGCTCAGGAAGCATTTTACGGTCCCGTCCATGATGTAGTAAAATTGGGACGCTTCGGTCCCCTGTAAATAAATGAGTTGCCCCGGAGCGTAGAGCTGAGGCTTTTTGCCCTCGGCAAGAGGCGCCCATACATCCATATGCGAAGTCCTCCGATGTACTGTATTGTTTTAATTGTATCACAGTTTACATTCTTTCCGCAAGAAACCTGTCATAATAAAAAGCACAAAACCATACACAGGAGGAATGGATCATGGGAATGACAATGACCCAAAAAATCTTGGCAAAGCATGCCGGCGTATCCGCGGTGGAGGCCGGGCAGCTGATTGAGGGGAAGCTGGATCTGGTCCTGGGAAACGATATCACGACCCCTGTGGCGATTACGGAATTTGAAAAGGCCGGCCTGACGCAGGTCTTTGATCGGGATAAGATCGCGATTGTTCTGGATCACTCCACCCCCTGCAAGGACATCAAGTCCGCGCAGCTGTGCGCCCAGGCGCGCTCCTTTGCGCAGCGCTTCCAGATCACCCACTTCTATGACGTGGGCCAGATGGGCGTGGAGCACGCTCTTCTGCCGGAAAAGGGCCTGGTCGCCCCCGGTGAGGTGGTGATCGGCGCCGACTCCCACACCTGTACCTACGGCGCGCTGGGCGCGTTTTCCACCGGCGTGGGCTCTACCGATATGGCGGCCGGAATGGCCACGGGCCTTGCCTGGTTCAAGGTGCCCTCCGCCATCAAGGTGACCCTGCACGGCTCCTTCCGCCCCTATGTGTCGGGCAAGGACCTGATCCTGCACCTGATCGGCATGATCGGGGTGGACGGCGCCCTCTACCGCTCGCTGGAGTTTACCGGCGACGGAGTGGCCGCCCTCTCCATGGATGACCGCTTCACCATTTCCAACATGGCCATTGAGGCCGGCGCGAAGAACGGCATCTTCCCCGTGGACGACACCACCCGAGCCTATCTCCAGGGCCGGGTCAGCCGGGAGTGGGAGGCCTTTGAGGCCGACCCGGACGCGGTGTACGAGCGGGAGATCGAGATCGATCTCAACACCCTCCAGCCTACGGTGGCGCTGCCCCACCTGCCCTCCAACACCCGCAGCGTGGACGAAGTGGCCGGGACCCCCATCCAGCAGGTCGTCATCGGCTCCTGCACCAACGGCCGTCTGGAGGACATGCGCAAGGCGGCCGAGGTCCTGAAGGGACGCAAGGTCCACGACGGCGTGCGCTGCATCGTGTTCCCGGCCACCCAGCAGATCATGCTGGACGCCATGGCCGAGGGTCTGATCCAGATCTTCATTGAAGCGGGATGCGCCGTCTCCACGCCCACCTGCGGCCCCTGCCTGGGCGGACACATGGGCGTGCTCTCCGACGGCGAGCGGGCCATCTCCACCACCAACCGCAATTTCGTGGGCCGCATGGGACCGGTGAGCTCGGAGATCATCCTGGCCAGCCCGGCGGTGGCCGCGGCCTCCGCGGTGGCGGGCTGTGTGGCAAATCCCCAGACGCTGTAAGCGCCGATACTGGAACAGAAAGGAAGTCAACCATGAAGGTCTTTAAATATGGCGACAACGTGGATACCGACGTGATCATTCCGGCCCGCCATCTGAACAATCCCGATCCCAAAGCCCTGGCCTCCCACTGTATGGAGGATATCGACGCGGACTTTGCCAAGACCGTGCAGCCGGGCGACATCATCGTGGGCGGGGCCAACTTCGGCTGCGGTTCTTCCCGGGAGCATGCGCCCCTCTCCATCAAGGCGTGCGGCGTGAAGTGCGTCATCGCGGCCTCTTTTGCGCGGATCTTCTACCGCAACTCCATCAACATCGGGTTCCCCATCATGGAGTGCCCGGAGGCTGCGGCCGAGATCCAGGCCGGCGATCAGGTCAAGGTGGACTTTGCCACCGGAAAGATCGTGGACGAGACCACGGGGAAGGAGTACCAGGCCGCGCCCTTCCCGGCCTTTGTCAGCGAGATCATTGACAACGGCGGCCTGCTCCGCTCCCTGAAGGTGCGCGGAGTGGCCAAATAAGAGGGGAGGACACAACAATGGACTTTAAGATCGCACTGATCCGCGGAGACGGCATTGGCCCCGAAGTGGTGGGCGAGGCTGTCAAGGTTCTGGATGCCGTGGGTGAGCGGTTCGGACATACCTTTACCTATACGGACGTGCTCCTGGGCGGCTGCGCCACCGATGCGGTGGGGAAGAGCTACCCGGACGGAACGGCGGAGAAATGCAAGGCCTGCGACGCAGTCCTTCTGGGCGCGGTGGGCGGACCCAAGTGGGGCTCGGACCGCCCGGCGGAGGAGCGGCCGGAGACTGCCCTGCTGGCCATTCGCCGGGACCTGGGTCTGTATGCCAACCTGCGTCCCGCGGCCCTGCGTCCGGCCATGGCGGATGCCTGCCCCCTGAAGAAGGAGACGGCGGAGCAGGGGATCGACCTGCTCATGGTCCGTGAGCTGACCGGCGGCATCTACTTCGGTCAGCGGGAGAAGTACCAGACCGAGGACCGGGGGATGGAGTGCGCCGACCGCATGGCCTACTCCGAGATGGAGATCGAGCGCATCGGCCGCCGTGCCTTTGAGCTGGCCCGCCTGCGCCGGAAGAAGGTCTCCAGCGTAGACAAGGCCAATGTGCTGGAGACCTCCCGCCTGTGGCGCTCTGTGATGCACCGTCTGGCGGAGGAGTATCCGGATGTGGCCTATGAGGACGTCCTGGTCGACAACTGCGCCATGCAGCTGGTCCGTGCGCCGGGGCAGTTCGACGTGGTGGTGACCGAGAATATGTTCGGCGACATCCTCTCCGACGAGGCCAGCATGGTGACCGGCTCCATCGGGCTGTTGCCCTCGGCCTCCATCGGAGACAGCGCCCCCGGCCTCTATGAGCCCATCCACGGCTCTGCCCCGGACATCGCGGGCCAGGACAAGGCCAATCCCATCGCCACCATCCTGTCCGTGGCCATGATGATGCGCTACTCCTTCCACCTGGAGGCGGAGGCCAGCGCCATCGAGGCCGCTGTGGACGGTGTGCTGGCCGACGGCTGGCGGACCGCCGACATCGCAGAGGCCGGTGTCACCCCCATCGGCACCAAGCAGATGGGCGACCTGATCTGCCAGAAGCTGCGGGCATAAAAGGTACGGGGGAAAAATCCGTTCGCAAAAGAGGCCCATGCTTGTCAGAAAAACAAAAGTCTGTTACAATCGACATGGAATACGAAAGGGAAGTGACAGGCTTGGTTTTAACGATCGACGTGGGCAATTCCAATACCACAATTGGGCTGTTCCGGCAGGATGGGACGCTGGTATTTCGTTCCGTCCTGCCGACCTATAAGAGCGCGACTCAGGACCAGTGGGCCATCCAGCTTCTGGATGTCTTTCGGCTCCACGGGGCGAGTGTGGCGGACACCAGCGGGATCATGATCTCCAGCGTGGTGCCGCCCGTCACGGCGGCCATCTGCGGCGCGGCGGAGTTCGTGGCAGGGAAGAAGCCTATGGTCATGGGACCGGGGGTCAAGACGGGACTGAATATCAAGTCCGACCTCCATGCACAGCTGGGAAGCGACATTGTCGCCTTCTCGGTGGCCGCCATCGCGCGCTATCCCTCACCCCTGATCGTCATTGATATGGGAACGGCCATCACCATGTCTCTTTTGCAGGGGAACAGCTATGAGGGCTGCATCATCATGCCCGGCGTTCGGGTGGCGGTGGAGGCCCTGTCTCAGGCGGCGGCCGAGCTGCCCCACATCTCCATCGAGGCGCCCGAGAGTCTGCTGGGGCACAATACCGTCAACGCCATGCGCTCCGGCGTGGTCTACGGAAATGCCAGCATGATCGACGGCATGATCGATCGGATCGAGGCGGACAGCGGCATGTCCATTGCCTCCATCATCGCGACGGGAACCGCTGTGCCGGATATTTTGAAGCATTGCAGGCATTCCATCGTCTATAATGCAGATTTGCTCCTGGATGGACTCTTTCTCATCTACCAGAAAAATCAGGCGCTCCGGCACCGGCGTATGTGAAGGAATTCCGTATCGGCCGGGCAGAAATGACAGTAAACATGCAGAAACAGGGAAGGGCTTCCGGTTCTTTTGGAAAAAGGAACAAGAGGCCCTTCTTTTCTGCCCTGTAATCCGCAGGGAGCTATCGTAAAAATCAAATTTTGAAAGTTTTGAAAATCGTACTTGCATTTTTGAGGGAAGGAACATATAATAACATACAGAACGGAATTTTGGAGTTGGAGGAGATCCACATTGAAAGAGCTATCCCGAATTGCAGAGTCTGTCCAGGCTTCCACCACCATGGCCATCGATTCCCTGTTTAAGCAGATGAAGGCGGACGGCATTGATGTCATTGGCTTTGGTGCGGGCGAGCCGGATTTTAATACGCCGGACGAGATCAAGGCGGCGGGCATTCAGGCCATTGAGCAGAATGTGACCCGCTATACGCCTGCGGCCGGTACCGTGGAGCTGCGCCAGGCGGTCTGTGACCGCATCGCGGCCGACTGCGGCGTGCAGTATAAGCCCAACCAGGTGGTGGCGACCAGCGGCGCCAAGCATGCGGTCTATCTGGCGCTGCGCGCGCTGGTCAACCCCGGCGATGAGGTCATCCTGCCCGCGCCTTACTGGGTCAGCTACATCGAGCTCATTCGGATGGTGGGCGGCGTGCCCGTGGTTGTGACAGCCACCGAGGCGGAGCACTTCAAACTGAGCAAGGAAAAGCTGGCCGCTGCCATCACGCCCAAGACCAAGGCCCTGATCCTGAATAACCCCTCCAATCCCACCGGTATGGCGTACAGCAGGGAGGAGCTGGAGGACATTGCCCAGGTCTGCGTTGCCAATGACGTGTATGTGATCAGCGATGAGATCTACTATGGCCTGCTCTATGACGGACGGAAGTTCACCAGCTTCGCCAGCCTGAGCCCCGAGGCCAAGGAGCTGACCATCCTCATCAACGGTGTGTCCAAGTCCTACGCCATGACTGGCTGGAGAATCGGCTATGCCTGTGCCAATGACCGGATCGCCAAGGTGATGGCAAACTACGTCAGCCACTCCACTGGCTCTCCCGTGGCCATCTCCCAGAAGGCGGCGGCGGTGGCGCTGTCCGGCCCCCAGGAGAAGATCGAGGAGATGCGCAAGGCCTTTGAGGAGCGGCGCAACTATCTGGTGGAGCGGATGAACCGCATTCCCGGCGTCAGCTGCCTGTGCCCGGAGGGCGCCTTCTATGTGATGATGAACCTGGAGCAGCTGATCGGGAAGACCATCCAGGGCGTGGAGATCACCGATGACGACGTATTCGCCGACGCCTTCCTGAAAAAGGGCCTGGTGGCGGTGGTGCCCGGCGCCGGATTCGGCGCCAAGAACTTCGTGCGGTGGTCCTATGCCACCTCCATGGACAACATCCGGGAGGGCCTGGATCGTCTGGAGCGGTTCCTGGCAGAATAACTCAATTTACGTAATTCTACCTTATAATATAATAAGGAGAGCGCCCGGAACACAGAGAGATCTGTGCGCCGGGCGCTCGTTTCTTGATGGAGAGGACAGCGCGTTCCGGGGAACAATTGCCTGCATGGAACATATGTGTTATAATCTACTTCACATAGTGGCCCTTCTGGTTGCATAAGATGGGACGGCAGGGGAGGGAGACTATGGATTGGATGAACTACATACGGAAAAAGCGGTGGACCGGGATCGCGCTGCTCTTGCTTTTGGCGGTGGCATTGCTTCCGAATCGCTCGGAACGGGTTCCGGCTTTTGCGCCGGCCTCCGGGGACCCATCGGAGCTTCTGATCATCGACGCGGGACACGGTGGGGAGGATGGGGGAGCGGTCTCCCTCACCGGCACGCCGGAGAGTGGGATCAATCTGGCCATCGCATGCAATATGGAGGATATTCTGGCCTTCTGCGGGCAGCCGCCGCTGCTGCTGCGCCGGGATGACCGCTCGCTCCATGACAGCTCGGCCCAGAGCCTGCGGGAGAAAAAACGCTCTGATCTCCACAACCGTGTGGCGCAGATCGAGCAGTTTCCGGAGGCCACGCTCATGAGCATCCACCAGAATTCCTTTCCCAACGGGGCCTACCATGGCGCGCAGGTGTTCTATGCCAACGAGAGTCTGACTCTGCCCTTTGCGGAGCGGACGCAGACGCTGCTGCGGGAGACTCTGGATCCGTCCAACCAGCGGGCCGCCAAGCCCATTTCCAAAGATGTCTATCTCATGAATCATATTTCCTGCCGGGCCATTTTGGTGGAATGCGGCTTTCTGACCAATCCGGAGGAGGAGGCAAAGCTCCGCAGCAGCGTGTACCAGTGTCAGCTGGCCGTGGTGCTGTCAGGAGCCTGGCTCCAGGAACTGACGCAAATGTGAGGAGCTTATACAGATGAAAGCAAAGGTCCAATTTTATTGTACAGAGTGCGGAAACGAGCTGCCCAAATGGGCGGGGCAGTGCCCGGCCTGCCACGCATGGAACACCATCACCGAGCGGCCCGCCGAGAGCAAGCGAAAGGCCGCCGGCAGCAGCATGAGCGTATCCATGCGGGAGAGCGGACGCACGTCGCTCCGACTGCCCAAGCAGATGAAGGAGATCGAGGCCACCCACGAGCTGCGCTTTGAGACGGGGATGAGCGAGCTGGACCGGGTGCTGGGCGGGGGAGCGGTCAAGGGCTCCCTGGTCCTGGTGGGTGGTGCGCCGGGCATCGGCAAATCCACCCTCATGCTCCAGATCTGTGACCATCTCTGCCGCTTTTCCAAGGTGCTCTATGTCTCCGGGGAGGAGTCGGAGCGCCAGATCAAGCTGCGGGCGGAGCGCCTTCAGATCCACAGCGACGGACTTTATCTGCTCTCCGAGACCAATCTGGAGGAGGTAGTGGAGGCGGTAAACTCCTTGAATCCGGATATTCTGATCATCGACTCCATCCAGACCCTCTACAATGGAGATCTCTCCACCGCACCGGGAAGCGTCGGGCAGGTGAAGGAGTGCACCATGACCCTGATGCAGCTGGCAAAGGGGAGTGGTGTGACTATTTTCGTCATTGGACACGTGAACAAAGAGGGCTCCATCGCAGGTCCGAAAGTGCTGGAGCACATGGTGGACTGTGTGCTGTATTTCGAAGGAGAGCAGCAGATGGCCTACCGCATCCTGCGGGCCGCGAAAAACCGGTTTGGCGCCACCAATGAGATCGGGGTCTTTGAGATGGCCGACCACGGATTGTCAGAAGTTCCCAATCCATCCGAGATGCTGCTGGACGGGCGCCCACAGGATACGCCGGGCACCTGTGTGACCTGTGTGATGGAGGGCGTGCGTCCGGTGCTGGCCGAGGTGCAGGCCTTGCTGGCGCCCACCAGCTTCAACGTGCCGCGCCGCACCTCCAACGGCTTTGATTTCAACCGGGCTGTGCTGCTGCTGGCCGTGCTGGAAAAACGGGGCGGGCTGATGGTCAGCACCTGCGACGCCTATATCAACGTGATCGGCGGCCTGAGTCTGGAGGAGCCCGCCGCAGATCTGGCCATGATCATGGCGCTGGCATCGAGTTTTCGGGATAAGCCCATTCCAAACGATCTGGCGGCCATTGGAGAGGTCGGACTGACGGGCGAATTGCGTTCGGTCAGCGCACTGGGCCAGCGATTGAGCGAAGTGCGCCGGATGGGCTTTACCAAGTGCCTGATCCCGGCGCGCAGCAGCGGCACGCTGTCGATCCCGGATGGCTTGCAGCTGATCCGCGTCAAAAACATCCGGGAGGCGCTGGCTGCCATCCTGTAAGAGAAAAACAGACGTACAACACGAACTTTGCACATAGATAGATGTATAACGCGAAACCAACGATATGACACCCGAGAAAGGAGGACAGAATGGCGTTTGGGGAAGTGCCGATGGGCCCCTATTTACAACTCAACAAAATAAAAATTTTGTTGAGTTGAGTGGAGGGTTTTCCGGCTCTTCTCCGGTTTTGGCCCGATTTGGGCCCTGAAACCCCATTCGACGCACCTTGGACTACCGTACCGAAGCTCCGAAATTAATCCGTGATTTTTTGACGTATCATCGCACCATTCAGGGTCACTCTTTAAAAACGATCGACGAATATTATCTGGACCTGCGCACCTTTTTCCGCTTCATGAAGCTGCAAAAAAAATGTGTGCCGGCCCAGACTCCCATGGATGAGATTTCGGTTTCCGATGTGGATCTCGCATTGGCGCGCAGCGTCACGCTGGCCGACGTCTATGCGTTCATGGATTACCTGGACCGGGATCGCAGCCTGAGCGCACCCACCCGTGCCCGGAAAGTCGCCACCATCCGCTCCTTTTATAAGTATCTGACCAGCAAGGCGAAATTGATCGAAGAAAATCCCATGAATGATCTGGATGCCCCGCGGCTGAAAAAAACGCTGCCCCGGTATCTGGACCTCCAGCAGTGTATCCAATTGCTGGAACACGTGGACGAGCCCAATCAGGCCCGGGATTACTGCATCCTGACCCTCTTTTTGAACTGCGGCATGCGGATTTCCGAGTTAGTCGCCCTGAATCTGACCGATGTGCGGGACAACCAGATCCGCGTACTTGGCAAGGGCAACAAAGAACGGGTGCTCTTTCTGAACGACGCCTGCCGGCAGGCGCTGGATGACTGGCTGGAGGAACGCAGCCACTGTGCCTCGGCCGATCCGGACGCCCTGTTCATCACCCGAAAGCATACCCGTATGACCAAGGACGCGGTCCACTATATGGTCAAACAGCGTCTGAAAAAGGCCGGCCTGGACAGCACGCTCTACTCCAGCCATAAGCTGCGGCACACCGCGGCCACTCTGATGCTGCAAAACGGCGTGGATGTGCGTACCTTGCAGGAAGTCCTGGGGCACGACAACCTGAACACCACCCAGATCTATACCCACGTGGACAATGAAAATCTGAGGACCGCCGCAAAGGCCAATCCCCTGGGCCAGATCCGGAGAAAAAAAGCGGAATCCTCTTCGGAAGAGGAATGAGTTTTTGGGGGCCTCTCCCCCCTGCCCTCCTCCCTGTTTTAGCCTGATTTTGGGATTAAATGAGGGATCTTACCCCTAATATGTGAATAAAGCGCACTTTTTCGTAAGAATAGGAGCGGAGCGGCCGGTAATCGGAATCCATGGAATGGGTGGCCACCAGGATATTCTGCGGGTTCGGACGCCTTCCCACGGCCACCACAATGGAAGTGTGACTGAAGCGGCCATATCCGAGATCCAATTGGACAAAATCGCCCGGTTTGATGTCCGCCATGGGGGCTTCTCTGCCGAAGGGGCCCTCATTCTCCTCTTCCCGCACCAAAAAATTCCGAAAATACTCCACGCCGCTCCATGCAGGCGCTTTATCGTTGGCATTGCGGTAATACCACCCAAACGTGGGCGTAAAATTCATGACGCCGGACCCGGCATAGAGGCATTGCGAGGCAAAATTGGTGCAGTCCCCTCCGATGTCCTGGTAGTCGTAGTAGCGCGGGTTCCGGCGATAGGCCCACTGGTGCGCATAAGTCACGGCACGGACGCGATCGTATGGAAATGTCAGCATACAGCACTCCCCTTTCCGAAGCATTGTATGCCCGATTCCTCCGGATTGCGCCTGCGGAGAGCAAAAAAATGCGATGTGTTCGAAAGGAACACATCGCATTTTTCAAGACTTGGATCGATTACGCCTTTCCGTCGCAGCCCAGGACGTTGATCAGCTTATGCTTGACCAGCTCCTTGATGTTGGCGCGGGCGGGCTTGAGGTACTCGCGGGGGTCGAACTTCTCGGGATGCTCGTTGAAGAACTGACGGATGGTACCGGTCATGGCCAGGCGCAGATCGGAGTCAATGTTGATCTTACAAACGGCGCCGCGGGCGGCCTGACGGAGCTGCTCCTCGGGGATGCCGACAGCGTCGGGCATCTTGCCGCCGTTCTCGTTGATCATCCGCACGAACTCCTGGGGCACGGAGGAAGAACCGTGGAGCACGATGGGGAAGCCGGGCAGACGCTTGACGATCTCGTCCAGGATGTCGAAGCGCAGCGGAGGGGGAACCAGCTCGCCCTTCTCATTGCGGGTGCACTGAGCGGCGGTGAACTTGTAAGCGCCGTGGCTGGTGCCGATGGCGATGGCCAGAGAGTCACAGCCGGTCTTGGAGACGAATTCCTCGACCTCCTCGGGACGGGTGTAGTGGGAGTCCTCGGCGGAGACGTTGACCTCATCCTCTACGCCGGCCAGCGCGCCCAGCTCAGCCTCGACGACGACGCCGTGGTCATGGGCATACTCGACGACCTTGCGGGTGATCTCAATGTTTTCAGCAAAAGGCTTGGAGCTGGCGTCGATCATGACGGAGGTAAAGCCGCCGTCGATGCAGGACTTACACAGCTCGAAGGAATCGCCGTGGTCCAGATGCAGGCAGATGGGCAGACCGGTCTCCTCAATAGCGGCCTCCACCAGCTTGATCAGGTAGGTGTGGTTGGCATAGGCGCGGGCGCCCTTGGAAACCTGAAGGATCAGGGGAGCATTGACTTCCTTGGCCGCCTCAGTGATGCCCTGAACGATCTCCATGTTGTTGACATTGAATGCACCAATGGCATATCCGCCGTCATAGGCCTTTTTGAACATTTCAGTAGTGGTAACGAGAGGCATAAGGCTCATCTCCTTTTTTAAATTACAAGTAGATTTTATCATTAGACATTGATAATTACAAGAGGGCATGATATAATAATGCGAAATTTAGATTTGAGTACATAAATATCTAAATTTCTCAGTTAAGAAAGGAAAAAACTGCACAAAAACAACGCAAAAAACACTTAACGGGAGGATTAAGCTATGAACGAACTCAAGGGCGCGTGCATTATTGGCCAATCCGGTGGTCCTACTGCGGTGATTAACGCCAGTGCGCTGGGCGTAATTCGCACTGCACTGGACAATGGGAACATCACTCGGGTGCTGGGAGCTGCCCACGGCATCAAGGGTGTGCTGGAGGACCGCCTCTATGACATGGGTCAGGAGGATGCCGCCGAGCTGGATTTGTTGAAATATACCCCCTCTTCTGAGCTGGGCTCCTGCCGCTACAAGCTGGCCGACCCCGACAAGGACGATACTGATTATAAGCGTATCCTGGAGATCTTCAAAAAATACGACGTTCGCTACTTTTTCTATAACGGCGGCAACGACTCCATGGACACCTGCAACAAGATCTCCAAGTACATGCAGAAGTCCGGCTATGAGTGCCGCATCATCGGCGTGCCCAAGACCATCGACAACGACCTGAACGGCACCGACCACTGCCCCGGCTTTGCCTCCGCGGCCAAGTTCATCGCCACCTCCTGCATGGAAGTGCATCGCGATGCCCACGTCTATGACACCGGCATGATCACCATCGTGGAGATCATGGGCCGCCACGCTGGCTGGCTGGCCGGCTCCGCCGCCCTGGCCACCTGGGCCGGCTACGGCCCCGACCTCATCTACCTGCCCGAGGTCGACTTTGACATGGACCGCTTCATCGCCGACGTGCAGGCCATCTACAACAAGACCGGCAAGTGCATGATCGCCGTGTCCGAGGGCATCCACTATGCCGATGGCTCCTTCGTGTCCGAGGCCAAGACCTCTGCCACCGACGGCTTCGGCCATGCCCAGCTGGGCGGCCTGGCTGCCATGCTGGCCGAGGTGGTCAAGTCCAAGACCGGCGCCAAGGTGCGCGGCATCGAGCTCTCCCTGCTCCAGCGCTGCGGCTCCCATGTGGCTTCCAAGACCGACATCGAGGAGGCCTTTGCCGCCGGTAAGGCCGCTGTGGAGGCCGCTGTCTCCGGCGTCACCGACAAGATGGTGGCCTTCAAGTGCAGCCGTGAGGGCGGCTATCACTGCGAGACCGTGCTGGAGCCCCTGGACATCGTGGCCAACTTCGAGAAGAAGGTGCCCCGCGAGTGGATCAATGCCGCCGGCAACGGGATCGAGCAGCCCTTCATCGACTATGTCCTGCCCCTGATCCAGGGCGAGGCCAACGGCCCCAAGGAGAACTCTCTCCCCCGCTTCGCCAAGCTGAAGAAGGTCCTCACCACCTCCATGTAATCGGCGCTTTCGCCATTAAAATGAAAACACAGGGACGGGTTCTCTCCCGTCCCTGTGTTTTTTTGTCCATTTCGAGCGAAAGATAGAAGCGCCCGACCGGTAATCCGATCGGGCGCTTTCTGGTTGCTTATTGATCCTTGAGGCGGACCTGCTCCATGCCGGTCAGTGCCCGCATCACGCTGTAAGTCTGCTGATCCAGGCTCTTTTTCATGGAAAGCGCATCCGCAATGTCAAAATCCACATACTGATCGTCCTGGAGGCAGATGACCCGGTTGCTCTCCCCTGCTGCCAGGAGCTTGACCGCCTCGTAACCCATGTAGGTGGCAGTCACCCGGTCCCGGGAGGACGGACGTCCGCCCCGCTGCACGTGGCCCAGAATGGTGACGCGGGTATCCAGCGCGGTGGCCTCCCGGATCTTCTCCGCGACGCCGTAGGCGCCGCCCTCCACGCCTTCCGCCACAATGACCATGAAATGCGTGCGTCCGCTCAGACGGGCCCGGCGGATGGGCTCCATCAGATCGTGCTCGTAGTCAATGTCCTGCTCGGGGACCACAACGGCCGTCGCGCCGCAGGCGACGCCCACATAGAGGGCCAGATGTCCGGCGTGCCGTCCCATGACCTCCACCACCGAGCAGCGCTCGTGGGACTGCATGGTGTCCCGCAGCTTGTCAATGGAGTCCAGCGCGGTATTGCAGGCGGTATCAAACCCGATGGTGTAGGAGGAGCAGGCGATGTCGTTATCGATGGTTCCGGGGATGCCGACCACCGAGACCCCCAGCTTGGACAGCTCCAGAAGGCCGCGGAAGGTTCCGTCTCCGCCGATTCCCACCAGGCCGTCGATCCCCAGGAGCTTACAGGTGCCCACGGCTTTCTCTCTCCCCTCCGGGACCATAAACTCCTTGCTCCGCGCGGAGTAGAGCATGGTGCCGCCCTGCCGGGAGATCCCGCTGACGCTTTCAAAATCCAAGGGGAGCACATCGCAGTTGATGAGACCATGATATCCGCGCCGGATACCGATACATTCGATCCCCATATGCAGCGCCGTACGGGCCACCGAACGGATCGCCGCGTTCATTCCGGGTGCATCACCGCCGCTGGTAAATACGCCGATCCGGCGTACTTGCTTTCTTTCCATGGAAAGAGCCTCCTTCTTACCGAGCATTTGCATCGTGATATTGCTATTATAGCACACTTATTGCCTTTCTACAATGTAATTTCAAGAAAAACAAGTCTCAAAAGACTTCATAAGAAAATTAATGTAAATATAAAACAGAAAACAGAAAAGAAAGAATGCAGTCCGCAAAATAATACGGACTGCATTCGTCTGCTATGTTATACCTTAAGCTCGGTTTCCTTCTGGCTCAAAGCGGCGGCGTGGGCCTCTAGAACGGGATTGACATACTCGTTCAGGAAGTCGGTCACCTGCTCGGGGCACCGGCCGATGTAGCGGCTGGGCTCCAGATGGGCGGTCAGCTCCTCCCGGCTCATGCCGAACATGGGGTCGGCCGCGATGAGATCGATCAGGTTGTTGCTCAGGCCCAGATCCTTGACGTTTCGGCCGGCCTCCAGGGAGTGGACGCGGATGCGCTCGTGGAGCTCCTGGCGGTTTCCGCCCCGCTTGACGGCGTCCATCATGATGTTTTCGCTGGCCATGAAGGGCAGCTCCTCCAGCACGTGCTTCTCAATGACCTTCTCATGCACAACCAGGTTGGAGGCCACATTGCTGTAAATGTTCAGGATGGCGTCCACAGCCAGGAAGGCCTCGGGCACGGAGATGCGCTTGTTGGCGGAGTCGTCCAGGGTGCGCTCAAACCACTGGGTGGCGGCGGTGACCGCGGGATTGGCGGCGTCGGCGATCACATAGCGGGCCAGAGAGCAGATGCGCTCGCACCGCATGGGATTGCGCTTGTAGGGCATGGCGGAAGAGCCGATCTGGTTCTTCTCAAAGGGCTCCTCCACCTCCTTGAGGTGGCAGAGCAGGCGCAGATCGGTGGCGAACTTGCTGGCGGACTGGGCGATGCCGGACAGGGTGGCCAGGACGGCCGCGTCCACTTTGCGGGAGTAGGTCTGGCCGGAGACCGGGGTGACGGCGTCAAAGCCCATCTCCCGGGCGATCCGGCGGTCCAGCTCCTTGCACTTCTCATGGTCGCCCTCAAAGAGCTCCAGGAAGCTGGCCTGGGTGCCGGTGGTGCCCTTGCAGCCCAGCAGGCGCAGGCTGGAGATCCGGTACTCGACCTCCTCCAGATCCATCAGAAGCTCGTTCATCCAGAGGGTGGCACGCTTGCCTACGGTGACCAGCTGCGCGGGCTGGAAATGGGTAAAGCCCAGGGTGGGCAGCGCCTTGTACTCGTCCGCGAACTTGGCCAGATGGGCCAGGACCTGGACCAGCTTGTCCCGTACCAGCTCCAGACCCTCCCGCATCAGGATCACGTCGGTGTTGTCACCCACATAGCAGCTGGTGGCGCCCAGGTGGATGATGGGCATGGCCTTGGGGCAGATGGCGCCGAAGGCGTGGATGTGAGCCATCACATCGTGGCGGAGCTGACGCTCCTTCTCGGCGGCCAGATCGTAGTCGATCTCGTGGAGGTGGGCCTCCATCTCATCGATCTGGTCCTGGGTGACCGGAAGGCCCAGCTCCATCTCGGCCCGGGCCAGGGCGATCCAGAGCCGCCGCCAGGTGGTGAACTTTTTGTCGGGAGAAAAAATATATTGCATCTCATCGCTGGCGTAGCGCGAGGAGAGCGGACTCTCATATACCTGCTTACTCATTTCAGAAACCCCTTTGTGCGTCAGTTTCGGAGCGGGCGGGCGCATTCCGCCCTACTCCAACGACCTTATCTTAAAAAGTATAGCATAAAATGAAAATCCTCACAAGTCATTCCTTTTCTCCCGGCGCGACGGTCACAGCGGAGCGCCCGACGCAGCAAAGGGCTCCAGCGTGCGGGGCAGGATCCCGTTGAGATAGGCGATCAGAATGCCGTAGTTGGTGATGGGGACCCCCTGGTCGGCCGCCGTGCGCTGGCGGAACTTCATCTCCTTCTCCCCCAGCGTGCAGCCGCCGCAGTGGATGACCAGCTTGTACTCGCTCAGATCCTCCGGGAAATCCCGGCCGGAACAGAAGGTGAAGGCGGGCTCTACCCCGGTAAACTTGCGGACCCAGCGGGGCAGCTTGACCGTGCCGATGTCCTCGCACTGCCGGTGATGGGTGCAGCCCTCCGCGATCAGGACCTTGTCCCCGTCCCGCAGCTGGGATACGGCCTGGGCGCCCTGGGTGGTGAGGGCCAGGTCCCCCTTATAGCGGGCCATCAGGATGGAGAAGGAGGTCAGCCACACCGAGGGCGGGACCATCTTGGACACCGAGGCAAAGACCTGGCTGTCCGTGATGACCAGCTTGGGGGGCTGGCCCAGCTTGTCCAGCAGGAGGGGCAATTCGGTATCCCGGCACACCATGACACAGGCACCCGCCTCCAGGCAGTCCCGGATGGTCTGCTGCTGGGGCAGGATGAGCCGCCCCTTGGGGGCCGACCCATCCAGGGGGACCACCAGGACCACGGTGTCCCCCGTCTCCAGAAGATCGGCCACCAGGTGACGCTTCGGCTGCTCCTGCACTGCCGCCTTTGCGGCGGCCTCCCGGAGCTCATGGATGTGCAGGCCGGTCTGCGCGCTGGTCCAGATCGCATGCTCTTCCGGGGGCGGGACGGCGGGGAGCAGATCGGCCTTGTTCCAGACCAGGAGGAAGGGGATCTGCCGCTCCCGGATCAGGGCGAGCCACTCCTGCTCCTGGGGGCCCAGGGGCTGGGTGGCGTCGGCCACCAGGATGGCGAGATCGGCCTTGTTGAGGACCTGTTTGGTCCGGCGGACACGCAGGGCGCCCAACTCCCCCTCGTCGTCAAAGCCGGGGGTGTCGATGATCTGGACCGGACCCAGCGGCAAGAGCTCCATGGCCTTGTACACGGGATCGGTGGTGGTGCCCTTGGTATCCGACACGATGGACAGGTCCTGTCCGGTGAAGGCGTTGACCAGACTGGATTTTCCCACGTTCCGCCGGCCCAGGAAGGCGATGCGCAGGCGCTCGCCGGAAGGGGTGTCGTTCAAGCTCATATGTGTCCTCTCCCCGTCTTAGAACCGGAAGTCCCGCTGTCCCTGGGCGATCTGGGCCAGGTGCTCGGTGACGATCTCTTTCACCTTGGGATTCGTGATGTACTCCAGCTGCTTTGCGATGACCTGCTCGCCCGCTGCGCGGGTGGCGGGGGCGGCGTAGTCCTCCAGATACTCCTTGAGGGTCATCAGGGCGTTGGGAAGACAGCAGTTCTGGATCTGTCCCGCCTTGCACAGGGACATGAAGCGGTCTCCGGTCCGCCCCTCCCGGTAGCAGGCGGTGCAGAAGGACGGGACATAGCCCAGCTCCATGAGCCAGCGGACGATCTCATCCAGGGAGCGGTGGTCCGACACGTCGAACTGAGCGGAACTCTCCTCTTCGGGCTCCGCCTCCGCATAGCCGCCCACGCTGGTGCGGGAACCGCCGGAGATCTGGGAGACACCCAGGCCAAGGACGCGCTCCCGGACGGCCTGACTCTCCCGGGTGGAGATGATCATGCCGGTGTAGGGCACCGCCACCCGGATGCAGGCCACGATCTTGGCGAAAATATCGTCCGAGATGCCGTTATCAAAATCACCGGGGTCGATGTCGTCGGCCGGGCAGACCCGGGGCACGCTGATGGTGTGGGGACCCACCCCGAAGACGGCCTCCAGATGCTCCGCGTGCATCAGCAGCCCGGCAAATTCATAGCGGTAGAGCTCCAGACCGAAGAGCACGCCCAGACCCACATCGTCGATGCCGCCCTCCATGGCCCGGTCATGGGCCTCGGTATGATAGGCGTAGTTGCTCTTAGGGCCGGTGGGGTGCAGCTTTTCATAGCTCTCCTTGTGGTAGGTCTCCTGGAAGAGAATGTAGGTGCCGATGCCCGCCTCTTTCAGCTTCCGGTAGTCCTCCACCGAGGTGGCGGCAATGTTGACGTTGACCCGGCGGATGGCGCCGTTCTTGTGCTGGATGGAGTAGATGGTGTGAATGGACTCCAGAATATACTCCAGCGGATTGTGGACCGGGTCCTCCCCTGCCTCCAGAGCCAGGCGCTTGTGGCCCATGTCCTGGAGAGCGATGACCTCCGCCCGGATCTCCTCCTGGGTCAGCTTTTTGCGGGGGATGTGCTTGTTCTTGGCGTGATAGGGGCAGTAGAGGCAGCCGTTGACGCAGTAGTTGGACAGGTACAGGGGCGCGAACATGACGATCCGGTCGCCGTAGAAATCCTTCTTGATCTGCCGGGCCAGGGCAAAAATCTCCTGATTTTTGTCCTCCAGCTCACAGGCCAGCAGGACGGAGGCCTCCCGGTGGGTCAGGCCCTTGCGCAGCCGGGCCTTTTCCAGGATGGCGTCGATCACGGCCGCGTCTCTCTTATGGGCGTCGGCATAGGCGAGGCTGTCCAAAATCTCCTGATGGTCGATGAATTCTTCTGCTTTTCTGGACTTGGGATTATACATGGATGATCTCTTCCTCTCTTCTGGGTCAGGCGACAGTCCCTTCCCCATTAGTTTTTATCTCTTGGGTGTTTCTAATTCCCCGGGAAATCTCCGCGGTGGACCGCCACCGTGCAGCCGATGGAGGCCAGGCGCCGTTTCAGGCCGGCCAGATGTTCCGCGGCCTCCTCCCCGGTGCAGAGCTTATGGTCGTAGAGCGTATATTTCTCCCGGGTGGCGGGGGGCGACAGGTTGGGCATGACCACGTTGGCCCCCGCCTTGATCCCCAGCTCCCGCCCCTGGGGGTGGATGGTACCCAGCGCGGTGGTGGCCGGAAGAAGGACCCGGGGCAGCAGCAGACGCACCAGCGCCAGCAGAATGAGGGTATCCTCCAGCGTTCCGGCCGTCTCTCCGCCAAAGGGGGTGTCCTTCTGGGGGATGAAGGGGCCGATCCCCACCATATGGGGCTGGAACTCCTGCAAGAAACAGAAGTCGGCCGCAAGGGTGTCCGGGGTCTGCCCGGGAGAGCCCACCATAAATCCGGCCCCCACCTGGTAGCCGATCTCCTTCAGGGTGCGCAGACAGTCCAGCCGATGGCCCAGGGCCATCTCCGGGGGGTGCAGCATGGCGTAATGGGCGGCGTCCGCCGTCTCATGGCGCAGCAGGTAGCGGTCCGCGCCGGCGTCAAACCAGAGCTGGTAGACCGATCGCTCATACTCTCCGAAGGAGAGGGTGACGGCGCAGTCCGGCCAGTTGGCCTTGATGGCCCCTACCCACTCCGCGATCTGGTCCGGCGAGAGGCCGGGGTCCTCTCCCCCCTGGAGCACGAAGGTGCGAAAGCCCCACTCATACCCCCGGGCGCAGCAGTCCAGGATGGTGTCCCGCTCCAGGCGGTAGCGGCTCACCGCGGGATTGCCCCGGCGAATGCCGCAGTAGAGGCAGTTATTCTTGCAGATATTGGTGCATTCGATGAGACCGCGGACGTAGATGGCGTCCCCATACCAGCGGCGCCGCTCCGCCTCGGCCCGGCCGAAAAGGAGCGCCTGGTCCAGGGACCGGCGCCGTGCCAGCAGCGCCCGCCACTCCTCCCGGCTCAGATGGTGCTCCTCGATCAGCTTTTCCAGCAGCTCATCCATTGGGCAGCTTGGAATAGATGGCCTTGCAGGTCACGCCGGGCAGCATGCCCACCTTCCCGGACAGCGCGCTGATGGCGTCCGAGGGCGCATCCAGCACGATGGAGATGATGTTGCAGCCCCGCTGCCGGTAGGGCAGTCCCATCCGGCCGATGATATAGTCCTTGTATTGATGGAGCAGCTCGTTGAGCTTTTCCACGGAATCCGCATTCTCGACCACTACGCCGAGAAGGGCCACGCGCGATTCTTCCATAGATCGGTTCCTCCTTGTAACGCACGAAAAATGGACGCACCGAAAGAAGGTGCGCCCATACGGAAAACCAGTATTCTGCACAACCCTTCCCCGTCAGGGAGCATCTCCCTTTCGCGTCAGCGTTGCCTTGATTATACTGCTCATTTCAGTTTTTGTAAAGGCTTCTTTTTTCAGAAAATCTTTTTCATCCATGGCTGGATTTCCGGTTGAATTTATGCGCCAAAAGACGTACTATATAAGCGAAACGATTTGGAAAGCAAAAGGAGGAATGGAACGATGGTGATCGATCGGGTAAAGAATGCCGCCGTCTACTATGGCCTGGGGGAGCGCTTCCAGAAGGCGCTGGAATGGATGGTGCAGGCCGACCCTTCCAGCATGGTGCCGGGAGAGAAATGTACCATTGACGGGGAGAATATTTTTGCCACGCTCTTTGAGGTGGACACCCTGCCCCGGGAGGAGTCCCAGCTGGAGGGCCACAAGCGGTATGCGGACATCCAGTACCTCCTGGAGGGCAGCGAGTGCGTGGGCTACGCCCAGAACGGTACCGTACCGGTGACGGTCCCCTATGATCCCCAGAAGGACATCGGCTTCTGGAACGGGGACTGGGATACCCTGAAGCTGGAGGCCGGCATGTTCTATATCGTCTGGCCGGACGATCTCCATGCCCCCCGTGTGGCCTGCGGGGCGCCCGCTCCGGTCAAGCGCATGGTGGTAAAAGTGAAGCTGGACCCGTAAAAAATGCAGGACCCAAGTCAGAACAAAGACTTGGGTCCTGTTTTGCCGGTGGATGGTCCCTATCGGTCCAGCACGGGGTTCATATAGTAGACATTCTTCTGGTTCATCTTGTCCTTGGCCAGCTGGATGGCCTCGCCAAAGCGCTGGAAATGTATGATCTCCCGCTCGCGCAGGAAGCGGATGACGTCGCTGACGTCGGGGTCGTCCGACTGCCGCAAGATGTTATCGTAGGTGACGCGGGCCTTCTGCTCGGCGGCCAGGTCCTCGGTCAGATCACAGATGATGTCGCCCTTGACTCCGATATAGGAGGCGGTCCAGGGAGCGCCGGATGCCGCCGCGGGATATACGCTGGCCCCGTGGTCCGTGAAGTAGGGGGCGAAGTTCCCCATTCTGGGATCGTCCGGCGAGAGCTTCCGGGTGAGCTGATAGACGATGGTGCCCACCATCTCCAGGTGGCCCAGCTCCTCTACGCCGATGTCGGTGAGCAGTCCCTTGAGCTCGGGATAGGGCATGGAGTAGCGCTGGCTGAGATAGCGGATGGACGCGCCCAGCTCCCCGTCTGGTCCACCTTATATCAATAAACTATTATTTTAAGAGAAGAACAAAGGATGGGAACAAAATGCCCGCAGGGATTGCCTGCGGGCATTTTTGTCATCGCGCTATTCTGCTTTATCCCCAGGGACCACCTTATCCCCTGCTTCATCGACCGCCGTCCTGGCTGCGGCCAGGCCCTTCACCAGGATCTCCGGCACGTCCACCCCCAGGGCCACCATATTCTCCACAATGCTGGTCAGCTCATTCAAGATATAGACAGCCAACGTAAACCATCCGATGAGCTGCAGAAAGCCAAGGTTGATTCCCAGCACCGTGCCCAGGTCCATGAGGACGAAGGAAACACCGAAGGACAGAGAGACAATCACCCAATAGCTGAACTTCTTCACAATACCCCGTGCTCCCTTGGCACTGGACAGGGTACCAGTAGCCCGGGCCTTCATCAGGCCATAGATGTAGTCAATCACGTTCAGACCCAAGAACAGCGCGAACACAGGCCAATGAACCCCGAAAACGTATGTAAGCCCGGAAACGATGGCCGCGCCGATCAGGTTCGCCTTATCCGCAAATGCGGAGAAGACGGAAGGAATGTTCTCCATATCAGTTGCTCTCCTTTCGAATGTACTCCGCCATGGCGTGGATCAAGCACACCACATTGGCGTCCGCGTAGCCGCTGCCGGTCTTCCAGTAGTCCGGGCTCTTCACAATCCCGGCCCGGGCCAGCACCTCCACGTCGGTGTCCAAGTCGGACACCGGGGGCTTCTCCCCTTCACACAGCCGCAGGAAAGCCTCCCAGCCGCCGGGCGTGTTCCGGATCGTTCGGGGGCAGTCCTTGCCGTTCCAGTGGTGGTGCTGCACTACCCGCTCCAGGGGGATACTGTGCTCCGCCATCAGGAGGCGCACCAGAGAGGCAGCGTTCTGCTTGGCCTTCTCAAAGTTTCCGCCCTCATTGACGCAGATCTCGATGCCGATGCTCTTGGTGTTGCCGGGGCCCTTGGCTCCGTCCCCGGCGTGATAGGCCGTCTCGGTATCCGGCAGGTGCTGGACGATGGCGTGGTCGTCCACCGTGTAGTGCCAGCTCACCATATTTTTGTAAGCACTATACCCCTTCAGGTAAGAGGCGTGGGCCGCCGCGTCCGCCCCCCTGGCTGCGTTACCAGTCTCGTGGATGGTTAGATAACTGCACAGATTGATGCCGCCAGGACGATTCTTTCGGCCCTGTGGGATATAGTCGGTCTGAATGGCGATGCCGCTGTCGGTGGTCCGCTGAGGGGCCTTTACCGGCTCCAGGTAGTCCAGAGAGACCCAGCCCTTGTCCGTGCGTCCCCAGCCGTCCCGCTCCTCCAGAACGACAACCACCATGCCGCAGGGGTAGGCTCCCGTCTTTCCGTAGCCCGTACCCGGGCCGCTGCGGATGTTGACGCCGATGGACGGCGTGACCTTGTACTGTTTGCTCATGGTATCCTCCTTGTCCGGCGGCTCAGCGCCGTCTTTTCGTTTGTAGATCAGCAACCAGGACCGGCAGATGCGCCGCTGGCTGGGTGTCACCTCCAGTCCCGGCCCAAGGGTGCCCTGGGATGACCAGGAGCCGTCCCACCGGAGGATGTGGACGCACCCGCGCGCCCGGAGGGCCTCCTCCAAGGAGTCCGTGGTTTCCGGCGTATCTTTGGAGCACAACAGCACTACCACCGTGCCGTCAGCCTTTACGCCGGTATAGGTCCAGCCATTGCGCCCGCCGTCCTTGTCGGTATACCGTCGGCCGTTGATATCCACCGGCGGGCAGCCGATGGCGTAATCATAAACGGTCTGGTCCTCGGTGCCGATGGTGAGGCGGCCCGCCTCGTCGATCAAGATGCCGTACTCGTGGTATTTGGGTCGCAGACCCCACGCGCCGCCGATCATGATTGCGCTCTGATGGGCGTATGCTTTTGCCTTGCCGGGGATGTTTGTCAGCGCGAAGAGTGCCAGGTTGACCACGCCCACGCAGTTTGGTCCCTGCTCTGCCTTGATTTGCTTCCAGGTGAGACGCTTCACATTATCGTACAGATGAAAACGGTATTTATCTTGCTGGTATTCCGCGATTTTGTAACTCATGCGATCTCCTCCCACTGCCACATACTGGGCGTATCCGGCGGCCAGACACAGGGGGTCATGCTACCGCCCACGGCCACCCGGTACACCTTGTCTTTGTACGAATAGTGCTTTCCGGCAATGCAGTCCATCCCCAGCACCCACGGGATGGGATCATCCGCCGTCCCGGCGTGTTGCTGGTCAATGGGGCGGTAGACCGCCAGCATGCCATCCCCGTGGGGCGGCTGGCCTTCCTGAGGCGTGACATCCTGCTCCACGCGGTAGAGCTGGGCTCCGTCCTGGAGAATGCGGCCCGCCGGGAGCTCCTTCCCCGCTGCCAGGACATCCTCCCATGTAGGAAACAGATCCGGCATCTGGAGGGCCGTGGCGTCCTCGATGTCCACGGCGGCCGAAGCAAAGGCCATGACCGCCGCCTCCATCTGACTGGTGCGGGACGGACGCGCCGGATGGATGGCCGCCCGGTCGGCCTCGATCTCCTCCGCCGTGCGCTCCACCGCTTTGCCGTCCACCAGCTTGTACCGCGGGATGCCGTCCTCGGTGTACAACCCACCGTCAAAGTAATGGCTCTGGCACAGGTTGTACCTATCTCCCGTACCTTCGTCAATCTCGATCCACCCTGATAGGGCTGCCGGGGTGGTATAGCCTCCATCGCAGAGTGTGATCCGTCCGCGCTCGTCGGCCTTAACATAGACTTTCGACTTTATAATTTCCATATGTCACCTCACAGGTTAGCGTCCAATATAGCTCGCTCCACATTTACCTCGATGTGAACACCATCAGCCAAAGTCAATCCGTGCGCCTCTTTTGTGGCGCGTACTCTGATTGCATTCGAGGAAATACCAACAACGCTAAGGGAAAAACCACTTTGTGTCCCTTTTGCGTCTGCATATACAATAAAATCGCTCTGTGTTAGAGCCGGAGTTGTTCTCATTTCTACCGGAACAGGGATGGAAAAGTCGATGTAGTTCGGCTGAAAATGGACAGCGGGTGAGATAAAATACCTCCATAGTGCAAGCTGGCGCCTCTGGCACTCCGATAGTTCCCATCCATAGTGCAGGGTATCAAAAAGATGTACACCGCCAGACTTATCCATCCATCCAAGCGTGTGGAAGGTGCCCTCCTCCATCTTTGCGGCGTACATCCGAATTTTGCACCCCTTGCCGCATACAAAAACAAATTTCAGGGAGGAGGTCAGCGTCCCGGCGGTGTCCGTCAGTGAACAAAAGCCCTTTTCGGCCGGAATGGCAACATCTTTTTTGTACTCGTCAAAGATGTTCGTGATGTAGCAATACTCTGTCCCGCTGATCCGCTCGGCCAGCGCGGACAGAGTGAGGGTCTTACCACTGTAATTGGAAGGTGCTTCCACGGTGCACTCAAACGTTGCAAAGTTTCCAGACGGCGCCTCCAACTCGATGCAGTCGTCTTTTACAGTCAGTGTACCGCTGTTCAGCTTCCAGCCGTCAATGGTGTAGCCGTCCGCATAACTGAGCTTCCCCCGCTGATTTATCGGGAAAATTCCGCTTCCCTTCTGGCTTCCTCCGCCGACAAAGAAACCGTTACGGAGGAGTGTGGGCCGCACTCCCGCCCCCAAATTGGCAAGCGCCTCCTGCGGTGTCTTTGCCCCGCCCAGGGCATCTATGGCGTCGTCGATCTCCTGGGCGGAGTGGTCAAATTCCGTCACCTGGGTCAGGATGCCGTTGACCATGATTTCTGTGGTATGTGCCATGTTACCTCCTCAATAATAGACCAGTACCAGGCCTGGGGCCCCGTCACCGCCCTCGCCGCCGTCTCCGCCAGATCCACCCAGACCAGACCACTCGCTGGACGAGTCGGGTCCTTTTGCGGGGCCGCCGCCACCGCCGCCTCCACCGCCGTGTCCGGCACCTCCTCCCTGCCCACGTCGGAGTCCGTTGTCGGCTTTTACCGGGGTAGCTCCATCGCCTCCATCGCCGCCGTCCGCAAATGGCTGGCTGCTCACGTTTCCGCTCTCGCCATCGTTTCCGTTTACACCAGCAGCAGCTCCTCCACCGAGGCCGCCAAGGCCGTAGTAGCTGCTATAATGGTCGCTTTCACCCTGTTCGCCCGGACGATAGATCACACCCTTGTACTCCACGTCCTCGCCGGGCACGACCTCTGTGCCGCTCTCTCCGGCTCCGGAGCCTCGCCCGCCGTGGATGCCGCTGATGCCTACGTCTCCATAAATCGATCCGTCAAAGAGATTGACGTAGCCCTCCGGGGCGCTGCGGCCATTTGCAGAAGAGAGTACCCCAAAGGTGGTCTCACCGCCCGGCTCAGCTTCCGCGTCCAAGGTAGCTCCCTTTCCGCCAGGGCCGATCTTTACCCCAAAGTGCTGTCCGGGCGAGGCATGGATGGTCTCTACATAGATCTTGCCGCCGTTGCCTGGCGTGCCGGGCGCGCCTCCCTCGCCGGCGGTGCCGTACTTGTCGGTGGATGCTTTCCCACCCTTTTCGCCTGGGCTTCCCAGGTCACCGCCGTCGCCCCCGCCGATGACTACCACCCGGGCCTTGCCCTTGCACTCCGGCGGCATGACAAAGTCGGTGTCCTCGGTCAGGACCGCCACGTGCTCGTAGTAGTTGCCCGACGCGGTGGGGATATAGCCGGAGACAATGGTGGCTCGTGCTTTCATTATGGCCGACATTGTCACATCGAGCTCCGTTATATACCCTTGCGCGCTGTCTCCGAAAGGGTCGGTAAATTTAACCGCATCTCCGGATTTCTGTGTTGTCATCACGATGTCCGCTTCGATCTCACTGGCAGACCCATAGTAAGCCATGAGCCGATCAGCGACATTTTCAGAGTTGAGCAGGTTCACAAGAGTACAGGCGCTTGATGGTATGATATTCGGAGATCCAGAGGTCTTTTGCCCCCTCGACAGCACCCGCTCGGTGTGCGTGTATTTTTGTCCAGTCAGTACCGCTGCAGAGGATGGCCCGATAACGGCGTAGTTGGCTCCACTCTCCAGTATCGTCACGTTGTCAGCCTGAAGATCATGCATGGGCTCAGAAAAGTCCACCAATACGCCCATCATCCTGGCCCCTTTCGGCGTTACTATTGATTCTGCCGCCGCTTCTCCATCAAATAGAGTGACACGCTCATCCGCTGTTAAGGCCATGAATGTATGCTCCGTGATATTTATTCCGGAGGCCGGCGAAAGCCCCGCCACGCTTCCACCCTGGTATACCTCGTCTGCGGTTATTTCATACGGTTCTCGTCCTCTCTGAGGCTCAATTACCACCGCGCCCGTGCGGTCCTTCCGTATCTGCCCACCCATAGCGAAGAGGACGTCTCTGAGAGCGTCCCGCCTGGACGACTTTTTGAGCCAGCCGAAAACGGGCTGCTCCCCCAGAACCGGGTCAATGGTGTACGAAAATATGCCATGTACAATGTCAGCGACAAGTTCCCCCACAGAAATGCCAGTGTACACCCCGCCATAGTAGGTATCCGTCAGCAGCAGCCCAATGGCGGAGATCGCCTGCATTTTGTAGTCATAAGGACCGACGCGTGTAATTTTCTCCAGATAAAAGAGGCCGAACAGGTCACCCTCGTGAGTATACGTCACGGTCTCTCCGTAGTCATATTTTTTCAGTCCCGTGTCACTGGTGGCGGCGGCCAAAAGCTCGCCGTTCGCGGCAGCCAGCATACCGTCAACGGCCAAAAGCCGGACCTGAAGTTGGTAGTCCTTGACCACTGCGGTGAGCGTGTCCACCCCCAGGCTCTCAGCTACAAGGCTATCCGAGACAAAGGCCGACGTGGACACAAGCGACTCGTCAGCAGTGGTATAGGTTTTCCCGCAGGCTTTCAGCTCGTCCATCACTTTTCCTCCAGGGTCAGTGCCCATCCCTCACAGTACAGAACTCCTTCTCGTACCGGCGTCCGCGCCGCCGCTGACAGAGTTGGAATCATTTGAACCGATTCTTTTTTTCCACTCCTTGGTCGTATGTATTCGGCAGTCACATACGGTAGGCTGCACTCCACGGCAAGTGCCAGATATACATCTTCCGGCACTCCATTTCCAGTAAGGTCAAAGTGATCCTTTACCTTTACCAGATCCACGATGGTACTTCCTCCCTGTGACACTCCGCTATTCGGGCCTTCCACTCTTACAGGGTAATAGGATATTCCCCACTTGTTGAAGGCAGTGGAGAAGTCCTTCCCGTTGATTTTTATATTGAACCTCACCTAACCGCCTCCCACAAGAGAACCTCCGCGCAGAAGCATTTCCCTCTGGTTATACTTGTATTGCCTCCGTGCCATCACCTGTCCATCCATTGTTTCGGTGATATTTATTACGATCTGCTGATTGTCTCCATGCGACTGCCCTCGTCTAACTGCATCCATAAGTTCCGATACACTTGCCGCATTCAGCACAGATTCGCCTCGATGCAGCACGGCCTTATAGCCGTCGTATGGGACATACGGCAGTCCGGATGCATGGGATCCGTCCGGATCTTCCCCGGACATCTCCTTCTTTCCAGATCTCCAGAAAAACAGTTTATCCGCCAGCCAGTCCACTTTATTTTGGACCCATCCTGATATATCTGCCCATACTCCCTTGATTCCGTCCCACAGCTTGCCCATGAGCTCAGACCCCACGTCCAGCAGCTCGCCACCTAGCTCCAGGAACGCGTCAACCAGCTGGTCTATGATTTCTGGGGCCTGCTCCAGCAGGTATGGCAGATTTTGGATCAGACCCTTAACAATGGCCACAATTACGTCAATGCCAAAACTGAGGAAGTCGGGCAGCTTCTGCACAATCTTGTCCACCATGTTCTGGATGGACCGCTGGAGCTGCTCCTCCGCCCCATCCACTCCATTGGTGAAGTCCACAAAGGCGTTGACAATGTCGGCGATAGCTGGCCCGAACTCGCTCAGCAGTTTGGTTTTAACGTCGGCCACGGCTCCGCCCAGCTTCGCCATAGCCTCATCCAGCTGGAGCTGGGCATCACGGGCAGCCAGGGTCTGTGCGCTATTCTCTTTAAAGGCCTCCGTGGCGCCCTGGTACGTGGTGGACAGGGTCTCCGTGATTAACTTGTTTCTCTCCTGCTCGGTACCGCAGGCGGCCAGCTTCTCGTTGAACTCGTCCTCACTGATTCCAGCCCAGTTGAGTGCGTCTGCCAGTGCACCTGTGACCTGTCCTACCTTTGCGGTCTCATTGGATGCCTCGATTAAGGAGTTAATTGGGAGGGCATCTCCAAATGTACCGGTCACGCCTGCGGCTATATCCGTCCACTTCGCCACGTCCTCGGTGCTGGTCGCCAGCTTGGCCAGGAGCTGCCCTGCCTCCGTCGCGGTATCCGAATCTCCGATTACAGAGTACAATCCGTTATAGGCTTGCTTTGCAAGCTCTGCACTACCACCGGCGGCCTCCCATGCAGTTGTCAGCTTCTCCTGGTTCTCTCGGTACTCCTTGGTCTTTTCATCCATCTGGAGGAGGGCCCCCACCACAGCCGTGGCGGCACCGGCGGCAGCCACAGCCAGACCCGCTCCCCACTTGGCTGCGGTCGTGATGCCCTTCCCCAGGGTGCCCGCAAACTTTTTGGCCTTGCTCTCCGTTTTGCTTATGGAGTTCTCCGCCTCGTCAGTTTTGATAAGGACGGAGCCGAACAGCTTAAATATTTCCATGGTCGCGCGTCACCTCCCAGGCCCGCATGATACTACCCACTTCATCCATAATCTCCTCTGTGGGCTTGTCTGGCTTCGGCGTTAGCTCCGCCCGGAAGTCGTTGAAACTCATGTGCTGGTATCCGTTGATCCAGCGCTGGAACATGCGCTCCGTCTCCTCCGCCTCCATAGCGTGAAGAAGCAGAGCTATTCCGTCCTCTGCATCCATTTCAAGTATTGAGCGGGTATCATGGTATCTCCGGTGGAGTAGGTCGGTCAGTCCTTCCCAAGGATGCCGGAGACAGAACCGAAAAAAGTCGTCAGGTTGTTGGCCTCTGCGATTTCTTTCAGTGCGTGTAGGAGCGCGTCCAGCTCCATGGCCGCCACGTCCTCCGCTGTGCACTCCAATGGACCTGCCAGGAATTTATACACAAGGGCCTCCGCCTTTGGCTCCACCGCTGCTTCTATGACGGCCAGGACCCCGTCAACGCCCACCTGAGTTACGTCCACAGGCTCCCCCCCATCCTTTTTCTTTGCCACTGCGGTGACAATGCTGCGCAGCTGTTCCCTGGCGTCTGTGGCCTTTACCAGACGGCAGAAGTTAAAAATGTCAGAAGTGTTGAGCTTTCTCACGGTCAGGCCACCTCCGGGTAATAAATCTCAAAGGGCGGGTTATCCAGCTCGTCGGGGTCATAGTGGCCGGTGAAGGTCAGGGAGATGGTTCCCTCCGCCTTGTCCGCCATGGTCAGGCTCAGGCCGTTGGTGCAAATTGCATTTTTGACCACGATGATTACCGGCTTGTCAGATCCAGACAGCTTGCCAATCCATGCGATATTTTCCAGATAATCACTCAGCTTGATCTCGTTATTTGCGGTAATCTTGTTGTATCCTTCCGGCGTGGCCTCGGTCGGCGCGGTGTTGGAGCTCGCCAGTGCCAGTGCCATGGTTTCCGCGCTGATCTCCTTCACGTTGGCTGTGATAGTTACCACCCATTCATCCATTGCCTCAAGGCCTTTCGCAGCACCCTTCACTCCGTCAATTTCAATTCTTCGGATGGTAGGCACGGCGGAAAAGCTCCCTCCGCCCTGTGTGGCTCCGATTACTTTCGTGTCCTTGATCGTCTCCCATGTGTCGGTCGCCGGGTCAAAGTCCTTCACAAAAGCTCCTGCGTCCAGCAGGAGCTTTTTAGCGGTATTTGCATTGAATCCGGTAAAGGCCATTACTTATCTCTCCTTTCGGTCATGTGAATCTCAATCAGAAGTCGTCTGCGAATAATCGACCGGTCCTCCTCTGTCACAGGCTGCCGCCGGTCAACGTATGTGGAAAACTGGATTTCATCGTTCAGGTAATACCACTTATCAAAAAGCGCCTCCGCCTGGTCCGCTATGGTCTCGCACAGCTCTGTATTCGTCCCGTAGTCCATGCAGTTGATCTCCAACTCCAAGGTTTCCATGTCGTCTACTGAACCGATCGTCTCTAGTGTATAAACGATATACGGGCGGGCGGTTTCATCTCCCGCCTGCCCGTATTCTACTCGGGGGCATGCGGTGCGCAGTCTCGCCGTTATGGCCCTTCGCAAGTCCGAAGTTTTACTCACCTTGATATTCCCCCTCGTCTATCAGTGACAGAGCATGCTGCTCGTCCTCAATTGCAGACAGGTATGCTCCCTCAATGTCCCGTATAGTCTTGATGTTATCTTTGACGGTATTATAAAGTGCGCCTATTTTTGGCTGCTTCTCCGTCCCCAGCTCCTGGAAACCGCCGTAAAATCCGCCCGGCTTGAATCCAACCTGCAGGTCGCCATCTTTCTTACGGACCCAATACTGTGTATTTTTTGCCACGCGCCCGGTCCTCCGCTTTATCTGTTTTCTGGCTCGGTTGCAGATAAAGCGACCAACATCCCGAAGGGCGGCGCGGGTCAGCTCCCGCAGGGTGTAATTTACCCGGTCCACATTGGAGGTAAACTCCACGCCGTCCTTCTTGATTTTTACGATCCCATTCGGGATGCTCACGATCATACCTCCGCTACGGTCAGCTCGATGGACTGGTCTTCTCCCCGGTAGGTGTCCACCACCCGGAAAGTTTTGCCCTCATATTCCACCTTCTCCTGGCCGTTGTAGTCATAGCGATCCTGGAGGACGAATCGGTACTTTGGACGGATACCCACTGCCATTGCCTGGAGTTTGTAGGACGCGCCCACGGACTTGACGCGGGCAAATACGTCCACCTTGGCCTCCACCTCTACCTCGTCCCCGATGTCGTTCACCGTTGTGGTGCCACCCACCAGCGTGATCACCTCGTTCACGGCTTTACACCTCCGTTATACTCAGGAATCAGAGACAGGGCGCTTTTCAGATCGACATAGGCTTTCTGGTACTGGTCCGCCTTTCCCATGTAGTCGAACTGCCAGCGTGCGTATTGCTTGATCGCCTGCCCTATCAGGGCGTCATCCACGGCCTGGACTCCAGCAGTGCCAAGGTCCAAAACCGCAGCGTCGATGGTACTCTGTACCTCATCATCCAGCTTGCTGGAGGTCACGCGGATAGCCACTTTCACTTCTTCAACTGTGATCACTCAACGATTCCCTCCTTCAAGGCTTCTGCGCCGCGGCTACTATGGTTGCGCTCTCAATAGGTGGTGGATTATCCCCCTGCCGTGAGCTTAGCAAACGCAGACGCCAGGCCCACCTTTACGTCAAATACAGCGACACCCAGATACTTCGTGGAGTTGGTATCGATGTCGTATCCCTGTCTTACAGTCACATCCTCCGCCATGGCGCCGATGAGCTTGGAGAGGTCACCCGCTGCTACCGTATCATCCGGCACATTGTCATCGGGCATCACTTCCACACCGTATACGATGGCCACACCTCCGTCAAAGCGTACGATGCTGGATTTGCTATTGTCCTGGAGGGGCAGCAGCTTGGTATACAGCGTCTTGCGGTTACACAAAATGGTGATCTCTCCCTTGACAGATCCCAGGAGTGCCTGCACCGACGCCGTATCGATAGCGGTCCCTGCCGACGCAGCAGAGCCGAGCAGTGCCGTGATGCACTTGCTGTTAATCTTTCTGGCGATGGCTTCTCCCAGTGTCTTGGCAAGCCATGCCTCAAAGGCCGGTACGCTCATCAGCTTTGCCGCTTCACTGACCTGGATCATCTTTACGATCTCGGCCGGCACCAGCTGGATCTTGGTCAGCGTATCTGCCGCCGCCGTGATGGAAGCGTTCTCAGTATGATCCTCCGCCTCGTTGTTGGTACCCTCCACATAGTAGGTCAAGTTGACTGCACTGTAGATGACCGTCATCCGGGACAGGATGGGGGCATGGTCCCGCACCACCGACATGATGGCGTTTGCGGTCATAACTGCAATGGCGCCGTTGGCGTTGGTGTAGGCGCGCTGTTCCACGTCAGAGAGCTCCTTGCCCTGCAGCTTTCTCAGCCAGAGGGAGCGATACTCCTCTGTGTCGGGAGTGAGCTTGCGCTCCTCCTGCTGATTGGGCAAGGTGCGAACCACAGTACCGCCGCCGCTGCTGATATCATTCAGGATCTGCTTGCGGGTCTCTGCCGCGTCCACGATCCGCTTGCGCTCTTCCTTGAGATTTCTCACCTCGGTCTTGAGCGCGTCCAGATCGGCCCCTTCCTTCTCCAGTTCTGCGGGAATTGCCGCAAGACGGGCCTCAATCTCGGCCAGACGGTCCGCCCCGTAACTGGGATCGGCAAAGAACTGCAAGCCGATTCCGGCAAGTTTGCCACGCTTCGTAATGCTCATTTTTCATACCTCCAGTAAAATCCGAATCTTTTTCTTTTCCCGCTCGGCGGCCAGGGCCGCAAGTCGCTCCGCTTTTTCTGCCTCGATCACTCCGTCGATCCAGGAACGGGCGGAAATATCGGTTGATGGGTTGGCCGGAAAGGATACCGCCGACACGTCGTACACCTTCTTGATTTTGAGAATGCGCCGGGTGTGGGTCTCCCGGTCATAGCTGTCCTCCTGTACCACAAAGGCCCAGGACATTTTAGTAATCAGCCCTGCGGCGATGTCCTCATGCATGCTCCTGGCCTGCTCTGTCTTGGACAGGTCCGCAGCGATAAAAAGGCCCCGCTCCTGGGGTTCGATCAGCAGCGTATTGCTCTTTCCTGTCCTGGCAAACACACGCCCGCCGTGGTCGAACTGCATGATCACATCCGACAGATCCGCTCCATCCAGTGCATGCCGGTCAACGACCTCTTTGTACTGCACCCCGTCGTACTCCCAGAGCACATAGGGGTCGTCGAAGGTCGTCGCGTAGCCCTCCACGTAATAATCGGTATCAAACCGCTTGTTCGCCTGCGCCGGGATCAGCAGGGGCATTGCCCTGTACTCCCGGTCCTGTTTCACCGGCATGTTTCCCATCTCCCTTCACTCCGTTCTGCTGATTCAGCGCGTTGACCTCTGCATAGTCGCGGCGGATGTAATAGCGCTTGCTGTCCTCCGTCCCCAGCTCAGGAAGCTGGAACACCTCCCGCCCCTCATCCATGTTCATCATGCCGCGGTCAAAAAGCTGCGTCACGGTACTCAGCTTGTCGGCCATGGTCATGTGCTGGAGCCGATTCACGGAGAAAATGATCTGCTTTCCCCGGGCAATCTCATCCTGGGAAAAGGTCATATTGGTATGGACCAGAGACGCCTCAATGGCAAAAGGCTCGATCTGCCCCTCGTAGTAGGCAGACCACTGGTCGCTGGTATACTTGTTGTGGAGGATCTCCGACGACATACCAAAGTAGTCGAATACGCTTTCCCGGATGGCGGCCGCCTGTTTGTCGTCCACCACATAGGGCTTGCTGTCAATGGCCTTGACATCCTCGTATTTGGCGTCAAAGATCATCACTCCGCCGTTGGTGTCGGACAGGTTGTCCCGGACCAGCCTGTCCCGCTCCTGGGTCATTGCCTCCGGTTTCAGGATCTGCGACAGCTTTGCCAGGAACCGGACGGAACCGGATGCTTTGACCCCGTTGATGATGCTCTGGTTCTGCGCGTGGATCAGTTCCATCGTCGGGCGCATGGGCCGGTTGCTCTCCCCGAAAAAGTCGTCCCGGTACTGCATCTGCGTCATAATTCCGGAGCGATCCAGCTCCACCACGCCAGTCCCGACCGGGAACTGATAACGCAGATACTCCTGTCCTTCCAGCTCGACCACCGCCGCCTGACTGGGCAGCACCGGGAAAAATCCATTGATGCGCAGCATGAGGTCATCGTCATACACCGGCGCGATAAATGCCGTGTTCTCGGTCTTGTAGATGGTCGCCAGGCGGTACAGGTATTTCTTTGTGTCCATCCATGGATTCGGCCGGTATGACAGCACGCGGTCCAGCCTGGAGTTTCCCGGTCCCATCACCACGGGCCGCAGCTTGCTCACGTGGTTTGCAAACGTATGGATACAGGCCCGTGTCAGGGCCATCTCATAGACCCCTCCGTCAAAGCTGGTGTATACCGGCGTATAACCTCCCAGTGTACGGAAGTAGGAGTATACCTGGGCCTCCGCTGTCTTTCTTGGGAATAATTTTTCCAAAAGCCCCACGGTCTCACCTCAGTTCAGGTTGATGTACATGTCTTTTTTGTCCTGGAGCACCGTATAAGCGCACAGCAGCGCCACCGTTCCATCGATCCTGCGTCTGGCATCCAGCGATTTGACGGGCTGGACATTGCCATTCACATCTGTCTTTACCTCCGTGTTGACCAGACACCACTTGTCGATGGGATTATCTTCGTAAATGATGCGATGCCCCTGGAAGTCCGCCTTCAGGTCTTTCATGGGTTGCGACAGCGTCAGCGGCCCCTGCCGTACCGGTATCATGCAGTTCGGGCCGAACTCGGCGCGGAACTCGCGCAGCAGCGTATCATCGATGTGCCACGGGTCATACCCGATGTATGAGGCATAGAGTCCATCCTGGTCCCGCAGCTCTTTAAACCACTCCAGAAAGATCCGCTTCTCGCATTTATTTCCCGGACACGTTCGCATGAGCCCCTGCTCTACCCACAGGCTGTACGGGGCATTATCCCGCTCGCGGCGGTTTCCCTCCTCTGCCTGCTTATCCAGTACCGATTGCGGGATCCAGTACATGGAGCGCACATAGATATTCGGGTCTCCCGGTCTCATGCAGACTGCCTTGGCCGCATTGAGATCTGTGGTATCGGCTGCATCGAATCCGCCGATGCAGTAATCAAATTGGATAAGTCCAATCCATTTCGCCGTGTTGTTCAGCTCCTCCCAGCGCAGCCATGCGCTCTCGGAGGTCTGCGGCATATTGAAATCCTTGACCATCACCGTGGGCTTGAACGTAGGGTCATCTTTTGCCTTCTGCACCATCTGCTCCAGATAGTCCCGGCTCTTGATGGTGCCCAGTCCCGGATTTGCCTTCTCCCAGCACTCCGGCTTGTCCCATTCCGACGGGTCATCCAGGGTGTACAGAAACGGCAGGAACCGCCGGTTCTTTGCCTTCCCGTCCAGAATATCGCAGGCATACTGGAACTGTGCGTCAAAGACGCCGTTTCGAATGAAGCCGTTGGTAGAAATACAGAACAGCAATGGCTGTGACCGTGCGCCCATGCCCTGCTTGACCAGGTCGTAGAGATCTCGGTTTTTGATGGCCGACAGCTCGTCGATGGTGGCGGCGTGAACATCCAGTCCGTCCAGGCTGGATGTGTTGGAGGCCAATGGCTTGATGAAGCCAAGGTTGGCCGGGCAGTAAATGTCTGCCACCCGTTTGCGCAGGTACCGGGACAGGTGCGGTGACTGCCGGACCATCTTGACCACGGCGTCGTACCCAAGGGCCGCCTGCTCCCGCTTGGTGGCCAGGTTGTAGATCTGTGGTGCGCCCTCTCCGTCGTTGACCAGCAGATCGATCTCAATCCCGGCGGTCTCCGTGGTTTTGCCGTTCTTTCGTCCCTCCACGATGAGGACCTCCTGGTACTGCCGCAGGTCGTTGTCGTCCACGAACCCGAAGATGGCCTGGAGCCTGGCTTTCTGGAAGAGCTGGAGCCGAAGAGGCGTTCCGATCCTTCCGGTCGGTGTCTTGCAGAAGAGCCCGATGAAGTCTATGTGGCGGGCGGCGATGTCCGGGTCAAAGTGAAATTCACCCGGGCAGGCCAGATTCTCCAGCAGCAGCTCGGCCACCTGCTTCATACGCCGGCAAGCCTGTATCTTCCCGTCCAGAAGTGCGGTGAAATAGAGCTCCATGTCGGTCATTTTGCGCCACCGCTCCGATTTTTGAGGAACTTGGTGAGCTCATCGTCTGCCGGCGGCGCATCGGGCAGCAGGTCGTTGATCTGCTTGATGACGGACGTGTAATTCTTGATCATGGCGTTGTATACGTCCACCTCCGGGCTTTTCCGGGTGCCGTACTGATTTTCTCCGTTTTTATACTCAGAGACTACGCCTTTTTCTCGTATTTCGGCCTGCAACTTGGTCAATTGCTCCTCCATAAACACGGCGTTTGTGATGAGCTGCAGGCACAGAGACTGCTTCTCTTTCGCCGCCGCATTATAGGTATCTGCGAACCGACCCAGGTCTTTTTTCTTTACGCTCTTTGCCATTACCACACCCCCTTCCGTGCACACCCCCGCTGTAAAAAAAGTTGCCACTCCATCGGTCTCCTGGGGGTCAGCAGCCCCCGCCGACCGGGGGGGAGTGGTCCCCACGGTCAGGCCTCGTACTGCTCAAACCAGCGCTCAATGATTTCCCGCTGCAGGAGCTTGTCCGTGCGCTCCAGGTCCGACATGGCCCGCTCGATACACAGACCCATCGGCTGACCGACAAAGATCAGCTCTGCCCGCAGTCTTTTGGCCAGCCCCTCCCGCTCTGCGCGGTTGGGCAGCGTTGCTGCGATCCATACCGTCTTGCAGTCTACCACCGCTTCCCGCCGTTCGATCTGGCCGAACAGGAACTCCCGCACCAAAAGCGCCAGCGCCACCAGGTTGTTGGATGTACTGTCCCGGCCGCCCATGGTAAGTGCCTGCCGGATCAGATCCAAATCGATCACCAGATCAGTCGGGTCCATGTGCTCACGGATGTACGTGCTCTTTCCCCCGGCTGGCGGTCCCCACACGATGACCACCCGCTGTGGGATCGGCTGTCCATCCGCACCAAAGTACACGCCGTTTGTGAGGACTTTCCGGTTCTTCCGCTTCTGGAATCCTCGCACGATAGCCTCCCGGTGCGCCTTGAAGTGGCACTCCTTGCAGAGCCATTTCAGTTTCTCCGGGTTCAGCGTGACCTCAGCGTCGTGGATATTCCCCGGTGTGAGGAAGGTCGTGTGGTGGAGCTCTTCCCCCGGCGCCTCCCCGCAGTTCTCGCACATCCCGCCGTCCAGCAGGCGTCTCTGGGCGATGTAGGCCGCCCGGCATGCCTGCCAGGCGTTTGAATTGTAGAACGCTTTTGCGAAGGCTTTCACTTCCAAACCTCCTCACCTGTGGTGTCACAGGGTAAGCCTATCACGTTCTGGAGACAAGTTGCCTAATTTGTTAGGCAACTTAAAATTTTTCTGTTCTTCCAAGCAGATAATCCGTCGTCGTCTCAAAGTAGTCCGCCAGGAGGCACACTGTACTTGTAGACGGGTCTGCTTCGCCCCGTTCATAAATCGATATCATGTCTTTGCTCAGCCCGCACAGCTCGGACAGCGTCCTGCGGCTCATCCGCCTGGCCTCCCGGAGCCTGCGCAGGCGTGTGGGAAATCCCTCATTCATCCTGTCTGCCACCTGCCTTTCTCCCTGTGTGGGATTGTTCCGCCCGCTCCCTGGGCATGATGTAACGTATGTAGGCCGCCGAGAATCCGCTCTCGGCGCTCTCATGCAGTTCCCGCTCCACGATTCTGGCCTCCTTGGGCACTCGCACAGAACCTGCCTGCTGCACCGGGACCGGCGTGGAGTAGACCGGCCGCTTTGCCCCCTTCTTGGCGGAGCTCCAGCACTGCTCCCCTCGTCCATATCCGGCATTGCGCACCATGTACCGGGCTACGGCGGTATAGTCCCCGCTGTCATCCAGATGCCGGCAGGAGAACTCATCGGCGGGCCAGTTGGCGGCGATGAGCTCCCAGTCCATGGCGTTGAGCACCACATGGTGGTGCAGGCGCACGGGGTCTCCTGTCTTTGAGGAGCGGTCTGCCGTGACCAGCGCCCAGATCAGCGCCTTGCCGTGCTTCTTCCGGTAGGCCCTGGCCAGACGTCGGATGAAGTTCTTGGCGATGCGCTTTGCCTCCGCCCGATCCGCCGGGAGACGTCCGTCGGAATATTTCAGCGTGAGGAAGAGATCCCCGCCCCGGTAGTTGCAATTCAGAAACCGGGCCAGGGCAAGCACGCTCTCCCGCTCGTTCCGCTCTACCTGCTTGATGGTCGATTTTCCCTTGCGGCCTCCCCTTGGCTTGCGGGTCCTGGTGACCTCCATGAGCACATCCCGTTTTTCCACCACCCGGCCGGATATGATTTTGTACCGCATGAGCTGCTTCACTGCCTTTCCTCCTGCTCCGCTCTCTGTTCTTTCTTCTGTGGCTCTGGTGCGATAATTAGCGGTCTAAGGGCCCCGCATAAGAACGCGCGTATCCTTATATATAAGGAGTGCCGGCTCTCTGACCGCGCCCCCGGCGAGTGCCCGGGGCGTCATCACAGAGTCGGATGCCCGGAGAGGGCTTGTCCCCCTCTCCGGGCTGTTCCGTAATTTCCTTTTTCTGGATTATCAAAATAATTACCATCCTTGACTTCTCTGCAATTTTTGTTATGATGCAGATAAGAAAGGGGGAGATCGCTATGACACGGATGGAACTGGAGGCGGAACGCGCCAGGCTGCGCCAGCAAATCATCAGCCTGACCTCCATCACCCTCGGTCCCGATATGGCGCCCGTCCGTGCGATGGCGCACGATTCTCCCTGCCGCGCCTTTCTCAACCATCTGGAGGAGCAGCTGGAGGAGAAGAAGGCCCGCCTGCGGGAGCTGGACGAGCAGATCGAGCGGTCCTCCTCCCCCACCGCCCGTTTTCGGGAGAACAGCCTGAATTGTCTCGGGATCATCTGGTTCATCGCGGCCTTCCTGCTGATCGTATGCCTCCTTGCCGGTACGATGCTGGATGATCTCTCGTCCAGAGCGCTGGGCGTGTGTTCGCTCCTCATGTTCCTCTGGGCCCTGTGGGCCACCTTCTCCCGGGATCCGTGATCTCTGCCGCCCCATCAGGGGGCGGCTTTTTGTTTGGTCACGGACATGTCATCCCCGAAAGCCGTTCCATGGCCTTTCGGATGATCGCGCAGCTGTCTGAGTGCCTGGAGCAAGCCGTCCATCGTGTCCAGCGTCATGTCATTTTCCTCCATTACAAGGCTTTGGGAATGGTCTCCAATGGGTCACCACTGGGCAGCCAATTGTGGGGAGTTCGACCCAATGGCCATCTTCTGTGCGCGCTCGTCCAGTCTTTTCCGTTCCGTCACTGAATCGAACAGACACAATTACATAGTCAGACTCTCTTTGACACAGACCTTCAATACCTTCACGCCACTTTTCCAGACCAATCAGCTTTTTAAATATGCTATCGCGCTCAGGTGGCAAATGGTCCTTTACACTTATCCACTTGCTGTCCTCCACCATATTCCGCAGACGGTCAATGTCGTATTCTTCTCCAATCAATTTTGATATGACAGACTTCATTTGACTTTCTGTCAAACCTCCATCTCCGTCTTCGTACTCACACTTGGCACATGTATCTAATTCACAAAAATCCTTTTTCCCAAAACAGAAAAACCGATCCATCAGCTTTCCTCCTCTCCCTCCAGCGGGCAGCTTCCTGGTGGCTCCGGCAGCGGCATCCAATAAGTTACTTCCGGGCTTTCCCATTCCGGATATTCATTTACTACCCACCCCTCACCTTGGAAATAACCAGCCGTCATGATCGCTCTATGTAAGGTTATATTTTCATGTGGCTTCCCAGAAACGATTACCAGCACAGTTTCTCCATCTTTATTATCTTCCGGAAGTCTATCCTCGACGCTCACCCACGCCTCCCGGTCGATGTGGGCTGGATGGTGTGAGTAGAACTTTACTCCTTCCATTTTTTCTGCATACATCGAGATAAGGCTAGGTGTCAGAATATGTCCGCGAACACAAAGGCACCAGTATCCGCCCCATCCTTCAATCGTTTTATTTTCGACTTCGGCCCACACAGGAGTTGGCTTCTCCATCCCCATCAGCTGTTCCAGTGGCAATGGAACCATATCGGTGGCTTCACCGATATGGCAAGCCCGCACCGCCTCCAGGCAGGCCTCCAGGATGTCGATCTGCTCCTGCCAATGAGGCTGCATATCGCATCCGTTGATGTCCGGTGCAAGGCGCAGCGACCGAAGCTCCTGGGTCAGCCAGCGGATGGCCTCCTCCTTTCGGTTCAGATATCCCATGTTCGTTTTCCCTCCATCCTCCATCTGAGGTATGCGGCGATCCGCCACGGAGCCGGACGGCGGCACAGGTACACAAAAAACTCCCACAGCTCCCGGTCCCTCTGTTCCAGCTCTTTCAGCGCCTTTCTGGCGCGCTTGCACTGTCTTTGACTCATATGCGATTCCTCCATTTCTCCAGGGTGTCCCTGGCCTGCTCCAGAGAACTGAACGTCTGGGTCTGTGTCATCCCCGGTTCTTCCAGGCGCATCTGGATCACCATCGCCGCCGGCTTCCAGACGGCCGGCGCACGGCATACCTGGATGAAAAGCTCCACGCCGGCCAGAAAAACCAACCGCTCTTCGATTGGCGCGCAGCTCCGGAACGCCAGGGAGACACGCTCCCATATCCGCTCATTCATGCGTGTCCTCCGGCTTCGGCTCCTCACGCAGCTTGTCGGCCAGAGCCTCCATGGCGCGCGCGAGTTTGTCTGCGGTCTCCGCCTGTCCGTTGCCGCGCATGGAGCGGATGATCTCCCACATCTCCTCCGCCATCTGTTGCGCCTGGCAGAAGTAGACCTGGAAGGATGCCACTTCCCCGCTGCTGGCCACCTGGATCTGCTTTTCCGCCTGGGCCAGCTGCTCCTCGGCCCGCTCCCGGGCGGCGCGGGCCTCTTTCAGCTCCTTCTCCTGCCGCTGCTTCAGCTCTTCCAGCGCGCCCTTTGCCTTGGCGGCCTTCTCCCGGGCCCGCTCTTTTTCCGCCTCCGCTTTGCGGATGCGCTCCTCCAGCTCCCGCTCGGCCTCTGCCCTGGCTTGTTCCGCGGCGGCGCGGACAGCGTCCTCGTCCACCACCTTCTCTACGGCCACATCCACCGGGCTGGCACGTAGCTCCTCCAGCTCCGCACGCAGGCGGCTGACCTCCTCGCCGGCGGAAGCCGCCGCCTCTTCGGTCTTTCTGCGCTGCTCTTCCAGCTTGAGGCGGTATCCCTCCGCCTGGTTCTCCGCGGTGCGCTGGGCCTCCCGGGCGGCCTCCACCTCACGGCCCATCCCGGAAAGCCGCTCGTTGGCCAGTCGGATGTCCTCCTCGGTTTTCTTCCGGGCAGCCTCTGCGGCCTGCACATCCTCCCGGGCCTGAGCCAGCTCCTTGAGGGCCGTCTGGAGCTCCCGGGTGGACATGCCCTCCACGTCGTTTTCGGACAGAAAACTCTCCCGCTCCTCATCCGGTAAAACCAGCAGGGCCAGGGCCTTGGTGTAGCTCAAATTGCCAAGCGCTTGGGATTTTGCTACCGGTCCGAAGAGGGATTGCTGCTCCGCCCCGTAGGCCTCAAAGATCCGCATGAAATTGTTCGCGGTGCTGGACTTGTATCCCAGTCGGTCCCGTAGGTAGTCCCCCCACTGGCCATGGGGCAGCATGGCCTTGACCTCTACCAGCCTCCGTCCGATCTCGATGGCATATCCAAGCGCCATCTGCTGTGCCTGCTTGTGGAGGGCCTTGATCTCCACGGTGACCAGTTCCACTGTCCGCTCGGGCGCCGGCTCCAGGGCCATCCCGGCATCCGCCGCCAGGCAGCGGGCCTCAAAATCACGATCTTCCATCGTATATCCTCCTATGCGATCTGATCCGCGGGCGCAGCCGCACCGGCGGGTAGGATGGGCGCGCCGCCCTTGTCGCGTTTACTTCCGTTTTTTACCCATGAGAGCCACGGGTCCAGGATTGCAGCATATCTTACCTTTGGATCCTCCTGCTCCGGATTCTCCGGGCAGCTTTCCCGTTCGTTGCGGTATCCATGGATCTGCTGCAAATGGTTCCCGTGCATCTCGATGGTAACAAGAGGCCTCATTGGATGACGCTTATCACGCAGAAAGAGGATCGTAAGCTTCCCCTGCGCATGGCGGGCGGCATAGCCTCCTACACAGTGTCGGAGTGCCTTCCCCTCTTCCACGATCTCACTGACGGAGTATGGAGGCCGGATCAGATAGCCCGCATACTCAAATCGGTACTTCTGCATCAAGCGCTTTACCAGGCCCCGGGCTTCTTTGTTTGCCTGCTTTGCTTCCAGGATGCCTCTTGCCTCGGTTGCCCTGTCGTGGGCATCCTTCAGAGACTTCGGGCGCTGTACATTGTGTACGGTCAGGTCATAACGAAGGAACTCTGCGGCCTCCAGGTAGTCCCGCCACTCCTCCCATACCGCAATGGCTCCACGCCGCTGCCAGTCTGCATCTTGCTTTTTCAAATAGTTCACAGCCTGTCCCACGTTCAGATCCAGACGGATACACCAACGGATGAGCTTTCCTAGCTCTGCACTTCCGACACACAGGCGCAGATCCTCCAGCTGCCGGAAGGTACATTCTTTTCCGGCGGTGCGCAGACTTTTATAAAGTCGGAGCAGCTCCAGCCGTCCTTCTACCGCCTGAAACTCTTTCAGCTCTGCCTTATCCAGTCCAAATCCCTTTCTTGGGTCTGTCTGTGTCCAGTCGATGCCTTTTCCGCTTCTCTTTCGGATCACCAGATCCAGCACAGCCTCTCGGAGCCCCATCTTGACCATCATTTCCAGTTGGGGACGACGCGTCGCGGCCCCCAGATAGCGCATGAGCGCCGTGTGTATGTAGCCGTCCATCCATACCTTGTGCCCTTCCCGCTCAAACTGCTCGTATCCGCAATATCGGAGAAAGGAATCCTTCAGGCGATCCAGGCCCACCGCATGATATCCTCCGGCCATATAGGCCCAATACCCGTATCCATCCGGAAACGGCTCATAAATACTCCGGGTCTCGATCCAACTCTCATCCAGGACTTTTCCGCCCGGTGATAGTCCCAACCCGGTCCAATCATGCTGGATCTTCCACTGTTGTGCTTTTCCGGGCGTGAAGCGATAACACATTTTCGGCATGACCTTCAGTTCCGGGCACAGCCCATCCCGGTAGTCCTTCCGCACATAGGCCGCCTCGGCCCATACGGTTTCGCCGTCTGTGTGGAACAGGATCGCCTTACACCACTCCACCAGATTCTTTCTGCTTTTTGCGATACCAATATTTTTTAAAATTGCCCGTACACCGCACTTGGGACAGTTCACGGCCCCGTTGTGCCGCGTCCCCATAAAGCTCTGCCATTCCGGTGTCATGAGGCGTGGAAGTGACTCGATAATGTACCGCTCTCCACAGTGTGTGCAGGTACAGCTGCGATCTCCATTCCGGCCTGTTCTGTAAAAAACATAGGGTTGGAAGAGCGCATTGAGTCGTTTGATGTCCTCCCCCGTCACGACCGGGAATCCGTTCGGATATTCCTTGCCCATACTCCTGCGCCTCCTTACAGAAAATCGGTCAGGTCTAGGAGCACGCCGGCCTTACGGGGAGGCTTGTCCATTTGCACTGGTACGGGATTTGGCTCCGCATCCCCGCGTACAGACGCGCACAGATCGATCGTCATCTGGCAGCGGATATCTGCACCTGGGAAATAGAACTGCACGGCTTTCTGATAGAGCTTCAGATCGCTGATACAGTTTCCGACTCCTTTCATGGCTGCGGCGCAGCAATCGCTCAGCGTTCCGTCTGCCTGGACCACGGCCTGGGCAAACTCCGCATCCTGTCTGACAAATCTCGTCAGGGCCTCCGCGACCTCATCCTTGACGGCTTGTTCTTTTCTTCCGCCCTTGAATCGTGTCTTCTCCTCTGCGATTTTCCGCACAGCCTCATCAATCCTGTCCATATCACACCATTCCTTTCTTTTTCCCGTTGGGCTCCAGGCCCAGGCGCTTCCGGCGGCCGGCGATGGTTGAGCGGGAGAGCCCCATTCCCCGGGAAATCTGTCCGTCGCTCTTTCCCTCGGCGTAGAGCCGCAGGAAGGTCTCCCGCCGCTCCTGCGCGCTTTCCCGGCTCTTCTGCTTGAGGGCGCACAGGGGATGCCGCTTATCGCACCCTCCGGGCACCTTGCAGTCAAAGCATCGCTTGTCCGGCGGCGCATAGTGATGGCGCTCCCGCTCCACGGGGCCCTCAGAGGGTGCGCCATCCCACGGCCTTGTTGCGCCGCCGCCGATCCAGACGCCCTTCCCCTGCTTTGAGGAAAACAATTTCATCGCTTCCACGTCCTTTCCAGGAAATATGGTTGCGCCGCCGGACACCTCTGTGATAGGATAGGTGTATCCGGCGGCGTCTGCGCTGCTGGTCTCTGCCGCCCCCTGCGTTGTGTTTGACCGCACCGAACGCAGGGGGCTGTTTTTGTCCTCATCGCCGCATCCCCGCACGGCGGTCCCTGGTCTGGATATCCGCCATCTGGCGGCGGGTAAACTCCTCCGCCGCCCGGCAGTCCCGGCACAGACCCGGCTCCGCGGTGCGCTTTCCGCACCGGCGGCAGGTGGGCTCCAGGGCCCGGCCGCATTTCCGGACGCTCATGCCGCCCACGATGTACTTCCAGTTCTCCTTCTGGCCCCACCTCTCGGCGGCCAGCAACGTGGCCGAGTCCGGCCCGATGGTCTGGACGGTGACCACGCCGAACTCCGGGTGGCTCACCTCATAGTTATAGAGTCGCTCTTTTGCGGCCACCTCCATCACCTCCACACATAAAGTCCCATGGTGGCCAGGACGGTCAGGAGCAGCAGCCCCCCAATACAGGCATACACCTTCCGGCGCAGGCGGGCGGCCCGGCGGCGCTGCCGGTTGCGGCTGCGGTACTTCCCCGCAGCTTCCCGCCGCTCCCGCTCGGCAGCTGCGTCCCGCTGGATGACGCTCCACTCGGTGTCCAGGATGCAGGGCTCAAACATCCTCCTCACCTCCTAGGCAGTCCGGAGCGGGTAGGACGATGAGTCCTCCGTCCTCCAGACGCAGATCCGCCACCCGCATATCCATGGCCAGGGATCGGATCACCGCATCCGGCGCGGTGTGCAGGAGGATGCTGGGGATAAAATCCCCGTCCTCGGTCTCCTCGGTGACGGCCAGCTCCATGGGGCCGTGCTCCAGGGACAGGTCCATCAGGTCGGCCACGATGGCCTTGGTTGTCTTACTGTACATGGTGTTTCTCTCCTTCTTATGTAGTAGGTTCTGCGGCAAATTCCGGGAAAACCTCCTCCAGCGGGGGAAGCGGCTCGGCCGGGCGGTATACCCGCTCTCCGGCAAAGGCCGCGTTGAGGCCCTGGACGTTGATCATGGTACTGACCCAGCGCTTCTGCTCCTGGTTGAGTTCGTCCATGTCGTAATACCGGCCCTTGATGTTGACAAATGCCTGAGAGTTGAAGGTCCAGCCCTCCGGCGTGGTCAGAACTACCATAGTATCACCTCATCTTCACGCTATGCCGCCTCCGGCCCGTCCTATTCTGGGCCTTGACAGCGGCGCTCTGGTTCGTCATAATGAGGGTGGAAACAGGGCCTGATTTTCCCGTTCCACCCATGCCCCGCTCCGTGTTGCCGCACGGGGCGGGGCGTTTTTGTCGGTCCGGATGCTCCTCTATTGCAAGATCCGTCTTGGTTTGATAGAATCGCTTCAAAAGGAGGCTCTGCGATGAATATACCGGAATTTGATATGTTGGTTTTAGCTGATATCGCCGATTGCAAAGATGGATGGTCTCGGGAAGAACTGGTGTCGAAACACGGCTTTGAGATTTTGAAAACCGTGGACTTTCTGCTGGAAAACCAGCTCATAAAGGAGCACAAATCCAACCTTGCCCCGTTCTTTCCTCCTGGGTCAGACTACACCGACCCACCGGTTGATAACCTTGTGGCTACCGATTTGGGCCGGATAGAGGTCAAGCGATGGAAAACCGTGCGCATCCTCTCCAAACGCGAACGCTGGAAAGAGCGGATTTCCGGCTTTGTTTCCGGCGTCCTGGTGACGGTTGTCGGTGGCCTTATACTATCGTGGCTTTCACGATGACAAGACCGACCAGACAGCCAACCGCAAACCAGAACAGTCCGCGCCAGCCATACGGAGGGTCACGCTCCACCGTTGTCATCCCCTTTCGGAACTCCGCTCTGAGTTGCCACATAAAGAGTTCCATCCTAGAATCACAGACGCCGCTTCTCCCTGACCCTTTTCCCCGCCTGCTCACTGTGGGCGGGGGCTTTTTACGATCTCATAGGACAGCGGCGCTGCTCCCTCCTGCTTCCGGATGCGCGCCGCCCGCCGCAGCATGGCCATGATGCTGACCAGCTCCTCCGGCGTGACCCTTCCGCTCACTTCCACCTTGATGTGGTCCAGGTGTATCCTGCGGGTCCTGAGCTCCCGGATATGGACAGTCTCTTCCATCTTGGTTTCCTCCTCTCCTACTCCGCCCTTCTGGGCGGGGTTTTTAGCTGGCTTTCGGTTCGTCCTCCTTCTGCACCTTGGTGGACATGTCCAATCCCTGGGCCGCCCCCAAAAGCTGATGTTTTTGAGGCTCCGGCAGACGCTCAAATATATCTAGAATATCCGCCGCCAGCTTCTTTTCCTTTTCCGTCATAACATTTCCACCTCCTGTTTGTTTTTATGAGACTATTATATGTCACATAAAAACAAATGTCAATATTCATTTTGTTACTATGTGACGTTTTTCATTGACACGTAAAATAATAAATGATAGTATAAATGGCAGAGGGGAGGTGACAGAATGGATAACCGTATAAAAGAATTGCGTAAGGAGCTCGGCCTTACGCAACAAGAATTTTCAGATAGAATTGGTGTGAAAAGAAACACAATTGCACAATATGAAAGCGGCAGAAATGCTCCAATTGATGCAGTTGTCTGCCTTATATGCCGAGAGTTCAATGTGAATGAGGAATGGCTTCGTACCGGAAACGGTGAGATGTTTATGCCGAAAAGCCGAAATGAAGCTCTTTTTGAATTTGTAACAAAAATAGCGGAAGGTCCACCGGATGACATCCGGTCAAAGCTCCTGTCCGTCATGTCCCGGCTCACAGAGGAGCAGTGGGAGCTTCTGGACGATATGGCCCATAAATTGGCGGATGAAGTGCAAAAAGAAAAGGCGGACTCGGAATGAACCGGCCCGCCTGGGTGGACGTTATTTGATAACAGATTGAACGATTCGATAAATCAATTCCAATCTGCGTCGGTTGGTCTGCGCCAACAATCGGTTGATGCGGTCTATGATCTCTTTTCGCGTCATATAACGCCCTCCCTCTTCTTCCGCAATGCGAAATGATACTTGTTCCATTTTAGAACATATGTTCGCACATGTCAACACATCTGACTAAAAAATGAGAGGAGAGAGGAATCGTGGGTTTTCGGTTCCGAAAAAGTTTTAAAATTGCTCCAGGTGTCAAATTTAATCTCGGCAGCAAGAGTGCCGGCGTCAGTATAGGCGGCAAATTCGGCGGCGTCTCTTTTAACAGCCGTACCGGCGCCAGGGCCAGGGTCTCCGCACCCGGCACCGGTATTTCATACAGCAAAAAAATCGGTGGCTCGAAGTCTTCCCAGACCAGGTCCAGTTCTTCCAGGTCTGCATCTGGCTCTTCTCCGAACAAGAAGCATTCGTGGATAAAGCCTGCTCTGGTGGTTCTGGTCCTTCTTGCCCTCCTCGGGATGTGCAACGGGGACTCCGATTCTCCGGCTCCTGTCTCTACCCCGTCCGCGCTTCCGACCGAATCTATTGTCCCAACCACCTCTCCCGCACCTATCAGCTCCCCCGCTCCCACATCTACACCGGAACCCACGCCGACTCCTACACCTGTACCCACTCCGGAACCCACGCCAGAGCCTACGCCCGAACCAGTCGCAGAGCCTCAGGAGGCAATGGTTTGGATTGCCGGCTCCGGCAATGGTACTAAATATCACAGCAAGTCCTCTTGTAGCAACATGAATAATCCGATCCAGATCACACTCAGTGACGCACAGTCCCGCGGTTATACGGCATGTAAGCGCTGCCACTGACCCTTGTGAGTTTCTGTTCTCTTTTCTGAATGACACCACCAGTAAAATGGATGTCTATATTTCGGAGTTTTTATTGCTCTCTGATACAGGATCGGATTCTCGGCTCATAAAAATTGCTGTGAAGGGTGATACTTTTCCATGACCTGTAAACGATGCGGCACAGAGTTTGATAGTAACTTTTGCCCCAATTGCGGAGCTTCCAAGCGCTCTGTTGATCTCAAAAAGCTGGCTCTCTGTTTTCTCTTTTCGGCCCTCTTTGTCCTGATATTTGTCCTTTTCTTAGAGCTGTTCTCTTCCCAAAAACCTCAGATATCGGTTCCTTCAATTCCGCCCACCACCGCTTCCTACGGTAATCAGCCCGTCACCCCTCAACCGATCGATGATTCCATAACACTTGGGCAGAAAAATGCGCTTTCATCCGCGAAAAATTATCTGTCTTTTACTTACTTCTCGGCTTCTGGATTGATCGATCAGTTGAAATTTGAAGGGTATACAGATACAGAGGCTTCTTATGCCGTCGCAAATTGCGGGGCAGATTGGAACGAGCAGGCGTTAGGGTCCGCACTCAACTATCTTTCGACGATTCCGTTCTCTTATAGTGGCCTGTTTAACCAGCTCACTTATGAGGGCTTTACTCCTGCGGAAGCGCAATATGGTATTGATAACTGTGGTGCAGACTGGAATGAGCAGGCTGCCAAAAAGGCACAAGACTATCTTGACAGCTCTTCTTTTTCCAGAGAGCGCCTGATTGATCAGCTTCTGTATGAAGGCTTCACTTCGGAACAAGCGGAATACGGAGTTTCTTCCGTTGGATATTAAAAAATCTTATTCGCACCATGGTATATAGGTAAGAGGGCAGGTCTATTCGCGGAAAGAATATATCTGCCCTTTTCTCATATCGTATATGAAAGAGGAGGTCTTACTATGCCGCTCCCCAAAGAATCTCATTATACCCTGGCCGATGTGCTGAGCTGGGAGGAGCCGGACCGTGTCGAGCTCATCGATGGCGCGCCGGTGATGATGGCGCCGCCCAGTCGGGCCCACCAGGAGATCCTGACCGAGCTCACCCGGCAGCTGGCCAACTACCTGGAAGGCAAGCAGTGCCGGGTCTATCCGGCCCCCTTTGCCGTGCGCCTCTTTGAGCGCCCCGGTGACCGGCCGGAGGATGTCCGCACCCTGGTCGAGCCCGACATCTCCGTGGTCTGCGACCGCGACAAGCTGGATGAGGTGGGCTGCAAGGGCGCGCCCGATCTGATCATAGAGATCCTCTCCCCCTCCAGCCTGCGGCACGACCGCCTGACCAAGTACAACCTGTACCAGCGCGCCGGCGTGCGGGAATACTGGATCGTGGACCCCTCCGCCCGGAGCATCCAGTCCTTCGTGCTGGAAAGCGGCCACTACACCGCCAAGGATCTGGGAACCCCCGGGGATGTGCTGAAGGTCCACGTGCTGGACGGCTGCTTTATCGACTTGTCCAAGGTCTTTCCGGAGGCGGGGGTATGAGCGGCCGGAACTATCAGATCGCCGCGGCCTATATCCGGGTCTCCACGGAGGACCAGGCCGAATACTCCCCGGACGCCCAGCTGGTCGAGATCCGGAAGTATGCCGCGGCCCACGGCTATATCATCCCCAACGAATTTGTCTTTCTGGACGAGGGCATCAGCGGCAAGCACACAGGCAAGCGCCAGGCCTTTCAGCAGATGATCGGCCTGGCCAAGACCAAACCCAAGCCCTTTGACGCGGTGCTCCTCTGGAAGTTCTCCCGCTTCGCCCGCAACCGGGAGGACAGCATCGTCTACAAGTCCATGCTCCGGCGGCAGCTGGGCATCGAGGTCATCTCCATCAGCGAACCCCTCACCGATGACAAGACCAGCATCCTCATGGAGGCCATCATCGAGGCCATGGATGAGTATTATTCCATCAATCTGGCCGAGGAGGTCAAGCGCGGCATGACGGAGAAGGCCCGCCGGGGCGGGCTCCAGAGCACGCCCCCCTTCGGTTACCGGGTGGAGCACAATGTCCTGGTCCCGGTCCCCGAGGAGGCCGCGCTGGTGCAGTCGATCTTCCAGCGCTTCCGGGATGGAGAGGGCCTGTTCCCCCTGGCCAAGTGGCTCAATTCCCTGGGGGCCAAAACCCACCGGGGCGGCCGTTTCGAGAACCGCACGGTGGAGTACATCCTCCGCAACCCGGCCTACATCGGAAAGCTGCGGTGGAATCCCGCCGGACGGACCCGCCGGGATTTTACCAACGAGAACATCATCCTCTCGGATGCCCAGCACGAGCCGCTCATCTCACAGGAGCTGTGGGACGCCGTGCAGGCCCGGATGGCCCAGGTCAAAGCGCAGCACAAATACCACGGCCGGCCCCTGTCCGAGAACCGGGACTGGGTGACCGGGCTGGTCCGATGCGCCTCCTGCGGCACCACGCTCATTTTCTCCAAGCCCCATTACTGGAAGTGCAACAACTATGTCCGGGGCGGCTGCAAGACCTCTCAGCACATCTCGGATGAAAAGCTGAAGGGCATGATCCTCTCCCGGATGCGGTACGACGCGGAAGGGGCCGCTCCCCTGTCCTATTCCATTGTCCGGTCCCGGCCGGAGCAGATCGACGAGGCCGCCATGCTCCAGGAACAGCAGAAGCAGCTCACGGCCAAGCTGGCCCGCCTGCGGGAGGCCTACCTTGCCGGCGTGGAGGATCTGTCCAGCTACGGCGCTGCCAAGGCCGCGCTGGAGGAACAGGCCGCCCATATTTCCAAGCGTTTGGAAGAATTGGACCGGCCGGAAGACCCCCAAAAAGCGGAGGCCATTCTGCGGAAGAACATCCAGCAGTGCATCGCGGTCCTGACCGATCCCAAGTCCACACTGGACGCCAAGAAGAAGGCGGTCCATGACGCGGTGGAGAAATGCGTGTTCGATAAGGCGTCCAACTGCATCCAGATCTACTATCGTATTTTTTTAGCTTGAATAATAGTCTATTGTTGTATGGTCCACCGTACTGACTGATAATAAAGGAGGCCAGCTGCGGGTTGGGGTTTTCGATCTTGATGGGGTATTGCAGCTTTTTCTCATAGACGAACATCAGCGTTTCCCTCCTTCCGCAAGGTTCCAGGGCCAGGGATCTTTCAGCCACTGGGTCCAGTTCTCGCTGGAGGCCGTGGCGGTCTGGCGAAGGGGTCCGTGGAGGGCCTCATACTGTCTGCGGCCCTCCTCCTCCATGGCGGCATACTGCTGATAGAGGGCAAAGGCCTCCTGGTCGCTCTGGTGGGTGTCCAGGTACTGCCCCAGCTCCACCAGGACGAATTCCAGGGCCTGGAGCTCAGCCAGGGGGCCGTTCACCACGTCGGCTGCCTCCGGCTTCAGGTGGAAGGGAAGATTCAGCCCCGGGAAGAGGGTTCCGTTGTTGAGGGCCTCCTGCCGGTTGTAGCGCTTGGAGTAGGTCTGCTGGAAGGCCACATAGGGGACCGCAAGCGGCGCACATTCGGGAAGCGGGCCGCAGCCGTCGGAGCAGCGGTCATTCTCCGCTCCGGGTGCCTGCTCCATGCGGCTGCCCGGGGCGCGGGAGTTGGTATCTGGATACAAGTGTGATTCCTCCTCAGATGGATTGGAGACAGGTGCGGGGGGACTTCTGCGTCTCCGGACCATCCTATGCGCCCCTCCCCCGGTCAGGAACGCCTTGCGGGGAGGGGCTCCCCGCTCCACAGCGGGTCCCTTTGCGAAAATGGACGGGTTCCCGCTCTCTTTTCGGTTCCGGACGGAGCAAAGGGACAAAAATAAAAATTCTGGCGGCCTCTGCTATGGTGATGCAGAGGCCGCCGGATTTCTTGTGATCAGGATTCCAACAGTCCGATCAGATCTTCTTCGGTCAGCACGGGGATGCCCAGCTCATTGGCCTTGCGCAGCTTGGAGCCGGCCGCCTCCCCCGCCACCACATAGGTGGTCTTTTTGGAGACCGAGCCGGAGACCTTTCCGCCCAGGGCCTCGATGCGCGCCTTGGCCTCGTCCCGGGTGAAGTGCTCCAGTGTGCCGGTGAGGACAAAGGTCTTGCCCGCGAGCTGATCGCCGGCGGGGGCCTCCCGGCTCTCCAGATTGACGCCCGCCGCGCGGAGAGACTCGATCAGATGGCGGCTCTGGGGACTCTCGAACCAGGAGACGATGTTCCGGGCGGTGATCTCCCCGATGTCGGGGATGGCAGTCAGCTCCTCGATGGTGGCCGCCATCAGCGCGTCCAGGGTGCGGAAGTGGGCCGAGAGCACTTTGCCCGCCTTCTGCCCCACCTGCCGGATGCCGAAGGCGAAGAGGAGCCGGGAGAGGTCCCGCTCCTTGGAGGCCTCCAGGGCGGAAATCAGGTTTTCCGCGCTCTTCTGTCCCATCCGCTCCAGAGCGGCCACCTGCGCCACCTCCAGACGGTAGAGGTCGGCCGGGGACTTGACCAGCTCGGCCTTCACCAGCGCCTCCACCACCGCGGGGCCCAGACCCTCGATGTCCATGGCGTCCCGGCTTGCAAAGTGCACCAGATGCCGCAGCAGCTGGGCCGGGCACTCCGCGCCGGTGCAGCGGATGTGGGCGCCGTCCTCATCCCGGACCACAGGGGCCCCGCAGACCGGACAGACCGAGGGCAGATGATAAGCCTGCGTCCCCTCCGGGCGCAGCTCGGGCAGGACCCGGACGATCTCGGGGATGATCTCCCCCGCCTTCTGGACCAGGACCGTGTCCCCGATGCGGATGTCCTTCTCGGAGATAAAGTCCTGATTGTGCAGCGTGGCGTTGGTGACCGTGGTCCCGGCCAGGCGCACCGGCTCGATGACCGCCTTGGGGGTGAGCACCCCCGTCCGGCCCACCTGGACCACGATGTCCACGATCCGGGAGGGCTTCTGCTCCGGCGGGTACTTGTAGGCTGCCGCCCAGCGGGGGAACTTGGCGGTACTGCCCAGGATGGTGCGGTCGGCGAGATCGTTGAGCTTGATGACCGCGCCGTCGATCTCAAAGGGGTAGTCCTCCCGCTCCTCCCCCATGCGGTCGATCTCCTGCCGGATCTCGTCGATGCCGGTACACAGGCGATAGGGGATGACCTTGAAGTGCTGCTCCCTCAGGTAGTCCAGGGTCTCGGTGTGGGTGGAGAAGGTCTTCCCCTCCGCCCGCTGGATGTTGAAGACCTGGATGTCCAGACGGCGCTCGGCCACGATCCGGGGATCGTGCTGCCGGAGAGAGCCGGCCGCGGCGTTGCGGGGATTGGCGAAGAGGGGCTTCCCCTGGATCTCCAGCGCGGCATTGAGCTGCTCAAAGACCTGCTTGGGCATATACACCTCCCCGCGCACGATGAGACTGGGGAGCTTTTCGGGCAGCACCATGGGGATGGAGCGGATGGTGCGCAGGTTCTCGGTGACGTCCTCCCCCACCTGGCCGTCGCCCCGGGTGGCCCCCCGGACAAAGACGCCGTCCCGGTACTCCAGGGCCACCGAGAGGCCGTCCACCTTGGGCTCCACATCGTAGACCACCTGGTCCGCGCCCAGGCCCTCCTGCACCCGCACGGTGAAGTCGGCTACCTCCTCCCCGTCGAAGACGTCCTGGAGGCTCTCCAGCGGAACCGGATGGACCACGGGCGAAAAGCCGTCGGCCACGGTCCCGCCTACCCGCTGGGTGGGCGAGCTGGGGTCGGCGTACTCCGGGTGGGCCGCCTCCAGCTCCTCCAGACGGCGGAGCTTGTGGTCAAAGTCGTAGTCGCTCATACTGGGGCAGTCCAGTACATAGTATTCATAGTTGGCCTGTTCCAATTCCTGGCGCAGCTGCTGTATTTCCTGTTTTGCGTCCATAAGGGACCTCCCGTTGGAATGTTTCAGATGGTTGTTGTACTGGGTGTGCCCGTGTACCCCCCTCAGGGGTTCTCCGTCCCGCCGGAGATGTGCACATAGGTCTGGGGGACCTGCCCCACCAGAATGGTCTCGGCCACACAGACCGGGACCTTGGTCTGGATGTCCAGGCTGTGCCCCGGCAGGACGAGGGTGGCGCTGGCCGTCACATCGAACCAGATCCGGTGGAGGGTCTGGTTGATCCCGGCCTCGGAGAACTCGTTGCGCAGCTCCGCCCCGGCCACCGAGACCGACAGGAGCTGCACCTGGATGGAGGGGCCGTACCCGCCCAGCACGGAAACGCCGGTCAGATTGCCCAGGGGAAGGGACACCGTCATGGGCTCCATGGCGCGCAGACGGCGGCTGACCTCCTCCACCAGCTGGGCGCGGAGCTGATTGAGGGCAAAGGGGTCCGACGTGAGCGTCTGGACCGTGCCGTCCTCCCCCACCTGAAGGGAGACCAGGTTCTCATAGGAGAGAGGGTACTCCTCCAGATGGTAGGCCACCGCGGCGTTCACCTCCTCCGAGAGAAGGGCCTGGACCTGGGCGGAGGCCAGGGCGAGCACCGATTGGGAGAGCAGCGCGTCCAGCGGAAGAATCAGCAGAAGGGCCAGCCCCACCCCGATCAGGGCGGGCAGGCCCTTCCCTCCCCTGCGGGGAACGGAGCGGCCGGGCCGGGCGGGCCGGCGCAGCCAGATATGTCGCATCCATCGCCGCATGGTATAGACTCACCTCACTTGAGGGAGTATATGCCGCCGCCGGCTTGGCCGATTACTCGCTCCGCAGCAGCTCCTCCACCGCCAGCATGACGCCCAGCTTGCCCGACTCGTAGGTCAGGCCGCCCTGGAGATAGGCGGTGTAGGGGGCGCGCATGGGCGCGTCGCAGGAGAGCTCAATGGAGGCGCCCTGGATGAAGGCGCCCGCCGCCATGATGACGGGGCAGTCATAGCCCGGCATGTCCCATGGCTCCGGAGTCACGTAGGAGTCCACCGGCGCGCCGAACTGGATGCCCTTGCAGAACTGCTTGAGGGGCTCGGGGGTGCCGAAGTGGATCATCTGGATGATGTCATGGCGCACCATGTCGGAGGTGGGCTCGGTGGCGTAGCCCAGAAGCTCCATCATTTTGGCGGCGAAGACCGCCGTCTTGACCGCCTGGGCCACCGTGTGGGGGGCCAGGAAGAGGCCCTGGTAGAGGGCGCGGTTTTGTCCCAGGGTGGAGCCGCACTCCCGGCCGATGCCGGGGACGGTGAGGCGCATGGAGGCCGCCTCGATCAGATCCTTCCGCCCGGCCAGGTATCCGCCCGTGGGGGCAAGACCCCCGCCGGGGTTCTTGATGAGGGAGCCGACCACCAGATCGGCGCCCACCTGGGTGGGCTCCTGCTCCTCCACGAACTCCCCGTAGCAGTTGTCCACCAGGATGGCCGCGTTGGGATTGTGCTCCCGCACCACGGCGCACAGGGCGCCGATCTCCTCCACCGAGAGGGAGGAGCGGGTGGAGTAGCCCTTGGAGCGCTGGATGAGCACCGCTTTGACCCGGGGGTCCTGCACGGCCCGGGCCAGGCCCTCGGGATCGGGGGCGTCGTTCACCAGTTCCACCTGCCGGTACTCGATCCCGTAGTCCTTCAAAGAGCCGGGGCCCTTGTCCACTACGCCGATCACGCCCAGAAGGGTGTCATAGGGGGCGCCCACGGCGGAGACCAGAATATCCCCCGGCTTGAGCGCCCCGAACAGGGCGCAGGAGATGGCGTGGGTGCCGTTCACAAACCCGATGCGCACCAGGGCGTCCTCGGTGCCGAAGATATCGGCATAGATCTCCTCCAGCTTGTCCCGGCCCAGGTCGTCGTAGCCGTAGCCGGTGGTGCCGGCAAAATAGCTCTCGGCCACATGGTGCTTCTGGAAGGCGGCCAGGACCTTCTGGGTGTTGACCTCCGCAATGGCGTCGATCCGGTCAAATTGTTCTCTCAATTCCGACTGAGCCCGGGCCGCCAGGCTCCGGACCCGCTCGCTGATCTGTAAAGACATCTCTCTCTTCCTATCCTATCTGAAATCTGAATCTATGATGGGCTCAGCCCTCCAGGGCCGCCCCGGCGAAGGCCGCGGACAGCTTGGCGCAGGCCTCCACATCCCGCAGGTCCACCATCTCCTGGGGGGTGTGGATGTAGCGGCAGGGGATGGAGATCCCGCCGGTATACACGCCCGCCCGGCTCTGGTGGATGGCCCCGGCGTCGGTGCCGCCGGCCTTGATGATATCGCCCTGGACCGGAATGCCTTGCTCCTTGGCCAGTGCGTTGAGCTTCCGGACCATGCTGGGATGGCAGAGGACCGAGCGGTCCATGACCTTGACGGCCGCGCCCGCGCCCAGCTTGCTGGTGGCGGTGTGCTTGCTCCCCAGCTCGTCGTCGGCGGAGGTCACGTCCACCGCGATGGCATAGGCGGGATCAATGGCGAAGGCCGCCGTCTTGGCGCCCCGGAGTCCCACCTCCTCCTGCACGGTAAAGACGAAATAGAGGTCGTTTTCGCTCTTCTGGAGCTGCTCCAGCGCCAGGAGCAGGACGGCGCAGGAGATGTGGTTGTCCATATAGGGGGCCACCATGCGCTTGCCCGCCACAAAGGAGGCGGTGTCATACACAAAGGTGTCTCCCAGCGTCACCTGGCTGCGGGCCTCGGCCTCGTCACAGGCGCCGATGTCCACATAGAGGTCGTCCAGCTTGAGCTCCTTGGGGTCGGCGCTCTCGGGCACGCAGAGCACACCATGGGTCCCGTTCTGGAACCGGACCGGCGTGGCGGCCAGATCGGGGGCGTGGAGCCCGCCGATGGCGCCGAAGCGCACAAAGCCCTTCTCGTCCACGTGGGTGACGATCCCGCCGATGGAGTCCATGTGGGCGGCGAACATCACCTTGGGACCGATTCCCTTCCGGTGCACGATCACATTGCCCAGCGTATCCACCGAGATGTCGTCGGCATAGGGGGCGGCGAGGGTCTGAATGGCCTGGGCGATCTCCCGCTCGTTTCCCGAGGGGGCGTGGCAGGCGTTGAGTGTTTCTATGATCTTTACGATGTCCATCTTGGTACCTCCCTGTTTATGCGCGCGCGGCGATCGCGCCGATGAAGAGCCGGGTCAGATGCAGGATGGCGTCCAGATCCCGCTTGGCCGCCACGCTGGCCGGCGCGTGGAGATACCGTACCGCCAGGGATACGGTGGCCGTGCGCACCCCTTCCCGGGCGCGCTGGAAGGCGGCGGCGTCGTTCCCGCCGGAAATCCAGTGTTTGGTCTGCCAGGGGATCTGATGCTCCTCCGCCAGGGAGCGCAGCAGCTCGAAGAGCCCCCGGTCGGCGATGGAGCCCTTGTCCATGAAGGGGATCACCGCGCCCGCGCCGGGGACACAGACCTTCTGGTGCCCCTCCATGCCGGGCAGATCGGCCGCGGTGGTGGTCTCCAGCACCAGGGCGATCTCGGGCTTGACCGAGAAGGCCGCGCCGAAGGCGCCCCGGGTCCCCACCTCCTCCTGGGCGGTGAAGACAAAGGTGCAGTCCATGGGGAGCTCCTCCTCCAGGAGCTTCAGGAGCACCGCGCAGCCAGCCCGGTCGTCCAGGGCCTTGGCCTTGACCATACCCTCTCCGAACTCCACCCAGTCGCTCTCAAAGACGGCGCAGTCCCCCAGGGAGACCAGCGCCTGGGCCTCCGCCTTGGAGCGGGCGCCGATGTCGATATAGTAGTCGTCCAGCTTGGGGACCACCTTTTCCTCCTCGGCGCTGACCAAGTGGTAGGCCTTCAGGCCGATGACTCCGGGGAGGCCCTTCTCCCCCACCTTGACGGGCTTTCCGATGAGGACGCGGCGGTCGATGCCCCCCACCGCGGAGAATTTCAGATACCCCTCGTCGGTGATGTGGCGCACGATGAGGCCCACCTCGTCCATGTGGGCGCACAGGACCAGCTTGTCGCCGGTGGCCTTCCTGCCGCGCTTTTTCACGATCAGGTTCCCCAGGGCGTCCACCCGGATCTCGTCCGCGTAGGGCTGGGCATGAGCCCGGATACAGGCGCGGACCTCGTCCTCGAAGCTGGAGACGCCGGAACAGGCGCACAGCTCTTGCAGCAGCTTCAGCATAGGGTCTCCGCCTCCTCTCCCAGTCCCTCGGCAAAGGCGGCCAGGAGCTGGGCCACCTGCTCGGCGTCCGGCTCATCCATGACCTCGATGGGACTGTGCATATATTTGAGGGGCAGGCTGACCACCAGTGTGGCGATCCCCTCCCGGCAGATCTGCATGAACCAGCCGTTGGTCCCTGTGTGCCCGGCCATGACCTCCAGCTGGTAGGGAATGCCCCGCTCGTCCGCCTTCTCCATGGCCCGGCGGGTCATCCAGCGGGTCATGTTGGGACCCACCCCGATGACCGGGCCGCCGCCCACTTCAAAGCTCTTTTCCCTGGGACCGTCCGGCGTGCGGCCGTGGGTCACGTCCACCGCCACGCAGAAGTCGGGGGCGATGGCGAAGGTGGCGCACTGGGCGCCCGAGCCGCTGATCTCCTCCCGGGTGGAGCCCATCACATAGAGGTCCACGTCCAGCTCCTTCCCCTGGAGCAGCTCAGCTGCCCGCAGCAGGGTCACGAAGCAGGCCCGGTCGTCCATGGACTTTCCGCAGATCTCCCGCTCGCCCAGGGGGAAGCAGCCTCCCCGGAAGGTCATGGGGGTGCCGATGGGCACCCGGCGCTCGGCCTCCTCCTGGCTCATGCCGATGTCCACGTAGAGCTCAGAGATGGGAATGGAGCGCTTGTCGTCCCCCTCCTTCTGCACGTGGGGGGGCAGGCAGGCCACCACCCCGAAGAGGGGCGGGTCGGTGAGCACGTTCAGCTCCCGGTTGGGGAGCATCCGGGGGTCCACCCCGCCGATGGTCTGAAAGCGGAGGAAGCCCTCCTCGATGCCGGTGACGATGAGCCCGATCTCGTCCAGATGGGCGTCCAGCAGCAGCTTTTTGGCGCCCGGCTTTCCGCAGCGGCGCACCCCGATCACATTGCCCATGCGGTCGGTCCAGACCTCGTCCATCAGGGGCTCCAGCAGCGCCCGGGCCACCTGGGCCGCGGGGGCCTCAAAGCCGGAGGGCGCGTTCTGGGCACACAGCTGCTCCAGTGCGTTTCGCATATTCAATCCATATCACTTCCTGTTGTGTTGGGTAAAACCGAATAGCGCTCAGTCCAGCGCGTGGATGATTCGTTTGAAGGCGTTGCCCCGCTCCATGAAGTTCTTGAACCGGTCGAAGGAGGCGCAGGCGGGCGACAGGATGACCACGTCGCCGGGAACCGTGTCCCGGTTGGCCTCCGCCACCGCTTCGTCGAAGTCCTCCACCTCCACGATGGCGGGCCGGCCCGGGGCGTAACCCGGAGCCCCCTCCACCGCGGCGCGGATCTTGCCGGCGGTGGGTCCGGTGAGGACCAGCTTCTTCACGTGGGAGACGATCTCCGGCCCCAGGGTGTCGAAGGGGATGTGCTTATCGTATCCTCCGGCGATCAGGATGACCGGCTGGTCGAAGCAGCGCAGCCCCGCCGCCGTCCGGGACGGGCTGGAGGCGATGGAGTCGTTGTAGTAGCGCACGCCCCGCAGGGTGCGCACCAGCTCGATGCGGTGCTCCACCCCCTGGAAGGCGGCGGCAAACTCCCGGATCACGTCATCGGGCACCAGGCCGTTCACGGCGGCGATGGCCGCCATGTAGTTCTCCACGTTGTGGATGCCGGGCAGCAGGATGCCCTCGATGGGGAGCACCTCCCGCTTGCCGTTGTCATCGGAGACCCAGATGGCCCCGTCCTTCACGTAGACGCCCCGCTCCAGCTCCTGCTTCCGGCTGAAGCACATCACCCGGCCGGGGGCCTTGGCGGCAAAGCTGCGGGTGATCTCATTGTCCTCGTTGAGGACCACCAGGCCCTCTTCCTCCTGATGGAGATAGATGTTCTCCTTGGCGGAGACATACTCCTCCATGGAGGTGTGTACATCCAGGTGGTTGGGGGCCAGGTTGGTGATGACCGCGATGTCCGGGCTGCGCTGCATGGTCATCAGCTGGAAGGAGGAGAGCTCCAGCACGGCCACATCCCCGTGCTCCATCCCGTCCGCGTCGGGCAGCAGGGGCTTGCCGATGTTGCCGCCCACATAGGTGGTATAGCCCGCGGCCTTCAAGAGCCCGGCGATGATGGTGGTGGTGGTGGTCTTTCCGTCACTGCCGGTGACGCCGATCATCTGGCAGGGACAGACCTCGAAGAAGGCCTCCATCTCCGAGGTGAGGACCGCGCCCCGCTCCCGGGCGGCCAGGAGCTGGGGAACATCCGGCCGCAGGCCCGGGGTACGGAAGATCACATCCTGATCCAACCCCTCCAGATAATCCTCCCCCAGGCGCAGCGTCACGCCTAGGCTCTCCAGGGCCTCGGCCTGACCGCCGAAGTCGGCCCGGTCCCGCTTGTCGCAGGCGGTCACCTGCACGCCGGCGCGCACCAGCATTTTAATCAGGGGCGTATTGGACACGCCGATGCCGATGACGGCCACCCGCTTCCCCCTGAGATCATCCAGGTATTGCTGTATCATGGAACTCATGGTCTCGTTCCCCTTTCCGGATCACTCCAGTTGTTTAACTGATATATTATATCTCCTCCGCCCAAAAATTTCAAACCATTCTTGCGGTTATCCGTCGGCTGTGAGTGCTGCCCGCAGGTTGCGGAAGATGGGCTTGCTGGTTTCTCTCGAAAAAACACTTGACATTGTTTATACAGAGTGATATAATATAAAATTAATATTGACATAAATGAAGTTGCATGCTACTCTTTACTCAACACAGGGTAAGGAGTATTTTTTATGGATTTTTCCAAGAATATGTTTTTTACAAGAAAAAAGATGCTGACCATTGCACTCAAATCGTACATTTTGCAGCAGGGCAATTCTCACCTGCAGAAATATTACAGAAGTGCAGAGGATATCGCCGGCTTTATCTGTGATTTGCAGCCGGCAGAACAGGATGATTACCACGACCTTGCGCACTATATCAAACAGTGGGAAGAGAATCGAGGTGTTCTTTTTGTTTGACAATTTTTCTTCCATAGGGTACAATACCCTTTGCAAGTAGGCTGGACAGCCGCGCAGACGGGACGAAAGGCCCGCCTGTGAGGAAAGTCCGGGCTCCGCAGGGCAAGGATAACGGGTAACACCCGCCGGGGGCGACCCTAGGAAAAGTGCAACAGAGATAAACCGCCTCGTCCCCTTTTCTGGGGCCCCAACAAAAACAGATGTTTTTGTTGGGAGAGGAGGCGCAGCGGACTGAGCGAGCTTTGTCCCTTGGGACGAAGCGAGGGATAGGAAGCTTGCGCCGACGAGGTAAGGGTGGAAAGGCGGAGATAAGAGCCCGCCCGATGGCTGGGAACAGTCCATCGCTGTAAACTCTATCCGGAGCAACGCCGTGGAGGGACATATGGTCGGCCCGACCGTCCCATGGAGGCGGCTGGAGCGTACCGGCAACGGTGCGTCGAGATAGATGGCTGTCTTAAATGACAGAACCCGGCTTACAGGCCTGCTTGTACCAGAAAGAACGTCTCGGCTGTATGGCCGGGGCGTTTTTTGCTGCCCTGAAGAGGGCTATTCCACCTCCCAGCGGTGGGCCAGATCCTGGCGGATCTGGGCCAGGACGTCCCGGGCCTGATAGGTGCGCTCCCCGGTTTCCGGGCCGCTCCCCTGCCCCGTCCGCCGGCGCTCCTGGGCGGCCTGGCGGCCCAGCCAGCGCTGGGTGTCCCGGTGGATGTTGGAACACATGAAGAGGCAGGCCATCCGGGTCTCCTCCGTCATGGCGGGAAAGGCCTCCAGGATCTCCGGGATGGACGGACTGTCCGGCTCTCCGGCGGCCATGCCGTATTCGAAGAGGGCGGTCAGCAGCAGGCCCCGCTGCTCCAGCGGCAGAGCCTGGACCATGGGGTAGTTGTCAAAATAGACGAGAAAACTTTTCTTCTGTGCCATGAAAAGCACCTCCTACCCCTACCCGTCCAACCGCCCTTTGGTGTACGTTTGCGTACACCTGGGACGCCATATAGGGATAGAAATAGAAAAAGAAATAGAAATAAAGATAGACATAGAAATGGATAGGGTCATAGGCACAGCCACCGTGCCCCGGTGGGGCGGGGCCTTGTGTGCGAAGATGTTTGGTGTGAGAAGGCAAAAAAAGTCAGGCCCCTGCAAAGCGCAGGAGACCTGACTTCTTTTGTGTTGCTGGTATGGATCAGTCCTGATCCCAGTTGTGGTAGACGTTCTGCACGTCGTCGTTTTCCTCCAGCAGGTCGATGAGCTTCTCCATGTTCTTGATGTCGGTCTCATCGGTGAGCTTGACATAGTTCTGGGGCACCATCTGCACGGAGGCCTCCAGGAAAGCGTAGCCCTTCTCCTCCAGCTGGGCGAGCACATCGCCGAAAGCGTCGGGGGCGGTGTAGACGGTGAAGACTTCCTCTTCCACCTGCATGTCGTCGGCGCCGCAGTCGAGGGCGTCCATCATCATGGTGTCCTCGTCCAGGTCCTCCCGCTCGATGACGATGACGCCCTTCTGGTCAAAGGACCAAGACACGCAGCCGGTGGCGCCCAGGCCCTTGCCGTACTTGTCCAGCAGGTGACGGACCTCGGGGGCGGTGCGCTGACGGTTATCGGTCAGAGCCTCCACGATGACGGCCACGCCGTTGGGGCCGTAGCCCTCGTAGACCACGCTCTCGAAGTTGTCGCTGTTCCCGGCGCCCAGAGCCTTGTCGATGGTGCGCTTGATGTTGTCGTTGGGCATGTTGGCCGCCTTGGCCTTGGCGATGACGGTGGCCAGACGGGAGTTGTTGGCGGGGTCGCCGCTGCCGCCCTGCTTGACCGCCACGATCATCTCGCGGGCGATCTTGGTAAAGAGCTGAGACCGCTTGGCGTCAGCCGCGCCCTTGGTCTTCTGAATATTGTGCCACTTGGAATGTCCGGACATACAATTCGTTCCCTTCTCCAGAAATCAATACGTCTGCCCCAGCGGGCAGCCGACAAAAATCAGCTAGACTAGTTTAGCACAGCCCACAGGCCTTTGCAACCCCTAAACGTGACGATTATAGATAAGAAAAGACCTCTTTGTGCCGTTTTGTCTGCACAAACTCGACCCCGGGGAAGGCGCCGCGCAGCCATTTCTCCAAAACGGGACAGACCACCTGCTCGGTGGGATAGTGTCCGGCGTCGATCAGATTGATGCCCAGGGCCTTGGCGTCCAGGAAACCGTTGTACTTCACGTCGGAGGTCACGAAGGTGTCGCAGCCCATCCGGAAGGCGTCGGTCAGCAGGTCGCCGCAGGCGCCGCCCCCCACCGCCACACGCCGCACGGGACGGCGGGCGTCCACATAGCGCACGCCGTTGGCGCCCAGGGTCTCCTTCACGAACTGGGCAAAGGCGGGGGCGTACTCGGGGATGCCCTCCCGCATGCCCACACGGCCCACGCCGTAGGGATGGCCGTCCCCGTCCACCCCGTCGGTGTGGAGGAGCTCCAGCTGGGTGAGACCCAGCTTCTGGGCCAGGGCGTCGTTGACGCCGCCGGCCACCGCGTCCAGGTTGGTGTGTACGCAGATGGCGGCGATCTGGTGCTCGATCAGAGAGAGCAGGATGCGCCCGGTGGGATCGTTGTCCCGGATGCTCTTCACCGGATGGAAGATCACCGGGTGGTGGGACACGATGAGCTCGGCCCCCAGCTCGGCGGCCTCGGCCACCACCTCTTCCGTGATGTCCAGGGCGATCAGGACCTTGGAGACCGTGCGCTCCCCGTGGCCCACCAGAAAACCGGCGTTGTCAAAGTCCATCTGGATGGAGAAAGGCGCTCTCTGATCCAGATAGGCGTAGATGTCATTTACTTTCATCTTGCTTCAACTCCCTTTGCATGGTGATGAGTCCCTCCCGGACGGACTCCAGCTCTGTTTTCCAGGGGATGTCCTCCGGGCGCGTCGAGTGGCGGATGCCGGCGAGGGCCCGTTCCACCCGGGCCAGCAGGTGCTCCAGCAGCGCCGGGCGCAGCGGTTCGCTCCCGGCAGTCTCCCGGGAACCGGCCCAGCACTCCGCGGGGGTCAGAGGGGGCATCTCCCCCGCTGCCACCTGCATAATGGTATAAATGGTGTTGCCCTCCCGGCACAGGCGCTCCCGCAGGATGCGGTAGCCGCTGCGCTGAAGCCAGGCCCGCAGCTCGGGCAGCGCGCTCATGGGCTGGAGGATCAGCGTCCGATCCCCCAGGCGGCACCAGGGGGCGGCCGAGAGGATGGCGGAGATGGTCTCCCCTCCCATCCCGGCAATGGCGATGGTCTGGGCCTCCTCCGGCTGCACCCGCTCCAGCCCGTTGCCCAGGCGGAAGGACATTTGATTGGTGACTCCGTAACGCTCCGCCGTCTGCCGGGCGCGCTCCAGGGGCCCTTTCCGCAGATCGGAGGCCACCGCGCTGGGGATGATCCCCTTCTGGATCAGATAGGCAGGCAGATAGGCGTGATCCGTCCCCACATCCACAAACCTGGTCTGGGGCGGGACCAGGTCCGCCACGGCCTGCAGGCGCGGCGACAGCTCAATGGTTTTCAAGAACTTCCCTCCTGATCTGAGAAACTCAAAAAAGAGCGGCCGAAAAGCCGCTCTTTTTTTCTCGTACCGATTACTGCTGCTCGGAAGCGGCGATCTGCTCGTTGATGGCGTTGAGCAGGGCCTCCACATTGACGCCGTGGACCATGCAGGCCTCCTCCACGGTCTCGCCGCGAGAAGAGGGGCAGCCCAGGCAGTGCATGCCGATGGACATGAAGAGAGGAGCAGTCTGGGGGGCGATATCCAGGATGTCGCCGATGATGGTGTCTTTCGTAATCTGAACCATATGGGTAAACCTCCAAATCAGAAGATAAAAGGATACGTGAGTAGTATATCCTATTTGTCGCCCTTTTTCAACTCTTTTTCCGGGCGAGGGCAGCGTATTTCTGCGCGCTGTGGGGCAAGCGCCTCGCAGAGTTCCGCCGTCCGCAGACGGCGGAAGGAAGTGAAGGCGTTTTTTCCGGCGGCGTGTACGTCGGAAAAAACACAGCTCAGGCTGCAAGTGTGCGCGCATCCGCGCGTGCGCGCCGCGGCCTGCATCCCCCTCTCAAAAATGCTTGCATTTTTGAGAAAAAAACAAGGACGCCCCGGAGGGCGTCCTTGTCTTACATACAGAGCTTACTGCTGCTCGCCGCGCATACGAGCGAAGCAATCGCTGCAGTACACGGGACGGTCGGACTTGGGCTCGAAGGGCACGCGGGCCTCACCGCCGCAGGCGGCGCAGGTAGCAGTGAAGTACTCGCGGGGGCCACGGGAAGCGGCCTTGCGGGCGTCACGGCAGGCCTTGCAGCGCTGGGGCTCGTTCTGGAAGCCGCGCTCTGCGTAGAACTCCTGCTCACCAGCGGTGAACACGAACTCCTGGCCACACTCTTTGCATACCAAAGTCTTGTCTTCGTACATGATAAATACCCTCTCTTTGACTCATTTGCCCAGGTCCGGAATTGAAACCGTGAAGTGCTGGGACAGATTAATATTGCGTTCAGCTCTCGCTGACATCGCCAGATGAAAAGTGCTGCGCGACCTTCCGCCGGATACGTTGCACAGCGTTGTCCACCGATTTCGGGGACCGTTTTACCTCAGCGGCAATCTCGGAATAGGACAACCCTTCCAGATAGAGCCCGAGGATCTTCGCTTCGAAACCGGACAACTGGCCCTTTAGCACATTCATTCGCTCACGGACTTCTTCCTGACCGATCAGAGTATCCTCCGGATTTTCCAGACAGCGATACTCCCTGCCACAGATGTCATGGACGGCAAATCCGTCAAAAAGCGGGGTTTCGAAAGAAACAGAATTGTTCAACGGGGAATGCTTATCTCTTGCTGCTGCTTTAATAGCGGAGCGCAAACGGTTGCGGATACAGGTCTCGGCATAGGTCCGAAAGGAGACCTCCCGCCGGGGATCGTACTCGCGGATGGCGTTCCAAAGTCCCAACATCCCCTCCTGGATCAGATCCTCGCTGTCACCGCCCGCCAGAAAGTAGGGCCGGGCGCACACACGCACCACGCGGTTATAGCGCAGAACCAGCTCCTCTGCCGCGCTGCGATCGCCGGATTTGCTCCTGACGCACAGGCATTCGTCGGAAGGATTGGAGTTTTGGGGTTGGAAAGCACTCATGCTCTTGCTCCTTGTCTGTTATTATACGCAAGAGTATATCTTGTTGTCAAGCGTTTATGCAAAATATTTATATTATGCCAAAAAATCTCACAGGATTTTTATGACATCTACCAGTTCTTCGGCGCAGGCACGGGCTGCCTCCTCGGTCTGAGCCTCCACCATCACGCGGATGAGGGCCTCGGTTCCGGAGGGGCGCACCAGGATGCGGCCGGTCCCCTGAAGGGCGGCCTCCTTGGCCTGGACCGCGTCCTTGAGGGCCTGGGCGGCCATGATTTCTTCCTTCTTTTCCTTGCTCTCCACCGGGAGGTTGATGAGGACCTGGGGATACCGGCGGCAGTCGGCCACCAGCTCAGAGGCCTTCTTGCCCGAGCGGTGGAGCACCTGGAGGAACTGGAGGGAGGTGAGCTCTCCGTCGCCGGTGGTGGCATAGGCGCGGAAAATGGTGTGGCCGGACTGCTCTCCCCCGATGACGAAGTCGTGCTCCAGCATCTTCTCCAGCACGTTGCGGTCGCCCACGGGCGTGCAGTGCAGCTCCATGCCGTTCTCCTTGGCGAAGATGTGCAGGCCCATGTTGCTCATGACGGTGCCCACCATGGCGTTGCCGTTGAGCTTGCCCTCGGCCTGGAGCACCCGTGCGCAGGCGGCCATGATCTGGTCGCCGTCGATGTCCTCGCCCTTCTCGTCCACGGCCAGGAAGCGGTCGGCGTCGCCGTCATAGGCCAGACCCAGGTCGTACCCGCCCTTCACGACAGCGGCCTTCAGGTCCTCCATATGGGTGGAGCCGCAGCCGTTGTTGATGTTGATGCCGTCGGGCTGGGCGTGCAGGATGTCGGCGTGCAGCTTGGGGAAGCGGGCGAACAGCCCCGGCGCCGTGGCCGAAGCCGCGCCGTTGGCGCAGTCCACCACGATGCGCATACCGGCAAAATCGGTGTCCACGGTGGAGAGCAGGTGGTCGATGTAGGCCCGGGTCTCCTCCTCGTCCTTGTGGATGACCCGGCCCAGGTCCCCGTGGGTCTTGAGGGCGGGCAGCTGTCCGGAGAGGATGATCTCCTCGATCTCCCCCTCCAGGGCGTCGCGCAGCTTGTAGCCCTGGCTGTTGAAGATCTTGATGCCGTTGTGCTCAAAGGGGTTGTGAGAGGCCGAGATGACGATGCCCGCGTCGGCCCCCATCTCCACCGTGAGGAAGGCCACCGCCGGGGTGGGCACCACGCCCAGATGGAGCACGTCCGCTCCCGCGGAGCAAAGGCCCGCGATCAGGGCGCTCTCCAGCAGGTCGGAGGAAATGCGGGTATCCTTTCCGATGGCCACCTGGGGGCGGCTCTTTCCGGTCTCCTTGGCCATGACCACGGCGGCCGCCAGGCCCACCTGATAGGCGAGAGTGGCGTCCAGACCGGCGTTGACCACGCCGCGGATGCCGTCCGTACCAAACAATTTTCCCATAAATACACCTCATTCTCGTTGAATGTGAGTCAGATTCGATGGCAGTTCCCCGCAGGGCTTAAAAGGTGAGCTGCTCCATGCCGCCGGCGGCGCCCCCCGGGACGGGAAGTCCCAGGTGGAGATAGGCCTGCCGGGTGACGCAGCGGCCCCGGGGCGTGCGGGTGAGAAAACCCATCTGCATGAGATAGGGCTCATAGACGTCCTCCAGGGTGATGGACTCCTCATTGATGGTGGCGGCCAGGGTCTCCAGCCCCACCGGGCCGCCGCCGTAGTGCTCGATGATGGCGCGCAGCATCCGGCGGTCCACCGCGTCCAGCCCCAGGTCGTCCACCTCCAGGGCGGTGAGGGCCTGGTCGGCCACTGCGCGGGTGATGACGCCCCCGGCCTTCACCTGGGCGAAATCCCGCACCCGGCGGAGCATCCGGTTGGCGATGCGGGGGGTGCCGCGGCTGCGCCGGGCGATCTCCATGGCCCCGTCGGGCTCGATGGGGACGTTCAGGATGCCCGCGCTCCGGGTGACGATGAGGGAGAGCTCCTCCGGGGTATAGAGCTCCAGCCGCAGGGTGACGCCGAACCGGTCCCGCAGAGGGGCGGAGAGCTGGCCCGCCCGGGTGGTGGCCCCGATCAGGGTGAACTTGGGCAGGTCCAGGCGGATGGAGTTGGCCGAGGGACCCTTTCCGATGATGATGTCGATGGCGAAATCCTCCATGGCGGGATACAGGATCTCCTCCACCGAGCGGTTGAGCCGGTGGATCTCGTCCACGAAGAGGATGTCGTTCTCATTCAGGTTGGTGAGGAGGGCGGCCAGATCCCCCGGTTTCTCGATGGCCGGGCCGGAGGTGATGCGGATATGGACCCCCATCTCGTTGGCGATGATCCCGCTGAGGGTGGTCTTGCCCAGGCCCGGAGGGCCGTGGAGCAGCACGTGGTCCAGGGGTTCATTGCGCATCTTGGCGGCCTGGATAAAGACCTCCAGGTTGTCCTTGGCCTTGCGCTGTCCGATGTATTCCGAGAGGACCTTGGGCCGGAGGGAGTACTCCCCTTCGTCCTCCTGGAGCAGCGAGGTGGTCACCAGCGGCTCTCTGGTCTCCAGGCTCCCGTCGTCCGAAAAGTCAATGCTCAAAATCTCACTTCCTGTCTCTGATGCGTTTCAAATCCATCTCGATCTCCGCCGCGACCTCCTCCACGCCCTTGCCGTCGGTCCAGACGGGGATCGTATCCATGTCCCGATACAGCGGAAGATAGGCCAGGCTCCGCCCGATCACGTCCTCCTGCCGTTTTCCCGCCCGGATATCCCGCCGCAGCCGCTCCTCCAGTACGGCGGGTGCGGCCAGCAGCGAAAAGGCGTGGACCTCCACCCCGTCCAGGGGCAGCCGGGCGCAGATCTCGTCCACGATCTCCTGGCGGTGCATGACCCAGCCGAAAATGACATACTCCACCTCCGAGCACCGGAGAAAGCGGCCCAACAGCGTCCCGATGTTGTCCAGAACCAGGGCCTTCGTCTCCTCGGTCACCCGGAAGGGATTCAGGTTCCAGCACCAGTCCCCGTCCAGGTAGACGCTGGGCTGGAGCCGCTTTTGCAGGCACTGGCACACCTGAGTCTTACCCACGCCCATGGGTCCGCCGATCAGGAGAAGCTGTTTCACTGCTTCACCATCTTCTTCAGGGCCTGCTTGATGATGTCCTCCAGGCTGAGGGCCTCCACGTCGATGCCCTTGAGGGCCATGGCCACCTCGCTCTGGCTGTATCCCAGCACGGCCAGGGCGGCGGCCGCCTCGCTGGACTTGTTCTGGGGGATGACGGTCACACCGGTGCCGCCGTAGCTCTCGCCCTTGGGGGCGATCTGTCCCTTGGCCAGCTTGTCCTTGAGCTCCAGGATGATGCGCTGGGCGATCTTCTTCCCGATGCCCTGGGCCACGGTGAGGGCCTTCTCGTCCCCGGTGATGATGCTCATGGCCAGCCCCTCCGGCGTGGTGGCCGAGAGGATGGAGAGGGCGGCCTTGGGTCCCACGCCCGACACGCCGATGAGCAGCCGGAAGCAGTTGAGCTCATCCTCGGTGGCAAAGCCGTAGAGCTCAAAGATCTCCTCCCGCACGTAGAGATGGGTGAAGAGCTTCCCCTTCTCCCCTACGGTGAGGCGGGAGAGACTCTGGTTGGTGGTCCGGCAGGCATAGCCCACCCCACCGCAGTCGATCACCGCCAGATAGGGCTCCACATGGGCCACGGTACCGCTGACATAGTAAAACATACGCTGTTGTTTCTCCAATCCTGTTATGATCTGGTCCGGGCGGCGTAGCGGCCGCTGCCCGGGCGGGCGGAGTCCAGAAGACTCAGCCGCGAGGTAAAGGATCTGGCGTGGCACAGGGCGATGGCCACCGCGTCGGCGGCGTCGTCCGGCTTGGGGACGGCGGAGAGGCGCAGCAGCTTGCGGGTCATCTCCATGACCTGGCGCTTTTCGGCCTTTCCATAGCCGGCCACGGCCTGCTTGACCTGGGAGGGGCTGTACTCAAAAATGGGGACCCCCTCCTGTTCGGCGGCCAGGAGGATCACCCCTCTGGCCTGGGCCACACCGATACCGGTGGTCACGTTCTGATTGAAAAAGAGCTCCTCCACCGCCATGGCGTCCGGCCGGAAGGTGGTCAGCAGCTGGTGCATATCCTCGAAGATCTGCCGAAGGCGCCCCGGGAGGGGCACCCCAGCCGGTGTCGTGATGGCCCCGCACCGGAGCAGACGCTGGGCATTCCGGTCGGCCTCCAGGATGCCGAAGCCCACGATGGCAAATCCCGGGTCGATGCCTAAAATAACCATGTCCTTCCTCCCTGCCCGGTGTTCCGATCCTCTGGGCCGGGCATAGACCCGGCGCTCAATCTTCTTTATTGTAGCACAGACGTTTGAAAATGAAAAGGAGATTTCTCTGCCTCTCTCGTGTGGAGATAGGAAAAGCCGGCGCGCATCCGCGCACCGGCTTTCGGCATGACGAGAAAGTGTATCCCCTCTCAAAAATGCCATGCGTTTTTGAGACAGGTTTATGCCCTTGGATGGGCCTTGCGGTAGACGTCCTTCAGCTTCTGGCTGACGATCTGGGTGTAGATCTGGGTGGAGGAGATGTCGGCGTGTCCCAGCATTTCCTGAATGGAGCGCAGGTCGGCCCCGTTCTCCAGCAGGTGGGCCGCAAAGGAGTGACGCAGGGTATGGGGGGTGATCTCCTTCTGGATGCCCGCCTTCTCCTGATAGTATTTGATGAGCTTCCAGAAGCCCTGGCGGCTCATCCGCTCACCGCTCATGTTGACGAAGAGGGCCCGTTCGTCCGGGTGCTCGATCATCTGGGGGCGCACATGCTCGATGTAATCGCTCAGGGCCCGCACCGCCGCCGGATACAGGGGGATGATCCGCTCCCGGTCCCGGCCGGAGCAGCGGATAAAGGCGGCGCTCAGGTTGATGTGGTCCATATTCAGGCCGATCAGCTCGCTCACCCGGATGCCGGTGGCATAGAGCAGTTCCAGCATGGCCCGGTCCCGGCAGCCCTTTGCGTCCGAGGCGTCGGGCTGCTCCAGAAAGAGCTCCACTTCCTTGCTGGTCAGGATCTGGGGGAGCTTGCGCTCCACCTTGGCCGGAGAGAGGCCCCGGGCGGGGTTGACCTCCACCACGCCCTGACGGATCAGGAAGCTGTAAAAGGATTTCAGCGAGGCCAGAGAACGGGTCACCGTCGCGGCCGATTTCCCCTCGGAGGAGAGAAACTGGGTGTAGGATTCGACGTCTGACTGTTTTACTTGCTCAGGCAGCTTGCCTGCACCCTCCAGCCAGTGCAAAAACTGGCGGATATCACGAAGATACGAGCTCAATGTATTGGAGGCTACTTTTTTCTCCTCCGCCAGATAACGCTCATACTCTTGATAACAGTCCATCATCCAACACCTTCTTTTTCGCTATTTACCGGTTTCCTAGAGGGGAAACAGTCCGGCCGCGCCCGCCAGCAGCGAGGGGACGACCACGGATTCTAAAAAGATACACACACACAGCGCGCAGGCACACACCCCGCAGCGCAAAAAATAGAGTCTCCCATACGGGAGGGTACGCCGTCCGTCCCCCAGCATGCGGGTGGCCAGACAGCGGGACGCGATCCAACCCTGTACGCCCAGGACGAACAGCGCCGGAAGCGCGATACAGCCGGACACGCCAAAGACCACGAAGGCCAGCAGCGCGCCGCTCGCCCCGAACATCTTGACGAACGAGGCGATGGAAAAGGCCAGGAGAAATCCCCGCACGGAAAAAACCAGCGGGATACCCAGAAGCCCCAGCGTGGTAAACCCCAGTCCGAACACCAGAAGCGGCCAGCGTATGGTCTCCCAGACGGAGATCAGCAGCGGAGGAGATGCGGGCTGCACCTGCACGCTCTGTAAAAAGGAGGTCAGATATTCCGCGAGGAGGTCGTTCCCTCCCCCGCCGACCCGCACCGCCAACAGACATCCCAGGCATCCGCCCAGGAAAAAGCAGATCGATGTCACAGCGAGCGCCGCACTCAGGCCGGACGGCACGTCCCAGACTTTTGCAGTGGGTTTATGCATCTCTCTCACCTCCACCCCATCCTATGCGGAGGAGGGAGGCCTTTAGAAGCACAGAAAAACAACGGACTGGATTCATCCATAATTATAATAATCTACATAATACAATTATGCAAGAGGATTTCCAAAACTACCCGATTTTTGTCAATTATGATAACGCATTATGTATACAGTATTATGTAAATTTCAGAATGCGAAAAAAGATGTGGCCCCCGTTCGGAGGCCACAAAGCGCAAGATATAGCGATATACAAAACGGATACCGCAAAATATAGCGGTATCCGTTTTGTTGTCAAAGTTAATCCGCCATCCCGGCCGCAATGGCGCGCAGTGCAATGGCACACTCCAGCCGCTTGCGCTCCAGCACGCATCCCACATGGTGGGGGTGCTTGATATCGCCGTTGACCAGCAGGTTGGACGCGCTGCACCCGCCGCTGCAGTAGAAGCGGGCCCAGCAGTTGCCGCACTCCTCGCGGGTGTAGATGTTCAGACCGGCAAACTTTCCGGACAGCTCCATATCAAAGGTGCCGTCGTAGATGTTGCCCAGCTTGTACTCCTCGTTGCCCACGAACTGGTGGCAGGGGTAGATATCCCCTTCCGGCGTGATGGCCACATACTCACATCCGGCGCCGCAGCCGCGCAGGCGCTTGATCACGCAGGGACCCTGGGCCAGATCCACATTGAAGTGGAAGAAGTTGGTCTCGGGGTGGTCCTTGAGGTACTCGGCCAGGCGCTCGTACTCGGCCTCCAGCTCGGGCAGATCGGACTCCTGGAGGGCATAGGGATCGTCCTCCTTGCCCACCACCGGCTCCACCGAGATGTTCCGGCCGATGGCGGCCAGAGCCTTCACGTCCTCCGCGAAGTCCTTGTGGAAGCGGGTGAAGGTGCCGCGCAGGTAGTAGTCCTTGGTGCCCCGGCCCTCGATGAGTTTCTTGAACTTGGGCACGATCACGTCGTAGCTCCCCTTCCCGTTCACGGTGGGGCGCAGGTCGTCGTTGACCTCCTTGCGTCCGTCAATGGAGAGCACCGCATTGGACATCTCGCGGTTGATGTACTCGATGTTCTCGTCGCTCAGGAGCACGCCGTTGGTGGTAATGGTGAAGCGGAAGCACTTCCCCTTCTCCTTCTCGATGGAGCGGGCGTAGGCCACGGTCTCCTTCACGGTCTCCATGGCCATGAGGGGCTCGCCGCCGAAGAAGTCCACCTCGATGTTGCGGCGGGGACCGGACTTCTCGATGACGAAGTCGATGGCCTTCTTGGCGGTCTCCACGTCCATGGTCATGCGGTGGCCGGTGCCGAAATCGCCGGTGGAGGCGAAGCAGTACTTGCACCGCAGGTTGCAGTCGTGGGACACGTGGAGGCACAGGGCCTTGACCAGGGCGGACTGCTGCATGGAGGCAGCCTTCTCCCGGTCGATGTAGTCGTCCTCCTCAAAGAGGAGTCCCTCGGCGGCCAGACCGCGCAGCTCCTGCCACGCCTCCTCCAGCGCGGCAGGATCGTACTGGGACAGAGCGGCCTTGATGTCCTCCGGGCAGTGCTCCCCCATGGGAGGGGTCACCTTCTCCAGCAGGTGGTAGGTCACCTCGTCCAGCACGTGGACCGCGCCGCTGTTGACATCCACCGCGATATTGACCCCAAGGGCTTGAAAGGTATGTACCATGTTCTTTCGATCCTCCAAATCAGATTGAGCGTCCCGGTATCGCGGGGACGTATGCGCTTACGTAGCATGGAAAAAGGGTGGGAAGCCCCACCCTTTTCAACCATGTGTGTTGGTTCTGCCTCTTACTTGTTGTTCTCGCACTTCTGGTTGGCGACGGTGCAAGAGGTCTTACAGGCGGACTGGCAAGAGGTCTGGCACTCGCCGCAGCCGCCGTGAGCAGCGCTGTTCTTCAGGGTAGCGCCGTTGAGCGTCTTGATATGCTTCATTTCTGTTTCCCTCCCATTTGATATAGGATAACCGCAATTAGTATAGCATAGACCGGAAGAAATTTCAATCACTTTCGCCGTTTTTTCCGGCGGGGCGTCATCAACTGACTGCACAGCCCCGCGCCGCACCCGCCCAGCAGGCAGGCCAGCGCCAGCGCGACCCCTCCGTTTTCCAGGGGCTGGGCGTGAAAGGCAAGGCTTCCCACCAGGAGCAGCAGGAGCAAAACCACCGCTCCGGTCCCCGCGCCTACGGGCAGCGCCCGCCGTGCGCAGCGCTTCACGGCCCACAGCGCGCCCAAAAAGGTCCCCAGAACACACGCGGCCAGTGTGATGCGGTCCATATGAGACTCCTTCAGGGCGCCCAGATAGATGGCCGCCGAGGCGGCAAGCAGTAAAAGCAGGCACAGGCCCAGGGCGATGCATCCGCCCAGGAGGATGCCGCCTGCGTAGCGGGTCCACAATTCTTTCGGCCCCTCTTCTTTTTTCGGCACAGCGCTCTCCCCTTCCTCATCGATTCTGCTCCCATTCTATGAGGCGCATGGAGCGGTCATGCCGGACCGGAGATAAAAAAAGATTCCCGCCTCCGGAGAGACAGGAATCTTTTGATCCATTATTTCGCGGCAGCGTCCGCCTGCTGGCCCTTGGTGGAGACAGCCCACTTGGTGAACTCGATGCGCACGCGGTCGGCGCCGGTCTCGATGACGATGGTCTCCTCCTTGACGGCGCAGATGGTGCCCACGATGCCGCCGATGGTGGTGATGACGTCGCCCACGGCCAGCTCGGAGCGCATCTTCTCCATGGCCTTCTTCTTCTTGTTCTCGGGACGGATCAGCATAAAGTAGAAAATGGCGATCAGCAGGACAAAGGGCAGGATCATGCTGACCATGCTTGCAGTATCACTGCCCGTCAGAAGTGCAGTTCCGATTCCGTTCAAAATAATCTCCTCCAAAATCAAAGTTCCATCACGCTTTGCACGTGAAAGATATTATACGGCAGGCTTGTCCGTTTGACAAGTGTTTTTGCGATTTTTCCCAGAATGGGCCGCACGTTACAGGCGGCGGTCCAGCTTTTCGCTGTACTCGGCCCGGAACTGGGCAAAGGTCCCGGCGTCCAGTTCGGCGCGGATACGCGCCATGAGGCTGTTGTAGAAGTACAGGTTGTGCAGCACGGCCAGGCGCATGGCCAGCATCTCCCCTGCGGCGAAGAGATGGCGCAGGTAGGCCCGGGAGAAGTGCTGACAGGCGGGGCAGCGGCACTCCGGATCGATGGGGCTCCGGTCCAGCTTGTACTTCTCGTTCTTGATGTTGATGGAGCCCTCCCAGGTGTAGAGCTTGCCGTGGCGGGCGTTGCGGGCGGGCATCACGCAGTCGAAGAAATCCACGCCCCGGGCCACCGCCTCGATGATGTTGGAGGGAGTGCCCACGCCCATGAGATAGCGGGGCTTGTCCTGGGGCATGTGGGGCTCCACCGCGTCGATGATGTCGTACATGACCTGCGTGGGCTCACCCACCGCAAGGCCGCCGATGGCATAGCCGTCACAGGGGATCTTGGCGGTCTCCTTCATGTGCCAGACCCGCAGGTCGGGGAAGGTGGCGCCCTGGTTGATGCCGAAGAGCATCTGCTGGGGGTTCACCGCGTCGGGCTGGGCGTTGAGCCGGTCGTGCTCCTTCTTGCACCGCTCCAGCCAGCGGAGGGTCCGCTCGCAGGAGGCCTTGGCGTACTCATAGGTGGCGGGATTCTCCACGCACTCGTCAAAGGCCATGGCGATGTCCGATCCCAGATTGGACTGGATCTGCATGGACTCCTCCGGACCCATGAAGATGCGCCGTCCGTCGATGTGGGAGGCGAAGGTGACGCCCTCCTCTTTGATCTTGCGCAGCCCGGAGAGGGAGAACACCTGGAATCCGCCGGAATCGGTGAGGATGGGGCCGTCCCAGTCCATGAAGGCGTGGAGGCCTCCCATGTCCCGGACCACCTTGTCCCCCGGGCGCAGGTGCAGGTGGTAGGTGTTGGAGAGCTCCACCTGGCACCCGATCTCCTTCAGGTCGTGGGCGGATACCGCGCCCTTGATGGCGCCCTGGGTTCCCACATTCATGAAAACAGGGGTCTGCACCGTGCCGTGGGCGCACTGGAAGACGCCCCGGCGGGCCCGCCCCTCCGTCTTAATTACTTCAAACACAGAAAAACTCCTTTGATGGAGAACGCCGCGCCTGGCCGCACTCGTTCTTCCAATTCATAATATCGCTATTCGCTATTATACCACAGGATAAAATCCCCTGCAATCAGAGCCCGCACGCTTCTCCCTGTAAAGACCGGAGCAGGTCCACCGCGTCCTGGACCAGGCTGCCCATGGACTGCTTCCCCACCCCGGCCACCAGGTTGTCGCAGTGGTTCACCGGGATCAGAATGCGCTTGGCCCGGCTCTGCCCCACGGCGGCGGCCATGGCCGGAGTGATCTCCCCCAGCAGAGCGTCGGCGATGACGATGCCCAGGGGCCCGATGATGGCGTCCGCTTTCCGGCACCCAACCAGGACGGCGTTCTCTCCGGTGGCGGCCAGATGGGCCCCCGCTTTCATCATGGCGCTGGTGGCCAGGCTGTTGGTGCCGACGGCGGTGATCTCCGCGTCGGGGCAGGTCTCCCGAATGGCGGCGACCAGCTGACGGCCGATCCCGCCGCCCTGGCCATCAATCACAAGAACCTTCATGGGGGCATCTCCTCTTTCTCTCTCTCAGGGGTATTTTTATATCACATTAGCTTATATAGATTGTGCCGCAATGCCTGTAAAGTAATATCGCTATACAGTTTATTTTAAGAAGGGCTTTTTGAAGCCTCAAAAAGTTAACTGTAAAGTAGAATAACTTTTCATATATTGCAGCGCAGTGGATAGAACGGATTACACGTCGGATTTGTGCTGGGTTTCCTCCAGGGCGGGCATCTGGTCTGTAATGAACATGGCGTCCCCGAAGGAGAAGAAGCGATAGCGCTGCTCCACTGCCTCCCGGTAGGCGTTCAGGATGTGCTCCCGCCCGGCCAGGGCCGAGACCAGCATCACCAGCGTGGATTCGGGCAGGTGGAAATTCGTGATCAGGCAGTCCAGCACTTTGAAGCGGTAGCCCGGGTAGATGAAGATATTGGTCCAGCCGGCGCTCTCCTGCATGGTGCCGTCCGGGGCGGCCCAGCTCTCGATGGTACGGCAGGAGGTGGTGCCCACGCAGATGACGCGTCCCCCCTCCCGCTTGGTGCGGTTGATGGTCTCAGCGGTCTCGGCGGAGATCATGCAGTACTCCGAGTGCATCTCATGGTCCAGGATGTCGTCCTCCTTGACCGGCCGGAAGGTGCCCAGGCCCACGTGGAGGGTGACATAGCAGATACGCACGCCCATCGCCTCGATCTCGTGGAGCAGCTCCTTGGTGAAGTGGAGTCCGGCAGTGGGAGCTGCGGCCGAACCCACCTCCTTGGAATAGACGGTCTGATACCGCTCGGGGTCGTTCAGCTCCTCCTTGATATAGGGCGGCAGAGGCATCTTCCCCAGCTGCTCCAGCAGCTCCAGGAAGATCCCCTCGTATTCAAAGCGGATCAGGCGGTTGCCGTTGTCCAGCACCTCCACCACCTCGGCCGTGAGCAGGCCGTCGCCGAAGGAGAGCCGGGTCCCGGTGCGCACCTTGCGTCCGGGCCGGACCAGGCACTCCCACACCTTCTCGCCCCGGTCCACCAGGAGGAGGACCTCCGCCGCGCCGCCGGAGGGGATGCGGTGGCCCAGCAGCCGGGCGGGCAGTACCCGGGAGTCATTGAGCACCAGGCAGTCCCCCGGCCGCAGGAGCTTGGGGAGATCGAAGAAGTGCATGTGGGCGGTCTGGCCGCTCTCCCGGTCCAGAACCAGCAGCCGGGAGGTGTCCCGCTTTTCCAGCGGGGTCTGGGCGATCAGCTCTTCCGGAAGGTCAAAGTAAAAATCAGATGTTTTCATCGGGATATGTCGACTCCTGTGTAGTAGAATTGTAAGATCTCTTGGTAAGTATAGCCCTGCTTGGCCATGGCGTTGGCGCCATACTGGCTCATGCCCACATTGTGGCCGTAGCCGGAGCCCTGGATCACAAAGCGGTCGGAACCGGCGGCGGTCCCCCCGCCCAGCAGGGCGGTCCCATTGCTGGTGATCACATAGGGCGAGGCGGAGAGATCCACCTGTCCGGTGGAGCCGTCCCCGCCGATGGCGTAGAAGGAGCTCCCCTCCAGCGGAGTCTGGGCGTTGTTGACATACAGCCCGCCGGAGCTGGAGGAGCTGCTCCCCCCGCCGCCCGTCACGGTATAGCGCTGGGAGCGCAGGCCCAGGAAGGTCCGGGCCTGCTCCTTCTGGAAGGTCCAGCTCTTGCCCGAGGCGTCGGTGAAGGTGATGGCTTTCACATTTCCGGTGGGGGTGGTCTCGGAGACCCGGAAGTCCACGATCTGGTCACAGGAGCGCCCGCTGCTGCGCAGCTTCTGGGTCAGCTCGTCGGCGGTATAGGTCACGCTCCAGTTATAGTTGGGGATCTGGCTGGAAATGGTGGCCTCGTAGGGGTCCGCCTTGCCCCGCAGGTAGGGCAGCGCGTCGTTCCAGACGTTTTCGGAATTTTCGGTGGCTCCGCCGTCGCTGGAGGAGTACACGGCGTCGATGAGCGCGCCGTTATACCGGATGACCATGCCGGCCGTCTCCTGGGTGGCCCGGAGGGTGTTGCTTCCCGTCAGCTTCATGCCCGGATAGGCCTGACAGTGGGTCCCGTTGCACAGGTCGAAGTGGTCGGCGGCGTGCTTGCTGCTGTTGGGCTTGCGCATGGCATAGGTCCGCGCCGCGCAGGCCTGGGCCTTGAGGGCCTCCAGCGGCCAGGAGTCGCTCATCTCCTGGGAGATGACGCAGTTGATATAGTCCTCCATGCCGATGAGGTTGACCACGGTGATGTTGTCGCCCCCCACCCTCTCATAGCGGAAGCCGCCGTAATACTTATAGCCCTTGAACCAGGTGACCGGCTGGCTCACCCCGGTGATGTCGGGCATGACGCCGAACACATAGCTGCTGCCCCCGTCGAATTGAAAGAGGATCTGGGCCGTGCCGGTCTCCACCACATTGATCCCGGAGGAGCTGGTCTGGACCACCTGGGCAGTGGTCCCCAGGGCGGCGGCCTCGGCCTCCGCCTGGGTGGCATAGGCCCCGGAGCGGACCTGATAGGTCCCCTCTACCCAGGCGGGAAAGCCCCCCGACACGGAAGCGGCCGCCGTCTGGGCGGAGGTAAAATCAGAATAAGTCCCCGGCCACTGGAGGGAATATCCCCCGATGGTCTGGGCCCCGCTGCTGGGCGTGGTCTGATAGGTCCCCCCAGAGAGGTAGAGGGTCTTTGTTTTCAGCATGGACAGTTTCGTTTTGCTGGTCCGTCCCAGCTCCACAAACTGATTGGCGTCGTCAAAATACCCCAGACGGTAGCCGGAGCCAACGCTGTTTTCCAGATTGGCCGACGGCATGGCGTTGCTTCCATAGTAGAGCCCGATGCGCAGAATGGTCTCCTCCGCCGGGGCTGCCCGGGCGGGCAGGCCGGAGGCGGACAGGGCGACGGCCAGACACAGGGCGGTCCATTTGATCCATTTTCCCTTCATGGTTTTCTCCTGTTTTATCATTTAACACAGCAAAGTATTGACACGAAAGAATTCCTGTGCTACTCTAAGAGCAACGTCAGGCGTTCGTTTCCGGCGGATACCTGTCCATACAGTAAGTACAGATCAGGCCGATCCACATACCTTATGCCATTATAGTACAAAATCAGCCGGTGTGTAAACCCGCTGATTTCTTTTTTTCCCTTGGATTTTTTTCAATGGACAGACCTGATTTCTTCTGTACCAGCATAGAATCTATCAGAACAACGGGAGGTCATCAGAATGGAAAAGTACAGAGTAGGCGTGATCGGCGGCACGGGTATGGTAGGACAGAGGTTTGTCACTCTGATGGCGGAGCATCCCTGGTTCCAGCTCACCGCCATTGCGGCCAGTGCCCGCTCGGCCGGCAAGACCTACGAGGAGGCCATCGGCAATCGCTGGGCCATGGAGGCCCCCATGCCGGAGGCGGCCAAAAACATGGTGGTGCTCAACGCCGAGACCGATATTGAGCGCATCGCATCCCAGGTGGATTTTGTGTTCTCCGCGGTCGATATGAAGAAGGAGGAGATCCAGGCGCTGGAGGAGGCCTATGCCAAGCATGAGTGCCCGGTGGTCTCCAACAACTCCGCCCACCGCTGGACGCCCGACGTGCCCATGGTGGTCCCCGAGATCAACCCGGAGCACCTGAGCGTGATCCCCGCCCAGCGCCGCCGTCTGGGGACCGAGCGCGGCTTCATCGCGGTCAAGTCCAACTGCTCGCTCCAGAGCTATGTACCTGCCCTCCATCCCCTGCGGGAGCGCTTCGGCCTCTCCAAGGCCCTGGTGTGTACCTATCAGGCCATCTCCGGCGCGGGCAAGACCTTTGAGACCTGGCCCGAGATGGTGGACAACGTGATCCCCTACATCGGCGGCGAGGAGGAGAAGAGTGAGCGGGAGCCCCTCAAGCTCTGGGGTCACGTGGAGGACGGTGTGATCGTCAATGCCGACTCCCCTGCCATCACCGCCCAGTGCTTCCGGGTAGCCGCTTCCGACGGCCACATGGCCGCGGTCTTTGCCAGCTTTGACCGCAAGCCCACGGAGGAGGAGATCAAGGAGGCGTGGGCGTCCTTCCGGGGCCGTCCCCAGGAGCTGGGCCTTCCCTCCGCGCCCCAGCAGTTCCTGCACTATTTCGAGGACCCCAGCCGTCCCCAGACCAAGCTGGACCGCATGACCGAGCGCGGCATGGCCGTTTGCGCCGGCCGTCTGCGTCCGGATACCCAGTATGACTACAAGTTCGTCTGCCTGTCCCACAACACGCTGCGCGGCGCGGCCGGCGGCGCGGTGCTGCTGGCCGAGCTGCTGTGTGCGGAGGGATACATCACAAGGAGGTAATGGATTGAAGAAAGAGCCTGTTTTTACCGGTGTGTGCACCGCTATCGTCACACCATTCGAACCGGACGGCGCCATCGCGTATGACGTCTTCGGAAGGTTGATCGAGGAGCAGATCGCATGCGGCGTGGACGCCATCTGTGTCTGCGGCACCACCGGTGAAAGCGCCACCATGAGCATCCGGGATCACCACGACGCCGTGGCCTTCTGTGTCGCGCAGGTGAACCACCGGGTGAAGGTGATCGCGGGGGCGGGAAGCAATGACACCGCCGCCGCCCTCTACCTCTCCCAGCAAGCCCAGGATGCGGGGGCCGATGCTCTGCTTCATGTCACTCCTTACTATAATAAGACCACCCAGGCCGGGCTCATCCGGCACTATGAGTTTCTGACCCAGCGCGTGTCTCTTCCCATCCTGCTCTACAACGTGCCCAGCCGCACGGGGCTCTCCTTTACCGCCGAGACCTACCGGGTCCTCTCCCAGAACCCGGGGATCAACGGGGTCAAGGAGGCCAGCGGGAACTTCTCCCTGGCGGCCCAGACCCGGCACCTGTGCGGGGAGGACCTCTTCCTCTGGTCGGGGAATGACGATCAGGTGGTCTCCCTCATGGCACTGGGGGCAAAGGGGGTCATCTCGGTGGCCTCCAACCTGATCCCCCGGGAGATGGGACGCATCAGCCATCTGTGTCTGGAGGGGCGCTTTGCGGAGGCCGCGCAGCTTCAGCTCCGCTATCTGGAGCTGATCAACGCCCTCTTTCTGGAGGTCAACCCCATTCCCATCAAGGCCGCCCTGGAGATGGCGGGGTACCCGGTGGGGCCCCTCCGCCTCCCCCTCTGCCCCATCTCGGAGGCACACCGGAGGGAGCTGCGGGAGGCCATGGAGCGCTCAGGGGTCCTCCCGGCCCTCACACCCTCCCCGGCTCAGAGCTCCAGGATCATGACGTAGTTTTTCAGCAAAATTCCGCCCCGCTCCACCTCCTGCTCCCGCAGCAGGGCGTAGCCCCGGGCGGCAAAGAATGGACGGGCGGTGATGGAGGCGTGGGTCTCCAATCGGCGCACCCCGGCCGCCCGGGCACAGGCCTCGGCGGCATCGCACAGGGCGGTGCCCACGCCCCTTCGCTGGGCGTCCTTGTGGACGTAGAGCCGGTCCAGATATCCGGCCTCCACGTCCAGATCGGCAAAGCCCACGATGTGCCCGTCCTCCTCCGCGATCCAGGTCCGGTGGGCCTGAAAGGACGCGTCCCAGGCCGAAAGGTCCGGGTGCCCCGTGGCCCAGACCCGGCACTGCTCCGCGGTATAGTCCCGCCGGTTCACGCTGTGGACGGTCTGGTAAAAGAGCTCCGCCAGCGCCGATACGTCAGAAGGGCGATAAGGTCGAAGATTCATGATGGACTCCTTTCTTTTGGGTAGAAAAGGACTCTGCTTTGTAAGAAGCAGAGTCCTTTTTTCGCTTTTATGGTTGATTGGTGGGATCGTCCGGCCCTTCCGGCGGGATCACCTCCGGCTCGCCGCCCTTGACGGGGCGGATGCCCTTCTGGGTGAGACGCGCCCGGGTCCACTCGCCTACCAGCGCATAGATCACCGCAAAGGTGGGCACGCCCAGCAGCATCCCAGGGAAGCCGAACAGGCCTCCGCCCACCACAATGGAGATGAGCACCCAGAAGGCCGAGATCCCGGTGCTGTCGCCCAGGATCTTGGGGCCGAGGATGTTCCCGTCGAACTGCTGCAGGGCCAGGGCCAGGATGCCGAAGCGCAGGGCCTGCCAGGGGTCCACCAGCAGCAGGATGAGCACGCAGGGGACCGCGCCCACGATGGGGCCGAAGAAGGGGATCACATTGGTCACCCCGATGACCACGCTGATGAGCACCGGGAATTCGATCCGCAGGAGCGAGGTCAGGAAAAAGCACAGCACGCCGATGATGGCGCTGTCCAGGATCTTGCCGTTGATGAAACCGGAGAAGATGCCGTTGGCCTGGGCACACACGGTGATGAGCCGGTTGGCCTTTCTGGTGGGCAGAATCGCATAGACCAGCTTTTTGGACTGAAGGGACAGGCGGTCCTTGTCCAGCAGCATGTAGACCGAGGAGATCACGGTGGTGATGGCCGAGATCACGCCGGACACCACCCCGCTGCCCACGGCCACGCCCATGCTCAGCACATAGGGCACCGCCTTGGAGAGCATGTTGGACAGGTTCGTCATGATGTCCTTATAGGAGGAATTCAGGTCCAAAAGGAACTCGTTGAGGGCATTCTGGTCGATATTCAGCTGGATCGCCGCCTCCTGCATCCAGGTGTTGATATTCAGGAAAAAGCTCTGGATGATGCTGTACAGCGCCACGATGCTCTGCACGATCTGGGGCAGGATGAGCTTGACCAGAACGGCCAGCAGCGCGATGACCAGGAGATACACCAACAGCACCGCAAGGCCCCGCCGGCATTTGAATCGATAGAAGACCTTCTGCTCAAAATAGTTGGTCGGGCCGTTGAGGAGGTAGGCAAAGGCGAACCCCACGATAAACGGCATCAGCACGCCGGTGATCATGGAGACCACCCCGCGCACCATATCAAAATGGGAAAAGATCAGGTAAAACGCGATTCCGGCCAGGACTACCAGCAGATTGGACCACATGCGCTCGTCCAGCGAGAACCATTTCTTCTTTTCCTTCACAGGCATTCCACCCTTCTCATCGGTACTGGTCCGGCAAATCAGCCCAGCAGGGCACGGTGGAACACTTTCTTGCCCTTCTTGATCATGAGACCCTCGTCGCCGAAGGAGGCGGCGTCAAAGGCGGCGTTCACATCAGAGACCTTCTCGCCGTTGACCGACACACCGCCCTGCTCCACCAGACGGCGGCCCTCCTTCTTGGAGGGGACCAGGCCGCACTTGAGGAGCAGATCCAGCACGCCGATGGAGCCCTCGGTCAGGTCGCCGGTCTCCAGCGTGGTGGTGGGCACGTTGCTCATGTCGCCGCCGCCCACGAAGAGAGCCTTGGCGGCGTCCTGGGCCTTCTGGGCCTCCTCGGTGCCGTGGACCAGCTGGGTCAGCTCAAAGGCCAGGATCTCCTTGGCGGTGTTGAGCTGGGCGCCCTCCCAATGGTCCATCTCGTCGATCTGCTCGATGGGCAGGAAGGTGAGCATCCGCAGGCACTTGAGCACGTCCGCGTCGCCCACGTTGCGCCAGTACTGGTAGAACTCGTAGGGAGAAGTCTTGTTGGGGTCCAGCCACACGGCGCCGGACTGGGTCTTGCCCATCTTCTTGCCCTCGGAGTTGAGCAGCAGAGTGATGGTCATGGCGTGGGCGTCCTTGCCCAGCTTGCGGCGGATGAGCTCGGTGCCGCCCAGCATGTTGGACCACTGGTCGTCGCCGCCGAACTGCATGTTGCAGCCGTAGTGCTGGAAGAGGTGGTAGAAGTCGTAGGACTGCATGATCATGTAGTTGAACTCCAGGAAGGACAGACCCTTCTCCATGCGCTGCTTGTAGCACTCGGCCCGCAGCATGTTGTTCACCGAGAAGCAGGCGCCCACTTCCCGCAGGAGCTCCACATAGTTGAGCTTCATGAGCCAGTCGGCGTTGTTGACCATCTGGGCCTTGCCCTCGCCGAACTCGATGAAGCGCTCCATCTGCTTCTTGAAGCAGTCGCAGTTGTGCTGGATGGTCTCGGGGGTCATCATCTGGCGCATGTCGGTGCGGCCGGAGGGGTCGCCCACCATGCCGGTGCCGCCGCCGATGAGGGCGATGGGCCGGTTGCCCGCCATCTGGAGCCGCTTCATCAGGCACAGGGCCATGAAATGGCCCACGTGGAGGGAGTCGGCGGTGGGGTCAAAGCCGATGTAGAATACCGCCTTGCCCTCGTTGATCATCTTGGAGATCTCCTCCTCGTTGGTCACCTGGGCGATCAGGCCGCGGGCCTTCAGTTCTTCGTAGCAAGTCATCTTCCATTCTCCTTTGATCGGATTCTGATGGGAATCCGTTTTGTTACAGTTTAATAGAGCCGCGTTCCGCAGTGGGGACATTTGGGGTCATCCAGATCATGGAGCGTTCCGCAGACAGGACAGCGGGTCTGGGCGATACCGGAGCCGGAGCTGCCGGAAGCGCTCTCATCCAGGTAAAAATCCAGCCGGCGGCAGTTCTGGCAGCACCAGACCTCGACCGGCAGGAGATTCTCCCCGTCGAAATGCTCCAGGTTGCCCCGCAGATGCCAGCCGGGAGCACCTTTCTTCAGAAAATGTGATCCCATGGGCGCCATCGTACCGCCGCAGCGGATGCAGGTATCCCGCTCCATATTCTCCCCCCTTTTCGCAAAAAAACGCCCTCTGTCCCCATTCGGACAGAGGGCGTGGATCACGCGGTACCACCTCTGGTTCGTCTCCCCCTCACGGCGGGAGACCTCGTCGAGTGCCATCACACTCCCAGCGCGATAACGGGCGCACCCGACCCTCCCTATTTGACCTGAGCGTTCAGGGGGCTGCTCCGGGGTGTATTCACGGCGTCCGCTCTCCTCTTTTCACCGATCCAGAGGCTCTCTTTGCAGCGGTGGGGCCGTTACTTCTCCCCATCATCACAGTGATTGAGATGTATTATAGCGCAGTCCTCCCGGTTTGTCAAATAGAGATTTCCGCGTGCGGCGGACAGTCAGCACCCCCGTCTGGCCGCCTTGTACCCCTCGGCAGCCGAGAGCAGCTCCTCCGCTCCGGCCAGGATGGCCGGGGTGATGTGGGCCCCGCCGGTGAGCCGGGCCAGCTCCTCGGTCCGCCGGGTGCGGGTCAGGAGCTCCACCTCGGTGTAGGTCCGCCCCTTCCGCTCCCCCTTCACCACGGAGAAGTGGGTGTCCGCCATGGCGGCGATCTGGGGCAGATGGGTCACGCAGAGCACCTGCTTGTGCCCCGCCACGTCGGCCATCTTCTCGGCCACCTTCTGGGCCGCCCGGCCGGATACACCGGTGTCCACCTCGTCAAAGATCAGCGTGGCCACCGCCTCATTTTCCGCCAGCACGTTCTTGAGGGCCAGCATGATGCGGGAGAGCTCGCCGCCCGAGGCGATGCGCTGGATGGGCTTGAGGTCCTCCCCCACGTTGGCCGACATGAGGAACTGCACCTCATCCATGCCGGTCTCGTCCATGCCAAACTCCCCGCCCCTGGGGGAAAAGTCCACCTGAAAGCGGACCTTGGGCATGTCCAGCTGGCGCAGCTCGGACTGGATGCGCTCCCGCAGGGCCTCGGCCGCCTCCCGCCGCCGGGCCGAGAGGGCCTCGGCCTGGCGTTTGGCCTTGGCCAGGACGGCCGCCTTCCGCTGCTCCAGCTTGGCGATGGTGTCGCTGGAGTACTCGATCTCGGAGAGCTCAGCCCGGCATTTCTCCAGATAGGCGAGCATCTCGCTCACGCTGTTGCCGTACTTCTTTTTGAGCCGGTAGAGCACGTCCAGACGGCTCTCGATCTCGTCCAGCTCCCCCGGCTCAAAGGAAAAGGACTCCCGTAGGTCCCGGACCAGCTCGGCCGCGTCCTCGGCAGCGGAGCGCAGCTCCACCAGGCGCTCGGTCACCCCGGCGATCTCCTCGCTCATCCCGGACACGCTGGAGAGGGAGCCCTCGGCAGCGGCGATGAGGGAGGCCGCTCCCTCCCGCTCGTCGTCCCCGGAGAGGGCGAAATGGGCCCCCTCCACGGCGGAGATGAGCCGCTCGGCGTTGCGCAGCAGGGTGCGACGCTCGGTGAGGCTCTCCTCCTCGCCCTCCTTCAGGTCGGCCCGCTCCAGCTCGCCGATCTGGAAGTGGAGGCTGTCCATCCGCCGGGACTTGACCGCGTCGTCCATCTGGAGGGAGGCGATCTCCCGGCGGATGGCGGTCAGCTCCCGAAAGGTCTCCTGATAGGGGGTCAGAAGGGATTCGGTCTCTCCGAAGCTGTCCAGGTAGGACAGGTGGCAGCTCTCATCCAGCAGCTGCTGTCCGTCGTGCTGGCCGTGGATGTTGACCAGCTGCTGCCCCAGCTCCCGCAGCTGGCTCACATTGAGGAGCCGCCCGTTTACCCGGCAGATATTCTTTCCGTCGCTCTGGATCTCCCGCTGGATGACAAGGCTCCCGCTCCCATCCAGGGAGAGGCCGTTCTCCTCCAGCCAGGGCATGGGCTGGACCTGGGTGAACTGGGCCTCCACCCGGGCGCTCTTGGCCCCGGTGCGGATGAGATCCCGGCTGGTCCGGGCGCCGATGATGGCGCTGATGGCGTCGATCACAATGGATTTGCCCGCGCCGGTCTCGCCGGTGAGGACATTGAAGCCGGAATCGAACTGGATATCCACCGACTCAATGACCGCAATATTCTCGATGTGAAGCAGAGAGAGCATGGCATACCTCCAAAGGGATGGCGGCGGATTTATTTCAGCATCTTGTGGATCTCGTCGCAGAATTCGATGGCCGACTCGTTGGTGCGCATGATGAGGATGGCGGTGTCGTCGCCCGCCAGGCTGCCCACCAGATCGGCGATCTCCATTCCGTCGATGGCCGCCGCCGCCGCCGAGGCGAGACCCGGCATGGTCTTGAGCACCACGATGTTCTGCGCCACATCAAAGGAGGTCACGCCCTCCTTGAAGATGGTGCGCAGGCGTCCGGCCAGGTTCAGGGACACCTTGCGCTCGGACACGGCATAGCGGTAAGTACCAAAGCCGGTCAGCTCCTTGATGAGATGGAGCTCCTTGATGTCCCGGGAGATGGTGGCCTGGGTGGACTGCACCCCCCGCGCCCTCAGCTCGGCCAGAAGCTGGTCCTGGGTCTCTACGTCGTGCTCTTCAATGATACGAAGGATCTCCTGTTGACGCTTTCCCTTCATATTACATCCTCCCCAGTTTCTGCGTGATGATTTCGTAAAAGCTCCGGCCGGTCAGCCGGACCAGGTTGGTCTTGGTGTCAGCCTGCCGGATGTGCATGATGTCGCCCCCGTTGAGCTTGAAGGCCTTTCCGCCGTCCACCGAGAGATAGGCGGTCTTCCGGCTCATGCAGCGCATCCGGACGGTCACGGCCCGGCGGTGGTCCAGCACGAAGGAGCGGGCGTTGACCACGTGGGGGCAGATGGGCGTGACGATGATGTTTTCCGCCGTGGGTTCCACGATGGGCCCCCCCGCGGACATGGAGTAGGCGGTGGAACCGGTGGGGGTGCTGATGATGACGCCGTCCCCCGAGAAGGCGGTGATGGGCACCTTGTCGCTGCGCACCTCCATCTCCACCACCCGGGCCACCGCGCCCTTGGTGATGACCGCGTCGTTGAGGGCCAGGTCGGAGAAGACGGTCTTTCCGTCCCGGCGGATCTCCACCGTGAGCATCATACGGGACTCCACGGTGTATTTTCCCACCGCCAGCTTGGAGAGGAGGGAGAGTTCGCTCTGCTCCACCTCGGCCATAAAGCCCACGCTTCCCATGTTGACCCCCAGGATGGGGATGCCGAAGGCGTTGGCGTCCTTGGCGGCGTGGAGGATGGTCCCGTCCCCGCCGAAGCAGATGAGGATATCGGCGTCGGGCAGCTCCTTCTGCATGTCGCAGCACTCCACCTGCCGGGGAAATTTGATGTCGGTCCCCTCGGTGGAGAAGGGCAGGCAGATCCGGGTATCCACCCCGGCGTTGTTGAGAATGCGGGCGGCAGACTGGGCCGCTTTCAATCCCTTATCCCGGAATGGATTGGGGCTGAGTACAATCTTCACGGCGTATGCTCCTCCAATGTCTCATGAGATTCGGCCACCAGAGCCTTCAGATCTCCGCTCCAGTCCTCGCCCGCGCCCACCGTCAGATAGCCCAGATATTCGATGTTCCCCTCCGGTCCCTTGATGGGAGAGTAGGTCATGTCCCGCACGGTGAAATCCGCCTCTCTGGCGTGCTCCAGAAAGTGCTCCAGGACCTCCAGGTGGACCTTGGGGTCCCGGACGACCCCCTTCTTGCCCACCTTGTCCCGGCCGGCCTCAAACTGGGGCTTGACCAGGCAGACCACGGAGCCGTCCTCCTTCAGGACCCCCCGCAGGGCGGGCAGGATCAGGCGCAGGGAGATGAAGGACACATCCACCGAGGCAAAGTCCAGCTCGTCGGGCACCTGCTCATGAGTCAGATACCGGGCGTTGGTCCGCTCCAGCGCCACCACCCTGGGGTCGCTGCGGATCTTCCAGTCCAGCTTTCCATACCCGGTGTCCACCGCATAGACCTTGGCCGCGCCGTTTTGCAGCATACAGTCGGAAAAGCCGCCGGTGGACGCGCCGATGTCGGCACAGATCTTGCCGTCCAGGCGGACGGGAAAGACCTTCATGGCCTTCTCCAGCTTCAGCCCGCCCCGGCTCACATAGGGGATGGCCTTCCCCCGCACTTCGATCTGGGCGTCCTCCGCAATGGAGGCCCCCGCCTTGTCCACCCGCTGGCCGTTGACAAAGACCAGGCCGCTCATGATGGTGGCCTGCGCCTTCTGCCGGCTCTCAAAATATCCCTGTTCCGTCAGCAGCACATCAAGTCTCTTTTTTGCCATGCCGCAGAACCTCCTCCGCACGTTTTGTCAGTTGTTCCGCCCGCAGTCCGCACAGCTCGCGCAGCTGTTCCACGGTGCCGTGGGGAATGAATCGGTTGCCAAGATTCTGTAAAGCAATTCCCTTTACAGGTATGTTTTGCAGCAGCAGATCGGCCGCCAGACGCTGGCCGATGCAGTTGGAGGCATTGCTCTCCTCCGCCACCAGAAGGTAGCCGGTTTTCCGGACGGAATCCAGGATGGGAGCGGGGTCGAACAGTGTAATGCGTCCCACCTTTACAACTTCTGCTTCTATGCCCAATTCCGACAGCTGCGCGGCGCTCTGGAGCACCTCGTTGATGAGGGTGCCGTACCCCACCAGCGTGAGGTCCCCGCCGGTGCGCAGGATCGCGGTCTCCGGTCCGGCGTCGCCCCGGTACTCCCCTTCGCCGCCCCGGGGATAGCGCAGAGCCACCGGGCCGGTACACTGGAAGAGGGCGTAGCGGAGCATGGAAGAGACCTCCGCAAAGCTGGCCGGGCACAGTACCGTCATCCCGGGGATGGTGTCCAGAAAGGCGGGGTCCAGAGTGCCGTGGTGGGTCTCGCCGTCGGCGCCCACCAGGCCGGCCCGGTCCACCCCAAAGACCACATGGAGTCCCTGGATGCCCACATCGTGGACCAGCATGTCATAGGCCCGCTGCAGGAAGGAGGAGTAGACGGCAAAGACCGGAAGCATCCCCTGCTTGGCCATGCCGGCCGCCATGGAGACCGCATGTCCCTCCGCGATCCCCACGTCAAAGGAGCGCTCCGGAAAGCGTTCAAAGAAGTCGTGGAGCCCGGTCCCGGGGACCATGGCGGCCGAGATGGCGCATACCCGCTCATCCTCTTCCGCCAGGGCGCACATGGCCTCCCCAAAGGCCTTGGAGAAGTCACGTTTGGAGGGCTGGACCGGCTCACCGGTCTCCAGACAGAACCGGCTCACGCCGTGGAACCGGTCCGGATTTCGCTCAGCAGGTGCATAGCCTTTTCCCTTTACAGTCCTGATGTGGAGCAGGACTGGACCGTCGATATCCTTGGCGTACTGGAGCAGACGGGTGAGCCTGCGCACATCGTGGCCGTCCACCGGTCCCAGATAGGTGAAGCCCATCTCCTCGAACATACTGCACGGGAGGAGGGTGCCCTTGATGGCCGTCTTGAGCTTGTGGGTGAACCGGTAGATATGCCCTCCGCCGGGCAGCTTCCCCATCAGCTTCCGGTAGCCCTTTTTAAAGCGCAGATACTGAGGCTTGAGCCGCTGGCGGGCCAGGTGCTCGGCCACGCCGCCCACGTTTTTCGTGATGGACATGCCGTTGTCGTTGAGGATTACGATGAGGGGCTCCTTGCTGTCCCCGGCATTGGAGAGGCCCTCATAGGCCAGTCCTCCCGTAAGCGCGCCGTCGCCGATGAGGGCCAGGACATGGTACTTCTCCCCCATCCGCGTCCGGGCGTGGGCCATGCCAACCGCCACCGACACGGAGTCGGAGGCATGTCCCGCGATGAATGCGTCGTGGACGCTCTCCGACGGCTTGGGAAAACCGGCCAGACCGCCAAAGGTACGCAGGGTCTTCATGGCCTCCCTGCGGCCGGTCAGCATCTTATGGATGTAGCACTGGTGTCCCACATCGAACAGGATGCGGTCCCGGCTGGTGTCAAAGACCCGGTGGATGGCCACTGTGATCTCCACTGCACCCAGGTTGGAGCCCAGGTGTCCTCCGGTCTGTGAGACGATTTGCAGCAGATCCCCCCGAAGACGGGCGCACAGCGCCTCGGCCTCGGCATCGCTGATATGATGTAGATCGGGAATGTTATCCTCGAATGTAATGATACTACCGCCTCCATATGCTCGGTGTGAGATCCACCGCGCTCTATTACTCAACAAAAATTTTCTTTTGTGGAGTAATTCGGTCAACCCCACAGCCAGACGCCGCCCAGACCGATGGCAATGCCCAGCAATCCGCCCATCAGTACCTGGAACGGCGTATGTCCCAGCAGCTCCTTGAGTTCTTTACCGAAAAACTCCGGCCGCATTTCCTTCCAGTGATCCATCATGTAGTTGAGGATCTTGGCCTGCTCTCCCGCGGCCCGCCGGACGTTGGACGCGTCATACATCACGACGATGGCCACCACCGCGGCAATGGCAAAGGTGACGGTGCTGAAGCCCTCCACCATGCCCACCGAGGCCGCGCAGGAACAGACAAAGGCCGAATGGGAGCTGGGCATCCCTCCACTGGAGAGGATGTGGCGCCAGTCCCAGCGGTGCTTGGTAATGAGCACCGTCAGGACCTTCAGCACCTGCGCCATCGCCCAGGCCAGGATGGAGAGATTCAGGATCAGATTTCCGGTCAGAACATCGGTCACATTCTTTACGTTCATGGACAGCGCCCCGTTTCTCAGTTCTTGCGTCCCACCAGGGACTCCGCCAGCCAGCACAGGAAAGACGGATCGGGGAAGGCAGAGAGCGCCTCCATCGCCTCCTGTGTCAGCTTTGCCACCAGCTCCCGGCAGGTCTCGACTCCCTTGAGGGTGACAAAGGTGGTCTTTTCATTCTCCTGATCGGAACCGAGGGGCTTGCCCATCAGGGTCTCGTCCCCCTCCACGTCCAGAATGTCGTCCTGGATCTGGAAGGCAAGGCCCAGCTTCTGGGCGTAGCGGCGGACCGCGGCGCGCTGGTCCTCGCTGCCCCCGGCCAGGATGCAGCCCATCTCGGCGGCCGCGGAGATGAGCGCGCCCGTCTTGAGCTGCTGCAGTTCCTCCACTTCCGCCAGGGCCAGAGCATGTCCCTCGCCGGCCATGTCCAGCACCTGTCCGCCCACCATGCCCCGGGCGCCTGCGGCGCGGGCCAGACAGCCCGCGGCGGCCACGATGCGCTCGGCAGGCAGGTCCACCTGGGCCTCCAGCATGGTCTCAAAGCAGGCGGTGAGGAGCCCGTCTCCGGCCAGCACCGCCGTGGCCTCACCGTAGACCTTGTGGTTGGTGGGCCGGCCCCGGCGCAGATCGTCATTGTCCATGCAGGGCAGGTCGTCGTGAATGAGAGAATAGGTGTGAAGCATTTCTACTGCACAGGCAAAGGGCAGCACCGCTTCCGCGTCGCCGCCGCACATCCGGCAGGTCTCCAGAAGCAGGATGGGGCGCAGCCGCTTCCCGCCCGCCAGGAGACTGTACTCCATGGCGTCATAAATATCTCCATGGGGCTCTCGTCCCGCAAAGCACTGCCGGAGCCAACGCTCCACCTGCTCCCGGTCCTGCTGCATTCTCTCTGCGTGGGTCATACCGTCCCCTCCTTGTCCATGGGCTCCTCCACCGGAGCGCCATCCGGCCCGGCGGTCAGCTTGCGGACCTTCTGCTCCGCCCGGTCCAGCATGGTGGTACATTTTTTCATGAGCGCCGTTCCCTCTTCAAAGAGGGTCATGGATTCCTCCAGCGGCGCGTCGCCCTGCTCCAGCTGGCGGACGATCTCCTCCAGCCGGGCGGCAGCCTGTTCAAAGGTCAGCTTTTTTTCCGCCATTGCGATACTCCTTTTGTATGCGTCGTCTGCTCTACCCGGCAGTCGATGGAACCGTCCGCCACCGTCAGCGACAGCCGCTGCCCGGGCTCTACCGCCCGGCTGGAGCGCAGGATATGCCCGTCCTCCGTCTTGGGGATGGCATAGCCCCGGCCCAGCACCTTCAGCGGGCTCATGGCGTCCAGGGCGGCGGCCAGCCGGGCCAGGCGCTCCCGCTCCCCACTCAGGGCGGCAGAGAGACCGTGGCCCAGCCGCTCTCCCTGATAGCTAAGCCAGGTCCGGCGGTCCATAATCTGCGCCATGGGATCCCGGAGGACCCGGCGTTCAGCCATGCGCTCCAGCCGGGTGCGGGAGAGCTCCAGCTTGCGCTCCATGGCGCGGTTCATGCGCCGCTCCAGCTGAAAGAGGGCGGCGTACACGTCGTTTTGATCGGGGACGGCCAGCTCCGCCCCGTTGGAGGGCGTGGCTGCCCGCACATCGGCCACAAAGTCGGCGATGGTCACGTCGGGCTCATGCCCCACGGCAGAGATCACCGGGATCTCCGAGGCGAAAATGCTCCGGGCCACGTCCTCGTCGTTGAAGGCCCACAGGTCCTCCATGGACCCGCCGCCCCGTCCGGTGATGATGAGGTCGGCCACCCGGTGGCGGTTGGCCCAGGCCAGGGCGGCACAGAGCTCGCCGGGGGCTTCGCTCCCCTGCACCCGCACCGGGATGACCACCACCTCGGCCATGGGCCAGCGGGCGTTCAGGATGCGCAGCATATCCCGCACCGCCGCCCCGGCGGGCGAGGTGATGAGGGCGATTTTCCCGGGAAATTTGGGCAGCGGCTTTTTCCGGGCAGGGTCAAAGAGTCCCTCCCGGTAGAGCTTTTCCTTGCACTGCTCAAAGGCCAGATGGAGGTCGCCGATGCCGTCGGCCGTCAGCTGGCTACAATAGAGCTGGTACTGCCCGTCCCGAGGGAATACCGTGATGCGGCCGTAGGCGATGACCTTCATGCCGTTCTGGGGGCGGAAGCGCAGGTTGACCGCCTCCCGCCGGAAGAGGACGCACCGGATGGCTCCCTCCGCGTCCTTCATGGAAAAATAGTGGTGTCCCGAGGGGTAGAGCTTATAGTTGGAGATCTCCCCCCGAATAAAAACGCCGGACAAAAGCTTGTCGCCGTCCAGCATGCTCTTGATATACTGGTTGACCTGGGTCACGGTATAGACCGGCGTCCCGCTCACGGCGCATCCCCTCCGTTCCGCAGCCGGTGGGCCAGGATGGCCACGCCCATGGCGTTGTCGGTGGAATAGCGTGGCTCAGCAAAGGCGGCCTGGCAGGCGCGGGTCATCACGTCCCGCAGGATGCGGTTGGAGGCCACCCCGCCCGAGCAGAGCACGGGCAGGCCGGGATAGGCCTTCTGGGCCTCCAGCGTTGCCCGACGCACCACGTCGGAGACGGTGTTCAGGACAAAGCGGGCGATGTCGGCCCCCTCTCTCCCCTGCTCCGCCATGGCGCGGCTCTTGTTCTCCATCCCCGAGAGGGAGAAGGTCAGGCCGTTCAGGCGCACGGGGAACCGCTCCTTGCTCTCCGAGGCGGCGGCCAGGGCGTCCAGCCCCTTCCCCGCCGGGAAGGGAATGCCCAGCAGGACCCCGGTCCGGTCAATGAGCTGTCCGGCCGAGATGTCGCTGGTGCCCCCCAGCTTTTCCGCGTGGACGTTCACCCCATCGGGGGTCACATGGAGCAGCTCCGTGGTGCCGCCCGACAGGTGCCATGCCAGGAAGGGCTTGTCCAGCAGCTCCATCCGCCCGGCCGACCATGCGGCGGCCGCCAGGTGCCCCTGCTGGTGGGAGACGGCATAGAACGGGACCCCCAGCGTATCTGCCAGGGCCCGCCCCTGCCCCTCTCCGGCCAGGAAGCAGGGCATGTAGGAGCCCTCTACCGCCCGGGGGCGGGTGCTGGCCGCCACGGCGGCGATGTCGTGCAGCTCCCCCTGCTCCCGCAGGGTGGCAAAGAGGGCGGGCAGACGCTTGACGTGCTGAAAGAGCGCGTCGCTCTGCCGCAGGCCCAGAGAGCCCTCCGCCACCTCCAAAAGCCGTCCGGCATTGGTGCCGCTTGTCCCGTCAAAGACGGCCACCGAGGTGGTATAGTTGCTGGTATCCAGCCCCAGGCAGCGCAGCGTGCTCATCCTTCCGCGCCGTCCTGCTTGGCGGGAGCGGCCCCCCGCTCGGGCGGGCACTCGTTGCGGACAAAGGAGCCCAGGATGCCGTTGACAAAGGAGACCACCTCGGGCTCCAGATAGTGCTTGGCCATCTGTACGGCCTCGTTGATGGCCGCGGCGTTGGGGATATCCTGCATATAGAGGATCTCATACATGGCCACGCGCATGATGGAGACGGCCACGCGGGGGATGCGGGCGTACTTCCAGCCGATGGCATAGCGGGAGATATACTCGTCCAGCTCGGGGCAGTGGTCGTATACGCCCTTCACCAGCGTGCGGATGTAGGCCTGCTGCTTGTCGTCGGGAAACTCCGCATAGAGCGGCTCTTCCTCCCCGATCTGAGCAAAGACCGGACGGGTCAGCATGTGTTCCAGCAGCTCATCGGCGGTCTCGTTGGAAAATCCAAGCTCAAAGGAGAAGTGCACCGCGATTTCCCGGGCATTGGTTCTGGTCATTCGTGATTCCTCCAATCCGGGCGCCTGGCCCGGTCAATAAAATTTCGGTTCATATCCATAATATCCACTCTATTATACACAGGAACCCTCAAAAAGAAAACCCTTTCTTTTCCTCCGGCGCAGAAAAACACGCGGAAGAGATCCTGGGATCTCACCCGCGTGTCTTTGCTCTGGATATTTAGGCCTTTTTCAGCTCCCGCTCGAAGGCGATGCCGCCCACATTGATATTCACGCACTCCACATGCAGTCCGCTGGTATTTCCAATGGCGCTGAACACAGCCTCCTGTACGGCCTTGGCCACCTCGGGGATGGTATAGCCGTATTTCAGGAAGATGGAGACCTCTACACTGACGCTGGACTCATTCACAGCGATATGGACACCCTTGGACAGGTTCTTTTTGCCCAGAAGCTCCGCCAGGTCGGAACCCAGATTGGGGGCCAGGCTGGCCACGCCCTCGGTCTCCAGGGCGGCGGCGGCGGCAATGACAGCCAGGACTTCCTCCGATATATGGATATTTCCCAGCTCGTCCGGACGGGAAACGTATTCTCTTGCATCGGCCATTGCAGGTCACGCTCCTTTTTTGTACAACTCCAAAGTTGTTGCTCTTTTTGGTATTGTACCACAGAAGCCGGAAAATACCAACAGATTTTTTTGAAACTGTGCCGGTGCCTTAGGGCTCAGCCTCGATGATCTTGATCTGACTGGCCGCCAGACCGGTCTCCCCGGTGACGATCTCGGTGATCCGGGCCACGTCGGCGTCGGTGAGGCCCTCCTCGGTGGCGGCCACGACGATGCTGGCGCTGTTCTCATTGAGGAAGGCCACGCAGTCGGTATACCCCTTGGCGGTGACCAGATTCTCCACCTGGGCCTCGGAGACCGTGAAGTCTGCCATGGTCTCGATGGCGGCGGTCATCTCCTGCTTCATGGTCTCGTCCGCGGTCTCACTCTCGGCCGACTGCTGGAGGATGGACAGCGCGCTGTCCCGGGCCTGCTGGCGGTTGAGCCGGGCGGAGGCGAAATACCCGCTCTCCTCCTCACTCACGGTGGGGGCGGCGCTGGCGCTGGGGGCGGGAGAGACACTGTGCTCGGCGGTCTCCCCCTCGGTTCCGGCTGAGAGGAGCGGGTCGTTAGTCTGTCCGCCCACCAGAGCCGCCTGTCCCAGCACCTTCCCCGTGTCGGCGCTCTCCTGATTATAGGACCAGTTCAGATAGACCGCCACACACACAAAGAGGACGATGGCGGCCACCACCGCATTGCGTTTCCACAGTTTCATACTCATTTTCCTCACTTTCCATTACAAATCGAAATTTTATCGGAACCCAGCCCCGTCAGGGCGGAAACCGCCTCCACCAGGGAGAGGCGCACCTCTGGATCCCCGCCCCCTGAGCATACCACCAGCGCGCCCCGGAATCGGGGCGAAATCTGCTGTACCGGGACGGCCTCCTCGCTCCCGCTGCCCCGGGAGAGGACCACGGTGCTCTCCTCCTCGCTTCGGGATTGGGCGTCCACCTCGGATTTCCGGTCTTCCGCCCAGATCTGCTTGGTCCCGGCCTCCACCGAGAGCACCACGGTCACCTCTCCCGCCCCTTCGATCTGGGAGAGGGCCTGCTCCAGCTTGTGCTCCAGCTCCGCGGTAGTATCCAGGCTCGCAGTCACCCCCGCACCGGAGGTGGGCACGCTCTCCTTCTCCTCCCCGCCGGGCAGAAGCAAAAGCAGCACGCCCGCCAGGATCACCAGCAGCACATAGCGGTATTTGCTCAGCAGGCCGGGAATCCGCTTCCCCCAGCCCGCAAGATCCAGCTCTCTCATGTCACTCCCTCCGCTTTCTGGTAGATCTGGCGCTCTGCCGGGATGGCAAAGTCCGCCTCGATGCGCCGGGTCAGCGCCTGGCGCTGCTGCTGGCTGAGCGCTCCCGCCACGGTGACCTGATAGGGGACGGGATAGCCGCCCTCCCCCGCCCGGGTCTCCACAGCGACGGAGCATGCGATGCCCAGGTCCTCCGCCTTGTCCGAAATATATGCGACCGCCTTCTCCTCTATGAGTGCTTGGAGCACATCTGCGCTGTTGTTCTGAAAGGCCTCCACCTCCTCCACCGGGAGATGGTATTCACTCAGCGCCCGGGAGAGGGCGTCCTGGTCCAGCGTCAGCACCGGACCCAGGGCGGCCAGCAGCAGGACCAGTCCGCCGGTGAGCCGTCCCACCCGGCGGACGGCGCCGCCGGGCATCAGGCTCTGGGCCGCCGCCACCAGCAGGGCCGCGGCGGTGATGCCCAGAAGCCAGGCTTTGATCCATGCCAGCACCGCTATCCACCTCCCATCGTAACGGTGATGGCCGAGACCAGCGACACCAGCAGCAAGAGCGCGCTGGCTCCGGTCATCCCCAGCACCAGTCCAAAGGCGCCGCCGATCCGGTCGATGAGCGCGGACATCCGTCCGCCCGACACAGTAGCGGCCAGCGCCGCCGTCAGTTTGTAGACCAGGTAGTGGACCCCCAGCTGCAAAAAGGGCACCACGCACAGGGCCAGCACCCCCAGCATCCCGAAGACCCCCACCGTATTGCGCAAAATACCTGCCCCGGCCAAAACCGTCTCGGCCGCGTCGGAGAGGATGCCCCCCACCACCGGCACCATGCCGGAGATGGTCAGCTTGGCCGCCTTGAGGGTCATGGCGTCGGCACTTCCCGCGATGACGCCGCTCACGGTCAGATAGCCCACAAAGGTCAGCAGCACCCCGGTCAGAATGGACCGCACCGCCCATTTCAGAAGGTCGGCCACCCGTTTGAGCCCCTCGTTCCCCAGGGCGGCATAGGCGGTGCAGCCCGCCACATAGGCGTATACCATGGGCAGCAGGAGCCGCTCGATCAGGGTGAGGAGCACATCGGAGAAGAGCATGGTGGCCAGCTGCCGGGCGGCTGCACCGCTCGGTGCGCCGCTGGCGGCCGCGGCCGCCGTAATGGTGGGGAGCAGCACCTTGGAAAAGCCCCCCATCTGCTCCAGCGCCTCCCGGCCCATGCCCACCAGGGCGTGGACGTCGGCCACCGCCACCGCGGTCACCGACAGAGCGCCCACCAGGGCCCCGGCGTCCAGCTCGCCCGATGCGCCCACGCTCTTGGAGAGCTCCTCCACCAGGGCACACAGCACCACCACCGCCAGCAGCAGCACGCCGCTGCGCACCGCCTTGCGGAGAATGCCGGGCACCGCGCCGCTCCCGGTATCCAGGATTTTCGTCAGCCCCTCATTGAGGTCCACCCCCTCCGAGAGATCCAGGCCGGAGAGCTCGGAGGACGCGGCGTCCTGGAGCTCGTCCAGCTCCAGTGCGGCCGCCTGCTGCTCCAGCACCTCCTCCGTGTCGGCCGCCCGGGCCGCCGGAAGCAGGGAGAACAGTAGGGTCAGACAGAACACCGTCACCAGCAGATTTAAAAGAGCCCGCTCAGCGTGTCCAGCACGGAGCGCAGCAGCGGGACCGACACGCACAGGGCCATGGCGGCCCCCGCCGTCTCCACAAAGGAGGCGATGCCCCCCTCCCCCGCGTCCCGGCAGAGCTCGGCGGTGATCTTGGTGAGAATAGAGATCCCCACCGTCTTGAGCACCGGGGAGAGCACCGCCGGAGAGAGCCCGGCCAGCCCGCTCAGGCTGTCCAGCAGCATCCCCAGACCGGACAGCGCCCGGAAGGCCATCCCCAGAATGAGGGCGCCCGCCGCCAGAGCCAGGACCAGCCCAAGCTCCCGCACCTGCTTTTTGACCACGCAGGCGCACAGGGCAGCCGTGATGGCCAGGGCTGCCACCTTTACCATATCGTCCATGGGCCATCACAGTCCAAACAGGGTCTTGACCAGGTCGAAGAGGGCGCTGATCTGCTGCACCACCAGCATCAGCACCACCACCAGACCGGTCAGGGTCACCATGGTCGCCTGCTCGTCCCGCCCGGAGCGGATGAGCACCTGGTTGAGCACCGACACCAAAATGCCGATGGCCGCGATTTTAAAGATCAAATCCACATCCATGCAGTTCTACTTCCTCTCTCCCCGTCAAAGCAGCAGGATGACAAAAAAGGCTCCCGCCGTCACCCCCAACGCTCCATAGAGCCTCCCGTGGCTGTCCCGCTCCCGTTCCGCGCCCTCCAGCTGATGGGAAAGGCGCAGGCGGGCCTGTCCCACGGCCTGCCCCTGTCCATCTCCGTCAAAACGGCCCAGCACCTGGCCCAGCTCGGCCAGGATGGCCCGGTCCTCTCCCCGCAGGTCGGGAAGGGTATCCTCCACCGCAGCGGTCCAGATCTGCCCCAGACTCTCCTCGCCCAGGCGGTCCAGGCCCCCGAGGCACCGAGCGAACAGGGGCCGGGCGGGGAGGGGCGTGCGCCGGGACAGCTCATCCAGCAATTCCGGGATGGGGGTCAGGCGGAAGGAGAGCTCCCGCTCCATCAGCTCCAGCGCCGTGACCATGGCCCGCAGCTCCCCCACCCGTCGGCCCAGCTGAGCCGCCGCCCCAAAGCCGATGGCCCCGGTCCCCGCGGTCACCAGCGCCGCGCCCAACAGACTCAGCATAGCCCGTCCCCCAGGGGGAGCACCTCGTAGCTACGCCCCGACCCATTGCGCCGGATCAAAATGACCTGCGAAAAAATGTTCCGCTCCAGCATCCCCCGGTAGAGGGGGCGGCGGCGCAGATCCTCCAACCCGCTGCCGTGGGCGGTGGCCAGGAGGGACACGCCGCAGTTGGCCGCGTGCTCCAGGGCCGCCACGTCGGCGGGGGCGGTGATCTCATCCACCGCCAGCACCTGGGGATTCATCCCCCGCAGGAGCATCATCAGAGCCTCGGCCTTGGGGCAGCCCTCCAGCACATCGGTGCGGCGGCCCACATCCAGCTGGGGGATCCCCTCCCACAGGGCGGCCAGCTCGCTGCGCTCGTCGGCCACACCCACCCGGATTGCCGTGCCGCCCTCCCCGTCGGAGAGGGCGCGGATCAGGTCCCGGAGCAGGGTGGTCTTTCCGCCCCCGGGGGGCGAGAGGATGAGGGTCCCCTTCACACCCTGCCCGTCCCGTACCTGACCCAGCACCTCCCGCGCCGCGCCGGGGACCGACCGGGCCACCCGGATACACAGGGAGGAGAGCTGCCGCAGATTATGTACTGCCCCCTCCCGGAGGACCGCCGTCCCGCACAGGCCGATGCGGTGTCCCCCGCGGACGGTGACAAATCCGTTCTGGACCCGGTCCAGGGCCGTGTGGGCCGAGGCTCGGGTCGCTACTTCCAGAATAAGGGAGAGATCCGCGGGACGGACCGCCTCCTCCGCGCCCGGGACACCGTGCTCCCCGGCGGGACCGGAGACCGTCACCGGCTGTCCCGCACGGAGGCGGATCTCCTCAATGCGGGCCTGCTCGCTGCGGGGCAGGCGCTCCAGGGGAGTGCGCAGCCACGCCGGAAGCAGCGCCGCTGTCTGCCCAAACCGCTCGGCGGGGTCCTGCTGATGCTGTGCCGCCATCTTGTTCACGCTCCTTGTCTTTGGAATGGAGTTCTGGCACATTCTATGAGGGGGAGCGGACCAGTATGACAGCCTGTCCGGATTTTTTGTTTCTCTGCGCGCTCCTCTCCAGAGGGGAAAAATAGAAACAAACCGTAAATTTTCCGGAATGGAGGTGTCAGCCCCGCTAAAATATGGTATGATAAAGTGCTGATCTCTGTGAGAGCCTAAGAGGAAGACGGGAATCTCCCGCCGCGCCTCTCTCCGGCTCCCAAAGAAAGGAATGGTGGCCTATGGCCGAATTGACACGAAGTGAACTCTTTCCCGGCGTCCATCTGACGGCGGTCCATACCGAAAAATTCAAATCCTGCGTGCTGGGGGCGTCCTTCCTGGCCCCGCTGGACCGGACCACGGCGGCCTGCAACGCGTTGGTCCCCTCGGTTCTCCGCCGGGGCACTCAGGAGCACCCGGACATGGAGTCCCTGTCCGCCGCGCTGGACGAGCTGTACGGCGGCTCCATCGAGCCGGTGGTGCGCACCCGGGGCGAGACCCAGTGCGTGGGCTTCCTGGGGAGCTTCTTGGACGACGCCTACACCCTGGACGGCTCGGCCATCCTGGAGAAGGCCGCCGGTCTGCTGGGGGAGCTCCTGCTCCGTCCCTGCACGGAACAGGGGGTGTTCCGCCGGGACTATACCGACAGTGAGCGGCAGAACCTGATCGACCGCATTCGCGCCCAGGTCAACGACAAGCGCAGCTATGCCCTTCTGCGGCTCAAGCGGGAGATGTGCGCCGGGGAGCCCTTCGGCGTGGACCGTTTGGGCGACGAATCTTCTGCCCGGGCCATCACGCCAGAGAGCCTCTGGGCGCGCTACCAGGATCTGCTGCGTACCGCTCCCATGGAGCTCTATTACTGCGGTTCGGCCAAGCCGGAGCGTGTGGCTGACGCCCTGCGTGCCGCTCTCTCCCAGCTCCCCACCGATGGAGTGCGCACTCCCCTGCCCCGACCCGCCGCCAAGGAGGCCCCCGCGCAGCCCCGCGAGGTGGTGGAGTCCCTGGACGTCACCCAGGGCAAGCTGACCATGGGCCTGCGTACCGGCTCCACCGTGTGGAGCGAGGACTACCCCGCCCTGCTGCTGGCCAACGCCATTTTCGGCGGCACCACCACCTCCCGTCTCTTCCTGCATGTGCGGGAAAAGCTCTCCCTGTGCTACTACGCCAGCTCCCAGCTGGAGAAGCTCAAGGGCGTGATGCTGGTCTCCTCCGGCGTGGAGTTTGACAAGGTGGGCGAGGCACGGGCCGAGATCCTCTCCCAGCTGGAGGCCTGCCGGAAGGGCGCATTTGAGGACTGGGAGCTGGAGGGTGCCCGCCGCTCGGTGGTCAGCGCCCTCCATAGCGCCATGGACGCCCAGGCCCGGCTGGAGGATTTCTGGCTGGGACAGGCGGTGGCCGGTCTCACCGAGGACCCGGAGGCCCTGGCCCGCCGGGTGGAGGAAGTCACCCGGGAGCAGGTGGTGGCGGCCTTCTCCTCCCTTCAGCTGGACACCATCTATTTCCTGAAAGGAAGAGAGGCGTGATGCACATGGAAAAAACGATCTATTCCCGGGTGGGAGAGACCCTCTTCCACACCCGGCTCGAGAATGGCCTGCCCATTTACGTCAATGTAAAGCCCGGCTTCCGCAAGGCCTTCGCCTTCTTCGCCACCAACTACGGCGGGATGGATATGCGCTTTCAGCTGGATGGGACCTGGCAGGAGACCCCCGCCGGTGTGGCCCATTTTCTGGAGCACAAGATGTTCGACACCAAGGAGGGCAACGCCCTTCAGGATCTGGCGGCCAACGGCGCCTCCCCCAACGCCTTCACCAGCTCGGCCATCACCGGGTACTATTTTGAGTGCACCGAGAAGTTTGAGGAGAATCTGAAGACCCTCCTCTCCTTTGTCTCGGTCCCCTGGTTCACCCCCGAGAGTGTGGAGAAGGAGCAGGGCATCATCGGCCAGGAGATCCAGATGATCGAGGACGACCCCGAGTGGCAGGTCTTCATCCACCTGCTCTCCGGCCTGTATGAGCACCATCCCATCCGCTTCTCGGTGGCGGGCAGCCGGGAGTCCATCTCCCACATCACCGCCGACACCCTCTATGCCTGCCACAAGGCCTTCTACAATCCCGCCAACATGGTGCTGTGCGTGGCGGGCGATGTGGACCCGGAGCAGGTGGAGCGGCTCGCCCGGGAGATCCTCCCCAAAGATGGTCTCTCCGACATCCCCCGGGATTACGGCGGACCGGAGCCCACCCACGCGGCCCACAGTGTGCAGGAGCTGCGCATGGAGGTCTCCACCCCCATCTTCCAGCTGGGCTTTAAGGCCGACCCCCTCCCCCAGGGGCCGGAGCACCTCAGGGGGGAGCTGATCGGCACTCTGGTCAGCGAGGTCCTGGCCGGTTCCTCCAGCCCCCTCTATGCCCGGCTCTACCGGGAGGGGCTCATCAACAAGAATTTCGGCAGCAGCTTTGAGGCCTATCCGGGCTGCGCCTTCCTGGCCGCGGGCGGCGAGAGCCGCTCTCCCGAGGCCGTGCGGGACGCCCTTCTGGAGGAGGCCCGCCGCCTGAGCGAGGAGGGGGTGGACGAGGCCCTCTTCCTGCGGCTGAAAAAGGCTCTCTACGGCGCCATGGTCCGGAGCCTCAACTCCTTTGAGCACGTCTGCATCGAGCAGGCCCAGAGCCACTTTGCGGGCGTGGATTACCTGGACTTCCCCGCTGTGTTTGACTCCATCGGCAAGGCCGACGTGGAGGAGGCGCTGCGCACCTGGTGCGTCCCTGCCCGCTCCACCCTGGCCGTGGTCCGGCCCAAGGAGGAAGCGCAGGCATGAGTCAGATCGTCACATTCCCGGGATTGGGGCTCTCCTTTGACCTCAATCCCATCCCCTTCTCCATCTTTGGCTGGCCCATCCACTGGTACGGGATCATCATCGCCGCGGGCTTTCTCCTGGCGGTGGCCTACTGTACCCGGGCCAGCAAGCGCTTCGGCATCCAGGAGGACGACCTGCTGGACATGCTGTTCTTTGCCGTTCCCCTGGGCATCCTGGGGGCGCGGCTCTACTACATCATCTTCTATCTGGACCTGTTCCGCACCGCCGACGGCTCCCTGGACTTTGCCAAAATGGTCCGGATCTGGGATGGAGGCCTGGCCATCTACGGCGGCGTGATCGCGTCGGCCCTCACCCTCCTGGTCTTCTGCAAGAAACGGCACATCCCCTTCCTGGCCTTTGCCGACCTGGGCGTGTTCGGCCTTCTGATCGGGCAGGCGGTGGGCCGCTGGGGCAACTTCGTCAACGTGGAGGCCTACGGCGGCGAGACCACCCTCCCCTGGCGCATGGGGATCACCGAGGTGGTCAATGGCGTGGAGGTCTACAAGGAGGTCCACCCCACCTTCCTCTATGAGTCCCTCTGGAATCTGGTGGGACTGGTCCTGCTCATTCTCATTGCCCGGAATTGGCGCAAGTTTGACGGGCAGATGTTTTACAGCTACCTGGCCTGGTACGGCGTGGGCCGCGGCATGATCGAGGGTCTGCGCACCGACAGCCTCTATTTCTTCGGCACCGGTATCCGGGTCTCCCAGATGCTGGGCTTTGCCTCGGCGCTGGTGGGTATCGCCCTGCTGGTCTGGAATCTGAAGGTGCGCCCCCATACCCCGGAGGAGCTGTGGGTCAACCGCTCCGCCGCGGTCAAGGCCGCCGGGGAGGGCGAACATGGCGGAGATTGACCGAAACGCTGCCGCCCGGGAAGTCCTCTCCTGGGTGCGCGGGGAAGCCGGACGCCTGGAAGTCCGGCCGGGTCTGGCCCTCCTCCTGGTGGAGGACGGATGGGACAGCCGCGCCTTCTCCGCCCAGCTGGAGCGAGAGGGTGAGGAATGCGGTATTTACTGCGAAGCGTACACCTTCCCCGCCCCGCTGCGGGAGGAGGCCGAGGAGCTTCTCCCCCTCCTGGAGACCCGGGGCGACCTCCACTGGGCGGTGCTCCTCCGGCGGGATGGGCTGGATCTGAGCGGTCACCTCTCCGCCTCCCTTCTGGAGCGGCTGGAGGGCTGGGGTATCCTGCCCGAGACCATCGCCCGCCTGACCCCGGAAGAGGCGCTCTTCCGCGCCCTTCTGCTGGCCGGGGCCGTGGAGCGCGCCGGACAGGGTGACTGAGAAATACAAATCCATAAGATAAGGGAGCGGCACGGTTGAATCAACCGTGCCGCTCCCTTTTTCCGCGCTGTATAGGGGCCGTGGGCCCCATTATTTTTTTCCGGGATTCTGTTCAAAGAGGACCAGATTCAAATCCGGATCACAGAGGGCCAGAAACACATCCTTGGCCGAGTTTATCCGGCGCTCCTTCAACTGTTTTTCCAGCCAGGTCAGATTCAGCCCCATGCGTTTCAGGTTGTCCTCCAGAATTCGGCCGTCCATGATGAGCTCGGTAAAGAGCTGCTCCTGCTTTGGAGACAGGTTCAGATCGTTTGGCGTGACCGGGCGCTGGCTGCTCACCGGCAGGATAGTGAGCTTTCCATTGTACTCAAACACCGCGGTTTGGATGCTCGTAAGGTCAAAATATCCCTGCTGGCGGCACATGACCATGAATTCGCTCAGATCCAGCTTGGCCTTCTTCAGGTTCTCACGGTAGAGCTTTCCGCGATCCATCAGAATGGTGGGCGTGCCGTTGAGGTACTTCCGGGCCCTGGGAAGGCGGTTGGACAGAATGCTCAGCAGCACGGTCACCCCTCCGTACAGGAGCATGGCAACCAGCGGCTTCCACGGCTCTTCCAGCTCGGTGGCCATCTCGGCCGCGATGGACCCGACCGTGATTCCGGTGATATAGTCAAAAAAATCCAGCTGGGCGATCTGCTTGTGTCCGATCAGCTTGGCAATCAGAAACAGTGCGCCGAACGATCCGAGCGAGGTGAGGCAGAGAACCAAGAAGCGCATAACATTCCCCCTTTGGGGTAGTTTGCCCACAGCTTCTGCCAATACCCGTTCCAAATGCTCCCACCGATCGGTTAACTTGCGTACAGATCACAGATGATGCTGACACACTTGTCGATCCCAATTTTTCCGCTGTCCAGACACAGCTGATAGCTGTCGGCATTGCCCCACTCGGTACCCGTGTAGAGCTCGTAATAGGCTTTCCGCTTCCGGTCCTTTTCGTGGAGACGCTGGGCGGGAGACTCCTCTCTCTGCCCATAGACCGACACGATGCGCGCGGCCCGCTGCTCATCCGAGGCGTGGATGAACACGGTCAGGCAATCGGCAAGATCCTGCAAAATGGAATCGGCGCAGCGTCCCACAATGACGCAGGGACCCTTTTCGGCCAGATCGGTAATGACTTCCTTCTGGGCCAGCCAGATCTTATCCATAGCGGACTGCCCGTCCCGGCCGCGGCTGGACAGGGCGTTTTCATAGAGCTTATCCGACAGGGCGTACTCACCGTATTTTTCCACGAACTCCTTTGCCAGACCGCTCTGCGCCGCGATTTTGTCGATCAGCTCACTGTCATAGCAGGGAATGCCCAGGGTTTCGGCCACCTTTTTGCCGATCGTTCTGCCGCCGCTGCCAAACTCCCGGCTGATGGTGACGATCCGGCTGCCGGATACCGGCGCGGCGGCGGGCGCCTGCTGGTGCATGACTTCCTGCATCACCGATTGCTTGAACCGGGCATACAGGGCCATTGCAATCAGGCAGGAGGCGGTATCGGTGATGGCCTGCACCCACATCAGGCCGTTGACCCCGAAGAGCGCATCCATCAGGAAGCACAGCACGGAGAAGATCACGCCCAGCCGGAGCACGGCCAGAAACAGAGAGGTCTTCCACTTGCCCACCGCCTGGAAAATGGAGTTGTACATATTGAAGAGGCTCATGCCCACCACACACCAGGACCAGCGGGCCAGGAAGACTCCGCCCACCTCGATGGTCTGGGCATCCGGGGTAAAGATCCGCACGATGGTCTCGGGCATGACCTGCACCAGCGCCAGGAAAATCAGGGAGAAGACCAGCAGGATCCGGAAAGAGAGATTGCAGACTTGATGGACCCGCTTGTGGTTCTTTGCCCCGTAGTTATAGCCGATCAGAGGCATCACGCCCTGGGCAATGCCGATGCTGATGTGCAGAGCGATGGTACCGCACTTGGAGGCCACGCCATAGGAGGCCGAGAGGATGTTGCCGCCCTCATGGCTGAGGAGCAGTCCGTTGAGCAGGGAGATGGAGACTGACACCAGCAGCACCGAAATGGCCGCCGGGAAGCCAACCGCCAGGGACGCCCAGCAGACATTTTTCTCCAGAGAAACATATTTTGGCGAGATGGTCAGGACCGTTGTCTTTCGGATCTTGGCCAGTACGGCAAAGAAATACAGCATGGAGATCGTGTTGGAGAGCATGGTAGCCAGCGCCGCGCCGGCCACATCCATCTGAAAGACAAAAATAAAGACCGGGTCCAGGATGATGTTCATGACCCCGCCCAGGGTGAGACCGATACTGGCCTCCTTGGTCTTGCCGACGGCGCGCACCAGATGTCCCAGCACCAGGCCGGCCACCGTGGGAATGCCGCCTATGACAAAGACCCAGCCCAGATAATCGCTGGTATAGCCAAAGGTCAGGTTATCCGCGCCAAAGAAAAAGAGAACCGGCCGCATGAAAATGGCCAGCAGAATGGACAAAACGGCGGTCAGTGCGAGAGAGCCCCAAAAGCTGAAGGAGGACGCCTTCTTCGCCGTGGCCTCATCGTTTTGGCCCATGCTGCGGGCAATGACGCTGTTGGCGCCGATGCCGAACAGATTGGCGACCGCCGTAAGGAGCGTATAGATGGGAAAGGTGATCGAGAGAGCGGCCAGCTGGTTGGGGTCTCCGATCTGTCCAATGAAGAAGGTATCCGCCAGCGAGTAGAGGATAACGATGATCTGGCTGACCACCGTAGGTACGGCCAGCTTGGCCACTGCCCTGCCTACCGGCATGGTGGTAAAGAGTTCCTTGTCTTTTTTCATCGCTTATCTTCCTCCGGACGGCTGTGCCTGGCGGACACGGTTCATGTTCTCCAGAGCGATATCCAGCAGGCGGATGAATTCCTCCTGCTCCGCCTCACTCATCCCCTCCACCAGGGACTGCTGGGTCTCCAGGGCGATCTCTTTCAGAGGCATCTCCAGGGCCAGCCCCTGGTCCGTGGGCGTCAGGATGGCTTTCCGCGCATCCTCCTGATCCGCCTTTTTCTCGATCAGGCCCTTGCCCTCCAGCCGGGAAAGAATGCCGGCCACCGTGGACTGGGAGAGCTGGAGCTGCTCCTTCAGACGGGCGGCGGTGATCCCCGGGTTCCGCAAGGCGGCGATCAGGGCGTCACTCTGCACGGAGGTGAGCCCGATGTGCTCCATCTTCAGGTTTCGATAATAGGTCACGGCGTTCCCCAGCTGTACGATCAGAGAAGCCGCGCGGAATTGTGTATTCTGAATCATATTCTCCCCCTCCCCCATATTGAATCGCATAAGATGCATCTTATGCGATTCAATATACCCCTTTTTCCGAGGAAAGTCAACCGTCTTTCCTTCGGAAAAGGAAAAGGATACCCACTCCGTAAACGTTGGACAGAGAAAAGCATTACACATGTGAATCTTTACCGGAGAGTAAATATTTTCTTGATTTTTGTGATATTGCGGCGATATATGCAGAATTTTTGTAACAGCTTTTGATATTTTTCCATCTTTCTTGGTTACAAAAATTTTATTAAAATGAATAAGATAACGATTATTGTTACTTTCTGCGTGTGTAAAAAGGAGGAATTCTATGAAAAAACGGCTGCTCAGCATGGCGTGTGTCGTGCCCCTGTGTCTGACCATGCTTCCGGCTACGGCACTTGCGGAGGATTTGGACAATCCCCCTATTCTGTCTGAAGAAAATAGTCCCCAGACCAATGAAAACGCCGCCCTTTCCGCAGAAAACGCTCTCGCAGGAGATGAAAGCGTTGAGGTATCTGAAGAGACGCCTGCTGTCTCCGACGATTGGAAGGACAACGCCGATGTAGCTTGGTTTACCGGGTCCGAGACTCAGTACATTCTCTCTACCCCTGAGGAACTTGCCGGATTGGCCCAGTTGGTCAATCAGGGGGAAAGCTTTCAGGGTAAGACTATCCTGTTAGGCGCTGATATGAATCTGGGCAACCGGGAGTGGACTCCCATTGGCGGAGGCGGATCTGGAAAGCAGTTTCAAGGTACCTTTGATGGAGATGGTCATACCATTTCCAACCTGAAGATTACCCGCGGACTGTCTTATACAGATAAGAATATTAGCATCGGATTTTTTGGCGCCACCCAGAGCGGCGTAGTGAAAAACTTCACGCTGCACAACGTGGATGTGACTGGCAGCGGCCGTGTAGCCGCAGTGGTAGGCGGGGATGCAAATGTAGAGTCCAAGATCACCAATGTCCATGTTACCGGCAGCATACAGATCTCTGGCTACTGGTATGTAGGGGCTATTTTAGGCAACGGCTATACTTCCATCTCGGACTGCTCCGTGGTGGGAGATGGCGCTGAAACCTCCTTTGTTTCCATCACCGGCGGATATGCCGGAGGAATTGTAGGTTTTATGGGGGAAGGAAACTGTGTTACTTCCGGCTGTACGGTCCGGGACCTTACGGTCCAGGGCGCCCATAACGGTATCGGCGGTGTCAGCGGCATCCTCCACTACGGCAACACCATCCAGGACTGCACTGCAGAAAATGTAGTGGTGTGGCAGACCGTCACCCCCGAGGAGGATGGCCGCATCTATGCCGGCGCCTTTGCCGGCACCTTTTTGGACAACGGCGGCAAAACTCCGCCCACCCTGGAGAACTGCGAATTCACCGGCGAAATTTACAGTGGCCCGGACCGGCAGGATATTCTGGAGGCAGAGCGCTATGTCGGCAGCCTGTGGTATGGCGCCCACCCCCCTGCCACGGTAAATATTGCGGGCTGCACCATCCATATGCCTGCTGTGGCCCAGGTCAACGGTCAGTCCTACTCTGATCTGAGCCGAGCCGCCGAGGCCGCCAAGCCCGGCGATACCATTTCTCTGCTGCGGGACATCACTTCCAGTACTTGGAGTACCATCCGCAATCTCTCCGGCATCACGCTGGAGGGCAATGGCCATGTACTGACCCTCAACACCCAGGCATTCCAATCCAATGGCGGCAACACCTTCCGCAATTTTACATTGGACCTTACCGGCAGTGCAGACGGGTACGGCATCGGCGCAGCTTCCGGCGACGTCTTCCAGAACGTGTCCCTTTTGAGCGGCAAAGATCTCTCGTATGGCATTTTTATCAGTGGTACCGACAACGACCATGAGACCGTCACAGTGGACAACTGTACCTTTGACGGCATGTCCCATGCCATTTATGATGATAAAGAGGGAAAACTGGAGTCCCTCATCGTCACCAACTCCACGTTGAAGGGCGGTGCCTGCCTGATCCTCTGCGCTCCCCAGGGCCAGTTCACTGGCAACACCCTGGACGGGACCAAGTTGAGTATCGCAGGCAATGACCAGACCGTCACCGGCAACACCCTCCGCAACGGCAGCAGCATTTCCTTCTATCAGGACGGCTCTATTTTTACCGGAAACCATATCCTGTCCGGCAGCTATCTGGAGTTTGTCCAGGACAACGACCAGAACTGGGACCTCCGGGACAATGACTTCGGCGAGGAGATCATCCTCACCACAGAAGTCGAGACGGTCTCTGTGATCCTCCCCACTCTGGAGAAAACGGGCTACACTTTTGCCGGTTGGCGTGAGGGAGAGACCACTTTCCTGGGGGGGCGTCCCCTGCTCCCTCACCCAAAGTATGACGCTCACTGCCCAGTGGGAAAAGACCTCCTCTGCTGGGTCCGGCGGGGGCTCCAGCAGCGGGACTTCCGGCTCGGACCATAAGACAGAAACCACGGTCCATCCCGATGGCTCCATCACCACGATCGTGACCCAGCCCAACGGTACCGTCACCGAGACCACGACCGATCCCCAGGGCAACAAGACTCAGACCGTCACCAAGCCGGACGGGTCCAGCCAGACAACGGTATCCAATCAAAACGGTGCTTCCTCTGTGGTCACCACCGATAAAACCGGCCAGGTGGATGCCCAGGTGACCCTGCCCTCTACCGTGGTGGAGGATGCCGCCCAGATGGGGGAAGCCGTTGCGCTTCACATGCCCGGCGTATCCGCCACCAACGACCGTGAGAATGCCCCCACGGTATCCGTGATTCTGCCATCCGGCACCGCGGCTAAGGTGGAGATCCCCGTCTCCAACGTGACCCCCGGAACAGTGGCCATCATCATCAAGGAAGATGGGACCGAGGAGATTGTGAAGAACTCCATCCCCACCCAGACCGGTGTGACCATCACTCTGGAAAATGGGGAGACCGTAAAAATCGTGGATAACAGCAAGCGTTTTGAGGATGTAGAGGACAGCTATTGGGGCAGTGCGTACATTGACTTTACTTCTAGCCGGGAGATCTTCTCCGGTACCAGCCAGACTACTTTTACCCCTGAGCAGCCCATGACCCGGGCTATGCTCGTCACTGTGCTGGCCGCCTACGATGGCGCGGATATCTCTGTTTCTTCGGGCAGTTGGTATGAGGCCGGACAGCAGTGGGCTGTGGAGAAGGGTATCTCCGACGGCAGCGATATGGAAGAGATCCTTACCCGAGAGCAGCTGGCCGTGATGCTGTGGAACTATGCGGGCAAGCCTGCATCCAGCGGCGATGTGAGTGCCTATGCCGATGGCAGCGACACCAGTGCCTGGGCGACACAAGCTATGGCTTGGGCTGTGGAGCAGGAGTTGATCTCCGGTATGGGCAACGGAAGCCTGGCACCTCAGGGCAGCGCTACTCGCGTCCAAGTGGCGGCTATCCTCTATCATTTCATCAGCCGCATGGGCTGATTGATTCCATTCAAGCCCCATACGATTTGAAACAGAATTTATGACAAAAAAGAGAGCGAACTGACCAAGCAAAATCAGTTCGCTCTCTTTTTATGAATCATGAAAAGAGGTTGCCAAATCGTTGCCACAGAGGGAATCCGGCCTCAGAAAACCAGTGTCTTCCGGTTGCCTGGGTTACTCCCACTCGATGGTCCCGCTGGGCTTCGGCGTCAGATCGTAGAGCACCCGGTTGACCCCCTTGACCTCGGAGGTGATGCGCTGGGTGATCTTCTGCAGCAGGGCAAAGGGCACGTCCTCTACGGTGGCGGTCATGGCGTCCACGGTATTGACCGCACGCAGAATCACCGGCCAGTCAAAGGTGCGCACATTGTCCCGCACGCCCACCGACTTGAAGTCGGGCACCACGGTGAAATACTGCCACACCTTGCCCTGGAGGCCCGCCTGGGCAAACTCCTCCCGCAGGATGGCGTCGCTCTCCCGGACGGCCTCCAGCCGGTCCCGGGTGATGGCGCCCAGGCAGCGCACGCCCAGGCCGGGGCCCGGGAAGGGCTGACGGTATACCATGGAATCGGGCAGACCCAGCGCGGCGCCGCAGGCGCGCACCTCGTCCTTGAAGAGCATCTTCAGGGGCTCCACCAGCTCAAACTTCAGGTCCTCCGGCAGTCCGCCCACATTGTGGTGGCTCTTCACCGCCTTTACGGTCTTGGTGCCCGACTCGATGATGTCGGGATAGATGGTGCCCTGGGCCAGGAAGTCGATACCGTCCAGCTTGCGGGCCTCCTCTTCAAAGACCCGAATGAACTCCCCGCCGATGATCTTCCGCTTTTCCTCGGGGTCGGCCACACCGGCCAGCTTGTCCAGGAAACGGTCTACCGCATCCACATAGATGAGGTTGGCGTCCATCTCATCCCGGAACACCTTGACCACCTGCTCAGGCTCCCCCTTGCGCAGCAGGCCGTGGTTCACGTGGACGCAGGTCAGCTGCTTGCCGATGGCCTTGATGAGCAGCGCCGCCACCACCGAGGAGTCCACGCCGCCGGAGAGGGCCAACAGGACCTTCTTGTCTCCCACCTGCCGGCGGATGAGCTCCACCTGATCGGCGATGAAGTTCTCCATATTCCAGTTGGCCTGAGCGCCGCAGACCCCAAAGACGAAGTTGGAAAGAGCGGCCTTCCGCTCCTCCGGATCGGCGGGCCAGGGGGCGTCTCCCCCGTGATCGGCCAACAGGACCGGAACAGGGGCATTGTAGATCTCTTTGGAGACGTCGATCTCCACGCCGTCCACCACGCGGTTGGGGCCGCCGTTGAGAATGACGCCCTTCACGTTGGGGAGCGCGGCCAGCTCCTCCGCCGTGATGTCATGGGGATGGATCTCACTGTACACGCCAAGGGCACGGATCTCCCGGGCCAGTCGAGGGTTCTCTTCACTGCCCAGATCCAGAATGACGATCATGTCCTGCTTCATCGCAGTCCCTCCTATGTCAGATTCTGGTCTTATCCTACCATACCGGCGCACGGGCCGCAAGAGATTTGGTCGAATTCCGCCGTTATCCCGCCCGGCGTTCCAGTGCCTGCCCCACCCGGCGGCCCACCAGCAGAGCCAGAGCGATCTTGATGGCGTCCGGGAGCACAAAGGGCAGCACGCACAGTCCCAGCGCCGCCGAGAGGCTCATGGGGCCGGAGGTCCGGGTATATACCGCCAGGAACCAGGCCGTCCCAAATGCATAGCAGACCACCAGACCCAGCACCATGGACAGCGCCAGGACCCATCCGCGGCGGCCCAGGAGCCGCTCCATCCCCCACACGGTCAGGGCAGAGCCCAGAAAGCCCAGGATATAGCCGCCGGTGGCCCCCAGAAGGACGCCGATCCCACCTTTGAATCCCGCAAAGACCGGCAGGCCCACCATGCCCATCAGCAGATAGACGGCCACCGCCGCGCTCCCCCGCTTTCCGCCCAGGATGGCCACTGCCGCGAAAATACCGAAGGTCTGCAAGGTAAAGGGAACCGCCGCGGGAATGGAGATCCAGGCGCACAGCGCGATCACCGCCGCCATCAGTGCACACTCGGCCAGCGCCCGGGTCCTGCCCCGGGAAAGAGTCTTTGTATCCATGTCACATCCTCCTATGTTCGGTATGATTCTGCCTGGAACTTTACCATATCCCGGATTGATTGTCAACCTAATTTTATTGCTGGTTTACAATCGAATGGGAGCGTTGACAATATCGAGGCGCGATATTATAATATCAACAGACGATATCGACTCTTGATATTAGAGGTGAGATTTATGGCAAAGAAAGCCCTGGAGGCCCTGAGCGAGCCCATGTTCTATGTCCTGATGGCCTTTCAGCCCGGGCCCCGCTGCGGCACAGAGATCGCCTCCTCTGTGGAGAAGCGCACCCAGGGGCGGGTGAGGCTGGGCCCGGGCACCCTCTATACCATTCTGGCCAAATTTGAGGAGGAGGGCCTCATCCGGGAGCAGTCGATCCTGGGCCGGAAGCGCACCTATTCCCTCACTGAGCTGGGGGAACAGCGCTATCAGGAGGAGCTCCGCCGCCTGCGCGTCTGCCTGCGGGACGCGGCCGAGACCGAGCGAGAGCTGAGTGCCGCCCCGGTGCCAACGGGAGAGGAGGGGACGCAATGGGCCTGAGCTCCTCCCGGCATCCCCGGCTGGTCCCCCGGCTGAACTACGTAGACCCCTGGGACATCCCCGCCATGGAGAGCTGGCTGGTCCAGATGGCCGCCCAGGGGCTCTACTTCGTCCGCTGTTCCAAGGGCCTGCTCTGGTTCCGGCGGGACACCCCCGGGGCGGTCCGCTACCGGCTGGATGCCATCTCTCCGCTCTCCCCCACCCCGGACCTGGAGACCTTTCAACAGGCCCGGGAGATGGGCTGGCTCTATGTGGGAAAGCTGGGGCAGTTCTCTCTCTACCGCTGTGACGACCCGGACGCTCCGGAGCTCCACACCGACCCTCTCACCCAGAGCATGACCCTGGAGCTGCTGGAGCAGTCCATCCGGCGGAATGTGAGCCTGTGTACCCCCCTCTTTCTACTGGGCATTGGTATGATCCTTGCCGGATTTCTGGGCGGCCGCCCTCCCGTGCTTCAGTTGGTGGAGAGCTCCGCTGCCTTCTCCATGCTGGGCTCCCTTCTTCTGGATCTGATCGTCCTCGCCTGGCTGCTCCTCCAGTGCCGCCGGTTCTGCCGTCTGCGCCGCAGCCTCCGGGAGGGCATCCCCATGGAACACCGGACCGGCCGCTTCCGGGGACAGGTGACCCGGAGCCGGTTCCTGATTCTCTTCGCGCTGCTCTTCGCAGTGCTCTCGGCCGGTATCTCCGTCCGCTCTATCTCCGGGCGGGAGCGCTGGAACATCACGCCGGAGCACCCCTCTCCCCTCTCCTTTCATCTCACCCACATTGAGACCGATCCCGCCTTCACCTACCGCCACCTCTATCTCTCAGACCGGGACATGGAAAATCACGTACAAGCGGCGTGGTCCCTCTTCGCCCCCGCCCAGTATGAGATCGAAGAGGGCGGCGAGGTCCCCGGTCGGAACTGGCCGGATAACAGCGGGACCTATTCCCCCTCCTTCCGCCTCTCCTACTACCGGCTCACCCTGCCCTTCCTGGCAGAACCCCTCCTCCGGGCGCTGATCCAGGAGGAGTACGACGACTGGTATGTCTATGAGCTGGAGCACGAGCCGGGGCGCTACCAGTTCCTTCGTGTGGATCAGCCCGGCCTGGACGAGACCGCCCTGGTCTACGACGCGGTGGAAGATACCTGGGAGATGCTCTTTGCCCGGCGGGGCGCCCAGGTGGTCGTCCTGCGCTACTACGGCCTGGAAGATCTGTCCGCCGCACTGCCCGCCCTGGCCCAGGCCCTCGCCTGATAATCCACGAAAAGACCGCTGCCTCTCTCCCGGAGGTCGCGGTCTTTTTGTGTTTCTCTTCCGGTACGTGGGATTCTGCACAGGTGTTTCTCGGCTTTAGACTCTAAAGTTCAGCCTTTTTTACCAATCCATTTCAGGCAAACAAAGCACTTTGTACAAATTTCAAGATCAAAAAGAATTGCTCTTGCATTTGTGATACAAACGATGTAGAATAATGCCGTAAACTTATAAGGACAGCGTACAACTTATAAGGATTGTGAGGATGTCGGAATGGCTGCAACCAATCTTAGCTCGTATATGGCGGTGAAACGCCGCCTCCTGGACATGTTTCGCAGTGAGACCTTTCCAGGCAACAAACTCCCGCCCGAGGATCAGCTGGCCAAGCGCCTTGGCATCAGTCTGGTCACCCTGCGGGAGGCCCTGATGATGCTCACCCTGGAGGGGTATCTCACCAAGCGGCACGGCGTGGGCAATTTCATCCACCCCAGCGCGCTGGACCCCACAAACCGGGTGGACCAGGGTTTCTCCTTTGCCGACACCTTCCGGCGCAACGGCCGCACCCCCGGGATGAAGATGCTCTTCCTGGGGATCGAGCCGGCCTCCCCCGCGCTGGCGGAGCGGCTCCAGGTCCAGCCGGAGAGCCTGCTCCAGCGCTACGAGACCATTTACACGGCCGATGATCACCCGGGCGTCTTTACCATCAGCCGCCTCTCCCTGGATCTGGTCAAGCGCCCCTTCCGTCCGGAGGAGCAGAACTGGTACATCCATGAGTGCATCTGGGACCACTGCGGGAAAAAGCTGGCCCACTCCCTCAACGATTACCAGGCCGTGGCCGCGGACGAAAAGGTCGCCGCCCTCTTTGAGCTCCCCAAGGGAACTCCCCTTCTCTACTGCGAACAGCTCTTCTATGATGTGCAGGATGTGCCCGTCCTGCTCAACGTCCACTACTTCCATCCCCAGCACTATGGGATGCGCGTGCTCCAGAACTGGAACATCGGCGCACAGTCATAACCCAACCGGATTTTGGAGAGAAAGGATGCATTGACGATGCGAGACATTACCCTTCACATCAACGGCACAGACCACGCCCTTCAGATCGAGGACAACTGGACCCTGCTCTATGTACTGCGGGAGGTTTTGAACCTGACCGGCACCAAGTACGGCTGCGGCACCAACGACTGCGGCGCCTGCAAGGTCCTGGTGGACGGCGTGCCCAAGAACTCCTGCGTGCTGCTGGCCCGCAACCTGGAGGGCGCGGACATTCTCACCATCGAGGGCGTCAGCCACGACGGCCACCTCCACCCTGTCCAGCAGGCCTTTGTGGACGCCGGAGCCATCCAGTGCGGCTACTGCACCCCCGGTATGGTCATGACCTCTCTGGCGCTGCTGGCCAACAACCCGGACCCCAGCGAGGATGAGATCCTCACCGCGCTGGAGGGCAACCTGTGCCGCTGCACCGGATACAAGAAGATCGTGGAGGCCGTTCAGCTCACCGCCCGCCGGATGCGGGAGGACGACGGCGCCCAGCAGGGTTAAATGAGGAGGGAACCAGTATTATGAAGTACATCGGACAGCCCACCCCCACCATTGACGCCGTGGCCAAGGTCACCGGCGAGGCCGTTTACACCGACGACCTGCGCTTCCCCGGTATGCTCTGGGGCAAGGTCCTGACCAGCCCCGTGGCTCACGCCCGCATCCGCTCCATCGACACCAGCAAGGCCGAGGCACTGCCCGGCGTGCGGGCCGTCATCACCTATCAGGACTCCCCCAAGACCTGCTTCAACCGCATCATGCGCTGGGCCAAGGACGGCATCCCCGCCACCGAGCGGGTGCTGGACGACGTGGTCCGCTTTGTGGGCGACGAGGTGGCCGCCGTGGCCGCCGACACCGAGGCCATTGCCCAGAAGGCCATCAAGCTCATCGAGGTGGACTATGAGGAGCTCCCCGCTGTCTTTGATCCCGAGGAGGCCCTGAAGGAGGACGCTCCCCACATCTACCCCGAGGGCAACCTGCTCAAGGCCCAGCGGGCCGAGTGCGGCGACGTGGACGCCGCCCTGGCTGAGGCCGACGTGGTGGTGGAAAACGCCCTCTCCACCCAGATGATCCACCACGGCGCCATTGAACCCCACCAGTGCATCGCCCGCTGGAACCGGGGCGACTATCTGGAGGTGTGGGAGCCCCAGCAGGGCGTCCACCGGGTCCAGATCATGCTGGGCCAGATCTTTGGCCTGCCCTATACCAAGATCGCCATTCACGGCGGACTCATCGGCGGCACCTTTGGCGGAAAGGACGGCGTCCTGCTGGAGCCCATCGCCCTGCTGCTCTCCAAGAAGGCCGGCGGCAAGGTGGTCAAGATCCGCTACAACCGCACCGAGTCCATGGTCTCCACCTACACCCGCCATGCCATCAAGCTCTACGGCAAGATGGCCGTGCAGAAAGACGGCACCATGACCGGCTTTGAGATCCGCTCCTTCATGAATTCCGGCCCCTACTGCGGCGGCAGCATCAACGTCCAGGCCGCTATGTGCGGAAAGATGTTCAAGGTATACCAGGCCCCCAACCAGCGCTTTGACGGCAAGGCGGCCTATACCAATACCCCTGTGGGCGGCGCCATGCGTGGCTTCGGCTCCCCCAAGGTCTTCACCACCCTGGAGCTTCTGGTCAACAAGGCGGCCAAGGCAGTCCATATGGACCCCGTGGATTTCCGCGAGCGCAACCTGGTCCGCCCCTACGGTCTGGACCGGGGTGCCAACGACACCCTGGGCAACGCCCGGGTCCACGACTGTCTGGTCAAGGGCGCAGAGCTCTTCCGCTGGAAGGAGAAGCTGGCCGGCAAGGCCGCCAAGGAGACCGACCGCTATGTCTACGGCTACGGCGTGGCCACCGCCCTGCACGGCAACGGCGTGGCTCCCTTTGCCCCCGACATCACCGTGGCTGAGCTGATGGTCCATGAGGACGGCTCCGTCCTGCTGCGCACCGGCCTCACGGACCACGGCGCGGGCACCTATACTCTGATGAAGCAGATCGTGGCCGAGACCCTGGACATTCCCTTCGATCAGATCGAACTGACCCACTCGGATACCCACAGCTGCCCCTATGACATGGGTTCGGGCGCCAGCCGGAACACCTGGTCGGGCGGCGCCGCGGTGGAGACGGTCTCCCGCCAGATGGAGCAGACCCTCCGCGCTGTGGCCGCCGACGCCCTGGGCTGCCCGGTGGAGCAGGTCCAGCACAGCGACGGCGCCTACTGGACCGAGGGCAGCGACACCCGTCTGACCCGGGCGGACCTGGCCTGCTACGCCTATGACCACCAGAAGCGCAAGCTGCTGGAGACGGTCTCCTACTGCTCCGACCACAACGCCGGCTCTTACGGCGCCCATTTTGCCGAGGTGCGGGTGGATAAGCAGACCGGCGAGGTCAAGGTCACCGACTATCTGGCCGTGTGCGATGTGGGCACTGCCCTCAATCCCATGCTGCTGGAGGGCCAGATCGAGGGCGCCGTCCTGATGGGCATGGGCATGGCACTCTTTGAAGGCCTCCAGCTGGACGAGAAGGGGCGCCCCATCAACGCCAATCTGAAGAAATACCGTCTGCCCCGCTCCACCGACCTGCCCCCCATCTCCATCCACTTCGTGGAGGAGTTCGAGCAGGGCGGCCCCTACGGCGGCAAGAGCATCGGCGAGGCCTCCATCGTCCCGGTGGTCCCCGCCATCGTGGGCGCGGTCAACGACGCCCTGAACGCCGACCTCCACGTGCTGCCCCTGACCCCCGATCGGGTCAAGGCCGCCATGGAAGGCCGTAGCTGATTCCCCACGACTTTGGAGGGCAGAGCTTCCGCCTCTGTGCGGTAAGGCCGTCTTCCGCATCCATTTTCCTCTTGACGGCCCGTCAAAAACATCCTACCATAAAAGGCAGAAAAGAAGGATTTTATCTCGTTGTTTTCTCTGTCAGAATGCCGTCAGGCAGTTTCCCGGTATAGACCGATCAACGAAAGGAGCGCATCTCTCATGGTAAAAATTCTTGGTATCTGTGGTAGCCCCCGCAAAAAATCTGCCTACACCGCCCTGAAGGCCGCTCTCGAGGCCGCCGAGGCCACCGGCGACGTGGAAGTCGAGCTGGTGGAGCTCCGTGGCCGCAAGCTCAATTTCTGCATCCACTGCAACCAGTGCACCAAGCAGGGGGTCACCTACTGCCCCGTCTATAAGGACGACGGCATGACCGAGCTCTATGAAAAGTTCTATAATGCGGACGGGTACATCATCGCCACGCCTGTGTATGAGATGAATATCACCGCCCAGCTGGCCACCTTCTTCAACCGCTTCCGTCCCACATGGACCATTCTGAAGGACAACCCCGACTTCTTCGCCCGCAAGGTGGGCGGTGCCATCGCCGTGGGCGGCACCCGCAACGGCGGCCAGGAAATGGCCATCAACGGGATCCTGGGCTTCTATCACACCCAGGGCATCACTGTCTGCAACGGCGGCGTCTGCGTCTATGCCGGCGCCAGTCTGTGGAATCCCGGCGACGGCTCGGGCACCATGGACGATCCCGAGGGTCTGGAGAAGGCCCAGGGCATCGGCCGCAAGGTGGCCATGCTCACCAAGCTCCTGGCCCCCGCCAAGGAGTAATACAAGGATGAAATGCCCGGCCTGCACAAGCAGGCCGGGTTTTCTCTTGCCGGCGGGAGGGCGTACAGGACTTGCCGCCCGGTGCTCCTCCCATTATAATAGGGTCTGCCGGAGCATTGCGCTTCAGCCCATGCAAGGATGTTCTGTCCGAGCGACAGAGGAAAGGAGCTTTTTATGGCTGACATCATCGACATCACTTCCTTCCGCTCCCCCGCCGCGCCGGAAGAGGAGCGCAGACAGGCCCTTCTCGCCCAGCTGGCCCAGGTAAAGGAGGAAATTGCCCGGCTGGATCTGGAGGAACCGGAGGATATGGAGAGCGAGGCCTATGAGGTCTGGGGCGACCGCCGGGAAGCGCTGGAGGACCAGGCCGACGATCTGATGGACCAGCTGGATGAGCTGGACTCCTGATCCTGTCTCTCATCATATATTGACGTTCTTCTATCTGTATGGTATAATCCGTTTATAACATATCGATATTTTTCTATTTATTCAGGTAAGAGGAGGGCCGTGTATGACCCACGAAGAATTGGCCAAAGTATGCAAAGCGCTGGCTGACCCCAAGCGGCTGCAAATTCTCTCCATGCTCTCCCAGCAGCCCCTGTGCGCCTGCAAGATTCTGGAGGCCTTCTCCATCACACAGCCCACCCTCTCCCACGATATGAAGCTCCTGTGCGGCGCAGGCCTTGCCATCCCGGAGAAGCGTGGCCGCTGGACCCACTACACCCTGAACCGCGACACCCTCCACAGCGTCCGCCAGGCCATCGACGGCCTGATGGACGCCCTGGAGTCGGCCGCATGTCCCGCCGGACCGGAGGCCCCTGCCCCAGGCACCACTTTGAAAGGAGATCCCGCCATGCAGACAGAACACAGCACCAAGCTCTATGTCCTCACCGGCTTCCTCGGCGCCGGAAAAACCACCCTGCTCCTCCGCCTCCTGGACGCGCTCCAGGGCCGCCGCATCGGCGTCATTCAGAACGAATTCGGCAAGCTGGGAATCGACGGCACCATCCTCCGCAATGACAACATCCAGATGGTGGAGGTCAACCGCGGCTCCATCTTCTGCTCCTGTCTCAAGCTCCAGTTTGTCCAGGCGCTGGCCGAGATGGCCGCGCAGAACCTGGAGTACCTCTTTGTGGAGAGCTCCGGTCTGGGCGATCCCTCCAATGTGGAGGAGATTTTGCAGGCGGCCCAGGTGGCGGCCGGCGCATCCTACGAGTTCCGGGGCGTGATCTGTCTGGTGGACGCCGTAAACTTCCTGGAGCAGCGCGGCGACCTGGAGACCGTCAACCGGCAGCTCAAGCACTGCCACCTGGCGGTCATCACCAAGACCGACCTGGTCTCCCCCGCTCAGCTGGAGGAAGTGGTCCGGGCCATCCGGGAGATCAACCCGGTCTGTCCCATCGAGCAGAGCCAGATGGGCTCCCTCTCGCCCCAGTTCCTCCAGGACGACCTGCTCCTCTATCAGTGGGCAGAGGGCGAGGAGACCACCAACTCCGCGGAGACCAAGCCCAAGACCCTCTTCATGGATTTCTCCGGGACCGTGACCCGGGAGCAGCTCACCGCCTTCCTCCGGGAGATCCAGTCCGATCTCTACCGCTGCAAGGGCTTCTTCCACCTGGCAGACGAGGGCTGGAACCAGGTGGATCTGGTGGGCTCCCGCATCGACTGGAAGCCCTGTGAGGAAAAGGAGCTCTCCCAGCTGGTCTTTATTTCCCGGATCGGTCCGGCCGTCATCAAACATATCTTCTCTGCCTGGGAAACCTGTGTCGGGCAGGAGATGAAACTGCGCAACTGATCAGGAGGTCATGGATATGGATATCAAGGTAATCGGTGCCGGATGCGACAAGTGCGGCAAGCTCTACACCAACACGCTGGAGGCCCTGTCCGAGCTGGGCGTGGAGGTCCCGGTGGAAAAGGTGGAGGGACTGATGGAGATCGTGTCCCTGGGCGTGATGTCCTCCCCTTCCCTGATGGTGGACGGCAAGCTCCTCATCGCCGGACGTATCGCCAGCAAGGGCGAGATCGTGGATCTGCTGCGCCCGTATCTGTCGTAAGTTCCCCTTTCACAAACCATTTTATTTCCAACTTTCAAGGCTTTTCGGCTTCCACCGGAAAGCCTTCTTTTTATTTCACCAATTAACCTGCTAAATTGACCTGTATCAATGCATCTGTTCCTAAAAATGGTATAATAAAAGCAAAAACAATTGGGAGGGATGCACATGGATATGAAGGGCTATGTGGCCGATATTCTGCACGTTCCCGCCAGCATTTTAACCGATGATTTGCTCAATGAGATCGAGATCCACGCACTGCCCAAAGGCGCCTTTCTCATCCGTCAGGGAGAGCCTCAAGTCTATGTCTCATTTCTGATCGACGGTATCATCCGCGGATTTTTTCTGGACGCCAACGGCCAGGAGGTCACCGACTGTTTTGCCTTCCGTACCGGGGCGCCTGCCATGCCCGGGCCAGATATTACGGGCCCGTCCCCCATCAGCATCGAGGCCCTGACCGATTCGACGATTTTGACCATTCCGCTCTCCATTGTCTCCTATCACCTGGAGACCAATATGGAGCTGCTGAAATATGCCTACAACCTGCTGATGGAGTCCACAAAAATGCACTGGGAACTAAAAATCGCCATGTATCAGTACACCGCCCGGGAGCGGTATCAGTGGTTCCTGCAGACCTACCCGGGCCTGATCCAAAAGGTCAGCAACAAGTACATTGCCTCGTTTCTGGGCATGAATCCATCCACACTGAGCCGCCAGCGGACCGCGCTGCGTGAAAAACTGGTGTCCGACTCATATCCGGAGCGTTGATCCCTGTGCGGCCCCCGCCGCGGCTCAGTCCCCACGGCCGGCATATTTCATCGCCGTGGGAATCCGGATATGCTGCCCTGACCAGATGCAAGGAGCTGATTGCATGGTATGATCGCACCCCCTTCGCGTGTCCCATTCTAAACCAGTAAGAGGAGTTGGAGAGATGAAACCACAAAAGACAGATCTCCGAAAGGGACTGGCCTCCCTTCTGACCGCAGCCATGCTGGCGGGTATCCTGCCCACCGGCGCCCTGGCGGCGGAAGCGGTCTCCTTTTCGGACATTCAGGGCCACTGGGGCCAGCAGGCCATCACCGATGTGGTCAATGCCGGACTGTTCAGCGGTATCGACGCGGACACTTTTGATCCCGACGGGAGTATGACCCGTGGTATGTTCGTGTCCGTGCTCTACCGTCTCTCGGAAAAGCTGGACGGTCCCGCGCCCACCGGCGCCGATGCCTCCTTCCAGGATGTGAGCGCCGACGCCTGGTATGCCCAGGCCGTCTCCTGGGCCGTCAAGTCCGGCGTCACCGCCGGATACAGCGACACCCGTTTCGCCCCCGATGAGCTGGTCACCCGGGAGCAGATGTGTGCCTTCCTGATCCGTTTCCTGAACTACATGGGCTATGATCTCAGCGGCTATCAGGCCTCCGCCAAGTTCGATGACGACGCCGCCATCAGCGCCTGGGCCAAGGATGCGGTCTATCTGTCCCAGGCCCTCGGTCTGGTCAAGGGCGTGGGCGGCAATGTCTTTAATCCCAGCGCCACCGCCACCCGTGCCTCCGTGGCCGTCATCATGGACGAGCTGATGGACAAGACCGACGAGCTAGTCCAGCCTGCCAAGCCCACACCCACCACCAAGCCCTCCGGCGGCGGCGGTGGAGGCGGCGGCGGAAGCACCACCACTGCCCTGTCCGGCATCTACATCCTGCGCAATGAGGTGGATGTCACCGGCGCTGCCCTGCACTCCGGTGATGAGCTCTACACCTATGTCTCCCCCAAGGATTCGGTCTATTCCATCCGCTGGCTGGTGGGCGGTGTAGAGAAGTCCTCTGAGAACGTCTACACCGTGTCCTCCCTGGATGTGGGCCAGACCATTACCGCTGAGGCCACCGGCACCGGCAGCTACTCCGGCACCGTGACGAGCGCCGCCACCGGCAAGGTGGTCGCGCAGGTGGATCCGGGCGAGACCGATCCCGACAAGTCCCCTGTTGTCGTGGATGAGGGCGCCAAATTCGTCAACGAAAGCGGCGAAACGATCGAAATCCCCGCGGATGCTGTCCTCTCTCTGGATGTCACCCAGTCGGACGAGGCGGTCCCGGAAGAAGAGTCCGTCAAGATCCAGACTGCCATCACCAATGCCTACCCCGAGGCTGAGGTGACCCCCGAACTGGTGACCCTGGATGTGGATCTCTCCATGACCACGGAGGACGGCACCGATCAGAAGGTCCACCCCGTGGGCGAGACCACCGTCACCCTGTCCCGGGAGGCCCTGGGCCTGGCGTCTGACGCCGACCTGAGCCTCTACACCTTCTTCGCCAGCCACACCAATAAAGAAGGAACGGAAGAGGCCGTACCGGGCGAAGTCGTCACCATCGATGGTGCGGAGTATATCCGCTTTACCCTCAATGGCCTGAGCCGGATCTACATCGGCAACGTGCCTCCCCTCACCGTCACCTTTGACACCGACGGCGGCACTGAGATCCCCTCGCAGAAGGTCAAGCTGGGCGGCTATGTGAAGGACGTCCTGCCTCCCGTCAAGGACGGCTGGCTCTTCGCCGGCTGGGACCATGACCTGGCCAAGGAGAACATCATCAAGGACATCAAGGTCACTGCCATCTGGGTCAAGGGCGAGCTGGCCGCCAATGAGCAGCTCTCCGGCACGTGGAGCACCGGCGCGAAGCCCGAGGAGATCGAGGAGCCCACGGTGGCCAACGGCACCGTGACCATCTATGTGGATCCCACTGTGACCTATGCAGCCAATCTCAGCTACACCCTCACCGTTTCCCCGGTGGAGGGCGCGGTCAAGGCCGCTGTGGCTCCCACCGCTGAGGCTGCCATGGCTTCCACCGAGTACAAGGAAGTCTCTGACGCCTTCCCCGGCATCGTGGCCGAGGTGTCCGATGCTGAGGGCAAGCCCCTGACCTCCAACGAGGTCCTCTACATCAAGTGGGCCGACGCCGAGGGCAAGGTCCTTGGTCTCCAGTCCGCCCGCCTGGTGGTGCGCACTGCCCAGGATGTCCCCGGTGACTACGACACCCAGACCCGCCTGGAGACCAAGGACGTCAACCGCGGTCTGGGTACCGTGGAGTACTACCTCACCGGCGGTAAGGCCGGCGAGACCGTTCTGCCCGACTTTGTGGGCACGGTCAACGGCTATCTGAACAGCAACTGGGTCGACGGCGTCGAGACCTACGAACTGCACACCTACGGCAGCTTCTATGACATCTTCCAGGTTTCCGGCAGCAATGTCACCGAAAAGAACTATACCGGCCTCAAGATCGTAGTCACTCCCTTTGCGGGTGAGACCTTCTCCGGCGTGCCCGAGGTATCTGCGGAGATTTATGACAACCAGACCGACGAATATGAGACATATCCTGTGTCGGCTGCTCTGGAGGATGGCAAGGTAGTTCTCACCGCGGCGAAGCCCGCTTCCGAGGATATCGCCATGGTGGACATCACCCTCACCCTCAACGGGGTAAGCCAGATGCTCAGCGTGGACTTTGGCGGCACCTCCTATACCCGTAAGCACTACAACACCGCCGTGTGGAGCGAGGCATTGGAGATCCTCCGCGGCAACGAGTACACTGCGGTCACCTATACCGGAACGGAGGATGTGGTTCTTACTGAGGACCTTACCCTGCGTCCAGGTCAGTATCTGGATCTCTCCAGTGCTTCCCTGACCGTCTCGGCCCGTCTCACCCTGGAGGGCGACGCCAATCAGGCCGCCAACCTGTCGGTGGACAACGGCTCCCTCATCGTGGCCAAGGGCGGCGTCCTGTCCACCAACAGCCAGAGCGAGCAGCAGAACCGTTATTACAATACCAATGTCAATGCGGAGGATGGCATCACCGTTCGCTCCGGCGGCAAGGTGGAGGTACCTCAGTATGGCTATCTCCGCCTCCACAGCGAAAAGGGCGGTATGCATCTGGACGAGGGCGGCTCCATTTCCAGCGCATGCATGCTCTACCTGGACCGCAATCCGGAGAGCCAGGTTCCCAACGTCTTTGCCGGCACGGTCACCATTTCCGACACAACGAGCCACCAGGCCAGAGTGGAAGTCAACGACGGTCTGACGCTGGAGCCCACCGCCCGGGTCTTCGTAGAGGGTACCTATGCCCGCTTCGATGTCTACGGCGGCATGACTACCCAGCAGGGCGCCGTGGTGGAGAGCAGCGGCCGGGTCAACATCAACGGCCGGAGCGAGAACTACGGCAGCTTCAACGTCAATGGAGGCAGCTTCTCCTATCAGAACACCGGGTACTCGACCTACAACATGGGTACCATCACGGTGGCCTCCAGCGCCCGGCTGGTCGCCTCGGGTACCGTTCTGGTGAACTCCGGCTCCATCACCGGCGGCGGTGTGCTCCAGTGCGGCGAGTTCAATGACGTTTCCAGCTACGATAACGGCATCGAGTATGTGGAGACCGGCTTGGATTGGAATGAGCGGACTCCGGCCAACTACGACCGCTATCAGTTCGTCCGCGATCCCTCCGCCACGGTGGATGTGATCTACTTCATCGGTGAGCTGTCCAATCTCAACGACGGCAGCTGTGACCTGACGATCACCAAGTAAATTTCCACAGCATAACAAAGGGAGGACTGCTTTTCAGCAGTCCTCCCTTGAATTTTGAAAACAGTTGCCAAATCGTTGCCGCAGAGGCCACCAAGCCTTCAAAAAGGGGTGTTTTCAGGCTTTTCAGGACGCCCGGGTTACTCCCACTCGCTCCTGTCAGAAGTTTTCTAAACAGATTTGCTTATAGGATTTAGCTCAGAGTATTGGTATTCTTTTCATTATTTAGATAGTAGAGGCTATCTGATTTTTTGTTGCCATGGTGTTGCCACAGATATGCATACAAAATATGCCGATTCCCCGCCAGGAACTCAAACAAACAGAAGGTCACAGTTCTACAGCCATTCCGGATCCGTTAAAGACAATTGTCCTTCCGCAGTCATCCTCGCTATAGTAGAAAGAGATTTATATACGTTTTCTGTGAAGCACCGTTTTTCTGAAACATTTTTTTGAATTTCGTAATAGATACAAAAACGATGGGATAATACATATACAAAATCAAATGAATCTTGGAAGTTGTTTAGTACTTCAGTAACCCATTCCAGACAATGGTCCTCTGCGTAAGAAGTTGGGGTTTCGGAAAAGAGTATCGCTAGCCCAACTTTTCGGAAATTCTTTTTATACTGCTGAATTTTCCCCGCCTTTTTCAGCACAATTTTCTGGACAAGCACTTTTTCGCTGTCCGAAGTTCCTGTTGTGCTGATTCCGACTTTCGTTCCTTGTACTGGTACAAATTTGTAGCCACTTGCCCTGATCCGCTCCTCACTTTTTTCATTATCCCCACCTTTTGTTTGGTGTAATTCAGAAAAGGCTCGAGAAGCTCTCATATCATTTTCTTGTGCAGCAGAAACGACTTCAATACCTACGCCATTCTCATTATCTTGAAGATCTGGAGCTTCCCCATTAATCATAGTCGAAAATTTTTGAGGATAAAGATACCGCAGAATTGCGAGGACCTTATACTCTTGAGAATGCTTTTGAATGCCGGAGTTAATTGATGTGGAAAATTCTTTTTTCTTGACCAAATCAGTCTCAATGTTCATAATCATTCGCCCTCGGTAGAAGTTTAATGAGCATCTTTTGTAATCTCCAATTGAAGCATTAGCATTTCATTATCAGAAGGCATCGCCATGGTTGCCTATGATTTCTCGTAGCTATTGATCACCAGGCTTACCTTACATATTCTACACCATTGACCTCAAACATCTATCAATTCTTCATTTTGTTGCTTCATCCGCTCATTAACCGCGTCGGTATACTCGGGATTTCTATAATACTCACGAATTGAAGGTAATAGCATTCTAGCCAAACTCTCAATCTGCCACTCTGCTAACTCAAAATTTTCCATGTTATATTCTTCGGCATGTGTGGTCTCAAAGTTATCATCGAAATGCACAACTATCATCGGCATTTTTGACGCTTTCAACGCTTCATCAAGTTCCATACTTCTCGCTCCAGACCGAAATAATAAACATTTTTTGATTCACATCCAACCTCACAGGCCGTGTACCACTTCCTGATCCAAAATACACTTTCGTTCTTTCCAATCAGGCATGTAGTTAGACAGGAACATATAAAACTGTTTGCTGTGATTTGGATATAAAAAATGGGTCAGCTCATGCAAAATAACATAATCAATGTAAGGCATCCGAGCTTTAATCAAGTAAAAATTTAAAGTTATAGCTCCTCGATTTACGCTGCAGCTGCCCCACAAGGTTTTCATCTTACGAACTGCAACTTTCGGCATTGCAACTCCATATTTTTCGATAATCGGATACCAATGCTCTGCTCGTTTCTGTAGAATCGCTTTTGCTTGTTTGCGCCACCAGCTTTCGAATAAATTCCAGACTTTTTCTTGATCATCTGGGTCATGACAGCAAATATAGATACGCTTGCCTTCAGAATACACTTGTTCCTTATCACACTCCGTTAAAACAAACAGCATGTCTTCGCCAAGCATTTTAATTGAGAAGCCATTTCGAATCTCATCTGTCGCTGCATATCCACTTGTTCTCTGAAAGGACTCTAACTTTGACTCAATCCAGCTGCTTTTGTCTGTCAAAAATTCTTCAGCCCATTCTATCGGTACTGTCTGTGGTATTGATAACACAATTTCCTGTGTCGGATAGACCTTTAGGCGACATGTTTTCATCGTCTTTCTATCAAGATTGACCTCAACCGTTTTTTGGGATGTTGGCAACATAATGCTGACTTTCTCCATATCAATAGCCCTTCTTTGCCACCATCATAATTTCATCAATAATGATATCGATTGTATCCAAACTCCAATCAAGTTGATTATCTTCCATATAGTCAAACAGCAAATCATCGAGCGCCTTTTTGATGTCCCTGTGTACAATGACATTGTCTCTCCAGTCACGCTTTGTGTGTTTCACAATAACGTCTTTGATGTTTAAGGCCAATTCGCCCATCGCATCAGTAATTTCTACGTCAGCAACACCAGTTGACTTTTTGATACCTGCACAAACAGCACCATAGAAAGACTTTGCATCGCTATCATCCACAATATTCTCTGGATATTTAACTGAACTCCGGCCAGCTCGATAGTCCTCTGCCATTTTCTCCATGGAAGAAAGGTACTTTTCACTGTCACGCTCCTGCATATAGTCCGAAAGGGCCTTTTTTATTCTTTCCATGAAAGTCATATAACGAATCGGATCTACATACCGCTGACTTTCGAGCACTTCAACCTGACGTGTTTGAATAGCTTCTGCTTTTGCTTCACTAGACCCTAGTCGAGCAAGCTGTTCCTCCATCTTTTCCTTGTTTGTAATATCCAGCGGTTCAATCAGGATTTTTGCGTCTTCTGCGTTCACATAGGTATTCAGCAGCTGACGAATGCCATCCTCATATCGAGAAAAGTCCACACGATCATTGAAGCGAAGAGATACACTATCCTTTAGTTTTTTGAAAAACAGATAGTCTTTACGATAAACTTCTGCCTGATCAAATCCAACAGCTTCAAATAATTCGTAGCTGGAATACATAAAATCCACCATCTTCGCAAAGGCAGACAGCTTTTCATAGAAATTTTTGCGCACATCATGCTCTCTGAGACGTTCCTGCCATACATTTGCACTAGACTCGTTGGGATCGATCCCCTTAAATATTTTCCAAAGCTCGTGATGAACTTTCTCCAGCTTTTGCTTTTCTTCTGAAACCGAAGATATTGCTGACTGAATTTCTGAACGATTAAATAGATTCATTCCGGATTGCTCGTCACTATACAAATCCAAAGCAGAATTCAGTTTCTTAAAGATTCCCATATAATCGACGACCAAACCAAAATCTTTGTCTGGATATACTCTGTTCACACGAGCAATAGCCTGCAAGAGGGTATGATCCTTCAACTTTTTATCCACATACAGCACAGCGGCAATTGGTGCATCAAAACCAGTGAGCAACTTATCTTTTACAATCAGTAGATCAACATCACCTTCTGGATCAATAAACCTCCCAGTTACAGAGTCTTCATAGGCGTCATAGTTATTTTTAAAAAGGGGATCAACCTCTTTCCGGAAAAATTCTCCTATAATTTTTTCAGTTTGAGGAGTGTTGTTTTCATCATCACCCTCTTTGCCGGAGTTAGGAGTAATAACTACCGCCGGAGTAACTCCGCCGAGATCTCTCAATTTATAAAAAAGCTGCACCGCTTCTGCACGCGAAGCACACGTGAGCATAGCTTTGAATCCCTTTGGCTTAACATAATTGATAAAATGTTCATGCAGGTCAAATGCTATCATATTGAGGCGCGCTTCTGTCTGAGCAAGAGCAACAAATCGGCTATACTTAATCTCCAGATCTTTCTTAGCTTTTTCCGTAAGGCCTACAGTAATATACTTCAGATGAGCGTTAATCTGCTCACTGGTAACTTGTTGAGGGATCACGCGGCCTTCATAAACAATAGGAACCGTTACTTTATCGTCAATAGCATCTTGAAGTGTGTATCTGTCGATTTCAGGACCAAACTTTTCATAGGTATCTCTTGCCGGAATAATATCACGTTTATTTTCTTTCGGCTTTTTCTGCATCAGGGGAGTACCTGTGAATGCAATCTTCACGGCGTTAGGCAGAACTCGGTTCATGTAGATATTCAACTTGCCATATTGTGTTCGATGCCCTTCATCAATAAAAACAAAAATATTTTCGCTGTCATTACAGTATTCCTGTTTTACTGCAGCTTCGAATTTATTGACCAGTGCAGTAATGACCGTATTACTCTCCTCTTTCAGCAATTCAATCAAACCTTTGCCGGTCTTGGCACGGTGAGGACTCATCTGAGTGTGAATAAAGTTATCCCTGATCTGTTTGTCCAAATTGATACGGTCAGTTACCATCACAAAACGCGGCTGTTTGATCATGCTTTTTGGCTGCATACTCTCACGCAGAATCATTTTGGTTAGCATAATCATGGTGAGAGTTTTACCGCTACCTTGTGTGTGCCAAACCACTCCACTTCTGGTGTTTGCGCCGTCTTTCAGCAAAATACGATTCATGCATTTTTTTACTGCAAAGTACTGTTTATACCGGCAAATTTTCTTTACATTGTTATCGTAAATGATGAAATTGCGGATCAGATCCAACAGTCGCTCCGGGTGCAACAATGAAACCAATGCTCGATCCTGTTCCTTGATATGACCATCCGGAGAGCATTTCCGGCACCAGTCGTTCAGCCATTCTTTATCGTCCTCGTGCCAGGACACAAAGTATTTTGCAGGCGTTCCACAAGTGCCGTAAAGCACCTTATCCGGATTAACTGCTAGAACTAACTGTGCGTAACGGAATAGATGCGGAATGTACTCTTCACCCCAGTTACGGATGTTCTGGTTGACACCTTCCATTACATCAACACTGGATTTTTTACATTCGATGACCACCAGAGGGATGCCATTGACCAGCACTACGATATCCGGACGAGCGAATTTACCATTAGAACGTTCTACTTCAAACTCATCCGTCACTTGGAATGTATTATTTTCCGGGTGTTCAAAGTCAATGAAACTCAAATCAAAGGACTGACGGGTTCCGTCAGGCAGATCCTCTTCCATGCTTTTGCCCGCACAGAGAAGCTCATAGATCGCCTTGTTTTCAGCATACAGTCCGGCTGCACTGAACTGGTCTACAGTCTGCATCGCCTTAGCAATGGAGCCTCCTGAAAAGAATCTGTCTTCCGTGCCAAACTGATATGTCTGGTGGCTCAGAAAAGACTGTAGTTCTTCCGTAAATAGCACAGCCCGACGAGAGCCACGTTTTTTCTCTGCTTCACTCCGGGGAACAATCGTATATCCCAGCTTTTCAATTACTTTTAACGCACGGTCCTGAGATTCAGGACGTTCATTAAAAATTGTGTGCTCAGGCATGTTTCTTTCCTCACTTATCTGCTACCCACCATTGATTATGCCAATTTATATTCACATCCTTGGCAGATGGTCTTGATATTCAGTCGATGGGTAAAAATACTTGACTCTGTTTTTACTTGTCGAGCAATTTCTCGCTCCAATTCTGCATGCAGATCACCTTCAAACAGAGGGCTGGCCGTAATGGTCATTGCATCAATAACTTCATCGGTCAGTGGAATTGCTACGCGCTTTATATTTCCAATATTCTCAAATTCTGCTTTAATACGAATTTCTTTCTCATAAGACCAGGCCATATCTTTTATGTACCCGGTCAATTCGGGAATTCGCACAGCATTTTTAATATTGGTATTGGTTGCGGTACTCCACATTACCTTTTCATTGGCTTTTGTTTCCTGCAGGCTATCTGCATTACAATAGGCAACCGACGATAATTTCAAAGAGGCTCCACTTTCTTCAATAGCAATCGCCCGTCCTGTGGGCTGATAGTTTATCGTTGAAATTTCCAGAATTTCTTTTGTGTCTTTAATCCATTCACGGACTACGTTTCTTGGAAGTGCAACCTTTACTCCTTTTTCCCATGGCTGTGCATACATACTCCACATACCAATGCTTTCTTTATCTTCACACATAAAACAACTGAAGAAAAGATTGTTCCAACGATGTGGATCACCATTTTTATATTCCAGATTATCGTTCACTCCAGCTGCGTTTCCAAGATGCCAGGTTTTCCCTTGTATCATCTTAATCACATTGGAAACTGTTGTGTAATGATACAAATACGGGCTATTTTTTAATCGATTTGCCATATCGTCTAAATACAATTTCAGCCCTTCTACAGTTTCGATATCAGGAAAGTTCGTAGGAACTTCCTTCTTTTTATCTTTACTCTTCATTAGGTTTTAACCCTCACAGTTCCTGTCAATAGAACTTGCATAAGAGCTTTTTTCTTTTCTTTCCAGCATTCCACTTCCTCTGCTAATGCTTGTAGTTTCTTATCATTACAGCGAATAACATTAGAAATTCTTATTTGCTCTTCATAGGATGGGAAAGGAACTTCAAGTTTCAAAAACAAGTTCATAATAATACTTTCTACTGTGGTACCAGTTTTAACATACGCAGAAACCAGTTCTTTTTCTTTATACTTCAAGTACGAGAGTAGATAGTAATAATCAATTCCTTCTTTTGGAATCAATGCTTTAATATCTTGGTTAATTGCCATATCCTCGCTAATATATGCAACTGGAATACTGTGTTTTAAAATACCACTTCTCGTAACTAAAAGCAGTGAGTATGCGGGAGCAATTGCTGTTGTAGATTCCGCTATCGCTTTATGTGTGATTTTATAGGTTGTGTCCTGTATATGCGTTTCTTTCACTTCTTGCGACGAAACCCACTTAATAGTACCATGATCCCAATAATCATTGTTGCGTTTGTCAGGCGTTCCCCCACTAAACCACTTTCCGCAATTTTTAAGAGGTATTTTCGTATGTTGTACTCCTGAGAGTTTATAAACAAATTCTAACAACCACTGATTTTTCTTCTTTTCTTCCTCAATGAGACGCTGTTTCAATTCAATGACCTTATCACAATGTGTAAGGATTTCGGCAATTTTCTTCTGCTCTGCTACAGGTGGATACACAAGTGCTGCAGAAAAAAATTCAGGAGTTGATACATTCAATAGCCCATGATTCCTGGCGCCTTCCTGTGCAATCTTGTAAATTTCTCTATTAAATCTTCCCGCTTCAAAATATTGCCGATAAAAGTCCGTGTTTGTATGTTTGTTGGCGGAAAAGCAGATATACAGCGGCGAAACAATTCCTTTTTCATATTTTTCCAGCTGCTTAATAGCACCGTAAGCATAATCAGTAGAATAACTCTTGTTATACGCAAAGTCACCTTTTTGCAACAAAAAGTATCCTGTTTTATCTTCACTCGCATAAAGTGTATTATAATAATCCAGCTGACTAATCAATCCCTGTTGTGCCGAAATGGTCAGAACATTCTGATTGTTTTCAGCGTTTTTCTGCGTCAGTCGATGAAAGCACTTATCAAAACGAACGATCTGCCACTCTTTGGGGATCACATAGCCATATTCCAATTTATATCCCCCTGGTATCTGCTCAATACCAGTACTAGATTTCATCTGTTTGGTCATCAATTTGACCTCCTATATTACAGTCCAAGCTCCTTTAAATACGCATCCATCTGTGCTTCAGCTTCTGCAATTTCTGTTTTCAGCCGGTCAATATTGGTCTGAACCGTCTTAATATCAATCGGTTCTTCCTCTTCAAAGGTATCCACATATCGAGGGATGTTCAGATTGTATTCATTCTCCTGGATTTCCTCCAAGGATGCTACATGAGCAAGCTTATCCTTGTCTGTACGCGATTGATAGGCTTCAACAATGGCATCAATGTGCTCCGGAGCCAATTCATTTTGATTGCTTGCTTTGATATAGCGAGGATTGCCATTTTCATCTTTTTTGCTGGCATCAATAAAGAGTACATCCGTGTTGGTCCGGTTCTTTTTGAACACCAAAATGCAGGCGGGAATGGAGGTACCGTAGAACAGGTTCTCAGGCAGACCAATAACAGCATCCAGCAGATTCTCTTCAATCACTTTCTGGCGGATACGACCTTCCGCAGCACCACGGAACAACACGCCGTGGGGAGCAACAGCAGCAATTCTTCCATTCACCGAAAGGCTTGCAATCATGTGGAGCAAGAACGCCCAATCGCCCTTGCTGGCAGGAGGAACGCCCCAATCAAAGCGATGGAATTTATCCAGCGAGGCTTCCATTTTGAACTCCTTTTTGCCTTTGCCGCTGGACTCGCCGCCAGGATTAAATCCAGACGCCCATTTATCCTTAGAAAAAGGCATATTGGCAACAATGGCATCAAAGAGCAGCAGGTTACCATCTGAATCTAGGAAAAGCGGATTTGCCAGAGTATCACCCCAGGCAATTTTTGCATCCCGGATTTCGTGGATATACATATTCATCTTGGCCATTGCAACAGAAGAACCGTTTACTTCCTGGCCATAGATAGATACTTCCTTGCTGTTTTGCTTCTTGGCAGCTTTGATCAGCAACGAACCAGATCCACAGGTGGGGTCATATACGCGCTCACCAGGCTGAACATCTACAATACGGGCCATAATTTCCGATACAGCTGCCGGGGTATAGAAGGACCCTGCTTTCTTACCCGCCATACTAGCAAACTGACCGATCATGTATTCATAAGCATCGCCAATCACGTCTGCCGGCACCTGGCCTGCTTTCACTTCGATTTCAGAAGGCCGCAGGCTCAGCGATTCAAAGTCCTCCAGCAAATCACGAAGAATTGCTTTTTTATGATCCAGCGTTCCAAGCGCATTTTCACTATTGTAATCTACGGTATTCAAAACGCCTGCCAACTGCTGATTGTTATCTGCCTCAATTTTGCGCATGGCGGCATTGATTAACTGACCGATTTTATCCGAAAATCTTTGGTCGTACAAAGACTGAAACGAACATTCCTCCGCGATAGTGAAAGGCAAGTAGCGCTTCTGCCGCTCCAGACGAATTCCGGAATATTCTTTCTTCAGTTCATCGAGAGCATCTTCATAAGAATCACTCAGATACTTGACGAACATGATTGGCAAAACATAATCCTTATAGTTTGCGGCATCAATGGTGTCCCGCAGTGTATCCGCACCACGCATCAATGCGTTTTCAATATCTTTTTTCGTCGTCATCTGTTGATTCCTCCAATAATATTCTCTAATAAGTTCTCGGTAAACGTCCGTTCTTCTTCGATTAATTCACGGTATAGACATTCTCGGCGACGGCTTAGTGTATCGATCATCACTGCTTTTTTTTGAACTTCCAAAGGCGGGATAGAAATGTCCAAGTTTAAAATCGTTTTTATTTTTACAGCTTTTTGAGCCGTCCCACTTTCCAAATCAAGAACACGATCCTGAATACTTTTCTGCGCCAGCCAAAGGCGTAGATATTCTGGCATAATGACCTCTCTATCTTTCACCCGCAACACAGCAAATTGAGAAGGTACCAAAATATTTTCATAGTTATTTTCTACATACACAGGGTACATAGGTGAAAGCAGACGGACCACAACGTCCCCTTTTGAGGTAAACAACGCATTGTCCAAGCTCTCGCAGGCATAAAACTCCTCTAGATCTGAAACATGGATGCTGCCGGTTCTATCAAATGCTCTAAGCGTGAGGCGCTTATAAGAGCAGTAGCTTTCTTCTTGGGTCTTCGCTTCTTTTCTGCTCAAAACTATGCCACCTTGCACTTCCGCAACATCCGAAATTTTAGCAACCATCTTTCTCCCTCCTCAAAAAGAAAGGTGGCCCGCCCATAAACGGGCGGGCCACCTTATCGTGTTTATCGGGTGTGGCTTTCAGGGCAGCAATGCTTGCAACCGTCTACACAGCTGTAGTACTTGCGTGCTTCCTTTACAGCAGCCTGGGAAGTAGCAAAATCCCCCAGGTAGATGCGGTTTTCTGCATCAGGCAACCAGGCGCAATTGGAGCGATGTACCTCATGCTCACCAGTAGGCTGCGCGTACTTGTTTACATAAAAACGCATTAGGCTTGTTCTCCTTTCTTCAAAAGTACAAGCCCGCATTGACATTCTTACGAACATCTGATATCATAAACACGGATATATCTATGATATTTCGCGGGAAGCTCCCGGACACAGTTGCCGCTGTGCCCGGGGGCTCTTCTCTTGTCTGGTATAATCATAGCATATGGCTTTCAGGTTGTCAAGCGTTTTTTCTGCTACTTCGATGTAATATTCAAATATTACTTAAAATCAAATTCGCTCCATCTACTATCTGCTGCTACTTTCAGATACCTAACCGGATCACCATCCAAAATCAACTTTGCGTAAGCCAGCGGATCGTTGTAGATCAGCCAGTCCAGTTCTGACCGCTGGTACATGCTGTTTGCCACCTCGCTCTCCACGGCAGTGCAGTCGATGGAGAGCACCGTCCCGTCCGCCAGACGTAACTCCACACAGGCGGTGTCCAGGTTAAACTCACAGGACAAAATCTTTCTCATACTCGTTACCTCCCAATACTTGAATTTCAGTTGATTTTCCGCAGCGGCACAAGGGCCGTTTCGGTTGTTTTAGATACAGGCAAGCAATGCGTGTGGATAGCCACACACAAATCCGGCAAGCAATGCGAGTGTTAATATACACTCACATTTCCTGCCGTCTGCTTGTTGAGGGCATCGCCCCCAAGCCCCTTCTGAACACAGAATTTCATTCTGTGGCTGCGCGTTCTCCGAACGCTTTTTGCCCCTATACCCGGTGCCCTGTTTCGGGGCATAGGGTGTCGTGAATCGCGACATCCTATGATACTTTTAGGGTGCCCTAAAATGGGGCATCCTCCTTGAAGATGGGGTGGCAAAATACCACCCCATCTTTTTCTTTCCGCGACGGTGGCGACGGTCGCAACGGTGCTGGAGTACCCCTCAAAACACCGTCGCGACCGTTGCGAGCGTCGCGCTTTACTTGATTACTTCAAACGCGGGGGCTTCCACCACCATGTAAGTCAGCCGGATACGCCGTCCGGCGTGTTTGGTTCTGTTCTCGTACTTCACCTGATGTTCTTCCAGCAAGCGGCTGGCATTCACATTCAAATGCTTGGTGAACCTGTTCACCGCCATATCCGTTTGAATCGCTTGGGCCAGCTCGGTGGGACTGCCTTCCCATTCCCGGTTGTCAGCAGACACAATTTTTGCCACGGCTTCCAGCACTGGGTCCGGAGGCTGCTTCCAAAGCTCATTCTCTGCATGGTCGAGACCCCAAACCAGGCTCTCTTGGTCTTTGCTCAGATATAACCGCTGATCCGGCTGGTCTCTGCCTACCACCTCCAGGGTAGCCTTGCTATCCGTTCGCTTCTCCTTCTGCATCAGGAACGCCCCATCCGCACAGCCCAACAAACCGGTGGTGCCCGAGATCATATCAAAGCTGTCTCCCGCAGGCTGCTTTCTGGTGTGGTGGACGATCAGGACGCAGACCCCATACCGATCGGCAAATTGCTTCAGCTTGCCGATCACCTCATAGTCGCTGGAGTAGCTGTAACTGTCACTCACCGCCTCACGGACTTTTTGTAGGGTATCCACGATAATCAGCTTGGTATCACTGTGTTCCCGAACGAACTTTTCCAGCTGTTCATCCAGGCCACCGCCGATCATCTTAGCGTTGGTGGCGAAGTGAAGAGAGCTTGTCCCCTCCACGCCAAACATACGGAACATCCGGCGCTGTAACCGGCTCTCATCATCTTCTAGGGCAAGATAGAGCACGGTTCCCTGGTGGACTTTATAGCCCCACAAATCCTGCCCGATACTGACATGGTGGGCAATTTGCGCCACCAGGAAGGACTTGCCGATTTTGGGCGCTCCGGCAAGGATGTACGCTCCCGTGTAGAGCAGGCTGTCAATCACCGCAGACTTACCCTCAAACACATTGTCCATCAGCTCGTCCAGGGTCACAGTGTGCAGGTAAGCCGGGTCGCTCATGCGGCGCATTTTCCGGTAAAGTTCCTCCAAATCTCTCTCCGGGGAATTGCTTTTTTCGTCCGGGTCTGGTATAGTGGTCTTGGAATTTTGAGAGATTGACTGCCCATCATCTGCGCCAACAGATGAGCCCTGGGCGGTCATTTTCTTTTTCTCATCAATCATAGGCAAAGTCCTCCTGCATCCCGTTCATAATGGTAGCAATCATCTTGATGGTATCAAGTAGCTCGTCGTTCACGCTCTGTCCGGCTTCAATCCGGCGCAGCTCGTCCAGCACAGCGGCCAGCTGATCTCGCAGCGCCTTGTAGACCCTGGGGTTGCCCTGGACCACCACATCCCGGCAAAGCAGCCGCCGAATGATATAATCCTGCTTGGTCAGTCCGGTGAGCTTCACCGCAGTCTCGATCTGGGTGTCCTCCTCCGGGGAGACCCGGAAAGCCACGGTCTTGTTCCTCCAACGGTTGTGCTTGTCCAAATTCTTTGCTGACATTTTTAATTGCTCCTTTCCATGTTCAATTTATCCGCCATTTCCGCTTGCTTGGACGGAAACAGGTGCGCGTAGTTGTAAGTGATGTCAATACTCTCGTGGCCCACCCGGTCCGCGATGGCCGTGGCAGAGAACCCCATGTCGATCAGAAGTGAAACCGCGCTGTGACGAATATCGTGGATTCTGATACGCGGTACTCCTGCTTCTTTGGCTCCCCGGTCCATCTCCCGGTGGAGATAGCTCTTGGTGACGGTGAACATCCGGTCATCCGGCCCGATCCCGTAGAGCATCTTGATGTAATCCTGGATTTCCTCAGCCAGAAATTGCGGCATGGTGATGACTCGATTGCTCTTTTCCGTCTTAGGGGTGGTAATCAGATCCTCGCCGTTCAGACGCTGATAGGACTTGTTGATAGACACGGTGCACTTCTCAAAGTCAAAGTCCGCCGGGGTCAGAGCCAGCAGCTCCCCCTCTCGGATACCGCACCAGTAAAGCATCTCAAAGGCGTAGAAGGACAGTGGTTTATCCATCATCACCTCAGCAAATTTCAAATACTGCTCCTTGGTCCAGAACATCATCTCCCGGTTTTTCTTTTTGCCCATGCTGCCCGCCTTCTTGCAGGGATTCTCCCGGAGGTTGTAGTAACGAACCGCGTGGTTGAAGATGGCACTGAGTTGATTGTGGACCGTTTTCAGATACACCGGCGAGTAGGGCTTGCCGTTCTCGTCCTTATGGTTCAGCATCTCGTTCTGCCAGGTAATGATCTGCTGGGCGGTGATGTTACACATTTTCAGCCTGCCGAAGTAGGGCAGCAGCTTAGTACGGATGATATGGTCCTTGGTAGCCCAGGTGTTCTCCTTGAGCCGGGTTTTCATATCCGCCGTGTAGAGGTCCACGAAACTCTTGAAGGTCATGTCCAGATCAGCGCTGGTCTTGTTGAGCTGCTCGCGCTCCCAGGCCTGTGCCTCCCGTTTGGTCTTGAAGCCCCGCTTCTGGGTCTGCTTGCGCTCGCCGTTCCAGTCAGTATAGCGGTAGACCGCCCGCCAGGTGTTTGTCTTTTCTTCCTTATAGACTGCCATGATTAGCCCTCCTTTCCCGTCTTGCCATAGCAAAACTTCTCCATGAAAAAGTTCCGATTGACCCGCCCGGAGATGGTCAGATAGCCCTTCTCACGGAGTTCGGCGTTGAGCTTGTGGATCACCTTGTAGGCGTGGGACTTGGAGATGCCCAGCTCCTGGGCCACTTCCTCCACGCGCATAAAGTTTTGTGCCTGCATTGAAAATACCTTCCTTTCCTCATTGATGTCTGCTGCAGCTGGATATTGTGTTCCATAAATGCCTCCTCACTTTCGTCCGCCACTTTTTCCCGGATGTATAATCAGGGATTGCGGTAATTCTTTTTTATTTATTGGCTCTAAGCCATTTTGCTTAGTTTATTGTCATTATACTAAGCAAAATAGCTTGTGTCAATCGGAGTACGCAAAATAAATTAAATAAAATTGTTTAGGATTCTCTTGACTTTACTAAGCATTTCTGCTACGCTTTTCCTAAAGACAACCAACGATTGGAGTGGATGATATGGCGATTGGCGAACGGATTCACTTTTTCCGTCTCCTGCGGGGGATGACACAGAAATATCTTGGTATGGCGCTGGGTTTCCCGGAGAAGTCTGCCGATGTGCGCCTTGCTCAATACGAAACAGGATCAAGAACCCCTAAGGCGGACCTGACTGCTGCCTTAGCCCAGGTACTGGATGTCTCTCCCCATGCCCTCTCTGTCCCGGACATAGACTCCTATGTGGGGCTCATGCACACCTTGTTTACTCTGGAGGACAACTACGGGCTCAAGATCAGCGAGGTGGATGGAGAAGTCTGCCTGAAGGTCGATGTGCGGAAGAGCAAGGACGCCGCCCGGCTGCATGAGATGCTCTGTTCTTGGCAACAGGCCGCAGCCATGCTGGAGGCGGGTGAGATCTCCAAAGAGGATTACGACAAGTGGCGCTACCATTACCCGAAATTTGATAAGTCCCAGAACTATGTGAAGGTGCCGCCCCAGGACCTCTTTTGATCCTCTCACTTGTAGGCCACGGGGGAGTCCGTTTGTTGCAAAGATCAAGTGAAAATATAAATTTTTGTGTGCAGGAGGTGTCTGGATGGCCACTTATAAAGAAATTCAAGGTTATGTCAAAGAGACTTACGGTTTTTTACCAAAAACCTGCTGGATTGCTCACATGAAAGAGCTTTGCGGTATCCCTGTAGAAAACGCGCCTAACAGGATCTCTCCCTCCCATCGCGAAAAACCTTGTCCCCCTGAAAAAATGCCGTACATCAAAGAGGCGTTCCAACATTTTGGAATGATATAAAGAACAAGAGAGCTAACTGACTAATCAAAATCAGTTAGCTCTCTTTTTATGAATAATGAAAAAGTGTTGCCAAATCGTTGCCACGGAGGGCCTTAACCCTTTAAAAACCCAGTTATATCAGGCTTTTCCAGGTTTCTGAAATCATTCCCATTCGATGGTGGCCGGGGGCTTACTCGTAATGTCGTAGCAGATGCGGTTGATGCCGGGCACCTCGTTGACGATGCGCACGCTGATCTTGTCCAGCACCTCATAGGGGATGCGGGCCCAGTCGGCGGTCATGAAGTCGGAAGTGGTCACGGCGCGCAGAGCCAGAGTATAGTCGTAGGTGCGTCCGTCGCCCATAACGCCCACGCTGCGGGTGTTGGTGAGCACGGCGAAATACTGGTTGATGGAGGTATCCAGTCCCGCGTTTGCGATCTCCTCCCGGTAGATGGCGTCGGCATCCCGCAGGGTGTCCAGCTTCTCCTTGGTCAGGTCGCCGATAACACGGATGGCCAGGCCGGGTCCGGGGAAGGGCTGGCGCATGACCAGATACTCGGGCAGCCCCAGCTCCCGGCCCAGCTGACGGACCTCGTCCTTGAAGAGCAGGCGCAGAGGCTCGATGATCTCCTTGAAGTCCACATAGTCGGGCAGACCGCCCACGTTGTGGTGGCTCTTGATGACCGCCGCATCACCCGCGCCCGACTCGATGACGTCGGGATAGATGGTGCCCTGGGCCAGGAAATCCACGGTTCCGATCTTCTTGGCCTCTTCCTCAAAGACGCGGATGAACTCTTCACCGATGATCTTGCGCTTGCGCTCGGGCTCATCCACACCGGCCAGCTTCTCCAGGAAGCGGGCCTCGGCATCCACCCGCACGAAGTTCATGGCCCACTTGGAGAAAGCGGCCTCCACCTCGTCGCCCTCGTTCTTGCGCATCAGGCCGTGGTCCACGAACACGCAGGTGAGCTGCTCCCCCACCGCCTCGGCCAGCAGGGCCGCGCACACGGAGGAGTCCACGCCGCCGGAGAGGGCCAGCAGGACCTTGCCGCTGCCCACCTTCTCCCGGATCTGGGTGATGGCGGTGCGCTTATAGTCATCCATGGTCCAGTCGCCCACCGCACCGCACACCTCATAGAGGAAGTTGCGGATCATCTTCACGCCGTTCTCGGAGTGGTTGACCTCGGGGTGGTACTGCACGCCGTAGAAGCCCCGCTTCTCGTCCGCGATGGCCACGTTGGGGCAGTTGTCGGAATGGGCCACCAGAGCAAATCCCTCGGGCACCTTTTCCATATAGTCCCCGTGGCTCATCCAGGAGATGCCCCGCTCGGGGAGGCCCTGGAAGAGCTTGCAGGACGTGTCATAGTAGGTCTCCGTCTTGCCGTACTCGCGGGCCGAGTCGTCCTGAGCGGCGGTCACCCGTCCACCCAGAGTATGGGCCATGAGCTGGCAGCCGTAGCAGATGCCCAGCACGGGCACCCCCATCTCAAAGATGGCAGGGTCCACATGGGGTGCCTTCTCCTCATAGACCGAGTTGGGGCCGCCGGTAAAGATGAATCCGATGGGCTGCTGGGCCTTGAGCTCTTCCAGCGGCGTGGTGTAGGGCTTTACCTCGCAGTACACGCCGCACTCACGGACACGGCGGGCAATGAGCTGATTGTACTGGCCGCCGAAATCCAGTACGATGACAAGCTGATGGGACATACGCACTTCCCTTTCTGGATATAAGTTTTGAAGCATTTACGTTTTATTTTACCTCATATCCGCCGTCCTGACAAGTTCTTCGGCTTGTCTTTCTCCTCGGCTGGCCCATTTTTGTGTGCTTGTGCAAAGCGCACAGGGATATAAAGTACACCACTCGGTCATACTGATAGGGATTTCAGGAGAGGAGGATGCGCTTTGGTCATTACCTTTCTGCGTACCATTATCCTATATCTGCTCATCATCATCGGCATCCGCCTGATGGGAAAGCGCCAGGTGGGCGAGCTGGAACCCTCGGAGCTGGTCCTGGCGCTCATCATTGCCGACCTGGCGGCCGTCCCCATGCAGGATCTGGGCATCCCGCTCCTGGCGGGGATCGTGCCCATCCTGACCCTGCTCTCCCTCACCATGGTGATCTCCATGCTCAATCTGCGCAGCATCCGGTTCCGGGCCCTGCTCTGCGGACGTCCCAGCATCGTGGTGGAGGACGGCGTGATCGTGGAGCACGAACTGCGCCGCAACCGCTTTACCCTGGATGAGCTGATGGAAGAGCTGCGCCTCCAGGGGGTCACCGACCTCAGCACCATCCGCTATGCCATTTTGGAGACCAACGGACAGCTCTCGGTCCTCCTGCGGGCCGAGGAGCTCCCCCTCACGCCCAGGCAGATGGGACAGCAGCCGGAGGACGCCGGACTCCCCCTCCCCATCATCAACGACGGGCGGATCATGGAGCGCAATCTGCAGGCCCGTGGCCTGAGCCGGGAGTGGCTCACACGCCAGATGGCCGAGCACAACATCACCCGGGTGCAGGACGTCTTCCTCCTCTCGGTGGACGAGGCGGGAGGGGTCTATTTCCTGGCAAAGGAGGCGCGCAGTTCTTGAAACGGCTTTGGATCGCAGCGGCCCTGCTCTCGCTGACCCTGGGTGCCTCCCTGTGGCACTCCCACCACCTGGAGGCCCTCCGCACTGGCCGACCAGCTGGCCCAGGCCGAAACGCTCGCCCTCTCCGGGGAGAACCGCCGGGCCGAGGAGTTGATCCGGCAGGCCAGAGAGCAGTGGCTGGCCCAGAATACCTACCTCCACGTGACCCTCCGGCACGGGGACACCGATCAGATCCAGATCGGCTTTGACGAGGCCCTTCAGCTTCTGCGCACCGGGGAGCTGGGCGAATACGCCGCCGCCAGCGCCCATCTCATGGCTGACCTGAAGCTCCTCACCGAGGCCGAGCAGCTCACGCTGGAAAATCTCTTTTAACGGCAAACGGGCGCCCTCCGACCGGGTATCAGTCGGAGGGCGTCCTTGTTTTCCTTATTACAGGTTGGCGTCCAGCACGGCAGTATAGGCCTGGGCGGGCATGAGGCCCACCTTCCGGTCGATCTCCTTGCCGTTCTTGAAGAAGATGACACAGGGAATGCTCATGATCCCCAGCTGCATGGCCAGCTGCTGGTTTTCGTCGGTATTCAGCTTTCCGATGATCGCCTTCCCGTCGTACTGCTCAGCCAGCTTCTCAATGGTGGGGCCCAGCATCCGGCAGGGGCCGCACCAGGGCGCCCACATATCTACCATGACCAGCTCTCCAGAGCTGACCGCCTTTTCCAGTCCCTGCTGATTGAAATGATAGAGTGCCATATCTCTTACTTCCTTTCTTCCTGTGGATAAATCGTTCTATCGTTCTATTGTTTCAAATAATCTCACACGTTGCGGCCCGCTTCCCGGGTCCGGTCCAGATATTCCGCCGCCCGGTGGCCTGCGATGAGGCCTTCCCCCACCGCTTTGGAGATCTGGAGGGGAAGCCCGGTGCAGTCTCCCGCCGCAAATACCCCCGGGATGGAGGTTGCCATGTTTCGGTCCACCGCGATGTACCCGTCCCGGAACTCCAGACCGGGCAGCAGCTCCCCGGGCGCTACGGAGGGACGCAGCAGGAACACGCAGGCACAGGGGATCTCCTCCCCGTCCACCCGCAAGGCGGACACATTGCCCTCCCCTACGACCTCCAGCTTGACGCCACGGCGGAAGGGGATGGCCTCGTCCAGGGTATCCGGCCGGGTTTTGGCCACATAGGTGACCTTGCAGCCCAGGCCGTGGAGGTAGTTGGCCTCCTCGGGCGCCTCGGCCGACTGGCCCACCACGACCACATCCCGTCCTCGGTAGAACATGCCGTCACAGGTGGCGCAGTAGCTCACGCCCATGCCCAAGTGCTCGGCCTCGCCGGGATACTTTGCCCCATGGGCCGTACCGGTGGCCAGGATGAGGGCGTCCCCCTCCACCACCTCGCTGCCCACGGAGACCAGGAACCCATCCTCTACCGGCATGGCGTTGAGGGCCCGGCCGTACATCCGCTCCATGCCCAGCGCCGCGGCGTGGGCCTCGAACCGCTCCAGCAGCTCCCGGCCGGAGACCCCCGGCATACCCAGATAGTTGTCGACCTGTCCGGCCTTCCAGAGGGGAATGTCCTCCGTCCGGGCACCCACCACCAGCACACGCTTGTTTCGGGTCCTGGCCTGGAGCGCGGCGGAGAGTCCCGCCGGTCCCCCGCCGATGACGATGATATCATAACGCAAGGTGATATTCCTCCTTACAGTCGTCCAGGAGGGCGGCCACCACGGCCGCCGCCCTGGGATCAGCCACTTCGTAATAGACCTCGTTCCCGCTGCGCACCGCGCGCACCACACCGGCCGCCTTCAGCTTGGCCAGATGCTGGGAAATGCAGGACTGGGACTGCCCCGTCTTTTCCTCCATGCAGCGCACGTTCCGGCAGCCGCACTTCAGCAGTCCCCGCACCAGCTTCAGCCGCAGGGGATGCGCCAGGGCCTTGAGCAGTTCCGCCCGCTCCTCAAATGGACATTCGCTCATTCGTCTTTCCTCCCCCTCGGTTAATTATAATATTATTATATTCTAATATTCAAATTTGTCAAGACTTTTTTCCGTCCCCCCAGCAGGAGGTGCTCTCCCCCCTGCCGCACCCTTGCCCCCGTTCCGGTCTCTATGGTAGAATATCCATACCTTCCACCTCATATTCCAAGAAAGGAGCCCGTTTTGACGCTGCTTTTACTCTTCATCGCCACCATTCTTCTGCTCAGTGTGCTGCTGAGCAAGCTCTCGACTCACGTAGGCATACCGGTACTGCTGGCCTTCCTGTTCCTGGGTATGCTGTTCGGCTCGGATGGCCTGGCACAGATCTCCTTTGAAAACTATGATTTTGCCAATCAGATCAGCACCGTGGCCCTGCTCTCCATTATTTTTTACGGGGGCTTCGGAACCAATTGGAAGGCCGCCCGCCGGGTCGCCCTGCCCTCTATCCTGCTCTCCACCCTGGGCGTACTGCTGACTGCCGGTCTGACCGCCCTGTTCTGCGCCCTGGTGCTGCGTTTTCCGTGGCAGGAGAGCTTCCTTCTGGGCGCGGTGCTCAGCTCCACCGATGCCGCCTCGGTCTTCTCCATTCTGCGCTCCAAGCGCTTGAGCCTGCGCTTCCACACCGCCTCCATGCTGGAGCTGGAGAGCGGCAGTAACGACCCCTTCTCCTACACGCTGACCTGTCTGGCGCTGGCCCTCCTGGGCGGCGGTCTCACTCCGGGCATGGCGTTCCGCCTCGCCGCCGGTCAGATCCTCTTCGGCCTGGCCTGCGGCGCAGGACTGGCGGCTCTCTCGGTCTGGTTCCTCCGCCGCCTCCCCCGGGGCACCTCCGGGTACGGCCCTCTGGTCATTGTGGGGATCGCCCTCTTCTCCTACGCCCTCCCCACCGCCATCGGCGGGAACGGCTATCTCAGCGCCTACTTGGTGGGTATCATCCTGGGCGGCGAGAAGTGGCCGGAGAAAAAGGAACTGGTGCACTTTCTGGACGGCGTGACCAGCCTGATGCAGCTCACCCTCTTCTTCCTGCTGGGCCTGCTCTCCTTCCCCTCCCGCCTGCCCGCCGTGCTGCCCACCGCCCTTGCCGTCACTCTCTTCCTGACTCTTCTGGCCCGGCCCGCTGCGGTGGCCCTGCTCCTCGCTCCCTTCCGGGCGCCCTTCCGCCAGCAGATGCTGGTGGCCTGGTCCGGCCTGCGGGGGGCCACCTCCATCGTCTTTGCCATTCTGGCCGTCATGGACCAGGCCAGCCTCTCCCGGGACCTGTTCCACATCGTATTCTGTGTGGTGCTCCTCTCCATTGGCGTCCAGGGCACCCTCCTACCCTGGTGCGCCAAGCGGCTGGACATGATCGACGACCGGGAGGACGTCCTCAAGACCTTCAGCGATTACAGTGAAGATACCCCCATCCAGTTTATTCAGCTCTCCATTGGTGCGGAGCACCCCTGGAAGGGCATCCCCCTGCGGGAGGCCCCTCTTCCCCCCGATACCCGGGCCGCCATGGTCCTGCGGCAGGGCGAGCGCATCCTTCCCCGGGGGGATACCGCCCTGGAGAGCGGCGATATTCTGGTTCTCAGTGCCCTAGCCTATGCGGAGACCGCCCAGCTCTCCCTCTCGGAGGTCATCCTCAGTCCGGAGCACGACTGGACCGGCCAGCCCATCTCCGCGGTGGACTGGGGCGGCTCCTCCGTTCTGCTGGTCCTGCGGGGCGAGGAGACCCTGATCCCCACCGGCGACCTGGTCCTGCAATCCGGGGACCTGCTGGTGCTGGCGGATGATCCCCTCCCCGGACCGTCTTTTTAACTTTTTTACTAAAGGCTCCTTTCTTTGGATATGCTAAGAGCAGTGATCCCCCGCCGCTGTCTCGAAGCGAGATCCATTCTCACCTTTGGAAAGGAGCATTCCCATGTTGAACCCCCGCAAAGTAGCCGTGATCGGCTGTGGTTTTGTCGGCGCATCCATCGCCTTTGCGCTGATGCAGCGCGGCCTGTTTTCTGAAATGGTCCTGCTGGATGTGGACCAGGCCAAAGCAGAGGGCGAGGCCATGGACCTGAGCGATGGTCTCCCCTATGCCGCATCTATGGATATTTACGCCGGAACCTACGACGATGTGACCGACTGTGCCCTCATCGTCCTCACCGCCGGCGTCAACCAGAAGCCGGGCGAGACCCGGCTGGACCTCATCAGCCGCAACATCCAGATCCTCCAGTCCATCGTGCCCCAGATCCGGGCGCGGAAATTCGATGGCATCCTGCTGGTGGTCACCAACCCCGTGGACGTGCTCACCTATGCCGCCTGGCGGCTCTCCGGCCTGCCCGCCCAGCGGGTCATCGGCTCGGGGACCGTGCTGGACACCGCCCGCCTCAAGCAGCTGCTGGGGCAGCACCTCCAGGTGGACAGCCGCAACGTCCACGCCTTTATCATCGGAGAGCACGGCGACAGTGAGCTGGCCGTGTGGAGCGGTTCCAATGTCTCCGGGCTGAACCTGGATGACTTCTGCCGCCTGCGGGGTATGCAGAACGACCCCGCCGCCATGCAGGCGCTCTATGAGACGGTGCGGAACAGCGCCTATGAGATCATCCGGCGCAAAGGGGCCACTTACTACGGCATCGCCATGGCGGTCAGCCGCATTGCGGAGTGTATCGTGAAAGATGAGCACGCGGTCCTCCCGGTCTCGGTGGTCCTCCACGGTGAGTATGGCCTGGAGGAACTCTCCCTCAGCATTCCCGCCATTCTCGGCTCAAATGGTGTGGAACAGGTGCTGGAGATTCCTCTGAACAGCAGCGAGCGCATGGCTCTCACCAATTCCGCCGGACAGCTGCGCGACATCGTGCAGCGCCTTCCCCTCTGATCCAGTCCTGTCTGCCCGGGTGTGCCCCGGGCAGACTTTTCTTTGAAAATGCGGAGGAAAACAGTTGACGGGATGGAAAATATATGGTATTATTTCTATTCGTCAAGGACATATTTCTTTCTTCGCAATGCTGGAATAGCTCAGTCGGTAGAGCAGCTGATTCGTAATCAGCAGGTCGCGTGTTCAAGTCACGTTTCCAGCTCCAGAAAGCCTCAGAGCCGCAATGGTTCTGAGGCTTTCTTTTTTCTTCTCCCCCGCCCCTTCCGGAGATTTTGGGGGAATCTTCGTAACATGGAACCGCAAGCAAACGCGGGAGCGCTGCCCGAAACTATGGGCCTGCGCTCCCGCGTTTTTTGCTTTTGAATCAAGTCTAAGCGCCCGTTCTCCTCCCCGGGCGCTCCATCCTCTTGTATGAGTTAGACAAAAAACCAGCTCTGTTCGTGTATATTGTAACAGATATTACAGTTACCGCTTGACAATGAACAGGTGTTAATATATACTTAACGCACAGTTGAACAGGCGTTAAATAATACTGAACAACGGGAGGAAATGAACATGGTAGACGCACAGAAATACATTCAGGCAGACCCTACCGTCCGAGCGGTCGCGGAGCAGAAGGAGACCGTTTGGATCAACCCGGACTATCTCCCCTTCGCCGTCACCGACGGGCTGTGCCAGCTGGTGGTCGCGGATGCGGACATTGCTGACGCGGAAGCGCGCTTGGCCCGCTTTGCGCCCTTCATCCAGCGCTGCTTCCCCGAGACTGAGGAGACCCAGGGCCTGATCGAGTCTCCCCTGGCCGACATTCCCCAGATGCAGAAGGCCCTGGAGGAGACTTACGGCTGCGCCATTCCCGGCCGGCTGATGCTGAAGATGGACAGCCATCTCGCCATCGCCGGTTCCGTCAAGGCGCGGGGCGGCATCTACGAGGTGCTCAAGCATGCGGAGGAGCTGGCCATGGCCGCCGGTAAGCTCTCCGTGGAGGACAACTACGCCAAGCTGGCCGATGAGGACATGAAGCGCTTTTTCAGCCAGTACACCGTCCAGGTTGGTTCCACCGGAAACCTGGGTATGTCCATCGGGATCATGAGCGCGGCCCTGGGCTTCTGCGTTAAGGTCCACATGTCCGCCGATGCCAAGCAGTGGAAAAAGGACCTGCTGCGCAGCAAGGGCGTGGAAGTCATCGAGTACGCCGACGATTACTCCAAGGCGGTGGAAGAGGGCCGGAAGCGCTCCGACGCCGATCCCATGAGCTATTTCGTGGACGATGAGAAGTCGGTGGACCTTTTCCTGGGCTACGCGGTGGCCGCCAAGCGGCTGAAGCACCAGCTGGATGAACTGGGCATCACGGTGGATGAGGAGCATCCCCTCATCGTCTATATCCCCACCGGCGTAGGCGGCGCCCCCGGCGGCGTATCCTACGGCCTGAAGCGGCTGTTCAAGGACGCGGTGCACTGCTTCCTGGTGGAGCCCACCCTCTGCCCCTCTGTGCTCCTGGGCATGGCCACCAAGGAGTATGAAAAGGCTAACGTCCATGACTTCGGTATCTCCGGCATCACCGAGGCGGACGGCCTGGCCTGTGCCAGCCCCTCCAGCTTTGTCACCCGCATCCTGGGCAATCTGCTCTCCGGCGATTTTACTGTGAAGGACGGCAAGCTGTACGACTATCTCCGCCTGCTGGACCGCTCCGAGCATAAGCGCATCGAGCCCTCCAGCTGCGCCGCCTTCGCTGGTCCCTGCGGTCTGCTGGAACTGGAAGGTTCCAAGGACTACTGCGCCCGGCATGGCCTGACCCAGGAGAAGCTGGCCAACAGCGTGCAGATCGCCTGGGCCACCGGCGGACGGCTGGTGCCCGCCGAGATCTGGGATCAGTATCTCAGCACGCACATGGATTGATGGGGGGATATGGGATATGTCACCGAATGTACTTGTGATACTCGGACTCGTCCTGTCCGTCGTCGTCCTGGTCCTGTGTACCGTGAAGCTCAAGATCCATCCGTTTTTCGCCCTGATCGCCACCACCGTCACCTTTGCCGTGGTCTCCGGCATGGGGATGGAGGAAATGCTCTCCGCCTTCACCAGCGGCATGGGCGGCACCGTGGCGGACATCGGTCTGGTCATCGCCCTGGGCACCGTCACCGGCGCGCTCCTGGAGAAGTCCGGTGCTGCCGAGACCATGGCCAAGACCATCCTGAAGATCACCGGCGAGAAGCATGCCGCCCTCGGCCTGGCCATCACCGGCTACTTTGTCTCCATCCCGGTGTTCTGTGACTCGGCCTTCGTGCTCCTCAGCCCCATTGCCAAGCGTCTGAGCAAGGACACCCGGATCTCCATGACCACCATGGCCATCGCCATGTGCATGGGCCTGCACGCGACGCACATGTTTGTTCCCCCCACGCCCGGTCCCCTGGCCGTCTCCGGTATCCTCAGCGCCGATCTGGGTCAGGTCATCCTCTTCGGCGCTCTGGTCTCCATTCCGGTCATGCTGGTAGGCTACTTCGGCGCCCAGCTGGCCGGCAAGAAGTACTACTATCTGCCCAAAGAGGTGGGCGAGACCCAGGAGCAGCAGAAGCTGCCCAGCCCGGTCATGGCCTTCCTCCCCATCCTGGCCCCCATTGCCCTCATGCTGATCAAGACCATCGGCGACATGTGCACCTGGCCTGAAGCCGTCATGGGCGTCATGGACATCCTGGGAACCCCCGCTGTGGCCCTGCTGGTCGGCCTGATCATTGCCGCTATTGGCTACCATGAGATCTTCCCCGAGGACAAGACCGCCTGGGGTTTCGACGGTGTCTTTGCCGAGGCTCTGCGCACCGCCGGCCAGATCGTCCTGATCGTGGGCGCCGGCGGCGCATTCTCCGGCGTGCTGAAGGCTTCCCCCCTCCAGGACATCCTGACCGAGACCTTCTCCGGTCTGGCCATCGGCATCCTGGCTCCCTTCCTGATCGGCTTCCTGTTCCGCACCTGCGTCGGCTCCGCCACCATCGCCATGGTGACTGCGGCCACCATGATCGTGCCTCTGCTGGATATCCTGGGCTTTGCCTCCCCCATGGGCCGCATCATCGCCATGCTGGCCTGCGCTGCCGGCGGCCTGATGGTATTCCACGGGAACGACGACTTTTTCTGGGTCACCGCCACGACCTCTGAGATGGATACCTCGGTCGCCTATAAGACCATTCCTCTCATCAGTGTCCTGCAATCCCTGACTGCGCTCGTGTGTGTGTTCCTCCTGAGCCTGATCTTCCTGCATTGATTGCCTGTCCTGCGTCCGGCGGGAAATTTTACGGGCCCGGTTTTATACCGGGCCCGTTTGTGTTATAATGGTATCTACGCGTGGAACGATCGCAAATAAACACACGATAGGACGGAACGACTTATGGCGGAAGAGATCAATATTGGCATCAAAGTGCAGGAATTCCGGAAAAAGAGCGGAATGAGCCTGCGTGAGCTGGCAGCACAGGCGGAACTATCCCCCTCCATGCTCAGCCAGATCGAGAGCAATACGGTCAATCCCTCGATCAATGCCCTGAAGAATATTGCAGAGGCGCTCCATGTGCCCCTGTTCCAATTTTTTAAGGACGATGTGCAGGCCGACCGTCTCATCGTGCGCAAGGGCGAGAACCGCATCATCGGACGCATCGGCGAAGAGGTCATGTATAAGCTCCTCACGCCGGACATCAGCGGCGCCATCGAATTCTGCCTGATGGAGATTCCGGCTGGTGTGTCCTCCTCCGATGTGCCCCGGGAGCACACCGGCGAAGAGGTCGCCTACATCATCAGCGGAGAGATTGATCTGCACCTGAGCGGGACCGTGCACCATCTGGAGAGCGGAGATTCTGTCCGGATCCCTCCCATGAGTCCCCACCGCTGGGTCAACTGCTACGACTCTGATTTCAAAGCGGTGTTTGCCATTACACCGCCAAGTTTTTGAGTTGTCTTGCGGGACAACCGATCCGTTCAGAGCCGCCGCGTGAAATCTTACGCGGCGGCTTTCAGCGTCTCTTTCTCCGGAGCCCCCGCATGGGTATTTTTTATCCAAGTCCCCCGCTCCCCTGTTTGTGGGTTGTCTTTTTTCCGGGTGTAGCGCAGTTGGTAGCGCGCCTGCTTTGAATCGTTTCAGGCAGCAGAAACGAATAATTGTAAAAAGATGACCAATAAGATTCTAAAGCGAGGATAACGCTCCCAAAGATTGGTACCCCCTTTGTCAGCTATCACCTATGCGTTTTCCTACAGAGAACCGTTTCTGGGATTTATTGATGCAAGTTTTAGTTGATAATTTCCATGTAATTAGGTATGATGGAAAGGAACCATCCGACCTTATGATTTGAAAGAAGCAACTAGCCATATATAAAAGTATCACAAGCAACTTACACTGTACGCATGGAATCATGCGTGATGTAGGCGGAAGTTTTTGGGAGATGTACACCAATCAGTTAAAGATAACTTTGATTCTATATAAAAAATGGATTTTGCCTGTGGAGGAAACCACATCTGGGGGGCAGATGTGGCTTCTTTCTTGCGGCCTTTTCACGCCCTGCGTCAGCCTGTCCAAGTGACAGGCTGTCGCGGGGCGTTTTTCTACCTTTGGAAAGGAGTTAAGAAATATGAGTCTAAACTACATCTGCCCCGGCTGTGGGACCTCTTTGGGCTATGAGGGATTGTGCTGGAAATGCAAATCTGAACAGGAGCGGAAGGCTGCTCTTGCCTGGACACCGGAACAAATCACAGCGAAGCAGAGAAACCTGATTCAGAACATCCAGCGGCTGGCGGAGATGGAGGACCCGGAGTTCACCGACTTTTGGCAGCTGCTGGGGTACCGGGATGCCATCGACCCGGAGATCCAGCGGGCGGCACTGGCCGCAGAGGTGTTCTGGCCCTGTGAGATCTATTATCATGCTCCCGCCGATGTGCGGGATGGTCTGATTCATGCGCTGTTGTCCGCGGAATATTCCAGTGAGGCCTCCAACCTGATGAGTTGCCTTGCTATGCAGGGAGATGACAAGGCAATGAAGACTCTGCTGGAGCTGGAGCGAAATCCCCGGCCCTGGCGCAAGGGCCTCTATGTGGACCCATCCAGCTATGCGCAAATCGGAGGCTGGACCTTTAACAAGGAGGGCCAGAAAATCCAACTCAACTTCGACACCTGCTATCCTATGGTCAAAGGAACCGCCGGTGAGAAATCTCCCGTCCGCATTGGCCGGGCAAGGGAGGACACATGCCCCCACTGTGGCGGGCGCATGGTGGACATGCTGGTATTGGACGGCCTGGATGAGCGACTCCGGTTCCTGGGACTGGACGGCATCCTGACCGCCACCTGCTGCCCCAGCTGTGTGGGATTTCTCAAAGGCCCCGCCTTCAACCGGTTCACCCTGGATGGCGGCGTGGAGGTCTTTCCCTCCGAACTCTTTGACGGGGCGGAGAAGACGGATTGCTATGTCAGTCCCGAGGACTACAAGGCTCTCACCGAAAATCCCTTTGTGCTGGGTAAGGTGCCAGTGCCCCTGTTCTATGGCGCAGCCTGCCAGGATGTGAACACCATCGGCGGCTTTGCCAACTGGGTGCAGGACGCGGAATATACCATCTGCCCCCACTGCGGGAAACCAATGAAATATCTGGCGCAGATCCAGTGGGATACGGTGTTTGACTGTGCGGAGGGCACGCTCTATGTGGAATTCTGTCCGGACTGCCATATCGTATCCATGCAGCATCAGCAGACCTGAGAGGAGACCTTGCCATGAGTTTGCCAAAGCGTGATGGCGTGCATAACCGCTACTATCTGATCCACAAGCCGGACACTTCCCCGGAGGTGCTGGCGGAGGCGGATCTCTGCATTCAGGATGTGCTGAACGGCACCGCTCGTGAAAATCACTCCGCCTACCCGACCGTGGTGCGAAACCACAACGGGACACCCTTTCTTCCGGATCAGCTGCTGGAGCGGTATCTGACCGGGCTGCCGTTGAAAGGATTTCCCTATGAGGATGCTGTCTCTCTCTGCGATGCCATGCGGCGGCTGGTGGGCTGGCAAGAAATCCGCTATAAGTTGGAGAAGTACATAGAAAAGCAGGTGCAGGAACGCTACTTCCTTGTGGGAGAGCGGGAAGATGGGTTTACCGTCTTTCCGCCCTGCACGGTGCGGCCAGAATTGCGCCCAGAGGATGTGGATGAAGGTCTGCTGCGCTTTGCCTGCTATGTGGCGGTCTGCCATACGGTGTACGGGCAGAGTTTTGAATCCCTCACCACCGAGCACATCCTCGGCCTGGTCTCCCAGCTTCGCCCAGATATGGTGAAGCAACTGAAAACAGCCGGCAGCGGCAAATTACCAAAGGACATCCAGCAGCGTAAGACGGAGCATTTCAACGCATCGGCCAATGATGCGTTTGCCACTATCCGCATCACCGCCAGGGACTCCACGGAGGAGTGCTATGCTGAAATCCTGGACTACCTGTGTGCGGTGCTGGAGCAGGAGAAATTCCCCTGCAGTTACTCAGTGGAGTTCAGAGGAAAGGAGAAAATCTATCTGCCCATTCCCGGCTTGCCCAAGAAGGGAGTCAATCAGCTCTTTGCCTGCGCTGTGCAGCACCCCAATCTGCATCCATCTATGGAGCGATACGCTCGTCTGGCTATGCGGGAGTTTGAGTGGTACCAAAACCTTGCGGACGAAGCCTGTGCAATGCCTGGCTCTTTTGCTGTGTTCGCTCTAGGGATGGAGGGAGAACAGTGGGCGCCGCTGGTGGCGGAGTATCTGGATCTCTGCGACGACGAGCACTCCTCACTGCAAGAGAAGTTCCTTCATGCCTTTATCCGGAAGTTTGGTTTCCAACCATGGACACTGGGGGTATTGGTACGGGGCGCATTGTCTATGCAGTGGCTGAAGCCTGCTAAGGAATTCCGCACTCTGATCGCCAATGCGGAAAGCCTGGATGCACTGCTGACAGTCAAGCGCCGCATTTCCGATTATCTCCTGCCGGAAGAGGACAAAGACCCGAAATTCCGGGCCATCGCTTGGCAAAGTCTGCTCTGGGCCATCTGGGGCCCGTCCTCCGAAAACGGCGGCAGAAAAATCATTAAGTCGGCGCCGAAGGAGCTGAAAGAGAAATACCAGCAAGTATTTACGTAAGGAGAGCGCCATGAAAAAGAGAACGGTCAAGGACTTTATTGCCCTGTATGTCCCGGAAGATGAGGAAAAGCTGGTACTGATCCAGAGCGGTATCAGCGCGGACAAAACCTTTCTGGATACCTTCTGGGCGGCGCATACCTATGCCCTCGCCATGGCGGATGTCCAGACCGGAGAGGTGATCTCCGGTCGATGCTACCTGAGCTGGCCGTTGACAGACAAGGAGCGGGATGCCGGCGACTATTCCAAGCGGTTTGCCACGGGCCAGATCTATCGGATCAAAGCCCGCGGCTGGAAAGGTGATTCCCTCAGCGAACCTCAGTGGTATGTCATGGAGGTACTGGAGGAAGGCGTACCCTGTCCGGCACTGGAGGATATCTGGGCGGAGTACACAAAGCCGATTCTTCTGAAGGACGAAGTGCTGGGCACCCTCACACTGGATCGTGAAATGAGTATGTTCAACGGGACTTGCCGGTGGATGGGAAAAGACATCCAGATCTCACTGGATGTGGAGATTGAAAAGAAAGCGTCCTGGACTCGCGTCACCAATGTGATGAAGAAACTGGTGGCAGATCAGGAAGTCTGGGACAAGTCCCTGCGAGCGATGGCAGCCCAGAAGCTCACCGATCAGGCCAACGAATGGCTGGCGGACAATGATCAGGCCGACCGGGACCCGGAGAAAGACCCCATCACTGAGGATGAGTTCGCCCGCCGCATCCTGCTCACCGAGTTTACAGTATCTCCTGGTGGGCGGTTTACCGCCTGGTATGAGGATGACGATATGTTCTGGGGCCATATGATCACTGTGGATGGAACACTGAAAAAAGGCCCCGTTGACGCCGATATACAGGGATAAGGAGAGGAGGAAACCTAAATGAACAGCGAGCAGATCACGGCTTTTTTACAGGAACATTGGAACTGGGTGACCCTGATCATCGGCGCTGTCCTGCTGATCGGGGCAATCATGAACTGGAACTGGCTCTGTGACCCCACCGGCAAACCGGACTCTCACCGCTATGGCCGCGGCTCCAGGCGGGGGATCTTCTTCCTACTGGGAATCGTGCTGATCGTGGTCAGCATCTGGAGCCTTGTAATGGCACTGAATTAGGAGGCTGTGTCCCATGACCCAAGAAGAACAGATCCGCCTCTATCGGCTGATGGAAAAGCTCAACTGGTTTTTCCACCAAGAGATGCACTACCTGGATCGGGAGACGGCAGAAAAGACTGCGCGGGAGTGTTACCCGGAGATTCGGGATTTTACATACGACATTTTATGGAACGACCTGCCCAAAGAGGTCCAGGAGCAGCTCATGGACGGGGAGGAATCCCTGTGAGTACGCTGATTTGCTCTTTTGATGGTCTGCACGACAACAGAGTCCTGCGCTACTGCGCTGACTTTGATGCCCATACCCTGCACATGGATACCCGGACCGAGGCCGGAGAGAAAGTATCCGTTCGCTTCACCGGCCTGCTGGCCCACTGGTTTGAGAATGTGATTCAGGACAATATCCTCTTTGGCATGGACGAAATCACTGTGGACGGTTTTTTTGAACAGTACAAAGACCTGCTGGACGGGACCATCTCTTACGGCTTTCCCGCCTGTTGCAGCATCGAGGAACTGCGGGAGCGCATGGATCGGGAGCACATCCGGGTATTTATCATTGACTCTTGCCTTGGGCTGTGCGGATTTGTACTGGCTCAGGAGGTGGAACTGCAATGTCCATAACTGCCTATAAAGTGGAAGCCGTCGGTCACGACCGAACCGGCAAGGACTTCGGTTATGTGAATATCATGTACCGATACGGCAACAAGCAGCCCTGTCCCCGGCCGGATCAGTGCGAGAAAATGGAGGTCATGTGGGCGGATGAGAGTGTCTATGGGCCGCCTGCCCCCGGCAGCAAGGTGGGCGACTTTATACAGACATGGCTGATGGGCTCCTGGAACTGCGGGGTATTTACCCACCGGGAGATTGCCCAGCAGCTCATGGATACCTTCACCGGTCTGAAACTCAAGGAACTGGCGTGGTTTGAGAACCCCAGAGAAAAGGCTCTGAAAAACGGCAAACCGCGTGCGCGCCGGGCCAAGTGGCTGCCGGAGCGAGAGGTGGATCTGGTGTATCTCTACTCCGACTACTATATTGACGCAAGAGAACCTGCTTCTGCCCAAACCGACTTCTTCACCGTCACAAGGGTGGACGCCTGGGGCGTGAGCACCTGGTTCATGTGTACCCCGGAGGCCGCCGAGAAGCTGATCGCCATGGATTATGACAATCTGGCTGTCAAGGAAACCACCATTGTGGGATAGAGAAAGCAGGTGCCTTATGTACCAAATTGCATATATTGGCCGTTGGGAAACTCTTCCGGAAACGGCTGCCGCCATCTGTGACCACGACACTCCCAAGTTGGAGGCGCTGCTCCAGGGCGGTCTGGATTTAGATGTTCCCATCCAGCTCAGCGAATACATCAAGCTGATGCCATTGGAGATCGCGGTTTTTCGGAATGATGTGCCCATGATCCACTTCCTACTGGAGCATGGAGCTGATCCCGGTCTGGCAGAGGAACAGCCCCTGCTGGTCACCGCTGCCCGCTGTTGTGGGCCGGAGGTGGTGGCGCTCTTTGCTGGACAGGCCGCAAAACTCAGCCCGAAGCAGAAAGTGCGGGCCTTCCAGGAAGTGCGCTGGGGCAAGCGCCTGGAGAATATCCAGGTGCTGGAGCAAGCTGGGATCACAGTGGACAAGTTTGGCGGCGAGGCATTCCGGGCCGCTGTGTCCGAGGGCAATACCAAACTTGCCCGACTGCTTCTGGAAAAAGGGGCAGACATCAATTACCACAAACCAGACATGGTGTTCCCTTATGCCTCCAGCCCCGTCACCGAGGCCGCTCGCTCAAACAATTTTCCCATGGTGCGCTGGCTGGTGGAACATGGGGCGAACATCACCCTTGTTGACAAATACGGCGACCGTCCCTACAGTGTGGCAGTTCAGAACAAGAATCAGGAGATGGCCGACTACCTAAAGGCGCTGGAGCCAGAGGAATGGCACAACGAGCAGGAAAAGATCCGGCAGCTCATGCCCTATAAGCTACCCGCCAAGCTGGTGGAACACTTGAAGACCGGCCCCCTGCGGCTGGAGTTCCCGGAGCAAAAATGGGTGAAATGGGCAGAGTTGTATTCCTACATGGATGTGCAGGAGATGACCTGGAAACGGAAGAAGCTGCTCTCCCTGATGGTGCAGATGGACAACTACAGCGACTATCTGCTGCTGTGGAGCCCCAGGGACAAAAAGCTATGGTATCTGGACATCGAACATGAGGAATTTCACCCTCTGGCCAAATGGGATGACTTCATCGCAGATCCCGGCCGGTATCTGAACGGGATAATCGTGGGCGAGTTTGAGGAATAAGGAGCACAGCCATGACATCCATAGACTTTCTGAACAAGGTACATAAAAGCCTGGACTCGCAGGAATACAACCTTTCCTATTCTCGGGCCAAGTCCAAGAATTATATGCTGTACTGAAACGGTGGTACACCGCGCTGGAGAAGGAGTACCGCAGCCAGATAACGGGATAAGGGGGCGACAACATGACAGAAGAAAACAGGACCTACATCACCCATCTCAAGGTCACGGATGTCCCGTGGCACCGGCTCACCACCGCCTATGGCCGGGGTACGGAGTTTCCCGCCCACCTGACTGTGCTGGAGCAGATGCGTGATTTGGCGTCCGTCAAAGAATCCCTCTACGAGCTCACCACCAACATGGAGCACCAGAGTACCCTGTGGCACGCCACCCCCTACGGCATGGTGTTCCTGAGCCGGATTCTGGACAAGGCCCTCGCGGAGAGCGGGCAGAACCCCGCAGCCTATTTCCTGGCCGGGGAACTGCTGGACTTCTTTGCCTGCATCCTCCAGTGCTTTCACGATGGAGACGAGATGGAACATGCCTCTCCCCTCCCCTGCTTCTCCGATTTGCTGAAGGAAGAATACCTGTGGTCGGAGGAATACGACGAGGAAGAAGATGAGATGCGCTACGAGGAGGACGAGGTCTTCTCTGCAGAAGAGTTCTACAGCTTCTATTACTACTCCTGGCAGGCGGTGCTGGCCTATCGAGGTGTACTGGAGCGGGAAGTTTCCACGGAGTTTGGTCCCAAGATCGCGGCAGTTCTGGAAAGGCTATAACGGAGGATACGCAATGTTTGAAGAATTCTATGAGATGTACGAGCCCGAGGAGCAGGAAGTGGTCGCTCTGATCAATCGCTGCATTGGGGGCGGATATAACTGGAAAGGCAGTTTTTGGGAAATGACCGTTGTGACACTGGGCATGGTGTTCTGTGACACCGGCAAGGTCACCACCAAAGAGGAGCGGCTGGATTGGCCGGTCACCGATGAAGAACGCAATAGTGACAAAGGCTGGGGGCGCTTTCAAAGCGAGCAGATCTGCCGCCTGAAGATTCGTCGGATGAAAGAAGAATGGGCAAAAGATCTGGTAGCGCGGCCCTGGTGTATCTCCCAGGCGGTCAAAGCCCATGAGGACTGCCCGGAGCTTCAGGTCGTTCTGGACGAGTACCACAAGCCGGTGGTGATCCAGGACCAGGTGCTGGGAGAACTGACACTGGACAGGGACTATGATACCTTCGAGGGCGAAATCCAGTGGTGCGGAAAGAATGTGAGCCTTTCTCTGGAGGTCAATGCCGAGAGCAAGCCCTCCTGGACCCGCGCCCGCAGTGCCGCCAAGAAGCTGCTGGCCGACTGTGAAACCTGGAACAAAGCCATGCGGGAGCTTGCAGCCAAGAACCTGACCGAGCTGGCCAACAACTGGCTCTCCCAGGATGAGGAAAACCCCCGCAATCCGGAAACAGACCCCATCACAGAGGAAGAACTGTCCCGACGGATCAGCATGACGAGCCTGTCCGTCACCTCCGGCGGCAGTTTTACCGCCTGGTTTGACTGCGACGAGATGTTCACCGACCATGCGGTGACGGTCCACGGCTCCTTGAAAAAGGGCCTCAAAGCTGCCAATATTGAGGGATAAGGAAGCGCAGAGATGAAACTGAACTGTAAACGCATCGATTTTAAATATACGCCCGGCGAGGAAATTTTCACCTTTCCCGAAGAATCGGGACTGCCCTTTCTCTTCGATGTAGAGGAAGAACTGACTGCTGATCCTGCTGCCATGGATGTGGTGGGAGAAATGCTGGATGAGGTGGAGAAATTGGCGGAGAAGGCCAAAGCCGCCATCAAAGCGGCGCTGGCGGACGAAGGTGACCCCTACCACGACGCTGTGACATTTTTCATGGAGTTCCACCGGGACGATGTAGGCCCGGATATTGCGGCGGAACTTTTTCCGGAAACCGACCCATCCAAGCGGTCCTTTGCCGAGATGGTGGACTTTTTGAAGCTCAAGCGGTTCGGCAGTCTGGTGGATAGTGAAACCGACCAGCAAGTCTTTATTCTGGACCTTTCTTTTAACCCGGAAATTACTGATGAGCTGATGGTGCTCTACTTTGATATGAACAAGGAGATTTTCTGCATTACCCATGAGAGCTGAGCATGACTAACAGGAACGAAGAAAGGAGCGATCCCTATGAAAGCATTTGATCCAAATTACAAACTGCTAGATGAGATGTATCAGGATGATTACTATCCTGCTTTTCTGGTGGACAAGGTAAAGGACGAGCTCCAGAAGGTCATCGACCTGCTGGAGAGCGGCAAAACCGATACCGAAGTGGTACAGGAAACGCTGGACGAGGTGGTCTGCGGCATCAATGATCTCCAGGAGGAATTTGACGAGAATGACAGCGAGATCGAAACGGTGGCACGGGAATGCATTGCGGCAGCGGTGGCCTACATTCTGGAGTGGTTCAACATCCCCATTGACACCGAGGAGGCTATTCGGGAAAGGGACTGGTGAACCCCATGGCAGAAAAAGAAGTGGTCGTTTGTGATGAGTGCGGCAGCCTGTTTTTCAAATACTCCTCACAGATGATGGGACTGTGCCCATTTCCTCTATAGCTATCCAAATTGTCCCCATCATTTTCAGAATGGCCGGTGTGTGAACTGCTATTGGGACGGCTCAAAGAGTGAGTACATCAAAAAACAAAATTAACAGGAGGAAACTACCATGCCGACTGCTGAGTGGCTGAACAAATACGAATCCATTAAGGACAAACTCTCCTGCAAAACAGACCTGGACGCCCATTTCACTGAGAAAGCGATTGGGAATATGGGCGTGGATGTGCTGGACATTGGTGCCGTCCACTTCCCTACCGGAACAATTTTCGCCTGCGATCCTCTGGTAGAGCTGGAGGATACGCCGTCCTTTCTTCAGACAATTCCCGCTGGAACTTATCCCGTGAAGATCTGCGTGGTACCCAGTGAAAAATACGGGGACCGCTACGCCTGCGTCAAGGTTGAGGTCAGCCGGGAAAAGCCTGTCCGCTATGAGCTGGGCATGACCGGCAAAGAGGATCTGGACGAGGAACTGGGCGAGGACGATTATTTTGGCTTTGGCGTAGATGCTGGGATGGGCTGCGTTGCGGACATCCAGACCCAGACGGCTTTCAAGATATACTGGGCCAAGCGGCTGGAGGAAGATCCGGACATTGACCCCTACAACGACCTGTTCTGCGACTTGCTGGAGGAAAACGCCCAAGCCAACCCCAAATATCAGGGGGACTACGGCGACTGGCTCAACTGGACGGTGCCAGACACGGACTGCAATCTGCCCATCTTCGCTTCCGGCTGGGGTGACGGCTACTATCCGGTCTACTTCGGCTATGATGCAAAGGGTGAAATCTGCGCCGTGTATGTGCGCTTCATCGACATTGAAGCCAGCTACCAGGAGCAGGCGTAAGGAGGGAAGCAGCGATGGAATGGCCAAAACGGGCGCGGACAGCGGACTGGGAAAACGGTATCCTGACTTTGGATGGAGAGAAGAAATTTGAGATCCCGGAACTGACCGCAGAGATCATGGAGCAGCTGTCCGGCTACACCCTGGTGGGTTTTCATGTAAAAGGCTATCCGGTAACCGATGACCTGCTCTCCCCTTTTGCCGGACACAAAAGCATGGCCAACTTCGGCGTGGAGAACGGTGCGCTCACCGATGCCTGTTTCCCCGTTTTTTCCTCTATGCCCAAGTTGCGCATCCTGCTGCTGACCGGGAACGCCGGGATCGACGGAAGTGGCCTGTCCGCCCTGCGAAGCGGTAAGCTAGACCTGTTGGCCCTTGACCACACCGGGCTGGATGATACCGGGCTGCTCCAAGCAGCCTCCATCCCCAAGCTCTCCCATATCTGGATCGACCACACTGCTGTTACTTACGAGGGACTGCTGGCCGTCGCCGGCAACAATCGGATTGAGCCGGTGTCCCATGTACAATTCACCAAGGAGCAGATGGAAAACTTCTCCCAGCTCCAGCGGGAAAAGGCCAAAAAGCCCGTCCAGCTGGATGAACAGGCTGCGGCGGAATGCCGCAGGGTGTTGTCCACTTTCTTTGCGGAAATGACAGAATGGGAGCAGTACATGGAGCAGGCCGGGTTTGAGGATGCCGAGGCTGTGCCCCGCCTGCTGGCGATCTGGGAAAAGTATGTGAGCGAAAAGCCCCGTCCGGGCTATCGGCCTCTGGGCCTCTCATGCAGTGCCCAGGGTACATACAGCGGGGAAGAATTCCTTGACGCGGAGCAGATCACCAAGAACAAGCTCTACATCTACACCAGAGAGAAAAACACGGGCTTTGACCGCCGCTTCCTCATGAAGCGTGTGGGCGAGGGCTGGATGATCGACGCGGTGCAGGAGCGGCTGGACGGCTGGCAGCGAACAGGACTATAAGGTATCAGAGGGAGGCGCAGGTATGAGAGCACAAGCCGGAGAGGTCTATACGGTCTACAACCAATATCTGAAACGCTACACCGCCTGTCAGGTGGCCTATATTGCGCCGCCGGACACGGTGAGCAAAGAGTCTTGGGCGGTGATCCTCTCTCTGGATTGGGTGGGCGACGCCCCTTTGACCGCGGAGGAACTGCCCCATCTCCGCCCACTCTACAAGGACTTCATGTACTGGTCCCGTGACCTTCATCTGCTGCGGGTGCCGATGGAGGTTCCACCCCAGTATAAGTTGGTGGGCACACTTCCGCCCTTCACCGACCAGCCCTGCCGCTCCTACGGCGGCTGGAGTGACGGCTATGATGTGTACCTCCAGATCCGGTGGCAGGCCATCCCGCAGGAACGGCGGCGGGCCTTCAAGGAGGCCATGGAGAGCGACGAGGAAACGGAGATCGGCGGTATCCCGATGAAGGTCAGCAGCCATCGGGTGACGGATCAGTACGAACCATTCGATTCGGCGCTGGAACTAAAGGCGCTGCCTTGCCTCTCCACCCTCATCTGCGAGCGGTGGCACCCGGATCTGCTGGAGTTTTTGCGGGAAACCCCCTTTGTTAATGAAGTGACTTTGCTGAACCACGGTCAGAGGATACTTGATCTGCGGGGCACCAGCATCAGAAAGCTGATGCTGGATATGACCGGGCTGGAAGAACTGTGGCTGTATGAGGTGACGGAGCTGCTCCTGTTCCAGAACAAGGGGCCGGACGCCTGTACCATCCATGCCCCCGAAGATGGCGGCGGTCTGACCCTCCAATTTATCGGGGAATACCGCCCGCACACGGAACTGCCGAACCTACGGGGGCTGCATGGCATCCAGCTGAAGGACTTTGATCTGACCGGACTGGCTGCTATTCATCCCCACCTGAAGGAGCTAAGGCTCTGGGGCGCGCCGGGAAACCTGGGGAACTTCTCCGCTGTGCGAGGGTTCCGGGAACTGACGAATCTCTCCACCTTTGACCTGTTCGGCTTCGGCGCAGCTGACATCCCCACCCCGGAGCAGATGCCGGAGCTTCGCTGGTTCTGGATGACCAGCCTGCCGGAGACGGCGGCAAAAGCGGCAAAGCAGCTCTGGAAAGGCAAGCTGGGCATGGATCTGCGCCTCACCAAACCCCGGAAACCGGAGTGGCTGGCGCAAAACCTGGACAATCCCTTCCGGGGCTGGGACGGTGCGGAGCATATTCCTGCCGCCGCTGCGAAAAAGGCAGCCAATCAATACCGCAAGACCCGTTCCCAGCTGATGAAGTTGGCCGCTGAACCGGGCGAGGACGCCCAGGCCCAGGCGCTGGATGCGGTGACAGCCTATACCCAGACCTTCAACAAGATGGGCTTTATCGAAACCGAGGAACGGGATGAAATCTACATGGCCCTGCGGGGTATTCTGGATGCCCTGCCGGGCGATATGCTCCAGAAAGATGCCCTGATTGAGAAGTTTGATGAGCTTCGTGATTTTTGAGGAGGGGTGAGGATGGACCAGGCAGTAGTTTACAATGGCCAAATTCTTACTCTGACGCGGTTTTGGGCGACGGAAGAACCTTGCCTATGGATCACCAACCCGAAGCAGATCGGGAGGCCTAAAATGGAGTTTGTAGGAGGCCACCCGGATGAATACTGCATTTTTCTGAAAAATCTGACTGAAACGGAACTGGCACAGATCACATCCCTGGACGGCGTTCCACTGGATGTGAAAGAAGAACTGCGGCAGTATCTAACAGGAAAGGATAAACCCTATGGCACTACAAGATAAGAAAATCATGCCTCCCCCTTGGCTGGCCCACCGGGAGATCGAGCGATACTCCATTGGCTGGCGCATGGGCTATGGGGAGGATTACATAGACCGATTTGGCGATTGGCTGGACACCCTCTCCCCGGAGGAGCGGACGGAATACCGCACTCTCTTTCCCGAGCCAGTGACCTGGAAGGGCTGGTGGGATGACGAGGACAGCAGCGAGGTGCTGGAGCATGGTGACTTCTTGGTGGATGCGTGGCAGCCGGAGGGCCAGCCCAAGTACACCCGCCAGTGGCTCCAGCAGGAGTTTGCTGCGGGGAGAACGCGAGAGCTGTGCCTGTTCTGGGGCCATCAGCCATCCGAGGACGGCCAGCTGACAAAAAGCTGCCTCAGCCAGTGGTGGATGGAGGACTTCTATACGACGGCTGACTCCTACCTCTGCATGGAGCAGTATATGATGGCTGCTAAGGCCGAACTGTTCGGCGACAAAGAGATCCGGGACCAGATTTTGAAATGCAGCGACCAAAAGCAGATCAAGGCCCTGGGCCGCAAGGTGCGGGGCTTTGAGCAGAAGGTATGGGACAAGTTCAAGTACGCCATTGTGCTGCTTGGCAACTGGCACAAATTCAGCCAGAACCGCGAACTGCGGGAGTTTCTCCTTTCCACCGGGGACAGCGTACTGGTGGAGGCCAGCCCCTATGACAACATCTGGGGCATCCGCCTCGCGGCCAGCTCCCCGGAGGCTCAGGACCCCACGAAGTGGCGTGGACAAAACCTGCTGGGCTTTGCGCTGATGGAGGTGCGGGACGAGCTACGCCGGGTGACAGAGAACGAAATGCTTTGCGATTGGAGTACAGTATGGCAACAATGAAACTCTATGAACTGGTCAACCACTACCACATCGGCACGGAACTGACCTGCGCTGAGGCCATGTTCATGGCCTGCAATGAATATTACCATCTGAATTTGTCCGAGGAGACCCGGAAAATGTTCTCCGTCATGGGCCTTGGGATGCAGACCGAGCATTCCTGCTGCGGTGCCTTTACCGTGGCGGTGGGGATCATTGGGCTGATGACCGCAAAAGAAGGTCAGACGGATGTGAGCAACATGGAAGGCTACCAGATGATTGCTGAATTGACGGACTTCATGCTGGGCTTCTATGGAACGCTCCACTGCGTCGAGCTGCAAAAGCTGGAGATCGTTGGCTACGAAAATCCCTGCCACGCCATTGTGGAGGCGCTGGCCAAAAAGCTGGAGGAGGTGCTGGCAGGCCGCAGGATCTTCCACCCAGTAAATGCGGGACAGCTTGGTTCATGAAATCTCAAGGAGTGGTATCAGGATGGAGTATATCAAGCTCTTTTGGGAGGGCGCACCGGAGGGAGAACCGGCGGCCTCCTATACGAAGTGGACCCCGGCCATGAGCGATTGGCCGGAATAAAAGGAGGCGTGACAGATGTATACCAAAAAATACTGGGGCAATTTTATTGGAGGCTCGGATGACAGTCTGAACCTTGTGGCGTTTTTGGAAGACCAAAAGAAAGAAGAAATCCCCCTCAGCGAGATTTTTACCAAGATCGGACTGGACAAACAAAACTGGGACTTCCACCAAACTGTGGAGTATCTGGAGTTCACCCACTCCAATGGCGTGGAGATGGACTTTCACTTCGCCATTGATGTGGTCACCGACCTGGCCGCCATCCTGCTGGAGTGCAGTGTCAGCGGCAGTGTGAACCTCCAGGATCTGGACGAGTACAACACCCCCTCCCGCCGCATCCGCATCACCGCCACGCCAGAGGAACACGACGCCATGAACAAGGCCCTGGCGGATTTTGCCCATGATCCCCTGTCCTATGACCTCCATGAAATGATGGACGACGAGGAAATCCAAGAGATGGCTTGGGATGTAGAGGCGCTGCGGAAGGAGCTGTACGAGGCCGCCGGCCGCAACCGCAGCTTCCATGTGAAAGCAGAGGACATGAAGATTCTGCTCCCAGACTGGGAGGAAGCCAATGGTTGTATCGCCACCAACCGCATCACGGTGGAGGGCTGCAAAGTCGGATACTGCTACCGGGAGGAGCCGGACGGCGACTGGGACAGCGGCTGGCGCTTCACCGCCGGTGACGAGAGCGACGAGTACATGGACGACCCAAACAACGCTGGAATCTACGGCCTCAACACCATCTGCAACGACGACCCCGACATTATCCCGCTGCTGCATACGCCCGCCCCCTGCGTCTTTGAGCGAGATGAAAATGGCGTGTTCCAGCAGATCAAAGACTGGAAACCGGATGAGGACGAGGAGGAATCGGATATGGACATTTTGGAGCAGTGCCAGAAGTGGAATGAAAACAACGAGTACCAGAAGATCCTTGATGCGCTGGAGGCCATCCCTGCCCAGGAATGCACCCCGGAGATGGACAGTGAGCTGGCCCGGGCCTATAACAATCTGGCAGATCCATACAAAGCAGGCGGCAGAGATATGCTCAAAAAGGCCATCTCTCTTCTCAAGCCCCATGAGGAATACTTTGAGGGCGACCACTGCTGGAACTTCCGCATGGGTTACGCTTACTTTTACCTGGATCAGGAGGGACGTGCCCTGCGGTATTTTGAAAAGGCATTGGAGGCCCGCCCTGGTGACGAGGATACCATGCAGCTGATCGACTGGTGCAAGAAGGGGATTTCTCTGCCACAGTTCTCGGAGTGCTTCCGGGAAAGGACAAAGGACTGGTGTGAAACCTTTGCCGAGATGGAAGCAGAATTGCGCCAGATGATGGACGAGGACAAAGATCACACCCGCGGCGCAGAACTCGTGGCCCAAATGCAGGAAACGTTGAATCTGGTTTTTGATGAAATCTCTTTCGAGATGGGCTTCAACGGCGAGAAGTACGAGCTGATCCTCACCCCGGAGGGTGACAAGGTCAAGCTGTTTGAGCTGATCTACTTCCAGAAGCACGCCCCCAAGGAGGTGCTGGAGCACTGGAACATCCTGGTGGGCCGTCAGTCCATCCAGAACATCGGTCTTCGGACTGATGATGGCTATGAGGTTTCAGGGGAGGATGTGCAGATCTGGTTGGAGGAACAGGGCGAAAACAGCTTTGCCATTTCCGCCTACTGCGAAAAGCTTCTGCCCATGCTCCGGGAGGCGGAAGGCCGAGTCTGGTGGATGCTCACCACCCTCACCGACCAAGTGCTGGGCGAGATCTCCCACATGCGGTACATTGACGATTTCGATGTGCTGGAGGAGCCCAAGGCAGAGCCCTCCATCTCCATGTCCCAACTGCCGGACAAGCTGAAGGAGCGGGGTCTGGAACTCTCCACCGCCCCGGAATCCTATCTGGAGAGCTACCTTGGCTACGAAATGAAACCCAATGAAGACCCGGACGCCGACTGGCGGCTGGATACCATAGTGGGCTCCACTTGCTGTGCGCCCCTGATCAACGGCTATCTGAATGCCGACAATGACTTCATGGACGCTCTTCATGCCGACGGAGCGGTAGCGGGCTTCTTCTGCTATCCCCTGGATACCTTGCGGGAGGAGGAAGGAACGGAGAAGATCTTTGACTTCCGGGACAAGCTGGAAGAATTGTTCACCACCGGTGACGGCCCGGAGGTGCTCACCCTCACCGGCGGAGCCACCGGCCTCTTTTGCGGCTATGTAGACTTCATCGCCTGGGACATCCGTACGGCGCTCCAGATGGCAAAGAAGTTCTTCGAGGACAGCGACCTCCCCTGGGCCACTTTCCATACCTTCCGCCGGGAGGCAGGCACAGTAAACCTGAAAACGCCGCCCGTGGAAGAGTCGGATGACGAGGAGCGAGTCAGCGAGCTGGACCCGGCAGATGAGGGCGAGAGTGACACGGATCACACAGACGTCTTCACTGGCTTTGTGCTGCTGTCCAAGGGAGAATGGGACAAAGAGCAGTTCATCCGGGACATGAAGGAAAAGTGGGACGTCGCCGTGGAGGAATACGACGCCAGCGAGGAGAAGGACGACGACGCGCTGGTCTTTGAAGTAGGCGATATACTCGCCGCCGTCAGCCTGAATAGCTATCCCATCCCCGGCGGCGAGGCCGAGGCCAACGCGGAAAACAACTATATGTGGAAGGATGCGGTCAAGGTTGCCAAGGAGCACAGCGCCCACCTGATGGTAGCAGTGCTGGGCAAAGAGGAGGATCTGCTGGAAAAGGGTAAGCTGTTCACCAAGATGGTGGCCGCCTGCTGCCGCCAGAAATATGCCACCGGCATCTACACCAGCGGTGTGGTGTTTGAACCCCGGTTCTATGAGGGCTTTGCCGACATGATGCGGGAGGACGAACTGCCCATCTTCAACTGGATCTGGTTTGGTCTCTGGCGGGATGAGCATGGCATGAATGGCTACACCTACGGCATGGATGTGTTCGGCAAAGACGAGATAGAGGTGTTGGGCGTCGATGCCGACCCGAACAGTCTCCGGGACTTCCTGGCCAGCCTTGTGTCCTATGTGCTGGAGAATGATGTGGAACTTCATGACGGAGAGACCATCGGTTTTGCGGAGGATGATAAGCACACCATCACCCGCAGCCCTGGTGTCGGACTGCCGGAGGAACAGATGACCCTGAAAATCTCCTGGGCGTCATCGGATGGCAACCCGGATGGCGGCGATGAGGACAGAGAGTCCCAGGATGAGGAATTCGGTGTTCCCGAGGTCTACACTGAGGAGGAGATGGAAGGCGTCGAGGGGCACATCCAGCAGTATTTCGGCAAATTCGAGAATGTGTTCCACGAGCTAGTCTCCCCGGACATCCATGTGGACATCTGCGTTGTTCCGCCTTCGGAGGAAAGGGACTACTACACGCTGGTTACGATGGGCATGGCTACCCACCGGATGAATGTACCGGAGGAACTGGCCGAATATAAATTGGAGCGGGCGGAGCTGGCCATCGCTCTGCCGAAGGACTGGAAGCTGGAGCATGAGGATCTGCAGAATGAGCGGTGGTACTGGCCCATCCGTCTGCTGAAAACCCTGGCCCGCCTGCCCATTGCCAGCGATACCTGGCTGGGCTTCGGCCACACCATGGACAATGAGGAGGACTTTGCGGAAAATACAAAGCTCTGCGCCGCCATTCTGACCGGTCCTCAGGACACGGAAGATGGCAGCGAAGTCTGCATCCTGCCGGGCGGCGAGGAGGTCAACTTTTATCAGGTGGTCCCCCTCTACCGAGACGAGCTGGAATATAAACTGACCCATGATGCGGAAGCCCTGCTGGGCAAAATGGACGGCGTCAGCTTTGTAGTGGAGCCTGATCGTCAGGATGTCATCACCAGAGGCCCCCTTTGCAGCGGGGATGATGAGGACGACTATGTGGTGGAAATGGACGATGCGGACTGGCACCTGGAATCCATTCAGGAAAAGGAACTGCCGGTGGATGAGATCACCGCCTATAACCACATGGCCATTTACCTGCGCTGGTGCATGGAGCATGACCTGATGGGCGAAGAATTCCTCACAGAATACAGCGAGGTGGTACAGAAAATCAAGGTTGATCCTGCCAGTGTGGACCTGCGGGCCTTTCTCCGGGACGAGCTGGATGGGCAGCTGGTTGGCTCTCTATTCAATCAAAAGGGCCGGGCGTTTGCCTCCTACTACTATGGAGAGCCGGACAGCCCATACTTCCCCAGTGACATTGATAACTATGCCTTGGAATATTTCGGCTCAGAGCAGTATCACTCCGGCGAGTTCCAGGATGAAGCCTATCTGTTTATCCCCTTTGACGAGGACTACTATCAGGCCATGGCAGAGGTGATCGAAGAACGCTTTGCCAACTGGCAGGGACAGGACTTCGACGAGGACACGTTGGAGCCTTCTGAACTGGCCAAGGCTTTGATGGAGTATCTGGACTGTGAATGCACCTATTTCCCCACTATGAAGGACGATGACCCCATCATGGCAGCTTACAGCTATGCCAAGCGGGACAGCGCCCAGGAAGGCTTTGTGCCGGTGCTCATCAAGGCGGACGATGAAATCCTGTGGGAGTGCCTGATTATGAATTCCGACCCGGACAGCGATGGAGAGGATGACTATGCCTTTGACCCGGACAAGGTGGCCGAATACCGGAAGAAGATGCTCTCCGCCCCCATTAAGGACGGAAAGGCGGTTATGGAGAAATTGACCGTCCAGCGCAAGGAAGAAGCCGAGGATGACGATATGGACTGGGATGAGGAGATCCTGGGCGAGATGGAGGGCGGCCATGATAATGACCGTTTCTCCTGCTACTGGAATTCTGACAACGATATGACCTATCCCCTTATTCTGGCCAAGATCCCGGTGAAGAATCCCTGGGAGATCTTCGCCTACCTGCCCTTCGGAAACTGGAATGACTGCCCCGACACACCAGAGCTGATGGCTGCGGCCAAATACTGGTTCGAGCAGTATGGCGCGGTGCCCGCCGCCATAACCCATGACGAATTGGAATTTGCCCTTCCCTCCCCTGTTCCTGAGGAGAAAGCCATGGATGCGGCAGTGGAGCTGTACGGCTTCTGTCCCGATGTGATCGATCAAGGGCCGGAGGACGCCACCGTAGGTGCTTTGGCGGATGCGCTGCGGCAGTCCACCGTCTGGTATTTCTGGTGGGATTGATGGGAGATTGTGACCATGAACGAATATCGGAAGCGATATATTGAACTCCAAAAACAGTTTCGGGAGACAAAAGGAAATCCGGACAGTGTCCGCGCTCTCTATACTTTTAAGGAGAAACTGGAGCTGTCGGAAGACAAGCAGGCCAAGGAAGTGCTGGTGGATGTGTATGATCTGCTGGACTTTAAGAAGGATGCCTACGAACTGCTCTGCCAAATCGGAAATCGTTCCGATAAAAAGACACTCAAGCGGCTGGGCACGCTGAAGGACTATGCAGAAAGATGGGGCAATCATTATGCTCTCCCCAATCCCAAAACGCCGGAGGAAAAGCAGAAAGAGAAGGAGCGGCAGGCCCAGCTGGGTCTGCCCACCTTCCGGTATCACCCCAACCCTCTGGAAACCGGCGCTTTTGAGGAGTCCGCGGATGGCGTTGCCTGCGACTGCTGCGGCAAGACGACCCATATTTTCTATACAGGCCCCTTTTACGCTGTGGAGGATATTAAGTATCTGTGCCCGGAGTGTATTTCCAGCGGCGAGGCGGCCCGAAAATATGACGGTAGCTTTCAGGACGATTTCGCACTGGATGATGGCGTAAACGATCCGGAGAAGCTGGACGAGCTCATCCACCGAACTCCTGGCTACTGTGGCTGGCAGCAGGAATACTGGCGCGCCCACTGCGGCGACTACTGCGCCTATCTTGGCCATGTGGGTGCCAGAGAACTGCGGGCGCTGGGTGTGCTGGAGGATGTGCTGGACGATCCCATGTGGGACGATGAGCAGAAGGAAATGATTCAGGAATCCGTCAATGGCGGGCATCTGCAACGCTATCTGTTCCAGTGCCTCCACTGCGGGAAACACCTGGTCTGGATGGATTTTGATTGAGAAGGAGGTGTCTGCGCCAATGGAAAGAACCTTCCTCAACCCCGTCACAAATAAGCAGTGGCGGATCGAAATTGACGGACATACCATCCGAACTTGCTTGAATGGCGGGAAGGTCAAGGAGATCCTATGCGACTCCGCCTTCCAGGTCAAGAGCAAGGCGGCCAGCGCCATGATGGGCCAGATGCGGAAAGGATTTTTCTATCAGAATCCTGACGCCGTTGTTGGAGAAGCGCGGTGCCATCGGTTTGTCGGCAAGGACAGCAACGGCTTCATGCCGCTGGCTACCGCCCTCACACAGGATGACTTCTTTCTGACGAGGGTGGTCGGAGATTTTGAGGATGAGACCCTCTATCACTTCGATGGCAGCGGGGAGATCCTTGAAACGGTCTCTCTGGGTGCCAAGCGGATGACCTATGAGCAGGTCCTCTGCCCCAATGATACCCTGCTGCTGAACAACAGCTATCTTTTGGAGCAGTTCTCTCTCCGCACCCATGAAATCACACCCTTTGCCAACAAGAAAAACAGCATGAAAACCATGCTGGATGCCAGCGGCGACCTGGCCCTGTGGTACACAGGCGAGGAGATCGTCGTCTTTGACTTTGGCAGCAACACAGAGGTGTGGCGGGAAACGGTAAAATGCAAGAAGTCTAAGAATTCGAATTTTGCCTATTACTGCTTCGGGATGCTCTCTCCCCGGCAGAGCAAAGCGGCCTACCGCGTCACTGAGGGTGAGTATGTGCTGGTCGATCTGAAATCCGCCCAAAAAGTAGTGATCCCCAATGAGGGCTGGCATCCCTTCTTCTCCCCGGATGACCAGTGCTTCTCGGTGGGCGGCAAGTTCTATATGACCCAGACCGGAGAGGAAACGCCCCCTCCCCTCCCCTTCCCTGTCCGGCATGGGCTGAGTTTTTCAGACACATGTATTGTGCGGACAAGGGGCAGCCTGATGGCCGTTCAGCAGGATCGTGGCAGCTCCCCCATAGAGCTGTGGGATACCAGCAGCGGCCAGCCGCTGGCCACCATTGATGACCCCTTTGTGGTGCGGCAGGTGAATTTTGCCTTTACCAAGAGCGGACTTGTCCTGCACACCGATTACGGGGCCATGAGCCTCTATTCCTGCGACCTCTGAAACGGAGAAGTGACCTTATGGATAGTGAAGTATTAACAGTAAAACTCCTGGACTTAGTCGAGGGGCGGGAAACTCCCGAAACTTGGCGGAGCTGGTAGAACGAGCATGAGTCCGAACTGGAAACCTTGCTCAATCGAGGTGAATTCCTGAAACTGAAACCCTGCCGGCATGACTTCCCGTGGGTCCCGGTGCTTACCAGCCAAAAGGGAGCCATCGCCATTCTGGAAAAGAGCGGCACAGCATTTGAGGCCAGCAATCTCTACCAGGAGCGGTATCTGGCCGAGCTGGAGGCTTTCTGCAAAGAGCAGGAGCGAGTACAGCGGGAAAAGCAAAAGGAATTCAAGCCCAACAGCCCGGAGTTGTTTGGCGAATACCCCAAGTTCTCCAAGGCGTTGGCAAAGGTACTGGATCCCTCTGATGAGATCCAACCCGCCGCCACGGAGGAGCAGATTGGGAATTAAGAAAGCGTGCTGGACTTCACACTCCTGTCCCAGGTGCGAGAGTTCTTCCTGCTGACCGCTGGCATCCACAGGCGTGATCCTTTCCCTTTCCGGGATGTTTACTCTGACCATCCATGGAGAGCGGTATTGTGTACTGGGCGAGTTCTGGAAAGAAGCAGACGGCGACCAGCTCCTGCTCCGCCCCGGAGAGGAAACCATTTGGTACTACATCCATGAGCAGGACAAAGTAAAGCGCCTCTGCAATGATATGACAGACCTGCTGGAGAAGAAATTGGCGAGGTATCTCAATGAACACTGAAAACATCGCCCATGAAAAACGCTATCGGGACTGGTGGGCGCAGTATGATGCCATGTTTGCGCCGGAGAACCGATTTCCTCAGCAAGACGAGCAGTTTCCGCTGACGGATGGATATTCCATCTGCTCCAAAGCCTACATCTATAACGGCGATCTGTATCTCTCGGCAGCGAAAGTGAATTGCTGGACAATGATGGCAAGGTACGGTATGCTTGGCGTAATCTGGACACGGATGATGAATTCTGCTTCCTGTTTCGCCACCGCAGCGGAAAGCACTATCTAATCTTCCGCACAAAACTGTATACGTACAACGTCCTGGAGGTAGAGAGCGGATAGAAGATGCACTATGTCCTTGCCTGTGTCCGCCCAAAGGAGGGGCAGAAAGCCACGGAAGTGTTCACCTGGACCGGCGTGGACTACGCCCCCGGTGCTGGTCTACTGGCTGTCACCGGCTATATTGGGGTCTGTCCCTACTCCACTATTGTGTTGGACTTTTTCTGCCCACTCCAGCCCCAGCCCCCTGGAGCGTTGGCTTGATCTGCGGCACATCGTTGACCCGGACGATACCCAGTTTGACGATATCGGGTTCGCTTGCTGGGAGAGCGACGCTCCACTTCTCCGGGGCTGTGATACAGAGGATGGCTGTTGGAAATAAGTTCGAGTATCAGTGGAGCAGTTGCAGATAGAACTATCACTGCAGCATTAAGGGAGGTGACAACTGTTATTCCTGAAGGGAAACTGGTAAAGTATTAAGGATAACGGCCATGGAACTGATGTGGTAATCCCTGACGGAGTAGCAACCATAGGTGAGAAGGCATTTGAAGACTGGTCAGTGTTACAATCCCCCAAAGCGTAACATCTATCGGAAATTGTGCGTTTGAATTCTGTATCAATTTGACACACATCGTGATACCAGAAAGTATCGTATCCATAGGAGATTCGACATTCTATTGCTGCAAAAGGTTGTCTAGCATTACTATACCAGATAATGTAATTGAAATAGGAGAAAATGTTTCTCATTCCCTTAAGTGGATGTTACATTCAGCGGGTTATTCTTTGTCTATTGCATAATAAAATTTGATATGCCCGATATACGAAACTTGCCCATCAGACTTCGCAGAGGTAAAATACCCCAAACCCCGAACATGGAAAAGAGTCCTTCTGAACAGGCTACGGCAGTTATGCGCACCTGGTCAAGAAGGGCTCTTTGACCACATGTAAGACCACAGCCAGCGTCGGAGTACACGGAAACACCGGAAACAAGAGCGTTAAAAAGCAATTGCTTTGGAATGGGAATGGCCATAACAACTATAAACAACTACAAAAAAATACCAAGAACCTCTTTGGGAGAATCCGCCCAGGCCACCCCACAACTTCATATCCGGGTGTAGCGCAGTTGGTAGCGCGCCTGCTTTGGGAGCAGGATGCCGCAGGTTCGAATCCTGTCACTCGGACCACCTTTCTTAGAAAAACCGCCTATTTAGGCGGTTTTTCTGCGTTTTGAGTTCAGTTTTTGCGGTTTTGATGATTGCTGTTTTGTGGTGGTTTCGGAAGCAGAAATGCGGTGGACACACGAACGAAGATATCCAATAAAACCGCCAAATCCCTAACCCATCCCTAACGGGGAAACTTCCGCATTTTCTCCGTTTCTATCGGTGCCGTTGTCGGCCACTCCTGATCGCATGTCTACGCTGTGTAGGTTGTGAAGCAGGATTTCTCTGGCTATAAGTCAATCTTTGACCTATCTTAAATTCAATAGAGCGTCCACCAGTATTCAAACACTTTGCGATACTGGTTGCCCTTCTTCGATAGGCCGAAATACTTACGGACCTTTCGATTGGATCTTCGCTTCAGGTACTGTTGACGATCGCTGGACTTCATATACTGAATGTGCAGTCCGGAATGAAGTAATGTTCTTGATCCCTCATAGTCTCCCTTGATATACCCCATGTTTGGTGCATACCTGCTGTGCTGAATCAAAAACAGAAGATGGTCTGAGTGCCTGACACACTGGGTGCGGCGATATTGGCGGCCGGAACGTCGGCCGCATCCGGGCTCGTTTTTAGTAGATCCCAAGATCTCGGCGATCCGCTTGTTTAACTCTTGCTCTGTCATAAGTCTTCCTGCTCTGTACGGTTCGGGTGATTGGGTTGACCCCGTGCCAGGAGCCACGCTGTTTCGCGTGGTATTCCCGCCAGGCTTTCTTACTGCGTTTGTCCAATGGAACCAACTGCGTCACAGCTGATCACCTCCTTCTTTTTGTCTTGGTATGAGCACCCCAGAGGGCACAGCACAGCAATCGCTGGCTGATATACGGACGGCACCGTGGATGTTCCAATCGCAGACTCCTCTATAACAATCTCATTACAAATGGCAAAGATCGCTTGCTATTTCAGAACATATCAGGTATGCTAAGGTACTCCGCTGAGGCGGAGATCATCCTGATGAATGGAGGCGATCCATATGTCCATGATTCAGTTTCCTGTCATCGATCCTGTGGCTACCGGGGCAAATATCTGCCGGCTCCGGAAGGATCGCGGCCTGACAGTCCGAGATCTCCAGCACTATTTCGGATTTGAGGAGCCGCAAGCCATCTACAAATGGCAACGGGGCCAGAGCCTTCCCAGTGTAGATAACCTCTATGCACTGAGCGCTTTGCTCCAGGTGCCAATGAACGAGATCATCATCTCCACTTCTCATATTGTTTCTTGGGAGCAGCAGGCAGCCGCCTGCTGCTCAGGTCTTTTTATGGGGAACTTTCTTCAGGTACAGTGGGCATGGCAGAATTTCAAAACCGCTTAGATCCTTATCCGCCTGTGTCCATAGGCCTGCCGCGATCCTGCTGGACGGCCGCAGCCCTTGGGTGAACAAGCGACTTCATAAATAGAATATCACGCCATTATGGCAAGTATCAGAGAAGCGTAAGGTCGAATCCTGCTTTTGACAATGGATGTGTGTTAGAAATGGCAGTATTTCGGTGGACGAGGATGGAGGCGACTGACGAGCCTTTCACAATGAGTTATGAGCTCATGTTGCATTCATCAGATGCAGTCCATTCTTTGCCGGGGGATGCGCAGCATCATAATTCATCTGCGCCTGAACCGATCATCACTGCCTATCCATTCTGCCACGCCCACCACACCTGAAGGTGTGGTGATGGCATTTATGCGGCCGTGCTCTTTTCGATAAAGTCGCTGAGGATGTCCTCAAAGCTGTCATTCATGTCAAAGGGCGGCTCATAGGATACCTCGGTGTTGACCAGACACTTGTCCAGGGACATGGAGATCTCGTCGGCCCTCTTGCTGAGCGCCGTGGCCATACCTCGGATCTTGTTCCGGTCAAAGTCGATGGTGGTGACCTGCGTGGCATCACAGCGGTAGGAGACCTGGTTTCCCTCGCCGTTGAATCGGAAGCCGGAGCCTCCGCCGGCAATGGTCTTTTCACTGTTACGGAGCATAGTCATGTGGCGGAATACCTCCGCCAACTCCTGACGCTGCCGGTTCAGGCCCACCTCGCTGTCCATATCCAAATCCAATGCGTTCTTGGCGGCGTGGATAGCCCGGCACAATTTCTCCCGCTCCTCCAGCAGGGACATGAGGAAGGCGGCTACCTCGTTGGCGTGGCCGGCATACTCACTGGGAGCAGCTTCCTCCACTACGGCATCCTGAGTATCGGACATGACCTTGCTCCGAAGATGAGTGGTCTTGACCTTGACGATATTGCGCCGGTCCTGAAGGATGGCAGTGGCCTCACACATCAGAGCTTTCAGTTTATTCTGGAATCGAAACGCATCTTTCATATTCATGGATCATACCTCCTTATGTCACTCCCCGGCGGAACGATTTGATGGGTCAAGCATACTCCAAACTTGATCAGTTGTCATTGAACTGCTGGTTGAATATGGCGAGGTTTGCTTTTTCGTGTGTTATAGGCGGTTCCGGCTTGACCGTGTCCATTTCCGCGAAGCCGCTGGCATTCTCTGCCGCTCCCGGCTGCATGTCTACGCTGCGTAGGTTGTGAAGCCGCACCCCTCCTGTTATAATCTCGATACAATCTTTGTACAGGAGATCAAACGCATGAACTTATATGTCACCGGCAACACCATCAAGCAGCTGCGGGAGCAGAAAAAGATGACGCAGGCAGAACTTGCAGATAAGATCGATGTCAGCAGCAAGACCATTTCCAAGTGGGAGACCGCCAAGGGTCTGCCGGATATCTCGCTCCTCGAGCCGCTTTCCGCCGCCCTGGGTGTCTCCGTCATGGAACTCATGAAAGGCGATGCTGTCATCAATCAAAACAGATCCGCCAATCTGCTTCGCTCCAAGCTGTATGTCTGCCCCATCTGCGGCAACGTGATCCACACCCTGGGGGATACGGTCATCAGCTGTTGCGGTTTGTCTCTTCCGGCTTTGGAGGCCGAAGCGCCGGATGAACACCACGATATCCAGATTGAGCCGGTAGAAGATGAGCACTTCATCACCGTCCATCATCCCATGACAAAATCCCACTACATTTCCTTTTTGGCCTATGTGACATCCGAAAAGTTTCAGATGATCAAGCTGTACCCGGAAGGAAACGCAGAGTGCCGTTTTCGCCTCCGAGGCCGAGGATACCTGTACTGCTACTGCAATCGCCATGGATTGATGGTGAAGCAGATCCGATAACCAGGTATGATAAACGCGAAGAACAGACAGAGTGCATCCGCAAGGGATGCACTCTGTCTGTTTATATAGAGCTCCTTTACCCCACTCTCTCGAAAGGGATTACCTTGCACCGGCTCTCCTCCGGCGGGTCGGGCGGCTCGGGCTCCGGCTTGGCCGTGACCGTTTCCATGAAGCCGCCGATCTTCTCCGCCGCGCCCCTCTGCATCTCGTTGGTGATGTGCGTATAGGTGTCGAGGGTGAACCCGGCGCTGAAGTGGCCCAGCATGCTGGACAGGGTCTTCGCGTCCACGCCGCTGGAGAGGGCCATGGTGGCGAAGGTGTGCCTGAGATCGTGGAAGCGCACGTGTTCCTCGATGCCGGCCATTTCCAGCAGCTTGCGGTTGATCCTGGACACCGCGTCCGGGCTCCAGTAGCCTCCGGTACGGGGCGACGGGAACAGGATGGGGTTGTCGGGGTGCTGTTCGTGCTCCCGCACCAGGATGTCCACTGCCTGCTGGGACAGCGCCACCCTGCGGATGGAGTTCTTGGTCTTCGGCTCGGTCACCACCAGCTCCCCGTCGATGCGGGTGACCTGCTTGCTCACCGAGAGGATGCGATCCTTCACGTTCAGGTCATCCCACAGGAGCGCCAGCAGCTCCCCTCGCCGCAGCCCGCTGGACAGCTCCAGGAAGAACATGGGCAGGACGCCGTACTTCTCCGCCTCGCGGAGATACACCCCCAGCTTCTCCGGCGGGATGATGGTCATCTCCCGATGCTCTTTGCGCGGGATGCGGCAGTTGTCGCAGGGGTTGTAGGGGATAATCCGCTCCTTGACCGCCTGCTTGAGCGCCGAGGAGAGCACCATGTGGATGCGGCGCACCGTACTGCCGGACAGGGCCGCGTTGGCCTGCGTATCAAACCGCTGTACCCGCCCCTTGGCCTTGGAATTGTTGTACATCTGCTGGATCTGGATGGCGGTGAGCCGCTTGAGCTTGACCATCCCGATGGCCGGCACGATGTGGTTCTCGATGATATTCTTGTAGTTCTTGGCGGTGTTGGGGCGGATCACCGGCTTGCTGTAGGTCTCGAACCACAGCCTGCACCACTCCGCCACGGTGTAATCCTCGTTGTGGTCCATCGGGATGCCCCGGTTGTCCCGGATGGCCCGGTCCAGCTTCTCCTTGCACTCGGCCCGCGTCTTGGCGGACACGCTTTTCTGGATGGCACGGCCGGTGGCGGGGTCGATCCCCAGGGTGTATCTGCCCTCCCAGCGGCCGTTGGGCTTTCTGCGGATGCTACCCTCGCCGTTTGCTCGTTTCTTTGCCATTGGTTATCCCTCCTTTGCGACTCGCTAAGAGCCTCGTTTCACTCGGTTGCTCGCATGCATTGCGCCTGCGGGCGCTTATGGCAACACAAACAAATACCACAGAATCCCGGAAATAGCTACTAAAATATTTCCGTCTTTTGGGCCGCCTGCTCCTCGATCCACGCCATGAACTTATCCCGAGGGACGATGATGCGGCTGCCCAGAGTGATGGTGGGGAAGTCCTTCCGGTGGGCCACCTCGTAGGCGTGGGCCAGGCCGATGCCCAGCACATCGGCCACATCCTGCACGGTCAGCATCAGGGGAAGCTCGTTGAACGAGTTATACTTGGATCGTTTCATCAGATTCCTTTCTACCCTTCCTGCGGAAGGGATTTTATTCTTTGTTTTGAGGCGCATTTCTTGCGCCGCTCACATGGTCATTTGCGGCCACTGTTCCTCATGGTCGTCCGGCTTGTGGCCCTGGGCGATCTTCTTCTCCCGCAGCTTTCTGAGCCGCTTGCGGTCGATCTGGATGCCGCCGGGGCGGGACTCGGGCAGGGAGTTGTCCTGGAACACCCGGCTCATGTGGTAGAGCAGCCGTGTCACCGCCAGCATCACATCGGGCGGGCGCTGTTCCTCCCTGTGATCCAGAAGGTACCGGGCGTATTCGTTCCCCTGCTCCGCCGACCGGGTCAGCCAGAGAGTGGCCTGCTCCTCATCCCGGGGCACTTCCTTTCCCGTGAGGTACAGCTTACCCAGCAGGTACTGGGCGTAGGGGTTCCCGCTCTCGGCGGAGCGGGTGAACCACTTCACCGCGCCCGCCGCATCCTGTTTCGTGTTCTGTCCCTTGAGCAGCTCTTTGCCCAGGCGGTACATGGCACAGCGGTTTCCGCCTTCCGCAGCGGTGCGCAGCCAGTCTATGCCCCGCGCGGTGTCCCGCACCTCCAGATCATCTGAGAGGTACAGTTTGGCGAGCGCGTACTGCGCCGCCAGATGCCCCTGCCGGGCGGCCTGCTCGAACCAATACCGGGCGTTCACCCCATCGGGGATCAGCAGAGGGCCGTCCCGCCAGAGCTTGCCCAGCAGGTATTGGGAGTAGCGGTCGCCGCCTTTCGCCAGCATCTCCAGTTCCGATACCGCGCCGCTCCGTTCCTCCAGCGTCAGTTCTTCATTCCGGATGACCTCCTGCAACGTCCAGTACGCATAGGACGCATTTTGGAACTGCTCCGGCTCGTCCCGCCGGCCCATGTCCCGGTCCTCGAAGGTGACTTGTCCCAGCCGCAGCCGCTCCGCTTCCCGGATGACGGCGTTTTTGATCTGCCGGAACTCCTTTTCTTTGGAGAACGGGAGCCGTTCCCGGGGCGTGTCGTGGTAGTAGCCATCCACCTTTCCCTGGAGCAGGAGCCACTGATCATAGCACTGGCGCACGATGGGAAGCCGCTCCATCTGATCCACGATCTCGTCCACCAGCCCTTTGAGCCGCTTGGGAAGGTAGCCGTAGGACTTCTTGCCCTTGACCGTCCCCAGCTGCATTGCCAGCTCCTGCATGAGCCGCTCGGCCTCCGGGTGGTCGCACAGACCGCCCTGCATCGCCTGCACCAGCTCCAGCATGGCCCGCCGCGCCTGCCGCACCAGTTCGTCCCGGGACGCCGACTTCTGCTCGTAGAGGTGGAGCATCTCGTCCCGGAAGATGTCGTTGGTCAGCCTGGACTTGATCTGTCGGATGCCCTCTTTGGTGAGATAGGCTTGTCCAGGTTTGGCCGACCAGGCCATCATGTGGACGTGCGGATGCTCCCCCTCGTCGTGGAAGGCTGCGTACCAGCGGAAGTCTGCGGGCGGTATTTTCATCGCCGCCGCGATCTCGTTGCGGTGGGCGCGGATGAGATTTCTCCACGCCGCGGCGTTGTCGAAGCCCAGCCGCGCCGCGTCCTCCCGCTTGAGGGAGAGGATGTGCGTCCACACATTTCCGGTGTACTGCTCCAGTTCCTCCATCGCTTTTTCCAGCGACACGCCGTCGCTGTCCCCGAACAGACCGTGGGAACCCAGCCGCTCCGCCCGGGGCCGGGTGGCGATATACTTCAGATACTGCTCCGACTGACGGAGCGCGTCCCAGTTGGATTCCAGCGCCAGGGTGAGGAAGGCAGAGGCCGCCGCCTTGGTGGGCTTGGCCTGGTAGCTCGCATACTCATAGAGGGTCTTGGTGTCCGGGAAGTCCTTCACCAGCTTGGCGATAAGCTGCTCCTGCTTGCGGGTGGGCGGGCGGTCATCCGGAAGAATTTCTACCCGCTCCCGGGTTGCGATGTAGCGAAGGTACCCGGCCGCGCCGCCGGTGCTTTTGATATAGGGGCTTTTCAAGATCAGTCTTGCCATGGGTCACCATCCCAGTTCGGCTCCTCGGCGGCGCGCGCCCGCTTCTCCAGCGAGATAAGACCGTTGGTGGCTTTCACGTTGTGGACGCTCTCTGCACGTCTGCGTTTCAGATCGTCCCGGTCAATCTCCATCGCATCCGCAATGATCCCGATGACCATATCCAGTTCCACCTCCCGGGTGTACTCCCGCCTGGCGATGAGATCCTCCAGCCGGCCCAGCCTGCCGTCCAGCACGGCCAGGAGCGCCGTGGGCAGCAGAGACTGCGCATCCTGCATCTCCAGATAGTCCACATAAAAGTTGACGGCCTTTTCCACGAACTCGTTTTTGCTCCGGCAGTTGTCCGCGGCGTACCACTGCTCCAGCCTGCGACTGGTCTCCGGCTTCATCCGCAGCGGGAGCCGCTCTTTTGTTTCGTTACCCATAAAAATCCTCCTTTCATCCAAACAGACATCGGCAAAAAGCCTGCAACACAGGGCTTTGTGGGAAAGCTGACGCCAGCGGCCCTTTTTCTGTCCGTCAAAGACGCCAGCTTTCGCACCCCCGAAACTGCCCGCACTGCGGGCAGAAGTGGCCGACCGGGCGGCGCTTGCGGCGCCAGGGTTTTATCCTGCTTTTTCCTTCGTCCCCGCTTTTTCCTCCACCCCCGGAAGCGATTCAGGCGGCAACTCTGGAAAAGCCCCCGAAAGCGGCCCAAATCCGCTCTCCACGCCCGAGGGGGTATCCAGCCCCGCAGGCTCCCCCAAAGGCGCACACAGGGCGTTCTGGGGGCTTCTGCGGGCGGATTCCGCCAGACGCTCCGCCGCCCTCTGACGGGCGGCATCCTCCTCCAGCTGCCGCAACTGCCGCTCATAGAACGATTCCACCGCCGCCTGGATGGGGCAGATGGTGTAGAGCAGGTTTCCATTGAGCGGCCTGCCGTCCTTGCTTCGTATCATGGTCGGCTCGGTGTGGATGAGACCTTTCTCCTCCAGGCTGCGCACATATTTGCTGACCGTGTTTTCGCACATGCCCAGCGCTTTGCCGATGGTCTTGTAGCTGGGCCAGCACTGATAGGTTTTTCTGTTCTCGATGCTCAGCAGGTAGCAGTAGATCGAGATCTCCGGGTGATTGAGACCGATGTGAAACACTTCGTTGGGAACCAGAAAATAGTTTTTGCGGGGATCGCGTTTGGGCCACTGTTGAAACTTCATTTTGCACCACCTTTCTTTTTCATCTCTGCGGAACTGATTTCTCTTTGCGCGCCGCCGCGTGGAGCAGCGGCAGAGCGACACAGCTTCAAGTGTTCATTGCTTCCATCCTCCTTTCTCACACAAAATAAAACGCTCCCGCAAAATTTGTGGGAGCAGTGTCTATATTTCTTTTTTCACTTCTCTGTGATAGAATGAGACCATCCGGAGGTGAGAAGATGGGCCAGAGCAAATACCGTATTTTTGAACTGTCCGCCCGGGCGGTGATGAGTTATGCCGCGCAGGAAAACGAACAGTGGCACTTTGCCCTTGACCGGGCGGCGACGGAAAAGTGCAAGCGGGTTTCCGCCCTTCATGAGCAGGACGGCAACGCGCTGTTCTTTCAGATCATGTGCGTCGTGCAGGGAGATGACTTTTCCGAGCCGACAGACGACCGGCCCATCGAAGGATTATCCGATGTGATTTTTTACATGGACTTCTCCGGGATCTTTGACCGCAGCAGCACACTGCCCCGCCAGCAGATCCGTCAGGAGAAGGCCCGGGATATGTTCCGCCCCGAGGGCGTGTGCCTGGATCTGGGATCGGGGATGCACCGCTATCTCGCCTTCGAGCGCTCGGGCAGCATGAGCCGCCAGAGCAAGCTGTCCTTTCTCCGGGAGGATGTGTACGACCAGGTGCGCCGCCGCATCCAGATGGACATGACCATCGGCGACTGTCAGCTCAGCAAGCTCTACGCCTACAACGGCCTGATGCTTTCCAGCGGTACACGGCTGGACGGGATCGACATCGACAAGCCCCACCGCGTCATCGTGGTGGATAACCCGGTGGTGATGACCAGGGGCGTCCCGGTCGTCACGGTGGAAGACGACGGCACCCAGAACAGCACCCGGAAGTATCACCGGGTGGAGCGCCGGATGGACATTCCCATCACCTGCTTTGACGGAGAAGGACTCATCTCCAAGCAGTACGCCAAGGTCATCGACCGGGCGCTCTGCGGCGCTGTCGTCCACACTTCCTTTCAGATCCGTCTGCCCTACATCAAAGGGATGGTGCATCAGGTGGACTTCCAGGAGATCCTGGACCTGTGCGGCCAGACCGTGATCCGGGACAGCTGGGGGCAGGAGCACCATGTCAAGGACGTGGACATCATTCTCACCAAGAGTATGTTCAAGGGGTTTGGCTGGCTGAAGGACAGCGGGATGACCTGGGCGGACTATTGGGACGCGTTTCGGCGCTACCGCCACGCTTTGTACATCACCAATGTGAGCAAGGTGAAACCGGAGACCCACACCGAACTGAACTACCAGTTTTTGAACACGGTATCCATCCGGGAGGAGGAGTTCCGTCCCCGGAATCTGCCCGACGGCTGGGATCACAGTCCGGAGGAGGACGAGCGGAACTGGCTCACCAAGCAGACCGAGGTAGCCTACTACAATTTTTGCGCCAACAAGACCTTCCAGCAGGAATACTTTCTGCAGCGGATGAACCGCTGGGGCATTCTGCCCTTTCGCAAAAACCGGGAGCATCTGCTGGGAGAGATCCTGCGCAAAAATCCGCGCATGATCGGCGAACCGATCTACCAGCAGGAGCTGGCCGGCAGGGCAAAACAGATTTTGAAGAACTACTCGCTGGGGCGGCTGATCGTAGCCGGGGACAACCGCTATCTCTCCGGCGATCTGATGGATTTTTTAAGCTATCTGCTGGAGACGCTTCCACAGAAGAAGCGGAACAAGGCTTTTTATGATGTGACCAAAAGTTTACGCTTCAAAACCAGCGCCTTCTACGCTCCCGGTGCGGCCTATCAGCACGGAGACACCTGCACCCTGCTGCGCAATCCCCATATTGCGAGAAATGAGGAACTGCAGCTCTCCTCCTACGATGCCAAGAAAGAAAAGCGGCAGATGCGGCATTTCTATTTCCGGCATCTCACCGATCTGGTCATGGTGGACTCCACCATGCTGGCGGCGGAGCGGCTGGGCGGCGCGGACTATGACGGGGATATGGTCAAGACCATCGCCGACCCCATTTTGAACGAGTGCGTCCGCCGAAACTACGAGGCATCGCGCGGTATCGCGGACGACGCGCTTTCCAACGAGGCCAACATCCCGCTGCTGATGATCCCATCCGCAACACCCCTGATCCGCAGCGCAGAGGATTGGGAAGCTCGGTTTGAGGTGGTGCGCGGTACCTTCTCCTCCCGGGTGGGGCAGATCTGCAACGCCGCTCTGGATCGCAGCATCATCGCCTACAACGAAAACTCAGACGCAGAGGAGCGCAAACGCCTTCAGGACGAGACCGAAGTGCTGGCCATTCTGACCGGGCTGGAGATCGACTCGGCCAAGAGCGGCATCCGCCCGGATCTGGATGAGTATCTGAAAACGCGGCGGGTGCGGCGGACGCCTTTTCTCCAGTATAAAAATCTGGTGGATGACGCTGAGGAGACACGCCGGGCCTGGTATGAGGAGACCCACCAGCAGCGCATCAAAGCCTTTTTCAAAAAAATCGACTGGGACAAGGTAGACTCCAATCTGGAGCGCCTGCCCTATTTGGCGCTTCAGCTGAAAAAGCACACGCCGGCCGCCAGAACCAGGCCCGCCAGGGATCACGAGATCTTCACCTTTGCCCAGCAGCCCGATTGGAAGGAACATCTCGACGGGGAAATTTTAGCGCAGATCTCTGCCCTGCTGCGGGACTATGAAGCCTGCCTGTCCCGCATCCGCGCCTACCGGGTGGAGCCCAGCGAAAAGAAACGAAAGAGCGACATCGCCCGCATCCTTTTTGCCCGGGGGCAGGAGGAGCTTTGGGACACGGATGAGCTGTACGCCCAGCTGGGAAGCCTGCCTCCCGAACGGGTGGCGGAGATCTGGACGGCGCTGAATGAGGCCAGATGGCAGTTTCTGCGGGAAGATGAACGGATGCAGTTCCTCCTCACCTGGCTGCCGGAGTTTGAATCGCTCTTCGACCTGTTTTCTGATTTCCGTAGTGGTGGATATCGGGTTTTGAGCGACCTGCTCTTTGATATTCAGCAGGAGAATGAACAGCAGAAAAAGCGGCAGCTGCACCGCCCCGGAGACTCGGCGACATTTGATGAGCTGATGGATGCGTATCTCAGCAAGCGGAATTCCCAGCATTACCGGGAGGCGGTATCCGCCCGGTGTCGCCAGCTGATGAACAGGATCGTTCGTTCGCAGACTGCGGTGCGCTATGTGGAAGCCCTGGGCAAGCGGAACCTGCTGTGGGATCTGCTGCTGGATGCACTCGAGCCCAATGTATTGGAGGTGCGCCATGCTGAATGAATGGCAGGAGTTTTTGGACTATACGGAGCCGGTAGCGTACCAGGCTTCCGGCAAAAAGGACACCGCCTGGCTGGGGCGGTTCACCTTTGAGGCCCTGCGGGACTTCAGCGGCATGAACCGCATCCTGACCATCCTGGCCCGCGGCCTTTTATTTCACGCTCCGGACGGCACCCTGTTGCCCGGCGATCCGAGGGAGCGGATCAGTTTTGCTTACGACGGCCTGTGCGCCTGGTGCAGTATTCCCGAGCGCCGCGGTGCGCCCCATGAGGAGTGGCAGCACCGCACCGATTTTGCGCCGCTCCACGAGCAGTTCCCAAAGCTGGTGGACGAGGAAGGCTGGGGCTGGTTCAGCCGCCACTTTCACAGGGCCATGCGGTTTGCTCTGGCGCACCCGGACTTGGTGCATAAGAACTATGCAGCATCCGCCGGGAAGCTGGACAAGCTGTTTGACCAGGAGTGGCGCAGCAAAGTGCTTCAGTATCAGACGGAGAGCCTCTCCACCCTGACAGAGGGCGCGTGGACGATCCGCTTTGACGATATGATCGCCGACGCCCTGGAGCTTGGCCCCCTGCGCTGCACGGAGCCGGAGCTGCCGGCGGAGCTGGCAGAACGGCTTGAGCAGGTACGCCCTGAGAAAATGCCTTCCAATATCCTGCCCACCCTGGTGGCCTACTATCTGGCCAACCGCCCGGAGGACAGCGACTGGGTGGTGCTCCCTGTGACCAACTTCGACTGTTACTTCGGCAACACCAACTTTGGCCGGAAATATCTGAACCAGCTTCCCCAAGAGGTCATCGAGCGAAACAACAGTTTCGGCATCAGCCGCTACCGGGTCAGGGAGGAATACCTGCCGAAATAAGCGACGGGACTGGCCAGTGCGGCCAGTCCCGTGACGACGTATGGAGACGGAAGAGAATTAATAAGCAATGTCATGAAATCATGTGTTTCTGTCAATTAAGCATTTTTCTGATTGGCTTTTTTGCCGCCGTTATCACTACTTTCTTTTTTAGTAGCGATAACGATCCGAATCAGAGAACTCCTCTATGGCAATTTATTTTTCATTCTGATCCCTCATCAGATACGAAACGAGCGCCCGCTCTCCTGGCTCGACAGGAGAATGAGCGCTCGTTTTCGTCGTTGTGTACTTCCGCCGAAAGCCTCCACGCCAGCTCAAATCCGGCGATAAAGCTGTCGAGGGAGGTCTGTTCTCTGATGGAGTCCTGGGCGTCGATAATCCGCAGCACCAGCTTGCGCTCCGGTTTTTCCAAGGCCGCGATTAACGCTTTGTGGCACTCCTCCACTTCATTCTCCTGTTCGTCCAGCTCTGGGCGGACATAAAAGTGATCATACAGCTCTTTGAGCAGTTTGTTTTCCATCGTCATCATCTCCTTGCGACACAAACACATACCACACCTTCCGCACAATAGCTATCAGAATTTCAGAAGGTTTCCCAGAAGATCCGCCGCTTGCCGCAATTCCTCCTGGGAGGCTTCTCCGGGAGTGCTTTCGCTTTTGGCGGCGGGGCCTGCCAGGTAGGGGGCGTAGTTCTGCCACGTCATGGAAGTGCGGAAATGGCCCAGCATCTGCGATACCTCTCCGGTGTCCATCCCATTTTGCAGGGCGAGGACGGCGCAGGTGTGCCGGAGGTCTGCAAATCGGATGTGGTCCAGACCAGCTTCCTTGATGATCTCATTGTGTATCCGGCGCACCATCTGGGGCGAGTAGGGCCTCTGTGTGGCCGGGTGCATGAACATGAGCGGACTGCTGGGGTGCCTGGCGTGTTCCGTGCGCAGGAGCTCGACGACTTCCTCCGTCAGGCTGACGGTCCTGGTGCCGCCTTTGTACTCCACCAGCTCCCGCCGCTCCACCGAACGGCTCTCCGAGATGGTCAGCATCCGCATCTTAACATCCAGGTCGCTCCATTTCAGTGCGATCAACTCTCCTTGCCGAAGCCCCGCCGTCAGCGCCAGCAGGAACATGGGGACGCAGCCCAGCCGCTCGGCTGCGTCCAGATAGTCCTCCACCTCTGTTGGCGTCAGCACATTGGCGCTGACCTTCTTGGGCTTTGGATAGCGGAATGCACGGGCGGGATTATCCGTTATCAGGCCGTCCCGAATGGCTTGGTCCAGACATTGCTGGAGCAGGCGGTGGATGTGCCGCATGGTGTGTTCGCCCAATCCTGGATATTCGGGGCTTTCCGGGCGGTGGCCGCCAAACCGCTTTCGCTCCTCCAGAAAATCGCCCACTTGCTCCACAGTCAGCTCCTCCAGCGGAATCTCGCCCAATCCGGGAAGGATGTGGTTCTTGAAGAGATACCCATGGGCCGCGTAGGTAGTCGGGCGGCTCTGGTTCTTGTCGTAGACCTCCTGCCAGTGGAGGATATACTCTTTCAGCGTCATATCCCCACCTCCATGCATTGGCGCTGCAGATTCCGGAAGGCCACCCATGGAAGCCCCGCCTGTTTGAGTATCCGCTTGTGGAGGTAATAGAACTCGTGGAGCTGATACGGCGCTCCGGTCTTGGGGTTGAGGAACACATGGCGGTCGGTTTTCGGTATGCCTTCCAGAAGATGCTCCGCCTTGCGGTTAAGGGCCAGCAGGCGCTGTCCCTTGAGGATATACCGGCAGCGGATATGAAAATCGGCCCACGACAAGGTGATGAGTTCACATTGCCGCAGGCCGCTGGAGAGTCCTGTGTAGATGAGCGGGAGTACACCAAGCTGTTCCGCTGCATTCAGATACCGCTGGAGCTGCCCCAGGCGCAAGGGGGCCGTTTTATATTCCTCTGCCTGCGGCTCCTGGCAGAGCCGCACCGGGTTATAGGGGATCAGCTGGTCACGGGCCGCTTCGTCCATACAGCGCCGCAGGAGCAGATGGACGCACCAGACGCTTCTGGCGCTGAGCCCCTGGCTCCGCAGGCTGTCATAAAAGCCAGCAACAGTGTTTTCCGACAGCTCCGCCAGCGGAATGCTCCCGATTCCGGGCAGAATGTGGCGGTAGATCAGGTTGCGGTATCCACCCACGGTGCTGCCGCTCCATCTGCGCTGGTTCTCGCAGAACCAGTGATCGCACCATAGGCCCACGGTGCAGCTGTTTTCTTTCTGCATATCGTCGCCTCCTTTCGGCAACCGAACAATACCACAGAAAGAGGGAAATAGCTACTACTTTATCGCCCGGCAGAGGTCATATCTATCCCTATAAGCTGCGGAACCGGCCAGTCCCGTATTCCTTGTTTAGGCGGCGCATATTTTGTGCTGCTTGCGTTCTCTGCCTGTCTTACGGCTCTGTTTCATAGGGCCAGGTGTTGATGCCGCCGAATTCGTAGATGTTGGTGTAGCCCAACTCGGCCAGCGTGGAAGAGGCGGTCTTACTGCGGTTTCCGCTGCGGCAGTAGACCAGCACCGTGGAATCCTTCTCAGGGATCACCTCGGCGGCGGTCGTTTCGTCAATGGTACCCACCGGCAGCAGCACTGCGTCGGGGATGTGGCCGCTGTCGTACTCGTCCTGCTCGCGCACATCCAGGATGATGACCTCCTGGGTATCCATCATCTCTTTCGCCTCTTCTTGGGTGATCTGCTGGTAGGAGCCGTCTGCGGCAGTCCCACCGCACCCGGTCAGCAGGAAAAGGGCAAGCAGGAAAGGGATCATTCGTTTCATTTGAGTTCCTCCAAAAGTCCGGCAGCAAAGGCCTTGTGGCCCTGCTCCGTAAAGTGTACGCCGTCGTAGGCCAGGGGGATGTCCCACTTCCCGGCGTCGGCAAAGCGGATGTTCAGGCGCTCTGCCAGTGCCCGGCAGAGCCGGGCGAAGGTGCGGGAGTCCTCAATGAGCTGCGGGTTGGGCACCCACTCGCCCATAGCCATTGGCGGCGGTGCGATCAGCAGGATCTTGTTGCAGTTCAGGGAAATGCCGGAGAGAAACCTCTCCAGCCGCTCGGCGGCCTGCTCTGGACTTCGCCCCTGGAGCAGGTCGTTGGTTCCAAGCATGACGATCAGCAGGTCGGTGTCAACGGGAACGGCCGGGGCTGCGACGGGGATCTCCCGGCCGTTCTGTCCCATGTTGGAGATATCCCAGCCAGTTTCGGCAGCCAGAATATCCACCCACCGGCAGTCCGCGTCATAGCGCCCGCCGAAATAGCCCCGGGGATCATAGCCGTAGGTGTTAGAGTCGCCGAAGCAGATGACGTTCATGCTATGCATTTCCTTTCTCTGTATGTTCGCATTCTCCAAAGTAGAGAAAGAAGCTTTTGCCTAATCTTTCCGTCCCTTCGATTGCTTTAGCCTTATTAGAATCTCCTCATCCGCCGGACAGAACGCAAATTGATCAATCTCATCCACTGTGATCCAACGGATGTCATTATGCTCCAGTTTCTGGGGGACGCCCTCCCGGATAGTGGCATGAAACAGTGTCAGATGGACCGTCAGATCGGGGTATTCATGAATCACATCCATGAACACTTCTCCTACATCCAGGGTAATAGACAATTCTTCCTGACATTCCCGAATGAGCGCCTGTTCCCTGGTTTCGCCTGGCTCTACCTTGCCGCCCACAAACTCCCACAACATCCCTCTGGCTTTGTGGGCCGGGCGCTGACAGATCATAAACTTGTCCTGATTCCAAATCAGGGCCGCAACTACTTCGGTCATTTACTCACCCATTTTACAGATTGATAGATATTTGCGCATGGATAATCGTTGGTATAAGTAATCCATGTACCAAGTATAGCGACCTTCTCTATTCTCTACAAGTATAACTTTTTTCGTTGTTGTTTGTATCTTGCAATGAACAAACAAACAAACAAGAGACTTCCACTCTCTTTACATGACTTCCGCGATGCTTTATAATGTGATATGTTATGACCGCTCCTCAGCAGGGCTTGCTGTGTACTATAGTTAACTATTACGTTATAGAGAGGGTGCCATTCTTGAGTTCCGCTTCTTTTGTGTTTCCTGCCGTCAAGGGTATCCAAGCAAAGAGGGAATACTTTACCTCGATGGTTCCATTAGAGGTGATCCCGAAAATCTTTCAGTTTGTTGACGAACAACTACCACCAGAAATTCGGGCACAGCGTATTCTCAACCGTGCCAGGATTCCAGAAATTCGAGATTACATTTTAGAGAACCCCGATGACTATGTGTTTTCTTCGATAACAGTTTCCGTTGATGGTGGCATGGAGTTTATTCCATTAAATGAAGACGAGCCCCTTCTCGGTCACATTACAATTTCTATGAGTGCCAAGTTTCTCATAAATGACGGGCAGCATCGGCAAGCCGCTATTGCGGAAGCAATAAAAAAGAACCCCGAGCTAAAGAATGAGCATATCTCAGTTGTTTTCTATCGCGATGAAGGTCTCGCCCATTCACAGCAAATGTTTTCGGATCTTAACCGCTATGCAATTCGTCCTACAAAATCAATCAACATTCTTTTTAACTCGCGAGAAGAGTCCTCCATTGTTGCAAAGCGGGTTATTAATACGGTTAATGTTTTTCAGGATATTACTGAAAAAGAACATACCTCCATATCCAATCGCTCTAAAGCACTGTTTACATTGAGTGCGATCTGTAGCGGCACGGAAGCCTTATTAAAAGATCTGGACTTAGGTTTGGAGGAGAAATGCAATTTAGCAATTCATTTTTGGGAACAAGTATCTCAGTACATTCCTTTTTGGAAAGCAGTAAAGAACGGTCAGGCCAAGTCCTCTGATGTGCGAAAAAACACAATTTGTACCTTAAGTATCACCCTTAATGCCATCGGGGCTGGAGGTAATCAAATTATTCAAAGATATCCAGATACATGGGAGAGGCATCTTTGCCATCTGGCGCATATTGATTGGAGCAAAACCAACCCAGTGTGGGAAAATCTCGTCTTTATTCACGGAAAAGTTACTACAAATCGTGCTTCACAAAGAGCCATGGCTACATATATAGAGAATATTATGACAGAAGAAATTGGTGGATAAAATGGCTAATTTAACAAAAGAAGATATTCGTATTGTACTTAACACTATACAGGAAGTGTATTTAGCAGATAAGATACCCTGGATTTGTGGATACAGTGGCGGCAAAGATTCCACTGCCGTCGTACAACTTGTTTGGATCGCACTTTCCCAGCTTCCAAAGGATAAATTACACAAACCCGTTCATGTTATTAGCACAGACACTCTGGTTGAATCCCCAGTTGTTGCACTATGGGCCACTCGCTCTATTGCGCACATGAAAGAGGCTGCAAATAACCCCGAACACAAATTACCTATTATTCCACATAGGCTTGTTCCAGAGGTCACCAACACCTTCTGGGTAAATCTCATAGGGCGGGGCTATCCATATCCTCGGCGTGATTTTCGTTGGTGTACTGACCGTATGAAAATCGACCCTTCAAATCGCTTTGTTAAAAAAATTCTGGATGCAGAGAGCGAAGCAATCCTGGTCCTTGGAACACGCAAAGCCGAGAGTGCCACCCGCAAAGCCGTCATGGAAGGTTATGAGAAAAAGCGATACCGAGATCATCTTAGCCCCAATGGCTCGTTTCCAAACTCCTATGTTTTTACTCCTATTGAAAACTGGAGCAACGACAACGTCTGGCAATATCTTGTACAATACCCCAACCCCTGGGGACATTCAAATAAGGACTTGTTGGCAATGTATAGTGGTGCCTCTGCGGATGGCGAGTGTCCGTTGGTGCTTGATACATCTACACCCAGTTGCGGCAACAGTCGTTTCGGTTGTTGGGTATGTACTATGGTTTCCGAGGATAAGTCCATGGCAGCCATGATCCAGAATGACGAAGAGAAAGCGTGGATGCTTCCCATGCTTGAATTCAGAAATGAAATTGCCGGTACTTGGGATATTGATAGAAAGCGTAGAGATTTTCGCCGTATGGATGGGCGCCTAACGTGGCATAACGAGCGACTGGTACACGGACCATATACACAGGAAACCCGCAAGTACTTTTTAACTCGTCTGTTAGAGGTTGAGAAACTTGTGCATGAGATCGGACCAGAGGAAATTAAGGATGTTCCCTTGATTACCATGGACGAACTTCGATTTATCCGTCAAATATGGTTAGATGAAAAACACGAGTTTGAAGATTTGTTGCCCGAAATCTACGAATCTGTTACCGGAAAACGCTATGAAGATGGATCTATTAGCAAAAATAAGTATTTTGGTCCAGCGGAAGCCAGAATTCTTCGCGAGGCTTGCCAAGCGGTATGCCCAGATGAGACTTTGATGTACGAAATGCAACGCTCTCTATTAGATGTAGAAGCTAAAGCAGCCGCCATCTCTAACAAGAGAAATGTAATTCAAAATTTTGAGCATGAGATAAAAAAAGCATTTTATCGTGATAAGGATGATGCAGCCCTTATTGCAGAAGAACGTGCAAAAAAAATAACAGGAATGCAAGAATCCTTTGACGATGGAAATTGGACGGAGTGAGGTGCCAAGAACATGTATTTTACAAAAATCGAATTGCATAATTTTGGCATCTACAAAGGCCATCACGAAATGTGTCTTTCGGACCAAATCGGCAACCGCAATGTTACCCTCATCGGTGGATTGAATGGTCGCGGAAAGACGACCTTTCTTGATGCTATTTTGCTTGCATTATATGGAAAGCAAGCATTAAAGTATGTTCAGGAAAACGCGCGTTCCTATGAACGGTTGCTCATAGAGCACATTAATAAGCACGCGACGGATGATCTTACTTATGTCGCTGTATCACTCGGTTTGGATGATGGAACCGCTTTGCGTGTCTGCCGGAAGTGGAAGTTAAAAGGCAAGAAAGTCGATGAAGCGATTGTCGTTGAGAAAAACGGAACTATAGATAAGTACCTTGGCGAAAGTTGGAGTTACTATATTGAAGAAATCTTACCTTTTGGAATAGCAAGATTCTTCTTCTTTGATAACGAAAAAATCGCTCAACTGGCTGATGACGCTTCATTTGAGCAAATTAAAACTTCTATTAAATCGGCAATTGGTGTTTCTACAATTGAAAAAGCAATTACTCATATTGATGAAGTAATTCGCCGAAAAAAAGATGCTCTGCAAGCCTTTGAAAAGAGCGAAGTCAACCAAGGTTACCAAGAGGTAGAGGCGCAGCTCAAAGAGATCAACTCCAAAATCGAAGCAGCTCATCGAGAGGCTGACGTCTTAAAGGCAAATTGTGAGAGTATTGCAATTGCTATAGAAACCAAAGAAAAAGCGTTTTGGGCTTCTGGTGGTGACTTAACACTCAGCCGAGAGGCCATTAGACAAGAAAAAGAGAAAATCAAGGCATATGTGCAAGAAGTTCGTGACGAAATTATGCTGCGTGTATCTGATCCAGCAACTCCGCTCTTCATGTGCCGCAAATTAGTTACACAAGCTTATGATGCAGAGATTGAGGAACAGAAAAAAGCGGCTCTGAAGCTTTCCGACCCAATTGTCGAAAGTATTCAGAAAAATATTTTGGAGCGATTTAATCAGGGTAATTTTGATGACAGAACGCTCAGAATCATTACTGATATTGTCAAACAAGAGATCAGAAAATTCACTTCAACAGGCGAGGGTGCGGAACACATTAACATGTCCCACACGACCATGCTCCTCTTTGACAAATTAATTGTCACGATATTCCATTCCCTTGATCAAAAAATTGAAACCTTAATCAGTCATGTCGATGCGCAAGAAAATGAGCTAATGAGCTTGGACGCACACCTTGGTGAGTCAGACGAAAAGACGATGGCCATGAAACTCTATGAAACGCTCAAAGAGCATGAGCGCAAAAAAGCTTTGGCTGACGACCAATATCAAAAGCAGCAGGGCTTAATCGAGAGTTTGGAACGCCAGAAAGAAGCTCTCCATTCTAAGCGTTTGCAGTTAATCAAGACTATCGCAGAAAAAGAGAATACGAATGATGATAACTCCCGCATTATCAAATATTCTGTGATGTCTATCGAAGTTCTTAATGAATTTAAAGTTCGTTTGCAGCGCGAAAAGATAGACAAGCTTTCTGCCACTGCCACAGAATGCTTCCAGACTCTGGTTGAAAAAGATTCCCTTGTGAGTAAAATACATATTGATACGGACAGCTTAGATGTAACCATACTTGATCCAGATGGGCATGAGCTGTTAAAGAACCAACTCTCCGCAGGAGAGCAGCAGATGTTTGCTATTTCCATTGTGTGGGCACTGGCCAGAACCTCTGGGTATAAGGCCCCCGTAGTCATTGATACCCCCATGGCTCGCTTAGACTCCTCCCACCGGGCAAATTTTGTTACCAGCTATCTACCGTCTGCAAGCTCCCAGGTTATGGTTCTTTCCACAGATGAAGAGATCTATGGCAGATATCTTGATATGATTCGAGAAAATGTTGTAAATTACTTTACTCTACATTATCGTGAAGGTGAGCAATGCACCTCTATCATCAACGGCTATTTTGAGGGGGTGTGATAGTATGATTATTAAGCATTTTAAACTGTCACAGCCAGAGAAGGAGCGCCTCATTCGAATCAAAGCAAAGACAGGTGTTCAAAACTGGAATATTCTTTGCCGTTGGGCATTATGTTGGTCGCTTTCAGAGCCTACCATTCCAGGCAGTATTGATCCACAGTCAGACAGTAACGTTGAAATGGATTGGACCACTTTTGCCGGCGAATATGCAGAAATCTATGAAGCAATTATACGCCAGCGCTGTTTGAATGATGGATTGGGAGATGACCCTAACACTTTAATCCGGTACTTCCGACTTCATCTTTATCGTGGCATTAACCATTACAGCACCAGAGACGTTTTGAAAAGCTGCTCAGATTTACTCGAATCTGCTCTTCCGAAGGAGAAAGCATAATGGCTGTTTATCTCGACTACAACGCTTCTGCTCCAATAGATGAAAGGGTTCTGGAGAGAATGATTGAAGTATATCGCTCTCACTATGGCAACGCAGATAGTAGAACCCACATCTTTGGCACAGAAGCCAAAGAAATTGTTTCCTCTGCAAGAAAATCCATTGCGGAGATCTTGGCCGTGGATAGTACGGATGTTTTCTTTACCAGCGGTTCCACCGAGAGTAATAACATGGCGATTCTTGGACTGCTCGACTATGCTCTTGAGAGTGGCCGTAATCACTTCATTACCACATCCATCGAGCACAAGTCTGTTTTGGAAGCAATGAAACACCTGCAAGAAAAAGGTTGTGTCGTGGATTTTGTTTCTCCCGATGTGTCTGGCCGAATCAAACCGGAGCAAATTCTAAGCCTCGTCACGGACAAAACTCTGCTTGTTTCCATGATGCAGGTCAACAGCGAAACCGGCGTGATACAGCCTATTGAAGAAGTTGGTACAGCATTGGCAGCAACGAAAACCTATTTTCATGTTGATGCCACACAAGGTTTTGGCAAGCTGAACGACAGTTTGCGAAATACAAAGTATGATATGCTCAGTATTACCGCCCACAAGATCAGCGGTCCCCAGGGAATTGGTGCATTTATCATGCAGCGTGACCGCACATATAAGCGGCCGCCTGTTAAACCGCTCATGTACGGTGGTCAGCAGGAACGCGGATATCGTCCAGGAACCACACCGGTGGCCCTGGTTGCAGGATTTGCTCTCGCAGCGCAGCTAAGTGACAAGGAATCTGCCGCCCACATGGAAAGCTGTAGAGCAATCAAGCAAAGATTCATGGAGGCTGTGGAAGGTCTGAACTATACTTTGAACGGAGACCAGGAATACTGTTTGCCGTCCACTGTAAACATTAGTTTCCACGGTGTTGATGCAGAGGGTATCTTCCTTGCTGTAAAGGAGGATTATGCGTTCTCCAATGGTTCAGCCTGTAACTCTGGCAGCCATGCTCCAAGCTATGTACTAACGTCCATGGGACTGGATGAATCACAAGTAAGTGAGGCTATCCGTCTTTCCTGGAACCATAATACAAAGGTTGACTTCTCTGCCCTTACGGACTATGTAAAGTCTATAATTGATTTATAATTAAAAAGGCTGTTGCAAAATAGCCTCTTAAAAAAATATACCAAAAACGGTCCCAAAGAAAGTTTGAGTTGCTTTTGGGGACCGTTTTTTCTGTTACCGTCATATTTATATTTTGCAAGATCCTTCTTTGAGTAGTTATAATGGCACATGGTCGGTCAGGTAGAATAAGTTTCGCAAAAACAAAAAAAGACATGGTTTGCAGATCTCTGGGTCAGGTAGAATAAGTTTCGCAAAAACAAAAAAAGACATGGTTTGCAGATCTCTGGTAGAATGAAGTTGCGACACCACCATTCGAAAGGAGACAGCAAACCATGTCCGAGAAGATTGTACAGCTA
>NZ_JADCKF010000027.1 GCF_014982855.1 Pseudoflavonifractor gallinarum | reverse complement strand
TTTTGTCAATGCGGATGCCGTCCACCCGGGTTCCGCTGGAAAACATGAGGCCGTTGTAGGCGTAGAGTTTGCTGAGTTGGCATCGGCCCAGTTCCATGTTCAGCATGATCCGTTGGCGCATGGGCTCGTACAGTTCCGCCCGTATAAAGGAGAGGCGAGACTGACGGCTCATGCTGGCGGAGCGCTCAAAGGCCACATAGCGGCAGGGACCGCCGCCGAAGTCCAGGGTGATCCCCTCGGGACGGAACATGTCTCTGGCCTTCTCCCGGCGGGCCTGCTGCGTCTTTCCGGTTCCACGCCGGTCAAAGATCCCGGCAAAGTCCATATAGAACAGCACATCGGAAAGCGCTGTGACTTTCTCATCGCTACGCTCCTGCCAGCCCTCCCCGTGGAGTTGGTACATCAGTTGATGGAACATGGCGCAGCTGTCCTGCTCGTGCTTGGCACCCGGTACCTTGCAGTGCTCGGTGGCACTGCGGTTCAGAGCAAAGATATAAACGCCGTCTTTCTCCGCGGCATAGCTCATCACTGCCCGGGCAGAGAGTTCGTAGATCTGATAGGTCGCCATTGGCTCACCTCCGTTTGCTCCATTCTACCATAAACCATTTCAAAGTCAAAACGAATACTACTCCCACTTCTTTTGAGGTGGGAGCTTTTTGTATTCAAATTTTTGAAATGGAGGGACCAAATATGAACAACAAAATGAACCATCCCCTGATTACAGTGGACGGCAGAACCCTGATGGATCGTCCGCTGGAGCCGCCCAATTTTGTGGTGGACACCCTGATCTCTCAGGGCCTGCACATCCTGGCAGGCTCCCCGAAAGTGGGCAAGTCCTGGCTTGCTCTGTGGCTGGCGGTGACGGTGGCTAAGGGAGAACCTGTCTGGAACATGACCACCAAGCAGGGTACCACCCTCTATCTCTGCCTGGAGGATTCTGTCCTCCGCATCCAGAACCGGCTGTTTGAGATCACAGAGGACGCACCAGACAGCGTCCACTTCTGCACGGAGTGCGCCCTCATCGGCCAAGGGTTGGAGGAACAGGTGGACGCATTTATCGCCGCACACCCCGACACCATGCTGGTCATCATTGATACCTTGCAGATGATCCGTCCGATCCACGACGCCACCTACGCCAATGACTACCGGGATCTGTCTGTGCTCAAGCGGCTGGCAGACAAGCACGGCATTGCCATCCTACTCATCCACCATCTGCGCAAGGAAAAGGCGGAAGATGTGTTCCACCGGATCTCCGGCACCACCGCTATCAGCGGCGCGGTGGATTCCAGCTTCACCCTGGTGGAAGAAAAGCGGGGCAGCGGCAGGGCCAGACTGACCTGCGTGGGCCGGGACATCGAATACCGGGAGTTGGAGTTGGAACGCAGCAGTGAAAATGTGTGGAAGTTGGTTTCGGACAGCCGGACACAGCCGGAACAATTGGAGGGGCAAATCGTTGTTCTCCTCTCTGCGTTTATGAGCA
>NZ_JADCKF010000026.1 GCF_014982855.1 Pseudoflavonifractor gallinarum | reverse complement strand
GAATTGCAGCTGTCGGTGTATCCGGGGGGAGACGCACTGCGCCAGCATTACCTGGGTCACCTCACCGATGTGGTCATGGTGTCCGCTGACAGTTTGACGGCGGAGCGGCTGGGCGGCGCAGACTATGACGGCGACCTCATCAAGACCATTGCCGATCCCATCCTGAACCGCTGCGTCAAGCGGAACTATGACTACGATGTCCACCAGCAGCTCTCCAACAACGCCAATCTGCCCCTGCTGAAGATCCCCGCCCTCTCCGCACCCAAGTCTGACGCCAACGACTGGCAGGCTCGTTTCCAGACGGTGGAGAACACCTTTGCCGCCCGCATTGGACAGATCTGCAACGCCGCCCTGGACCGCAGCGTCATCGCCTACAACGACCACGCCGACCCGGAGGAGCGCAAGCGGTGCCGCCGGGACTTGGAAGCCCTGGCCATCTACAGCGGGTTGGAAATTGACGCGGCCAAGACCGGTGTGCGTCCTAACCTGGATGAATTTCTGGGCGGACGGAGGGTAAAGCGCACACCGTTCCTCCAGTATAAGTATCTGGCCGAGCGTGCGGAGGAGCGCCGCCGCGCCTGGTATGAGCCCACCCACCGGGAGCGGCTGGAGGCTTTCTTTGCCGGGATCAACTGGGACACGGTGGACTCCCCGGTGGAGCGATTGCCCTGGCTGGCCCGCCAGCTGGAGCGCAACACGCCCAAGATTCAGGAGAAACCGGCAAAGGACGGCGAGTTATTTACTTTCGCCCAGGAGCGAAACTGGAAGAGGCAGCTGGATGAGAAAACACTTTCTTCTGTTTCTACCTTGCTGTGGGACTACGAGCACTGCCTCTCCCGCATCCGGGCCTGCCGCGCTCCCGCCAAGGGACAGCAGCGAAAAACGGACATCGACCGCATCCTCTACGCAGAGGACAAGAGGAACTCTACGACAGCGACGAGCTGTACGCCTTCTTCCAGCAGCTTTCCCCGGAGCGTATCGCCGCTCTGCGAAAGGCCATCGTAGACCAGCAGTGGCACCTGATGACAGAAGGGCAGAGAGAAACATTCCTGCGGGAGTGGCTGCCGGAGGGAGCCAACTACTACGATCTCCTGACCGACTTCCGCCATGGCGGGTTCCGTCTGCTGGGAGATCTGGTCTGTGATATGGACGATCTGGCGACAGCCCGGGAACGGAAGCAGCTCCGCCGCCCGGCGGATTCCCCGGCCTTCCAGAAGATGATGGAGGCCTATCTGTCTGCCCCCTTCAGCGGCAACGAGCGGGCCGTGGTGTCTAAGGCCTGCCGCAAGCTGCTGAACAAGATCGTCCGGCCCAGCCTGGCGGTGCCCTATGTGGTGGCCCTGGGCAAGCGAAACCTGCTGTGGGATCTGCTGCCGGACCACATTGAGGAACATGTTCTGGAGGTAGACCATGCTGAATGAGTGGAACGAGTTTCAGGACTATGCTGGTGCGGTAGACTACACCGCCCGGAACAAGCAGGACACCACTTATCTGGGCCGCTTTACCTTCGACACCATCCTTGATTTCGAGGGACTCAACCGGGTGCTGACCATCCTGGCAAGAGGGTTTCTGTTTCATAACGAGAATGGCAGCTCCACCGAAGCACCCCGGGAACGCATCGACTATGCCAAGCGGGGCTTATGCGCCTGGTGCAGTGTGCCGGACAACAAAAAAGCCACGCCCCGGGAGGCGTGGCAGTTCGGCAGTGATTTTGG
>NZ_JADCKF010000025.1 GCF_014982855.1 Pseudoflavonifractor gallinarum | reverse complement strand
CAGTTGATGCCTGTGACCAACCGCTGCCCATCGAACTCGGTTTTCTTGTTCTGCATGGTGTACCGCATCACGGCTCCCATGCATCCGTTGCTCTGACCACACTTGTAGTTAGTGAAGCTGATGATCGACATTTTTCACCACCGCTTTCGTTCCAGGATCAGCCGGACAGCAGCGCAGAGTTCAGAGAACGCCTGGCGTACACCGTCCAGGTTGATCACCGTGACGCGTCCCATGTGCGCCAGGGTGACAAGCTGATTCAGATTTCTGCCGATGGACTTCAGCTCCTTGAGCACTTCTTTCAGTCCGTCAATAACCACCACCTGCTTTCCCAAACAGCAGGCCGTCACATAGTCGCTCATGGACATCCCAGAGCGTTTCGCCAATTCCTTGATGGCCTCTCGGTCTGCGGATGCCATCCTGGTGCTGAACTTGATATCTTTTTTCATGTCGTTTCCTCCAAATCACAGATAAAGTGGGTCCGGGCTTCTGCCCGGAAATTATGCGGAAGGCGGGCGGCGGCTTTGCCGGTGACCAGACAAACGCGATGCTGGCCCTCGTCGGAAGCGACTGCGCATCCGTCGCTTCCGACCGAGGTCAAAAGCTCCCTCGCTCCGTGCTTCCTCCTCTCCCCAGAGAAACCGCTTCGCTGGGTTTCTCCGGGGGCCCCTTTTGTGGTGATTTCCCTGCGCCGAACACCCGCACTCCTCCTTCGGCCACAAGCGGCCCAACACGGCGTTTCTTTTGCCTTGCGGGAGTTTACTCGCCGCGCCCGGAAACCGCCCGCAAATCGCCGCACAGCGCCCCGACAGGGTCGATAGGGACGATTTCTCCGGCACCCTCCAAATCGACACTATCGGCACGACGCAGCTCAATCACTCGTTTTCCATTGCTGCGGCGAACCGTTGCCTGAATGCCGCTTTTTCTTAGAGCCTCAATGCTTTGCAGGATCAGCCTTGAAATCTTTTTGGGCGTTATCCCTTCGGACTTATCAGGGTCGATCTTTTCGGAGAGCTCCGTGGGAGTGCCGATAAATATTGTTCTGGTGCTCATAAACGCAGAGAGGAGAACAACGATTTGCCCCTCCAATTGTTCCGGCTGTGTCCGGCTGTCCGAAACCAACTTCCACACATTTTCACTGCTGCGTTCCAACTCCAACTCCCGGTATTCGATATCCCGGCCCACACAGGTCAGTCTGGCTCTGCCGCTGCCCCGCTTTTCTTCTACCAGCGTGAAGCTGGAATCCACCGCGCCGCTGATGGCGGTGGTCCCGGAGATCCGATGGAACACATCCTCCGCCTTTTCCTTGCGCAGATGGTGGATGAGCAGGATGGCAATGCCGTGCTTGTCCGCCAGCCGCTTGAGCACAGACAGATCCCGGTAGTCATTGGCGTAGGTGGCGTCGTGGATCGGACGGATCATCTGCAGGGTGTCAATGATGACCAGCACTGTATCGGGATGTGCGGCGATAAATGCGTCCACCTGTTCCTCCAACCCTTGGCCGATGAGGGCGCACTCCGTGCAGAAGTGGACGCTGTCTGGTGCGTCCTCCGTGATTTCAAAGAGTCGGTTCTGGATGCGGAGGACGGAATCCTCCAGACAGAGATAGAGAGTGGTGCCCTGCCTGGTGGTCATGCTCCAGATTGGTTCTCCCTTGGCCACCGTCACCGCCAGCCATAGAGCAAGCCAGGACTTGCCCACCTTTGGTGAGCCAGCCAGGATGTGCAGGCCCTGAGAGATCAGGGTGTCCACCACAAAATTGGGCGGCTCCAGCGGACGATCCATCAGGGTTCTGCCGTCCACTGTGATCAGGGGATGGTTCATTTTGTTGTTCATGCTTGGTACCTCCATTTCAAGAATTTGAATACAAAAAGCTCCCACCTCAAAAGAAGTGGGAGTAGTATTCATTTTGATTTTGAAATGGTCTGTGGTAGAATAGAGCAAACGGAGGTGAGCCAATGACGACCTATCAGATCTACGAACTCTCTGCCCGGGCGGTGATGAGTTACGCCACGGAGCAAGACGGCGTTTACACCTTTGCTCTGAACCGCAGTGCCACCAAGCACTGCAAGGTACCGGGCGCCAAGCACGAGCAGGACAGCTGCGCCATGTTCCACCAGCTGATGTACCAGCTCCACGGGAAAGGCTGGCGGGAGCGTGGAGAGGAGAAGGTCACAGCGCTTTCCGATGTGCTGTTCTATATGGACTTCGCTGGGATCTTTGACCGGCGTGGAACCGGAAGGACGCAGCAGGCCCGCCGGGAGAAGGCCAGAGACATGTTCCGTCCCGAGGGGATCACTCTGGACTTCGGCAGCGGCCCACACCGCTATGTGGCTTTTGAGCGCTCCGCCAGCATGAGCCGCCAGTCCCGCCTCTCCTTCATCCGGGCGGAACTGTATGAGCCCATGCGCCAACGGATCATGCTGAACATGGAACTGGGCCGATGCCAACTCAGCAAACTCTACGCCTACAACGGCCTCATGTTTTCCAGCGGAACCCGGGTGGACGGCATCCGCATTGACAAAA
>NZ_JADCKF010000024.1 GCF_014982855.1 Pseudoflavonifractor gallinarum | reverse complement strand
TTGGTGCACCTTCAGGGATTCGAACCCGGGACCCACTGATTAAGAGTCAGTTGCTCTACCAACTGAGCTAAAGGTGCATACTTTCTTTCGAGAAAGAATGTATCCCGAAAAAGTGGGGTGCTCGCTGCACCCTCAAAACCGAACAATGTAGTTGATTTCATACTCGCAAGCGCCTGCATTGCTTCTTGTTAAGGTCAAGCCCTCGGCTTATTAGTACCGGTCAGCTGCATGTGTTACCACACTTCCACCTCCGGCCTATCAACGATGTAGTCTACATCGAGCCTTACCTCATAAAGAGTGAGAGATCTAATCTTAGGGGGAGTTTCACGCTTAGATGCTTTCAGCGTTTATCTCGTCCAGACGTAGCTACCCAGCCGTGCCCTTGGCAGGACAACTGGTACACCAGCGGTCTGTCCATCCCGGTCCTCTCGTACTAAGGACAGCTCCCTTCAAATCTCTTACGCCCGCAACAGATAGGGACCGAACTGTCTCACGACGTTCTGAACCCAGCTCGCGTGCCGCTTTAATTGGCGAACAGCCAAACCCTTGGGACCGAATACAGCCCCAGGATGCGACGAGCCGACATCGAGGTGCCAAACCTCCCCGTCGCTGTGGACGCTTGGGGGAGATCAGCCTGTTATCCCCAGGGTAGCTTTTATCCGTTGAGCGACGGCATTTCCACTCACATACCGCCGGATCACTAACTCCAACTTTCGTTACTGCTCGACCCGTCGGTCTCGCAGTTAGGCTCGTTTATGCGTTTACACTCACTGCACGATTTCCGTCCGTGCTGAACGAACCTTTGAGCGCCTCCGTTACCTTTTTGGAGGCGACCGCCCCAGTCAAACTGCCCACCTAACAGTGTCCCCCGACCGGATTCACGGCCGCAGGTTAGAAAACCAGCAAATCAAGGGTGGTATCCCAAGGGTGACTCCATACGAGCTGACGCCCGTACTTCCAAGTCTCCCACCTATCCTGTACATGATTTACCGATTTCCAGTATTAAGCTACAGTAAAGCTCCATGGGGTCTTTCCGTCTAGTTGCGGGTAACTGGCTTCTTCACCAGTACAACAATTTCGCCGGGTGGGCTGTTGAGACAGTGCCCAAATCGTTACGCCATTCGTGCGGGTCAGAACTTACCTGACAAGGAATTTCGCTACCTTAGGACCGTTATAGTTACGGCCGCCGTTTACTGGGGCTTCAATTCAAACCTTCGCTTGCGCTAAGCTCTCCTCTTAACCTTCCAGCACCGGGCAGGCGTCAGCCCATATACGTCATCTTTCGATTTAGCATAGACCTGTGTTTTTGGTAAACAGTCGCTTGGGCCTTTTCACTGCGGCCTCCCGTAGGAGGCGCCCCTTATCCCGAAGTTACGGGGCCAATTTGCCGAGTTCCTTAACAACCCTTCTCCCGTTGGCCTTAGGATTCTCTCCTCATCTACCTGTGTCGGTTTGCGGTACGGGCGCCTTAGTATACCTCACGCCTTTTCTCGCCTCTGGACATCGAAGACTTCCCTACTATATTTCGGTCCCTTACGCCCGGGTCAACCAACGCCCGGGTTCTCCTATTCCAAAGTGTCAGCGTGCTTAAAGTTCGGCGGCTACGGAATTTCTACCGTATGTGCATCGACTACGCCTTGCGGCCTCGCCTTAGCTCCCGGCTTACCTTGGGCGGACGAACCTTCCCCAAGAAACCTTAGATTTTCGGCCATTATGATTCCCACATAATTCTCGCTACTCATTCCGGCATTCTCACTCGAATACAGTCCACCGCTGCTCTCGCTACGACTTCACCCCGTATTCGACGCTCCCCTACCCCTGTCTTACGACAAGCCCAAGCTTCGGTTACATGCTTAGCCCCGTTATATTTTCCGCGCAGAGTCACTCGACCAGTGAGCTATTACGCACTCTTTTAATGAGTGGCTGCTTCTAAGCCAACATCCTGGTTGTTTTCGCAACTCCACATCGTTTTCCACTTAGCATGTATTAGGGACCTTAGCTGTGGGTCTGGGCTGTTTCCCTTTTGACAATGAAACTTATCTCACACTGTCTGACTGCCAACCATCAATTATCCGGCATTCTTAGTTTGATAGGGTTCAGTAACCTTATCGGCCCCTAGCCCATTCAGTGCTTTACCTCCGGTAATCTAAGTTGACGCTAGCCCTAAAGCTATTTCGGGGAGAACCAGCTATCTCCGAGTTCGATTGGAATTTCACCGCTATCCACAGGTCATCGCCGATCATTGCAACGAGCGTGCGTTCGGTCCTCCATGGGGTTTTACCCCCACTTCAACCTGCCCATGGATAGGTCACCCGGTTTCGGGTCTATTGCCACTAACTTCATACGCCCTATTCAGACTCGCTCTCGCTTCGCCTCCGGTACTGAATACCTTAAGCTTGCTAGTGACAATAACTCGCCGGACCATTCTACAAAAGGTACCTCATCACCCATTAACGGGCTTTGAGTGCTTGTAAGCACAAGGTTTCAGGTTCTATTTCACTCCCCTCCCGGGGTCCTTTTCACCTTTCCCTCACGGTACTGCTCCTCTATCGGTCATCAGGTAGTATTTAGGCTTGGAGGGTGGTCCCCCCAGTTTCCCACCGGGTTTCACGTGTCCAGTGGTACTCTGGATCCTCACTGA
>NZ_JADCKF010000023.1 GCF_014982855.1 Pseudoflavonifractor gallinarum | reverse complement strand
CGCCCCCATCTTCGAGGTGGCCTCCTACGGCATCACCGGCGACCTCTTCAAGGTCACCCCCATGCTCATCGAGTCCATCAAGGCCCTGAAGGCCTCCAAGTAATTCGTTTTCCTTTCACAGCAGCATCACATAGAGAAGAGACCCCGCCGGAACGCTCCGGCTGGGGTATCTTCTCTTGTGTGCCGTAGAGAAAGTGATCCACATACGTGGGATATATAGACCCCGGCGAGGAAAAGAGAAAGAATCTGTTGAACGGAACGGGTGCTCCCCCTTTCGTTTGATGCCCCCACAGACCCCTTCATAGGGCCTTTGGAAACTACTGTTTTGTAGTACAAGGAGGATCATTATGAGCAAAAAAAATTACGTCGTTATGGACGGTAATACCGCCGCGGCCCATGTGGCCTATGCCTTTACTGAGGTTGCGGCGATTTACCCCATCACTCCCTCTTCTCCCATGGCGGAGAAGGTGGACGAGTGGTCCGCGAAAGGCCGGAAGAACCTGTTCGGCTCCACCGTGGACGTCATCCAGATGCAGTCTGAGGCCGGTGCTGCCGGTACCTGCCACGGCTCCCTGCAGGCCGGTGCCCTGACCACCACCTTTACCTCTTCCCAGGGCCTCATGCTGATGATCCCCGCCATGTATGCCATGGGCGGTCAGTTCCTCCCCAGCGTGATGCACATCGCCTCCCGCGTGGTGACCTCGAACCACCACTCCATCTTTGGCGATCACACCGACTTCATGACCTGCCGTATGACCGGCTATGCCATGCTGATGTCCTCCTCTCCCCAGGAGGCCATGGACCTGGGCGCTGTGGCCCACCTGTCCGCCATCGGCTCCAAGTACGCCTTCATGCACTGCTTTGACGGCTTCCGTACCTCCCACGAGATGCAGCGCATCGAGGCCCTGGACTACGAGGACCTGCGCGGCCTGGTGGACTACGAGGCCCTGAAGGACTTCCGCCGCAATGCCCTCAACCCCGAGCATCCCACCAACCGCGGCAACAACGTCAACCCCGACGTCTACTTCCAGTGCAAGGAGGGCGCCAACGTCAAGGCAGCCGTCGTGCCCGAGACCGTTCAGCACTACATGGACGAGATCAACAAGATCACCGGCCGCGACTATAAGCTCTTCAACTACTACGGTGCTCCCGACGCGGAAGAGGTCATCGTGGTGATGTGCTCCGCCTCCGAGGCCGTGAAGGAGACCGTGGATTACCTCAACGCCAACGGCCGCAAGGTGGGTATGGTCCAGATCCATCTGTACCGTCCCTTCTCCGTCAAGCACTTCTCCGAGGCCATTCCCGCCACGGTCAAGAAGATCGCTGTCCTGGACCGCAACAAGGAGACCGGTTCCGTGGGCGAGCCCGTGTACCTGGACGTGGTCACCGCTCTGAACCAGGCCGGCCGCGGCGACATCCGCGTGGTGGGCGGCCGTTACGGCCTGTCCTCCAAGGACACCACTCCCGGCCAGTTCATCGCCGTGTATGACAACCTCAAGCAGGAGAACCCCAAGAACAACTTCACCATCGGCATCATCGACGACGTGACCCACACCTCCCTGGACTACAAGGAAGTGGAGCTGGCCCATCCCGGTGAGGTGGCCTGTAAGCTGTGGGGCCTGGGCGGCGACGGTACTGTGGGCGCCAACAAGAACGCCATCAGCACCATCGGCCTGGTGGCCAACAAGTATGCGCAGGCTTACTTCTCCTATGACTCCATGAAGTCCGGTGGTCTGACTCAGTCCCACCTGCGCTTCGGCGATCACCCCATCCGCGCTACTTACAACGTGTCCTCCGCTGACTTCGTGGCGGTCCATGCCCCCACCTATGTCAACAAGTACGACACCACCGCCGATCTGAAGGACGGCGGCACCTACCTGCTCAACTGCCCCTGGTCCGTGGAGGAGCTGGGTGAGCGCCTGCCCGCCAAGATGAAGCGGGATCTGGCCAACAAGCACGCTCAGTTCTACATCATCGACGCGGCCAAGCTGGCCGGCGAGATCGGCCTGGGCAAGCGCACCAACAGCATCCTGCAGGCCGCCTTCTTCGCCCTGACCAAGGTCATCCCCCTGGACATGGCCGTGGAGGACATGAAGAAGAACAACTACAACTCCTACTTCAAGAAGGCCGGTCAGAAGATCGTTGACCTGAACAACCAGGCTGTGGACGTGGGCATCAACGCCGCCGTGAAGGTGGAGATCCCCGCTTCCTGGGCCGATGCCGTGGACGCTCCCGCTGCCGAGATCGAGGCCACTCCCTTCGTCAAGGAGATCGTGATGCCCATCGACCGTCAGCAGGGCGACAAGCTGCCCGTCTCCGTGTTCCAGAAGCACGGCGTGCTGGACGGCACCTGGGAGAACGGTACCTCCGCTTACTCCAAGCGCGGCGTGGCGACTGCGGTGCCCAAGTGGAACCCCGACGCCTGCATCCAGTGTAACCGCTGCTCCATGTGCTGCCCCCATGCGGCCATCCGTCCCGTGCTCCTCAGCGAGGAGGAGAAGGCCGGCGTGCCCGCCTCCTTCGTCACCGTGCCCGCCAAGGGCCTGGGCAAGGACGCCCCCGCTTACTCCTTCCGCATCCAGGTCTCTCCCTATGACTGTCTGGGCTGCGGCGTGTGTCTGACCGCCTGCCCCGCCAACCAGAACGAGAAGAGCGCCGACGCTCTGGTCATGACTCCCTTCGAGGAGATGAAGCCCGAGCAGGAGAACTTCGACAAGGTCGCCATGAACGACGCCTACCTGAAGAAGGACATCATCAGCGACAAGACCGTCAAGTCCATCCAGTTCGCCAAGCCCTACTTCCAGTTCTCCGCTGCCTGCGCCGGCTGTGCCGAGACCACCTACATCAAGCTGGTCAGCCAGCTGGTGGGCGACCGTATGTACATCGGCAACGCGGCTGGCTGCTCCTCCGCGATCAGCGGCGGCGCCCCCATCCTGCCCTACTGCCGCGACTGCGAGGGCCATGGTCCCGCCTGGGAGCACTCCCTGTTTGAGGACAACGCCGAGTTCGCCTACGGCTTCTTCCACGCTCAGGATGCCATCCGCAAGGAGCTGCTCATCCGCATGGAGAGCCTGAAGGCTGCCGGCATCGCCGTGGAGGCCATTGACAACTACATGGCCAACTGGGAGGACAAGGATCAGACCCGCGCCGTCTCCGACGCTCTGGTCGCTGCCCTGGAGGCCGTGGAGAAGAACGCCGACATCGAGTACATCCTGGACAACAAGGAGTACCTGAGCAAGAAGTCCATCTGGGCCATCGGCGGCGACGGCTGGGCCTACGATATCGGCTTCGGCGGCATCGACCACGTCATGGCGCAGAACCGCGACGTGAACCTGCTGGTTCTGGATACCGAGGTGTACTCCAACACCGGCGGACAGGCCTCCAAGTCCACCCCCATCTCCGCTGTGGCCAAGTTTGCCGCCGGCGGTAAGCGGGTGGCCAAGAAGGACCTGGGCGCTATCCTCATGAACTACGGCTATGTCTACGTGGCTCAGGTCGCCATGGGTTATGACCAGAATCAGACCCTGAAGGCCATCCGTGAGGCCGAGTCCTATCCCGGTCCCTCCATCATCATCGCCTACTGCCCCTGCCTGGAGCAGCACATCAAGGCCGGCATGAGCTGCACTCAGACCGAGATGAAGAAGGCCGTGGAGGCCGGTTACTGGCACCTGTACCGCTACGATCCCCGCCGCATCGCCGAGGGCAAGAATCCCTTCCAGCTGGATTCTCCCGAGCCCGACACCGATAAGCTCATGGACTACCTGATGGGTGAGAACCGCTTCGCCTCCCTGAAGAACAACTTCCCCGAGCGCGCGGAGGAGCTCTATCAGCAGGAGATCGCGGAGCTGAAGGCCCGCTATGCCCGCTATCGCAAGATGGCCGACGAGCAGTAAGGGAATATAAACGACGTTTTGACCCAGTCAAACACGGCCGCGACATCCCTGTGAGATCGCCGCTGTCCGTATGACAGCAACGGGGTGCCGCCTGTGTTGGCGGCACCCCGTTCTTTGTTTTGCCTGGGTCTCCGGAACAGAATTATCTGAGGAGGAACGGTTATGTATCAGACCATTCGCTTTGAGAAGCAGGACAATATCGCTATCATCACCATCAATCGCCCCGAGGCCCTCAACGCCCTCAACTCCACCGTCATCGGCGAGCTGGAGCAGGTCATCACTCAGGTGGAGCAGGACAGCACCCTGGGCTGCATGATCCTCACTGGCGAGGGCCGCTCCTTCGTGGCCGGCGCCGACATCGGCGAGCAGATGCCCCTGGACCTGAACGGCGGCCGCAAGTGGGGCCAGCGCGGCAGCGCTCTGTTCCGCCGCATTGAGAAGCTGGAGATCCCCACCATCGCTGCGGTCAACGGCTTCGCTCTGGGCGGCGGCTGTGAGCTGGCGCTCTGCTGCGACATCATCCTGGCCAGCGAGAAGGCCAAGTTCGGCCAGCCCGAGGTGGGCCTGGGCATCACCCCCGGCTTCTCCGGCACTCAGCGCCTCCCCCGCCGGGTGGGCATCGCCAAGGCCAAGGAGCTGATCTTCTCCGGTAAGATGATCAAGGCCGACGAGGCTGAGAAGATCGGTCTGGCCAACGCTGTCTACGCTCCCGAGGAGCTGATGAACGGCGCCGTGGAGATGGCTCGCTCCTTTATGAAGAACGCCCCCATCGCCGTGAAGTACTCCAAGGCCTGCATCGACCGCGGCATGCAGATGGACATCGACGACGGCATCGCCCTGGAGAACGAGCTGTTCGCCATGTGCTTTGCCACCGCCGACCAGAAGGAGGGCATGACCGCGTTCCTGGAGAAGCGTTCCGCCACCTTTGAGAACAAGTAAGAAGAGGAGTAGAACGATATGATGACATCCCAGGAGTACATCGAGAGCCTGCGGAAGCTGAAGACGCGGGTGTACATGTTCGGGGAGCAGATCGAGAACTGGGTGGATCACCCGATGATCCGTCCTTCGATCAACTGCGTGGCCA
>NZ_JADCKF010000022.1 GCF_014982855.1 Pseudoflavonifractor gallinarum | reverse complement strand
AAATAGCAGTCGGTGTTGATTGCGGTGAGGGTCCACCCGTTCCCATTCCGAACACGGAAGTTAAGCTCACCTGCGCCGAAAATACTTGTCTGGAGACGGACCGGGAAGATAGGTAATGCCGACACAGGGACGGACAGTGTAAGCTGTCCGTCCTTATTTTATATGCACTGGAGGAGAATAAGATGATCTTGAATTTTGATGCGATGGATTTGACGCTCCTGGAAAAGTTTTATGGCGGTGAGAAAGCCGTTCAGGCAAAAATGCATGTGGATGAGCACAATAAAATCATGCGCAGTGTGCTGGAGCCGGGTGCATCGGTGGGATACCACACCCACGAGACCAGCAGTGAGATCATCTATGTGCTCCAGGGCTCCGGAAAGGTCCTCTATGACGATGGTGAGGAGCGTGTGGAGAGCGGTGTATGCCACTACTGCCCCAAGGGACATGCGCACAGCCTGATCAATGACGGCACGGAGAATCTGGTCTTCTTCGCGGTTGTTCCCAATCAATAAAATAAAATGGCTCTGCATCTTTTTATGAGATGCAGAGCCATTTTTATTCTCTTCCATCAGGGCTGTTCTTCTGAAAACCCATACTTCTGGATTTGGCGGGGCATCCAGTTCCCGCGCACATAGTAGATGATAAACAGCAGGGAAGTGATGCTCCAGGTCATGGGATAGCTGAGCAGGAGGGTACCAAGCGTGCGGTCCAGCGGGAGGACCGTGAAGATCCAGACCACACGCAGTACACACACACCGCCGCAGGTGAGGAGCATGGGCTTCAACGAATCTCCTGTACCGCGGATGGCGCCGGCCATGACCTCCACACAGATAAAGGTGAAGTAGAAGGGGGACATGCGCCAGAGGATAAAAGTGCCGATCTCGATCACCTGGGTATCGGTGGAGAACATACGCAGCAGAGGCTGGGCGCCCAGGGCATACAGTCCGCTGACCAGCAGGGCGGTCACCAGGGAGAGGAGCAGACAGACCCGCACACTCTTCCGGACCCGGTCGTAACGCTGCGCGCCGAAATTCTGCCCCACAAAGGTCGTGATGGAGATGCCGAATGCACCGGAGATCATCCAATAGAAGGCGTCCAGCTTGCAGAAAGCAGTCCACGCTGCCATGGTGCTTGTGCCAAAGGAATTGATGCAGGACTGAATGAGCATATTGGAAATGGTATACATATCGGACTGAAGCCCGGTGGGCAGACCGATGCGGAGAATAGACTTGAGAATATCCGGATGGAACCGGATCTCCTTGCGAGCAATACAGAAAATCGAGTCCGGACGGCAGAGGACCAGCATGACCAATACGGCGCTGACGATCTGTGAGAGTACCGTGGCAAGAGCTACGCCCAGCACTTCCAGACCAAAGCCGACCACAAATATAAGATCCAGTACAATATTGGTCAAACAGGCGGCAATCAGAAAATAGAGAGGCCGCTTCGTATCGCCAATGGCCCGGAGGACGCTGGAACCCACGTTGTAGAGGAAGGAGGCGATGCTTCCTACAAAATAGATCCGCAGATAGATCAGGGAGTAGTCCATGACCTCGGCCGGTGTGCCCATGAGTACCATGACTGGATAGGAGAGGGCGATACCCAACACCATGACGCCCAAACCTGCCGCGATCGCCAGGGCGATGGCCGTATGTACGGTGCGGCGGAGTTCCTGGATCTGCCGTGCGCCATAGTACTGCGCGACGATGACCGTAGCGCCTGAGGAGAGTCCCACAAAGAGATTGACCAGAAAGTTGATGAGGACTGCGGCAGGACCACCCACGGCAGCCAGCGCCTCTGTCCCCACAAAATTACCCACAATGATGGCATCTACGGTGTTATATAGCTGCTGAAAAAAGGTTCCCAATAAAATAGGAAAGAAAAATGAGAGAAGATGCCTCCAGATCGGCCCTTCTGTAATCCGGCTTTGCAAATCGATCGCTCCTTCCCTACCGGCGAACAGTGGAAATATGGCATTCTAAACACAGCATAAAGCAAGGACTGGGGATAAGTCAATGCTATCTGTTGACAGTCCGGTGAGAAGGGCCTAAAATAAAATCTACAAAACTTTAGCGGCAGAAAGAAAAACAGGCTGTATGGCAAGATATTCTGCCGGTGCAGATAAAGGAGAGAGCGGAAATGGAACTGGATCTGCTGCGCTGCTCCCTGCGGGGCGTAGCGGCGTACAAACACCTGATGGATGAGCCGGTGATGCAGCTGGTGATGTCTATGCTGGACGCGCTGCACGACGGGAAGGGGGAAGAGGCGGTAGAACGCTATACCCGCCTTTTCTATACACTCTGGCAGACAGGGAAGCAGGGGCTCTCCGACTGGCTGCATGATGCATTGCGCTATCAGGAGTCTCCCTATGCCTGGCAGGTGGAGCGCGAGGAGCAGGACCCTGTGCTGGAGTCTGCCGCCCGGCGGGACATTCAGACGCTGGCATACTTGGCGGAGTTGGACTGTGAGACGGTGATCCGCGCAATCAGCACCTGTGTCTCGGCTGATTTTGCCCCGGTTCTGGAGGGGCTGCCCCGCTGGACGTGCAGCGCGCCCTTTGACGCGGAGTCCCTCACCGCCTTTTACCGTGCCCATGGCTCGGGACGGTTTGCCCAGTACCGCGCCTTTTTGTGGGAGGAGGGGAAGCTGTGGCCGGTACAGGAGCCGGACAGCCATACGCCTGAGGAGATGATGGGATATGAGCGCCAGCGCGACCAGGTCATCGCCAACACCCGTGCCATGCTGGAAGGCAATCAGGTGAACAATGTCCTGCTCTATGGGGACAGCGGTACCGGAAAATCCGCCACGGTGAAATCCCTCCTCTCCATCCCCGGGTTTGAGGATCTCCGTTTGATCGAAGTCCAGAAGGAGGAGGTCTCCACACTGCCCGACCTGATCCGCACCTTGGGAGGGCGCCGGCGGAAATTCATCCTGTTCATTGATGACCTGGCCTTCGATCAGGACGACCGGACTTATTCTGTTTTGAAGACCATTCTGGAGGGAGGACTGGAGCGCCGGCCCACCAATGTGGCCATCTATGCCACCTCCAACCGCCGCCATCTGGTCCGTCAGACCTTCAGCGACCGGGCCGGAGATGAGGTGGATGCATCGGAGACCATTCAGGAGAAAACCTCTCTGGCCGAGCGCTTTGGTCTGCGCATCCCCTATCTGGCCATGGGCAAGAAGGAATATCTGGAGATGGTGGACCGGATGGCCGCCTATTACGGAGTGGAAATGGAGCAGGAGACCCTCCATGCCGAGGCCGTCAAGTGGGAGATGCACCATCCGGGCCGCACGCCCCGGGTGGTCCGCCAGTTTATTGCCAGCCTGCGGGTCTGATCAGACACAAAAAAAGAGCAGCAAATTTGCTGCTCTTTTTTCTATGCTTCTGTGGAGTGGGGAAAAGAAAATCAGCCCAGGGCAACGTCCAAAATCATCATGACCAGAAAGCCGCCCAGCACGCCGAAGGTTCCCAGATTGGAGTGCTCGCCCAGGTGGGCCTCCGGAATCAGCTCCTCCACCACCACATAGACCATGGCACCCGCGGCAAAGGAGAGGAGCCAGGGCATCAGAGGGCCGATCTGGGGGGCAATCAGTACGGTCAGGATACCAAAGATGGGCTCCACAATGCCGGAGAGGCTGCCGCAGAGAAAGGCCTTCCAGCGGGGCATTCCCTCCTCCCGCAGAGGAATGGAGATGGCTGCACCCTCAGGGAAGTTCTGGATTCCGATTCCGATGGCCAGGGCCATAGCAGAGGTATACAGCGCCCCCTCCCCGCCGTGCTGCGCGGCCAGGGCAAAGGAGAGGCCGACGGCCATCCCTTCCGGAATGTTGTGCAGGGTCACGGCAAAGACAAGAAGTGTGGTCCGCTTCAGACTGCTTGTGATTCCCTCCGGCTGTTTGGCATCTGGATGGAGGTGGGGAAGCAGGCCGTCCAGCACGAGGAGAAACAGGGCGCCCAACAGAAAACCGCCCGCAGCGGGCAGGTATCCGGGGATCCCGGCCGCCTCCGCCTCTTCGATCGCGGGGATGAGCAGGGACCAGACCGAGGCAGCAATCATAACGCCCGCCGCAAATCCCAAGAACAGCTTCTGCGCCGTGGCAGAGCTGCGTCCCCGAAAGAGAAAGACCAATGCCGCCCCAAGTGACGTCATCAAAAAGGTAAAACCTGTGCCGGCAGCAGCCCAGGAAAGTGCTTCCAACATGCAATATCCTCCTAAATGTTAGTTTATGCTAACTTTTGAGTATCCAGTATACAGGAAAAAGCCGGGGAAATCAATCCCCGGCCCGCTGAATGTGCTCTTTAATTTTCTGAAAAGTCTCAGCGCTCAGATCGTGCTCGATGCGGCAGGCATCTGCCGCCGCAGTCTCCGGACTGACGCCCAGCCGCGTCAACCACTCGGTGAGAAGCTGGTGCCGCTCATAGATGGTGCTGGCAATGGCACGGCCCTGGTCGGTCAGCTCAATAAAGCCCTCTTTGTCCATGGAGATATATCCGTTTTCGCGCAGCAGACTCATAGCGCGGCTGACGCTGGGTTTGGAAAAATTCATGTGGCGGACAATGTCAATGGAGCGGACCATGCCGCGCTCTTCTTTCAGCATCAGAATGGTTTCCAGATAATTTTCGGCCGATTCCTGGATTTTCATGAAGGTGCCTCCTCTTCGCCGGAAAGACCTGTGAAGTGTACAAATCAAAACCGGAAAGTTCTTTTCATTTTATCATAAAAAGCAGATTGATACAAGAGACGAGATTTTTTCCAAAAATCCATTGACAAAAGTGGTTAGCCATGGTAAACTAACGCCGTTACAAGGGAGTTAGAAAATGCTAACTCCCTGTTATTCCTGAAAATAGTTAGCTTATTCTAACTTGCGGAAGGATAGGGGTGTTATGTCTATGCCGTTAACGATGGCGCAGGCAGGTGTGGAAAATACCATCCGAAAGATCAGCGGAAAAGACGAAGTGCGCCGTTTTTTGGGGAGCCTCGGCTTTGTGGAGGGGAGCCCGGTCACGGTCATTTCACAGATCGGCGGAAATCTGATCGTCCATGTGAAAGATACGCGTGTTGCACTGGATAAAACCATGGCCAAGCGAATCCTGGTCGGATAAGAAGGCGGTATCAGACGGTGTGTGTGTTGGAAGGAGGAAGAACGATGGCAACATTGCGAACGGTCAAATGCGGTGAGACGGTCACGGTGACCAAGATCCTGGGAGAAGGCGCGCTGCGCCGCCGGATCATGGATATGGGCATCACCAAGGGGACCTCTGTGTTTGTGCGGAAGGTAGCCCCTCTGGGCGATCCGGTGGAGATCACCGTCCGGGGCTATGAACTGTCGATTCGCAAAGGGGATGCGGAAAACATCCTGGTGGAGTGAGTTTTTTGCCCTTTGGTTAGCTTAGAGCAACTAAAAGGCAGAAGATTCTTTCATGTTGGATGAGGCGGAGCAGAGAGGGCTCCGCAAAGAGGAGGGATATCCATGTCAATCAGAATCGCACTTGCCGGAAATCCAAACTGCGGCAAGACTACCATGTTCAATGCCCTGACCGGCGCGGCACAATTTGTGGGAAACTGGCCCGGTGTCACGGTGGAAAAGAAAGAGGGAAAGCTGAAAGGCAGCAAGGATGTGACCATTACCGATCTGCCGGGCATCTATTCTCTCTCCCCCTATACGCTGGAGGAAGTGGTTTCCCGGAATTATCTGATGGAGGAGCGGCCGGACGCCATTTTGAATCTGGTGGACGCCTCCAATATCGAACGCAATCTCTATCTGACCACGCAGCTGACCGAAATGGGGATTCCCGTCGTGGTTGCGCTGAATATGATGGATATTGTGCGGCGCAACGGGGATCAGATCGATGTCCGGAAGCTGAGCCAGGCACTGGGCTGTCCGGTGGTGGAGACCTCCGCGGTCAAGGGCGAGGGCTGTGTGGCCGCCGCACAGGAGGCGGCCAACCTGGTGCGGACCGGGCAGAGTACCCAGCCGGGCCACACCTTCTCCAGCCGCGTGGAGCAGGCGCTGCAAGAGATCATGGATCTGATCGGCGGCGTGGTACCCGGTGAGAGCCTGCGCTGGTATGCGGTCAAGTTCTTTGAGCGGGACGAGAAGGTCCTGGAGCGCTTCCAGATGGGAGAGGATCTCAAAAGCCGTCTGGATGGAATCATCCAGGCGGTGGAGACAGAGCTGGACGACGACAGCGAATCCATCATCACCAACGAGCGCTATGAGTATATTGCCCGTGTGGTGAGCGGATGCGTGAAGAAGAGCCGCCGGGGCATGTCGGCCTCGGACAAAATCGACCGCATTGTGACCAACCGTATTTTGGCGCTGCCCATTTTTGCGGCAGTCATGTATCTGGTCTATGCCATTTCCATGGGAAATCTGCCCTTCTCCATCGGCAGCATGGCCACTGGATGGACCAACGACGTGCTGTTCGGGGCATGGGTCCCGGACGCCCTCAACGGCTTCCTGGAGAGCGTGGGCTGCGCGCCCTGGCTCCAGGGACTGATCGTAGACGGCATCGTGGCCGGCGTGGGCGCGGTGCTGGGCTTTGTCCCCCAGATGCTGGTGCTGTTCCTGCTGCTGTGCATCCTGGAGGATGTGGGCTACATGGCGCGGATCGCCTTCATTATGGACCGGATCTTCCGCCGGTTTGGCCTCTCCGGCAAGAGCTTTATCCCCATGCTGGTGGCCACCGGATGCGGCGTGCCCGGAATCATGGCCTCCCGTACCATTGAGCAGGACCGGGATCGGAAGCTGACGGTCATGACCACAGGCTTTATCCCCTGCGGGGCGAAGATGCCCATCATCGGACTCTTTGCCGGGGCCATTTTCGGTGGTTCCAGCTGGGTGGCGGTCTCCGCCTACTTCATCGGTGTGGCCGCGGTGGTCACTTCGGGCGTAATCCTGAAAAAGACCCGGATTTTTGCCGGGGATCCCGCTCCCTTTGTGATGGAGCTGCCGGCCTACCACATCCCCAAGGCGGCCAATATCCTCCGGGGCACCTGGGAGCGCGGCTGGTCCTTTATCAAGCGGGCAGGCACGGTGATCCTGCTCTCCTCCATTGTCCTCTGGTTCTTCCAGGGCTTTGGCGTGGTGGACGGACAGTTCCAGATGGTGGAGGACAACAACACCTCCCTGCTGGCCGCGGTGGGCGGCGTGGTGGCTCCCATCTTTGCTCCCATCGGCTTTGGTACCTGGCAGGCCACCGTGGCCACCGTCACCGGTTTGATCGCAAAAGAGAATGTGGTCTCTACCTTCGGTGTCCTCTTTGGCCTGGGCGCGGAGGTGACCGAGGAATCCTCCGAACTGCTGGCGGCTGTGGGAACACAGTTTACCGGTCTGACTGCATACAGCTTTATGATCTTTAACCTGCTCTGCGCGCCCTGCTTTGCAGCCATGGGCGCCATCAAGCGGGAGATGAACAGTCCCAAGTGGACGGTGGCAGCCATCGGCTATATGTGCGGCTTTGCCTATCTGGTCTCCCTGATGGTCTATCAGTTCGGCCTGCTGGCCCAGGGCCAGTTCAGCGCCTGGACCGTTGTGGCCTTTGCCGTTCTGGCGAGCATGGTGTATCTGCTCTTCCGGAAGGGATACCAGGGCGAGAGCAGCCGCCTGCGGGCTGTGGACGCGGTAAGCGCATCATGAATTTCTAACAATACAGGAAAGGAGGGCGTATCCATGCCCTATCTCTCAACCATTCTGATCGGCCTGGTCGTTCTGGCGGTGGTCGCGTTTGCCGTCCGGTGTACCTGGAAGGAAAAAAAGAAGGGCGGCTGCTCCTGCGGCGGAAGCTGCGGAGGATGCTCCGGGCACTGTCATGACGCCCATCCTTCCGCCAAATAAGTAAAAGATAATACCTTTCTCCTACTTTTCTCCAAACAACCCACAGAGGGGGACGCCAAGTGGCGTCCCCCTCTGTGGGTTTCTCTATTTCTTCGGCGTGCTTGGAACGCCGGAATGGACCGGGGCGGGCGGTACGGGAGGCGGATTCCAGCGCAGACCGACCCAACAGGTGGGTGATGCCATCGAGAGACCTCCTTTCCAAACTCCGTCTGAGATACTCTATGCGGGGGACGGATTGTCTCAGACCGGAAACTGTGCTACACTGGGAAAAAAGAAAGGGGCGTGTATGGGATGGAGACCATGTTGGCCATGGTATACCGGGGCGTAGGGGACATTGGATTGGAACGCCGCCCGATTCCACGGATCTGTGACCCCCGAGACGCGGTGGTGCGGGTGACCCGCTCCACCATCTGCACCAGTGATCTGCACATTGCCCATGGCGCGGTGCCCCGGGCCGTGCCCGGGATCGTTCTGGGGCACGAGTTCGTGGGGGAGATCGTCGCCGTAGGAGAGGCGCTGAAGGGCCGGCTCCACGTGGGAGAGCGGGTGGCCGCCTGCTGTGAGACCTTCTGCGGGGAGTGCTGGTTCTGCCGCCGGGGCTACGTGAACAACTGTACCCAGGGCGGCTGGGAGCTGGGCTGCCGCATCGACGGCTGTCAGGCGGAGCATGTCCGGGTCCCCTTTGCAGATACGGGCCTCACTCCCATCCCAGATCATGTGAGCGATGAGGATGCGCTCTTTCTGGGGGATATTCTGGCCAGCGGGTATTTTGGCGCGGAGCTGTGCGAGATCCAGACCGGGGACACGGTGGCCGTGCTGGGCGCTGGACCGGTGGGCCTGTGCGCCATGGAGTGCGCCCGTCTGCTGGGCGCGGGACAGGTCATCGCCATCGAGCCCCGCAAGGAGCGGCGGGAGCTGGCCAGGGCAGAGGGCCTGGCCGATGTGGTCCTGGCGCCTGGGGAGAGCGGTGAAATTCTGGCGCGGACCGAGGGCCGCGGTGCGGACGGCGTGATCGAGTGCGCCGGGGGAGCGGACACCTTCCAGACCGCCTGGCAGATCGCCCGCCCCAACGGAATCGTGGCCGTAGTGGCCATGTATGAGCAGAACCAGGTCCTGCCGCTGCCCGAGATGTATGGGAAGAATCTGATCTTCAAGACCGGCGGGGTGGACGCCCACCATGGGCAGCGACTGATGGATCTGCTGGCCGCCGGCCGTCTGCGCACCGATTTTCTCATTACCCACCGGGGCGGACTGGACCGGATCGAGGAGGGATACCGGGTCTTTTCTGATCCGGAGAGCGGATGCATCAAATGGGTGGTCACGCCGCCCGGAGAAGGGTAGAGAGGAAAGAAATCTGTTCCCAAGACAAAAAATACGCCCGCACAGCTCGAACCGGGGCTGTGCGGGCGTATTTGTATATGGAAAGGAAATCAGGCGCCAAAGAGCTCCAGCGCCTTGGAGGCCATGCGCGTGCCGTAGGCCCGGAAGGTGGGGGCGTATTTGGCCAGATCGTCGCTGATGGCAACGGGGCCCAGATGGATGTAGGGCTTGCCCCAGGAGCCGCCGCCCGAATAGACCAGCATACCCCGCACCATGAAGTGGGTCAGGATGCCCTGCACCGCCATGTCGCCGCCGCCGTGGACATAGTCCGCCGTGGCAAAGGCGCCGCCCAGTTTGCCGGCCAGGCCGTATTTGCCGCTCTCGGTGTCCAGCCAGGTCTTGACCTGACCGGCCATGCAGGCCAGATAGGAGGGGGTGCCCAGCACCACGCAGGAGCTCTCCCGGAGGAAATCTTCGTCGATGGAGTCCAGGGAAAAGGCCCGGGCCTGAGCGCCTTCCACACTGTTCATGCCGGATACGATCTCCTCGGCCATGTCACGGGTATGTCCGGAGCGGGAAAAATAGAGTACGGATAGTTTCATGCCAAATTGCCTCCTGTGTTTTGTCTCGGTATGGACATTATAAAACCCTCCGGCGGGAAAGACAAGGCCTTGCACAGAAGCGGAAAACGTACTATCATGGAACAAACGACAGGAAACCGGGGCGGGAAAGGCGCTCCGGCCGGAGAAAGAGGGGAAGATGATATGCGGATTGCGGACCTGCACATCCATTCCAAATATTCCAGGGCGACCAGCCGGGACTGCGTGCCCGCGGCACTGGATTTCTGGGCCAGACGCAAGGGCATCCATCTGGTGGGAACCGGGGATTTTACCCACCCGGCCTGGCGGGCCGAGCTGACGGAACAGCTGGTTCCCGCGGAGGAGGGGCTCTATACCCTGAAAGAGGAGGCGATCCGCCCGGGCGCCCTCCCGGTGGAGGAGGCCCCTCGCTTTGTGGTCAGCGGGGAGATCAGCACCATCTACAAGAAAAACGGTGCGGTGCGCAAGGTGCACAGCCTGATCGTGCTGCCCGACCTGGAGCGGGCGGAGGTCCTCTCCCGGCGGCTGGAGGCCATCGGCAACCTGCACTCAGACGGGCGTCCCATCCTGGGACTGGACTGCCGGGACCTGCTGGAGATCACGCTGGAGGCCGCCCCCAACGCCATTTTTATTCCCGCCCACATCTGGACGCCGCACTTTTCCCTGTTCGGCGCCTTTTCCGGCTTTGATACCATTGAGGAGTGCTTTGAGGACCTGACCCCCCATATCCATGCGCTGGAGACCGGCCTCTCCTCCGATCCGCCCATGAACTGGCGCTGGTCGGCCCTGGACCGCTTCCACCTGGTCTCCAACTCGGATGCCCACTCGCCTTCCAAGCTGGGGCGGGAGGCAAACCTCCTGGAGATCCCCTATTCCTACACTGCGCTGGAAAAGGCCCTGCGGACCGGGCGGGGATTGAAGGGAACGGTGGAGTTCTTTCCGGAGGAGGGAAAGTACCACTACGACGGCCACCGCAACTGCAAACAGTGCCTCTCCCCCCAGGAGGCCGAGGCGGTGGGCGGGGTCTGCCCGGTCTGCGGCAAACGGCTGACCACCGGCGTGCTCCACCGGGTGGAGCAGCTGGCCGACCGGCCGGAGGGGTATGTGCGCCCCAGAGCGCCGGTCTATGAGCGGTTGGCGCCGCTGCCGGAGGTTCTCTCCGCCACACTGGGCGGCGCTCCGGAGTGCAAGCGCAACCAGCTGCGCTATGAGGAGATGCTGCAAAAACTGGGGCCGGAGTTCCACATCCTGCGGGAGGTGCCTATCGAGGACATTGCGGCGGTGGCTGGCCCCTGCGTGGCCGAGGGCATCCGCCGCCTGCGGGCGGGAAAGGCCCTGTGGCAGCCCGGCTTTGACGGGGAGTATGGCAGGATGACCCTCCTCACCGAGCAGGAGAAGGAGGCCTTCAGCGGGCAGGTGAGCCTCTTTGGCTGCGACGTTCCAAAGGCCAAAAAGAGGAGTGTTTCCACCCGGGAAAAGCATACGGTGGAAAAACCGGTCCCGGCGGAAGAGCCGCAGGCGCCCCGGCCGGAAGCCCTCAATGCCGCCCAGCAGAGTGCCGTATGTGCCGGTGAACGGGCGGTAGCTGTGGTGGCCGGGCCGGGCACCGGAAAGACCAAGACCCTGGTCTCCCGGATTCTGTGGCTGCTGGAACAGGGGGAGCGCCCCTCAGAGATCGCGGCGGTGACCTTTACCAACAAGGCGGCGGCTGAGCTGCGGGAGCGGCTGGAGCAGGCGCTGGGAGACCGGCGGCTCATGAGCGGCATGACCATCGGTACCTTCCACTCCATCGCACTCCACCTGCTCTCCCGGGAAGAGCCGGTAGGGCTGGTGGGCGAGTATGAGGCCCTGGAGCTGGCGGGACAGGTCCTGCGCGCCCTCGGCATGTCCCTGCCGCCCAAGCGGCTGCTCCAGGCGGTCTCCCGCCGGAAAAACGGCATGGAAGAGCCGGGAGACGGGGAGCTGGAGCAGGCCTGTGCCTTTTACGACCGCCGTCTGGCCGAGCGGGGGATGATGGACTATGACGACCTGCTCCTGCAGACGCTGGAGGAGTGGGAGGGAAAGAGCCGGAGCGACGCGCGCAAGTTCCGCCACCTGCTGGTGGATGAATTTCAGGACTGCAACCCCATGCAGTACCGCCTGCTCCGGGCGTGGAACCGTCTGGGCCGCAGCCTCTTTGTGATCGGGGACCCGGACCAGTCCATCTATGCCTTCCGGGGTTCCGATCCGGCCTGCTTTTCCCGGCTGGCGGAGGATAACCCTCAGCTGCGCACCATCCATTTGACGGAGAACTACCGCTCCACGCCGGAGATCCTGGAATGTGCCCTGGCGGTCATCCGGCACAACGGGGGTGAGGAGCGTGTCCTCCATGCCGCCGGGCACAGTGGGGCAAAGGTGCGCCTGGTGCATACCGGAAGCGACCGGGCCGAGGCCGTCTTTGTGGCCCGGGAGATCAACCGCCTGGTGGGCGGAATCGATCTGCTGGATGCCCGCCGTCACCAGGACCGGGGGCGGAACTGGAGCTTTTCCGATCTGGCGGTCTGCTACCGCACCCGACATCAGGCCGGGGTGCTGGAGCAGTGCCTGCGGCGAGAGGGGATCCCCTGCCGGGTCGCCGGGCGGGATGATTTCCTCCACGACGACACAGTGCGGGGCGCGCTGTGCTTTTTCCGGGTGCTGCTGGAAGCGACGGATACGCTGGCGCTGGAGGCGGCACTGCGTCTGATCTGGAACGTTCCGGCGGACCTGGTCCGGGCGGTGTCCCACACCTGGGCCGTCACCGAGGGAGATGCGGCCCAGCGGGTCAAGGCGGTGGAGCAGGACTATGGGGAGCTGACCATCCTGCGCCCCTGGCTGGAGCTGACCGCCTTCTTTGGCCAGCAGGCCGACTGGGAGCGCCCCTGGCGGCTGCTGGAGCGCTGGGCCGGGGCAGCGGGCTGTACCGGCTCCGACGCCCTGGAGAAGCTGATGGGCATGGCCTCCTTCTATAAGACCATGCCCGGACTGCTGGAAGGGGTCGCTCTGGGAGGCGAGGGGGACCTGTGGCGGCGCTCCGGCGAATATGACGCGGGGGCAGTGACGCTGATGACCCTCCACGCCGCCAAGGGACTGGAATTCCCGGTGGTCTTTCTCTGCGGAGTGCGCAAGGGCGTGCTGCCGCTGGAATCGGAGCGCCATCCGGTGGACGGCGGCGAGGAGCGGCGCCTCTTCTACGTGGGGATGACCCGGGCCAGAGAGGAGCTGATCCTGCTCACCTCGGGGGAGGAGCCCTCTCCCTTCCTGGCGGAGCTGCCCTCCGCGCTGGTGGAGCGGGAGGAGGCCCAGGGACGCCCCAGAGAATATGAGAGCGGTCAGATCAGCCTGTTCTGACGGCCTTCGTTTGGTAACTGTGAACCCCAAAAAGGAGCGAGAGACCCATGAATTATCAGATCCATGAGATCCCGGCGGGGGCGGGAGGCCCCACGGCAAAGCTGTCCCTCTATCTGTGGGACAATTCGGAGGAGTTGGACGACGGGCTGCTTCGGCCCATGGTGGTGATCTGTCCCGGGGGTGGATATGCCATGACCTCCGACCGGGAGGGGGAGGCCATTGCGCTTAAGTGTATGACCATGGGGGCCCATGCGGCGGTGCTGCGCTACTCCGTGGCACCGGCACGCTTTCCCACCGCCCTTTTGCAGCTGGCAAACGCCGTATCTCTCATCCGCCGTCACGCGGCGGAGTGGTATGTGGACCCGCAGCGCATCGTGGTGCAGGGCTCCTCGGCAGGGGGGCACCTGGCCGCCTGTCTGGGGGTGTTCTGGAAGGCCGACTTCCTCACCCAGGCGCTGGGCACCCCGCCGGAGCTGCGCCGTCCCAACGGCCTGATGCTGAGCTATCCGGTTATTACCATGGGACAATTTGGTCACCGGGGGAGCGCGGAGAACCTGCTGGCCGAGCGGGAGGAGGAGCTGCGGGATTTCCTCTCCCTGGAAAAACAGGTGAACGACGATGTGCCGCCGGTCTTCCTCTGGCATACTTTCACCGATGAGAGCGTGCCGGTGGAAAATTCCCTCCTCTTTGTCCAGGCGCTGCGCGCCCATCGGATCTCCACGGAATTTCACCTCTACCCGGTGGGACGGCACGGTATCGGGACCGCCGGACCTCTCACCGCCGGGCGGGATAACCGGGGCCTCCAGATCGAGTGTGCCAGTTGGATGGATCTGGCGGAGACCTGGCTCCACGGCTTGGGGAAACGTCCATAGAGCCCAAAATAAAAAACGGATGGTATATCTTCTTAGAAGATATACCATCCGTTTTTGCAAAAGCGGCTTATCCCACCACTTGCAGATCCTTGGGATAGTGGTTGAGCACTTCGCAGCCGTCCTCCGTCACCAGCACCAGATCCTCAATGCGTACGCCAAATTTCCCGGGCAGATAGATGCCCGGCTCCACGGAAAAGACCATGCCGGGCTCCAGGGGAGTGTCCGAGACGCCGCTCACGTCCGGGGGCTCGTGGCAGTCAAGACCGCAGCCGTGGCCCAGTCGGTGGGTAAAATAGGGACCGTATCCGCCCTTGGTGATGATGTCCCGGGCGCAGCGGTCCAGATCGGAGAGGAGGACGCCGGGGCGGACCATGGCCTCGGCTGCCTCGTTGGCCTGGCGGACCAGCTCATAGACCTCCCGCTGCTTGTCGCTGACGGTCTGGTAGAAGACGGTGCGGGTCATGTCGCACCAGTAGCGGGAGATGGGGGTAAAGATGTCAAAGATCACACTGTCCCCGGGCTGAAGCACGGTGGAATCGCCGCTGTGGTGGGGGTCTGCACCATTGGCGCCGAAGCAGACCAGCTGTCTGCCCTCACAGTCGGCCCCACGGGCCACAAATTCCCGGTTGACCAGCGCGGCAAGCTCATTTTCCCGCACGCCGGGACGGATGGCGCCAATGGCAGCGGCCACCACCTGGTCGTTCATGGCCGAGCTGTGGCGCATGGCGGCGCGCTCGGCCTCATCCTTCAATTTGCGGCACAGGTCCACCGGCATGGAACCGTGGACAGGACGCACATCGGGGCGGTGCTCCATCAGGCCAATGAGAAATTTGCTGTACCAGAACTTGTCCACACCCAGGGTCCCGGGCTGGACTGCGCGGGCCAGATCGGCCACCGGGTCCTCCCCGTCTTTGTGGGTGACCACCGGCAGCTCCGGTGTGGAGGGGAGACCAAAGATCTCATTGCCGTACAGGACGGCCTTTCCCTCTGCGTCCAGGTAGAGAGCCAGCAGACGCTCGTGGGGCTCCACCCAGAAGCCGGTGAGGTAGTAGACCGATGTGGTGGCGGTAATGAGGATCTGGGAGAGTCCGGCGGCTTTCATCTCCGCCGTGACACGGGAGATACGGGACATTTCCATAGATACACTTCCTTTGAACAGATAAAGGGGCCGGCACTCTGCCGGCCCCTTCATTATAGCATAATTTGATCTGGCTGAGCGATCTTTTCCGTGTAGAAGCGTGCGGAAAAACAGCTGTGTGCAGAGCGGTTTACGCCATGCCGCAGGTGCGCTCGGCCGCCTCCACCACATGGCCCACCAGAACACAGGTGGTGACCGACCCGACGCCGCCCGGAACCGGAGTGATGGCGTCCACCACCGGCTCTACCGCGTCAAAGGCCACATCGCCGCAGAGCTTGCCCTCAGCGTTGACGTTGATGCCCACGTCCACCACGACCTGGCCGGGGGAGACATAGGAGGCATCCACCACGCCGGCCTTGCCGGCGGCAACCACCAGGATCTCGGCCTCCCGGCAGACTGCGGGCATATCCACCGTGCGGGTGTGGCAGAGGGTGACCGTGGCGTTTTTCTGGAGCAGCATCATGGCCACGGGCTTACCGACGACCAGGCTGCGGCCCACCACCGTGACCCGCTTGCCGGTGAGATCATAGCCGTAATGGGCCAGGATCTCCATGCAGGCCTGGGCGGTACAGGGGGGGAAGCCCCGCTTCACACCGGCGAATACACCGGCCAGAGAGCCGTCGGTGATTCCGTCCACGTCCTTTTCCGGAGCGAGGGCGCGGCGCACCGTCTCGTCATCCATATGCTTGGGCAGCGGGCGGAAGAGCAGACAGCCGTGGATCTCCGGATCCCGGTTGACCTGATCGATGACCTGGAGCAGCTCCTCCTGAGAGGCGTCGGCGGGGAGGACAAAGGAGCGCACGGCCACGCCGATCTTTTCACAGCGCTTGGTGGCGCCGCGCTCATAGCTCAGATCATCCTCCCGCTCTCCGACCCGGACAATGGCCAGCGTGGGAGAGATCCCGCGGTCTTTCAGGGCCTGGGTACGCTGGACCAGCGCGTCGGTCAGGGCGGCGGCAACCTCTTTGCCGGAGAGAATGGTAGACATGTACATCACCTTTCCTTTTTCAGTGTGCGGCTGCGCTCAGCGCAGACGGCCCAGCACCTGTGTGTAGATCTCGTCTGCCAGGGGGACATATTTGGAGAGCATGGCCTCGGCTTTCTCTTCCAGTGCCCGGGCCTTCTCCCGATCCGCCATGGACTTGGTGTTGATGAAGACGTTCAGACTGGCGCCCTGGAGGGCCGCCCTGCAGAAGAGAACACCCACGCCCACATCAGAGATGGCAATGGCAGAGCCCATGCGGGCATAGTCCCGGTGCAGCTCGATGGCCTCGCACAGGGCGCTCATGATCTCCATGGGGACGGAGCAGGCGGTGTTCAGGGCCTGTTCCATGACCTGCTCCTTATAGGCGCGCTGCTGCTCCGTGTCCTTAGGCAGGCCATAGGCGCGGGAGAGGGGTTCGAAGACCTCGGCGTCGGCGGCTACCAGATCCACCAGTTTCTGGCGCAGTGCCTCCGAGCGCTGATCCAGCGCGATGATATCGTCTTGTACATCGGCGTATTTCTTCTTTCCGACGGTGAGATTCCCCACCATATTGCCCAGAGCCACGCCGACGGCGCCTACCAGGGCGGACGCGCCGCCGCCGCCCGGAACCGGGGCCTTGGAGGCCAGCGCCTCCAGAAATTCCGTACAGGTCTGTGTCGCGATATTCATAGGATCCCTCACTTTGCCTTTTTTCAGAAATATCCGCATTGGTTGAAATCTCTGTTCCATAATCATAACTGACTGGTTTAAAAAAAGCAATACTCGCGAGTATAGAAATACATATTTTGGAGGGAAAAACTTCACGCCCGGACTGCGCCGCCTGGAAGAGACCGAGCGGTGACCCGGCTCAGAAGTGCGCTGGCAGAGCAGAACCGCCTGGAAGAGAAAATGGCAAAACAAGCGGTCGTTGACATCGTTTTCCACAGCAAGTACAATAGAAAAGAAGCTCTGTGGCCGAAAAAGGGGCAGAGCACGAAGGAGCGATAGCATGAAGCGAAATGGTGGAAAATCCGTTCATAGCAACGGACCAAAGTCCATCTGGAAGCAGATGCGTTTTAATCTGTTGGTGGTGACAGCGTTTGCGGTATCAGCCGTGCTGGGATTGACGTTGCTGCAGGATACCCTGCTGGAAAACTCCCAAAATGTAGGGCAGTCTTTGGCGCAGAGCTACTCGGTGGAGGAGGAGCGCAACATCACCGTTTTTGAAATGCTGATGGAATTTGGGACGGAGTATTTGGACCAGCAGCTTCAGGAGAATGCCTCCCATGAGAGCGTACAGCACTGGATGAGCGGCTTTTTTGATACGGTCCGAAATATGTTTGGGACGGCGGTGATCGATCCCTATGCGGTGGTCGATGGAGAGATCATTGCGGCCAATTACTGGGAAGGCGACGAGACGTATGATGTAAATCAGACCGAGTGGTATCAAAAAGCCATTGCAGCCGATGGAGCGATTGCCTTTACTGATGCATATATGGACGCCATTACCGGGCGTTCGGTCATTACCATTGCCAAAAAGTGCAGCAATTCCAACGATGTGATGGCCTTTGATATTTTCCCGGAAAATTTTCAGGTAGCGGTGAATCCGCAGAATCTTCCGGAGGGAAGCTCCTACTATCTGTGCGATACCAAGGGTACCCTTTTGTATGCGCATACCGAGATGCCCAGCGACTCTGAGGAGATGCAGGAGTATATCAAACGACTCTTTGACCAGATCCAGGCCGGAGAGATGGCCGATCCCGAGGATTTTATCTATGACGTTCAGGGGGCCAAGCGGGGCGCCTACTATACCACGGCGCCCAATGGATGGATGTCCATCATTACGGTTCCCTTCAGTACGATTTTGGGCGATCTTCAGACCTTTACGATCTGGTTTTTGCTGCTGCTCATCGTGCTGCTGCTCATTGTCGTGGGAATGAGCGCGCGGGAGTATGTGCTCAACCGCCGAATCGAACGGACCAACGAGACGGCGCGGGTACTGGGAAACTCCTACTATGCCATCTACCGGGTCAATGTGGAGCAGGAGACCTATGACATGATCAAGGGCTCGGATTATATCCGGGGATGCCTGCCTCAGCAGGGGGCCTATACCGATCTGCTGCATCAGCTCAGCTCGGTGATTGAGAGCGGGACCTATCAGGAATTTCAGGACAGCTTTTCCATTGAAAATATCCGGAGCCTGATGCTGCGGCGTGTCCGGAATTTCGGAGGAGATTTCCGGCGGGTCTTTGATCAGGAGCTGCGCTGGGTCCAGGTACAGATGCTCTTTGATGAGTCCCTGAACCGGGGCGAGGTGGTGCTCTGCTTCCGGGAGATCGATGCAGAGAAGCAGCGGCAGCTTCAGCAGATGCAGCTGCTCCAGGATTCTTTGGAGGCAGCCCGCAAAAGCGAGCAGTCGCAGAAGAACTTCTTTTCCTCGGTCTCCCATGAAATGCGCACGCCTCTGAATGCGATTCTGGGTCTGACCGAATTGGCCGGGAAGTATGTGAAGGACGCGGAGCGGATCCAGGATTATCTGGATAAGATCGAGACCTCCAGCCGTCAGCTTTTGGGACTAATCAATGATATTTTGGAATTGTCCCGGATGGAGCAGGGCAGAATGACGCTGGACCGGCACAGCTTCAATCTGCGCACCTGTGTTGCGGGCTGTGCGGAGGTATTCCGTCCGCAGGCCGAGAAGGAGAAAAAGAAGTTTGAGATCGCCATCGATCTGAGAGAAGAACAGGTCTATGGGGACTCCTTCCGGGTTGGACAGATTTTGAATAACTTGCTGTCCAACGCGTTCAAATTCAGCGGGGAAGGAGATTCCATCTCGGTTTCCGTGCGGCAGATCGATCACCAGAAACATGCCAAGTACCAAATCAGGGTCTCCGATACCGGAGCCGGTATGTCCAAAGAGTTTTTGGAGCGGATCTATATTCCCTATGAACGGGAGACCCACTTTGGGGCCAAGCACGTACTGGGGACGGGCCTTGGAATGCCCATTGTCAAGAGCCTGGTATCGCAAATGGGGGGCGAAATCGTGGTTGAGAGCGCCCTGGGAGAGGGCACTACGTTCACGGTGACCCTTCCGCTGGAAGTCGCCCAGGAGGAGCCTGAGGTGGCGGAGAAGAAAGCATCCCATTCGGCCGGGACAGCAGACGGGCTGCAGGGAAAACACATTCTCCTGGCGGAGGACAATGCCATCAATATGGAGATTGCCACCGAGCTTTTGCACATGCATGATATGTCTGTGACGCAGGCATGGAACGGCAGAGAAGCTGTGGAATGTTTCCGGAACTCCCCGCCCTTTGGCTTTGATGCGATCCTGATGGATATGCAGATGCCGGAGATGGGGGGCTGTGAGGCGGCCAGGATGATTCGCAGTCTGGACCGTCCCGATGCGCTGGAGGTCCCCATCCTTGCAGTGACTGCGAACGCCTTTGCGGAGGATATTGCAGCCACGGTAGACGCGGGAATGAATGCCCATATCTCTAAGCCGATTGATTTTGAGATCCTCTCGACCACGCTGCGGGATCTGATCCAAATACGGGAAGAACAGCATAAGGAATGAGGGCGTTTCGAAATCCTTTGAAAAAGCAAAACGAGCGGACTCCAAAAGGAGTCCGCTCGTTTTTATCTTTTTGAGAATTACACGTAGTTGCACACGCGGGCAATGGCCATTTCCATGTAGCCGAGAGACTCGGCCTTGGTCTGCTTGCCGCTGGCCACGTCGGCCACCAGCTGCAGGAGCTCGTCGCCCATCTGAGTGAGATCTCCGCCGTAGATGATGGGGGAGGCATCCACATCGATGTTATCCTCCATGTTGGCGAAGGTGATGCGGTTGCCGGTGATCTTGATGACGGGGGCGATGGGGTTGCCGGTGGGGGTGCCGC
>NZ_JADCKF010000021.1 GCF_014982855.1 Pseudoflavonifractor gallinarum | reverse complement strand
GGGCAACAAGAAATACATGAATATGAAGCACCTGGAAGCAGCCTTTGAGGATGCCTCCATTGCTGGCTAACTTCATTCATGCCAGGGGCTGTAAACCAATTTGCGCAAAACTCTTGACACTACCTTTTGTTCGGCGCAGAAGGAGGGATTTGAATTACTCGCGCTTACATTCTCCTCCTTTTTTCCTGCTTTATGTCTTCCCTTTCCGTGTAAAAAGTCAAAATTCAGCACCTGATACGGTACCAATTTACCCCCTTCCCTACTCCCCTATCCAGTCCCATAAGGGAAAAATAAGGGAAAAAATGAGGCTGACCGGTGATCCGGCTGGACTGTGCTGTCGAAGACAGAAATACCGTAGATGTTCTGGATATACCTCTCAATATAGCCGGAAGTCATCCCTTTAACATACATGGACAGGAACTTCTCTTCGATGTCCTGTACTGTGCCTCATAATAAAAGAGACCCCCTACTCCCTTTTTTGTGAAATTCAATTGAATTTACAAATAAAGTGCGCTAACATTGACCAATAAGGCCCTAATACTTGCTTATGGCTATCGACGGGTAAAAATCTGGCTTCCTACCATATTATCAACCACGAACACATACTGCTTATTCCAAAAACAACCCCTATAGATGTGTTTTGGGACAGCACGATAGCTGGTTTTCTAAACCTCTGTCTGCTTGACAAGATGCCACATATAAAACAGTCCAGTTTATTGGACTCATTCGGTGATAATCTGTAACTGAATAAATGTTTAAAAGGAGAATGCTTTATGGAAAGCTCCCCCTGTATCGCCCATATTTCTGATGACGAACGATCACAAACCGTTCTTGCGCACTTACAGAATGTCGCACTTCTGGCAAAATCGTTTGCCCACCCTTTTTCAGGAGACGAACAGGCAGAATTAGCCGGGCTGGCTCATGATATTGGGAAATACTCTGATTCCTTTCAAAAGCGTTTAAGAGGTCTCCCTATACGAGTAGACCATTCTACAGCTGGTGCGGTAGAATGCTGGGGGCGCGGACAGCCTTTTGCTGCTTTTGCAGTGGCCGGCCACCATGGTGGACTGCCGGACGGCGGCAGCCAGACAGACGGGCCGGACCAGACCACACTGTGGGGCCGCATCAAGCGGAAAGAGTGGGGTCTTTTGGAACCCTATGAAGCTTGGATGCAGGAGGTCATGCTCCCTAAAACCGAGGTGCCAGATTTTACGGAACGTTCAGGATCGGAATGGGTATTTTTTACCCGGATGCTGTACTCTTGTCTGGTAGATGCCGACTTTTTGGACACAGAGGCCTTTATGGAGGGGCAGAGTCGGGAGAGATACCAGACTTCCATAGAACAGCTGTGGAACAAGCTCCAGGACTACATATCAGGCTGGTTTCCGCCCGAAGGGGAGCTGAACCGCCAGCGCTGTAAGATCCTGGAGCAATGCATTCAGGAGGGAGAAACGCGAGCGCCGGGGCTGTTTTCCCTAACCGTGCCAACTGGCGGAGGGAAAACCGTGGCCTCCCTGGCTTTCGCTCTGACCCATGCCAAACAGCACGGTCTGAAGCGAGTGATCTATGTGATCCCCTACACCTCCATCATTGAGCAGACAGCGGAGGTATTCCGGGAGATCCTAGGTGTGGAAAACGTACTGGAGCACCACTCCAACGTACTCTACGATCTGGACAGGGCGGCTGATCCCCACACCATTTCCCTGGCCAAAGCCACAGAAAACTGGGACATACCGGTAGTGGTGACCACAGCAGTACAGTTTTTTGAATCTCTGTATGCCTGCCGCTCCTCTCAATGCCGCAAGCTCCACAACATAGCCGGCAGCGTAGTCATTTTTGATGAGGCCCAGATGCTGCCTATCCCCTATCTTCGTCCCTGTGTCTGGGCTATTTCCCAGCTGGTGAAGCGTTACGGCATCTCCGCAGTTCTCTGCACAGCGACGCAGCCTGCGCTGAAGCCGATCTTCCGAGAATTTCTCCCTCAGGTTCCGGTGCAGGAGCTGTGTCCGCCCGATACCTGCCAGTGGGATCTATTCCGCCGAGTGACCTTCCGGCAGACAGGCTGCCTGACCTGGGACGAACTGACCGCACAGCTTAACGCCCACGACCAAGTCCTGTGCATTGTCAATACCCGGAAAGCGGCACAGGAGATCTATGGGCAGCTGGACAGAGCAGGCAGTTTCCATCTGTCCACCCTCATGTGTCCCAGCCACCGGAAAGTACAACTGAGGGAGATCCGCCGCCGATTGAAGGAGGGCCTTCCCTGTCGTGTTGTGTCTACCTCCCTGATCGAGGCGGGTGTGGATGTTGATTTCCCGGCAGTATTCCGGGAAATAGCCGGTTTGGACTCTATTTTGCAGGCCGCCGGACGGTGCAACCGGGAGGGCAGGCGGTCTGCTGAGGAGAGTGTAGTCCACATTTTTAAAGGGGAGGAAAAAGCCCCTCCCCTCTTCTCTACCGCTATCGGAGCAGGAAAGGCGGCCATGGCCCGCTATGCCGATATCGCCTCCCCGGAAGCCATCCACACCTATTTTTCTGAACTTCTAGATCTGAAGGGATGCGACGCGCAGGACAAAGAGCGGATTTTGCCGCTGATTCAATCTGAGTTTTTTCCCTTCCGCAAAGTAGCGGAGCGGTTCCATCTCATCGACAGTCCCACCCGGACGGTCTATATTCCGTGGGAAGAAGGCGCAAATCTTGTGGAGCAGCTGCGCACCGGCGGGGGTGGACGAGAGCTGTTCCGAAAACTAGGACAATATGGGGTATCTGTCTACGAACAGCACTTTGCTGCCCTGGAGGCAGCGGGAGATCTGGAGGTGCTGGAAAACGGGGCCGCCATTCTGCGCAATCCTGCTCTGTACTCTGATACTACAGGTCTCTCACTGGAGGCTGACAGTGGAAAGGGCTTGTTTATCTAGGTAGAAAGCGGTGGGGAAGAAAAACACTTCCCCACCGCCCTGGCCGGATCTTCTCTAAATCAATATTTCAATCCACGCATCTCTGCGACGTACCCAGTATACCACAGAAGCTTCTTTGTTTGCAAATCACCATATTCTATTTTATTGATTTAGAAAAGATAATATTGACTTATATGTTAGCGCGTGCTATATTGAAACCAGAGCAAGATAAAACTCTGAAAGGAGTGACGCCTATGTCCATCAAGCTGGAGGTCTGGGGAGACTACGCCCTCTTTACCCGCCCGGAAATGAAGGTAGAACGGGTAAGCTATGACGTGATGACTCCCTCGGCTGCCCGGGGTTTGATTGAGGCCATCTATTGGCACCCGGGTATGCGTTGGTACATTGACCGCATTCACGTCTGTACCCCCATCCGTTTTACCAATCTGCGGCGCAATGAGGTGAAATCTACCATCTCCGCTCGCACCGCCCGCACAGTGATGGAGCGTGGGAAGGGAGAGCTGTACCTCGGTACCTCGCAGGAAATCCAGCAACGAGCCGCCTTACTGCTGCGGGAAGTCCGCTACGTAATCGAAGCCCATTTTGAGATGACAGAAAAGGCTGTACCGGGAGATAATCCAGGAAAATTCCAGGACATCGTAAAACGACGGATCCAGAAGGGACAGTTTTACCACCAGCCCTGCTTCGGCTGCCGGGAGTTTCCTGCTCAATTCCGTATGTGTAAGAAAATCCCTCCCTGTCCCGATGCTTTGAAGGGAGAGCGAGATCTGGGCTGGATGCTCTATGACATGGACTATGCTGACCCGGAGAATATCACCCCCCTCTTTTTCCGGGGAGTGCTGCGGGATGGAGTATTGGAGATTCCCCCTTGGGACAGCGAGGAGGTGCGCCGATGATCCTACAGGCGCTGACAGAATACTATCGCATGCTGGCTGACAGCGGCAAGATCTCTCCGCCCGGCTGGAGCGAGGTCAAAGTCTCTTTTGCTCTGTGCATTGGAGCAGACGGGACGCTGGAACAGGTGGTCTCCGTCCAGACCGAGCAAACCAAGGGGAGAAAGACCGTACTGGCACCTCGGCCCATGATGCTTCCGGCTCCAGTAAAACGTTCGAGTGGAGTTGCCGCTAATTTCCTCTGTGATAATTCCAGTTATCTGCTGGGCGTGGACAATAAGGGAAAGCCTCAGCGAACTTTGGAGTGTTTTCAGGCGTGTAAGAAGCTCCACGAGGAGCTGTTGGAAGGAGTAGATAGCCCCGCAGCCCAAGCTGTGCTTGCCTTTTTCCGGACATGGCAACCGGAGCAAGCCGCCAGTCACCCTGCATTGTCCGTCTGCTGGGAAGAGCTTATGGCCGGAGGCAATCTTGTATTTCGCTTTGATGGGGCCTTTGTTCATCAAAATATGCCAGTCCGGCAGGCTTGGGACGATCACTATCAGACGGAAGAGGATGGTCCTCAGATGGTCTGCTTGGTCACAGGAAACCGCGGAGCAGTAGAGAGCGTCCACCCCTCCATTAAAAACGTACAGGGCGCCCAGTCCAGTGGAGCAGCCCTGGTGTCTTTCAACGCTCCTGCCTTTTGTTCCTATGGTAAGGAGCAAAATTATAATGCTCCTACCAGCAAATACGCTGCTTTTGCCTACACCACTGCCCTCAATCACCTGCTCTCTGATCGGGAACACGTCTACCGAATGGGAGATACCACGGTGGTCTGCTGGGCCAAATGTGGTGGGGATGTCTATCAGAATCTGATGGGCTGGGCCCTTTTTGGAGCAGAGCCATCTTACACGCTGACCGATTTACAGGGGGCGCTGAACAATCTGTGCAATGGTATGGCGGTAGACCTGGACGAGACACGGCTGGACCCCGACATGGAATTCTATATCTTAGGGCTCTCCCCCAATGCCGCCCGGCTCTCGGTACGCTTTTTCCTGCGCAACAGCTTTGGGGCCTTCCTCCGCAATGCCCAGGCTCACCAGCAACGGTTGGAAATCACCAAGCCCACCTATGATAAATTTGACACACTCCCCATGTGGAAGCTGCTGGACGAGACTGTCAATCAGAACAGCCGCGACAAGAGCCCGGCCCCCAATATGGCTGGCGAGGTACTGCGCTCTGTCCTTACCAATACTCATTATCCGGCCACCCTGCTCAACGGCGTGGCACTACGTATCCGAGCAGAGCACCGCGTAACTCGTGGCCGAGCCGCCATTCTCAAGGCTTACTACCTAAAAAATATACATCCAGATGTCCCAAAGGAGGTTTTGACTGTGTCGCTCAATCCAGACAGTACCAATGTTCCCTATAACCTGGGACGGCTCTTCTCCATACTGGAAGCCGTCCAGTCCAGCGCCAATCCTGGCATCAACACCACTATCAAGGACAAGTACTTCAATTCTGCCTCCGCTACCCCCGCCATTGTGTTCCCAATCCTGCTGAATCTGGCGCAGAAACATCTGAAGAAGTTGGATGCAGGCCTACGTACTTATTACGATAAACAAATCACCGCTCTGCTCTCCAAACTCGGAGAAGTCTACCCTCCGCGCTTGAATCTGCCCCAGCAGGGTTCCTTCCAGCTGGGATATTACCATCAGACCCAGAGCCGCTTTGAAAAAAAGGAGGAAAAGTAATATGTCTGAGCCCATCAAAAACCGCTATGAATTCGTTATCCTCTTCGATGTAGAAAACGGCAACCCTAACGGCGATCCCGATGCCGGTAATATGCCCCGTGTGGACCCGGAAACTGGTCTGGGCATCGTGACCGATGTGTGTCTCAAGCGAAAAATCCGCAATTATGTGGAGACGGTGAAGGAGGATGCCACTGGTTACCGCATCTATGTAAAGGACGGTGTGCCCCTGAACCGCAGCGATGGAGAGGCTTACACCGAGTTGGATATCACGGAAAAAAATGTGAAGGAGAAAAAGAAGGCTGACCCCGATTTGGACCGGAAGATCCGAGATTGGATGTGCGCTAACTTCTATGATATCCGTACCTTTGGCGCAGTAATGACTACCTTCGTAAAAGCAGCCTTGAACTGCGGTCAGGTGCGCGGCCCGGTACAGCTGGGTTTTGCCCGCAGTGTGGAGCCCGTGGTACCTCAGGAAGTCACCATCACTCGTGTAGCCATTACCACAGAAGCTGATGCCGAGAAAAAAGGGACTGAAATGGGCCGGAAGTACATCGTCCCATATGGTCTTTACCGCTGTGAGGGCTATATCTCTGCCAATCTGGCCCGCAAGACCACCGGTTTCTCCGAGGAGGACCTGTCTCTGCTATGGGATGCAATTCTCAATATGTTTGAGCATGATCACTCTGCTGCTCGTGGCAAGATGGCAGTGCGGGAACTGATCGTCTTTAAGCACGACAGCGAACTGGGCTGTGCTCCTGCCTGGAAGCTCTTTGATACGGTGACAGTTACCCGCAAAATTCCGGATGACCCCTCCCCCGCCCGTTCCTATCAGGACTATACCATCTCCGTGGATGAGGCCGCCCTGCCGGCCGGCATCACCTGTCAGCGCATGGGGTGATCTACACCGAGGAGGACTTCCTCCAGCTGTCCGGTTTGCAGCACTTTGCCTTCTGCCGACGCCAGTGGGCACTGATCCATGTTGAGCAGCAGTGGAGAGAAAATCTGCGCACGGTAGAGGGCGATTTGTTTCACCGCCGGGCCCATGATGAGCAGTCACGGGAGCGCCGAGGAGATATCCTCATCCTGCGCGGGTTGCCGGTGGCCTCCCCCACCCTAGGAATCTCTGGAAAGTGTGATGTGGTGGAGTTCCGCACAGATATTAGCGGGGTCCCTCTCCGCGGGGAATATGGCTTGTGGGTTCCCTTTCCTATAGAGTACAAGCGAGGCACACCCAAATCCCACCGGGCCGACGAACTACAGCTGTGCGCCCAGGCCATGTGCCTGGAGGAGATGCTCTGCTGTGCCGTTCCGGAAGGAGCCCTTTTCTATGGCGAAACCCGGCGGCGGACGTTAGTGCCCTTTTCCGCAGAGCTGCGGGAAGAAGTGCAGACGATGTTGGAGGAGATGCACCAGCTCTACCGTCGGGGACATACCCCTAAAGTACGGCGTTCCAAGTCCTGCAATGCCTGTTCCCTCCAGGAACTCTGCCTGCCCGCACTACTGAAGGGGAACGATGTGGACACCTATTTACGTCAGGCCATGGAGGTGGAACCATGAGACATCTGCTCAACACCTTGTTTGTGACCTCAGAGGACATCTACCTCTCTCTAGATGGGGAGAATGTGGTGGCCAGTCGGGAAAAGAGCCCTGTGGCCCGCTACCCCCTTCACACCCTGTCTGCCATTCTCACGTTTTCCTATCCCGGTGCTTCTCCCGCCCTAATGGGAGCCTGTGCCCAGCGCGGGATCTCCCTGTCCTTCTGTACGCCCCGGGGGAAATTCTTGGCCCGAGTCACCGGTGAAGCCAACGGGAATGTACTGCTACGCCGAACCCAGTACCGAGCGGCAGACGACCCAGCGCAGAGCTGCACTATCGCCCGATCAATGGTGTTCGGAAAGGTCCACAACGCCCGCTGGAGCATCGAACGCACCCGCCGGGACCACGGACTCCGCGTAGATGACCAGCGGCTCGGGGAGGTGTCCGGCCAGCTGAAAGCCATGCTGCCCCAACTTTTGCAGGTGACAGAGCTGGACAGCCTGCGCGGGCTGGAGGGGGCCGGGGCCACCGCCTATTTTGGTGTATTCGATCAACTGATCCTAGGGGACCGTTCTGTGTTTCGCTTTGAGACCCGTAGCCGCCGACCGCCTCTGGATCCGGTAAATGCCCTACTTTCCTTTGCCTACAGCCTGCTGTCCCATGACTGCACCTGGGCTTTGGAGAGCGTGGGACTGGACTCTTACGTGGGCTTTCTCCACCGCGACCGGCCGGGCCGCAGTTCCCTGGCACTGGATCTGATGGAAGAATTTCGCCCCTGTATCGCAGACCGTTTTGTTTTGACCTGCATCAACAACCGCGTCTTTCAGAAATCAGATTTTATCTATCACGAAAATGGTAGTGTACTGCTCAACGAGAGTGGACGACGTACTTTTCTCCAACGTTGGCAGGCGCGCAAAAAAGATAGCCTGACTCATCCTTTTCTGGGAGAGAAAGTGCCGTGGGGATTGGTGCCTTACCTTCAGGCACTTCTTTTGACTCGATATCTCAGAGGTGACCTGAAGGCCTATCCACCCTTTTTGTGGAAGTGAGGATGCTATGCTGGTACTGATCACATACGATGTCAATACAGCAGATGCCGCCGGACGCAGGCGTCTGCGCCAAATTGCCAGGCAATGTGTCAACTATGGGCAGCAGGTCCAATGCTCGGTATTTGAATGCCTGCTGGATTCGGCCCAATGCAAACTGCTGCAGGCAAAGCTGCTTTCCATTATTGATCAGGAAAAAGACAGTCTGCGCTTTTATTATCTTGGGAAACAATATGAAAACAAAATTGAGCACTTTGGCTGTAAATCCTCTTATCTCCCGGAAGAGCCGTTGATTCTATAATGGTGCGAAGAGACAGCAGTCACATATTCCCCTGGAGGTTCGCACTGGAATAGAGCCCTTTCTTGCAGCGCGGAAGCAGTGTCGTCTGACAAAACTTACTCAGATACGCTAAATTTTATCTAAGTTCTATAAGTTTACAGGTGTGTATTTGTACATATCTGCTGTCGCTCCCCACACGGGGAGCGTGGATTGAAATCGCCTGTATGATAATACTTGGCGTCTGACATGGGTCGCTCCCCACACGGGGAGCGTGGATTGAAATGGATGATCCGGCTAAATCCTCTCCGCGACGTACAGCAGTCGCTCCCCACACGGGGAGCGTGGATTGAAATTGACGGCTACAATTTGCGGCAAAATGTCCTTGTGCGTCGCTCCCCACACGGGGAGCGTGGATTGAAATAGGCAAGGAGCGCAGTTTTCAACAACTTCCGCAGTCGCTCCCCACACGGGGAGCGTGGATTGAAATGGGCAAAATCGCGGCAGTAGGTCAGGGTCGTCGGGTCGCTCCCCACACGGGGAGCGTGGATTGAAATCACGCCTCCGGAGTCGTCCTCCGGGCGTCCCCCGTCGCTCCCCACACGGGGAGCGTGGATTGAAATACAGCACCCCCAGCGGAGGGTGGGACGCCCCTTGTGTCGCTCCCCACACGGGGAGCGTGGATTGAAATGCCTCGGGGTCCCCCTGCTTTGCCGCCAGCCGCGTCGCTCCCCACACGGGGAGCGTGGATTGAAATTCCTCCTTGCCCTCGTGACCTCCGGGGCGGGCGGAGTCGCTCCCCACACGGGGAGCGTGGATTGAAATTGGAAAGTGTACTGGGATGACCAGATGCCGTGCGGTCGCTCCCCACACGGGGAGCGTGGATTGAAATAGACCAGGGGCAACATACTGCCCGTTTCGGTCCGTCGCTCCCCACACGGGGAGCGTGGATTGAAATCGACTGGACCCGGAGCGCTTCCTGCGGTATCTGGACCGTCGCTCCCCACACGGGGAGCGTGGATTGAAATCAGCCGTCCGGCCCCTGCCGGGTGGTGCACCTTGGTCGCTCCCCACACGGGGAGCGTGGATTGAAATTGGAAAATTAAAGACGGCATTACTTTAACCACATGTCGCTCCCCACACGGGGAGCGTGGATTGAAATTGGAAAGTGTACTGGGATGACCAGATGCCGTGCGGTCGCTCCCCACACGGGGAGCGTGGATTGAAATTCTGCTGGCCCTGGCTGACCTGTACGGCGTCTCGTCGCTCCCCACACGGGGAGCGTGGATTGAAATCTCACGGCGGTCACTGAGCGGGGGCGCAACCACCTGTCGCTCCCCACTCGGGGAGCGTGGATTGAAATAACTTGTGGCTACGGTATCCCTCCCGAACCAACGTCGCTCCTCACTCGGGAAGCAGTGACACAAAGGCCCCCTGATGTAGTCTATTTTCCTACACCAGGGGGCCTTATCATAGAAAGATGATTGACCACTATATCCACTTTTCCAATTATGAACGCGTTCCAGCTAAAAATGGAAGAGACAAATGGCTCATCTTTTACATCAAAACCTGTGTCACACTCCCAGCGCTTACTTCGCCGCGCCGCCCACATTTCCCTCTCCAGCCGCAGAGAGAAAGTCCAGCTGCTCCTTGCTGAGCTGGATCTTCAGGGTCCCCATTGCCTCTTCAAACTGGGCCATATTTGTGGTGGTGACCAGCGGAATGGCGGCCGGATCCTGGTGCATGAGCCAGTAGTAGACGATCTGAACCTTGCTGTACCCCGTCTCTCTGGCCACCTGATCCAGCGCCGCCAGACGTGCCTGGGCATCTGCTCCAACATACTGGGCCATGAAGGGCTTCTCCGGATTGACATAGGCGCCCTTCAGCAGAGGGCAGTAGGCCAGCAGTGTGATCCCCGTATCCCGGATATATTCCCGCAGGTCCTCCACCACATACTTCTGGCCGGGAAACGCCGCGTCCTGTTTCGGGCGCAGATAGGAGTACCGCTGCTGGATGCAGCAGATCTGTGTCCAGTGGTTGGCCTGGCAGATCTGACGGGCGCGCTCCAGCCGCCAGGCGCTGAAGTTGCTGGCGCCGATGGCCCGCACCTTTCCCTCCCGCACCAGGGTATCCATGGCAGAAAGTGTCTCCTCCAGCGGTGTATTCTCATCGTCGGTATGGAGGTAATAGAGGTCCAGATAGTCGGTCTGGAGCCGCTGGAGGGATTTTTCACACTCCTCCCGGATCTGGCGGGCGGAGGTCCCGTAGGAGATGCCCGGGTATGCAAATCCCACCTTGCTGGCCAGGACGACCTGATCCCGGCATCCCCGCTCCTTGAGCCACGCTCCGATGATCTCTTCACTTCTCCCCGCGCGGCCCGTGCCGTCGATCTTGCGCCGTCCGTAGATGTTGGCCGTGTCCAACAGGTTGCCGCCCCGCTCCAGATAGGCATCCAGCTGTGCAAAGGCCTCTTCCTGTTCCAGCTTGGGGCCAAACATCATGCAGCCGTATCCCAGCTCGGTGACCTCGATCCCGCTGTGTCCCAGCTCTACTCGCTTCATGGAACTCTCCTCCTCAGATCAGTGTGTTGTCTGCAAAACCGAACAGATGGTTCCAGGAGCGTTTATAGCTGTGCCCCCAGACCCAGGCATTCCCATACTGGGGATTCTTCCGCCGCTGGGCAAAGATCCCCTCGTAAATACCGTGCAGCTCGTCATAGCTGGTGATCTCAAAGATGCTCTTGATCCGGTCGTCGTCGTTGCTGCCCCGGCAGGGAATCACATTGCAGAATTCGCTCAGGGTGATGGATTCCGGCTCATTGAACTCCCGGAAGTATTCCTCCTTGTGGGCAATCAGCTCATCAATGTGGTAGAAGAACAGATCCCGGGAGGCATCCCGCAGATAGAGCGGGTCCATCGTCCCGGAGAGATAGTCCCCATTCCCCCCAGTCCCGTTGAAATAGGCGTAAATGGTGTGCAGTCCCAGGCCCAGCTCGTCGGCAAAAGCCTTTGCCGCGCGGACCTCGCCGATGTTGAACTGGTAGAGATGGTAGTTGATCATGGCATATCCATGGAACCCCCGCGCCCGGATGGCCTCCATGGTAGCGCGGATGTTGGCCTTGACCTTTTCAAAATCAAAGCCGTGGATGCGGTCATAGGAGCTCTGGCTGAATCCCGGCATGGAGAAAAGGATACCATACCAGTTTTCACAGGACTCCACCCGGGAGAAATCAATGGCCTTTCCCGCATTCGTGCTCATATCCAGCCGAATCCCGACCTCGTGCATATAGTTGAACAGATCGGGCAGATGGGGATTGAGGGAGGGCTCATACCAGTTGTAGATCCGGTAGATACAGTCCGGCGTGATGATGTTGTGGTCAAGCAGATGGCGGTGGAGCCGCTCAAACTCCGCCCGTGTCATGTAGTAGGGCGGCACCTCCCGGCTCGCGCCGCAGAGATTGGCCTGTCCCGTTTTGCAGTATTTACACATGGCGTTGCACTTGTTGGTCACATCCATGTAGATCTCGGTATAACGGCCGGGAACCACATTGTGATAGAGCTCCTCAAAGCGCTGTGGATTCCGATGATCGGTACGCTCCAGACACATAAATTCAGTCCACCCTTTCCTCTTTTGTCACCCTGCACGGAATGCCGCGGCAGGAAAACGCCTGGATCTCCCCGCCGAGCAGGGTCTGGTCCGACGTCAGGTTGTTGCAGTTTCCGGCCAGCACATCCCGCTCACCGGCAGCATCCGTGTCCCACCAGCCGATGGCCAGGGCAATGGTGCCGGCAGGCATACCCAGTCCGATGTGCACCCGCTGACAGGTCTCCCCGGTCGGTGTGGTGATCCGGGCCCAGTCCCCCTCGCGCAGTTCCTCCCGCGCGGCCACATCTTCACTCACATAGGCCACCGGGTCTGGCTGCCGGGTACGCTGTCCCGGCATCTGCCGCCCCGCCGAGTGGAAAAAGAAGGGAGATTTGTAGTTCGTGCAGCGGTCGGGGTATGCCTCATCGGGCTCCGGGAGGGACCGATACCTGGGCACGCTTCCGCCGCTTCGCTCCTCCAGCTCCGGAAGGGCGAGGTGGATCGTTCCATCGGCCGTGGGGAATCCGCACTGCCGGTATCCCCGGGGTGCGGGCTGCCGCTTGGTCCCGTCCCCCTCCAGCCGTCCGGTGGTGCGGAGCTCTTCCAGCGTGACTCCGCTCCCCTCCAGCAGGAAGTTCCAGAACCCGTCCATGTCAGGCCAGAACGCATCCGCCAGTCCCAGCCGCTTTCCCATCTCGTTGATGATATCCATATCGCTGCGGGCATCCGAGCCGGACACCAGCGCCGGACGGTACTGGATGCTCCCGTCCCCCTCAAAGAAGAGGTTTTCATACTCCAGATAAGTGGCCACTGGGAGCACCAGATCGGCAATCTGCGCGGTGGGCGTGAGGAAGAAGTCCTGCACCATCAGAAAGTCCAGGGACTGCAAAACCAACTGCGTGCGGCGGCTGTCCGCCCACATGACCACCGGGTCGCCGCCGACCACCCAGCCCGTCCGGAGCTTCCCTGCCTCGATCCCCTGGAGCATAGCCTGCCCGCTGGTCTGCCGGGCGGTGGGGAGCAGTGCGCGGTCCCAGCCCCACATCCGCTCCCGCCAGGCGGCGGAAAAGCGGTCTGCGCAGGTCAGCCGGGGCGTCCGGATCGGGTTGCGGCCGGAAGGAGGCGCCGCATGGAGTGCCGCCCCCGGGACATCCACATTTCCGGTCAGCGCCAGCAGGATGGCTAGGCAGCGTCCCTTCTGATAGCTGTCCCAGTTGTGGTCCAGCGCATTCCCGCCAAAGAGGATGCCGGGCTTTGCACAGGCAAACCACTCGGCCCCCTGCCGGATCTGCGCGGGCGCAAGTCCCGTAAGGGCCGCGGTATATTCCAGCGTATAGGGCGCGCAGGCCTTGCGGATATCCTCCAGGCCGGTCGCCCACCGGCTGAGCAGGTCGGCATCCTCCCAGCCCTCCTCCAAAATGAGGCGCATCCACCCCAGGGCCAGCGCCATGTCCGTGCCGGGACGGATGGGTAGCCAGAGATCGGCCAGCTCGGTCATCCGGGTGGGCAGCGGATCCACCACCACCAGACGTCCCCCGGCCCGTTTCATCTCGGCAATATCCCGCTGCACCCAGCGCATGGTATTGCTGGGATTAGAGCCCCAGAGCACCACCGTCCGGGTCTCCGCCGTGATGCGCCGGTCCGCCGGAAAGCCGAAGGTGTCCACAAAGGACTGGGCCTGGGCCTGATGGCACATGTTCCCTGCACCCAGCCGGTTGGGTACCCCCAGCAGATTCGCCAGCCGGTCAAAGACCGCGCTCTGCAACGGCTTATTGAAGCCCTTGATGAAGAGCAGTCCCTCCGGTCCCATCTGATCCAGGGTCTTTTGAAGCTCCCGGGTCGCCAGGTCAAAGGCCTCGTCCCAGGAGATCTCCTCCCACTGGCCGCTCCCCCGCGGTCCGGCCCGGCGCATGGGGTGTTTTACCCGCTGTGCATGGTTCATAAGCTCCAGGGCATGAAGCCCCGTGGGGCAGGAGATGGTTCCCTCCTCATGGGCCGGACGGATGGCCGCTGGCCGGCCGGCGGCATCCAGTGACACCGCCATATGGCACTCCCGGTCGCAGAAGCGGCAGGTCATCGTTTGTATCTGCATCTGTGTAACCTCCCAAACAGTCAGTTTTTGATTCCTGTTCCGGCAATTCCGGCAATAAAATAGCGTTGGAAAAAGACATACACCAAAAAGGGCGGCAGGAAATTCATCAGCGCCCCGGCCATGGTGATGCCATAGTTGATGGTGTGGGTCCCCTGGATGGAGGCAAGTCCCACCGGGAGGGTCCGTGTGGCGTCGGTATTGGAGATGATCAGAGGCCAGAGGAAGCTGTTCCAGCTCCGGGCAAAATAGAGAATGGCCACCGTGATCAGGATGGGCCGGATGACCGGCAGGACAATGTTCCAGTAGATCCGGAAATCCCGGCAGCCATCCACCCGGGCGCTCTCAAAGAGCTCCTTGGGCAGGGCCAGGATAGCCTGCCGGATCAGGAGCAGTCCCAGCATGGAGGGAATGGGGGCGATCAGCGGGAAAAAGTTGTCGATCATTTTCAGCTTCCCCATCATCAGCCAGAGGGGAACCACCGTGGCGGTGAACGGGATGGCCATCGAAATCATAAGGAAGTTCATGAGTCCCCGGCTTCCCCGGAAATGCTTTTTGGCAAAGGCAAAGGCGCCCAGACTGCACACCGCCAGGGTCAGCAGTACACCGGCTAAGGAGATCACGATGCTGTTGCGCACCCAGAGGGAAAAGCCACTCACGGCAAAGGTCTTTCGGAAGTTGTCCAGCGTGTAATCCGCCGGATTGAAGCTGATCAGATAGGGTGAATAGGTCTCCTGAAGGGAGCAGACCAGCATATACGCAAAGGGGAGCAGCATCAAGAGTGCAAGGGATACAAAAAACACATACCCCAGTGCACTCAGCACCTTGGAATATCCTTTTTTCATGTCTCTCCCCCCTTAATACAGTATATTTTCTTTCCGGCCAGCCAGTCTGCGCTGCACGATGGTGAGCACAGCGATCACCAGGATCAGCACATTGCCGATGGCCATGGCGAAGCCGATCTTGGAGTATTTGAAGCTGTACAGATAGAGGTAGACCATTGCCGTCATGGTCGTGGAGCGTCCCGGTCCACCTCCCGTCATGGTGTACACCAGATCAAAACTCTGGAAGGCCGAGATGCTCCCCAGCAGGATGACCAGCAGGGTCATGGGCCGCATCAGCGGGAAGGTAATCTTCCAGAAGATCTGAAACTGGCTGGCCCCGTCGATCTTGGCCGCCTCATAGTAGCTGTGGGGAATATCCAACAGGGCCGCCAGATAGATGACCATATAGTAGCCCGACCCAATCAGGATCTCGATCACGATCAGAGTGGGAAAGGCGGCCTTCTCACTGCCCAGCAGTAGGGAGGGATTGAGCCCGAAAAGAGAAAAGAGCGTGTTCAGCGGAGAACTGGGATTGTTGAGCAGGATACGGCAGACAATGCCCACAATGCTCACAGAGGCCAGGCTTGGAATAAACATGGCCCACCGCACAAACTGCGTGGCGGGGTTTTTCCCCTTCCGGTCGATCCAGGATGCCGTCAAAAAGGCCAGGATGGTCTGTCCCGGTACCACCGTAATAACAAAAATCAGCGTATTGATGAGGGACTGACGGAAAATGCGGTCCTCAAACAGCGCTTTATAGTTTTCCACTCCATTAAAGTGAGGGGTAGAAAGGGCGTTATACTGCGTGAAGCTCAGCACCACCGAGATCAGGATGGGAATGATCCAGAAAAAGATCACAATGGCAAGCATGGGCAGGATGTAGAGGTAGGAGCTCCAGTCCTGTTTCTTCCGACGGGGATATGCCAACTCCTTTGACATAACTGCACCACCTTAATCAGGAATTCCAAAGAGATGATTCATGGAGAGTTTATAGCTGTGGGCCCAGAGATGGATCTGCCGGTAAATGGGATCGTTGCCCCGCTTTGCGGCCAGACTGTCGTAGACCGCTTTGACCTCCTCATAGCTGTGGAGATCAAAGATGCTGCACACCTTCGACTCATCGTTACAGCCACGGCCCGGGATGACATTACAGAATTCACTCAGGGTGATGGATTCCGGCTCCACAAACTGTTCCAGGTACTTCTCTGCATGCTTCTCCAGCTCATAGAGATGCCCGAAGAAAATCTCCCGGGTGGCGTCTTTCATCTCCTCGGCACTCAGCGTACCGCGCAGGTAGGGCTCAAATTCTCCCGAACCGTTGAAGTAGGCGAAAATGGAGTGGAGACGCAGTCCGACCGAATCGGCAAACGCTTTGGCGCCATAGATCTCCCCAAGGTTGAACTGATAGAGGTGGAAATTGATATACGCATCTCCCTTGAAGCCTCTCTGGCGGAGCTCTTTCATGGTGGTGCGGATGTTCTGCTTTACCTGCTCAAAATCAAACCCGTGAATGCGGTCGTAGGAACTCTGGCTGAAGCCCGGCATAGAGAAAAGGATGCTCTCCATATGCCCACAGTCCCCCAGTCCAGAGAAATCCATACAGCGCCCGGCATTGGTGCTCATGTCCACCCGCAGCCCATGCTCCCGCATGTAATTGAGAATCCCCGCAAGATGGGGGTTCAGAGTGGGCTCATACCAGTTGTAGATGTGGAACAGCGCATCCGGCGTCATGATCTGATGGTCCAGCATATGCCGGGCCAGACGGTCAAAGGTACGGACATCCATGTAGTAGGCCGGAAACCGGCTGCTGTATCCAGTCCGATTGGCCTGACCGGTCAGGCAATATTTGCACCGGGCATTGCATTTGTTCAGGATATCCATGTAGATTTCAGGATACATTGAGAAAACCGCCTTTCCAAAAAAACAGGCAAAGCAGGCGTCCGCCTTGCTTTGCCTGTTTTTTAATCTGTTTGTCAGAAATCCCAGCCGATCAGTTGGCCGGAGCAGCGTAATCCAGGCTGTTGGCGAATTCCGCCACCTCGTTCATGGCGTCCTCGGGGCTGACGTTTCCGTTCATCATCTCCTGCAGGGTCTTCCACAGGAAGTCATAGACCTCGGTGGCACGGCGGGCGGCCTTGATGGGCCGGATGGAGGTATCCAGGCTGGCCGCCAGGGCCTCCTTGGTCACCTCATAGCCGTGATCCTCCTCGCCCACGGTGGAGGGCGCGCTTCCGGTCAGCTCGCGGTACTTGGCGCCTCCCTCGGGGCCCGTCATGTACTTGACCAGCTCCCAGCCCAGCTCCTTGTCCTCACAGGCGGACATGAGCACGATCTGGTCTACACTGGCACGGGCGCCCATATCGCCGTTGGGGCCCTGGAGGTCATAGGTAAAGCCGTACTCGAAGTCCCCGTCAGCCAGCTTGTTGAAGGTGCTCTCCGAAGTGCCCACGAAGGCCAGGGCCGCATTTCCTGGCACAAAGTAGTTGTCAAAGGCCTCGTTGTTGATGAGGGACATGGTGTCCTCAGGGAAGGCATTGTAGGTATTCTTCAGATCATAGAGCAGCTGCGCGGCCGCAATTCCCTGCTCGCTGTTGATGATGCACTTGCCCTCGTCGTCAAAGATGTCGCCGCCGGCCTGCCAAATGAAGTTATACCAGTTCCAGTTCAGGTCCTGATAGAAGGTCTGGCCCCAGCCCTGGGCCACACCATACTGGTCAATCTTTCCGTCGCCATCGGTGTCCTGGGTGGCCTTCTGAGCAATGCGGATCACATCATCCCAGGTCTTAGGGGCCTCTTCCCCGATGGAGTCCAGAATGGTCTTGTTGTAGACCAGGCCGCTGACCGCCTGGGGACCGCTCTGGGCGATACCATAGAACTTGCCGAAGATTTTGTATTTGTCCGTCAGAGTCGTATAGGTGGCATAATCCTCTTCCGTCAGGTAGTTGCTCAGATCCTCCACCGCGCCGGCATCGATATAGGTGGGGAACATCTCAACATACATATAGCCCACGTCCGGCCCGGTCCCTGTGGAAATACCGGAGCTGTACTTGGCCTCATAGTCTTTCCAGGAGATAAACTGGAAGGTAACGTCCACGTTGTGCTCCTCCTCAAAGGGAGCCACAACCTCATCCCAGATCTCCGCATCGTTGCCATCGGTTGCCTTGGCCGGCAGCCAAACTTCCAACACCTTCGTGCTCTCTCCCTCCGAGCCCCCCTGTGTGGGTGCCGCAGAAGGATCGCTCCCGGCGCTCTGTCCGCCACAGGCGGCCATTGAGAGCGTCAACACCGTGGCAAGGCCAGTGGTACCAATTCTTTTACCCCAGATATGTGCCATGAAAAACTCCTCTTTCTTTCTAAAGTTGCAAGGAAATCCATAAGTTAAGATAGCAGACTTAGAACGAAAACTCAAATTGCAATAACGAATAAATCGCTGGCACAAATATAGAAAAATTTAATTTTTATACGCTTTCTATCCAGTTCCATTTTGATTCTGCCATCCTCTTCCTTCCTGCTTCCCACCACACTTTTCTATCGAAAATTCAGATATGTTTTTGTGCCATTTTAGTATTATTATTGTACTTTTAAAATTTTTGTGTCCTCTGTCTACGCACACATGTCCAAACTCATATAATGACCACACATGCAAAACGGATGAGATATTTGAATTGCCCGCGCTTGCGTTTTCCTCCCTTACGTCTTCTCTTTCCGTGTAAAAAGAAAAAATTGACACCTGATATGATGCCAATTTGCCCCTTCTCTAAGACATATAGATTATGTGTTCTCTTTTACTTCCTTACTATTTGTGTTTTTCTGTGCTTTTTTAGATAGCCTATTGTATTTTCATAAAACAAGGTGTACAATATCTAATCGAATAAATACAGGGGAGCTTGTGTTTGCAGGCTGAGAGGAAGTAACCGAACTTCGACCCTATAACCTGATGCGGATAATGCCGTCGTAGGAAGTCATACACAAGGATTTTTTACAGGAGGCATCCGAAAGGGTTGTCTCCTGTTTTTATTTTACAATTAAAAAAGCGGGGAGCTTGTATGACAGGCTGAGAGGAAGGTGCAACCTTCGACCCATAAACCTGATTTGGATAATGCCAACGTAGGGATTTTTGTGAGTATTGCGGGAAACGTCCAAATCGGAGGTTTCCCGTATTTTATTTTGGAGGTGCAATCGTGGTAAAGGTAAATGGCACGGAACTCGATGTTGCAGGAAAGACAGTGTCGGAGTATCTGGCAACAACCGCCTATGATCCCAAACGAATCGCAGTTGAGCGAAATGGCGACATCGTATTTAAGTCTCAGTACGATGATACCATTCTTAAAGATGGCGATCGTTTGGAGATCGTCAGCTTTGTGGGAGGTGGTTGATTGATACCTTCTAAAAAAGAATGGACGGATGCTTTGATTGCCCGCCACGGAGCCACACTTCATAAACAGTTTTCTTCCGCAACTGTTGCAATTTGCGGCCTTGGCGGTCTTGGATCAAATATCGCCGTCGCTTTGGCAAGAGCTGGAATCGGTAAACTGCTGCTGATTGATTTTGACCGTGTAGACATAACCAATCTGCACCGACAGCAATACAAGGCAAATCAAATCGGATCCTACAAGGCAAATGCTCTTGCGGAAAATCTGTTAGAGATTGCCCCCTATACGGAACTCCAAGCTGTAACAACAAAGATCACAGAGGAAAATTTCGCCCGTCTGCTAAAAGACGCGGATATTGTATGTGAAGCATTTGACGATGCAGAGTGCAAGGCAATGATTGTAAACGGCGTTTTAGAGCAATTACCCCAGTGCTATTTGGTTGCGGCTTCCGGCATGGCTGGTATAGATACGCCCAATACCATTAAAACAAGAAAAGTTACAAAACGATTTTACCTATGCGGTGATGAAGTCAGCGATGTGGCAAACTCTATTGGACTAGTGGCCCCTCGTGTTATGCTTTGCGCCGCACATCAGGCTCATACCGTCCTGCGTATCCTCGCAGGCAAATATGAAGTATAAGAAAGAAGGAGTTATTATGGTTAACAACGATAAGCTCGTCATTGGCGGTCACGAATTTAATTCACGTTTTATTTTGGGTTCCGGTAAGTATTCCATGAAGCTCATTGAAGCTGCAATCAAAGATGCCGGTGCAGAAATCATCACGCTTGCTGTTCGCCGTGCAAACACCAAGGAGCATGAAAACATTTTGGACTACATCCCAGAAGGCATCACCCTGCTGCCCAACACCTCCGGTGCAAGAAATGCAGAGGAAGCTGTCCGTATTGCTCGTCTTGCGAGAGAGCTGGGCTGCGGTAATTTTGTGAAGGTAGAGATCATGCGTGATACCAAGTATTTGCTGCCCGACAACCAGGAAACCATTAAGGCTACTGAGATTCTCGCAAACGAAGGCTTTGTTGTCATGCCTTATATGTATCCTGATCTGAACGCCGCCCGTGATATGGCGAATGCAGGAGCGGCTACCATTATGCCTTTGGCTTCGCCCATCGGCTCTAACAAGGGTTTGGCAACCAGAGAATTCATTCAGATTCTCATTGATGAGATTGATCTGCCTATTATCGTGGACGCTGGCATTGGTAGACCTTCGCAGGCTTGTGAAGCCATGGAAATGGGTGCGGCTGCTATTATGGCGAACACCGCCCTTGCAACTGCCGGAGATCTGCCGCTGATGGCATCTGCTTTCCGTCAGGCTATCGAAGCAGGCAGAAAGGCATATCTGTCCGGTCTGGGCCGTGTGCTGACCCGGGGTGCTTCTGCTTCCGATCCTCTGACCGGCTTCCTGCGTGATTAAGGAGAAGGAGAATGACTATGGAAAATCAATTTTTTGTAGATTCCGAGTATCTGTCACCGGCTGCTCTGGAGAAAAAACACAAACTGGAAACAGACCCGTCCAGTCGTAAAAATCACATGGAATATTTGCCGGGTATGGAGATCATCGAATCTGATGTTTGCCAGCAGGTTATGTACCAGATGAACTCCTTTGATTATTCCTTCTATACTGCTCGTGATGTTCGTGCTGCCCTCGACCATGAGACTTGCTCTGTCGAGGACTTCAAGGCACTCTTATCTCCTGCCGCGGAACCTTTTCTGGAAGAAATGGCGCAGAAAGCCCGCATGGAGACAAGCAAGCACTTTGGCAATACTGTTTACTTATTTACCCCTCTGTACATTGCCAATTACTGCGAAAACTACTGCGTTTACTGCGGCTTCAACTGCTACAACCATATCAACCGCATGAAACTGACTATGGAGCAGATCGAGCATGAAATGAAAGTGATTGCTGACTCCGGTATGGAAGAAATTCTAATCCTTACTGGCGAGAGCCGTGCACAAAGCGATGTGCAGTATATTGGGGAAGCTGTCAAGCTGGCTCGAAAGTATTTCCGTATGGTTGGCCTGGAGATCTACCCCGTGAACACCGATGAATACAAGTATCTCCATGAGTGCGGCGCTGACTATGTAACCGTGTTCCAAGAGACCTACGATGCCGACAAATACGAAACACTCCATTTGTTTGGGCACAAGCGTGTATGGCCGTATCGTTTTGATGCCCAGGAGCGAGCACTCCGTGGTGGTATGCGTGGTGTCGCGTTCTCTGCACTTCTTGGCTTGTCCGATTTCAGAAAGGATGCTCTGGCAAGCGCACTTCATGTGTACTATCTGCAGCGCAAATATCCCCATGCGGAAATGTCCCTGTCCTGCCCGAGACTGCGCCCGATCATCAACAACGACAAGATCAATCCTCTTGATGTAGGCGAAAAGCAGTTGTGTCAAATCCTTTGCGCTTACCGTATCTTCCTACCATTTGTGGGAATTACCGTCTCTTCTCGTGAGAGTGCGGAGTTCAGAAACGGTATTGTAAAAATTGCTGCAACCAAGATTTCCGCTGGCGTTTCTACCGGCATTGGAGACCACGAAAGCAAGTACACCGGCAAAGAAGATGATGCCGTTAAGGGCGATGAGCAGTTCGAGATTGACGATGACCGCAGCTTTGAAACCATGTACAAGGATATGTCGGGTGAAGGTTTACAGCCAGTGCTGAATGATTATGTATATGTCTGATATTCTGTGTATCACCAACCGAAAACTGTGCCGGGAAGACTTTCTGACAAGGGTCGAACGGATTGCAGCCTGCCATCCTGCAGGAATCATCCTCCGTGAGAAAGATATGTCACCGGAAGAATACGAGACATTGGCAGCGGCGGTCATGGAGATCTGCGGTCGATATGATGTGAAGTGTATCCTGCATAGCTTTTCTGCCGTTGCTCTGTCTCTTCGTGCAGCTGCTATCCATCTGCCGCTGCATCTTCTAAGGGAGCTTTCACAGGAACAAAGGACACATTTCGACGTCTTAGGAGCATCTTGTCATAGTGTGGATGATGCTTTGGAAGCACAGGCTTTCGGCTGTACGTACATTACTGCCGGCCATGTGTTTGAGACAGACTGTAAAAAAGGTCTGCCTGGCAGAGGATTAGAATTCCTGCGGAATGTATGTGCTGCTGTAGATATTCCTGTGTATGGAATCGGTGGAATCTATCCCTATAACATTGCTTTGGTGCGTAGCGCAGGAGCCAGCGGAGCTTGCTTAATGAGCAGCTTGATGGCAACCGACGATGTAACAAGGCTTATGAAAGCCATGGAGAGCTAAATGAAATTCAATGAGAAAATGTTACTGCTATACGTCGTAACAGATTATAGATCATTTCTTTTCCCCCATATAATTGCCGAAATCTAGGAATTCGGTCTATATCCTGCACTGAAGTCGCCCGGACAGGGAGTACCTCCCCTCTTCCCTTCTACCCTTGTTTAGCTGTGCGATCTTCTCAGACAAGGTTTGCTGTCTCCTTTCGAATGGTGGTGTCGCGACTTCATTCTACTAGAGTTCTGCACCCCCTGTCTCTTTTTATCCTCTTTTTGATTTGCGAAACTTATTGCACCTTATCGCCTTAATTTACCAACTCCGTTCTTTTTTACTGGTCAGGTAGAATAAGTTTCGCAAAAACAAAAAAAGACATGGTTTGCAGATCTCTGGTAGAATGAAGTTGCGACACCACCATTCGAAAGGAGACAGCAAACCATGTCCGAGAAGATTGTACAGCTA
>NZ_JADCKF010000020.1 GCF_014982855.1 Pseudoflavonifractor gallinarum | reverse complement strand
GGGGCAACAAGAAATACATGAATATGAAGCACCTGGAAGCAGCCTTTGAGGATGCCTCCATTGCTGGCTAACTTCATTCATGCCAGGGGCTGTAAACCAATTTGCGCAAAACTCTTGACACTACCCTTGACACTACCGTGGATGTTTGAACCTGGAGATGTATCCGCCCGAAAAAGGCCATGGGATTAGGGTGCAGCTAGCAAAAATAACGGGTGGCAAGTACAGGTTTGCACTTACCACCCATATTGATAACAAGAGACCGAAACTAATTGAATAATCTTCGTTATTGATCTGTTGGTATTATGTTTTGAATAACTATATCACCAAGTTTTGAAGCGTTATATTCTCCTGATTCATATTTTTTTATGAAAGCGTTATAATCAGGTAGGGTAAAACTTATTCCTATATTTCCCGTAAATCCCCACTCTTCCTTTAGGCGATCTAGCCCACAATTAATTTGCTCTAAAATATACTTTAGAAACTCATATCGGAGAATTTTGAATTTAATCTTTCTATATAAAAGATAACTTTCGCTCAAATGTTGATTAGAATAATTCCGACCAAGCCAGTGTACATTGTTTGTAAACTTGAGTAAATCATACTCTGTAATTTTAACATACTCTTTAAAATTAAAATATTTCTTTGCTCTAGAATCAAATGTTAATTGAGATGCTTTTGTTACATCCAAATTAGCAAGCTTTTTTAGCAATCTTCGAAAATAATTTCTACCATACCCAAGATCCCTCAAATCAAATTCAACAATATACTTTGATTCCACGGAAAATTCAATTTGAACATTTTTCCAATCGATTGCTTGAAATGTATAATGATTTAAATCGTTTTTTCTTTTTTTTGCATTTATAGGGACAAAGTTTATGCCTTTTATAACATTTTCAAAATCTTTAAAAAATATTATTTCTAAATATGCTCTGCCATTTAAAATTAACTGTCTTACAATTTGACTAAATATTGTATCTAAATTGTAGTCAAGGTTAAACCGGCCATTAAACCACAGCAATTTCGTCAGACTTGCATCCTCAGGATATATTGTGTAAAAATTAGAATCACTCCGCAGTCCAATAGGTGTGAACTCAGAAGAAAACCATGCGGAGAAATCGTCAATAAACATAGAGCCAGTTGTACTCGGTTGATATTTCTGTTCATATTTAAACGCGGTTCGTGGTGCTTGTTGAGATGAGGTATAATTAGCAGTTACCATCCGCATCGAAGTCCTCCTCCCACTCAAAATCTCCTTTGTATAAGTCGTCTTTTGATAAATATTTGTTAACGCAACAGACAAAATAAATGTCTTCAACATGATGTGTATATTCCAAACCAGAGAAGTATGTACCATAAAAAGCTTTTAGAATTTTGCTGTCCGTTTTAAGAATTTTTTGCCCAAAGGGGCCGTAATCAAATTCGCAAACTTTAGCTTCCTCAAGTGCATTTACAATACGCATTGTCCATCCGGTTTGCAAAACATCACGATTTCCTATTGCAGCCATGTGCCTTTTGCGTGCAGCTGCAATAGTGGAAATACGCGTTAATGAGTCTATGGCATTCTCATTTTTTTGAATAAAGTTGTCTAACTCTTGATTTATTAATTCCATCCACTGCGTTGACTTATTAAATTCACCCCACAAAATTGATAGACTACTTATTATTGCATATTCAATTATGGGAGCTGTGGAAACATGGAAAACTCCTTGCTGTAAGTGAGGCTCTTTAATTTTGGTTGCATCCACACGCACATATTCCTGATACAGTAATACAACGCCTAAGAAGCCTGTGTATGTTTTGCTGAATGTTTCAAAATCATTTTGTTCAATGGATTCTATTAGGGACTCACATATATGGTTGTAACAGAATCCTAATAGATCTGGATATTCTTCACGTTCATTCCAGTGCTGTATAGCAAAGATACCACTACACTTTACCAATAATTGTGGTAACTCTTTTTTAACTGATGCTAGAATTTTCTTAGCCTCGCTTAATTCAATATCTTCAACAACGATTGTAGGTTCGAGAATTAGTTTTTCAATCTGCGAATAATAATAGTCAATGCAAGAAATAGAGTATTCGATTTTTGAATTTAATTCGTACATTTGAGAAAAACTAACAGCTGCAGGGAAATATTTTCTTTTTTCAATAAGTTGTTTTCCCATGTCTAGACAGTCGGAAATTGAAGTCGAAATACAATTTAATAATTCATTAAAAAAGTGAATTATGCCTTTTGAAACAACTTGTTTAACATACCAGTTAGGCGTGATTTGTTTACCTTCAAGTTTAATTTCGACGCGGATTTGACGAAAAAGTCGATCCACAGTTTCATTATTACATAAAGCGTGATTGCATGATTCGAAAGAATTTATTATGCACACTTTTTCAAAGAAACCATGTAAATCTAAATCATGTAGATAAGAATTAATACCAACAATAATATTGATATAAATGCTAACAAATCCATCATATATGGCGGAAATTAACTTATTATCAGATATATTTTGGTCTGATTGCATTGTCATGAATTGGATTTTTAAACGCCTTATTGACTTGGCCCACATAAGTATATTCCCACTATAAATCGCTTTGGAAGATAACGCAGCAACTGAATTAAGATAATTTAAAATTGATATATGATCTTGATCTCTACATAACTTTTGAAAACAAACTGTATTAATTCTTTCAATTTCGTTTTCGACCCACCAATAATCCCTTTGAGTTTCAGGTTGTAAAGATGTTCCAGTCTTAAGTGCAAGTTCTACACTGGTATCAGATGCAAAATGCCATTGCTGATACTTGGGCCGATCCCTATACCATAGCGAGTCATACCGAATTTCACATTTATCCAGCCAATAGAGTTCAAGCAATGAAATATTGCTGTTCATAAACGACAAAGTGGATGCGTTTTGATTTGATGGATTGTCTTTATTGAAAATAGCTATGTCATATAAATTTTGCAAATGGGATGCGCAATTTCTTTGGAAATAATTTTGGAAACTTTTATCACAAGCTAAGACATTATTTCTAGATATTTTTTTGAATATAGAAATGATTTTTGAATAAATTGAATGCGAAATCTGATATGTATTTGATAATATATTTGACCTATTTCCAGCTGCACTAAACAAAACAACTATGTGTATGGTTTGAAATAGCGTAAAAGCAATTGATAAATACGATATATCTATATCAAAAAGGAACAGAGTGAGAAATATGATGCACAAGATAATATAACTAACTATTTGCTTAATGCAACGATTAGAAATTATGTCTTGTTGAAATAGTGTGGCAATGTTTTGAGGAGCATTTGCATATTTTGTTGCATATATGGAAGTAATATTGGAGCAGTATAAGCCAAGTATAACACCAGCAACTCCCATACACCCCAATACAATATCTATCCCCAATCCTGTATCCATTTGAGGTATGACAATGTTTCTTTTCTCTGCAATTAAAGGGATAAGAAGCAGATCCCCACAAAGTAAGATGCAGGAAATCAACGCACTTTTAATTGTTTGAAAAAACACAAGTCTAAAAGTAAAAAACGAAAAAGACAGTGTGTCTTTTTTTGATCTTTCTTGACTATAAAATTATAGCGCAACTTTTTTGCGTGAAATTTTAAAGAGTCTATCATTTTTCGTGCAAGCCAAAATATTTTTTTATCTATCATTAAAATTGCACCGCCCTTGAAATATCAAAAGATATTACTTCTGATAAGTTGCCATAAATTATAGCATACCCTTCTTATATTTTCCATTTTCACTTTTAGTAGTGTATTTGTTTGTTTATGTACAAGCCTCAAATATTTTTAAAAATCAGTAAAATAGAAAGAATATCGCTATCATCGGACAGATATCTATGGATGGTTCTCTTTTATTGCTTGCAAAAAGGCAAAATCCTACATTTCCCCTATGCAAAAACAGTTTTCTGTTTCGTATGAGGAAATTATGCCACCCCCCACACGAAAAGGCCACTACAGGCATTTTTCTCCCGTTTCAAACCTTAATTCCTATATTTTTGATTGTGCGTAATGATAATAATGAATCCCCGATAGCTCCCTCGCCCCTGTATCCAATCCTGTCCAGTCCAATTGGCACCTGCGGGGGCTTGATAGGATAGGATTTGATCCTTCTATACTTGATGAATTCAGTATTTCTTTTATCTTTATTTAATTGTGTCTGGTTTTCCAGACATGGGTTAACCATATCCGGTTTTCCCGTATCTGGACAAGCCGTATTCGGATCGTCCACATACGGTTGAGCCGTTTGGTGAGATAGAGTATCGCATAGATGACATATTTTCGTAGGTTTAAAAAAGTGTTGTTTTCTGAGAAAAAAGCTATTTCTGTGCCACTTTGACACGCTGAGTGATAAATCATCCGTGTCCTATTTCTAACGGGCAATACAAAAAGAAGAAAGAGGCTTTTTCAACCCCAATTGGTACATTTATTTTGGACATTAAGAAAAGGGCGGCTGCTTCAAAACAGCCGCCCTAAAACAGGGGGATATACAAGATGGTTTTCTGTTCGGATGCCCACAAGTCCTTGATATTACTTGGGTTTTCAAAAAGTTCTGTATCACCACTCATACCATCGTCGGAGCAAGCTGAACGGCTTGCTCCGACTTTTTTATACAAATTAGAGTACTCTGTCTTCTGGAATCTGTATATCCCAAGCAGACAGGGTAAGGATATCTTCTCTTTCGCCATTAGCCTGATAGTGGAAAATCATATATGAGCGAGCACCTCCATAATCATACTGCCTCACTTTGGTATCGTCATGTAATGAAAACTGTCAATTCATCCTAAGCGCAATAGCAAATCATGCAAGAGCTTGGAACCCAGACGCTGCGGCAGCGTATGTAGAATGGCACGGTTGCCCGGATACATTGCCTATCTAATAAAAACATGAACTATGGGCGTACGTTGAATTTCTTATAGGTACTCTATGAATGATACCCAAAAGACTGTCGTGAGCAAGATAAAAGGGTTGCTTTTAAGTGTTACTTGTGGTATACTTATAGAAATATAAAAAGAACCGTCTATTATAAGAAGGGCTTTTGACATTGCGCTGAAAGGCGTATATGAGAAGCTCTTCTTTTTTTATATTTTTAAGAATCAAATCCAAAAAGAACCGTCTGTAAAGAAAGGCTTTTGTTTTTTGCCGTTGGGCATGATCCAAAAGTCTTTCTTTTTTTACACTTTTACGCTATATCAACGCAACGCGCGGTATAGAACATAATCCAATATAAAAGGAGGATCACAATGGCAATCATTAAAGTTGAGAAACGGAATGAGGCGTTAAAGCCCAAACAGCTGCGCCAAAAAAATCTCGTTCCCTGCTGTGTCTACGGAGGAACTCTGACGCAATCGGTTTCCATCCAGATGGACCGTCAAGACGCCAATCTGCTGTTCCGTACAAAGCGTCAGGGAAGCAAGGTGATGCTTGACTTCAACGGGCTGTCAATTCAGACCCAAATCAAAGAGAAAAAGAGGAATATGCTGAACAATGAAGTGGAGCATTTCAGCTTCCAGGCCCTTACAGATGGACAAAAAGTCAATAGCGTTGCACATATTTTCTTGCGAAATGCAGATGTTGTTCCCGGTAATCTGGAGCAGCTCCTCTTTGAAGTTCCCTTCTCGTCCTTGCCGGAAAATATGATCGATACTGTGACCATTGATCTGGAAGGAATGCCTGCCGGGACAAATTTGACCCTCCAAGACATTCCTGAATTCCAACACGAAGGGATTACTCTACAAATTCCAAAGAATACCATGGTCCTGCGCATTCGCGAAAAGAAGCGGCTGCTCGCACCATACGCCGGATAATCCAGAAGATTACCGTTCCATAGTCGGAAGAGCCTCCATTGCTTGTCAGCACGACGGCATAAAGGCTCTTTCCGTGTTCGAAAGGAGGAGCATATGCAGCTAATCGGCAAAGCAATCCAGCATAACGTATTGGGACGTGGGATTGTGACGGGATGGAACGAAACCAAAATTACTATCTGCTTCCCGGAAGGGGAAAAGCACTTTATTTATCCGGACGCGTTTACAAACTTTCTCACCTTAAAGGACAAGACTGCCCAAAAGCAAATCAATAAATTGCTCGATGAACACAGAGCACTTAAAGAGGCAAAATTTCAAGCGCTAAAAAAGATGCAGGAGCGGAAAGCGCTCTTAAATAATTTCAAAATCTCAACACAGGGGCAGGCGGTTTTTGACATCAAGCCCGATCAAGTGGAAGAAGTCTTCTCCACCTGGTCTGTATCAACCGGCAGCTATCTAAGCGGCTCCTCCCAAGGAGAAGTGCGTATTCCAGAACGCATGAAGCCTCACTCTATGTGTCTGCTGACCACACGCCCTGCCGGACAGCCAGAAATGGAACGGCACATTATTGGGGCGTTCATGGTTGAAGAAGATTTTCTGGGCGACTATTGCCATAACGGAATCATAAGAGCACATCCAGAGCACCGTTTACAGCTTCCTCCTGAACACCAAAATCTCTTTTGGCCCTATGTAGCTCCGACTTCAGAAAGACGCATCTGGGGCAGAGTTGCATTGAAATATATGTCCAACAAACTGGGCGAAGAGATTCTGTTTGATATAAAAGAATTACCGCTGTGTGACGAACTCAAAGGGTGTGCAGATCTGTTTTATCGGTATTATTGCAAGCTCAACCGCATACCGCAACGATACGAGGGAGAAGATCCGGTTACATATCATTACTGACTTTCTATCAAGCTCATTTCCAAATGTGTATTTTTTTATTTTTCTTGGCAAGCTGGTGGAGGCTGCACCGACTTCCTTAAGGAGACCCAAGACGAATCAGGCATGGCAACTTACTTCAGTATGGGCCTCAAAAAGGTAGAAACAAAAATGCCGTTGCAGGATTTTATAATATCCTCAACGGCATTTTTTATGGAACAAATGGTACAGTGAAACAGGCTCGAGATTCCAATCAGGCACATAAACTTCACCAGTTTATTTTTAATCAACCATGTATTCTTCGATTTGCCCTACTTTTACACAGTAATGGCTGTGGGCCAATCCAAAATATAAACATAGTTCTTCGGATAAATCCTGAAATACCAAAAATATTTCAATCAATGTACAGGCCAGAAGAAATTGCAATGCAGCCTGTTCCCAAGGCATATTATTGCTTTGAAGATACAGCGCGCCCGCTTCCGGGCAACTACCACACACAGTTGTTTTCTCTTGCATAGAAAACAACACTTTCTGCGAGAGCATTTCTTCATTCGGTGCATCCGGAATACTGCCAATTGATATTTGCCATTGCTTTGATGGATTTATTTGAATGTAAAGGATACTATTTTCCTCGTTCCCAACTTCAACAATATTACGAACTGCTCTAGATATCCGTTTACGAATCTTGAACATATCTAAGAATTCGAACCGAAGCAAGGTTCCTTCATCAATTACTGAATTGGTGATACTGCTAAAATAGAACTTCCTAACATCGGAGACTGGAATTTTTTTCATATTGCTCAGCAGTTCTTGAATCAAATGTGTACGCATCCTAATTGTCCTCGTTTTAATATGTTCTGCACAAAAGAATTTGTGTCTTCCAAATGCTCATCCCTTAGTTCAGCATGACTATATCTCCATTATCTGTGCTAATTTAATGGTTTAATTTGTTTAGTGTAGAGTAAATCAAAGACATTAGTTCCATCTCACTGCGAAATGCCTCTGGCCGCATTTCTTTTTCTATCCAGGCAACCACACCCTGCATAGATGTGTATTTTCTGGAATAAACTCTGATATAAAAGCTGGCCATCTTCCCTCTAGTAATCCTAAGGTTTGATCTAGGGGGATCCGAAGAATAATTCTTTTTTTCTAAAGAGATACAGGAAGACTTCCCCCGCAACTGAGTATCGCGCATAGGTTTTCCTGCCAAATCCAAGCGTTCGTCAATAATGAATAGCATTTGGTCAAGGCTTCTAAAGCTACGCGGCTCATCCATGTAACAGCTATATACTCTTCCAAATACCAAACCGAGCTTAAAGCCATCCACACATACCATCATAGTGACTGTGGAATCCGGTTGTATACTGCCTTCTCTCGGAAGATCATCCTCCAGAATGCACATGTCCTTTAGCACATTTTCTGGCACGATAATCATATTTTCTGACTTAATCATGATATTCCCTCAACCGGTAAATTAAATATTGTTTCATATCGTGGACTCTAGTTGTACGAATGGGAGGCTGATTTTGGGTCAAATATACAAAGCAATCACTCCAACTTTCACTTGAAAAAGCCTGAGCTGGAATCTGCTCTATTACTCGAAGCAATCTCCATCGAGGCGTATGTCGGAGGTCTGAGAGATATATACAATTTGTCTTATAAGTAAGGTAATCTAGTAAAGATAAGTCTATAACTCTATCGACGGTCATTATACTCCTCCCGAAAAACTTAATTGCTTCCCTCACTCGTTCCTTCTTTCACAGCACAAATGGCAAATCCTACTTGCCTTGTATTATCAATTTTATAATTCGGCCTATTAAGGGTTCTCGCAGAAATTTTTTACAAAATAACTGGAACCGCTTTCCAGCGTCCATTTGTACGCACCGAAAATGCTTTTTTGTCCCAACACTAATGTATGGGACAAAAAATGACTCCCATCTTATGCTGCGACGGTAAAAAAAACGATAACAACAGGAGGGCTCTTCTTTGATACTTCGAATATCTTTTATGGGAATCTCTCTCAAACACCCAGACTCCAAATTAAGAGTCCATACACTTGTTTGTTTTGGATGGAATGCCAGAGCGTAATTTCTATCGTCATCTAAAAAGCGTTCTTTCCATGCGTAGACTACCATAAATTCTGTTGGTTCAAATTGACTCCCTGCTGCTTTTTGAAATTCTATCCATAACTCTTTTTCGGTAATAGTCTGTTCAGCCCCCATAAGCAATCCCCGCCCTTATTTTTCATTTTCTGTTTTCCATTCTCGCTGGGTTTCTCCTTCTCCAAGCCCTTCGGTTCACCGAAGGGCTTGGAGAAGGAGAGGCCTAATAGCCTCTCCTTCCCCCAAAACAGGGAATAAAGCTAATCTATTCTAATTGGCATAATCCTATCTTTAAGATTTTTTCCGATCTTGAAGCGCACGCGTCGTCCAGCTGGAATTATGTCTACCCGTACTGTGCTCCTCCGTACCATAGAGGGCGAGGCTCCACTGGCGGGTTGTGCCGTTATAATCATCATAATGGAAGGTCAGAGAACCGGATAGATTGTTTGGCAGCTCACTTCCCAGCAATGTGTTCAGTGATTCAGGAAGGGTAATATAGTAACCAGGTTCAGGAATACCGCTTTCCCGGGAGAGGGGTTCACCGTCGCCAGCAACTACGCCTACATAACCCCGGCCGCCGGAATAGACGATAATATCCGCGGGAGTGATGGTCAGAGGTTCCATGGGTTTCGGTTCGACTTTGCCGTGAGCTGCTTTCAAATATAGGTGGGTCACTGATCCTGCGGTACTGATTGTGCCGGCAAGCGGCTCACCACCACTCCAGTCCTCCGTGTCGGGACAAGTCCAGCGACTGTCCGGGCCATCGGCATACCAGCCGTCAATGGCGTGATTACAGGCAATCAGGGTGAGGTCGCTCATACCACCGGGCAGCACCGCGCCGCTAACACCAGTGCTTCCTTTGCGGAGCATCAGATCATCTCCAGCAACGCTTGCGGTATTATTGTGGATCACAGCCTTACTCATATCGCTGGAGCCACCACTGAGCACTACACCACCGCCGCTGGCCGCCGTGTTTCCGGTTACTGTGACCGCACCGAAGTGGATGCCGGTCTGGTGTATGGCCCAGAGGCCACCGCCCTCGCTGTCTGCAGTGTTGTTGTGCAATACTGTGCCTTCACCCAGGATTGTATTGCCTCCACCCAGAAACACACCTCCACCATATTTGGCGGAGCATCCGCTGATCTCCACACCTGAGATGCGGATGTCTGCCTGATTATTGTTGACATACAGATACAAGCCGCCGCCCCATAGGCCAGGGGCAGAACAACCAGATATCTTTCCCCCGGTAATCTCTATGTCGACCGGTTTGGCTGTGTATGCGAAGACGGCGCCGCCGCCATAACTGGAGCCGACATGTCTGCAGTTCTTAATTTCGCCGCCTGACATTCTAAAATATGGTTTTTCCGATGAATCTCTGTTGGCAAGGATCCCCACAGCACCGCCCATATACCCAGAACAGCTTTGGATTGTGCCTCCTAACAAATTGAACCTTGCGTTGTCGGTAATCAGTACACCCCCCGTCACAGTTGCCCAGTTCTCACAGTCGGTGATGCAGCCGCCGTACATATTAAATGTTGACCAACCCTGCAGAAAGACACCGGCAGGCTGTCCACCTGCCCGGGAAGGTCCTATGGTCACACCGTCGTACATCTCTAATATAGAAGATTCACGCATATCAAAAATGCAGTTGGTGTCGTCTCTGGAATAAATGGTAAGTGTTTTATTATATCCTTCTTTACCCAGATGCAGCAGCGATGGACTTTCCATAATAATAGAGCCACGTTCAAGGCAAATAGAATGATTTTCCCCCAGCAGAGTTGCCTCTTTGGAGAGCCGCAGCGCAGTGTTGCTGCTGTTGTTAATTGTAATATCTCGCAGTAGCTTGATGGAACCGCCATCCACCACGGCGAACGCTTCTGTCAGGCTGCCTGCAATCCACTGGCCGTCATATGTTTCATAGAGAACTTCGGCATTTGAATCCAGTTCCGCTTCAACTCCCGAGACTGAATATTCCGTGGATTCTTCGGTCACCTCTGTTTCTGCTGTCGGCACCGTATCTGATACGGTAGCAGGCTGTTCCACTTCGTCCAAAGGCTGGCTGAACACTTCGTCTCCCGATGCCGTGGCCAGGTCCACATCGGCCGCTTCATCGGATATGGTTTCTGCGGTTTCTGTGTAAAGCATGTCGGAATCCATCGCCGTATCCAGGGCTTGTGCTGATACGGGGCTCCAAAATGAACACAATAAAAGAACGGTAAGCAGCAGCGCTACCCATCTTCGGCGCTTTTTTGTATAGGATATCATGTGTTAGTCGTTCCTCTCCTTTTTATAGATTTGTTGCTTTTTAAAATCTTGCAACAAGGATACGAGTCAATGCTCGTTTTGCCATTTTAGCATGCCATGCGTTCTTCTTATGGCATAAATGCGTTCCTTATGCGTTCCTGTATTCTATTTTTATTTCATCAACAAGAAAAAATGGCACGCAGAAGTGTGCGGTATATCTGTCTCCCAGCCAAAAAAGAAGCAGAGAAGGCCAAAGTCCTTCTCTGCTTCTTGCTTTTGAATCTGCTGTGTATATCAACAACGCTAAACTTTGATATAGCTTTTTTCTCTCCGTTCTTCCGTCGGAATGCGGGACAGATTATTGCCTTTTGTCGGGATTTTAGATAAATATTAGTTATTCCGTACCATACCATCACAGATGATCTGCCAACTGCGCGGTATATATCTGAATTTACCGCAGGGCCAATCACCGGTGCACAAAGGCCAAAATCACATTGCTGCCAGATCCATATGAGCAGCTGTAATCAAGGAACATACCTTCCCTACAGCCCCAATGAGGGAAACTATGAAGAAGATGAAAGACCATGCAGCGGCAGCTATCGTTATACTACCGCGGATATAAAAAGTACTGGATTAGATATCCAGTTCCCAGAGATATTTCTTTGATTCCCTTTCTTCGGCTTCAAACTCAACACCTACTTTCTGACATAATAAAGCTTTGTTTTGATGTATAGCATCTTGCAAAACACGTCAGCATCTGTTATCATTGTGGTTACCTTTTACTAACCGTTTAAAAAATTAGTTTTCTCTTTAGATTTTGTACTGTGCCAATTATCATTGACAGCGAATGCCACATATGCCATATTGATTTGCCCATTTCAGGTGAGGAGCCATGACAAAAAATATGACACCCGGCAACGAGATCATCTGATTCCTTTTCTGGAGCAGCATATCGACCAGCCGCTATCTGTCCGGGAAATTGCCCAGGCACTGTGCGCACAGCAGATCAGCCTGAGCGCTGTCTACCGAAATCTTTCCCATTTGGAGGCAGCAAGACTTCTCCCCCAGTCTGACAGGCCGGCAGCTGGGAGGCATATTACCAGTATGTGGGGACACCGGGCTGCCCGGCCCACCTCCATATGTCCTGTACCCGATGTGGAAAGACCTTTCATATGAATACAACGCATGCCAAACACTTGATCTGCATCATGTTAGAACAGGATGGGTTCGACCCGGATATTCTTAGATACTGTCTTATATGACATCTGCCAAGACTGTCATCATTTATAGTGTCATTCCCCATCTACAAAGGAGTGAGAAGAATATGAGCAAAAGAACGCGCTTGAGCGCCGCCTGTGGAGCGGTGCTGTTGATCTTTGCCCTGATTTTCTCTGTGTTCTTTGTGGCTGTTGAGGCTAATCATGACTGCAGCGGTGAACATTGTACTGTCTGTCATCAGGTTCAAATCTGTCAAACACTTCTGGAGCAGCTCTCCACGGTCCGCGCTACACTTGCCGGGACGACGGTACTCTGCTTCTTTGCCGTGCTTCTCGTCCTGCGAACTCAGAGGGCGATCATCGCATCTTCGCCAGTTTTACTGCGGGTAAAGCTACTGAATTAAACAGAAACCAGAGACAAGGGGTCGAGTCTGCTCAAGCAGAGCAGACTCTTTCGGCGCACGCCCAGAACCCCTTGTATTTTTGCACCCATTTTTAGTTTCTGTGCCAATTCGGAGGTTTTATCTATATGAAAAAAGTAATTTGTATCGCACTTTCTCTCATGCTGACAGCCGGGATGCTCACAAGTTGCCAAACGCCTTCCGCCTCGAAAAACCGTGGCGAAAAGTTGCGGATCGTTACCACCATTTTCCCTGAGTATGACTGGGTACGGGAGATTGTAGGTGATCAGGCCGACCGTATCGAACTTACCATGCTCCTGGATGACGGAGTGGATCTCCACAGTTTCCAACCTACTGCCAATGATATGGTGACGATTTCCAACTGTGACCTGTTCCTTTACACCGGGGGAGAATCGGACTCTTGGGTAGAGGATGCCTTATCTAACCCTGCCAATTCCCGGCGGGTAGCACTGTGCCTGATGGATGTGCTGGGAGATGCTGTGAAAGCAGAGGAAATGGTGGATGGCATGCAGGAAACCGATCATCATCACGACCACGAGGATGAGGATGAGCACGACCACGAGGATCATCCCCATGATGATGAGCACATCTGGCTCTCATTGAAGCATGCTGCCGTTCTCTGCGGTGCCATCGCCGATACATTAGGAACCATTGACCCTGACCATCAAAATGCTTATGCTGAAAACGCTTCCGCCTACATCCAAAAGCTGACCGATCTGGACGCGCAGTACCAAACTGCCGTGGAAGTATCTCCCAACCGCACCTTGCTTTTTGCCGACCGGTTCCCGTTCCGGTACCTGGTAGATGACTACGGGCTTACTTACTATGCGGCCTTTTCCGGCTGCTCGGCAGAAACAGAGGCCAGTTTTGAGACGGTAGCCTTCCTGGCCGGCAAGGTAGATGAGTTGGCTCTCCCCTGTGTGCTGACCATTGAAGGGACTACCCACAGCATTGCTGAGACGGTAATTGGCAATACCAACGCGAAGAATCAGGATATCCTCATGCTGGACTCCATGCAGGCAGTAACTGCTGCCGATGTAGCAGCGGGAGCCACATACCTCTCCATTATGGAACAAAATCTGGAAGCACTGAAGACCGCACTGCGCTGAGAGGAGCACCATGACATGATCCAGATGAGCTGCAAGGGCCTGACCTTAGGTTATAATTCCGCCTTGGTGCAGAACCTGAGTTTTACCGTGGCCGAAGGAGACTGCCTATACATCTTAGGGGAAAACGGCGCCGGAAAATCCACCCTAATGAAGACCATCCTGGGGCTGTTGACACCTTTGGAGGGCTCAGTGGACCTGGGCGGCGGAGTGCACGCCAACGAGATCGGGTATCTGCCTCAGCAGTCGCAGGCCCAGCGGGATTTTCCCGCCACAGTCTGGGAGGTTGCCCTATCCGGCTGTCAAAGCCGGTGCGGGCTGCGCCCCTTTTATACGCAGGAAGAAAAGGAACTGGCGCGGCAGTCCCTCCGGCGTATGGATATGGAACGATTCTCCAAGCGTTGCTATCGAGAGCTATCGGGAGGTCAGCAGCAACGGGTGCTGCTGGCTCGCGCTCTATGTGCCGCCCGGAAGATGTTGCTTCTGGACGAGCCGGTGGCTGGTCTAGATCCGGCAGCAAGCCGGGAATTCTATCAGATCATCGCCCAGCTGAATGAAAAAGACGGCGTGACTATCCTGATGATTTCCCACGATATGGAGGCTGCACTCCGCTATGCCAGCCATATTCTCTATCTGGGGGAGAAGGTGTTTTTTGGGACCCGGGATGCCTTTGCTCAATCCAATTCTGGACGCCGGTATCTGGAGCAGGGAGAAGGTGGAAGAGCATGGCACTGCTGATTGAGAAGTTAGCTCAATACTGGTCCTATCCATTTGTTCGATACGCCCTTGTGGTGGGAGTGCTGGTAGCCCTGTGCTCCTCCCTGCTTGGAGTCACACTGGTACTCAAGCGGTTCTCCTTTATCGGGGATGGACTATCCCATGTAGCTTTCGGGGCTATGTCGGTGGCATCCGTCCTAAACCTGACCAACGATATGCCCCTGGTTATGGGAATTACGGTGCTGTGTGCCATCCTGCTGCTGGGTACAGGCCGGAATGCCAGAATCAATGGCGATGCCGCCATGGCCATGTTCTCCGTGGGAGCGCTGGCTGTGGGCTATCTGATAATGAATGTATTTTCCACCTCTGCCAACCTGACAGGAGATGTCTGTACCACTCTTTTCGGTTCCACCTCCATCCTCACTCTCACCAAAACCAAGGTCTGGATGTGCGTAGCACTTTCAGTAGTGGTGGTGCTCTTGTACATCTTTTTTTACCATAAAATTTTTGCCGTCACCTTTGATGAGAGCTTTGCCTCGGCCACCGGAATCAGGGCAAAGGAGTACAACTTGATCCTGGCTGTGGTAACAGCAGTGGTTATCGTGATGGCCATGAATCTGGTGGGCTCTTTGCTGATCTCCGCTCTGGTGATTTTTCCGGCTATGGCTGCCATGCGACTGTTTAAAAGCTTCCGGACAGTTACCATTTTTGCAGCTGTTTTTTCTGTATTCTGTGCCACCGCCGGGATTCTCACATCCATTCTGGCCGGCACTCCGGTGGGTGCCACCATTGTTACCGCAGATATCCTGCTCTTTGCACTTTGCACCCTTGTGGGATGGCTTAGAAGGAGATGACCTATGAAACGCCCAATGATTCTGCTCCTGGTCGGAATCTTGTTCCTGACCTGCTCTGCATGCGGTGGAAATGAAAAAAACGCACAGTCTAAAGAACCGTCCCCCTCATCTATTTCACAGCAGTCAGAACCACTTCCGATGGATCAACCGTCCAGCGAGCCTGAAGCCACTATTTCCCCCAGGGTGAGTTCGTCTCTCTCTCCATCTCAAGGGGACAACTCAACCAGAGATATTCAAGCCCTGCAGGGAACTGCTTCTGCTTCCAATGGAGATAAAAAGAAGCATTCGGTTGAAAAAACAAAACCGGATTCTGGAAAGGAGGCTCCTGCAGCTGTGGATTTGGATCTGACTACCCTCAGTAGCACCATGGTATACGGAGAGGTATTCAACATGATGTCGACACCGGACGATTATATCGGAAAAATCATAAGGCTGAATGGACTCTTCACGGTATATCAAGAGCCCGAGACAGGGCAGGTCTATTGCGGCGTGATCGTACAGGATGCCGCGGCCTGCTGTGCGCAGGGATTTGATGTGGTGATGCCAGACCATTTCCGCTACCCCGATGATTATCCTCCGACGCAGTCAGAAGTAACTATAGTTGCTACAATCCAGGCCGATCGTACTCTGGAGTATCTTGGAATTTTAACTCTCCGTCTGGAGGATATAACCTTCGAGCATATCGGTACCGCTCCGTAATTAAGTCTCTCCTTTCTTCCTATTATTGTACTTTCCGTTCCAAATCGTTCACCTCTAATTGCAAAAAGAAAAGCAGGCCTCCCCACAAGGGGAGAATCTGCTCATTTTATAGTCTACGTGTAAATTTACGCCCATCAACCAAATGAGCCAAACGATTCGACTACTGCTTGTCTGAGGATGCATGCTGGATCAACACGTCAATAACATCATAGATTCTCGCCTTATCCTCCAAGGAAAGACTTTGCATCTGGTCTAAAATGACAGAATTTTTGACTTGATATCCATGATCCAATAAATCGTATAACAGCATGTCCGCAGAAACACCCAGCACATTTGCAATTTCAATGAAGGTCTCCAGTGAGGGCACTTTTTCTCCTCGTTCCAAAGACCCAATATAATTTGTGCTCAATCCGGTTTTCTCAGCCAGATCTTCTTGGCGCATTTTCTTACTTCGCCGGAAATTACGAATATTTTTTCCTATAGACTCAAGTTCCATTGTGATACCTCCTCCTTGTATTAGAGTATCACTAATAGTATAAGTTGAGCCAAGCGGACATCAAACAATCAATCAGAGTTGAACCAATGCTCATTGTTGGGATATCAGTGCAAATTTAAGCTACTTATCAAGTGATGGAAAGTGCCGATCATCCTTGATTTATAAGGGTTTTCGTACCAGCGGTACTTCAAACATCGAAGGCTTTTTGTCCGTTTAGTCTTGCCTATACAAGCTCTTGTGCACACAGCGATCTTCCTCTGTGATTATCCGCACCACACTGCCCGTAAGCGCCCCAAAAAAGACCGCTGACTTTGACACCGTAATATATGTCAGCGGTCTTTTTTGATATTCGGCTACGCTCAGAAAAAGCTTTTGTCCGCTCAGCGTATCGTGTCAGTATGTTCGATGCTCCTAACGTTTTATCATCGAAGCCAGACACTATGTCTGCAGCCGGTCCAACTCTATTATGACAATCTCTGGGCGGTTGTTGATACGAACAGGGATGATATTGTTTCCAAGGCCTCGACTGACAATCATGGTGGTATTTTGTTCAGTGTAAGTCCCGGCATCATACTCTGGAAAAAATCCTTGATCAGGAGCAATGACCCCACCGATGAATGGCAGGCGGAATTGTCCGCCATGGGCATGACCGCTCAATACCAGGTCAATGTTTTTATCGCGGTACACACGAAAGTGCTCGGGCCTATGCGCCAAAAGAATTGTATAGCCCTCCCGAACTTCTATCTGTATCTGTGAGAGTGTGGTTTCCAGGACAGTCTCTGCCAAGTAGTCTCCTTCTCTTGAAAAGGCAGGATCATTCACCCCTATGAGTTGAATGGATGCTCCGTTGTACTCCAATTTGACCGACTCATTCTGCAGCACAACAACGCCCATCTTGATCAGCTCTACATGCAACACCTCATACTGTGTGCCAAGCCAAGCCTCGTGATTGCCTGTAACATAATAGCAAGGGGCAATCTCCACTGCCTGCCGTACAAATAATAAAGCACAATCTATATCCGTATGGTTTGAATCAACCAAGTCCCCGGTAAAAGCGATGATATCAGGGCTTTCTTCCCTCAAAATGCGGAGCAGCTTCTCATTGTTCTTCCCAAACTCCGCATTGTGCAGGTCTGATATGTGAGCGATAGTAAATCCGGCAAACGCTTCTGGAAGCTCATTGGACCGGACCATAACGCAGCTTCTCTGAACAGAAATATTTCCCCACACGACCCACATGGCCATGGCAGTTAACAGTATCAAACAAGCCAAGATGAACTTTTCCTTTTTGTTTTTGGTATTTAGCAGCATATTTCACCTCTAAAAGTGTCATCCTGGGTCAGAAGAGCGGCATCCATCACACCGGATTTATGAGTGCCCCTCCTCTTTTCATCAAACATAATACAAACAATCAGCATGTAACCAACGCTAATTGTATTGAAATTATATCAACTTTAGGGTATAATGTCCAGCAAGTCATCTGCATGATCTTTCACGCAACGCTCAGAACCCTTTACAAAAGAAGTTGATCCTTCACAACAATGCATGAGGAATTGTACAGAGCGGGCCAAGTCTGCAGAACAATCAACGCAAAGTGAGGAGATATAAATGGAACCCAAGCATCAAGAACAACACGAAAATATAGTTACAGGTTTGATTGGCGCCTTTCTCGGTTCCTTAATCGGGGTTGCCTGTATTGTGGCCATTGGCCAATTGGGCTATGTGGCGTCCGTCAGCGGTGTGGTTATGGGCGTTTGTACGATCAAAGGGTACTCTCTGCTGGGAGGAAAAACAAGCAGGAAGGGTGTTATAATTGCCGCTATCCTTATCATCGCCATGACCTATTTTGGATATCAACTTGACTATGCAGTAAGTGTGGCGCGTGTGTTTGAGGTGGATGTATTTACCGCTTTTCAGGCCATAGGCGACATGTTGGCAAAAGAATACATAGATAAGACATCGTATTGGATCGATCTGGCCATGTTGTATCTGTTTACTATACTGGGCGCTACATCTTCGCTGTGGACGGCGTTTCGCCAAAGCAGATCCCGCAGAACTGCACCAGAAACGGCTCAGCCGTACGAGGATGAATAACCCCCTTTTGATTATAAGCTGATACCTGGCTATCCCAACCTTTGGACTCTATGTTCAAAGGTTGGGATACGCCTGCTCTATTTCAAATAAGCTATCCCCGCCTTAGCGAGCGCCGCCTTTGAATGAACTGGAGGTATACAATGAGCATCAATACCCGAGTTCCGCCTCCCTTTTCTGTGCAGTACAAGGAAACAATGTCAACGGTGGAGGAAACCACATCTGGCCGTGTATGGGTTGTCCTCGCGGCCTCATTACGCTTTGCAGCAGTCTGACAATATGACAGGCTGTCGCAAGGCGTTTTTGTTATACAAAAAATTACAATTTTAGCTCTGACTGTACCGTCATTCCATCCGGCAACGAGCCTATAGCTAATATCCTTCCGCGTATCCCGTCAGTCCTTTGTCAGAAAGGAGCCTTGTCATGAATCGACGATTTATCCTGGTGATATTGGCTTTGTGCTGCAGCTTGATGCTTTACGGCTGCGCCAACCATTCCAAGGATGCCCAATGGGGAGCCGTGTGTACAGTCTACCTGGACAACCTCCCGAAGGAATATAATCTTCTGCCGCTGGAACTTCGCGAGAAAACCACCATTACCTTTAGCATTTCCAACATTTCCCTCGGCAGGGTGTATCGCATTGCACTAACGGAGAAAAACGGCTACCGCCAAGAAGTTGATATGCTGCCAGGGAACTATTCAGTCAGTGAGGTCTATGTCTCAAACCATTCCATAATGCCGTTAAGTGCTGCTGCACAAGCAGAAAATATTTTGCTGGAGCAGAATCACGAAACACATCTGGCCGTTTCTCTGGCAGATCCATCGGCTCTTGCTCAGACAATCCAGTTGAACACCCCCACCCCGGAAATTTTACAGGCAGCGCCTTATTCTCGTCAGGTACAATATGCCGGTACAGTCCTGAACCTGAACAGCATCCCCCAGGTCATGAGTTTTCCTGATATCCAGGATAAGAGACTCTCTTCCGGAGAAACCTATGAAATCCCATCTTCCAGTCACAGCGGAGTCTGTCTGATTGTGAAAAATACCACCACCAGTATAATTTCTCTTAATGAAGCAACCTTTGTGGGCGTGAAATTCACCAACAACAACGCAGTTTTCCCAGGCGGGCTCACCATAGGGAGCGCGCTGAAGGATGTTGCCAACGCAAGAAGCGGACTATTGGGGACTCCCAGCTACTGTACAGGCTCTCCACTGATTGGGTTCAGCCTGAATCGCAGCGCTCTTGTATATCTGGATCACGCCTCAGGCGACCGGCTTTCCCTGACTATTGATTCCAGCAGCAGCGTTGTTACTTCCATCTCTTACGAGTTTGATGTCTATCAATAGGTGAGGAATGACATATGGAGCACTTACTTCCCATCATAAAAGTCAATGCCTGTGCGCTACTCGCGCTTCCCTTATTGGCCATTTCGATTCTAACGAAATTGTTGCAAAAGGCTCTGGAAAAAGTAATGGTTTTCCTGGGCGTTGGAACTGCACTTTTAGCGCTTGGAATCCTACACGCCATCTTCGATAACCCCGGAGGTTTTTTTGAGGGCGTAGGCCTGTTTATTGCGCTGATGATTCTGGGTGGTGCAATTATCTCAGCCGTGGTCATGGTTCTGTTTTTCTTTGGTGGCATTGCTGCGGCTGCCGTTACCGCCGTGGTTACCATCTGCATGGGGCTGCTTGATGCGGTATTTTATCTGTGTCACCGGGGATATTCCAGACTGTACGACATCTGTAAAGGCGACTTTCAGCGCATTGAGACTGCCGAGTCTGGTAGGAATATGCGATTTACCTGTGTTTTTTGGTATCTGTTGACCGGCTTGAACAAGCTTATTGTATTTCTGTTTTCACTGGCCTTTCCAATTTCTGTTTTATGTGCAGTCGGTTTTCTCTGCTATGTGACTCTCCGTATAAGTTATGCAGTGTCCACTAATTTCGGCATAGGGATCCTTCACTATTTACAGCTGTTTTCCGGTTTGGATGTGGTTTTTTCCGTACTGTATGTTCTTGTCGTAGTTTTCTCTGCAATAGTGGTTCTCATTTCGCTCGGCATCGAATGGGGTGAGTGGGGGCAAATATTAAAGCTTTCCACCCAGGATCATCAAAGCTACTGGGCTGCTATAGCAGAGCGTACCCGAAATCTGAATGAGACAGCCCCGCTTGAACGCACCTTTGCCGCAGGCCGCGCCACCCAAGTCTGCCGTCAGTCCATGGAAATGCTGCACGGACTATTCGAAAATCTGGAAACACTCCATCAGCAGGTAGATGCTGCAATCCGTGTTAAGCAGGACTCCTCTTTGATCTATGAATTCACATCCTACATAGAATTGCTTTCTCAAATTTGTAAGCAGTTGGATCATTTTGTTGGACAAATCCCATGTGACCATTTTGAACACAAGCTAATCCCACTCATCGACACCGCAAAGAAAAAAGAAAAAACGCTGGAAAGAGAAGTTTTTTCCATCCTGCATCACTACGCCTGTACAGGCGGAACACAACAGGGAGCAATCAACTTTTTTGCCGGGTGCGATTCGACAGAAGCTGTCCGCAAACGATACCGTTCCCTATGCAAAGTCTACCATCCGGATGTTGGCGGCCACGAGGAAACCTTTCAGCAACTGCAAACTATTTTTTACAAGGGCATAATGCCAAGTGAAAAGGTTTTAGATTTTCCAGTGGATTGTAACACTCTCACTGGTAGCGTCAATCTGTGATATGAGTATATCAACCACCTTGCGCTTATCGTCAAAGCTCACGGACTCCCAGTCATCGAGATAATCCGTAATGCTATCAATCTGTGAAGCGGAAACAGAATTGGCGGTGAGGTCTGCGACCAGCCGGAGCTGTTTCTGCCGTTCTGCATCCAGTTCCTCAATGCGTGTATTTGCGTATTGTAGGAGAAGCGGATTAGCACCGGACAAAGTGTCCAGAAGTTTCTCGATCTCGCTTTCCGTCTTTGCCAGGGCAACGCGGGCGGCGGTCAGCTTCGGATTGTAGCTTTGTTCCTTACCGCCTTTCAGCGTGTGGAATTTCCGCATCTTCTTAACCATCTCGCCGTAGACAAATGCCTCCATGTTTTGCGCGGTCAGCGTACCGGCACCCTCGCAGCTCTTATTGTCTGCCCGTTGCTTGCACCGCAAATAGGTAACACCGTTTCTGGCGTTCAAACTTGCCAGGGCGTAACCACAGCGCCCGCACTTGATTTTCCCGGCCAGCCATGTGTTATGGCATTTCCGGCCATTCTGGAATGTCGTGTTTTGTGAGAGCTTGCGCTGAACGGTCAGCCAGAGCTGGGAGGGGATGCGCCCCTGGTGGGGAGCAATCACAAGGATCGGCTCCTCGCCCTCGCGCCCTTGATAGAGATAACAGCTATTGTCCCCTGTGAACATTTCCGGGGGACTTTCAATTTTTACGCCCTGGGCCTTGAAGTATTCGTAGATGTCCATATCGGCCTGGACGTAGACGGGGTTTCTCAGCAGTTGAGCGATAAATGCTCGTGTTAATGCCTTGCCATAAACTTTAATATCATGGGCCACAAAATACCGTGTTATATCTCCATAAGAGGCACTCGGTTCCGCATACATTTGATATATTAGTTCGGCATAATCCATTTCCGCATTTTCCACCAGCTTCTTTGTCTTGATCCCGTCCATGACGATGGGCTCAGTATCAAACCCGTATGGCGTCCGGCCCCGCATATAGTAGCCTTTGGTACACCGGGAATAGAAAGCGTCCTGCACACGCATCTGGATGCTTTCGCGTTCAAGCTGGGCAAAGACAATGCAGATATTGAGCATCGCCCGACCCATCGGCGTGGAAGTGTCAAACTTTTCTGTACAGGACACAAACTCCACATCGTATTGCTTGAACAGTTCCATGAGTTTTGCGAAGTCCACGATGGAACGGCTAATCCGATCCAGTTTGTAGACGATCACCCGCTTAATCAAGCCCAGCTTGATGTCCTGCAGAAGCCGCTGGAAGTCGGGGCGCTCAATGTTCTTGCCAGAGTAGCCCTTGTCTTTGTATTCCTTACCCTCACCGCCTTTAAGCTCATAGCGACAAAACTCAAATTGACTTTCAATGCTAATACTGTCCTTTTTGTCAATCGACTGCCGCCCCCTTACCACAAGGATGACTCTGGCCTACCCCCGCCCAGCATATTTGCGGAACACATCGAACAGCCGCCGCTCGACCTCGCGGTTGCGCTTATCCTGTTCCTGCGGGGAAAGAACGGGGGTGAGATTTCTAACGGTGATCGTGCGATCTCCGAGAACAGCAGTTTTGACTTCACTTTCGTATTTGACCTGTGCCTGCATAAAATCCCTCCCATACAATCAAAGAATGTTTTGAAACATGGCAAAGGCCAGCACCGAGAAAGTGCTGGCCTTTGGCCGGATATGTACCTCTGGACAAAGTGTCCAAAAGTCAATAGGGACTCCGCTCGTAGTGCTGCTGGGCCTCTTCCAGTCCACGGATGTCAAAGACTTCATAGAGCTCAGCCACCACACGCCGGATGTCCTGGGGCGAAAAACCGCAGTTCTCCATCGCGTAGATCACATAGCCGCGACAGGCATTGTTACTCCACGGCTGGGAGAGCAGGGCCGCCAGTTCTGGATCGTAATTCATAGAGCGTTTCCCTCTTTCTTGATAAATTAGGGAGTGCCGCGCCCGTTTCCTTGACCTGTCCAAAGACAACCATACTCAGCGCGGCATCCCCACGCAACGGAGGAACGGCGGCCCGGAGGGACAGGCGGCCAGCCTGTCCAATGGCGGATCGTGGCCGTGGGCTGGCCCGGCCCACCTGCTGCGCTGGTGTTTGTCGCTCGTTCTCCGTGGAGAGAAGTCACCGCGCAC
>NZ_JADCKF010000002.1 GCF_014982855.1 Pseudoflavonifractor gallinarum | reverse complement strand
GCCCAAGGATAGGAAGCAGAAAACGAAAACTATGACGGTTGGCGAGTATCATACGGCCGCCCGTGGCCAAAGCAAAAAACTGCAGCTCATGAACATCATCAACGACTGTATGCGCCACGCCTCCAGCCGTGAGGAATTCATTGCGCTGATGGAGAGCGAGGGCTACAAGGTACGATGGGAAGCGTCCCGGCGGAATATCACCTACACCACACCCAGCGGCTGGCAGTGCCGTGACCGCCTGCTGTTCGGGGAGAAATATCTGAAGGAGAATATGGAATATGAGTTCAGGATCAGAGAAGAAATTATCTATGGACGAACTGCTGGAGAAGAACCGACCTGCGCAGATGGCACAGGCCACACCGCAGCCTCCGACGCAGGAGCTGATACCGCCTCCCGAAGTGCATCCCACAAAAGCGGAGTGGGAGGAACTGCTGAGCAGCCTCTATGCACTGGGGCACCACACCGAGAGACAGACCGGCTATCTCAAGAAAGTCAGCGAATTGCTGGCGCAGCTCCCGACCCGGACGCAGATGGACGAGCTGCTGAAAGTGGTGAAGCATCTGGAGAAGATGAGCGAACAGGCTGGGAAGCGGAACGAGAAGTGTTTTTCTCTGTCCGGCATCAGGCTGCCCAGACTGAGTCTGCCGGACATTCCATGGATCAGCCTGCTGCTGGGACTGGCGGCCCTGGCGCTGACTGGGCTGGTGCTGTGGGTGGTGTGGTTCAGCTTAGACACACTCTGGAGCGCGGCCAAGACAATGCTCCCGTGAGGGATGCCACCACCACGCGCTACCACGCAGACAGCAAGGCCCTCCGGAAAGAACGGCAAAAGAAAATCGCCCTCGGTCACAAGGAGGACGATCATGAAGAAGAACCAACTTGGCAGCAGACCATGTGACGGTCTGCTATTTTGTTGCCCGAATTGGTTTCGGGGGAAAGGAGCGCCATGAAAAAGGCATATGAGGAATACCGTGATACCGGCATGCTGGGCGGATATGATCCCGGCGGAGCTCTGCTGCGGGAAACGGAAAGTGGAGAGGTGCTGACCAGTTTTCGTGACACCTGCTACCAACACCAGGGCGATCACATCATCAATCAGAGGGAGATGCTCATTGAAGGGAAGGTCTTTCATGTGATCTCTGTGTTCCTGATGGAGGCCACAGCGACCCCCACAGACAAGCTGCTCTCGCTCATTGACACAGACCTAAAGAAGGAAACCCACAGCGCGTAAGGTTTCCGTGGACTTGCGCAGGCCGGTGGGGTATACTGTCCGTACCCCATACCGGCTTGCCCCAGTAAAAGGAGGTTACAGAGATATGGCAAGCCAAAAATATAATATCTTATACGGAAGACTCAGTCAGGAGGATGAGCGGCAGAGGGATGACCGGCAGAAAGAGTCCAATTCCATCCACAATCAGAAACTCTTCCTGGAGCAGTACGCAGCGGATCATGGGTTTGAAAACACGCTGTTCCTGGCGGACGATGGCTACTCCGGTACAAACTTTGACCGTCCGGCCTGGAAGAAGATCATAGAAATGGTGGAACGGGACGAGGTGGAGACCATCATCGTCAAGGATCTCAGCCGCCTGGGACGAGAATACCTTCAAGTGGGACAGTACACGGAGATTTACTTTCCGGAAAAGGGTGTCCGCTTTATCGCGGTCAATGATGGCGTGGATTCCCTGGTGGAGAGCAGCAACGACTTTAATCCTATCCGTAACTGGGCCAACGAACTCCACGCCAAGGACACCAGTAAGAAAGTACGCGCCATCAAGAAGATGCAGGCGGAGCGCGGAGAGCGGCTGGGCGGCAAACCGCCCTACGGCTACAAGAAAAAGGACAAGGACTCCAAGGAGATCATCCCCGATGAGGAAACCGCTCCCATCGTGCGTCGTATCTTTGACCTGTGCGCCGCAGGGAAGGGACCGAACCAGATCGCCAGAATCCTGACCCAAGAGCAGGTGCTGAATCCGACCAACCAGTACTACCAGGCTACCGGAGCTGCCTGTACCAATCTGGATACCACCCGTCCCTACACCTGGTCCGGCAGAACCGTGGCTAAGATCCTGGAAAACAAGGTCTACATCGGGCACACGCTCAACATGAAGAAAACAACGCTCTCCTATAAAAACAAAAAGCAAATCCAGAAACCAGAGAGCGAGCAGATCCTTGTGGAGAACACCCATGAGCCACTCATCTCCATGGAGGTCTGGGAGATCGTGCAGGATGTGCGGGAGCACAAACGGCGGCCGCCCAAGCACATGGAGGAACCCAATCTGTTCTCTGGACTGGTCTACTGTGCCGACTGCGGAAAATACATGGTGCTCTGCCGGACCGAGAAAATGCGGGAGGATCAGTATTATTTCCGGTGCTCAACCTACAGTAAGCGCGGGAAAACCGCCTGCTCACCCCACCAGATCCGGGAGGCGGACCTGAAAGCCATCGTGCTGGACGACCTGCGCAGGGTCACGCACTTCGCACGGATGAAGGAGCGGCAATTCGCCCAGTACATCAACCAGAGGAACACCGCAGAACTGCGCCGAGAGATCAACCGTCTGCAGAAGGAACTGGATTCTATGCGGCGGAGATACGATGAGTTGTGTGCGCTGTTCAAGCGTCTCTACGAGGACAATGTTCTGGGGCGGGTGAGCGATGAACAGTTCCGCATGCTGTCCGCAGACTACAACGCCGAGCAAAAAAATCTGTCTGTCGCCATTCCAGCCAAGGAGGAACAGTTGGAGAAACTGAAAGCCTCAGCCGCCAATGTGGACGCCTTCATTGAGAAAGCCAAACGGTACACTACCATCGACGAACTGACGCCTGAGCTGCTGCGGCTCTTCATCCAGCGGATCGAAGTGGGCGAGCGGAGCCAAAAGTATTCCCGCTCTGCGGGACAGAGCGTCAGGATCGTGTACCGAGACATCGGCAGAGTGGACAGCCCTATGCAGGAGGGAGAGCAAGCACCGCATATCGCAAAGCAGATTACAGATATTGAAGAAATCAAGCGATTGCTGGCATAAAACACAACAGGCGGACAGCTTCCGCTGTCCGCCTGTGTGCCTGACAATTCACAAGGTTCAGAAAATGTACCTATGGGAACTATCAGAAGGCAAATGTCCTTTTCTGTGACCGTTCTTTTTTCTTATCCAATCAGAAGAGATCCCGCTTCTTCAGAATGACCGCCACGATGCCGATGATGACCGCGGTAACCGTCAGGGGGAACCACCAGAACTGCGCCAGCGGCAATCCGCTCCCCTCGATATTCATGCCGTAGAAGCTGAAGACGATATTGGGTACCGTCAGCAGAATGGTAATGGAGGTGAGCACCTTCATGATGACGTTCAGGTTGTTGGAGATGACGCTGGCAAAGGCGTCCATCATGCCCGAGATGATGGAGGAGTAGATGTTGGCCATCTCGATGGCCTGACGCACCTCGATGAGCACGTCCTCCAGCAGGTCGTGATCCTCCTCGTAGAGGGTGATGATCCGTCCGCGGAGGATCTTCTCCAGGGTGACTTCGTTGGCCTTCAGAGAGGTATTGAAGTAGACCAGTGACTTCTCCAAATCCAGCAGCTGGATCAGCTCCTTGTTCCGCTGGGATTTGTAGAGCTGCCGCTCCATGTAATTGTAGATCTTGTCGATCTGCTTGAGGTACTGGAGGAAGCGCTTGGCCACCCGCAGCAGCATATAGAGGATAAAGCTGGTCCGCTTCTGGGTCTCAGCATTGCGCACCAGACCGTCCTGGAAATCCTTGATGATGGAGGATTCCTTCAGGCAGACGGTGATGATATGCTTCTCCGTGACGATGATGCCCAGAGGGAGGGTGGAGTACACCACCGCGTCGTCCTTCTCGACGGCGGGCACGTCGATGATCAGGAGGGTCTGCCCATCCTCCGTGTCGATACGGGAGGTCTCCTCCTCATCCAGTGCGGCCCGGAGGAAGGTGGGTTCCACGCCCAACGTGGCGGCCACCGTGTTGAGTTCGTCCTCGCTGGGATAGGTCAGATTGACCCAGCATCCGTCCTGGATGGTATCCAGCTTTGTCATTTTCCCGTCAATGGTCTTGTGGATCGAGAGCAAAAAAATCACGCCTTTCCCGGCGGATGGGGTCTGTATCAACAGACAAATTCACCCGCGCGTCTGTGTTTTCGTTTCGTTTCCTGCACCCGGATAAGCGCAAGAATACCACGGCTGCACAGACAGCACGGAAAAAAGGCTCCGGCTCAGGCTCTGCGCGCCGCTGGTTGGATCTCGTTGTTCCGTTTTCGACTCCAAGGGTCGCTGCTCACGGCGCATATCACTCCTTCGCTGGCCAAGCTGATCTGCGGATCTCACTCCGCGCAGGGACCGGCCGAACAAAACCGGTCACCTTGCCATGGGGACGGCATGTCCGCCTGTCCCGTACGCTTCATTATACCTCCCACCGCGCCCGAATGCAAGGACAAAAAATGCGGCCCCGGATCACCGGGGCCGCATGGCAGAATCAGTGCTTCTGATTAAAGATCTTGAAGATATCGTCCCAGCCGTCATCGGTCATACCGGTGCTCTCACCGGCCGCAGGAGCCGGCGCGCTGGACACGGAGGAGGACACGCTCTGAGACACCGGAGCGGCGCTCACCGGGGCGGGCTCCTCCTTCTTCTCCGGAGCGGAGAAGGGCTTGTTGGAGAGGGCGCCGGGGTAGTTGTCCTCGAAACCGGTGGCGATCACGGTGATCCGGATCTCATCCTCCATGTTCTCATCGAAGGTGGTACCGAAGATGATGTTGGCGTCGGGATGGACGGCCTGGCTGACCAGACCGGCGGCGGCGTCCACTTCCTCCAGGCTCATGTCCATGGAACCGGTGAAGTTGATGAGCACGCCCTTGGCCCCGTCGATGGAGGTCTCCAGCAGGGGGCTGGAAATGGCCATCTTGGCAGCCTCCTCGGCCTTGTTCTTGCCGGCGGCCCGGCCCACGCCCATGTGGGCCATGCCGGCGTCCTTCATAACGGCGGACACATCGGCAAAGTCCAGGTTGATGAGGCCGGTCTTCTTGATGAGGTCGGAGATGGACTGCACCGCCTGGCGGAGCACGTCGTCCGCGATCTGGAAGGCGTTGAGGAAGGTGATCTTCTGGTCGGTGGCGTATTTCAGGCGCTCATTGGGGATGATGACCAGGCTGTCCACCTTGTCCCGCAGGTCCTCGATGCCCTTTTCCGCCTGCATCATGCGGCGGCGGCCCTCAAAGTTGAAGGGCTTGGTCACCACGCCCACGGTGAGGATACCCATCTCCTTGGCCACATCGGCCACGATGGGAGCGGCGCCGGTACCCGTACCGCCGCCCATACCGGCGGTGATGAACACCATGTCGGTATTCTCCAGCGTCTTGGAGATCTGGGCCCGGCTCTCCTCCGCGGCCTTGCGGCCCTTCTCGGGATCGGCACCTGCGCCCCGGCCGCCGGTCAGCTTCTCACCCAGCTGCACCTTGTAGGTGGCGCGGGACACATCCAGAAAGGGCTTGTCCGTATTGGCCGCAATGAAGTCCACGCCCTCCATACCGGTCTCGATCATCCGGTTTACCACGTTATTTCCGCCGCCGCCTACACCGATTACCTTAATGGTAACTACGCTGTCCGGCCCGGTATCCAGTCCAAATGGCATATCTGCTCCTCCTAAGTAAAACAATTCGACTCTATAAAAGTAAAAATCTGCTATTTAGTGCCGTCGAACGGCTCAGAATCAATATCTTGGTTTATTTTATCGCTCTTTTGCCTGTTGGTCAATAGCTCACGCCGGATTTCTGCAAAGTTTTGGAACATGCGGGTGCCGAACACCACCACGGCCGCCAGATAGAGGGGGATCCCCATCTTCTGTCCCAGCCAGGCCAGAAAGACCGCGATGAGGGTATTTCCAATGGCGCCGGAGAGAAAGATCCCCAGTTTGAAGTGACCCTTGATGCGGGCATTGCAGCCGCCAAAGGCCGAGTCCAGCGCACCCAGCAGACCTGCCGCCACATAGAGGGAGGAGGAGGCCGGGAAGGTCCAGGGGCACAGCCACCCCAGCAGAAGGCCCACCGCGAGGCCGATGAATTCCAGTTTCAGCATCAGCCCTCACTCCCTTCTTCCCCGGTGGCCGTGGGGGTACTCAGATAATCGGTGGGGATGGTCCCGGTATACTTCTCGATCAGGAGCTTTTCACTCATCTGTACCGTGACGTTGATCTTCCACTGGCTGAGCACATCCACCACGCCGCCCCGCATGGTCAGCGCGTTGTAGAGGGTGGTGGGATCGCCGATGGCATAGATGATGAAGGGGGCGGCAAAGCGCTTTCCGTTGACCATGACCACCGAGCCGGCACAGCGGACCTCACTGGTGGAGAGGATGCGCTCTCCATTGAAGGAGATGGCCTGGGCCCCCCGCGTCCCGCAGCTCGTTGATGACCGAGAGCAGGTCGCTGTCATGGATGAGATAGTCCGCCTCATCCCCGGTGGTGTTTTCCGCCTTGGAGTCGCTCAAGATGACGGACACCCCCGGTCCCTCCACGTCGGTCAGCCCCGCCACCATGGACAGGTACTCCACCTCCGCCTTGAGGGCGGCACTGCTCTCTCCGGAGACCGCCGCGTCCCGGTACTGCTCCAGCTCTTTCTGCGTCTCCTCCAGACGGCTCTTCAATCCGTCCCGCTCGGTGGTCAGATCGTTATAGAGCTCCTGAAGGGTCTCCAGACGGCCGGCACTGGTGGCGTCCAGCGCCGTATTGAGCTTGACGCTCTTGAGCTGGACCGCCAGCAGAAATCCCAGGACGGCAAAGGCCGCCACCACCGCGAACTCTCCGCGTTTGCGTCTCTTTGGCATATTTTCCTCCTTCTACCCCGACCGTTGGGGACAAGCTGATCTAAGTCTCCGGCGCGGGGCTTGGGCTGGGCGAGGGCGAGGCCGTGCTCTCCTCCCCGGTGGAGGAGCTCTCCGTCTCATCCCCCGGCATCCAGCGCTGGGCCAGCAGCCAGGCTTTGTTCCCCTCGGAGGGGAGGTGCAGCGTACCGCTCACCGTTCCGTTTCGGGCGCTCAATTCTTCCAGCGCCCGCTGGAGCCGCCAGGTCTGGTTCCCGAAGTCGTCAAAGAGGGGCATCTCCACCGTGAGGGTCCCCCCATAGCCAAACCGCACCACATTCTCCGCGGTCAGGTCGATAAACTCGGTCACCTGTCCGGCCATTCCTCTGGCCTGGAGGGCATTGAAGAGGGCCATAAGGCTCTCCAGCTTCTTTTGCTGCTCCTCGCCCACGGCCAGCTTGCCTCCCACCGCCGGGGAGAGCGGGTCGAGTCCGGTCAGCACCGCCCGTCCCTGGGCCAGGGAGGCATCTCCCTGCTCCAGCAGTTTTCCGCGTACATCCAGCAGCCACCAGTTCCCTCCGCTCTCCAGTACGGCCACCGGAGTGCTCTCGGTCACCTTGAGCACCAGCGTATCGGGCAGCTTGCGGCTGATGGTGATTTCATCCACATAGGGGAGCTGTGTCAATACCTTGTGGGCCATGTCGAACTTGTTGAGCTGGAAGAGGTTTTCCCCCTGCTCCACGCCGGTGGCGGCGATGATCTCCGCCTCGGAATAGCGGGTCTCCCCCACCACCACGATCTCATTGACCCGGAAAAAGACGATACAGCCCGTGACGATGGCAGCCAGGATGAGAAAAAAGGACAGCACTTTATAGAGGATGCCGAAGCGTCCCCGTCTGCGCCTTCCCCGTCGTTTTCTTCTCGCCGCCATTTGTCTGTCCTCCGCTGTTCTTCTCCTTGGTAAGCCCCGCCCCGGGAGCATCGTCCACTCCCGGGGGTCTCCCGTTCCGGTCTGCTACCGGCCGACCGATGCGGACGGCTCGGACTCCTCTTCCGCTCCGCCGCGGGTGATCTGGGCCCCCAGTTCGCCCAGGGCCTCTTCCAGGTGCCAATAGCCCCGGTCCAGATGCTTGAGACCCGTGATGACACTGCGTCCCTCGGCCGCCAGGGCGGCCACTACCAGCGCGGCTCCGCCCCGCAGATCGGCGGCCTCCACGGCCGCGCCGTGGAGCTCGGGCACGCCGCACACCACGGCCACCCGGCCCTCCACCCGGATATCGGCTCCCATCCGGGCCAATTCGTCCACATGGCGGTACCGGCTCTCAAAAATATTCTCCACGAAGAGGGTGGTCCCCTTTCCCTTGCAGAGGGCCGCCATCAGCGGGGGCTGGGCGTCGGTGGGAAAGCCGGGATAGGGGGCGGTATGGATGGGGCGGCTCCCAAAGAGGGGGGCGTCGCTGCTCAGGCAGACGGCATCCCGCTGGCTGACCACCCGGCAGCCCGCCTCCGCCAGGACCGACGTCACGGTGGAGATGTGCCGGGGGTCCACTCCGGTCACCGTCACTTCGCCTCCGGCCGCCGCAGCCGCCGCCAGATATGTACAGGCCACGATCCGGTCCCCCATGACGGTATATTCCCCGCCGTGCAGGGGCCGGCCGCCCTCGATCACCACCATGGAGGTCCCAGCGCCCCGCACGCTGGCGCCCATGGCCGTGAGGAAGCCCTGGAGATCCACGATCTCCGGCTCCCGGGCCGCGTTGCACAAAATAGTGGTCCCGGGCGCCGCCACCGCCGCCAGCATGGCGTTCTCGGTGGCCCCTACGCTGGGACGGGCAAAGATCACTTCCCGGCCCTTCAGCGCACCCCGGCAGTACAGGCGTCCGCCCCGCTCCTCGATCTCTCCCCCCAGGGTACGGATGGCCTTGAGGTGGAGGTCGATGGGACGGGGTCCCAGCTCACACCCGCCCGGAAAGGAGAGGTCGGCCTCCCCCATCCGTCCCAGGATGGCCCCCAGGAAGATCACGGAGGAGCGCATCTCCCGCATCAGGGCGTGGGGAACGTCCCAGCGTACCGGGGCTGTGGCGTCCACCGTCACGGTGGTCCCCTCCTGGGTGACCCGGCAGCCCAGATGGCGCAGGATCTCCAGAGAGGCCGTCACATCGGACAGGGGCGGGCAGTTATGGATCACACTGGTCCCCGGCGCCAGAATGGCGGCAGCCAGGATGGGAAGGGCGCTGTTCTTCGCCCCATGGACGCGGACTGTGCCGCTCAGCGGCCGTCCGCCTTCAACGATCAAAGCACTCATGGATTCCGTCCTCCGCAACATTGGTTTGTTGGTTTTACAAACCATCCTATGCAGAGCGGAACCATCGGTGAAAAACCTTATTTCCGCGTCAGAGCCAGAAGGGTCTTGTAGATCTGCTCGCTGGCATCGGGCACCGCCATGTGCCGCAGGGCCTCTCCCATGGCGTCCCTCTTCTCCTTGTGGGTGAGCAGATCGGCGGTGATCTCATAGAGCTTCTGGCCGGAGGACTCCTTCTCCGGCAGCAGCACGGCGCCGCCCGCCTCGGAGAGGACCCGGGCGTTCTTGGTCTGATGGTCGGCCACCACGTTGGGCGAGGGGACCAGCACCGACGGCTTGGCGATGGCGGTCAGCTCCGAAATGGTGGAGGCTCCCGCCCGGCAGAGCACCAGGTCGGCCGCCGCCATGACCACCGGCATGTCGTAGATATACTCCCGCACGTCGATGGAGGGGTGATCCTTCAGATCCACACCCAGCTCCTTCAGCGCGGCGCACACGTTCTTATAATCCCGGCCCGCGCCGTGGATGTGATGGAAGGGCTCCCCGGCCTTGCACTCCAGGGCGATGAAGTCGGCCATCTGCCGGTTCATCACCGACGCGCCCAGGCTGCCCCAGACCGAGACCACTACCGGCCGCTCGTCGGTGATGCCCAGCTTGGCACGGGCCTCCTTGCGGGTGTACTGGAAAAAGTCTCCCCGCACCGGGGTCCCGGTGACCACGACCTTCTCCGGGCAGTCGTAGTGGCTGCGGCTCTCCTCAAAGCCCACCATCACCTGATCCACCACCTTGGACAGGGCCTTGGTGGTCAGGCCGGGCACCGCGTTGGACTCGTGGACCGCAGTGGGAATCCCCTTGGCCGCCGCCGCGTTCACGATAGGATAGGAGGCATAGCCACCTGTCCCCACCACCAGATCGGGCTGAAATTCCTTCAGGATCCGCTGGGCCTGCTTCTTGGAGCGGCCCATGTTGACCACAGTCTTCAGGTTGTGTCCGATGGCCGCGGGGGTAAAGGAGCGGCGGAAGTTGGTGATGGTCACCGTGCGCAGATCATAGCCCTCCTTGGGCACCAGACGGGTCTCCATGCCGCCGTCCGCCCCCACGAAGAGCACCTTGCAGTCCGGGTCCCGAAGTTGAAAAAGCCGGGCCAGCGCCACAGCGGGATTGATGTGTCCGGCCGTGCCGCCACAGGTAAAGAGTACGTTCATCTTTCTCACAACCTTCTTGATTCTCTGTATCTTGCACCGGTGCTATCCCTGCTTGGCTGCCGGGATCTGACGGGATACGCTCAATACCATCCCCATCTCGGCCAGCTGGATCATCAGGGCGGTGCCGCCGTAACTGAAAAATGGGAGAGAAATGCCTGTGGTGGGAATGAGGTTGGTCACCACCGCGATGTTCAGAAACACCTGTCCGGCCAGCAGCGTTATGATACCCACTACCAGCAGCGCGCCGAACCGGTCCCGGGCGTGGATGGCGATCCAGAAGCCCCGGATGATGAGCAGCGCGAAGAGGAAGAGGATCACGCAGGCCCCCACCAGCCCCAGCTCCTCACAGACCACCGCAAAAATGAAGTCGTTCTCGGGCTCGGGCAGGAAATCAAATTTCTGCCGGCTCTTGCCCAGGCCCACACCCAGCAGGCCGCCGGAGCCGATGGAGAGCAGGGACTGGATGATCTGGAAGCCGTCTCCCCGTCCGTTCATGCCGTCGTTCCAGGGGTCTCTCCAGATCTTGATACGGGTGGACTGATAGCCGCTCATCATCAGCAGGAGCAGCCCGGCCAGGCCGGCCGCGCCGCCCACAAACCAGTAGAGCTTGATTCCCGCCGCAAAGAGCACCGCCGCGCCGCCCAGCATGATGAGGATGGTACCCGACATATGGGGCTCCAGCATCATAAGCACCGCGATGGAGAGCAGGATGGCCCCATAGGGCACCAGCTCCAGAAAACCGGTCCGCTGCAGCGCAGTGAGCGGACCGCTCCAGTAGGAGCGGGGATTGATCCGCCGGGGTTTTTCCGTGTTGCGCTTACAGAGCCGGGCAGAAAAATACATGATGACGCCGATCTTGGCCACCTCAGAGGGCTGAAAATTGATGGGGCCGATCTGAATCCACCGCTGGGCGCCCACCGTGGCCTTACCAAAGCCCAGCGGGGTAAAGACCAGCAGCAGCAGCACATAGGCCGCGCCCAGCACAAAGACCGACATCCAGCGGAAGGACTGATAGTTGATCTTGGTGACCACATACATGGCCACCAGTCCCGCCACCGCAAAGCCCGCCTGCTTGACAAAATAATAGGTAGGGTTATTATGGGCCGTCTTGGCGTCATAGAGCGCCGTGGCATAGGAGGCGGAAAAGACCATGACCACGCCGATCACGGTCAGCATGACCACCAGCATCAGAAAGGGCAGGTCCACCGGCCCGCGGGCCAGCTGTTCCTCCACGGTCAGGTCTCGCTTGTGTTTCCGCGCCAAAGAATCGCCTCCTTGCTCTTGGCCCCGCCCGGACTTCCGGGCAGATTATACGGGAAAACGGTTGGCCACACCCAGGTAGGCCAGCACACAGAATACCACAGTCACGCTGGTAAAGACCACCACCAGCTTGACCTCGCTCCAGCCGCCCATCTCAAAGTGGTGATGGAGGGGCGCCATGCGGAAGATCCGCTTGCCATGGGTGGCTTTGAAATAGGTGACCTGGATGATGTCGGAGAGGGTCTCCGCGATGTAGATGATCCCCACCAGGATCAGGATCAGGGGCATATCCAGCGCGAAGGCCAGGCCGCACACCATGCCGCCCATGAAGAGGGAGCCGGTGTCGCCCATAAAGACCTTGGCCGGATGGAAGTTATAGATCAGGAAGCCCAGCAGTCCGCCCACCAGAGCGCCGGAGACCACACCGATCTCCCCGCGGTCCCACTGGACCGCCACAACGGTGAAGAACATGGCCACCGGCACGGTGACACTGCTGGACAGGCCGTCGATTCCGTCCGTAATATTCACGGCGTTGACCGTGCCCACCATGACAAAGGCGGCAAAGACCATATAGACCACCCAGGGCAGCTGGAAGGTCACGTTGACAAAGGGGATGTAGAGATCGGGGCTCAGGTACCCCTCATTGCGCAGCAGGATGGTAAACACAATGGCAGCCGCCAGCTGAAGGAGGAACTTGGGTCCGGCAGTGAGTCCGGTGTTCTCCTTTTTCTTCACCTTCATGTAGTCGTCCAGAAAGCCGATGGCGCCGAACACCAGCGCAAACAGATAGGTATACAGACCGCCCAGACGGCCCGCCATCAGGTCCTTCCAGCCGATGACCACCAGCACCACCGCGATGGCGATGATAAACATCAGTCCGCCCATGGTGGGGGTCCCCTGCTTGGTCATGTGCCAGGTGGGACCGATCTCCTTGATGGCCTGCCCCGCCTTCAGCCGGCGCAGAACCGGGATCAGCAGCCGGCCCGCCACGGCGGACACCACGAATCCCAGAAGGATGCTCAGGACAATACTCAAATCCATTCTTTTGAACCTCCGTACCTCTTTGTAATAAACCTGGATTCACTCACAAAGACGTATTTTATCACACACACGCTGGTATTTCCACCAAAAGGGCGGAGAAATATGTCACGAAATATCCCGCCCCGCAGAGGGGTTCTCTCCCCCTTTTGCCATGGCGGCCACCGCCGGGGCGTCCGGGGGGAAGCAGGAGGCCACCTCCTCCCGCTCATCCAGGTGGAAGCGGATGCCCCCCACCTCCTGGTAGGTCTCATGTCCTTTCCCGGCCAGGACCACGGTGTCCCCCGTCCGGGCCAGGGAGAGGGCCAGCCGGATGGCCCTGCGCCGGTCGGGCTCCACCCGCCAGGGGGCTCCGGATGGGTCCATGCCCCGGAGGATGTCATAGATGATCTCCATCGGCTCCTCCGAGCGGGGATTATCCGAGGTCACCACCGCCAGATCCGCCAGGGCCGAGACCACCGCTCCCATCTTGGGGCGCTTGGCCCGGTCCCGGTCTCCCCCGCAGCCGAAGAGACAGATCACCCGTCCCGCCGTAAAATCCCGCACCGTAGTGAGGATGTTCTCCAGGGCATCCGGGGTGTGGGCATAGTCGATGAGAACAGTGTAGTCAGAGGGGGTGGGCACCACCTCAATGCGGCCCTTGACCCCCTGGGCGTGTTCCAGCGCCTGGGCGATCCCGTCCAGGGGAAGCCCCAGGACCAGGCCGCATCCGATGACGCCCAGGGCATTGTAAATGGTGAATCCGCCCGGGATAGGCAGATGAACCCGGGAAATTCCGCCCCGGATCACCGCCTCAAACTCCACATGTCCCGGGAAAAGCCGGATACACTTGGCCGTCAGGTCGGCGCTGTCCTTATTTTCCGAATAGGTGTAGCAGGGACAGGGGGCTGTGGCGGCGTAATACCGCCCGGCCTCGTCGTCCAGATTGACCACCGCCTGCTCACACTGCCGGAAGAGCAGGCCCTTGGCCGCCCGATATGCCTCCATGGTCCCATGGAAGTCCAGGTGATCCTGGGTGAGATTGGTGAAGATCCCCACTGCAAAGGAGATCCCCGCCACCCGCTGGAGGACCAGCCCGTGGGAAGAGACCTCCATCACCACATGGCTGCATCCGGCGTCTGCCATCTCCCGCAGGAGCTTCTGGACCTCCCAACTCTCCGGCGTGGTGCGCTGGGCCGGCAGGCTCTCCCCGCCGATCATATTCCGGTTGGTGCCGATGAGCCCCACCCGGGCCCCCAGCACCTCCTCCAGAACTTCCTTGAGCAGATACGTGGTGGTGGTCTTGCCATTGGTCCCGGTGACGCCGATCACGGTCAGCTCCCGGGCCGGGTGCCCAAACCAGTTGGCCGAGAGTGCGGCCAGGGCCGCGCGGGCGTCGGGCACCGTGATCCACGGTCCCTCCCCCTCCGGCGGGTGCTCACACACCACACAGGAGGCCCCCCGCTCCACCGCTTCCCAGATAAAGCGGTGTCCGTCGGTACGGCTGCCCGGCAGAGCCACAAAGAGCTCCCCCGGCTGCAGCGTCCTGGAATCGTAACAAATTCCTGAAATTTCCATTTTAGAGTCAAGCGACGCCCCCAAAGGGGCGACGCCGGCCAGAAGCTGGCGTAATCTCATACTGTCACCCCTTTGGGTTTGTCGCTTCCATTCACTCTATGTATGGATTCTCTCTAAAATGTCTGTGAGATCTATTTTTTATCTATGGTTTGGTATCGGGTCAGATGCCGGTCCCGGCACCGCCGCTGGCGGTGCTCTGGATAAAGTGGACCTCCACCACGGTGCCCCGCTCCACCTGGGTTCCGGCCGTGATGGTCTGGCTCTCCGCCTTTACATCGCTGCCCACGGTGAGACCGGTGGATTTGAGGTAGAGCCCCGCGTTGGTCATGGCGGTCTGGGCCTGCTCCCGGTTCATTCCCACCACATTGGGCACCGTCACCTTGTCGGTGGGCTTCTCCACGCCCATGTATAGGATGACCTGGCTTCCGCCCGGGATGGCCACACCCTGGGCCGGGATCTGGGCGGTGACGGTATCGCCCTCTCCTTCCACGCGCACATCCAGTCCGCTCTCCTTGAGGCGGGCTGTCGCGTCGGCCTGGGTCATGCCCAGCACGGAGGGCACCACCATATCCATGGCCGCCTTCTCCTCTTCCGTATACTGCTTGGCGACTCCCATATAGTCCAGGATATCAGTGAGCAGTTTGCCCGCCTGGGGGGCCGCCATGCTGCCGCCGCTGATGTACCAGCCGCCGGCCGTGGTGTTGGCGCCGGGGGCCACCGGCTTGGGGTTGTCATAGGCCAGCAGAACGATGACCTGGGGATCGTCCGCCGGGGCAAAGCCCAGGAAGGACACGATGGTGTGGTCCTTCTCCTCGGTCTCGGAGGAGCCGGTCTTTCCGCCGATCCGGTAGCCTGCCACATAGGCGCCCTTACCAGTGCCCGGCGGCTTGACCACGCCCTCCAGAATGGAGCGGCAGCGCTCGCTGGTCTGCTCGCTGATGACCTGCCGCACCTCGGTGGGCTCGGTATGCTGGAGGATGTTCCCGTTGGCGTCGGTGATGCTCTCCATCACATAGGGCTTCATCAGGTGTCCCCCGTTGACCACCGAGGCCGCCGCCGTCAGAAGCTGGATGGGGGTCACCTTGAACCGCTGTCCAAAGGAGGCCGTGGCCAGGTTGGTGATACCGTTGGCGCTGGTAAAGAGGTCCTCGGACCAGAACACGCTGTAATTGGGCTCTCCCATCATGTCGATGCCGGTCTGGGAGAGGAACCCGAAGTCCTCCACATACTCATAGAACTTCTCCGCCCCCAGCCGCTGCCCGATGGCGATGAACGCCGGGTTGCAGGAGTTGGCCACCGCCTGGGCCAGGGTCTGGGTCCCATGTCCCGTCCGCTTGGAACACTTGATGGTCCGGTCGGCCACGGTGGCCGATCCGGTACAGACAAAGGTGTCGCTCTCGCTGACCACGCCCTCCTCCAGGGCGGCGGCCAGCACCATGGATTTAAAGGTAGAGCCCGGCTCATAGGGCTCGTTGATGGCCTTGTTGCTCCACTGCTCATAGAGCAGCTCCGTGCTCTGTTTGGAGCGCTCCTCGTCGCTCAGGCTGGAGTCGTTCTTGATGGCGTCCAGCTTGGCGGAGAGGACCGGGTCGCTGATGGTACGGGGATTGTTCAGGTCATAGGTGGGCGAGTTGGCCCAGGCCAGGATGGCCCCGGTCTTGGGGTCCATGGCGATGGCAAATCCTCCGTCCTGCACCTCAAATTTCTCGATGCCCTCAGCCAGCACCCGCTCGCAGTAGTACTGGATGGTGGCGTCGATGGTCAGGTGGAGGTCGTTGCCGTCAATGGCGTCCTCATAGTCCTCATACCGGTAGAGCATCTGGGTTCCCCGGCCATTCTTGGCGGTGACCACACGGCCCACCTTGCCGCCCAGCTCCTCGTCATAGATGGCCTCCATGCCGTAGGCGCCGTGGCTGACCGTGTTGTTCTCATAGTTGACCCAGCCGATGACCTGGGCCGCCAGGCTGTTGTTGGGGTAGTAGCGCTTGGAGCTGGGCTGGACATAGATGCCCTCAGAGAGGCCGTTTTCCGAGGCATAGCTCCGGACCTGGTCGGCCACATCCCGCTCCACCTGGGACTTGATGACCTCATAGGCCGAGTTGGTCTTGGCCAGGCGCTTGAGGATCTCCTCCTGCTCCACCCCCAGAATGGCGGAGAGATTCTCCGCAATGGACTCATTCGTGGGCTCCGGATAGTCCGGCATGAGCTTTTCCCGCTTCTCCGGGTCGCTCTCTGCCTGGGCCTTTTCCACCTTCTCCCGGTATTCCTGCTGCCGCTCGATGATCTCCCGGGGGGCAAGCTGGATATAATAGGCCTCGGCGCTCATGGCCAGGGGAGAACCCTTGCTGTCATAGATGGTCCCCCGGTTGGCGGTGACGGCCTGGTCCCAGGTCTGCTGATCCAGCGCCTTGGCCTCCAGCTCGTCATGCTGCACGATCTGAAGGCTGTAAAGGCGGATAAACAGCGGGATAAAGGCCACCACACCGCACACCACCATCAGGAAGAGGGTGCGCATCAGGATGGTCCGGTTGGCTTTTCGGTCCGGCTGCGGTCGTTTTTTGTCATTTCTCATGCCGTTCTCCTTGATATACTGCATGAGGGCGTAAGAAAAGTGAAATTTTCTTACGCCCTCGCCGGAAGGCTGCCAATCCTGGGCAGCCCGGTTCTCTTTTTTGGGGTCTGCAATGTACTATATGGAAGGACTCAGCGGAAATATTCCACCACTTCGCCCACGATCTCCTGAATGCTCCGGATCACCCCTTCTACCCCTTTCACCGGGGCATCCTCCGTCAGGAACTCAATGGCATCGGGCTCCGAGAGATCCACATAGCAGATCTGACTGTCATCCGGACGGATCATACTGCCGTCCGCCGTGAGCTTCTGCTCAATCTCGCTCAGATCATAGGCCAGGGCATACTCCGCCCGGAGCTGCGCCTCATCGCTCTGAAGGGTGGTCATTTCCCGCTTGAGAGAGACCACATCGTCCGAGATCTGCGCCAGCTGGACATAGCTCATCAGAAGCAGCGCGGCAAACACGGCCACCGCCGCAAAGCCGACCACCGCAAAGATGGAGACACGTCCGGCCTCCCGTACCTGTACCCGGGGGCGGGAGACAGCCCGCTCTCTGGGGCGGACCCGGGGACGGGGCTCCAGTACCTCCGCCCGCTCCAGACGGCGGGCAGCGGAGCCATCATAGGCAGTTCCCGGTATCCTCTGGTACGCAGATCTCGTTTTACGCTTGGCGATTGAGGCCATGGGAACCAACTCCTTTTCTTTCGTAAGGCGATCCCCCGGTTCCGTGGGATCACAATTTCTCCGCCACCCGAAGCTTGGCGCTTCTGGCACGGGGATTCACTTCCAGCTCTTCCGCGCCCGAGACGATGGGCTTACGGCTGACCAGCCGGATCACCGGCTTCTTTCCGCATACGCACACAGGGAAATCCGGCGGACAGGTGCACCCCTTGGCAAATCCGGCCAGGGCATTTTTCACGATCCGATCTTCCAAAGAGTGGAAGGAGATCACCGCCAGCCGCCCACCGGGCTTGAGCCGGGGCACGGCGCTCTGAAGCATCCGGTCCACCGAGCTGAGCTCATCGTTGACCGCGATGCGGATGGCCTGAAAACACCGCTTGGCGGGGTGCTGCTTTTCCTTAAGGGCCTTACCCGGCATGGCCGAGCGGATCACTTCCACCAGCTCCAGCGTGGTCTCGATGGGCCGCTCTGCCCGGCGGCGCTCAATGGCCGCGGCAAGGGGGCCGGCATAGCGCTCCTCCCCGTACTGGGAGAAGATGCGCCGCAGCTCCTCCCGGGGCCACTCGTTGACCACGGTGCGGGCCGTCAGAGTATCGCTCTGATCCATGCGCATGTCCAGCGGAGCGTCCGCCATATAGGAAAAGCCCCGGGACGCGTCGTCCAGCTGCGGGGAGGATACGCCCAAGTCAAAGAGCATTCCATCCACCGCCGGGATCTTCAGCCCGTCCAGAATCGCGTCGATCTCGCAGAAATTGCTATGTACCAGGGAGACCCGGTCCATCCAGGGACCCAGCCGCTCCTGCGCGGCGTCCAGCGCGGCCTGATCCCGGTCCACACAGATGAGCCGACCGGTGGTCAGGCGCTTTGCGATCTCCCGGGAGTGGCCTGCCCGGCCCAGGGTACCGTCCAGATAGATCCCTTCCGGTTTGATGTCCAGCCCCTCGATGCACTCATGCAGCAGCACAGGAAGGTGGGTAAATTCTGCCATACCGGAGCGGTCTCCTCTCTACGTATCTCTGTATCTTCTCTGCCCGAGCTCAAAGCCCCAGCAGGAGCATGGTCTCCGCCACCTGCTCCGGGGTGAGCTCGCGCTTCTTCTTCTCATTCCAAGCCTGGGCGTCCCAGATCTTGGCCTTGTCATTGTTGCCCACCACGACGATGTCCCGGGTGAGCCCCGCATAGTCCCGCAGATCCTGGGGGATCAGGATCCGCCACTGGCTGTCCGGCTCACACCGGGCGGCGTTGCCGAAGATCACATCCATGGCGGCCGCCTGGCTGCTGGGCAGCTCGGCCACCCGCTCCTGTAAGCGGCGCCAGGTGGCGTCCGGATACATCACCAGGTATTTGCAGATGCCGGCGGCGTCGCGATTGGCGCCCACCGCCACGTGGAAGCTGGGGCCCAGCTCCTCCCGGAGCTTGGCTGGCAGGAACATGCGGCCCTTGGCATCCAGGGTATGCTCGTAGGTGCCGGTCATGCTCCGCTCACTCCCCTCACCGGAATGGGATTTTGCTCCCTATTCCTCCATTCTGCTCCACTCTGTTTCTTAGTATAAAGGCTCTGTAACCAAATTGCAAGTATTTTCTATTTCTTTTTTTCAAAAAAGTTCCGTCTTTTCGGGAAAATTTCACGGTTTTCAGCACAAAAACATACGTTCGATTTAAATAATATCCCCGTCCTCTTTCGCTCCGGAATCTGGCATAATTTTGTAAGAACCGTGACTTTCCGGCCCAAACATGGTAAGATGGGACAGAATCCCATCCTGCGTATACAGGACTGGAAGGAGGAAATCGGATGAGTCACTGTGCCAACTGTGCCCCCCACTCCTGCGCGGGGGGCGTTTTGGAGCACCCGCCTGTGGACTGCCCCAGCTGTGCCGGCCCGCTCCAGGAGCAGGCCATGTCCCTTCTGGCGGAGGAGGAAAACCAGAGGCTGGCCCGCACGGCCGCCCAGGTGGAGGCGGAGGGGTATGGCCGCCTTACCCGGGTGGAGGAAACCATCCTCTTTTTGAAGAAGATGGGCTGTCACAAGATCGGTCTGGCCTTCTGCACCGGGCTGTGGCGGGAGGCCCACGAGCTGACCAAGATCCTGGAGTACCACGGCTTTGAGGTCTGCTCCGCCATCTGTAAAAACGGCTGTCACCCCAAGCGGGATCTGGGCCTGAGTGACCAGGAGACCGTCCGGGGCTGTGCAGACGAGGTCATGTGCAATCCCATTGCGCAGGCACTGGTCCTCAACGAGGCCCGCACCGACTTCAACCTGCTGCTGGGTCTGTGCGTGGGGCATGACACTCTGATCCTGAAATACCTGGAGGGTCCCGCCTCGGTCCTCGCCGTCAAGGACCGGGTCACCGGACACAATCCCCTGGCCCCTATCTACCAGGCCCAGGGCTATTACCGCAAAAAGCTCTATCCGCCCCGGGAGGACTGATCCTCTCCCCCGGCCAAAAAACAAAAAACGCTCCCTCTTCCGAACAACCCGGAAGGGGGAGCGTTTCTTTGCATTTATTTATTGCCCATGCTGGAGGCGGCGCTGCGGAACCGGGCACGGGACTTCTTGATCTCGTCATAGGCCTCGGCCACTGCCTCTTCCGTGCGGCGCAGGGCGTCCTCACAGTAGGCGTTGGCGGCCTGACGCAGCTCCCGGCTGCGCTCCTCCGCCTGGCGGAGCATCTCGTTGCCCCGCTGCTTGGCCTGGGCGGTCAGCTCATCCTCGGCCAGGATCTGCTTGGCCCGGTCCTCGGCCTGGCGCTTGATAAGGTCGGCCTCCCGCTTGGCGGAGGCGATATAGTCGTTCCGGCTGGCGATCAGCTTCTTGGCCTCGCTCAGCTCCATGGGGAATTGGCCCCGGATCTCATCCAGAAGGTCCAGCGCCTTGTCCCGCTCGATGATGCACTTGTCACTGCTCAGGGGCACGCCCTTGGCCTCGTCGATCAGTTGATAGAGCAGGTCCATCAGTTCTTCCACACCGCTGGCCATTACTCTCCCCTCCTCTGTCTCATTCGTTCGTTCACATCGTCGATGATCTCCCTGGGCACGAAGTCCGAGAGGTCGGCCCCGTAGCGGGCCATTTCCTTCACCACACTGGAGCTGATATAGGTGTATTTCGCGCTGGACGGCATCAGCATGGTATCCAGTCTGGGATTGAGCTTTCGGTTGAGCAGAGCCATTTGCAGCTCGTTCTCATAGTCCGATACCGCCCGCAGGCCCTTCACCAGGGTGCAGGCCTTCCGCTCCCTGGCGTACTCCGCCAGGAGGGTCGTGGACCAGTCCACCTCCACATTGGGCAGCTTGTACACCACTTTGCGGATGAGCTCCGCCCGCTCGGGCGGGGTGAAGAGGCCCGTGTGGAGTTTGTCGGAATTCACCATCACGCAGACGATCAGCTTGTCAAAGCACACCGCCGCCCGCTTGATGATATTCAGATGGCCCAGCGTAATGGGATCAAAGCTTCCAGGATAAATCGCAGTCTTCAAGGGATAACTCTCTCCTCCCCCGCGGACGTCCGTTACAGTCCGCGCCGGTACAGGGTAATCTTGATTTTGCCGTAACGGTACTCCCTGCCCTTCTGATAGGGCTCAGCCAGAGCGGGAAGGGCCTGTTCGGCCGCACTTTCGCAGACCATTATACCATGTTCCGAAAGGATGTCAATTGCAGCGATCTGTTCCAGGGCCTTTTCCAGCAGGCCGGAAGCATAGGGCGGGTCCAGGAAAATCAGGTCGTATTTCTGCCGGCAGGTGAGCAGGAAGGACAGAGAATCCCCCTGGACCACCTTGCCCCGCTCCTCCAGACGGGTAGCCTTCAGGTTCTCCCGGATGAGGGCGGCCGCCTCCCGGCGCAGGTCCACAAAGGTACACTCCGCCGCTCCCCGGGACAGGGCCTCGATGCCCAGCTGGCCCGTTCCGCCGAACAGGTCCAGCACCTTGCGCCCCTCGATGTCAAACTGTACAATATTGAAAATGGATTCTTTCACCTTGTCGGTGGTGGGCCGGGTCTCCATGCCGCTCAGCTCCTTGAGCCGACGTCCCCGGGCCTCTCCCGATATCACGCGCATATCGCTTCATTCCTTTCCTGGTTGATGGGTCTGCCCCTCCGGCTCCTGCCGGGGGTGGAAGTGCGCATAGACCGCCTGGGCCGCATTTCTGGGCACTACGTTTTCCAGCTCCTCCACTGTGGCGGCCCGGATGTTTTTGATGCTCTTGAAGTGGCGCAGCAGCTCACTGCGCCGCTTCTCCCCTACGCCCGGGATCTGGTCCAGCTCGGAGCCCCGGACCCGCCCCTTCCGCTGGAGGCGGTTGAATTCGATGGCAAAGCGGTGGGTCTCCTCCTGGATCTGTCCCACCAGGGAGAAGAGGGCGGGATTGCCCTGAATACCGATCTCCTCCCCGGCCGGGGTGACCAGGGCACGGGTCCGGTGGCGGTCGTCCTTCACCATGCCGTACACCGGAATGGAGAGCTCCATCCGCTCCAGCACCCCGGCCGCCACCCGGGCGTGGGTGGTCCCGCCGTCGATGAAGAGGAGGTCGGGCTTCTGATCAAACTTCTCGTCCCCGTCCAGATAGCGCCGGAACCGCCGGGTCAGCACCTGCTCCATGGAGGCATAGTCGTCCGGCCCGTCCATGTCCCGGAGCTTGAAGTGGCGGTAATCCCGCTTGCGGGGCTTTCCATCCACAAAGACCGTCATGGAGGCCACGATGTCGTCGCTGCCGGTGTTGGAGATGTCATAGGCCTCGATGCGGTGCGGAGGCTCGGGCAGATCCAGGAGCTTTCCCAGCAGCTCCATGCGCTTGCTCTGGCGCTCCTCCCGGGAGGTGGCCCGGGCCACCTCCTCCACGGCGTTCTTGGTGGCCAGGCGGATGAGATCCATCTTGGCCCCCCGCTGGGGTGTGATGAGATGCACCCGCCGGCCGGCCTGCTCGGAGAGCATCCGGGTGATGGGCACCTCGTCCTCCAGCTCACAGGGCAGCAGGATCTGCCGGGGCAGGTCCCCCCGGCCCCCATAGAACCCCCGCACCAGGGCGGAGATCACATCCCCCTCGTCCTCCTCCATGGGGGTCTCCAGCAGGTCCCAGTCCTTGGCGGCCAGCTCCCCGTCCACATAGTGGAGGACCACAAAGCAGCTCTTGGCCTCTCCCCGGTGAAAGCCCACCACGTCGGTGTCGGCCAGACTGCCCGCCACCACCTTCTGCCGCTTTCCCAGCAGCTCGATGGCCCGATAGCGGTCCCGCAGCTGGGCAGCCCGCTCAAAGCGCAGCTCCTCGGCGGCCCGCTCCATCTCGGCGCGGATCTCCTCCCCCACCTCCTGGAACTTTCCCTCCAGAAGGCGCACCGCCTGTTCGATGGCCTCCCCATAGCGGGACTGGTCCATGTCCTTCCGGCAGTAGCCGTCGCACCGTCCCATGTGGTAATTGAGGCAGGGACGGCCCTTTCCGATGTCCCGGGGGAAGACCCGGGCACAGGTGGGCAGGCGCAGGGCGGCGCAGATGGCGTCCAGGATGGCCTGGGTATTCCCCCGGCTGGCAAAGGGCCCGAAATACCGCGCCCCGTCCTCCGCCACCTTGCCCACCAGGGAAAAGCGGGGATAGGCGTCCTGAACCGAGAGCCGGACATAGGGATAGCCCTTTCCATCCTTGAGCAGGATGTTATAGTGGGGCTGGTGCCGCTTGATGAGGGCGTTTTCCAGCACCAGGGCCTCAAACTCGGAGTCGGCCACGATGACGTCGAAATGGTCGATCTGGCTGACCATGGCCCGGGTCTTTTCCGTGTGGGAGGCCAGATTGGCAAAGTACTGGCTGACCCGATTTTTCAGGGCCTTGGCCTTCCCCACGTAGATGACCGTGTTTTTGGCGTCCTGCATGATGTACACGCCGGGCTGGAGGGGCAGGCTGTGGGCTTTTTCTTTCAGTTCGTCAAAGGTCATATTCCACCTCTGGAGGACATCCCAGGAAAACGGTTGAAAAAAAGCGCCGCGGTCAGCGGCGCTTTTTTCTTGTGCGCATAAAGATTACTCGGAGAAATTGGAGCTGATCAGCTCGATGAGAGCCTCCACAGCTTCCTTTTCATCGGGGCCGTCCGCGATCAGGTTGATGGAGGTGCCCTTCACGATACCAAGGGAGAGCACACCCAGCAGACTCTTAGCGTTCACCCGGCGCTCCTCCTTCTCGACCCAGATGGAGCTCTTGAACTCATTGGCCTTCTGGATGAAAAACGTCGCCGGACGCGCATGCAGACCGACCTGGTTGTTCACCACTGCCTCTTTCATATACATAAGCGTTTCCTCCCCATATGCACTTGCATACTCTGTAATATAGAATATCAAATTTGTCCCAACCCGTCAATGACATTTTACACAAATTCCAGCGAACCATGTCGCTCCTTTCCACGCAAGCATGGAAAAGAGTCATCTGTTTGTCACAGGCGGACGTTCCTTTCAATATCCGTCGATTACTTCAGCTCCACCACGGTGACGCCGTCCTCGCCCTCGCCGTAGCGGCCGGGCCGGAAGGACTTCACATAGCGGCTGCGCTTGAGGTGCTCCCGCACCGCCTTGCGCACCGCGCCGGTGCCCTTGCCGTGGATGACCACCACCTCGGTCAGGCGGCCCATGACGGCGTTGTCCAGGAAGATGTCCAGCGCGCCCACGGCCTCGTCGGTCATCATGCCCCGCAGGTCCACCTCGGGCGAGGCGCCCAGGCTGCGCAGCTTGTGCTCGGCCCGGCGGATGACCTTCTGGGCCTCCTTCTTGGTCTGGCTCTCGCCCTCCACCACCCGGACCTCGCTCTGCTTGGCGGTGATCTTCAGGATGCCGGCCTGGAGCTGGAGGGAGCCGTCCTTGTTGACGCTCAGGACGGTGGCCTGGGTGCCCATTTTGACCAGCTCCACCGTGTCGCCGGCCTTGGCAGGCCGGGTGGGGGGCGGCGCGGGGGTCTCCTTCCGGCGGCCCAGCTTGTCCTCGGCCTCGTTCAGCCGGTGCTTCAGGCCGGAGCGGGCCTCGTTGACCCGCTGCCAGTCCTCCTCCTTGCGCTGGCGCTTTCGCATGTCGTTGAGCTCCTGGAAGACCTGGTCGGCGGTCTCCCGGGCCTCCTCCAGGATGCGCCGGGCCTCGGCCTGGGCCTTCTCCACCGCCTTGGCCCGCTCCTGCTCCAGCTTCTCCCGGTACTCCCGGGCCACCTTGGCGGAGTTCTCCATCTCCCGGCGGAGCTTGGCGGCATTCTCCTTCTCCTGTTCCATCTGCTGGCGCTGCTCATCCAGCTGGGTGAGGACGTCCTCAAAGCGGACATTCTCCGCGTCCAGCCGGTCGGCGGCCTTCTGGATGATGTGCTTGGGCAGGCCCAGCCGCTCCGAGATGGCAAAGGCGTTGGACTTGCCGGGGATGCCGATGAGCAGCCGGTACGTGGGGGCCAGAGAGTCCACATTGAACTCGCAGGAGGCGTTCTCCACCCCCTTGGTGGTCATGGCGTACACCTTGAGCTCGGCATAGTGGGTGGTGGCCGCCACCAGGGCCCCCAGTTCCCGGGCGCTCTCGATGATGGCGGCGGCCAGGGCCGCGCCCTCGATGGGGTCGGTGCCCGCTCCCAGCTCATCGAAGAGGATGAGGGTCTCGTCGTCGGCCGCCTCCAGAATGCCCACAATGTTCACCATGTGGGAGGAGAAAGTGGACAGGCTCTGGGCAATGGACTGCTCGTCTCCCACGTCGGCCAGCACCCGGGAGAACACCTGGATGTGGCTGTCCCCGTCCACAGGGATGTGGAGGCCGCACTGGGCCATGAGGACCAGGAGGCCAATGGTCTTGAGGGTGACCGTCTTACCGCCGGTGTTGGGGCCGGTGATGACCAGGGTGTCAAACTCCTCCCCCAGCATCAGGTCGTTGGGCACCGCCTTGTTGGGGTCCAGCAGGGGATGGCGGGCCCGGCGGAGGTAGATCCCCCGGGAGACGATCCTGGGCTCGGCTCCCTTCATCCGGTAGGAGAGCTTGGCCCGGGCAAAGATCACATCCAGCAGGATGAGCAGGTCGTAGTTCTGGGCGATGTCCTCCCGGTAGGAGGCGCACTCGGCGGAGAGCTCGGCCAGGATGCGCTCGATCTCCTTTTCCTCCCGGGCCTGGAGCTCCCGGAGCTCGTTGTTGGCCTTGACCACGCCCATGGGCTCAATGAAGAAGGTGGAACCCGAGGAGGACACGTCGTGGACCAGTCCGGGCACCTCGTTCTTGTGCTCCGACTTCACGGGCACCACATAGCGGTCGTTGCGCTGGGTGATGATGGCCTCCTGAAGGTACTTGGCCTGGTTGGAGGAGATGAGCTTGTTGAGGATGTCCCGCACCTTGCTGGCGGTGGAACGGATGTGGCGGCGGATGGAGGCCAGCTCGGGACTGGCCGAGTCGGCGATCTCATCCTCTCCCACGATGGAGCCGGTGATCTTCTCCTCCAGATAGCGGTTGGGGGTCAGGGAGGCGAAGAGGTGGTCGATGCAGGTCCGCTTCTCCCCGCCCGCCCGGCCGTCGGCGTACTCCTTGGCGCTGCGGGCGGCACGCAGGACGGCCGCGATGTCCAGCAGCTCCCGGGTGTTGAGGGCACCCCCCATATTGGCCCGCTGTAGGGAAGCTCCCACCGGCTTCACGCCGGAGAAGGAGGGCGTCCCGCTCAGGGTCATCAGCTCCACCGCCGCCGTGGTCTCGGCCAGACGCCGCTTCACGTCGTCGGCGTCGGTGAGGGGACGCAGGGCGGCGCAGCGCTCCTTACCCTCGGCCGTCACCGCCTGCTCGGCCAGGCGCTCCAGCACCCGGGGCAGCTCCAGCGTCTGTATGGATTTTTCAAATAGATCTGTCATAGTTTCGATATACTCCAATCGGTTTCCCGGCGCCCGTCCTTACAGGCAGTGGACCCGCGCCGGGTCATAGCGGTCCTGCTGGGCCTTCTCCCGCTCGGGATAGCCCACAGGCACGATGGCGAAGGCCTCCAGATGATCGGGCAGATTCAGGATCTCCCGCATCTTATCCATTCGCTCCGGAACCGGGGCGATGCCCAGCCAGACAGCGCCCAGCCCCAGCTCCACCGCCTCCAGCAGGATGTTTTCGGTGGCGGCGCTCAGGTCGATCTGGGCATACTCCGGATGGGCCGCGTCCTTCCGGTAACAGGGCACGACGGCCATGGGTGCGTTTTTGGCACACATGGAATAGGCATGACACTGGGACAACTGCTCCAGCAGCCCCCGGTCCCGCACCACATAGAACTCCCAGGGCTGCTGGTTGGTGGCGGAGGGAGCCGCCATGGCCGCCCGGAGAAGCTGCTCCACCTGGGCGTCGGTCACCGGCTTGTCCTGAAATTTACGTACGCTTACCCGCTGAAAAATACTGTTCATACTGATCGGTTCTCCTGTTGGTCGTTGCCCCCCGCCGCCGGGCTGAGCCCGGGTATGGGAAAGGCCAGATTCTTATAAAAGTCCAGGGTGCGAAAGCCCCGGTCCAGCTGCGTGGTCAGAAACCGCTCGCTCACACGCCCCAGCTGCCGCAGCCCCTCCTCCCCCAGTGCAAAGGAAAAGAGCCGCTTGGGGTCGCCGTACACCACATGGCGCATGGCGGCCAGCACCCCCGGGCTCACCGGGACGGAGAGTCCCTCCCCGCCCCCGCGGCAGCGAGCACACAGCAGCACCCCGTCCACCAGCTGAAAGCGGGCGTCCTCCGGCTCGGGCACGCCGCAGACGGCGCAGGCGTCCAGCAGCGGCTCATACCCGATGAGGGAGAGGAGCTTGAGCTCAAAGGCCGCCTTGACCAGCGGCAGGGGCTTGTTCAGCCGGTCCAGCGCGTAGAGGGCATTGAGGAGGAGGGAGAGCACGGCGGGATCGGGCTGCTCCTCCCCCACCACCGCCTCCAGCACCTCGGCAAAGTAGGAGCCCAGGGCCACCTTCTCCACGTCGGAGCGCACGCCCCAGAAGAGCTCCAGCGGCTCGGCCTCGTTGAGGGTATAGTGGTCCCGGTAGGAGAAGAGGGTCATCTCCGAGTAGACCAGCAGCTGGGTGGAGGCGGCCAGGCGGCTCCCCTTCCGGCGGCAGCCCCTGGCCTTGACCGTCACCTTCCCCCCGCTCCGGGTGAGTACGGTGAGGATCTTGTCCGATTCCTTGTAATTGACCTCCCGCAGGATGATCCCCTGTGTGGTGAGCAGCATGTCCCTTTCCCCATTCTATGTAAGGGGGACAAGTCCCCCCGCCGCCTCAGGCGGTCTTATCGTTTTGGGCCTCCTCCTCGCTGTGCCGGAGATACTCCGCCAGCGCGGCGGCCTCCGGCAGGCCGGTGGCCCAGAAGAGTTCCCACAAGGTCTCGCTGTCCATGGCGCAAGCCCCCTTTTCACGGTTAGCTTGGCTGAGGACGCGTGGATTTATAAGCGGTAAATTTTATGGTCACTCGTCTTTATATCCAAAATTATGGATCAAATTCAGGTTGTCCCGCCAGTCCTCCTTCACCTTCACCCAGGTCTGGAGGTACACCTTGGCGCCCATGAAGCGCTCGATATCCTGCCGGGCCAGGGTGGAGATCTTCTTGAGCATGGCGCCCCCCTTGCCGATGATGATGCCCTTGTGGCTGTCCTTCTCACAGTAGATGGTGGCGTCGATCTCGATGACGCCGTCCCGCTCCCGCTCGGCAAAGCGGATGAGCTCCACGGCGGTGCCGTGGGGGATCTCCTTGTCCAGGCACAGCAGGAGCTTCTCCCGGATGATCTCGGCACAGACCTGCCGCTCGGGCTGGTCGGTGACCATGTCCTCGGGGAAGAGCTGGGGTCCCTCCGGCAGGAACTGGGCGAGCACGTCCAGCACCTCTTCCACTCCCTCGCCGTTTTTGGCGGAGATGGGCAGGATGGCGTTGAACTCGTGGGCCGCAGCGTAGGTCTGCATGACGGCCAGCAGCTCCTCCTTCTCCACGGTATCGATCTTGTTGATGATGAGCACCGAGGGGACGCCCAGGCTCTTGATGCGCCCGATGAGCTCCTCCTCCGGTCCTCCCACGTGGGGAATGGGCTCCACGATGAGACACACCGCGTCCACATCAGCCACGCTGTCCTTGACCACCTTCACCATGTAGTCACCCAGCTTGGTGCGGGCCTTGTGCAGGCCCGGGGTATCCATAAAGACGAACTGGCAGTCGTTCCGGTTGACCACAGCGCAGATGCGGTTGCGGGTGGTCTGGGGCTTGTTGGTGACAATGGCGATCTTCTCGCCCACCAAGGCGTTGGTCAGAGTGGACTTGCCCACGTTGGGCCGTCCCACGATCGATATCATGCCCGATTTTTTGATTTCCATAGGTTATCCTCAACTTTCTTGAGCATATTTATGTTAGGATTCTCCGTGATAAGCGAGATCCTGCCAGGCCTCTTCCACCGGGAACCACCCCCGGCTGTCCACGGTGTACTCCGCCCGGACCACCGGGGTGAGCTTCCCGTCGATCCGGTCCTCCACGGTCAGCAATACCCGGTCCTGTTCCTCCGTCGCGCCGGGGATGACGCTGCTGTCCGTGCGGCGGACGCACACCAGCTCGCCCTCCTCCCAGCGGTAGAAGGCGTGGGTCCCCACCAGCCCGGCATAGCCGCCCCGGGTATAACTGCGCACCACCTGCCCGGCTGCGTCAAACTCCGGTGCGCAGACCTCCGCCAGGGCGGGCTCCTCCACAAATTCTCCCGCTTCCGGGTCCCAGAGCCAGTAGTTCCAGTAGGTGGGCTGATTGCCCATAAAGTACAGACATCCGAAGTCCGGGTATCCGTCAAAATTAGCGTCCGCCACCTCGCTCACGCCGAAAAAGTAGGGGGTCTCCAGCGTCTGCTCCATGGTCTGGAGGGGGGCGGACAGATCGGTGGGGTCCCACACCTGGATGCAGGACTTGTCCTCCTCGATATGGTTCAGGGTGACCCAGAAGTCCCCTACCGCGAAGGCCCGGTGGTTCTCGTCGGAGAGCCACCGCACCGCTTCCTGCTCCGGATCCTCGGCGGCCTCCGGGGTGGGCGTGGGTACAGACTCCGGGGCCGCGCAGGCGCACAGGCCGGTCAGCAGTACCGCGGCGCTCAGCGCCAGGGGCCACTTATTCTGCGCCATGGTCCTCCTCCCGGGTGATACCCAGCGCGCCCAGGATGGCCTCCTCCCGCTCCCGCATCTGCTTCTTCTGGGGGCCTTCGTCCAGATGGTCGTAGCCCAGCAGGTGGAGCACCGAGTGGACCGCCAGATAGCAGAGCTCCCTTCGCTCACTGTGGCCGAACTCCGCGGCCTGGGCCTTGATGTGGTCTACCGAGAGTACCATGTCTCCCAGGGGGAGCACCTCGCTGCCCGGGTCCAGCAGGTCCTCGTCCTCCGGCGTGGGAGGCTCCCCCGGCGTGAACTCGAACATGGGAAAGGAGAGCACGTCGGTGGCGCGGTCCACATCCCGCTGCTCCAGATTGATCTGGTGGATGCCCTCGTCGTCGGTGAAGAGCACGTCCACCTCACAGGGAAGCCCCACTCCCTCCGCCTCCAGTGCGGCCGGGATGACCTCCCGCAGGGCGTCGGCAAAGGCCTCGACGCCCTCTACCTCGGTCTCAATGATGATCTGATGTTCCATCTGCTTCTCCCCCTCGTGCGGCGCTTCCCGTTACTTGTCCCGCCGGGCGTTGCGGCGGTTTTCATCCTCTTCATAGGCCTTGATGATGCGCTGTACGATCACATGGCGCACCACGTCTCCCTCATTGAGCTTGCAGATCTCGATGTCCTGCACGCCCTTGAGCACCCGCATGGCCTCCTTCAGACCGCTGACCTTGTCGGTGGGCAGGTCGATCTGGGTGATGTCGCCGGTGATGACGATCTTGGAGCCGAAGCCCAACCGGGTCAGGAACATCTTCATCTGCTCCCGGCTGGTGTTCTGTGCCTCGTCCAGGATGATGAAGGAGTCATCCAGGGTCCGGCCGCGCATATAGGCCAGGGGGGCCACCTCGATGTTGCCCCGCTCCACATATTTCTGATAGTTCTCCGGCCCCAGCATGTCGAAGAGGGCGTCGTACAGCGGGCGCAGGTAGGGGTCTACCTTGGACTGGAGATCGCCGGGCAGGAAGCCCAGCCGCTCCCCCGCCTCCACGGCCGGGCGGGTCAGGATGATGCGGTTGACCTGCTTGTCCCGGAAGGCGGCCACCGCGGCGGCCACCGCCAGATAGGTCTTGCCGGTGCCCGCCGGGCCGATGCCCAGGGTGATGGTATTCTTCTTGATGGCCTCCACATACCGCTTCTGGCCCAGGGTCTTGGGCTTGATGGGCTTTCCCTTTGCGGTGACGCAGAGCACGTCCTTGGCCAGGATGCCGATCTTGTCCTCATTGCCCGCCCGCACCAGATTGATGATGTAGCGCACATTCTGCTCGTTGATGGACTCCCCCTTGGCCGAAAGGGTGAGCAGGCCCTCGATGGCCTTCACGCCGTACATGACGGCCTCGGCCTCGCCGGTCACCTTGAGCTGGGAGTCCCGGTTGAGCACCGTCACCCCCAGCTCCTGCTCGATCAGCTTGATATTTTCATCGAAGGAGCCAAAGATATTGATGGCCTCCTCCATCCGTTCGATGTTGATGGTGTGTTCGATCATGAATTTGTTTCGTCTCCTCTTCCCGCCGGCAGGCGGGTCTGGTATCCAGGCTCGTCAAAGGGTACGAACCGTCCGATCTCTTCTGTGCACTCCGCCCGGAGGGTGACGGTCAGCATCTCATCCGTCACAACGGCGGTATACTCGGTCCGCGTGATGCTTCCTCCTTCGATCTGTTCCGTGAGAGCCCGCTCCAGCTGCGCCTCCAGCATCTCTTGGGCGGCAGCCAGGTCCACTTCTGCCGGGGTGAGCGTGTATTCCCGCATGGTCTCCCGGCCCAGGCTCAGAGGGAGAGCCAGATCCATTCCGCTCCCCGCATTCCAAGTACTGCTTATTTTATCATACTGTGGGAAGGAAATTCCACTCTTTCGGTAAAAATTGATGCGTTTTCCCAGAATGGTGAGAAACCAGCGTCCGGTCTCCCGCCCGGTGTACTCCTTGACCTGGGCCGTGAGCGGAATGGTGGCCTGAAGGGTGCGCCAGGTCTGTGCCTCCACCCGTCCCTGGGCCCGGACCTGCTGCCAGCCCACGTCCTGTTCGCTGTACATGGGCCCCTCCAGCAGCACATTTCCCTGGATGAGCACGTCCCCCGCGGCCACCGGCTCCCCCACCTTGCGCTCGGTCTCTCCGGCGAGGACCTCCAGGCGGGTGATGACGCCGTCGGTCTCGGCGATGATGTCTCCATGCTCGCTCTCGTCCACCAGCTCTGGGGCCTTGACCCGCTCCCGCACCAGCACCTCGGCCCGGGCCCCGTGGAGGTTGATGGACATCCACGAGATGCCTTCCAGCTCCAGCAGCGCCCGCTGCTCGATGTAGTTGATCTCCAGCGCCGGACCAAAGGCCCCGGGGCGCACCCCCAGACGGCGCAGGGTGGACAAAATCGTGGCCGACGGCACCTCGGTATTGCCCGAGACATCCACCACCAGCACAAACTGGGTCATCAGGAGGACCGCCAGCAGCGACAGGGCCAGTCCGGCCAAGAGGGCGTACCGCCTGCGGAAGCGCTCCAAAAAGGTGGGCAGCCCGCCCCGCTCCACCTCGGAGAGAGTGCATCCGGACCGGACCGCCAGGTCCTCCAGGTCGCCGCGCTCCTGCCGGGGCACTTTGAGCCGCACGGCGGTACTCTCCACCCATTCTACCCCCCAGAAGGACACTCCGCGCTGGGCACACAGGTTGAGAAACCGCTCCGGAAAGGCCCCCTGGGCCTCCACCTCCACGCTGCCCCGGAGGAAATTGACCACTTTTTTCATCCACTTCCTCCTAATCCAGCTCCACGGCCCGGATCTGTCCGGTGATGAGCAGCTCTCCGGCGTTCATGGAACGCAGCTCCAACCCCTCGCCCCGCACTTTCAGGATGAGTTTTCCTCCGGAAATATGGATCTCCTCCGACCCATAGGCCAGAATCCCCCGGTGATTCTCCATCCGCAGCTCCCGGTCACCGATCAGCTCCATCCGGGGCAGTCCCGCCACCAGATCGCCGGGCAGATCAAAGACCTGGGCGGTCCGCTCCAGAACGCTCTCCTTTTTTCGCTTCCCTGCCATGGCAACGCCCTCCTGTTCCCGACTACTTTATGCGCCGCCCCGCTCGGAATTGCCTGTCCCAACGAAAAGGGTGTGCATCCGGATCTTCTCCGGACGCACACCCTGTATTCTGCCGCTCACTCAGGACGCCTCAAACCAGAAGCCGGTGAAGCTGTCTTTCATGACCCGGTATCCGTTCATCATACACGGGTAGGAGAAGGAGCGCAGTACATTTCCCTCCCTATCGCACTCGCCAAAGGTATGGGCCACGCCGCTGTTGAACACATAGTGCTCCCCCACCTCCTGGACATTGGACACGATGCTGGAGTAGACCAGCGGGATGGACTCCACCAGAGCAAAGGTCCGGTTTGTCTCGTCCACCCGGTAGTAGTAGATGTAGGAGGATACGCCCGCCCCGTCTGTCAGGGACGTGCCCACACTCTCGTCCAGCTCCGGCTCATAGCCGTCCCGGGTGCTCAGCCCCCAGTAGTTGTTGTTGTACATGCGCAGAAGGTACACGCCCTCCGGCAGGCTCTCATCCTCCACCCGTTCCACATCGTGCTGTCCATACTGGAAGACAAAGTCCCCCTCCGGCTGATAGCACAGACTCTCATACTCTGTGCCCGCCCAGAAGTCCGGGTCTCCGATGAGCGCGGTGAGGACCGGCTCGGTCTGAAGGCCCGTGACCTGCAGAATGGTGGAGGTCTCCCGGGAGCTGACCACGATGCTGTCGCTCTCCTCCAGATACTGGATGGAATTCAGGTGCAGCCAGTCCCGCTCCCCTGCCTGCCAGAAAAAGGGGTCTGTGGCGCTGATCGGCCGGGTGCTCTGACAGTAGGAGTCCATCAGCTCGGAAAAATCCACCCGCTCGGTCACCGCGCCGCTCTCCAGATCGATCTCGATGACCACGTCCATCGTGGTCTCCTGCTCCGTATCGGTCACCAGGGCGAGGATGGTCCCGTCCGGCCCCCAGTTGATGTCGTGGTGGAGCTCATACTGTCCCAGATCATAGACCCGCACCGCCTGGCCCAGCGGATTGAGAAGGGCGATCTTCCGGCTGCCCACACAGGTGTAGAATCCCCGCTCCTCCCACAGGAAGCGGTCGGAGTGATAGCCCTCCAGCACCATCTCATACCGCAGGACCCCCTCATTGTCAAAGAAGAAGGTGTAGCCGTAATAATCTCCGATCCCCGTGGCATAGAAGAGCCCGTCGGAGAGGGCCTCTCCCTCCGCCTGGCCGGTAGCGTCCAGGCGGGTATCATAGCCCGAGAGGGCGTCCGGCATCGCCACCGTAAATGTGGCCGACTCCTGTACCTCCCCCCGCTCGTCCACCGCCTCCAGAGTGACCTGGTTGGTCTCCCCCGGGACCAGACCGATCAGCAAAAAGCAGTGGCGGTCCGTGTAGGCCTCCTTTCCGCTCTTGGCCGTCGCGGTAAAGTCGGGATCATCCGCGCTGGTGGTATGGACCGTATAGCGGATCTGGGTCTTCTCCCCGGTGTCAAAACACAGCAGCAGTCCGTTGGAGCCCGTACCGAAAGGATTGAGCACCGCCAGCGGCTCCCCGATCTCATGCGCCTCCTGCTGGATGAGTTCCAGCAGATGCTGGGCCAAACGCTGCTGTACCGCCTCGTCATAGTAGGTGAAGCCCTCCTGCTCATACTCCTCGGGCACCATCTGCACCACCGGGATGCTGGCCTCGCAGGGCGCCGTATAGACCTCGATCCCCCGCTCTTCACTGGTGTAGATATGCTCTCCCACCGCGATATCCCAGCTGTCCCGGCTGCTCATCTCCGCGCCCAGAAAAGAATCCACCGCCAGCTTACACCCCAGCAAAATACCGGCAACCAGCAGGATCCCTCCTCCGATCAGCAGGATCGCTCGTTTTTTTGTCATGGTACACTCGCTCCTTGGCGGTCCGCTCACCGGACCTGAGGTAAATTTCTATCTTTCAATGATACGGAATCCATTTCCGATATCAAGTACAAATCTGTAAATTTTTTGCGTCATTTCGTCTCTCTCCGCCCAAAAAGGTGCCGCCCGAACCTCCGGGCGGCACCTTTTTACGCTCTGTTCGCTTCCTGCTCCATCTGCTCTGCCAGCCGATCCACAGCCGCTCCGACCAGGGCGACTACCGCGCCGATCTGTTCCGGCGTGATGCCGTCCACATGGATGCCGCCGCTCACCAGGACCGCGCAGTCCAGCCGCTTGGCCAGCCGCTCGGCGGCCTTTTTCACCACGCCGTCCTCCTTATGGCTGGGCAGGACCAGCACCGACGCGCTGGAGCCGATGCTCCCGTCCGGATGGCGGTAGGGCGCGCCCAGCGCCGCCGCGCCCAGATGGGGAACCTCCCCTCCGGTGATGGTCACGTTCCAGTCCCGGCCCATGCTCTGGGCCGTCAGGGTCAGGGCGATCCCCTCCCCCTCGGTATGCAAGGTCAGCATGTCGTATCCTCCTCGATTGTCTCGGATGTCTCGCTCAGATAGGCCCGCAGCCGCTCCGGCGTATTGGCAGAGGGGTCTTCCAGTACGTGGTCCAGCAGCTGCCGCTGGGCCGCGCCGATGTCCTTCCCCCGGTAGCCCAGGGCCGCCAGGTCCTGCCCGGACAGGGCCAGTTCCTTCACGCTCCAGCAATCCCCCCGGCGGAGCACCTGCTCCAGCGCAGGGGAGCTCTCACGCCCCTCCCAGTCGCCCATCCAGGCTCCGGCCCGGGCTCCGTCGACGCCATACTCCCACAGGGCGCGCCGCCATGCCTCGTCGGTCTGGGGCAGTCCCGCCTTCCACAGCCGGAATCCGTCGGCACAGGCCCGGATGGTCTTTCTCTCCAGGCGCAGCGTCTCCAACAGGGAGGGCCCCTCCTCTCCCACCACGGCGCAGAAGCCCGCCCAGCGGGCCTCCGGCGTCCGGGGCAGACGGCTCAGGGTGACGAAGGCCCCCCGGGGGATGCACCCGTACCGCCGCATCAGCCCGGTGTCAAAGAGCATCCGGGCCCATCCCGGCCGGGGAGAGCACAAGATTTTCTCCAGCTCTCCCCGCACCCGCTCATGGGAGAGCACTTCGGCCAGCGCCGCACACCGCCAGATGCCCCGCGCCGTGTCGGTCTGGAGCTCAAACCCCAGCTGGGCCGCAAAGCGCACCCCCCGGAACATCCGCAGGGCGTCCTCGGTAAAGCGCTTCTCCGGCTCTCCCACGCACCGGATGAGCTCCCGCTCCAGATCCTGCCGTCCGCCGAAGGGGTCGATCACCCCTCCGTCCGGGGCCAGAGCCATGGCATTGATGGTAAAATCCCGCCGGGCCAGATCCTCCTCCAGCGTGGCGTCAAAGCGCACCTCGCCCGGGTGGCGCCCGTCGGTATAGCCGCTCTCCCGCCGGAAGGTGGTGATCTCCACCGGCCCGTCCCCGGTGAGCACGGTGACCGTCCCGTGGCGCATGCCCGTGGGGACGGTGCGGGGAAAGAGGGCCATCACGGTCTCGGGCCGTGCCGCCGTGGTCAGGTCAAAATCGCCCGGCGTCCGTCCCAGGAGCAGATCCCGGACACATCCGCCCACCGGATAGGTGGGCCACCCCGCCTCCCACAGGCGGTCCCGGCACCTCCGCACGCCGTCCGGTATGTACAGCTCTTTCACCATACCACCCCATTTCCCGTATTTTTCTCTTGTAAGGGGACTATACTGCGGTATATAATAATATGTTCCAAATCTGTTTTCCCTCTGCGCCCAGGGCGCAATACGATACCATATCGTCATTATAAACTTCTGGAAAGGGTGTGTAAACCCATGGCTGCAACTGACATCCATGATTATCTGCGTCCCGGCCGGCGGGCCCATCTGGTCGGCATCGGCGGCGTTTCCATGTCCCCTCTGGCGGAGGTCCTCCACGGGGCCGGTATGACCATCACCGGTTCCGATATGCGGGAGAGCGCCACCACGGAGCATCTGCGCTCCCTGGGCATCCGGGTGGACATCGGCCACCGGGCCGAAAATGTCGCCGGCGCCGATCTCATCATCCGCACCGCCGCCGCCCACGACTCCAACCCCGAGATCGCCGAGGCCCACCGTCTGGGCATCCCGGTCTTTGAACGGGCCCAGGCCTGGGGCTCCATCATGCGGGGCTACCGCAACGCCCTGTGCATCGCGGGCACCCACGGCAAGACCACCACTACCTCCATGTGCACCCACATCGCCATGGCCGCCGCCGCCGACCCCACCGTCATGATCGGCGGTACCCTTCCCCTGCTGGGCGCGGGCCACCGGGTGGGCAAGGGGGACACCATCATTCTGGAGAGCTGCGAGTACTGCAACTCCTTCCTCTCCTTCTTCCCCACCGTGGCGGTGATCCTCAACATCGAGGCCGACCACCTGGACTTCTTCAAGGATCTGGAGGACGTGGAGCACTCCTTCCGCGCCTTTGCCGACCGGGTGCCCGAGGGCGGTCTCATCATCGCCAACCGGGACGATGCCAACACCATGCACGCCCTGGAGGGGGAGGCGCGTCCCATCCTCACCTTCGGTCTGGAGGAGGGCGACGTCCACGCCGCCGGTCTGACCTGGGTCAACGGCCTGCCCGCCTTTGACGTGATCTGCCGCGGGGAGAAATTCGCCCATGTGGAGCTCCAGGTCCCCGGCGTACACAATGCGAAAAACGCCCTGGCCGCCGCCGCTTCGGCCATCGCCCTGCACTTCCCCCCCGCCGCGGTGGAGGAGGGCCTGGCCGCCTTCCACGGCGCGGGCCGCCGCTTTGAGCACAAGGGCAGCTTCCACGGGGCGGAGGTCTACGACGACTATGCCCACCATCCCGGAGAGCTCCAGGCTCTCTTCTCCGCCGTGAAGGGCATGGGCTATGAGCGCATCATCTGCGCCTTCCAGCCCCACACCTACACCCGGACCAAGGCCCTCTTCTCCGACTTTGTCCAGGTGCTCCGGGAGCCTGATCTGGCCATCCTGGCCGAGATCTACGCCGCCCGGGAGACCGACACCCTGGGCATCTCCTCCCGGGACCTGGCCGAGCAGATCCCGGGCAGCCGCTACTGCGCCACCCTGGAGGAGGTCACGGCTCTCCTGCGGGAGATCGCCCGTCCGGGGGATCTCATCCTGACCGTGGGCGCCGGCGACATCTACACCGCCGGAGAGGCTCTGGTCAAACACCAGTAATCCAGTCAAAAAGCGGGCATACCCGGAAAGTCCCCTCTTCCCGGGTATGCCCGCACTGTTATTTCTGCATGCGCTGGAATACGACGGCGGCCTGCTCCCGGGTCAGGGGGGCGCAGGGCTGGGTCCCGTCAAAGAGCCCCGCCTGCACCGCCGCCTCCCAGTCCGTCTCCGCCCAGGAACTGACCGGCTTAGCCGCCTGCTCCTTGCGGTAGGCCGCCATGGCGGTCTGAAACATGGCGTCAAACTGCTCCTGTGTCAACTCGTCCTCTCCTTCCAGAAGGGCCTTCACATCGGCCCGCAGGGTATCCATGCTCTTGCCGTGCCTGGGAAACCAGTGGGACACGTCGGCGTGGTTGCTGGCCATATCCTCCTGGTAGCCCTCCCGGTGGTCCACGATGTCCCGCAGGGGGTCCAGGCCGTATTTGCGGCAGAGCATGGCGCACAGCTCCACGGCGTTGGCGTAGACCCGCCGGAAATAGTCCGCGTTCTTCTCCGCGTCATAGCCCACCATGGTCCCTCCCTGGTAGGTGTGCCCGGCGGGCTCCAGGATCTCAAAGCTGATGTGGGTGTTGTTGGCCGACGTGCCGCCGTTGGGCGGCGTCCCGGCGTGCCAGCCCCGCCAGTTCCAGGGCAGGGTCTCGGTCACGCCGTCGGCATGAACAAAGGCGTGGGCGCATTTATCCACCCCCGGCTGGTCCCACAGCCGCAGCCAGACATTCACGTCCGGCTGCGGCGTCCCTGTGGAATGGACCATAATGCCCTTGGGTACGATGGTGCGCCCCGCCTTATAGCAGTCGTTTCGTGTTAAAATGTGTTCGGTCAGCTGCATGGTCTCTCCTCCCGGAGTATCCTATGCGCCGCCTCTCTTTTCGGACACCCTGCGGCCCCCTTGGGAGATCAGCCGCCCAGGGTCAGGCCGCTCCCCTTCTGGGAGAGACCGTCCTTTTCCAGCATCTGCTCCAGCACCTTCACATCGGTGGTGATGTCCATGGCCGTGTTCTCAAAGAGCTTATCCAGCTGCTTTTCAAAGCCCTCCACCACCTTATCCATCATCCCCTCGATGCGGACCTTGGCGGCGCTGATGTTCTCGCCCTCCACGCCCTGCTCCTCCAGCTGGGCATAGGAGTTGAGGATCTTCAGCGTGGTGGGAAGGTAGTAATTCAGGAAGCTGCGCAGCTGGCCGCCCTTTTCCGGGTTCTTCTTCTGATACTCAAAGATCTTGCGGGTGATCTCCTCGATGCGGTCGATCTTCTCGCTCATGGCGGCGTCCTCAATGGCGTCGTTCACCGCGCGGATCTGGGCCAGCGTCCGGTCGTCCTCTCCCTGGGCGGGTTCGGGCTTCGGCTCAGGCTTCTCCTCCTGAATTCCCTCGTCGCTGAGGATGAGGCGTCCGGTGCTCATGTCCAGATAGCCGGTGGGCAAGAGGCCCTCATCCAGCATCTCCTGCAGATCATCGCAGGCCGTATGCACCGACACCGGCATGGCCTGCGCCAATGTCTCCACCCAAATCGAGGTCTGATGCCCGATCAGCGCCAGATACTTGCGGAACCGGCGGGCCTTTTTGTTCCTGCTCATCCCCACGGCCAGCACCACGAAGCCGGCGCAGCAGAAGCCCAGGGGGAAGAATACGTCCTCCAGGTACCAGATGGGATTGCCGCCCCAGAACAGGCTCTCCACCATCTCCAAAATGGCGCTGGCAGTGCCCAGACCGAAGACGCCCGCGATCACGCCGCCGACGATCATCATGCTCTTCCCCCGGTTCAGGCGCAGGTGTTCCTGCTCTGCCGGGACCCGGCGCCGGACCTTCCGCGCTGCCCCCATTCCGGTGGATACCCCCTGGGTGCCGGGCTGGCGCACCTCCGTCCGCCGGCGTACCACCGGCCGCTCCTCCTGGTGCACGCCCTGGGTACCGGGCTGCACATAGGTCCGTCCGGTGGGGGCCGAACGCCCATGGCTCGCCGGGCGGTTGTTCTCGGTCAATTTCCGGAACAGCAGAAACAGACCCACCGGCCAAAACAGCGCCAGCATAAGCACGATCAGGATCCAGGATCCGATCTCACTGTTATTTGTATCTTTCTTCCCATAACCCGCCATATCCGGGCCCTCCTGTTCGGCAATGGTTTTTCCACTCTTATTATCTCTGATTGTAGCACAGAACTCTGAAAGAATCGATGAAAAATATATTTAAATTTTTTTAAACCCGCCCCACACAGGGAACCGAATCCCTTTTGGCACGTCTAAAAAGTACTTCAAACTCATACAACACGCTTAGATGGAGCGCAAACCGGCAGGAATAAGCCCTGTAACCGTTCTGTAATTGCATTTTGGGGCAGGGACACCTATAATGGAGAGCGTATCCAGTTCGTTACCTCAATATTGGGAGTTGATATCCATGGAACACTCGAAAGGCAAACGCGTCATGCCCGACCCGGAGGGCGGCAGACGCAGAAAATCCGGCCGACCACCCAAGGTCCTGGTCGGTGTACTCATTTTCCTTTTGCTGCTCTGTGCCGGCTACGCCGGCATGTGTGCCTATGCCGCCACCAGCGGGAAGCTGCTGCCCAACACCCGCATCAGCGGCGTCCAGGTGGGCAGTCTGACCCGGGAAGAGGCCCAGGCCAAGCTGGAGGCGGAGCTTCCCACCCGGCTCTCGTCCCTCTCCGCTGACTTCACCTGCAACGGCAGCACCTTTACTGTCTCCGGGGATGCCCTGAGCGCCGATATCTCCGGCGCGGTAGAGGCGGCCTGGAACAACAACCAAAAGGGCGGCGCGGCGGCCGGCGGCTTCCGCTTCCTCTCCGCCCTGGCAGGGCAGTCCAGCGAGACGGAGGTCCAGCTCTCCTTCTCCCAGACCCCCGCCTCCATCACTCAGGCGGAGGAGCATATCTCCAACCCCATGGTGGAGACCAGCTGGACCGTAACGGCCGACACGCTGGACTTTACCAAGGGCACCACCGGGCAGGCCATCGACGTGGACGCCCTGGAGGAGCAGCTCCTGCGGGAGTTCCAGACCCTGCTGTCCGAGGGCGGCACCTCCGCCCCTGTACCCATTGAGGTCCCCGTGATGACGGAAGAGCCCCCCGAGCCCGACTTTGAGGCCATCTATCAGGAGGTCTACACCGAGCCTGCCGACGCCTACCTGGACAAGAACACCAAGGAGATCGTCCCCTCGGTCACCGGCATCCGGTTTGACACGGACGCCGCCCGTACCGCCCTGGCCGACACTGCGGAGGGCGAGGTCTGCTCCGTGCCTCTGGAGAAGGAGGAGCCCAACATCACCACCGCTAAGCTCAATGCTAATCTCTTCAAGGATGTCCTGGGCAAGTCCTCCACCAAGACCGCCGGCGGCTCCTCCCGCTGGCACAATGTGGATCTGGCCTGCCAGCGGGTCAACGGCACCATTCTTCTCCCCGGCGAGACCTTCTCCTACAACGCCACGGTGGGTCCCTACTCCCAGGCCGGCGGCTATCAGAAGGCCGGCGCCTATGTGAGCGGCACCACCCAGGACACCTGGGCCGGCGGCGTGTGCCAGCTCTCCTCCACCCTCTATTATACGACCCTCAAGGCCAATCTGGAGACCGTGGAGCGCCACAAGCACAAGTACGACGTGGGGTATCTCCCCTCCGGCCTGGATGCCACGGTCTACAGCAACAGCCTGGACTTCCGGTTCAAGAACAACACCGACTACCCCATCAAGATCGTGGCCTCTCTCACCAAGAGCGGCGGCACCCGGTACTGCAACGTCACCATCTACGGCACCAACACCACCGGCATCTACGGCGATCCCTACTCGGTGGTGGTGAGCACCACCGCCCCCAAGACCGTCTACGAGCCCAACAGCTCGGTGCCCCAGGGCTCCAAGCCCCAGAAGGACCCCACCCGCACCGCCTACACCGGCAAGGTAGTGGAGGTCCATCAGCGCCTGCGGGATGCCAACGGCAAGGTCATCAGCGACACGGTCATCCACAACGACCGCTTTGATGTGCGCAACGCGGTCTACTTCTATAACCCCGCTGACGCGGCCCGTCTGGGCATCGACACCTCCACCGGTCTGATGACCGAGGTGCCTGTCACGCCCACACCGGCGCCCACGCCGTCCCCCACCGCGACACCGGCGCCCACACCGGCGCCCTCCAGTACCCCCGCTCCCACTGCGGCGCCCACGTCGACACCGACTCCGGCGCCCGCCACCTCCGCACCCCCCAGCAGTACACCGGCACCCACTGCATCCACCGATCCCAATGTGCCGGTCCTTCCCCCGGAGGCCCAGACCGGAACCTGAGTTTTTTCGTCACATGGAGCGCGGGTCATCTCTGACCCGCGCTCCTGTTTATCACTTCAAGGAGGGATTCCCCTATGTTTCAAGGCTTTTCCGATGCCACCATCGACTTTATGTGGGGCATCCGGTTCAACAATGAGCGCCCCTGGTTTCAGGCCCACAAAGAGGAGTATCTGACCCACTTCTACCAGCCCATGAAAGCCCTGGCCCAGGAGGTCTATGACGCCTTCCAGGACCGGCACCAGGTCCCGGGCCTGTGCTGCAAGGTCTCCCGTATCTACCGGGACGCCCGGCGCCTGCACGGCAGAGGCCCCTATAAGGATCATCTCTGGTGGTCCATGGAGCGTCCCACCGAGGACGCCTTCTCCACCCGCCCGGTCTTCTGGTTTGAGCTGGAGCCGGAGGGCTGGTCCTACGGTCTGGGGTATTACTCGGCCACTCCGCTGACCATGGCCAAGTTCCGCGCCCGGCTGGACCGGGACCCCGCGCCCTTTGAGCGCCTGGTCCGCAGCCTGGACCGGCAGGCGGTCTTTCAGCTCACCGGCGTGGACTACAAGCGTCCCAAGGGGGCCCCTCCCTCCCCCCTCCTCGCCCCCTGGTACAACAAGAAGAGTTTGGCGCTGGAGTGCGATCACAAGCTGGACGACCTTCTCTACTCCCACGACCTGGTGGACACTCTGCTGGAGGGATATGACTTCCTGCTCCCCTTCTACACCTATTTCTCCTCCCTGGACGGCGATCCGGACCCGCGGGAGGGATAAGAAAGCAGCTCTCCCGGCGCGTCTGGCGCAAACCGGGAGAGCTGCTTTTTTCCGAAACAAAAAAGCCCCTGCGGACTGTGGAGGAGTGCTCCATAATGTGCGGCCCGGACGGAAGTACCGCCCGGGCCGCACGTCAGTTTTGTGGAAAGAAATCCGTGCTTAGATCATGCCGTTACCGTCATCCCATCCAGGTAGGCCCCGGCGATCTCCACCAGATCCTGCAGGTCGACTCTGCCGTCCTGGTTTACGTCGGCCTTCTGGGCCTCATCCCATCCGGAATCGCCCTCTCTGACCTGATAGAAGTCCTGAGCCGCGGCGATGTCGTTGATGTCCAGCGTACCGTCTCCGTTCACATCATAGCGATTGCTCACCGCCGTCGTGACCGCGGCAGCCTGCGCGTTCACCTGTCCCTGAACACCGTCGTTGCATTTGACCTCGTTCAACGTGACCGTGAGGTTGCCCTCAGACTCCAGGGTACGGATATACAGGGTCATCATGTCCTTCTGCTCCGCCAGAGCCTGTACATCGGAAAGGCCATAGCTCAGCACCGCATCATAGCGCAGGGAGCCGTCTTCCTGTGCAGTCTTTTTGTAGGTCAGCAGCGTAAAGGGATCGGCCGCCACCAGAGAGGCGGCATCGGCAAAGAGGCCCTCTCCCTGTACCTGGAAGGTCAGATGGATGGTCTTGAGGCCCTCATCGCTCCCCTCCGCGGAGAACACATAGGGAACGCGGGCGTTCTGACCGGCCTGCGCAGGGCCGGAGACCGAGACGGAAATCTGATTCTCCTCGGGCTGGCTTTCCCCCTTGAGATCCGTACCATAGACTGCGGCGATCTCCGCGTCGCTCAGGGCGCGATTCCAGATGCGCAGGTTATCCATCCCGAAATCCAGATCGGTTCCGCCGATGTAGAAGGGGGAGCCGGAGGTCAGCGTGGCATTTTCGTGCAGGCTTCCGCTGGCGTAGGGGATGCCGTTGACATAGGTGGTATAGGTCTTGGCCTGGCGGTCCACTTTCAGCGTAATCATGGACCACTCGTTCTTGTCAAAATCACGGAAACGGATGTAGGCGGTCTGATCATAGTTTCCGTTGCCCGGCCCGATGGAGCCGCTGATATGGTCGGGGGTGCCGTCGTTGTAATCATAGGCGAAAATCACACCGGCATTGGTGGCGCTGCTCCAGCTCTTGTTGCCCATGATGGTCTGATCGGCCCTAGCGGTATAGGGCTTATACCAGAAGCTGATGGTCATGTCCTGGTCCTTGCCCAGTTGATCCAGGGTCTCCCGGGCGCCCAGATCAATGCGCTCTCCGCTCTCCAGGCGGACAGCAGTGCCGTTGTTGACGCCGGACTCGTAGCTAATGGTGTCGTCAGTGGTCACCGCAGCGGTGCTGTCGGCTCCATCCGTCAGGTCATGCTCAAACTGCAGGTCCATCTGCAGGCCATCCCAAATGCCTTCGGGCAGGACGGTGGGCGGGTCCAGGGAGACTTCCTTCCCTGCCTCAGCCTGCTCCATGAGGGACTCCAGTTCACTGATCCAGATGTAGCGCTGGAGATCTTCTGCCGCATCCTGACCGGCAGCGACCTCACTCAGCTTCTCTTTCAGGGCCTGGATCGTGGCGGCGGGATATGTGATTTGATAGACCCCATCTGTGCCGGCCTCCGCCTTTTCCAGCAGAGCCTGGGCCTTTTCCACCGCCTCGGCCAGCAGGGCGGGATAGTCCCCTTCCGGCAGGTCCGCACCCTCTCCCGCAGTCTGGAAGGTGATGCTCTGAGGCGTAGATTGATTGCCGAAGTTATCCACGGCAGTGACCTGGATCTGGTAGAGCGTGCCCGGCTTCAGCTCCGAGAAGAGCAGGGTCATCTCGGTGGGATAGGGCCGCAGGTAGAACCGGGAGTAGACGGTAAAGGACCCGGTATAGGACTTGGGCTCATTGCCGCCGAAGAGGGTAGGAGCCACAGAGTAAGTGGCGTCCTTGTTGCCCAGCAGTTCCTTGACCGAGATCTCATAGTGCTCGGTGAGCTCGTCGTCCACCGCCTGGGTAAAGGTGAGCGTGGCGCCGGTCTCACTGACCTCGGACATGGAGATCTGGGCATCCTCCTCAAACCAGGGCGCGACCTTGCTGCGCTGGTCGCTGGTGTAGCGGAAACCGTCGGTCCCCTCCTGCGTCTCGATGACCCAGGGCATTCCCATCCAGCGCTCATTGGTCGCATCAAAGCGGCGGATGACCGTGGTGCCGTCCTCCAGGACCGAGACGAAATTACAGGTGCGCTCATACTCCACCAGCTGATCTCCCTCGTACTTTCCCTGGGCGGGCGGGAGGACCGGCTCCAGACTGGAGGGCAGTTCCACATAGTCCATGGAGCCGTTGTTCACCACTGTGAAGTCATCCTGGTAGATCCCGTTCTCCGCCTCATTGCTGTAGTGGGAGTGGGCGGTAAACACGATGGCCTGCGGATAGTCCGCCAATGCGTTCTGGATCGCGGTACCCACAATATCCTGATAGCCGCCCCAGGTGGTTCCGTTGAGGCCGCTGTGAACCTGTACGAAGATGGGCTTACCCATATCGTAGTCCTCGGCCGAAGAGATCTCCTCCAGCGCCTGAGAGAGGAAGGATTGGTAATTGCGGTAATCCAGGGAGATAAAGTCGTAGCCGTTGATCTCCACATGGTAGTTGCTGTAATCGCCGCCGTCCGCCTGCTCAAAATACCAGTTGGGACGGCCGTCCGCCTTCGCCTCGCTGAACATGGGTATCATGTAGTCGCCGGGGCGGTCATGGTTGCCTACGGCATAGAGAATGGGCATCTCCTTGCCGAAGGTCTCATCCATCAGCTGGATGACCGCGTTGTAGAAGTCGCGGCTGCTGTCTGGATATTCCAGGCGCTCATTGGCCTCCACGTCGCCGTCCACCAGTACCGCATCGGTTTCAAACCCATTGTCCACAGCCCAGTCTTTGATATTGGTGAAGACGTTCTTCCACTTCTCATAGCTGGAGACATGGGTATCCGACATACTGATGAATTCCAGCGCCGCCGGGACATCGTTATAGGCCTCATTGGCCTGATCCACCCGCTCCTGCGTCATGGCCTGTACGCCTTCCGGCGCGGCTGCCATGGCGGTGGGAAGGATGGAGAGCATCAGCGCCCCGCTCAGCGCGGTCGCCATCCATCGTCTCATGTGCATAGCAAATTACCTCTCTTCGCTCTCAAATGTACAAGGGCGCCCCTGTGTCAACCCAGCGGCTGTCCTTACCCCAAATACGGTTTTCCATACGTGCGAACCTTTCTTCAGGGGATCCATAGGATAAGTATAAATATTCTCTGTAAAGTCTGATATCCGCCTTCCGATAAGTTCTCGTAAAGCAGAGTCTCCGCTTTCTTCCCTTCTGCAGGCAGACCACCCCAAGGGAAAATATCCATTTTATCTGTACATTTTTCTTCTTCCCATTTAAAATCACATCCGGGCTATTTCAGAGCAAAATAAAGATTGTACAATTATTTTGTAAATTTTCATACATTCTTCCGGGTCTCCCGCACAGTCCATGCCTTCCCAGGCAAGGCCATAAAGCGGCGCGCTTCTTTCGTGATTTTGCCGAATGCAACGCACAAAAAATGCCCCTCAGGACCAACGGCTGATCGCCGTGTCCTGAGGGGCACATGTCATACATCGAACTGAGGCTTCCAAATACACCCAGATCGATTTTCTCTTATGATATCAGTTCAAAAAGTCCTTGAGCTTCTTGGAGCGGCTGGGGTGGCGGAGCTTCCGCAGGGCCTTGGCCTCGATCTGGCGGATACGCTCACGGGTGACGTTGAACTCCTTGCCCACTTCCTCCAGGGTGCGGGTGCGGCCGTCCTCGATGCCGAAGCGGAGCTTGAGGACCTTCTCCTCCCTGGGGGTCAGGGTGGAGAGCACGTCCACCAGCTGCTCCTTGAGCAGGGTGAAGCTGGCGGCCTCGGAGGGCTCGGAAGCGTCCTCGTCGGGGATGAAGTCGCCCAGGTGGGAATCCTCCTCCTCGCCGATGGGGGTCTCCAGAGAGACCGGCTCCTGGGCGATCTTCAGGATCTCCCGCACCTTGTCCACCGGCATGGACATCTCGGCGGCGATCTCCTCGGGGCTGGGATCGTGGCCCAGCTCCTGGAGGAGCTGACGGGAGACGCGGATGACCTTGTTGATGGTTTCCACCATGTGGACGGGGATGCGGATGGTACGGGCCTGGTCGGCGATGGCGCGGGTGATGGCCTGCCGGATCCACCAGGTGGCGTAGGTGGAGAACTTGTAGCCCTTGGTGTAGTCAAACTTCTCCACGGCCTTGATGAGGCCCAGGTTGCCCTCCTGGATCAGGTCCAGGAAGAGCATGCCGCGGCCCACATAGCGCTTGGCGATGGAGACCACCAGACGGAGGTTGGCCTCGGCCAGACGCTGCTTGGCCGCCTTGCCCCGGCGGATGGCCTTCTTGATGGCGGCCTCCTCCTCGGCGGTGAGGGGATAGTCCTCCCCGTTCTTGCGGGCCTTCTCGATCTCGGCCCACTGCTCCTCAGCGGCGTCACCGGCGCCCATGTCCTGGGCCAGCTGGATCTCCTCGTCGGGGGAGAGGAGGTTGACCTTGCCGATCTCCTTGAGGTACATGCGCACGGGGTCGTCGATGTTGAAGGCGTCCACCAGCGTGTTGGGGTCTACGATCTCCTCCTCGGGGATGTCCTCCAGATCGTCGATGGAGGGGACGATGTCATCGCCCAGGTCGGGGAGATAGTCCTCACCGGCGGTGTCGATACCCAGGTTTTCCAGGGTATCGTAGATCTTGTCCATCTGGTCGCTCTCCAGATTCATGTTCTCCAGCACGTCCATCAGCTCGCTGGCCGAGAGCTTGCCCTTCTTCTTGCCCCGCTCGATGAGCTCGCTGAGCTTCTCCGCGCCGGGCACACCCTCCACGACCTTCATGATCTCCAGGCGTCCGGCTTCGATCTGGGCCTCGCTGGGGCCCTTGGCACCCTTGGCCGCGTTTACTTTCTTTTCACTCATGTGCTCATCCTCCGTAGGCTTTTTTTTCTCTAAATTTTTCCGCGGCCGCCAGGAGGGGGTCCACTGCGCTCTCCCCCGCCCGCTTGAGGGCCTCGGTCTGAATGATGGCTATGTAATCCCGCAGAGCCTGCTGGCTGTGGGCCAGAGACTCCGGCTTTTCCAGCACCCCGGCCAGGAAGCTCATCTCCTCGCTGGTCAGCTCGCCGGCCAGGGCGGCCAGCTGGGTGCTGCGTCCCTCCTGAAAGCGCTGGCGCAGTAGGGCGTATACCCGCCCCAGCACCGGGACGGAAAACTGCTCCGGCGTCAGGGATTCGCTCTCCCGGAAGAGGGCGGGCTCCAGCAGCATCAGCCGCAAAACCCCCTCCTCCGCCCGTCCCGAGCGCATGTTGGGATAGCGGATGCCGTACTCCCGGGGCTGAAGCTGGGCCGCCGGGGTCAGGTCCCGCCGCTCCTGCTGCTTCTTGGCCTGCCGGAGCCGGCGCTGATACTCCCGCTGGATCTCCTGCGCCATGGCCTGGGGGGAGATCCCCGCCGCCTGGGCGGCCCGGCCGCCGTAGATCTCCCGCTCCACCGGGCTGGGGAGGGTGGAGAGCATGGCGGCGCTCTCCCGGAGAAATTCCACCTTCTGGGCGTCGTCGCTCAGGTCGTATTTCACCTGGATCTGGCGCAGGCGGTACTCAATGTGGTTCTCGCTCTGATCCAGCAGCTTGGCAAAGGCCTCCCGGCCGTATTTCTTGATAAACTCATCCGGGTCCTTGGCCCCCCGCATCTGGAGGACCTTGACCTGGATGCCCGTCTTTTCCAGAATGGGGATGGCCCGCTGGGCAGCCTTCATCCCCGCGCCGTCCCCGTCGTAGGCGATGACCGCCTCCTTGGTATACCGGGAGAGGAGCTGGGCGTGCTCCTGGGTCAGGGAGGTGCCCAGGCTCGCCACCGCGCAGTCAAACCCCGCCTGGTGGAGGGAGAGGGTATCCATATACCCTTCTGTGAGGATGATCCGGCCCTGCTTGGATTTTTTGGCGATGTTCAGAGCAAAGAGGTTGCGGCTCTTGTTGTAGATCACCGTATCCGGGGAGTTGAGGTACTTGGGCGTGGAGTCGTCCAGCACGCGGCCGCCGAATCCGATGACCTCCCCCCGCAGGTCGATGATGGGGAACATCACCCGGTTGCGGAAGCGGTCATAGATCCGCCCCTTTTTGTTGTCCACCGCCAGTCCGGCATCCAGCAGCTCCCGCTTGGTATAGCCCTTCTCCATCATGGCCTGGATCAGGTTGTCCCACCCTTCCGGGGCAACGCCCAGTCCAAAGCGGGTGACCACCCCTGGGGAGAGGCCACGCTTCTGGAAGAGATATTCCGCCCCCGCTCTCCCCTCCGGGGCCCGCAGTTTTTCGTGGAAAAACCGGGCCGCATCCTTGTTCAGAGCCAGGAGCCGCTCCCGCCGGCGGCGGTATCCCTCATTCTCCCCCTGCTCGGGCATCTCCATGCCGGAGCGCTGGGCCAGAAAACGTACCGCCTCCACAAAGGGCAGGTTCTCCATCTCCATGATGAAGGAGATCACCCCGCCGCCCTTTCCGCAGCCGAAGCAGTGGTAGATCTGCTTTTCGGGGGCCACGGAGAAGGAGGGGGTCTTTTCGTTGTGAAAGGGGCACAGGCCCCAGAGATTGTTTCCCTTTCGGGTCAGGTGGACGTAGGAGGAGACCACGTCGGAAATCTCGTTCCGGGCCACCAGCTCGTCGATAAATGCCTCAGGTATGGCCATGGCGCTCCCCCCCTCTCCCCTCATTTTACCGCCCAGGCCCTTGGGATGGCCAGGGTGCGGAACTGCTCCACGGCGTATTTGTCGGTCATGCCGGCGATGTAGTCGCACACCGCCCGCTCGGTCCCCTCCAGCGCCCGGATCTCCTGGAACTCACCGGGGAGGCGGTCGGCCTCCCTCCGGTAGTACTCAAAGAGAAAGCGGAGCATATCCTGGGCCTTGCGCTCCTCCCCCTTGGCCAGGGGGCTGTGGTAGACCCGTGCAAAGAGAAAGGCCCGCAGCTCCTCCATGGCCCGGCGGCAGGGCTCCGACTGGCAGATCTCTCCCTTGTCCCGGCTCTGTTCGATCACGTCGGAGACCAGGGTGTCGATCCGCTCCCCGTGGGAGAAGCCCAGCACCTGGGACAGCTCCAGCGGCACATCCAGCGGATAGAGCACGCCGCCCCGGATGGCGTCGTCGATATCGTGGTTGATATAGGCGATCCGGTCGGCCAGGCGGATGAGCCGTCCCTCCAGGGTGGCGGCCTCCTCCGCGCCGGTATGGCAGCGGATGGCGTTGCGCACCTCCCAGGTGAGGTTGAGTCCCGCGCCCCCCTGCTCCAGCCGCTCCACCACCCGGAGGGACTGGACATTGTGTTCAAACCCGCCGGGCATGATCTCGTTGAGGACGGCCTCCCCGGCGTGGCCGAAGGGGGTGTGCCCCAGATCGTGCCCCAGAGCGGCCGCCTCGGTCAGGTCCTCGTTGAGACGCAGTCCCCGGGCCATGGTCCGGGCCACCCGGGCCACCTCCAGAGTGTGGGTCATGCGGGTACGGTAGTGGTCCCCCTCAGGGGCCAGAAAGACCTGGGTCTTGTGCATCAGCCGCCGGAAGGCCTTGGAGTGGACGATCCGGTCCACATCCCGCTGAAAGTCCGTGCGCATGGGACAGGGCGGTACCGGCCGGGCCCGGCCGCGGCTCTCCTCTGCCCGGCAGGCCCAGGGCGACAGCTGCTCCCGCTGGGCCTGTTCCACCGCTTCCCGTACTGTCATGGCGCTCCTCCTCCCGAAACGACTGAAAAGGCACTCCAATTACTATATACGCTTTCCGGCGTGAAAATCCTTCTTTTTGCAAAAATTTTTTTGCACTCCGGCTTACACCGGGTCGTCGGCCAGACGGACCATGTGGATGTGGTCCTCCCACACCCCGTGGATGCGCAGATAGGCCCGGGCCAGGCCCTCCTCCCGGAAGCCGCATTTCTCCGCCACCCGGAGGGAGCGGCGGTTGCGGGGCATGATGTTCCCCTCGATGCGGTGCAGGCCCAGCGTCCCGAAGGCAAACGCGGCGCAGGCCTTGACCGCCTCGGTCATATAGCCCTTGTTGATCTCGCTCCCGTCCATCTTGCAGCCCAGGAAGCAGGACTGAAAGGCACCCCGCACGATGTTGTTGAGGGCGATGTAGCCGATGGCCCGCTCCGGCTCCCCTTTGCGGAAGAGCCAGAAGGAATAACCCCGGCCCTCCTCCCGGTCGATCCGGGCCTGCCGGAGCAGGCGGCTCTGCTCCTCCAGCGTGTAGAATTCCGGCGCGCGCTCGGGCTCATAGGGCTCCAGAAAGTCCCGGTTGCGGGTGTAGAAATCCAGGACCAGAGCGGCCATGGACTCCTCCGGAGCCCGGCCCACCAGGCGCTCGGTCTCCAGATACAGTTCCTCTGTCATCTTCTCTCCTCCTCACTCAGCCGATGGGTACGTCCTTGAATACCTCTCCCACCACCTGGGCCGTGGAGGTGCCGGCGGTGAGCTCGGTGATGCGGGCCTGGAAGGGCTCCACCGCCCCCTCCGGCAGGAGGGCGTGGACGGTGACGTCGGCGGCGTATTCGGTCTCTCCCAGCACGCCGCCGCAGGCCTCCACTTCCAGCTTGACCCGCTCAAACATCGCATAGGGACAGGGCACGGCCGTATCCACCCAGCGGCGGACTACGGAACGGCCCGCCGCGTCCAGGGCGTCCTTGGCCGAGCGGGTATAGGCCCGCACCAGGCCCCCAGCCCCCAGCAGGATGCCGCCGAAGTAGCGGGTCACCACACAGCAGACGTTGGTGATCTCCTCCTTCTGGAACACCCCCAGCATGGGCTGTCCCGCGGTTCCCTGGGGCTCCCCGTCATCGGAGTAGCGGACGATCCCGCCCTCCCGGATCAGATAGCACCAGCAGTTGTGCCGGGCGTCGTGGTATTTCTTCCTGGTGGCCTCGATCCGGGCCCGGGCCTCCTCCTCGGACTCCACCCGCCAGACATGGCCGATGAAGCGGGAGCGCTTCTCCACAAACTCGGTCTCCGCATCCCCCGTGGGGATATAGTACTCGGTCATCGCCGCCCCTCACTTTCCCCTTGTTCTCGCCCAGTCCGCGCGCGTCATGGCATAGCACAGCGTCAGGCGGGGCTCCCCGCCGAACGCGGTCAGACGCTGCATCCGGAGGAAGCGGAAGGAAAAGCCGCACTTCCGGATGACCCGCTTGGACTTCTGATTGCCGTCATAGTGGTCGCACCAGATGGTGTGGAGGCCCAGGTCCTCAAACCCATAGCGCAGCAGCTCCTCCACCGCCTCGGGGATGAGTCCCCGTCCCCAGTAGGCCGGGTCCAGGGAGTAGCCGATCTCGTCATCCAGCCCTCCGGCCTCCTTCCGGTGCCGCCCGGTGAAGCCCGCCGAGCCGATGACCCGTCCGTCCTGCCGGTGTACCACGGCAAAGACCCCGGGCTCGGAGAATACGGTGCGGATGATCTCCCGGCTCTCCTCCAGGCTCTCATGGGGCTTCCAGCCCGCGGGGGGACCCACCCTGGGGTCCTGGGCGTAGGAGAAGAGATCCTCCGCGTCCCCCGCCTCAAAGGGCCGCAGGATCAGCCGTTCGGTTTCCAGACGCATCCTCTCTCCTCCTCAGTCCTCCCAGAATTCCTTGGGCGGTTTCCAGCCCTCTACGATATAGTCCTTCATGCGCCCCAGCAGGATGGGGGTGAGGATGCCCGTCACTTCGATGGTCTCCCCATACTCCACCTGCTCCACCTTGGCATCCCGGTAGAGCATATCCAGCAGGCCACCCTGGTCATAGGGCAGGTGGAGCACCACCCGGCAGGCACCGGTATCCAGCCGCTTACCGATCTGCTCCAGCAGCTGGTCCAGCCCCTGGCCGGTCTTGGCCGAGATGGCCACGATATCCTCCCCGTGGGGCACGATCTCCCCGGTATAGCGGTCGCACTTGTTGAATACGTCGATGCGGGGGGTCTCGGCGGCCCCCAGCTCCACGATGAGCTTCTCCACCACCGCGGCCTGGTCCCGCCACTCCGGGTTGGAGGAGTCGATCACGTGCAGCAGAAGATCGGCATAGCTCAGCTCCTCCAGCGTGGCCTTGAATGCCTCCACCAGGTGGTGGGGCAGCTTGGAGATGAACCCGACCGTGTCCGAGATGAGCACGGTGCAGGTGTCCGAGATCTCCAGCGTGCGGGTGGTGGTGTCCAGGGTATCGAAGAGGCGGTTGTTGGCGGGGATGTCCGCCCCGGTCAGCTTGTTGAGCAGGGTGGATTTGCCCGCGTTGGTGTAGCCCACGATGGCCACCACCGGCACCTCATTTTTGATGCGCCGCTCCCGCTGGACGCCCCGGACCCGGCGCACTTCCTCCAGCTCCTCCTTGAGCTTGGAGATCTTGCGGCGGATGTGGCGGCGGTCGGTCTCCAGCTGGGTCTCGCCGGGGCCGCGGGTGCCGATGGGGGACTTGCCGCCCGAGGCGGTCTGGCGCACCAGGTGTCCCCACATGCCGGTCAGCCGGGGGAGCAGGTACTGGTACTGGGCCAGCTCCACCTGGAGGCGGCCCTCCCGGGTACGGGCCCGCTGGGCAAAGATGTCCAGAATGAGGGCCGAGCGGTCCATCACCGCCACCTTCAGCTCCTCGGAGAGCACCCGCTGCTGGGAAGGAGAGAGGGCATTGTCAAAGATGACCATGTCCGCTCCGCTGTTCTCCACCAGCTCCCGCACCTCGGCCACCTTGCCCTCGCCGATGAAGGTGCGGGGATCGGGGGTGTCCTTGTTCTGGAGCACCGAGCCCACGCAGGTGCCTCCCGCCGTCTCCAGCAGGTCCTCCAGCTCCTCCATGGTGGTCTCGGTGGCGTTCTCCTCGGCGCTCAGGCAGTGGGCGGAGAGGCCCACCAGCACGGCGCGGTTGATCTCTTTCGTGTTTTGTTCGGTCATAGTACCTCCTGTGGGCGTCCCTTATGCTTTTTGCAGGACCTCCACGATCTCGCCGATATACATCCGGTGATAGTCCTTCTCGGGATAGCACTGCTCCAGCACCGCCGGGTCGGTGAAGTGTCCGGGCTCCAGGTCCTGCCAGTAGAGCTTGCGGCAGACGATGACCAGCTCGGCCTCCTCAAAATAGGGGGCGTCCCCCTCCGCCGCGGCCACGGTGAAGCCGCACTCCCGGATCTTGTCCAGCTCCCGGCCGCTCTTGGCCCCGCACAGGGCCAGCTCCCGGCGGTACTTGTCGCCAAAGAAGGACAGAGTAAAGTATCCCTCCCGCTCCACAAATTCCATCGTGTAGCGCTGGGGACGGATAACGCACATGGCCACATTTCTGCGCCAGAGCACACCCAGTCCGCCCCAGGAGGCGGTCATGGTGTTGCAGTGTTCCGGCGTGCCGGCCGTGACCAGCATCCACTGGTCGTTGAGCATGGAGAAGAGATTCTGATCGATCTCCTCCGGTCTGATCTTCCTGAACATGGTTGTCCCTCCTTGGATGGATGCTCCGCCCGGATGCTCCGGGGGGCGGGTACAGAAAAACCCGTACCGGAACCGGTACGGGTTTTCATTGGAATCTTACTTCTGATCCAGACCAAACTTCTTGTTGAAGCGGCTGACACGTCCGCCAGTATCCACCATCTTCTGCTTGCCGGTGAAGAAGGGGTGACACTTAGAGCAAACTTCAACCTTAATGTCCTTCTTGGTAGACCCGGTTTCGATCACATTACCGCAGGCGCACTTAATGGTAGTCTGTTCGTAATTGGGATGGATGCCTTCCTTCATTTTATGTTCACCTCTTTCTCCCAGGGGATCAGTCGTCATAAACGCAACTGATATACTACCACCTTTCCCCTGAAATTGCAACTGTTTTTTCAAATTTTTTTGATTTCTTTTTTGAGGGACATGGTCCTCCCGCCCGGCGCATACCTGTGTATCACCGGGAATCGGCCCGGATCTGCGCAACGGACGGAGGGTAAACTATGTCATTTCTCACCGCGCTGGGGGACGCCATCTGGAACCCCTGGCTTTTGCTTCTTTTTCTGCTCACGGGGCTATGGTATTCCCTGCGCACCGGCTTCTTTCAGATCTTCGAGGTCCGCCGCTGGCTCCGCGCCACCGTGGGCTCCCTCTTCCGCCGGCGGGGAGAGCGGTCCTCCGGAGGGCTGACCCAGTTTCAGGCCCTCTCCACCGCCCTGGCCTCCACCATCGGCACGGGCAGCATCGCCGGGGTGGCCACCGCCATCTTCTACGGCGGTCCGGGGGCGGTTTTCTGGATGTGGGTGTCCGCCCTGTTGGGCATGATGACCAGCTGTGCGGAAAAGACCCTCGCCGTGCGCTACCGGGAGCGCGCCCCCGGCGGCGGCTGGCAGGGCGGCCCCATGTGCTACATGGAGCGGGGCCTTGGGTCGCGGCCCCTGGCCCTCTGGTTCTCCCTGTGCTGTGTGGCAGCCTCCCTGGGAGGCGGGAACCTGGTGCAGGCCAACTCCATCGCCGCCGCCCTCCACAGTACCCTAGGCTGGGATCCACTGACCATCGGTCTGGCGGTGGCCCTGTGCTGCGGGGCGGTCATCCTGGGCGGGGTGGGGCGGATCGGCGCGGTCAGTGAGAAGCTGGTCCCGGCCATGGCGGGGCTCTTCCTCACCGGCGGGATCTTTGTCATCCTCCGCCACGCCGACGCCCTTCCCGCCGCCCTCTTCCAGATCTTCTCCTGCGCCCTGTGTCCACAGGCCGCCCTGGGAGGCGCGGCGGGGTATGGCCTGGCCGCCGCCATGCGCTACGGCGTGGCCCGGGGGGTCTTCACCAACGAGGCCGGCATGGGCTCCTCCGCCATGGCCCACGCCGCCGCCCAGGTGACCGATCCTGCCGAGGAGGGCATGTGGGGGATCTTTGAGGTGGGGATCGCCACCCTGACGGTCTGCTCCATCACGGCGCTGGTCATCCTGACCTCCGGCGTGTACGATCCGCAGGCCGCCCTGGACGCCATCGCCGGGGGCCATGTCTCGGGCACCCTGCTGGGCGCCCCCCTCTCGGCCGCGGCCTTCTCCACCGTGTTCGGCCCCTACGGGGGACTCTTCGTCTCGGTGTGCCTGCTCCTCTTCGCCTTTACCTCCCTGCTGGGATGGAGCTACTACGGGGAGCGGGGCCTCGCCTACCTCACCGGGAGCCGCCGGGCCTGCGCCCTCTACCGGGTGGTCTTTCTGGTGACGGTGGTGCTGGGGAGCGTGGGGGACGTGTCCGCCGTGTGGCAGCTGGCCGACATCTTCAACGGCCTCATGGCCCTGCCCAACCTGGCGGCCCTCCTGCTCCTCACCCCGGAGGCCCTCCGCCTGCTGCGTCATTGGCGGGAGCTCCAGCCCTGAACCTCTGCGCCTATCCCATCTGATAGAGACCCACCAGAATGGGCATGGTCACGATACACAGGAGGGTCGTCACCACATAGATGGCGCTGGCATAGTCGGCCTCCCGGTCATAGAGCTGTGCCATCTGGGTCACCGTGGCCGCCGACGGCGTAATGGCGGCCAGAAGGCTCACCAGCAGGATGGTCTCGCCGTTCTCCGCTAGGGCGGAAAGCCCGCTGAATTTCAGCAGCCCCAGCAGGATCAGCGGGACCACCACCAGGCGCAGGGCCGTCACCTTCCAGATGCCCCGGAAGGAGAAAGCCTTCTTCAGGTCCATCCCGCCGATCAGCATACCGGCCACGACCATACTGAGCGGCCCGATCATGCCGCCCATCCCCTCCATGGCGCCCGTCAGCAGCTCGGGCAGCCGGATGCACGCTGCAAAGAGAACGACTCCCGCCAGCACTGCCAAAATATTGGGGTTGAGCAAAATTTTCCGGAGGGAAACCTGCCGCTCCCCGCTGAGGAGGATCCGGCAGTGTGTCCACAGCAGCGGGACCTGAATGGCCAGAAAGACGCTGGTGAAGACCACCCACTCTTTGCCCAGGATCGCACTGACGATGGGGATAATGAGATTTCCCGCATTGGAGTACATCACAGAGGCCTGCTCCACCGCACGAAACCGCCATACCTTTCCAAGCAAGGTGACCAGCAAAAAGAGAACCACATGGATGACTACCGCCGTCAGCAGAGAGAGGAGCAGTCCTTTCACCAGCTCCGGCGTCCGCTCAATCTGAAAGGCGTTGAGCATCACGCAGGGCGAGACCAGGTAAAGGGTCACCACCGAAAGACTTCGGCTGTCCTCAGAGCGCAGAAGTCCGCTCCGCACCAGGCCCCACCCAAGCAAAATCATCAGGAACAGCTCTCCGATCTGCTCCGCCAGCAGCAAACTGATCATGTTTCTCTCCTCTTTTTCTTCTCAAACACATGGGATTTCTCTCTGCCGATTTTTCCGGCAGGTTCACATCATTTCTACCCCTCGGTTCTCCGAAAAGAACCACAGCACCCGGCGGCAGACCGGGCGGCCGGTGATCTCCTCCAGGGCACGGCTGTACGCCTCCAGCTGGGGACGGTAATCCTCCGCCCTTTGGCGCAGGGCCTCCCCCGCCACCCGGTCGGTCTTGAAGTCCACCACGGTGATCCCCTCCGCCGTCTCAAAGAAGCAGTCCACCACGCCCTGGAGCAGGACCTCTTCGCCCTCTCCCGCCTGGGGCCAGTAGTCCCGGGCGGGGACCAGGATGGAAAACTTGAACTCCCGGCGGAGGGTAGCGGAGGAACACACCTCCCGCCCCAGGGGCGAGGCAAAGAAGGCGGCCAGACGGGCGGGGTCCACCGCCTTCCCCTGCTCCGGCGTGAGATACTCCTCCCGGACCAGGCGCTCCACCTCCCGGGCCACCTGGGCCTCCGAGGACGCCTTGGAAAAGTCGATGTACTGCATCACCAGGTGGAGGGCCACTCCCTTCTGGGCCGGGGTCAGACCGAACTCCTCCTCCGCAAAGCGGGGACGGCGGAGCACCCCCTCTCCCCGGCGTGTGCCCGCCTGGGGGGTGTGCTCAGCGGCCTCCCGGTCCAGCTCCCGCCCCTTGAGCTGGGTGGCGGTCAGCTTGGACGGGATCTCCACGTCCCGCGCCCAGGGATAGCGCCAGGTGAGGGCTTCCCGCAGCTCCCCCTCCCCCATGCCGGTGGGACGGACCGTCCGCACGGTCCGCTCCTCCGTCTGAGAGGACACAGGGGGACGCTTCAGCGCCCCGCCGGGGATCCAGCGGATGTCCCAGGCCGGACCCAGGGTGGCCAGGGTGGGCGGGACCTCCACCGCACCCGCGTCCCGGAGGGGGGCCGCCTCAGGCCGGGCCAGGACAGGCAGGAGGACCCACTGCCCCACCGACTGACAGGCGGCCAGGGCCTGGGGCTCCACCGGACAGCCCGCGTCGGGGGCCAGCCGGGCAATGTCCCGTCCGCCCCCGGTGAGGGCCACCGAGAGGATGAGCTTGTCCTTGGCCCGGGTCACCGCCACATAGAGCAGGCGCAGCTCCTCGGCCATCATCTCATACTCCAGCTGCCGGGCCACCGCCCGGCGGGCCAGGGTGGGGTACTCCACCATCCGCCCCACGTCCAGCCGCTTGGGCCCCACGCCCAGTCTGGGGTGGAAGAGGATGGGGCGCTGCATGTCCTCCCGGTTGAGCCGCCGGCTCAGGCCGCACAGCAGCACCACCGGGAATTCCAGTCCCTTGGAGCGGTGGATGGACAGGATGCGCACGCCGCCCCCCTCCCGTCCCGGGTCGGGTGCGGTGATGCGCTCCCCCTTCTCCTGCAGGCGGGTGAGGTAGGAGAGGAAGCCGTACAGCCCCCGGTGGCCCGCCTTCTCAAAGCGCCGGGCCAGCTCGGTGAGGAGCAGGAGGTTGGCCTGCCGCTCCTCGCCGTTGGACATGCTCCCAAAGACCCCCATCAGGTTGGAGCGGTCATACAGCCGCCAGAGCAATTGATAGCAGCTCTGATCGGCCGCGCCGAAGCGCAGCTCCTCCAGCTCCTCCAGGAAGGCCCGGCAGGGCTCGTCCCCCCGCTCGGCCCCGGAGCAAACCGCCTGATAGAAGTCTCCATCCGGGCAGCCCGCCCGCAGCAGGGCCAGCTGGTCGGCGGTAAAGCCGTACACCGGGGAGCGCAGGGCCGAGATGAGGGGCACGTCCTGCCGGGGATTGTCCACGATCTGGAGGAGGGCCAGAGCCACATTCACCTCGGTGGAGGCAAAGAAGTCCCCTCCTCCGTCGGCCTCCCAAGAGATGCCCCGCTCGGCCAGCGCCCGGGCATAGTGGGGAAGCACCGTGTTGGGGGAGCGCAGGAGGATGACGATGTCGGAGGGCTCCGCCGGGCGGACTCCTCCCTTCCCGTCCCCCACGGGAAAGCCCTCGTCCAGAAGGGCGCGGATGCGCGCCGCGGCAAAGCGGGCCTCCTGCAGGTCCCGGGAGACCCTGGCCGCCCGCTCCTCGGCGGGGCGCTCCTCCTCGTCCTCTCCGGACAGGTCCAGGGCGTCCAGCTCCACGGCGGGATTGGGGATCTCCGGGAAGTCGGGACCCGGATAGAGAAACTCCTCGGGCGTATAGTCCATCTCACCGAACTCCACCGACATGAGGTTGCGGAAGAGGAAGTTGGCCCCCTCCAGCACCTCAGGCCGGGAGCGGAAGTTCTTGCTCAGATTGATCCGCCGGCTCTCCCCCTCCCGGGCATACTCATAGGAGGGGAAGGTGCGGTATTTCTCCAGAAAGATGGTGGGGTCGGCCAGCCGGAAGCGGTAGATGGACTGCTTCACATCCCCCACCAGGAAGAGGTTCTTCCCCTCCCGAGAGAGGGCGGAGAAGATGGCGTTCTGCACCTCGTTGGTGTCCTGATACTCGTCCACCATGATCTCGGCGTACCGCCCGGAGAGCTGCCCGGCCAGCTCGGTGGGCCCCTCCGGTCCCACCAGCAGCTCCACGGTCAAATGCTCCAGGTCGGAGAAGTCCAGCACGCCCCGGCGGCTCTTCTCGGCGGCATAGGCCCCCTCGAAGTCCCGCACCAGGGCGAAGAGGGCCCGCACCGCCGGGTGGACCGCCCGCAGGTCGTCCAGGAGATCGGCGCTCTCGTCCAAAAAGCCCTCGGCCAGCTTCTCCATCCGCTTCTTGCAGCGATTGCGCAGGTCCTTCACCCGCTCGGCGTCGGCCAGCCCCGCCGGGACCTTCTTCCGCCCCGGCGTGGGGAAGGGGATGGGGAGGGCCTCCCGGGCGGCGTCCCACCCCTGGCGGGCGTCCTGGGAAAAGCGGCGCAGCCCCTCCAGCGTGGCGGACAGGCTGGGGGCGTAATTCCCCTCAAACACATCGTCGCAGGCGCACAGCTCCAGGGCCCGGGCCATCTGCCCGGCCCAGTAGTCGGCCTGCCGCCCGGCGTCCTCCAGCAGCAGCCGGCCCCATACCGTCTCGCCGGCCTCGGCCACGCCGTCCAGCAGGAAGGCACGCTCCTGCTCCGCCAGCCACGCCGCCGGGCGGGGATGGCTCTGGACCCGCCCCCGGATGTCCAGCACGATCTGGACCAGGCGGCTGTCGTCCCGCCCCGCCGACATGGTGTCCACCAGGAAGGAGAAGTCGTCCCCCTCCTCCAGCGTCTCATAGCGCCGCTCCAGCACCTCTGTGAGGGTGTCCAGCATGAGCAGGCCCGCCTCGCTCTCGTCCAGCAGGCGGAAGTCCGGATGCAGGTCCAGCAGATGGCCCTGCTCCCGGAGGATCTGGGCGCACAGGGCGTGGACGGTGGAGATCTGCGCCTTGTAGACCAGCGTGGACTGGCGGCGCAGGTGCCCGTCCTCCGGATGGGCGGCCAGCCGGGCGGAGAGCTCCTCCACGATGCGGGAGCGCAGCTCCGCGGCGGCCGCCTTGGTGTAGGTGATGACCAGGAAGGCGTCCACGTTGAGCCCCTCCCGCTCCACCCGGTCCAGCAGCCGCTCCACCAGCACCCGGGTCTTGCCCGAGCCGGCGGCCGCCGACACCAGAAGGGTCCCGCCCCGGTTGTCCACCACCGCCTGCTGCTGTTTGGTCAGTTGAAATCCCATGCGCCTGGCTCCTTTCCCGGCCGCTCTTCCGGCCCTGTCTCATGCAAGGGAGGGGCTTACTCCTCCCACTTCCGGGCGTGTTCCTCGTTCCAGATCTCGGGGTCGCCCACCCCCACCTCGCTGGCCCGGTAGACCGGGTTCTTTCCCGCCCGGCGCTGCTCGTTGTAGTCCCGCAGGACCCGGAGGGCCTGTCCGCCCAGCAGGAGGATGGCCACCAGGTTCACGAGAGCCATCAGGCCCATGAGCACGTCGGCCAGGTTCCACACGGTAGAGAAGTCCATCTGGGCCCCCAGGAAGACAGCGGCCACACAGGTTACCCGGAACAGGTTGAGTCCGGTTTTGGAATCCCGGATGAATTTGAAATTGGTCTCGGTGTAGTAGTAATTGCCCACCAGGGAGCTGAAGGCAAAGAGGAAGATGGACACCGTGATGAAGAGGGGTCCGAACTCGCCCACCTGGTTGAGCACCGCCGCCTGGACGTAGCCCATGTCCTTGACCGCCGGGTCGATGGGCACCCCGGAGAGGAGCAGCATGAAGGCGGTGGTGGAGCAGATGAGGATGGTGTCGATAAAGACCGAGAGCATCTGCACCAGGCCCTGCTTGACCGGGTGGGACACGTCGGCCGCCGCCGCCGCATTGGGGGCGGAGCCCATGCCCGCCTCGTTGGAGTAGAGTCCCCGCTTGACGCCCTGCATGATGCAGGAGGCACCCAGACCGGCAAACATGGCCTTGGGATCAAAGGCCTGCTGGAAGATCATGGAGAGCATGGCGGGCACCTGGCCGATGTTCTTGACCGTGATGAAGAGGCCCAGGGCGATATAGACGGCCGCCATGACCGGCACCAGGCCGGAGGTGATGGCGCTGATGCGGCGCACGCCGCCGAAGATGCTCACCGCCGTGAGGGCGGCCAGGATGCCGCCCACCACCAGAGGCCAGATCGAGTCGGCATAGTGGGGGATATAGTATTTCAGAGAAGTGCCCGCGTTGAAGGCCTGGAGGGCGTTGAAGCCGTAGGCAAAGCAGGCGATGAGGAGCACCGCAAAGACCACGCCCCACTTCCGGCTGCCCAGCGCCTTCTGGATATAGTAGGCGGGACCGCCCACCCAGTCCTCTCCGTGCTTTTCCTTATAGCACTGGGCCAGGGTGCTCTCGATAAAGGCGGAAGCCGCCCCCACCAGCGCCAGCAGCCACATCCAGAACACCGCGCCGTATCCGCCCACGGCGGTGGCGGTGGCGATGGCGGTGGCCACGCCGGCGATGTTGCCCGTCCCTACCCGGGAGGCGGTGGAGATCATCAGGGCCTGGAAGGACGAGATGTCCTTTCCGTCCCGCTTTTTCTCCCCCAAAACCCGGATGGCCTCGGGAAAGAGGCGGAACTGCACCGCCTTCGTGCGGAAGGTGAAATAGAGTCCCGTCACCACCAGCAGGGCGATGAGGATATAGGTGTACAGAAAGTTGCTCAGCTCTCCTAACAGCGAGTTGAACCAGGTGGTCATATACTTCTCTCCTTAAAACATTTGATCTGCAAAATCGTGTGGGACCTCACAGCCCCAGCTTCCGCCAGAAATCCTCCCCCTTTACCGTGGGGAAGTAGCGGATGCGGTCCTCGCCCCGCCCCTCCTCAAAGTGGCAGGCGGGGGCGTAGTCGCACCACTGGCAGGCGTTGTGGTCCGGTCCCCGCCAGAAGGGGTCGGCGGCGATCTTTCCGGCCGCCAGCTCCGCGCCGATCTCCCGGAGGATGGCGGAAATGTGGCGCTCCAGCCGGCCCAGCCGCTCGGCCGAGACCAGGGCGTCGCCGGTGATGGCCCCCGTCCGGCTGGAGACCTTGACGGGCAGGAAGCGGATCCCCTCCGGCCCGGCGTGCTCCATAGCCGAGAGCACCTCCGGCTCGTCCAGAATGAGCCCCTTGCGCTGGAGCTCCCGGTCCATGGCCCGGCGGCGCTCGCTCTCGCTCATGGAGCGGCTCCCCGCCAGAACGGCGTCCCGGGCGGGCAGGTAGAGCACCCCCGCCGGTACGATATGTTTCCCGAAGCGCTCCTTCCCCTCCTCGGTCAGGGTGAAGAGGTAGAGGAGCATCTGAAGCCCCATGCCGTTCCAGATGTCGGTGAGGTCGAAGGACTTCCGCCCCGTCTTATAGTCCACCACCCGGAGACAGAGTTTGTCCCCGTCCACCCAGCCGTCCACCCGGTCCACAAAGCCCGAGATGCTCACGGTCAGGCCGTCCACCTTCAGCTGGACCGGCGGCAGGTCCTTCCCCTGGCCGAAGCCCAGCTCAAAGGCGATGGGCTGGAAGTCGGAGCGGGAGAGCTCCTCCACCACGTTCTCCACCACGGCGTACACCGACTTGAGCAGACGCCGGAAGAGGTAGCGGAAGCGGGGGGACTCCCCCTCCAGGCCGCCCAGCTTCTCCCGGACATACCGTTCCACCACCGACCGGCTCAGGGCGTGCAGCTCCTCCTGCTCCATCTCCCGGGGGACGGGGACGGTGCCCTCTTTCGTCAGGGTGCGCAGCACGTGCTCCAGCACATAGTGGACAAAGGTGCCGTACTCCGGGGCCTGGAAGCCCGCCGGGCGGCGGGCCTTTGCCTTGAGGCCGTACTGCATGAAATAGGAGAAGTGGCAGGACTTGAACTTGTCCATGCGGGAGGCAGACATGGGCACCTGCTGTCCGTACAGGGCGGCCACCGCCGCGGGGGACAGGTGCCCCCGCTCCAGGGCGGCGGCCCGCTTCATCCGCTCCACCAGCGCCGCGTATTCCGGGAGGGCCTCCAGGGCCTCCTCCACCTCCGGATAGCGCCCGGCCAGCTCCAGAGCGGGCCGGGGGGCACACAGGCGGAAGGTCCCGCCCGTCTGGCTCTCCCGCTCCACCCCCAGGCCGGGGAACATCCCCCGCAGGCGGCCCACCAGGAAGGCGGGACGGCGCTCCTCTCCCTCCGGTCCGGCGGCCGGCCAGCTCACCGAGAGCCGCTCCGTTGGAATACACAGGGATTCATAGACCGTGGTCATCTCCCGGTCCAGCCGGTCGGGCAGGCTGGGGGCCAGCTCCAGCCCGAAGGAGGCCAGAAGGCTCCGGTCGTCGTCGTTGAGCAGGCCCGGCCCCGGGGAGGCCTGGGGGATGGAGGCGTCGTCCGCCCCCAGCAGGAAGAGGGCCCTGCACCTCTTGTGGGCCAGGCGGGGCATCTCCCCGGCGTGGACCCGGTCCAGGGAGACCGGGATGGAGCCCACGCTGTACTGGGAGAGCACCAGGGAGAAGAGCCGGGCGTACTCCTCCCCCTCCAGCGGCAGATCGCCCAGAATGCGGGCGCACTGCTCCATGGCGTCGCACAGGATGTCCCAGAGCTGGCGGTATTCCTCCGCCAGGGCGGGCTCTCCCCGGGCGCGGAGGGCCTCCTCCCGCTCCAGAAGGCGCTGGGGCAGGCCGATCTCCTCCAAAAACTGATAGAGGGCCATGGTCTGTCCCCGGCCGGTCCGGTCCACCCCCAGCCGGAGCTTCTCCAGGGGCCCGGTCACCTTCCGGCGCAGGGCGTTGAGCTCTGCCAGGGCGGCGCGGTCCTCCTCGCTCCAGGACAGGCCGTATCCCTGGGGGTGCATGGTCCAGTCCCCCTTCTGGGTCCACTGCCCGCCCCGCAGGTTCCATTTGAGGGCATAGTTCTCCAGCCGGTCCCGCTCCTCGTCGGTGAGGTCGGTGAGCCCGGTCTTGAGATAGCGGAAAAGGTCCTCATAGCGGTACTCCCCCGCCACCGTATCCAGGGCGGCCGTGATGAGGGAGAGCACCGGCTTTTGCAGGATGTCGCTCATCTCCCCCAGGAACACAGGCACTCCATAGCGCCCGAACACCGTCTCGATCAGGGGGCCGTAGAGCTCCATGGAGCGGGCGGTCACCGCGATGTCCCGGAAGCGGTAGCCCTCCTCCCGGACCAGGCGGAGGATCCCGGCGGCAGCCCGCTCCACCTCGGCGTAGGGGGCGGCCGCCTCAAAGAGGGAGATCCCCTCCCAGTCGCTTCTGGCCTCGCCCGGGCGCAGGGCGAAGAGCTCCTCCTCCACCGCCTGGAGGGCCGGGCTCCGCTCCCCTCTCCCCTCCAGCACCTGGGTATCGGCAGGGACTCTCCCCTGCCGGGCCAGGCGGAGGAGCTGTCGGGCGGTGCGCCGGGCCGTGGTAAAGAGTCCGCCCTCTCCGTCCCCCTCCTCCAGGGTGTCACAGGTGAGGGTCACCGTCACCGACCGGGCCTGCCGGAGCAGGACGGCCAGCACCTGGCGCTCCTGAGGCGTGAAGTCGGTAAAGCAGTCCAGATAGAAGTCCTTTCCCTGGGCCCAGCCGCTCCCCTCCAGGGCGGTGACCAGCCGGGTGAGGCGGTCCCGGGGGTCGGCCCCCTGCTGCTGGGTGAGGGCCTCATAGGCCCCGAAGATCAGGGCGATGTCCCGGAGCTTGTCCCCCTCGCCCCCGCCGGTCTCCTCCCCGGCCTCCCAGAGGGCCTCGGGAGAGATGCAGCAGCTCTTGAGCTCATCCACCGTGGAGAGGAGACCCGTCAAAAAGGCCGGCTTGCGGGAGGGCCGGCGGTAGACCGTGAGCTTGTCGGCAATCTGCCGCAGGGCGGCATACATGAGCAGGAGCCGTCCCCCCGCGTCCAGCGCCGGGGTGGCCACTCCTCCGTAGACCGAAAATACCCGCCCGGCCAGCCGGGTGAAGGAGAGGACCTCCGCATAGCGGGAGACCTGGTTCCCCGCGGCGGCGCACAGCCGGCGCTCGCTGTCGTGGGAGTGCTGTTCCGGCACGATGAGGATCTGGGGGCGCTCCCCCCCGCTCTCCCGGATGCGCCGGAAGAGCTCGCCGGAGGCCGCGCCTCCTCCCCGGCTCAACAACAGATGCAGCATACTGGACCTTCTCCTTCCGCAGGGCGGCCTCTGGCCGCCCCTCCAGACTGTCAATAACGTGTACTTCTGCCCTTTGCACTGCAAAAGCCTCGCAGAGTTCCGTTGTCCGCAGACAACGGAAGAGAGACAAAGCGTGTTTTCCGGCGGCGTGTACGTCGGAAAACACACCCCTCAGGCCGCAAGCGTGCGCCCCTTCCCAGGAACCCAAACGAAGCCCAGCGAAGCGGGTTTGTTTGGGAGAGGAGGGGCAAGGGAGTGAAATGAGCCCTGGCTGTCAGGCCGGGGCGAATGGTGCGGACTTTGACCCGACGATGCATGCAGCGGCCTGCATCCTCTCGAAAAAATGCTCGCATTTTTGAGAAGCATGTCGGACTTGTCCGACATGCGGAAGGGCCCGCGCCAACGCCTGGCGCGGGCCCTTGTGTTTGCGTTTACTGGGGGCTGACGGTGTAGTTGGGAGCTTCCTTGGTGATGTAGATATCGTGGGGGTGAGACTCCCGCAGACCGGCCGCCGTGATCTGGATGAACTGAGCCTTCTGCTGCAGATCGGCGATGGTGGGGCAGCCGCAGTAGCCCATACCGGCGCGCAGGCCGCCCATGAGCTGATAGATGGTCTCGCCAGTGAGTCCCTTGTAGGGGACGCGGCCCTCGACGCCCTCGGGCACCAGCTTCTTGTTGTTCTGCTGGAAGTAGCGGTCCTTGGAGCCGCAGGCCATGGCGCCCAGAGAGCCCATGCCGCGGTACACCTTGAACTGACGGCCCTGGTAGACCTCGGTGTCCCCGGGGGACTCCTCACAGCCGGCCAGCAGGGAGCCCAGCATGACCACGTTGGCGCCGGCGGCGATGGCCTTGGCGATGTCGCCGGAGTACTTCACGCCGCCGTCGGCGATGATGGGCACGCCGTACTCGGCGGCCACGCAGGCCGCGTCATACACAGCGGTGATCTGGGGCACGCCGATACCGGCCACCACGCGGGTGGTGCAGATGGAGCCGGGGCCGATACCGATCTTCACACAGTCGGCGCCCGCCTCGATGAGGGCACGGGTACCCTCGGCGGTGGCCACGTTGCCGGCGATGAGCTGCACGTCGGGGTACAGGGCCTTGATGCGCTTGACGCACTCCAGAATGTTGTGGCTGTGGCCGTGGGCGGAGTCCAGAGCCAGCACGTCGGCGCCGGCGTCCACCAGGGCGGAGACGCGGTCCATCACGTCGGAGGTGACGCCGATGGCGGCGCCCACCAGCAGGCGGCCCTTCTCGTCACGGGCGGAGTTGGGGTAGACGCTGGCCTTCTCGATGTCCTTGATGGTGATGAGGCCCTTCAGGTTGCCCTTCTCGTCCACCAGGGGCAGCTTCTCGATCTTGTGGCGGCGCAGGATCTCCTTGGCCTCCTCCAGGGTGATGCCCTCCCGGGCGGTGACCAGGTTCTCCTTGGTCATCACGTTGTCGATGAGCTGGTTCATATCGGTCTCAAACTTCATGTCGCGGTTGGTGATGATACCGATAAGACGGCCGTTGTCACAGATGGGCACACCGGAGATGCGGTACTTGGCCATCAGCTCGTCGGCCTCGGCCAGCGTGTGGCCGGGCGCCAGCCAGAAGGGGTTGGTGATAACGCCGTTCTCCGAGCGCTTGACCATATCCACCTGCTCCGCCTGGGCGCCGATGGACATGTTCTTGTGGATGATGCCGATGCCGCCCTCCCGGGCGATGGCGATCGCCATGCGGTACTCCGTCACGGTATCCATAGCGGCGCTCATCAGAGGAATGTTCAGGGTGATCTTCTTGGTGAGCTTGGTGGTCAGGTCAATGTCCGCGGGGAGTACGTTGCTCTCAGCAGGCACCAGGAGCACATCATCGAAGGTGAGCCCCTGCTTGGTAAACTTCTGGCTTGCATCCGTATTGACCATAGTGCATCTCCTTATCTGCAATGAATTTTTCCTATTTTACTATCTGTGTCGAAGGTTGTCAACCCTCCGTTTCCGGAAGGGGCGCAAGGGTGAGGGCCGCGTCAAACCGGCTCTTTCCATCCCGGTCGGAGCCGTGGGCATACCACATGCCGTTCTCCGTGCCGGTATAGACCTCAATGGTCTCGCCCGGCAGGCATTCCGCCAAAAATCCCACCTGGAGCTCCGAGAGGAACTTCCCCTCGCCCAGCTTCTCCATATGCAAAGCGTCGCAGATAAAATCGGCGTATTTGCTGTTGTTCACATGGCGGTTGACGTCGGCATCGCTGTAGTGCATGCGCCGCTCCTCCGCCAGGGCCATCTCCGCGGGCAGGTGGATCTTGCCCAGGGTGCGCTCCTTGCACAGCTCTCCCCCGTCGGTCCCCGTGAACTCGGGCACCTTGGACAGGCGCAGGAGCTTGTGGGTCTCCAGATCGGCCAGCACCCAGGTGGAGACCGCCTCGCCCACATAGACCCCGTCCACATACAGGTCATAGTCCCGGTAGGTGGAGGCCCCCTTGCCGCCCCGGTGCCAGGTCTTTACCGTGACGGTCTCGTTCCAGTGGAGAGGCCGCTCCAGCCGATACCACATCCGGGCCAGCATCCAGAAGCAGTTGTACCGCTCCAGCGTCTCCTCCCGGGAGACGTGCAGGGCCACGGCCGCCTCGGTGGCCGCCTCCTGCAAAAGCCCCAGCAAGGCCGAGGGGCGGCACTGGTTGAAGGGATCGGTATCCCGGGAGTCAATGGTATATTCATAGGTGAAATACATATATTTCCCTCCTCTTTCCGCCGTCACGCCCGGCGTCCGTGGATGCGGAGGGTGTGCTTGCAGCAGATGTCCTCAATATCGCTCTCGGTGGCAGCGGGGATGCGCAGATCGCCCCCGCACGCGGCACAGACCAGGTCCACCGAGCTGTAATTGACCTGTAGCTTCCACTCCTTGCCGCCGCAGGAGCAGGAGATCCCGCCCCGCTTGGCGATGTCCCGGATCTCGGAGAGCACCTCGTGCATGACGATCTCATCCAGGAACGCGCCCCGCTCGCCGGCCTCCCGGTGGAGCTTGTCCACGGCCTCCTCCAGGCGGCGCACCGCGCCGAACACGGTGTCCTCCTCGCCCACATAGCAGCAGTCCAGGCCCGACTTCCCGCAGGAGAAGGCCAGTCCCCGCCGGTGGAGGAAGTCATGGCTGGCGCAGGTCACCCGGTGCTCGCCTCCGCAGGAGACACAGGGCACGGTCAAATGCACCCGATCTCCCATCATCTCCACCCGCAGGGCCGATTTCCCGCAGGGACAGGGCAGCTCATTGGGCGCCGCGGCCAGCTGGAACACGCTCCGCTCCAGGATCACGCTCTGCCGGCAGGCGGGACAGATATAGGCAATGGTTCGTTTCTCTTCCGCCATAAAAACTCCTTTTTTCCACAAAAGCAGTGCCGCCGCGCCGCGCATGCACTCCCCCCAAAAGGAGTGCCCACTGTCTTCCGCGGCCGCACAGGATAAAAATATTATACTCGAAACATCCCGCTTTGACCAGACGTTCCCCCCACAAAATCCACGTGCATAAGACCCTTTCTTTTTGTTCAAACTAGGCCCGAGAACAACATTTGGAGGCGAAAGGCATGAACAGCAAACGACGGGGCAAGCAGACCGTGGCTCTGACGCGCCCTCCTTCCATCGCCGGCTTTGCCAGCGTGGTGGGAAAAAAAGAGGGCGAGGGGCCGCTGGCCGCCACCTTTGACCAGATCGGCGCGGATGACACCTTCGGCGAGACCAGCTGGGAGAAGGCCGAGAGCGCCATGCAGCGTCTGGCCCTGTCCGCCGCCCTGGAGAAGGCGGGAAAGGCCGCCTCCTGTCTGGATTATATCCTGGCCGGGGACCTGCTCAACCAGTGCATCGGCACCGGATTTGCCGTCCGGGGGACCGACGTCCCCTTTTTCGGCCTGTATGGGGCCTGCTCCACCATGTCCGAGTCCCTCTCTCTGGCGGCCATGCTGCTGGACGGGGGGTTCGGCACCCTGACGGCCGCCGTGACCTCCTCCCATTTCTGCTCCGCCGAGCGGCAGTACCGCACCCCCCTGGAATACGGCGGCCAGCGCACCCCCACCGCCCAGTGGACGGTGACCGGGTCGGGCGCGCTCATCCTGACCGCCGAGGGGAGCGGCCCCTATGTGACCCATGTCACCACCGGCAAGATCGTGGACAAGGGCATCCAGGACCCGGCCAATATGGGAGCCGCCATGGCCCCGGCGGCCTACGACACCATCCGCACCCATCTCTCGGACACGGGGCGCAAGCCCTCCTTCTACGATCTCATCGTCACGGGGGATCTGGGCAAGCTGGGACATGAGATCGTGCTGGACTTTTTCCACCGGGACGGCGTGGATCTGAAAAACCTGGTGGACTGCGGGGTGCTCATCTACGATCTGGAGGGGCAGGACGTCCACTGCGGCGGCTCGGGCTGCGGCTGCTCCGCGGTGGTGCTGGCGGGCCATCTTCTGAACGGCATGCTCCAGGGCCGGTGGAAGCACATCCTGTTCTGCGGCACCGGCGCCCTCCTCTCCCCCACCTCCACCATGCAGGGGGAGAGCATCCCAGCCATCTGCCACGCAGTGGCCATCTCCACCCAGGTCTGAGGAGGAATGCATATGGATCTCTTTTGGGAATATGCCCGCGCCTTTCTGTGCGGGGGCGTCCTGTGTCTGATCGGACAGCTGCTCATTGACAAGACCTCTCTCACGCCCGCCAAGATCCTGGTGACCTATGTGGTCTCCGGCGTGGTCCTGGGCGGGCTGGGGATCTATGAACATCTGGTGGACTTTGCCGGCGCCGGGGCCACCGTCCCCCTGACCGGGTTCGGCTATCTGCTGGCCAAGGGCGTGCGCAAGGCGGTGGAGGAACAGGGCGTGATGGGGGCGCTCACCGGCGGGATCACTGCCGCCGCCGGAGGAATCACCGCCGCCATCTTCTTCGGCTACCTGGTGGCCCTCCTCTTCAAGCCCAAGCCAAAATCCTAAAGCCTGTTTGAAAAAGCGGTCGAACCTATTCACGCACGCTGAGCGCCTGTCCACCCGTTTGGGGGACAGGCGCTCTTTTCTTTCCCCATGTCTTTGTGGTATACTCAATCGTATTCCAACGCAAAGGAGTATCCGCTCATGAAATGGCTCATCGCTTCCGACCTGCACGGGTCGGCTTACTGGACAGCCCGCCTGCTGGACGCCTTCCACACCGAGGGCGCCCACCGGCTGCTCCTGCTGGGGGACCTGCTCTACCACGGGCCCCGCAACGACCTGCCCCGGGACTATGCCCCCAAGGAGGTCATCGCCATGCTCAATCCCCTCGCCTCCCAGATCCTGTGCGTCCGGGGCAACTGCGAGGCGGAAGTGGATCAGATGGTGCTGGACTTTCCCGTCCTGGCCGACTATGCCCTTCTCCAGGAGGGGGAGCACCTGATTTTCGCCACCCACGGGCACCAGTTTCATCTGGACCACCCGCCCAAGCTCCAGCCCGGAGACATTTTGCTCCACGGACATACTCACGTCCCGGTCTGTGTGGAGGGGCCGGTCTTTACCTATCTCAATCCCGGCTCGGTCTCCATTCCCAAGGAGAACAGCCCCCACAGCGTCCTGCTGCTGGAGGACGGCCGCTTCCAGTGGAAGGACCTGGAGGACGGGCACGTCTTTCAGGCCTGGTCCATGTCCCCTGCCCGGTAAAGACATGGACGTTCCCGCTCCCCTGTGGTAGAATCAAACTACCGCAATCCCCCATTTATTCCAGATCAAAAGGAGTATTTTATGAAATTTCCCCGACTCTTGCTCCCCTCGGCTCTGCTGCTGGCCTGTACCCTGAGCGCCTGCGGCGGCGGAACCACCGCCGCCTCGCCCTCCCCTTCCCCCTCGCCCTCTGCCGCTGCGGAGGATACGGCCCAGGAACAGAGCGGCGTCCTCAGCGCCTTTACCGCCACCGACCTGAACGACCAGGCGGTGGACCAGTCCATCCTGGCCGACTATGACCTGACCATGATCAACGTCTGGGGTACCTTCTGTCCCCCCTGCAAGGAGGAGATGCCCGCGCTGGCCGAGCTGCACACCGAGTATGCCGACCAGGGCTTCCAGATCGTGGGCATCGTCAGCGACGTGCTCAACCAGGACGGCACCCTCAATCCGGAGCAGGTGGAGGAGGCCCGCACCATCGCGGAGGGCTCGGGCGTCACCTACACCAATCTTCTCCCCTCGGAGAGCCTCTATCCCATCCTGGGGCAGATCTACGCCCTGCCCTCCACCTTCTTTGTGGACTCCGAGGGCAACCAGGTGGGGAAGTTTTACATGGGGGCCAAGACCAAGGAACAGTGGGCCGCCGTCATTGAGGAGACCCTGGAGGAAGTGCAGTGAAGAACGTGCGCGCCTTTCTCCCCACCCTGCTTGTGCTGGGGCTGGGGGCGGCCCTGATGGTGGTGGGCACCCGTCTGGGGGGACGGGACGCGGTCTTTATGAAGGCCGTGAATCTCTGTCTGGAGTGTGTGGGCATTGGATAAGAAGCGCCGCGGTCTCCGGACCTGGGTCCAGCTGGCCTGGACCGCCCTCACCAACGGCTATGTGCAGGGCTTTACCTCCGGGACCATCTGGAAGGGTCCCTCCAAGGCCTACTGCGTCCCGGGGCTCAACTGCTACTCCTGCCCCGGCGCGCTGGGCGCCTGCCCCCTGGGCGCCCTCCAGTCCACCCTGGCCAGCGGCCGGGCCAGGACCGCTCTGTATGTGCTGGGCTTTCTGATGTTCATCGGCGCGGCCCTGGGCCGCTTTGTGTGCGGCTGGCTGTGTCCCTTCGGCCTGGTGCAGGACCTGCTCCACAAGATCCCCTTCGTGCGGAAGCTGCGCCGTCTGCCCGGGGAGAAATGGCTGCGCAGGATCAAATACCTGCTGCTGATCGGCTTTGTCATCCTGCTCCCCCTCTTTGCGGTGGACGCCTTCGGACAGGGCTCCCCCTGGTTCTGCAAGTACGTCTGCCCCTCCGGCACCCTGCTGGCCGGCTGGCCCCTGGCCGCCGTCAATCCCATGCTGCGGGACGTCCTCGGGTTTCTCTTCGCCTGGAAGAGTCTGCTCCTCATCCTGCTGATCGTGCTCTCTCTTCTGGTCTACCGTCCCTTCTGCCGGTACCTGTGTCCCCTGGGGGCCATTTACGGCCTCTTGAACCCCATTTCCCTGTACCGGCTGAAGGTGGACGCCCACCGCTGTACCAGCTGCGGCCACTGCCAGAGCGCCTGTAAGCTGGACATCCCGGTCTGGCAGCGCCCCAACAGCGTGGAGTGCATCCGCTGCGGCGACTGCCTCCAGGCCTGTCCCACCGGCGCCATCACCTCCACCCCGGCCCAGCTGCGCAGGGCCTGCCGGGGCAGATCCTGATTTCTCCCCTGCTGTGAAAGGAGCGCCCGCCTTGTCTGTTTCCCGACTGACCCGCTGCGCCGTACTGACGGCTCTGGCCCTGGCCCTCTCGGTGGCCGAGGGTCTGGCCCCGCTGACCATCCTCATCCCCCTGCCCGGCCTGCGGCTGGGCCTTGCCAATCTGGTGACGGTATACGCCCTGTGCCGCCTCTCCGGGCGGGAGGCTCTCCTTATCCTGCTGGCCCGCTGCTTCCTGGGCAACCTTCTGGGGGGCAATCTGATGGCCCTGGCCTTCTCCCTGACCGGCGGACTGCTGGCACTGGGGGTCATGGCCCTCCTGTTCCGGCTCCCCGCCCTCTCCCTCTACGGCGTATCCATCGCCGGGGCCGCCGCCCACAACACCGGGCAGATCCTGGCCGCCATGGCTGTGCTGGGCAGCCGGGCCCCGCTGGTCTATCTGGCCCCGCTGCTCCTGTGCTCTCTGGTGACGGGGGCGGTCACCGGGGCGGTCTCCCTCCTGCTGGTGCGGCGGGTGCCCGCACCCTTCTCCGCCGCCTGACTGGACCTTTTCCAAATCTTACACGATTCGACGGAATTTCGTAAGAATTTGTAACCTGTTTGTGGTTTTTTTCGGTCCTTTCCGCGCTATGATAGTGTCTGCCGGAGGAGCATCGTCCCCTGGGACGCCGTCTTCTCCTCCTTCCTCCGGAAATACAGATGATAAAGAGAGGATGCGAGCTTTATGAATTGCCTGAAACGCGGCGCGGCCTTTTCTCTGGCCCTACTGATGACCTTTTCTCTGGCCGCCTGCCAAAAGCCCGGCGCAACACCCGGACCGGAGCCGAGCGCCTCCGCCGCCCCGGCCCCCACGCCCACACCCACGCCCGACCCGGAGGAGGCCGTGCGCACCTACTGGTCGGAGGACCAGCTCACCCAGGCCTGGGGCCCCAACCAGGTGGTGGAGCATCTCTTCTTCCACCCGGTCATCGCCTATCCGGAGTTCACCTTCTCCAGCGCCGTGCCGGAGAACCGGCAGAAGGGCCTGGACGACTGGATGCTCACCGCCGACGAATTCAAGAAGATCCTGGACGAGCTCTACCGGCGGGACTATATCCTGGTCAACATGTGCGATGTGTGGAGCGAGTACACCACCGAGAGCGGCGAGTCCCGGATGCAGCGCAACACCCTCATGCTGCCCGAGGGCAAGAAGCCCCTGGTCCTCTCCTTTGACGATGTGAACTACTACGAGTACATGCTGGCCGAGGGCTTCACCTCCAAGCTGGTGCTGGGCGAAGATGGAGACATCTGGGCCGAGTGCACCGATCCCAACACCAAGGAGACCTTCCTCACCCAGGATCTGGACGCCACTCCCATTCTGGACCAGTTTGTCCGGGCCCACCCGGACTTCTCCCTCAACGGCGCTAAGGGCTGCTTCTCCCTCACCGGCTATGAGGGCATCCTGGGCTACCGCACCCAGAACGACATCGACATCGCCGCCGACGACCCCCGCCGTCCCGCCTTTGACGCCAACCGCCAGGCCGAGATCGAGGCGGTCAAGCCCATCATCCAGCGCCTCAAGGACACTGGCTGGACCTTCGGCTCCCACACCTGGGGCCATATCAACCTGGACTCGTCCAAGGTGGATCTGGACTGGGTCAAGCGGGACACCGTCCGCTGGGCCGAGGAGGTGGGCTCCCTGGTGGGTCCCACCAATATCCTCTTCTATCCCCACGGCGCCCGCCCCGACGGGGACGACTGGCATCAGACCGGCCCCAAGCTCCAGTACCTTCAGAGCCAGGGCTTCCGGATCTTCGCCAGCGTGGGCGTCAACTCCTTCTCCTACATCAAGGACGATCTCTCCGCCGTCATCTGCGACCGGCTCCATCCGGATGGGACCACCCTGCGCTACGGCGGACACCACTACACCCAGTTCTATGACGTGCGGGACATCATGGATACCGTCCACCGCCCCGACTACGGCAACAACTGGGCCGAAAAGGCCTCCATCCTGGACCAGATCCAGAAGCCCGGCGCCTGAGCACAAAACAAGCCCCCGGCTTTCCTCCCTGTTGCGGGAGGACAGCCGGGGGCTTTTTCATGGATGTCTGGGCGCTCAGTCCCGCTCCTTGAGGGGCAGGTAATCCTGATGGGTGCCCACATACTGATAGGCGGGCCGGATGATCTTGCCCATGTTGATGAGCTCCTCCATCCGGTGGGCGCCCCAGCCTGCCATGCGGGCCATGGCGAAGAGGGGGGTATAGAGCTCCTGGGGCAGGTCCAGCATGTGATAGACGAAGCCGGAGTAGAAGTCCACGTTGGCCGACACGCCCTTGTACATCTTCCGCTCGCCGGAGATGACCTCGGGACCCAGGCGCTCCACCAGTGAGTAGAGCTCATACTCCTCCATGCGTCCCTTCTCCCGGGAGAGCTTTTCCACCATCCCGTGGAGAATGTTGGCACGGGGATCGGACAGGGAGTAGACCGCGTGGCCCATGCCGTAGATCAGGCCGGACTTGTCAAAGGCCCGCTTGTCCAGCAGGGCCCGGAGATAGGCCCGCACCTCGTCCTCGTCCTTCCAGTCCCGGACCACCTGCTTCATGTCCTCAAACATCTGGATGACCTTGATGTTGGCGCCGCCGTGCCGGGGGCCCTTCAGGGAGGCCAGGGCGGCTGCGATGCAGGAATAGGTGTCGGTCCCCGAGGAGGTGACCACGTGGGTGGTAAAGGTGGAGTTGTTGCCGCCGCCGTGCTCGGCGTGGAGCATCAGGCAGATGTCCAGCACGTGGGCCTCCCAGTAGGAGTAGGCCGAATCGGGCCGCAGGAGGGCCAGGATGCTCTCGGCGGTGGAGTGCTCGGGCTGGGGGGCGTGGATGTACAGGCTGCTGCCGCTCTTGTAGTTGTAGGCCTGATAGCCGTACACCGCCAGCATGGGAAAGACCGCCAGCAGCTGGAGGCACTGGCGCATCACATTGGGCAGGGAGATGTCGTCGGCGTCCTCGTCATAGGAGGCCAGGTTGAGCACGCTCCGGGCCAGGGAGTTCATAATGTCCCAGCTGGGGGCCTTGAGGATGATGTCCCGCACAAAGTTGTTGGGCAGAGTGCGGTAGTAGGAGAGCTGCCCGCGGAACTCCCGGAGCTGGGCCTCATTGGGCAGCTGGCCCAGCATCAGAAGGTACGCCGTCTCCTCAAAGCCGTAGCGCCCCTCCTTCAGCACGCCCTGTACCAGGTCTTCCACATTGATGCCCCGGTAATAGAGCTTGCCCTCACAGGGGACGCTCTCACCGTTGACCACCTGCTTGGCCACAATATCAGAAATCTCTGTCAGACCGGCCACGACGCCCTTGCCGTTCAGGTCTCGCAGACCGCGCTTGACGTCATAACGCACGTAGTCATCCGGGTTGATGCAACTATTCTCTTGGGTCAGGGCCGCCAAGCGCCGGATCTCTTCGGTCACGACGCCGTAATTCGGATTGCTCGCCATACAAAAACCTCCATTCTATGCGCACTTTTTCCACGGCACCATACACTTTTGCCTCCTATGGCGCAATTGTTTGAGATCTATTGTAGCATGAAAATGTTACCATATTATGAATGGTCCTGTAAATTTTCCTGCAAAACCGTTTTACCGCCCCGCCGTCTCCTCCAGGCCGAGAAAGTCCCGGATCTCCTCCATGCGCTCCATGGCCTGGTCATAGCCGGACTGCCAGAGGGCGCGGATCTTGTCCACATCCCGCTCCACCCGGGAGAATCCACGGGTGTCCTCGGGGGCCAGCAGCAGGACCTTTCCCTCCCGCTCCAGGCGGAAGAGCTCCTCCCGGTCGGCATTGTAGGTCTCGGCCCGGCGGCGCATGGTCTCGCAGAAATGGGGATACTTGTGATAGCGCAGGTCGATGAGGGGCTGGAGCTTCTCCGGCTGTCGGCGGTAGCTCCGCTCCCGGGTGAGGACCACCACCACCCGGTCGCATCCCTGCTGGAAGGCCCGCCGGAAGGGGATGGCGTCGGCCGCCCCGCCGTCCAGGCACTTGATCCCGTTCAGCTCGTAGATGGGAAAGAGCAGTGGCATGGCGCAGGTGGCCTGTAAGAGCAGGAACTGGTCGTCCCGGCGGGGGACCTCCAGGTACTCGGGCCGCCCGGTCTCCAGGTTGGTGACCACCGCCTCGGCCTTTCCGGGCCAGGCGGCAAAGGTCTCATAGTCAAAGGGGACCAGGCGGTTGGGAATCTCCTCATAGGTAAAGCGCAGGCCGAAGTAGCAGTGGTTGCCCGGACGGAGGAGGTTGCGCTTGCTCATATACCGCTTATCGTTGGCATAGCGGGTCAGAATCTCCAGATTCCGCCCGAACTGCCCCGAGAGGTAGCTCACCCCGTAGGCGATCCCGGCGGAGACCCCCACCACATAGGAGAAGTCCACCCCGCCCCGCAGCAGGCCGTCCGTCACGCCGCTGGAGAAGATGGTGCGCAGCGCTCCGCCCTCCAGCACGATTCCCGTTTTCATGGTTTCATTCCTTCTTTCTATCCCACGGCTGGGACCGTCCTACAGACGGCAGAGGTCTGGCCCGGGGGCCCTTCCCTCCGGTGCTGTCCATCCCAGTAGGACAGCGCGCCCACCAAAAGTGCCAGCAGCACCAGGACCAGGACGATTTGAAGACTCTGCCGTTGTTTCATGAAGTGTTCCCCCTTCTTTTCTTACATCCGCCGGGTGCGGAAACAGAAGGTCAGCGCAAAATAGATCGCCAGATAGAGGGTGATGCACGCGCCGGTGGAGGCCCCCACCTGATAGGAGGTCAAGAGCCCCGCAATTCCGGCCGCCAGGGCGCCCACCACCGAGAAGAGATGATACTGCCGCAGGTTCCGGGCCAGATTCCGCCCCGCCGCCGCGGGCAGCACCAGAAGTGAGTTGATGACCAGCAGGCCCACCCAAGTCATGGACACCGTCACCACCACGGCGATGGCGGCGGCAAAGAGGCTCTCCTGCCAGAACACCCGGATGCCCCGGCTGTCGGCCAGGGCCGGATGGACCGAGGCCAGCATCAGCTGGTTGAAGGAGCACACCCACAGCACGACCACCACCAGCAGGATGGCCGCCAGGAGGCCGATCTTTCCCGGCTCCACGCTCAGGATATCGCCCACCAGCAGGGCGTTGAATTTGGTAAAGCTTCCCCCGCCCAGGGTGGCGATGAAGATGCCCAGGGCCACCGCCGTGGAGGAAAAGACCCCGATCACCGTGTCGCTGGCCAGGTTGGTGTGCCGGCGGACGTAGGTAAACAGCACGGCAAAGATCACCGCAAAGACCACCGCGCACCACATGGGCTCGGCCAGACCGCACAGGGACCCGATGGCGATCCCGGTAAAGGCCGAGTGGCCCAGCGCGTCGGAGAAGAAGGACATCCGGCTCTCCACCACCATCGTGGAGAGCAGGCCGAAGAGGGGCGAGATCACCAGGATGGCCAGCAGCGCGTTTTTCATGAAATACATGCTGTCCGGCTGGGCCCACTCAAAGGGGAGCAGCTCTACCAGAGCATACCACAGCTCCATGTTACATCCCCTCCTTTCGCAGATCCAGATGGAATACCTCCCGGAACTCCGGCGAGGTGAGGACCTCCCGGGGCGGGCCCACCCGCAGCACGCTGCTCTTGAGGAGGACCACCTTGTCGGCAAACTGCTCCAGGGTGGCAAAGTCGTGGGTGGAGAGGAGGATGGAGAGATCATAGCTGCGCCGGATCTCATCCAGCATGTCCAGGAGCTGCCGCTCCCCGTCGATGTCCACGCCGGAGAGGGGCTCGTCCAGGATCAGGATGTGGGGCAGCGGCTCCAGCGCCAGGGCCAGCAGCACCCGCTGGAGCTCACCGCCCGAGAGGGCCCCCAGGCGCTTGTCGATGAGGGAGGCCCCGTGGACCCGCTCCAGACAGCCGCGCACCCGCTCCCGCAGCCGGCGGGGTGTGGGCAGAAAGACCGGCCAGTCCGAGATGGCCGCCGCAAAAAAGTCCAGCACGCTCACCGGGTCCCCCCGGTCAAAGCTGGGGCTCTGGGGCACATAGCCGATGAGGGGGCGGGTCCGGCTCCCGCCGGCCTGCTGGAAGTCGATGCTGCCGGTGTGGCCGATCTGCCCCAGGATGGCCCGGAATAGAGAGCTCTTTCCCGCGCCGTTGGGCCCGATGAGGGCCACGATCTCCCCGCAGTGGAGGTGGAAGCTCACGTCGTGGAGAATGGAGTCTCCGCCGATGTCCACCCCCAGCTTGTCCAGCCGGAGACAGCAGGCGCCCGTGCACCCCTCTCCGGCATTCTGATGTTTCTGTACGCTCATGCAAGTGCCTCCAAAATGGTCTCAAGATTGGATTCCATGGCCTCCAGGTAGGGGTCCAGGCCGCTCCCCTCTCCGCTCATGATCATGGTGAGGGGGGCGCTGGTCACCCCTGTCTCCCGGGAGAGCGCCCGGGCCGTGGCGTCCGAGCCGTTGACCTCGGTGAAGACCGCCGGGATCTCCTCGGCGCGGATGAGCTCCACCAGCTCCTTGAACTCCCGGGCGGAGGTCTCGCTCCCCTCCTCCTCCTCAATGGCCTTGAGGATGTGCAGGTCAAAGGCCTCGGCAAAATAGCCAAAGCCGTCGTGGAAGGTGATGAGCTCCCGATTGGTCAGGCCGGACAGGGTCTCCCGCCCCTCCTCCGCCAGAGCGCACAGCTTCTCCTGGGCCGCCTGGGCGTTGGTATAGTAGGTCTCGGCATGGTCCGGGTCCCACTGGGCCAGGGCCTGGGCGATGGTCCCGGTCATCACGGCGGCCCGCTCCGGGTCCATCCAGATGTGGGGGTCATACTCGCCGTGGTCATGGCTCTCGTGTTCCTCGTGGACATGGCCCTCCTCGTCCTCGTCCAGGTGGCGCAGCTCCACACCGGCGGAGCAGTCCACCACCGGCGTTCTGGACGCGGCCACGGCATCCGCCATGAAGTCCTCCATCTCCACGCCGTTTTCCAGGATCAGGTCGGCCCCGTCCAGGGCCTTCATGTCCCGGATGGACAAGGTATAGTCATGGAGACAGCTCATGGGCTGATTCACCACCGGCACCACCCGGATCTCCTCCACGCCCTCCGCCACCGCGGAGGCAAAGCAGTAGACCGGCCAGGTGGTGGCCGCTACGGTGGGCAGATCCTGCTTCCCCTCCCCCGCAGGCGCGCAGGAGGTCAGCAGGAGTGCGCAGGCCGCCAGGCCTGCCAGGTAAGTTTTTTTCACGCAAGCACCTCAGAATCTAGGTCTTATAGGGAATTATAGGGATTTATAACACTTTATTATATCCTATTTGCCCGGATTTGTAAAATCCTGATTTAGGGTCCAAATATGCTCCAACAGGTGCACTCAAGTCATATTTTACGATATAAAAAAACCACAGATACAGGATCACTCCCCATATCCGCAGTTCATTCTTCGTCTAAATATTCCAATATATCTTCTACTTTGCATTGAAGTAATTTACATAACTGGTTTAATGTGTGTGTAGATATATTCTCACCACGCTTCATAGCATAATAATTCGATAAGGGAAATCCCATTTTTCCCAAACGATAGGATGTGATCCCCTTTTCCTTCATTGTCCGAAATAACGGTTCATAGCTGATCATCTACCAGTACCTCCTATTACTATGAAGTATAGGAGGTATGTGCGATTTTTAATATATACGATAATTCATATATACGATTATTGACATATATTTTTAAACTTGGTATACTGAACCCAAATGTGGCGAGAAAAGAAATGCTGAGCTGTATGTTTGTCTGGTAATATTGGAGTTATTTTCATGCCACAAGATGCAAAGTAAAGGAGAAGAGAACATGAAAAGAGTTTTAGCCGCTATCCTTTCCCTCGTCATCGTGATGTCCTTCGCCGCCTGCGGAGATTCTTCCGGTGGAGAAATCAAAGACGCTTCCTCTGTTACGACTGGAAACAGCGGTGCAGAAGCACAGCCGAGCGAGCAGGCAGGAAAAACGGAGCCGGAAGAAGTGACGATTCCTGAAACGGTACTTCTGGAGGAATCCGGAGTAAAAATCACAGCAAAAAGCCTCGAAATGGACGGAATCTTTGGACCGGAGATTAAACTCCTTATTGAGAACAATTCCGGTAAAGACTTAACCTTTCAATGTAAAAATGCCTGCGTGAACGGATACATGGCAGAAACGATGATGTCTGTGGATGTTGTGAATGGCAAAAAAGCCAACGACAGTTTAATTTTTGCGGCATCAAGTTTTGAAGCCTGCGGTATTGATGCAATCGCTGATATGGAGATTGCATTCCACATCTTTGATACGGCCGAATGGGAGACCTACCTCGATACCGATGCAATCCAGCTTAAAACTTCCATCGCGGATACTTATGAATACACTTTTGACGACAGCGGCAGTTTAGCCTATGATGGAAATGGTGTAAAAATTGTCATCAAGGGCCTTGCAGAGGATGAATCCATCTTTGGCCCAAGCATCGTAGTTTATATGGAAAACAACAGCGACAAGGATATCACGGTGCAGACCAGGGACGTATCCATCAACGGTTTTATGGTGAATGCTATGTTCTCCTGCAATGTGGTTGCAGGAAAGAAAGCGGTGGATACCATCACATTTATGGAATCCGATCTGAGTGAAAACGACATCACGGCAATCAATGATGTGGAATTGTCGTTCCATGTGTTCGACTTCGAGAACTGGGAAACCATTGTGGATACCGAAGTTGTGAATATTACTTTCTGAGGACCATGTGAAGAGAACCTCCACGAGGCATTGAAAATCTCGTGGAGGTTTTTATCTGTACCCCTTCCGATTTGGAACATAGAATTCCCATTTCATCGAAATCAGTCTAAATGGTAAAAGGGCATTTGCAATTTCCTCCCCCGTTGTCTCGGGGCGCGATCTGTGCTACAATAGCAACGATTGTTCGAGTGCAGACAGGAGGGGTCCCCCATGTCCTATAAACTGGAGATGCTCCAGGCCTATTTTGGATACCGCGGCTTTCTTCCCGGCCAGGAGCGGGCGGTGGACGCCCTGCTGGAGGGGCGGGACGTGCTCTCCATCATGCCCACCGGCGCGGGCAAATCCCTGTGCTTCCAGCTCCCGGCCATCATGCTCCCGGGAGTGGCGCTGGTGATCTCCCCCCTCATCTCCCTGATGAAGGACCAGGTGGGGAGCCTGGTGCAGGCCGGCATCCCGGCGGCCTATCTCAACCGCTCCCTCACCGAGCGGCAGTATGCCCTGGCCCTGGAGCGGGCCTGGCAGGGCCGCTATAAGATCATCTATGTGGCCCCCGAGCGGCTGGAGAGCCCCGGCTTTCTCCGCTTCGCCCAGCAGGCCCAGATCTCCATGGTGGCGGTGGACGAGGCCCACTGCGTCTCCCAGTGGGGCACCGACTTCCGGCCCAGCTATCTGAAGATCCCCGCCTTTCTGGATTCCCTGCCCAAGCGCCCCGCCCTGGGAGCCTTTACCGCCACCGCCACCCCCGAGGTGCGGGAGGACATCCTGCAAAAGCTCTCCCTCCAGGACCCGGTGACCACCACCACCGGCTTTGACCGGAAAAACCTCTATTTCGAGGTGCGCCATCCCCAGAACCGGAAGGACGAGCTCCTCTCCATCCTCCTGCGGCGGCAGAATGAGAGCGGCGTGGTCTACTGCTCCACCCGCAAGGCGGTGGAGGAGGTCTGCGCCTTTCTCCAGGCCCACGGCGTGGCCGCCACCCGCTATCACGCCGGACTGAGCCCCGAGGAACGGCAGGCCAACCAGGACGCCTTTGCCACCGACGAGTGCCCCGTCATGGTGGCCACCAACGCCTTCGGCATGGGCATCGACAAATCCAACGTCCGCTATGTGGTCCACTACAACATGCCCCTGGATCTGGAAGGGTACTACCAGGAGGCGGGCCGGGCCGGACGGGACGGCAGTCCCGCCGACTGCATCCTCCTGTACAGCGGGCGGGACGTGATCACGAACCGCTACCTCATCGACCAGTCCCAGGCCCCCGAGGGGGTGGAGGAGGAGGCCCTCTCCGCCCTGCGCCAGCGGCAGATGGACCGGCTCAAGACCATGACCTTCTACGCCACCACCAACGACTGCCTGCGCCATTTCATCCTCCGCTACTTTGGGGAGGAGCCCCCGTCCCCCTCCTGCGGCCACTGTTCCAACTGCACCGAGGGATGGGAGGATGTGGACATCACCAAGGAGGCCCGGGCCATCCTCTCCGCCGTGGATGAGTGCGGCGGGCGCTTCGGCGTGACCACCATCGCAGACCTTCTCTGCGGCCGGGAGAACGAGCGCACCCTCCGCTGGGATCTGGACCGGCGGCGCTCCTTCGGGCTCCTGTCCCACCGGAAGGTGGAGCAGGTCAAGGCCCAGATCCGCCACCTGGTGGACCAGGGGTATCTGGCCCTCAGCGACGGGGACTACCCCGTCCTTTCCCAGGGTCCCCGGGCCCGGGAGCTCTCCGCCGGAAGTACGCAGGTCACCATGCGCATGAAGGCCGGACAGTCCCGTACCGCCCGCCGGGAGCGGCCTCAGCCCCTCCCCGGAGGACCGGTGGACGAGACCCTCTTCCAGAACCTGCGGGCCCTGCGGGGAGAGCTGGCCCGGAAAAAGAGTCTGCCCGCCTACGTCATCTTCACCGACCGCACCCTGCGGGAGATGGCGGCCCGCAAGCCCGCCACCCTCTCCGAGATGGAGCGGGTCCCCGGCGTGGGCAGCCACAAGCTGGCCCAGTACGGCAAGCAGTTCCTGGCCGTCATCCAGGGAAACCACACCTGACGCAAAGAGGCCGCGAAACCGTTGTTGGTTTCGCGGCCTCAGACTGTCAAAATAACGTGTATTTCTGCGATTTGTGCTGCAAGAGCCTCGCAGAGTTCCGCCGTCCACAGACGGCGGAAGAGGGTCAAATCGTGTTTTCCGGCGGCGTGTACGTCGGAAAACACTCTTCTCAGGCCACAAGTGTGCGAGCGAAAGCGAGTGCGCGCCGAGGCCTGCATCCCCTCGAAAAAATGCAAGCATTTTTGAGAAGCGTGTCGAACTTGTTCGACACGCTGAAGGCCGCCGCGAAACCAAAATGGTTTCGCGGCGGCCTTTCCATTGACACGCGCTTAACGGCCCTTTCCGGGCTTGGCGTTCTTCTTGCTCTTGGGTTTGGCCCAGCCGGCCTTTCGCTTGGCGTGGGACTCGTTGTGCTCCACCCGGAGGCCCGCCTGCTTGAGCTTGGGCTTGCCGCCCCGGCTCTTCTCCCCGGCGCGGCCCTTCCCGGCGCTCTTCCGGCCCTCCGGCGGTCCGCCGGCAGGCGCTCCGTGGACGGGACGGAGCAGGCACTCCTTCCCATAGCCGATGAGATCCTCCCGGCCCGCCTTCCGCAGGGCCTCCAGTACCAGGGGGCGCTTGTCCGGGCGCTTCCACTGCATGAGCGCCCGCTGCATGGCCTTGTCGTGGGGATCGGTGGGAACATAGACCGGCTCCATGGTGCGGGGATCGATGCCGGTATAGTACATGCAGGTGGACAGGGTGCCCGGCGTGGGATAGAAATCCTGGACCTGCTCGGGCTGGCGTCCGGTCTTGTTGAGCCACTCGGCCAGCTTCACCGCGTCCTGAAGGGTACATCCCGGATGGGAGGACATGAGGTAGGGCACCACATACTGCTCCTTGCCGTACTTCTGGTTCAGGCGGTCGTACTTCTGCTTGAACTTCTCATAGACCTGGATATGGGGCTTGCCCATATAGTCCAGCACGCCGTTGACGCAGTGCTCCGGGGCCACCTTGAGCTGGCCGGAGACATGGTGCTTGACCAGCTCGGCAAAGAACTCCCCGTTCTTGTCCTCCAGCATATAGTCAAAGCGTATGCCCGAGCGGATGAAGATCTTCTTGATGCCCGGGATGGCGCGCAGCTCCCGCAGGAGCTTTAAATAGTCGCTGTGGTCAGCGTCCAGGTTGGGGCAGGGCGTGGGGGCCAGACAGGCCCGCTTTTTGCACAGGCCGTGCTCCAGCTGCTTGGCGCAGGAGGGGTGGCGGAAGTTGGCGGTGGGGCCGCCCACGTCGTGGATATAGCCCTTGAAGCCCGGATGCTTCGTGAGCATCTCCACCTCCCGGATGACGCTCTCATGGCTGCGGGAGGTGATCATCCGCCCCTGGTGGAAGGCCAGGGAGCAGAAGTTGCACGCCCCGAAGCAGCCCCGGTTGTGGGCCACCGAGAAGCGCACCTCCTCGATGGCGGGCACGCCGCCCATGGCATCGTACATGGGATGGGGCTCCCGCACATAGGGGAGCTCCGCCACCGCGTCCAGCTCCGCCGTATTCAGGGGCATGGCGGGCGGGTTGGCGATGACATAGGCATCCCCGTGGCGCTGGACGATGGCCCGGCCCCGGATGGGGTCGTGCTCCTCATACTCCACCTGGTTGGCCAGGGCGTAGGCCCGCTTGTCCCGGGCCACCTCCTCAAAGGAGGCCACCTCCACCTTGGGATAGGCGCACGCATCGGCGCTGCGGGCCAGGAAGCAGGTGCCCTTCACATCGGTGATGGAGGAGATGGGCTCCTTTTTCGCCAGCCGCCTGGCGATCTCCCGGGTAGCCCGCTCGCCCATGCCGTAGGTCAGAAGGTCGGCCTGGCTGTCCACCAGGATGGAGCGGCGCACCTTGTCCTCCCAGTAGTCGTAGTGGGCATACCGGCGCAGGGACGCCTCCAGGCCGCCGATGATGAGGGGGATGTCCCTAAAGGCCTCCCGCACCCGGTTGGAGTAGACGATGGTGGCCCGGTCGGGACGGCGTCCGGCCTGATTGCCGGGGGAATAGGCGTCGTCGTGCCGGCGGCGCTTGGCGGCGGTGTAGTGGGCCACCATGGAGTCGATGTTGCCCGCCGAGAGGAGCACTCCCAGCCGGGGACGCCCCATGGCGGCAAAGGCGTCGGCGCTGTGCCAGTCGGGCTGGGCCAGCACGGCCACCCGGTAGCCCTCCGCCTCCAGCACCCGGGAGATGATGGCCGGGCCGAAGGTGGGGTGGTCCACATAGGCGTCGCCAGTGATGACCAGAAAGTCATACCAGTACCAGCCGCGCTCCACCATTTCCTCTTTGGATACGGGTAAAAACTGATTCATAAAAACCTCGTCTTGTCTTAAAATGGGCCCCGTCAGAGGAGCCCTCCCCGGGCGTCCGGACGATAGCCGATGTATTTTTCCATCTGATCCAGACTCCCCCGGTGTCCGGGCTGAGCCGCGATGGTGCGGAAGCCGTGGCGGTCATAGAACCGCCGGGCCCGCTCATTTTTCGGCGCGCACAGCAGGCGCAGCCGGTCCCGGCCCATGCCCCGGTAGACCGACACGGCCTGCCCCAGGAGCTGGGGGGCCAGCCCCTTCCCCCGCCGCTCGGGGGCCAGGGCCAGGAAGCGGATGTGGCCCGCCCCCTGGGCCTCATCCCGGGCGAGGTCCAGCTGTACCATCCCGGCCGCCTCCTCCCGCAGCATAGCCACGCTCACCGCCCGGGCATCCCGCCCGGCCCACTCCAGCGCGTCCCGGAAGAAGGCTCCCGCGTCATAGCCGGACTCGGCGCCGTACAGCCCGGTCCAGGTCTCCCGGTGGAGGGAGCAGTAAAAGGCCTCATCCGCAGCGGTGAGGGGACGGAACCAGAAGTTGGCGTCCCCCATGGTGTTGCGCACGTCCTTCCACCACCGCTGGCGGGCCAGGGTGGAGCACTCCTCCGGCAGGTGGGAGTTGTCGTTCTGGAAGAGGAGCTCCATCCGCTCTCCCTCCACCCGCAGGGCGGTCACGCCGGTGTTGTCGCAGTGCCCCAGGGAGGGCATCTCCTCCACCGGCACCCCCAGCACCTCGGCCTGGAGACAGCGGATGATGTCCCCGTGGCAGACCACGGCCACCTGTTCGCCCGGATGCCGGGCGGCAATGTCCAGGATGGCGGCGCGGATGCGGCGGCGGCCCTCCTGCCGGGACTCGCCCCCCTCGTTCTTCCACCCGGGGTCACAGGTGCTGTACCGGAGATAGTGCTCCGGCTGGAAGTGGGCCACCTCGCCCCAGGTGTGGTCCTCCCACACGCCCATGGAGAGCTCCCGCAGGTCGGCCCGGGTCTGGAGCGCCAGCCCCTTGGGGCGGTAGATGGCCCCGGCGGTCGTCTTGGTGCGGAAGAGATCGCTGGAGTACACCGCGTCCACCGGAATGTCCCGGAAGCGCTCCTCCAGCGCGGCGATCTGGCGATAGCCGTTGTCGGTGATGAGGGAATCATACCAGCCGTGGATGCGGCGGTAGAGATTCCCCTCCGCCTCGGCGTGGCGGACGATATACAGTGTACAAGCCATGGGACTCCTCCCCCTCTCTCAGTCTCTCCGGCCTCAGAGCCGGTATGCCTCCAGGGCACGGTGGACGGCGTCCTCAAAGCTGCCCGCCGCGCCCCAGTCAAAGCGGAACAGGCCCTCGCCCCCGCCCCCGCCGGCACAGTGGACCTGCGTCACGTCGGTTCCGGCAAAGTCGTCCAGCACCACGGTGAGGGTGAGGCGGTTGCCCGCCCGCCAGTAGTGCTTCTCGTAGACCAGCACCACGCAGGTCCCGCCCTTGGGATGGGGGACCTCATACCGGTCGATGAGCTCGCCGGTGATGCTGCCGGTGACGGCGGCGTGGACCCGGTCGATGCACTCCTCCAGGCTCAGGGATACATAGTAGTGGTCCTCCATGTTCCGCGCCTCCTCTCCGCGTCTTACCAGGGCTTTACGCCGCCGGTGAGCTCCGACACGGCGGAGAGTCCCTGCCTGGCGGCGATCTCAGCCAGGCCGTCCCGCACCTTGAGCGGGGCGTAGGGATCGGCAAAGCAGGCGGTACCCACCGCCACGGCGGTGGCGCCGGCCAGCATCATCTGGGCCGCGTCCTCGCCCTTGGAGACGCCGCCCATGCCCAGCACGGGGATCTTGACGGCGTTGGAGACCTCCCACACCATGCGCACCGCAACGGGGAGCACGGCGGGACCGGACATGCCGCCGGTGTTCATCTTCAGGATGGGGCGGCGGGTGTTCACGTCGATCCGCATGCCCCGCAGGGTGTTGATGAGGGAGAGGGCGTCCGCCCCCGCGCCCTCCACCGCCCGGGCGATCTCGGTGATGTCGGTGACGTTGGGGGAGAGCTTTACCATCACGGGCACCTGCCCGGCGTGGGCCTTGGCCACCTCGGTGACCTCGGCGGCCAGCTCGGGCCGGGTGCCGTAGGCCAGGCCCCCCGCCTTTACATTGGGGCAGGAGATGTTGACCTCGATCATATCCACCCCGGCCTCGGCCAGCTTCTCGCACATCACGCCGTACTCCTCGGGGCTGTTGCCCGAGATGTTGGCGATGACCTTCACGTCATACTGCCGCAGGAAGGGGAGCTCAGTGGCGATAAAGGCGTCCACACCGGGGTTCTGAAGGCCCACGGAGTTGAGGATGCCCATAGGGGTCTCGGCGATGCGGGGACCGGGGTTGCCCTCCCGCCGGTGGAGGGTCAGGCCCTTGGCGCAGATGCCGCCCAGTTCCGAGAGGTCATAGAACTCCCCGTACTCCCGGCCGAAGCCGAAGGTACCGGAGGCCACCACCACCGGGTTTTTCATGGTCATCCCGGCCAGGGTGACCGACAGATCCACATTATGCATCCCAGTCCACCTCCTTGGAATCAAACACCGGGCCGTCCTTGCAGGCGTGCTTGCGGGTGCCGTCCTTCATGTCGCACACGCACACCAGGCAGGCGCCCACGCCGCAGCCCATCCGCTCCTCCATGGAGACCTGGCAGGGCACGCCGAACTCCTCGGCCACCTTCGCCACGTTGCGCAGCATGGGCTTGGGGCCGCAGGCCAGCACCGCGTCGTAGTTTTTGTCCTCGCTCAGCTCCTGGCGCACCAGGGCGTCCACAAAGCCGTGGTAGCCCAGGGAGCCGTCGTCGGTGGCGACGAGCACCTTGGCGCACTCGTCCTGGAAGCAGTTTTGCAGGATGACCTTGTCCGCCGACCGGCCGCCCAGGATGGCGGTGGAGCGGCCCTGGGTGTACTGGGCGCAGCCCCGCATGGGGGGGATGCCGATGCCGCCGCCCACCAGCAGGTAGCGGCCCTCAGGCCGGACCTGGAATCCGTTGCCCAGCAGGCCCAGCACATCCAGGGTATCTCCCACCTGGCGCTCAGAGAGCCACGCGGTGCCCTCGCCCCGCACCTCAAAGGCGATGGCCAGGGTGTCCTCCGGCTCGTCCTCCATACAGGAGCACACCGAGATGGGACGGCGCAGCAGCAGGCCGTCGCCGCACTTCACATGGACGAACTGGCCCGGTCCCTTGCAGGAAGTGCGCACCATGTCGCCCACCTCCAGGACCATATACACCGCGTCCTGGTTGAGCCACTCCTTGGATACAATCTTACACTTGCGTTCCACTTTCATTGGTATCACGCCCTTGTCTCTTCTATGTTATGTTCATGGATCGGCGGAAAAGAGCGCCATCACGTGCCCGCAGGCCGGGCAGTACCAGGCGTCGGGACAGGTCTGGCTCTGCATCCCGCTGATGACGGACAGCTGCTTCCCCACGGCGGGCAGGATGGCGCCCAGTCCGCGCTTCTCGGATGCCTTCCGGGGATACCATGTGAGGGTGGTCCGGCTGCTCATAAATCCCCCCAGCGTCCGGAGCTTCACGCTCCCGGGCTCCATGGCTCTGTGACAGATGGGACATTCCATATGCACACGCTCCTTCCGCAGAATGGCGCTCTCTTTGCCTCTTTATTCGATGGTGATGAAACGGCAGATGTCGTCCCGCATGGCGATGGCGGCGTTGCGGGCGGCCTCCTGGTAGTCCTCGCCGTTGTGGCCCGTCTTCTTCCAGGCGCAGATGATGCCGCGGGAGGAGTTGACGATGGCGCCCTTGCCGCCCTGGTGGAAGGCGTACTGCACATCCTCGGCGGTGCCGCCCTGAGCGCCGTAGCCGGGCACCAGCAGGAAGGTGTGGGGCATCCGGGCACGGATCTGCCGCAGCTCCTCGGGATGGGTGGCGCCTGCCACCGCACCGGCCATGGTGTAGCCGTACTTGCCCTCGGTGCCCGCGCCCCACTTCTCGATGAGGTCGGCCATCAGACCGTAGACCGTGTCGTTCTCCCCGGCGGAGACGTTCTGCAGCTCGCCGGAGCCGGGGTTGGAGGTCTTGACCAGCACGAAGCAGCTCTTTCCATACTCCTTGCAGGTGTTCAGGAAGGGATTGACGCTGTCGGCGCCCATGTAGCCGTTGAGGGTCACACAGTCGGCGTCAAACACGGTGCAGCTCTGCTCGCCCACCTGAGTGGCGCCCAGCCAGCCGTCGCTGTAGGCCTCCGCGGTGGAGCCGATGTCGCCCCGCTTGATGTCGGCGATGACGTACATGCCCTTCTCCTTGGCGTAGCGGATGGTGCGCTCCATGACCTCCATGCCACGCCAGCCCAGGCGCTCATAGTAGGCGCTCTGGGGCTTGACCGAGGGGACGATGTCGCACAGGGCGTCGATCAGGCCCTTGTTGAACTGCCAGATGGCCTCGGCGGCGCCGGCCAGGGTCTCGCCGTGGGCGGCGTAGGCGGCCTTGCGGATGTGCTCAGGCACATACTCGGGCTTGGGGTCCAGGCCGGCCACGGTGGGGTTCTTTACCGCAAGGATCTTCTCCTGAAGTGCATCAAAAGACATGTGAATGTTCTCCTTCTGTTCTATTTTCTCTCTTCCGGGGCGGGATCTGCCGGGCTTACGCGTCCTGGTAGACGATCTTCCCGCCCACGATGGTATACTTTACCTTGCCCTTGAGCTTGTGGCCGCTGAAGGGCGTGTTGCGGCCCTTGGAGGCAAACTGCTCCGGGTCCACCGTCCACTCCTCATCGGGATCGAAGATCACCATGTCGGCGTCCCCGCCGATGGCGAGACGGCCCTTGTTGATCCGCAGGATGCAGGCCGGGTTCAGGGTCATCTTCCGCAGGATATCGGACAGGGGCATGTGCTTGGTGTGGTAGAGGTAGGTCAGGGTCACGCCCAGAGCGGTCTCCAGGCCCACCATGCCGCTGGGGGCCTCCTCCAGAAGGCGGGCCTTCTCCTCGGCGGAGTGGGGGGCGTGGTCAGTGGCAATGGCGTCGATGGTGCCGTCCTTGAGGCCCTCAATGATGGCCTCCACATCGGCGCGGGTGCGCAGAGGGGGATTCACCCGGGCCATGGCTCCCTGCTCCAGCACCTCGTCCTCGGTGAGGGAGAAATACTGGGGGCAGGTCTCACAGGTGATGTGGACCCCCTTCTTCTTGTAGCGGCGCACGATGGCCACCGCCTTGGCCGTGCTGATGTGGCAGATGTGGACGGCTGCGCCGGTCTCCTCCGCCAGCATGGCGTCCCGGGCCACCATGATCTCCTCCGCAATGGCGGGACGGCCGGGCAGACGCAGCTGCCGGGAGACCCGTCCCTCGTTGACGGCATAGTTTTTCACCATGTCGGCGTCCTCGCAGTGGGAGAGGACGGTCAGGTCCTGCCGGTGGGCCAGGATGAGGGCGTCCCGCATGAGATTGGCGTTCTGCACCGGCATCCCGTCGTCCGAGAGGGCCACCGCGCCCGCCTGCTTGAGCTCCTCAAAATCGGTGAGGGCCTCGCCCTTCTCCCCCTGGCTCACCGCGCCGATGGGCCAGACGTTGACCCCGCAGGCCTCCTCCGCCTTGCGCTTGACATAGGAAATCTGCTCCGCGCAGTCAATGGCCGGACGGGTATTGGGCATACAGGCCACCGAGGTAAAGCCTCCCCGGGCGGCCGCCCGGGTGCCGGTCTCGATGGTCTCCTTATACTCCTGTCCCGGGTCCCGCAGGTGGACGTGCATATCCACCAGGCCGGCACAGATGGTCAATCCGCGGGCGTCCAGCACCTCGGCCTCCGGATCACGGATGTCGCTGCCCAGGACCGCGATCTTCCCATCCTCGACCAGGACGTCCATGACGCCGCCGATCCCGCTCACCGGGTCCACCAGGCGTCCCTGTTGAATCAACAGCTTCACGCCATCACTCCTTTCTCATGATCAGTATCCCGTTTGATACCATATTAATCTGGTCGTTTGAACATAGAAAAAGGGACCAGGTTCCTCCCCCGCCCCTTGCTCCGGACCGCCCCTGGGGGCCGCATCCGGTTCCTGTCTGAATGAAGGTCCTCCGGGCGCACCATCGCCCGGAAATCCATTTTTATTATACCGTGACTTTCAGGATTTAGCAACGCATTTTTGCTGGTTTTCGGGAAGAATAACAGCAGACTCAAGTAAGGAGGTAAACCATATGAATCATCATCCCGTTCTCGGCGGTATGGGCCTGATGGGCCTGGGCATGGTGGCCGGCGCCGCACTGAGCATGGCCATGGCTCCCAAGAAAAAGGACCTCAAGCGCACCGCCCGCAAGGCTATGCGCAACATGGGAAATCTGGCCGACGACCTGTCCAGCAACATGGGATTTTAAGGGACCGTACACCGCGTTCCCCCATCCCGTTCTCCTGTCTCTGCGCCACTGGGACCGCTCGGATGCGAGCGGTCCCAGTTTTCTGTTTCGGCCCGTTCCTCCAGATCAGCCTCACCGCCCTCTTGACATAGATAGATGATCTATCTATAATTTTATGTAGATAATCTATCTATCAGGGAGGAATGCATATGCCCCGGGAAAAGCACGGTCCGGGCGGGCTGGGTATGCTGCTGCTGGCCCTTCTGGCCGGACAGGACATGTACGGCTATCAGATGATCGAGGCCCTCCGCCTGCGCTCCAACCAGGTCTTTGCACTCAAGGCGGGGACTCTCTATCCCCTGCTCCATACCCTGGAGCAGCAGGGCTGGGTCAGCTCTTACGACGATGGCGCGCCGGGGAGCCGGGTGCGCCGCTACTACCGCATCACCCCCCAGGGCCGCGCCGCCCTGGAGGAGCAGAAATCCGAGTGGAATGCCTACGCCGACGCGGTGCGGGGCGTACTGGAAGGAGGTGCCCTGTGTGGAGCGTGATGTGATCCGGACTTACCTTCACTCCGTAGGCCGGGAGATCCGCTGGGGCCGGGCCCGCACCTATCTCCTCCGGGAGCTCTCCGACCACATTGCCGACCAGGAGGGGGACTTCCTGGACCAGGGGCTCTCCCCGGAGGAGGCCGCCGCCCGGGCGGTGGAAGAGATGGGGGACCCGGTGGCGGTGGGTCGGGAGCTGGACCGCCTGCACCGGCCCCAAACCCGCTGGGAGATCGTCCTCTTTCTGGTGGGAATCGTGTTTGTGGGCCTTGTGCTGCACGGATTTACCAACTCGCACTTTTACAATGGGCCGGAGCAGTATCTGGGAATCTCCCTGGGCCTCTTGGGCATGGGGGCGGTCTGGCTGTGTGACTATCCCCGCCTGCTGCGGAAGGGGCGGCGGTGGGTCCCCCTCTGCTTCCTGCTGCTGGTCCTGGCCTTCGCCGCCGCGTGCCTCACTGCCCCGCTCTCCCGGTCTGCCCTCCCCGGCGCACCCGGGCGGTGGCTCCTCTACCTCTTTCTCTTTGTCCCCCTCCTCTTTGCCGCCTGGCTCAGCGCCCGGCCCGGGCGGGGCCTCCCCTCCCTCCTCCTCTGCCATCCGGTGATGCTCCTGGGGGCGCTGGTCCCCGCCCTCTTTCCCGCGCTGGAGGTCTGCGCCATCCTCTACGCCTCCATGCTTCTGGTCCTGACCGCCGCCGTCTGGCAGGGGTTTTTCTCCCTGAAGCGCCGGACCGGCCTGCTGGCAATCTGGGTACCCCCGTGCCTCCTGACCGGGGCCTTCTGCCTCCGGCACGCCGCTCTCTTTTCCCAGCGCTTCCAGACCTTCCTGCACCCGGACCGGGACGGGGCGGGCTATCTGTACGCCACCCTCCGCTCCCTGCGGGACAGCCTCTCCCTCTTCCAGGGGACGGATACCGGCTACCGGGTCACCGCCCTCTACCACGATATAAGCCTGATGCTGGCCAATCTGGCCTCCCGGATGGGGAGCGTGGTGTTCTGGGCGGCTCTGCTGTGCATCCTGCTCTTTTTCTTCCTCTGCGCCCGCCGCATTCTGGCCCTGCAAAGTGCCTCCGGCCGCCTGCTGGCCTGGGCGGCCCTGTGGCCCCTGTTCTTCCAGGGCATCCTCTACTGGCTGGGCAATCTGGGGTGCAGCCCGCTGTCCAACGTCCTCCCCCTCCCCTTTGTCTCCTACGCGCCCGCCGGGCAGATCCCCTCCTTCCTCCTGGCAGGGGTGCTCCTGTCGGTGTTCCGGATGGACACCCTGGCCCGGGAGGGACCCTTCCCAACCCGGCTCACCCCCCGCTCCCATGCCGCCTCCATCCCGCTGCCCGGGGGACGGCTCCACATCGAATACCGGGCAAACTAAAAAGCGGTCCCGCCTCCTGTTTGGGAAGCGGGACCGTCTCGGTCTATCGATCAATGGTATTCCTGCGCTTTGTACTGTAAACGCCTCGCAGAGTTCCGCCGTCCGCAGACGGCGGAAGAGAGCCAAATCGTGTTTTCCGGCGGCATGTACGTCGGAAAACACACTTCTCAGCCCACAAGCGTGCGCGCATCCGCGCGTGCGACGCAGGGGGCTGCATCCCCTCTCAAAAATGCCTGCATTTTTGAGACGCGTGTCGAACTCGTTCGCCACGCGAAAACGGGACCGCTGCTTTTCTCTCAGGTCAAATGATGGGTTTTCATCCGCTTGCGGCCAAAGGCACAGACCCGGCCGTCGGGCTCCTCCGTCTCCACGGCGCAGTGCTCCACCTGGGTCAGCTCCTCGGGCGTCTCGTGGCACACGCCGCGGGACTCGGCCATCCCCGCGGTGCGGACCCACTTGGGATCCATGGAGTCCCGCAGGCCGTCCCCGATAAACTGGAGGCAGAACACCGTCACCACGATGCAGATGCTGGGCGGGATCCACACCCAGGGCTTTCCCGCGAAGACCACGGGATTGGTGGCATACTGGATCATGTTGCCCCAGGAGGCCTGGGGAGTCCGGATGCCCACGCCCAGAAAGCTCAGGCTGGACTCGGACAGGATGGCACGCCCCACCCGCAGGGCCAGCGCGGCCCACACCGGGGCCACCGCGTTGGGCAGGACGTTCCGCCGCAGGATGGTGGCGGTGCTCCCGCCCAGCGCCCGGACCGCCAGGATATACTCCTTCTCCCGGATGGAGAGGGTGTTGCCGTAGACCAGCCGGGCGATGGAGGTCCACCCCAGCAGTCCGATCACCAGAATGATGTTCCACACCGACGCGCCCACCATGGCCACCAGGCAGAGCACCAGCACGATGCTGGGAAAGCTCTGGACCACGTCGGCACAGCGCATGATCCAGAATTCCCACGCGCCCCGGCGGTATCCGGCCAGCAGCCCCAGGGGGACGCCCACCGCCACGCTGATCCCGGCGGCGGCAAAGCCCACCAGCAGGGAGATCCGCCCGCCGCAGACCAGCCGGGCAAACAGATCCCGGCCCACATCGTCCGTGCCCAGCCAGTGGGCCGCGGAGGGGGCCGCCCAGAAGCCTGCGGAGCGGTCGGTCACATTGGGCTCCAGCCCCATCAGGGGGGGCAGAAGGAGCACGCACAGGATCTCAGCCACCAGGATGCACAGCCCGGCCACCGCCCGGCGGTCCTGGCAAAACCGGCTCCAGATGCCGGCCATTCCTCCCCGCCTCATCCGCCGCACCTCCCATACCGGACCCTGGGGTCTACCAGTCCGTAGACCAGGTCCAGCAGCAGATTGGTGCACAGCACGGTCAGGGCGATGACCACCGTCACGCCCATGACGATGGTGAAATCCCGGTTATTGATGGCCGAGAACATGAGGCTTCCCATCCCCGGCCAGCCGAAGACCCGCTCCACCACCACCGAGCCGCCGATGATGTGGGGGATGTGGCTGAGCACGGTGGTCACGATGGGGATAAGGGAGCCGCGGAACATATGGCGCACCATGACCACCCGCCCCCGCAGCCCCTTGGCCCAGGCGGTGCGGATATAGTCCTCCCCCAGGGTCTCCAGGCAGGCTGAGCGGGTCTGCTTGACCAGCTCTCCCATATTGCTCACGCAGATGACCGCCGCGGGCAGGATCAGATGCCGCAGCAGGTCGGGCAGGGTGCCCGTGCTCCCGGTGGTATACATCCGGGCCGAGGGGAGCCAGCCCAGCGTGATGGAGAACACGTAGACCGCCATCAGGCTGAGCAGGAACCCGGGCACTCCAAAGCTCACCATGGCGCACCCGGAGGCCAGCTTGTCCCAGAAGGAGCCCGGCTTCCAGGCCGCCGCCACCCCCAGGGGGATGGCCAGAGCCACCGCCAGGACCACGCCCGTCCCCGTCAGGATCAGGGAGGGGACCACCCGCTGTCCGATGGTCTCGGCCACCGGACGGCCGGTCTGGTAGGAGCTGCCCAGATCTCCCTGGAGCAAGTCCCCCAGCCAGTGGCCATAGCGCACCAGGAAGGGCTGGTCCAGGCCCAGCTGGGCCTCCAGCGCCGCCCGGTCCGTGTCGTTGAAGGAACTTCCGTCCCCCATCAGGTCGGCGATGGTCCCCGGCCCCAGATGGAGAAAGAGAAAGACACACAGTGTGATCCCAAAAAAGACCGGGATCACCGTCAAAAGCCGCTTGCGGATATAATGTAGCACGATTGTTTCCTCCTACACTTCCGGCTCCCCGGTGGGGGAGCATAGAGCCCGCAGGCTCTTACGGAGGTTTTCCAAATTTCACCGCCGGGCGTCTGGTCCGGCCGTCAGTTCTTGACCCACTCCCACACATTCTCGTTGGAGAAGCTGGCTGCGGTGTACTCGATGCCGCTCACCGTGGGGGACTCCACATGGAGGGCCGTCCCGAACCACAGGGGGATGAAGGGACGCTCCTCCGCCATCCAGTCCTCCAGCGCCTTCACGGCCTGGGTGCGGGCATCGGGGTCGGTCTCCTCCTTCACCGCCTGGATGAGGGCCGACACCTCGCTCAGGTCCTGGACGTGGAAGATGTTGTTGTTCTCGGTGAACCGGCTCTCCACGAACCACAGGGGCAGAGCGCTGGGGGTATGGCTGGCGATGCCCATGTCATAGGTGCCGTCCGCCATGCCGGAGAACATGGTGGCGGAGTCCACTGTCTCAATGGTGATGGTGATGCCGGCCTCGGCCAGCTCCTGCTGCATGAGGGCGGCGAGACCCGCGCGGTTGGAGGCGCAGGCCAGGGTATAGGTGGTCCCGTCATACCCGGCCTCGGTCAGCAGCTCCTTGGCCCCCTCCACGTCGTAGGGGGTGTTGTAGTCTCCGGCGTAGCTGGCGCAGGTGGGCAGCACCGAGGTGCCGGTGACCGTGCCGTATCCGCCGGTGGACTGCTCGCTCAGCAGCTCCTTGTCCAGGGCCAGCTCGATGGCCCGGCGGATGCGGGCATCCGAGATGGTCTCGTTGTTGAGCATCAGCTCATAGAAGGTGTTGGGCACCGTGCCCTCCTGCACGGTCAGCCCGGCCTCGGTGGCGGCGGGGGCGGTGTCCGCCGTGACGCTGCCGCCGATGCCGTAGTAGTCCAGATCCCCGGCGATCAGGGCGGTGAGGAGGCTGGACTTGTCCATCACCGTGATGACCAGCTGGTCAAAGCCGGGCGCGCCCAGCTGGTAGTCCGGATTGGCCTCCAGCGTCAGGGTGCTGCCCGCCACCTCGGAGACAAATTTGCACGGGCCGGAGCCGATGGGGGCCTTCCACAGGTCCAGCTCCATCACCTGCGACGGGTCGGTCCCCTCCAGCAGATGGGTGGGCAGGACGTAGAACTCCCGGTTCTTGTCCAGCAAAAAGTCCTCGGGCGTGGTCACGTTCTTGAAGGTCAGCTTCAGCGTGGTGTCGTCCAGGGCCTCCGCGCCCAGCTTCTCCCCCGCCACGGCGGCGCCGGTGCTGTCGGTGCCGGCCAGCACGGCGAAGGCCGAGCGTCCCAGGGCGGGGCAGTCGGGGTTGGTCACCAGGGCGATGCTGTCCACCCAGTGCTGGGCCGTGACCGGCGTGCCGTCGTGGAAGGCGGCCTTCTCGTCCAGGTGGAAGATCACCGCCAGGCCGTCGTCGGCGCTCTCCCAGGACTTGGCCGCTCTGGGGGTCAGGGTGCCGTCGGCGTGGACAAAGACCAGCCGGTCGTAGATCTTATCGTAAATCATGCGGGAGTAGTTGCTGCCCGAGGGGCTGTTGTAGGGCATGAGCGAATCCCACGGGTTGGAGAGTCCGTAATTGATCACAACAGGCTGTGCAGAGTTCTGCTCTTGGGTCGGCGCGGGGGAACCAGAGGGCGCAGAGGAGTCAGAGGGCGCGGAACCGCAGGCGGTCAGGGTGCCGGCCACAGCCAGGGACAGCGTCAGTGCAAGCAGTCTTTTCACGATTCAGGATACCTCCAGATCTTTTTTACGTCCGTTCTTCCCGGCGGAAGAGGGGGCGCTTTGTCAAAAACGTGCCGTCATTCCACGGTCACCGATTTTGCCAGGTTGCGGGGCTTGTCGATGTCGCACCCGTGCATCAGGGCCACGTAATAGGCAAACAGCTGCATGGGCACCACCTCCAGGGAGGGGAGCAGCATGGGATGGGCCGCGGGCACCGTGAGGGTGTGGTTGACCGCCTCCGACATGGGCTTCTCAAAGCCCTCCATGGTCAGGCCCAGCACGTCGGCCCCCCGGCTCTTGACCTCCACCACGTTGCTCATGGTCTTTTCAAAGAGGGGGGCGTATCCGGCCAGGGCCACCACCAGGGTCCCGTTTTCGATCAGGGAGATGGTGCCGTGCTTGAGCTCTCCGGCGGCGTAGGCCTCCGAGTGGAGATAGGAGATCTCCTTGAGCTTGAGGGAGCCCTCCAGCCCCACCGCATAATCCAGGTTGCGGCCGATGAAGAAGACCGAGGGGTGGTTGAAGTACAGGGAGGCCAGATACTGGATCTGCTCCCGCTGCTCCAGGACCTTCTCCAGCAGCTCGGGCAGCCCCTCCAGGGCGGCCACGGCGGCGGCATACTCCGCCTCGGGAATGGTCCCCATCTGCCGGGCGGCGTACAGGGCGATCAGATCCACCAGGGCCAGCTGGGTGGAGTAGGCCTTGGTGGTGGCCACCGCGATCTCGGGCCCGGCCCAGGTGTAGAGCACCTCGTCGGACTCCCGGGCGATGGTGGAGCCCACTACATTCACCACCGACAGGACCCGGGCCCCTCTCCGTCTGGCCTCCCGCAGGGCGGCCAGGGTGTCGATGGTCTCGCCCGACTGGCTGATGACCAGGGCCAGGGTCCGGCTGCTCACGATGGGGTCGCAGTACCGGAACTCGGAGGCCAGGGCCACCTCCACCGGCTTGCGCAGCAACTTTTCCAGAATGTACTTGGCCGCCACGCCCACATGGTAGGAGGAGCCGCAGGCGATCACATAGATCTTGTCCAGACCGTGGAGATAGTCCGCGTCCAGCTCCACCCCGTCCAGGACCACTTCCCCGTTCTGGATGCGGGGGGAGATGGTGTCCCGCACCGCCTTGGGCTGCTCCAGGATCTCCTTGAGCATGAAGTGCTCATATCCGCCCTTTTCGGCGGCGGAGATCTCCCAGTCCACCTGGTGGTGCTTCTTTTCCACCGGGCGGAGATAGGCGTCGTACACCCAGCAGTGGTCGGGGGTGAGCTCGGCGATCTCCCCGTCGTCCAGGTAGCAGACCTCCCGGGTGTGGCGGATGACCGCCGTCACGTCGGAGGCCATGAGGTGGAATCCCTCCCCAAAGCCCAGGATGAGCGGGCTGTCCTTCCGGGCGGCGATCAGCCGGTCGGGGCAGTCGGCGCACAGGATGCCCAGGGCATAGGCCCCCTGGATCCGGTGGAGCACCTTGGTGACCGCGTCCAGAATGTTGCCGTCATAGTAGTATTCCAGCAGCTGGGCCACCACTTCCGTGTCGGTCTGGGAGACAAAATGCACGCCGGTGGACTGGAGAAATTCCTTGATCTCGGCATAATTTTCGATGATGCCGTTATGTACCACCGCAATGCGGCCGTTCTGGCTCATGTGGGGGTGGGAGTTGACATCGGAGGGCTCTCCGTGGGTGGCCCAGCGGGTGTGCCCCAGGCCAATGCTCCCGGGCATGCCGCCGGCGGCCTCCACCTGGTCGGCCAGCGCCTGGATGCGGCCCTTGGTCTTGATGACCTGGAGGCCCCGCTCCGGGTGATAGACGGCCACACCGGCCGAATCATATCCCCGGTATTCCAGACGGCGCAGACCGTCCAGCAAAATGGGCGCCGCTTCCTCTTTTCCTGCAAATCCTACGATTCCGCACATAATAGTTCCCCCAGCCTGTCTCGTGCATTTTTTAACATACTAACAAGTTTAAAAATCGTTCCTAAACTATACCCGTTATTATATCACATCTTTTAGCGTCGTAAAGTCCCCGATTCCGGAGGGCGGCGCCCCCTTCCGGAACATCCTTTACTATTTCCTGACGTTTCCTCCCGTTTGTGAAAAAAAAGCATGCTTTTCATACCAAACGGGCGAACAAAAAATTTATTCCTCCGGCAAACGCCTCGGATGCTCCTCCACCAGGATGATGTCCTCTCCAAAGCGGCGCACGCTCTCCCAGGAGAAGAGCCGGTCCTCCCGCCGCCCCAGCAGGCCAAACAGCCGCAGGCGGCCCGGCACCACCAGGGCCCGGATCCGGCCGGTGTCCAGCTCTACCTCCACATCACCCACGAATCCGTACCGCGTCCCGTCGTTGATGCTGATGATCTCCTTGCACCGAAGGTCGGCAATACGCTGTTCCATTGAGATCCCTCCATTCGACGCGCGCTCTCCGCGCTTGTGCTGTCATCTTATGCGCGGGGCAGCTTGTACTATGAGGGATTCTGGAGGAATCTGCGGGGACGAAACAGGGCCCGGAAGGGAGCGCTTCTCCCCTCCGGGCCCTCCGGGTTTACAGGCGCACGGTGTCCCCCGCTTCCCAGAGGACCGCCACGGGGGGAAAGGACTCTCCCCACCGCTCCAGGCTGCGCACCACCAGCTTGCGCATGTGCAGCTTGTCGTCCTCCTGGAAGGGGATGTGGTCGATGACCACCCGGCGGGGCCGGACCCCCTCCAGCACCACGCTGCGTCCGGAGGGATTCGTGAGAAAGAGGGGATTCACCACCGCCGTATCCACCTCCACCCCGTCCAGCATGGTGGCGAAGTAGTCCCGGTCGTAGTTGGAGTCCCCCAGAAAGAGGACCTTCTTCCCGGCCAGGTCGAAGAGGAAGCACTCGTGCTCCACCTCCTCAAACTCCTCCGAGGCGTGGAGGGAGCGGAAGGCCGTCACCCGGATCCCGCTCACCAGCGGATAGGTCACGCTGCGGTACTCGGGAAGGCGCAGCTCCTGCACCGGCGCGGCCCGCTGAGTGAGCCAGCTGCGCAGGGCGGACACGTCCTCCCGGTCGATCCCCGGTCCCCCGTTCCCGGCGGGCAGGAAGAGCTTCTCCACCCGGTTTCCCTCCAGGAAGCGGATGGTCTCCCGGCCGGAAAAGTGGTCGATGTGCAGATGGGTATAAAAGAGCCAGCGGATCCCGTCCCAGGGGGGCGCGCCGGCCGCCAGTGCCGCCAGCGTCTCCGGGGCGACCGGGCTGAAATCGTGGGCGCGGCTGTCGTGGAGTCCGTCCACCAGCAGCTTTTCCCCCCGGGAGGTCAGAAGCACCCCCGCGTTGGCCGTGAGGCGGAGCTCCACCGGCTCCTCCCCCTCCCACCACTGCCGGGGCGCCGGCCGCGGGAGCGGCCCCTCCGGCGGCAGGTCCCGCTTGGACCGGACGGCTGCCATCAGCGGTATTCCCGCACCCGGAAGCGGCGGTCGGACACATGGCCCGCCCGGACAAAGACCGCGTCCTCGCCCATGAGCTGGCCCATCTTATCCTTCTGGCCGCCCAGCCAGACCTGATCCAGGTTGTGGTAGGCCTCCTCGCTCTCCCAGAAGTAGAGGGAGGTCACCTCCCCCTCGTGGTCCTTGCTCACCCAGGTCTCGGCCCCCAGGAAGCCGGCCCGGTGGGAGAGGGGCTCGGAGAAGATCTCCTGTTCCAGCTCCAGATAGCGCTCCACCTGTCCGGGGGCGATGCGGAACACCAGCTCCTCGATGAACTGGGGCTTGTCATAGACTTTGAGTTCCATGGTAATTCCTCCTTCAATGGTAGGCAAAGGCCCCTCCGCGCTGCTGCACGGAGGGGTCTGGCGTGTCGGACACATCCGACACGCCTCTCAAAAATGCAAGCATTTTTGAGAGAGAAATGCAGTCCGCTGCGCGCACGCGCTGACGCGCGCACACTTGCAGCCTGAGCGGAGTGGTTTCCGACGTACACGCCGCCGGAAACCACGATCCCATTCCATTCCGCCGTCTGCGCACGGCGGAACTCTGCGAGGCGCCGCTGCGCGGGGGCAAATGCGCCGTTTTCCGGACGGAGCCTTATTTCTTTTTCTTGGCGGGGGCGCTGTGGATGCCGCGGCCCAGAGTCAGGGTCAGGGCCTCCTCAAAGGCCTCGGACAGGGTGGGATGGCCGTGCATGGTGTTGGCCACCTCTTCCACGGTGAACTCGCCGCGCATGGCCAGGGCCGCCTCGGTGAGCAGGTCGCTGGCGTTGGGGCCCACGATGTGGACGCCCAGGATGCGCTGCTTGTCCTTGGACACGATGACCTTGATCATGCCCTCGGCGTTGTTCATGGTGAGGGCCTTGCCGTTGCCGGAGAACTGGAACTTGCCCACCTCGTACTCCAGGCCCTTCTCCTTGACCTGCTCCTCGGACATGCCGACGCTGGCCACCTCGGGGAAGGTGAACACGGCGCTGGGCACCAGGTCATAGTCCACCCGGGCGTCCTCGCCGGCCATGCGCTCCACGCAGACCTTGCCCTCGTCGGAAGCCACGTGGGCCAGCATCACGCCGCCGATCACGTCGCCGATGGCGTAGATGCCCGGGACGTTGGTCTGGAAGTTCTCATCCACCTTGACGCCCTTGCGGTCGTAGGCGATGCCCAGGCCGTCCAGGTTCAGGCCCTCGATGTCCAGCTCGCGGCCGGTGGAGACCAGCACCTCGTCGCAGGGCAGGCTGCTCTTGGTGCCGTCCTTGTCCACGGTGACGGAGAGGCCGGAGCCGCTCTTGCTGATCTCCTCCACCTTGGTGCCCACCATGAACTGGATGCCCTTCTTCTCCAGCAGCTTCTGGAGGCGGTCGGTGATCTCCTTGTCCATGTTGGGGATGATCTTGGGCATAAACTCCACGATGGTGACCTCGGCGCCGAAGGCCTTGTAGATGCCGGCAAACTCGATGCCGATGACGCCGCCGCCGATGATGACGATCTTACCGGGCACGTGGTCCATCTCCAGCGCCTCCTTGCTGGTGAGCACGCCGGGGTTGTCGATGCCCTTGATGGGAGGCTTGGAGGCCTTGGAGCCGGAGGCAATGAGGATGTTCTTGGTCTCCAGCACCTTGCCGTTGACCTCCACCTTCCCGGGGGCCAGGATCTTGGCGGCGCCCTTCACCAGCTCCACCTTGTTGGCCTTGAGCAGGAACTCCACGCCGCCGGACAGGGTCTTGACCACCTTGGCCTTGCGGGCCTGGACCTTCTTCATGTCGATGTCGTAGCCCTTGACCGAGATCCCGAACTCATCGGCGTGCATGATCTCGTCCACCACCTCGGCGTTCTTGTACAGGGCCTTGGTGGGGATACAGCCGTAGTTGAGGCAGGTGCCGCCGCAGGCGTCCTTCTCCACAATCGCAGTCTTCATGCCCAGCTGGGCCGCACGGATGGCGGCCACATAGCCGCCGGGGCCGGCGCCGATGACAACCAGATCGTAATTCATGTTTCTTTCCTCCTAATTTTCATGAGGACAAATTCCGCGGGGCCTTCCCCGCCGGACGGTGTCCCGATGGCGCTGTGCGCCTTGGACGAATGGTTTCAGTTTAATACTTGTAGGCGGAGAGGTCGGTCTCCTGCTTGACGTTGTAGCGGATCTTCTGACGGGTAAAGAGGAAGTTGCTCTTGTGGGTACCCAGAGAGATGAGATCGGCGTGGGGGTGATCCAGGTGGCCGTAGGAGATGAAGGAGCCGGGGGTGGTGGTGCCGCCCACGAAGACCATGGAGTAGTTGATGAAGTACTCATCCAGCATCTGCTCCTTGAGCATGTAGGCGCAGTAAGAGGGAGACTCCACGCACAGCTTCTCCAGGCCCAGCTTCTTGAGGACGTACATCATCACATGGCCGTCGGGGTTCTTGCCCTCGCCGGTAACGATGACGGGGACCACGTCGTAGTCCCGGTCCAGGGGAGCCAGCTCCGCCTTGTCCACATCCTCCTTGCAGGTGAAGGGGCCGTAGACCACGTGCTTGAGGGGGGACTTCTTCTGGATGTAGTCCAGTCCGTCGGGACCGGTGGCGATGACCATCTTCAGCTCCTCGGCGGGGTCGACGTCGAAGGTGTAGTGGTCGAAGGGGATGTCGGTGGCGTCAAAGGAGACCACCACGCTGACCGGCTGATGCTTCTTGCCCAGGTGCTCCCGGCGCTGACGGGTCAGGTCCTCGTCGTAGACGTGGCAGGTGATGCCGGGCTCCTTGGCCAGGGTGTTGGCGCCCACGATGATGCCGTCGGCATAGGAGCGCAGCACGTTGAGCACCCAGAAGTCACCCAGGGAGCCGTCGGGATCCAGGAAGTTGTTCTTGGCCACCAGGGGGCCGGAGGGATTGTCCTGATAGGCCATCTTACCATCGGAAGAGAGCACGATGGAGGAGAAGGTGTAAGGACGATCCGCGGGCGCCTTGGGGAAGTAGATGTCGGTATAGTAGTCGTGGACGTCGGGCAGGACCTCAGTCTCGGCGGAGTCGGCCTTGAAGGACTCCAGCAGCTTCTCGTCCCGGAAGACCACGTTGATCTTCAGATTTTCCTTCGGGGTCTGGAAAAAGAACAGCTTATTCATGGTTTTACTACCTCCCACCAGATCAAATGTGCATCAGGGGCATCTTCTGGCCCCACTGGACGTTGCCCAGGCCGGACTTCTCCACCAGCTTGGTGCCCAGACGCTGGGCCTCGCGGATGACCTTCTCCTCATCCACCGTGGTCATATGGCCGTTCTCCATGACCACCTTGCCGTCGATGACCACCGCCTTGATGTTGTCAGGGCTGCAGGCATAGGTCAGGGTGCTGACCGGATCATACACGGGGGCGGACCAGGGGCTCAGAGGATCGAAGAGGATGAAGTCGGCCTTCTTGCCGGCCTCCACGGAGCCCAGCTCGCTCTCCCGGCCCAGGGTGCGGGCGCCGCCCAGGGTGGCCAGCTCCAGCACGGTGGAGGCGGGCATCAGGGAGGGATTGCAGTGATGGACCTTCTGCATGAGGCTGGCCGCCTTGATGACCTCCAGCATATTCTGGGTGTCGTTGCTGGCCGAGCCGTCGCAGGCCAGGCTGACCGTGATGCCCTTCTCCAGCATCTCGGGGATGCGGGCCACGCCGGAGGCCAGGACCATGTTGGAGTTGGGGTTGTGGGAGACCTTCACGTCGTACTTCTTGAAGGTATCCAGGTCCTCGTCCTTCATATACACGCAGTGCACGGCGATGAAGTCGGGGCCCAGGACGCCCAGCTTCTCCAGGTGGGGGATGGTGTCCTCGCCGTACTGCTCACGGGAGAAGGCATCGTCGTCGGGGGTCTCCACCAGGTGCATGGTGATGGGCATGTGCAGCTCGTTGGCGGTGCTGCGCATCTCCCGGAAGCCCTCGTCAGTGTGGTCCCAGATGATGCCGGGGGCCATGCACACGCTGATGCGGGAGTGGTTCTGATACTTGGTGTTCAGACGGCGCACGTCGTCGAAGAAGTCCCGCTCGGTCTCCACACGGGGGCAGGCGATCTCAGGCGGGAAGGAAGCCACGTTGGTGAAGGCGCGGCCCAGGACGCCGCGGATGCCGATGTCCTCAAAGGCCTGGGTCACGCAGTCGTCCAGCCCGGCGATGGGGTGGGCGTACATATAGTCCAGAATAGTGGTGGTGCCGGAGCGGATGCCCTCCATGCAGCCCAGCAGGGCGGCATAGTAGACGGTCTCCTCGTCGAAGTTGTGCAGGGCCACCCGCACAGAGCTGTTGAGCCAGTCGATGAGGAACTTGTCCCGGCCCAGACCCTTGAGCATGGTCTGGAAGAGATGGGAGTGGGTGCTGATAAAGCCGGGGAAGACATACTTGCCCGCGGCGTCAATAACTTTGTCGGCCTGATACTGCTCCAAAAGCGCATCGGTTCCAACCGCCAGGATCTTGTCTCCCTCCACCGCGATGCAGGCATTGGGAATCACTTCCCGCTTGGCATTCATGGTGATGAGGTAGGCATTTTTGATAATGAGGTCAATCTGCTTCATAGCGACGATCCTTTCCGTTTCGTATACATGCGGGGATGCCAATCTAAGCCGGATAGACAGCAGGCGGCCAACCGCAGTTTGGGTTGGCCGCCGCCGGTTCGGTTCAGTGAGCGGAAGTACTCACGTCAATATCAGTGGGTGGTCGTCAGCCATTCCGTGGGGCGTGTCTTACAGCCACTTGAAGTCCTGCAGGCCGGTGATGACCTCCTGGAGGAAGCGGGCCGCGGGCGCGCCGTTGATGACACGGTGGTCGTGGGTCAGGCTCAGGTTCATGACGGAGCCGGGATAGAAGCCGCCGTCCTTCACCATCATTTTCTCCAGGATCGCGCCAACACCCAGGATGGCGCCCTCGGGAGCGTTGATGATGGGGGTGAAGTAGGTGATGCCGAACATGCCCAGGTTGGTGATGGTGATGGAGGCATTGCCCAGCTCATCGCTGTTGAGCTTGCCGGCCTTGGCGCGCTCGGTCAGATCGGCCAGCTCCAGGCAGATGGTGCGCAGGTCCTTCAGGTTGGCGTCCCGGATGACGGGCACGATCAGGCCGTCGGGGATGTCCACAGCGCAGCCGATGCTGATGCGGGCAGTGGTCTTGATGTGGTTGGCGTCGGCCACGGTCATACGCATGGCGGGATGGTTCTCCAGAGCCTGGGCCACGGACTTGATGAGCATGGCGGTGTAGCTGAGCTTCACGCCGGCGTTCTTGTACTTGCCCTTGATGGACTTGTACACCTTCACCAGGTTGGTCACATCGGCCTCGGTGGCGATGGTGATCTGGGCGGAACCCTGGAGGGAGTTCATCATGCCCTTGCACACGGCGGACTGCATGGGAGTCATCTTGGTGATGACGTCACCCTCGGCGCAGGGCGCGGTGTTGTAGACCTGGGCGGGAGCGGCGGCAGGAGCCGGAGCGGCCGCGGGCGCGGGGGCCACAGGAGCCGCGGGGGCGGCCACAGGGGCGGGAGCCGCAGCGGGCGCGGGAGCGGCGGGAGCAGCCACCTCGGAGAGAGGCTTGCCGTACTTCTTCAGGTCGTCGATGGTGATCATGCCCAGCAGGCCGGTGCCCTTGATGTGGGCGTAGGCCAGGCCCTTCTCCTCGGCGATCTTCTTGGCGCGGGGGGTGATCTTCACATCCCCGGCGGGAGCGGCGGGCGCGGCGGCGGGAGCCGCAGCGGGGGCAGCGGCAGGAGCGGCCTCAGCGGCGGCAGGAGCCGCGGCGGGGGCGTCGCCGTCCACGGGCTCATCCATGCTGTCGGCGATGAGGCAGATGGTCTCGCCGCAGGGGATCTCGTCGTCCACCTGAGCGATGATCTTGCGGATCACGCCGTCGCAGGGAGCCTCGCCGGTGTTGGTGATCTTATCGGTGCTCACTTCCACCAGGGCGTCGCCCTTCTTCACGGAGTCGCCCTCTTTCACGAGCCACTCGCCGATGATGCCGGTCTCCATGGAGAGGCCGAACTTCGGCATACCGTATTTCGTAATCATTATCGTATCCTCCCCTTAATATTCCATAACCTCGCGGATGGCCTTGACCACGTCGTCCTGCTGAGGCATGACGTAGTCCTCCAGATCCGGAGAGAAGGGCATGGGAGAATCCAGACCGGTCACGCGCTTGACGGGACCGCGCAGGTACTCGAACACGTCCTCATTGATCATAGCGGAAATCTCAGCAGCCCAGCCGCCACACTTGACGCCCTCCTGGGCGATGACCAGACGGCCGGTCTTGGCGACGGACTTCTGGATGGTGTCCTTGTCGTAGGGGAAGACGGTGCGCAGGTCGATGATCTCGCAGCTGACGCCCTCCTTCTCCATCTCCTCGGCGGCCTTGTGGGCCTTGGCCAGCATGGTCTGGGTGGCCACGATGGTCACGTCGCTGCCCTCGCGCTCGATCTCGGCCTCGTAGAGGGGGATCTCGTACATCTCCTCGGGCACCTCGCCCTTGACGTTGTACAGAGCCTTGTGCTCCAGGAAGAGCACGGGGTTGTCGCTCTTGATGGCGGAGATCAGCAGGCCCTTGGCCTCATAGGGGGTGGTGGGGCACACGATGACCAGGCCGGGGGTGTTCATGAACCAGGACTCCACGCAGGCGGAGTGATGGTAGGCGCAGCGGATGCCGCCGCCCTGGGGGGCGCGGACGGTGATGCCGCAGTGGGCCTTGCCCTGATACATGTAGTTCAGCTTGGCGGCGTTGTTGGTGATCTGGTCAAAGCCGACGCCCAGGAAGTCAGCGAACATGATCTCGGGCACGGGCTTCAGGCCGCAGACGGCGGCGCCGCAGGACAGGCCCAGGATGGCGGACTCGGACAGAGCGGTGTCCTTGATGCGGTCAGGCCACTTGGCCCAGATGCCCTTGGTGATACCGAAGTCGCCGCCCATCTTGGCTACGTCTTCGCCCAGGACGAACACGCGCTCGTCCTGCTCCATGATCTGATGCAGGGCCTCGTTGATGGCCATGCCGTAAGAAAGCTTCTTTCCTCTGCTCATCTCGTCTCCACCTCTCTGTCAGCATAAGTGTAGGTCGTAGCGGTCTCGATGCCGGGATAGGGGCTCTCCAGAGAGAACTTCAGCATCTCCTGCACGTGCTCCTCTTCCTCGTCCTCGATCTTCTTGATGTCGGCCTCGGAGATGCCGCGCTCCAGCATGGTGTTGCGGCACAGCTTCACAGGATCGCGATCCTTCCAGGCCTGGACCTCCTCCTCGGGACGGTAGGCGGCGGGGTCGCCGGCGAAGTGGCCCTGCCAGCGGTAGGTGTCAAACTCCAGCAGAGTGGGGCCCTCACCCTTGCGGGCGCGCTCCACAGCGGCCTCGACGGCCTCCACGACGGCCTCGATGTCGTTGCCGTCCACGAAGAAGCTGGGCACCTCGTAGCCCTCGCCCCAGGTCTTCAGGCGCTTCTGGGGATGAGCCTCGGTGTACTTGGTGGAGATGGCGTACTGGTTGTTCACCAGGCAGTAGATGATGGGGAGCTTCCAGGTGGCGGCCATGTTCATGCTCTCATGGCAGGTGCCCTCACCCAGGGTGCCGTCGCCCATGAACACGGCGGTAACGGCGTCGGTGTGGTTGTAAACAGCGTTAAAAGCGGTGCCCAGGCAGGTGACCATGGTGGAACCCTGGATGCCGTTGAAGCCCATGTTGCCGCAGTCCAGGTCGTTGACGTGCATGGAGCCGCCGCGGCCGTGGTTGATGCCGGTGGCCTTGCCGAAGATCTCGGCCATGACCAGCTTGGGATCGGTGCCGCACAGGCAGATGGCGCCGTGTCCGCGGTGATCGGGGAACTTATAGTCGGTCTTCTTCAGGCAGTCCACCACGCCGGCCTGGCAGGCCTCCTGGCCGATGCTCAGGTGTACGAAGCCGGGGACGGTGCCGTTGGCGGCATAGGTCTCGATGACCTCCTCAAAGCGGCGGATCATGACCATGTCACGATACAGCTTCAATAATCTTTCATTCGAAAGTGCCATCTTGTTTCCTCCTATTTATTGAAATTAGTAGTATGTATCACAAACGGATTCACCTAAAAAATTTTAGGTGACGCGCTGAGATCCCTTAGTTCAGGAAGCTGCGCTCCAGCGCCTCGTAGTTGATCTCGCCGGCGCAGTAGGCCCGGCCGGTGTTCACGTTGTGGATCTGAATCTTGCCCACGGAATGGACATCGTGGTCCACATAGAAGAAGTCGCAGCCGGCATCCTTGAACACGTCCTCGAAGAGCTCGCCGTAGTTGGGGGAAGAGGTCTTGCCCGCCAGCTGGTGGATGACCTTGGCGATGTCCTTGTCCTCGGCGTCCACCCACACCTCGATCTCGCTGCCGTAGATGAGAGCATCGTTGATGCGGCCCATGGTCTTGAGCTCATCCTTCACCACCGGGGCGATGGGGGCCTTGCCGCGGATCATAACGATCTGGGCGGGGTCAAAGTGCTTCTCGAACATCTTGTGGCAGGTCTGCTCCAGCATCCGGGCGGAGACCTGGATGGAGGCGGCCACACAAGTGCTGGGAGACATCAGGATGTAGGTGTCCTCCGGCTTGACATGGCAGGCGTTGGCCACTTCCAGGGCGATCTCGTTGGAGGGATACTTCACATCCTGGATGCACAGGACCGCCTTGTCATAGTCGTCCTTGTAGTCGGTCATCTCAAAGTACCAGTCGGAGGCCACGTGGGCGATGCCGCGGGCGGGACCGGAGCCGATGGTGGCGAACTCGCCCTCCCCCAGCTTCCAGCCGGCGATCTGAGAGCCCAGGCAGGCGATGAGGGGCTGCTCGATAAAGACATTGACGGCGGCAAAGCTGTACTGGTCATTCAGCTTGAAATCACTCAGGCTGACCACGCCCAGGTCTCCGATGCACGCCCGGGTGAAGAGGACGCCGGCCTGCCAGCTGCCCCGGCAGTTGAGGCCCAGGTCGATGACGGTAGCGCCGCAGTCCAGCTTGACCACCTTGCAGCCCAGAGCTTCCGCGTTCTCCAGCAGCTCCTCCACCACTTTCATGGCGCGCTGATTCGTACTGACCATCTTGTTTTACCTTCTTTCTGTCTTATTTTTTATTCCGTTCTTATGCTTTCTTTCCGAATACGTCGATGGCGGCGCCCATGATGGGAGCGGCGGCATCGGAAGCCAGGAAGCAGACCACCTTGGACACCTCGTCCACCTGGAGCATCTCGTCCAGCTTGACGGTGACGGCGGGGTCGCTGTCGATGCGCTCCCGGGTGTGCTCGGTATTGGTCATGCCCAGATAGATGGCGTTGACGTTGATGTTGTAGTTCTTGACCTCCTCCGAGAGGATCTGCGTCAGGGAGACGATGCCGCCCTTGGAGGCCGCGTAAGCCCCGAAGCCGGGGAAGAACAGCTTGGCGCCCGACGAGCTGATGTTGATGATCTTGCCGTAGCGCCGCTCCACCATGCCGGGGAGCACTGCCTTGATGCAGTAGAAGGTACCATTCAGATTGGAATTGATGTGTTTGTCCCACTCCTCCATGCTGGTGTCCAGCACCGAGAGGGAGCGGTGATACGCGGCGTTGTTCACCAGGATGTCCACGCCGCCCACTTCAGCGAAGATGCGCTCAAAGCTGGCCTTCACCTGGTCCCGGTCGCCCACGTCGCAGCCCAGGGCCAGCGCCCAGCCGCCCTCGGCCTTGATCTCCTCGGCCACCTTCTCCACCTTGGAGAGGGTCCGGCCCAGCAGGACCACCTTGGCACCCTGGCGGGCAAAGTCCTTGGCAAAGCCTGCACCCAGGCCCTGTCCGGCGCCGGTAACGACGGCAACCTTTCCTTCAAATTCCATGGTATCAGCTCCATTTCCATTCATTTGGGGCGTCTCGGAAGGGAGACGGAACCCTCCGTCCCTCTTCCGAAACGCCTCGAAATCGAGGCGTTTCGATGCTGCTTACTGGGGAAGACCCGCAAGCACCACCTCTTTGCGCAGAGGCAGGTCATGGTAGTCGCCCTCCACCGCGTTGGATACCGCGTTGGCAATGGCGGCCGGTGCGGGGACCACGGAGCACTCGCCGATGCTCTTGCCTCCGTAGGGGCCGGTCTCCTCCGGTTTATCCACAAAGCCGATCCGAATGGGCGGCATTTCGGTGGACGTAAAGATGTGATAGGTGCGGAAGGTGCCGTTCTTTACCTTGCCCTTCTCGTCCCGGTCGATGCTCTCGCACAGCGCATAGCCCAGGCCCATCTGGATGGCGCCCTCGATCTGGCCCTCCACCGACATGGGGTTCAGGGGAGTGCCCACATCGTGGACCGCCACATAGTCCAGCACCTTGACCTCGCCGGTCTCGGTGTCCACCTGAGTCTTGACGAAGTGGGCGCCGTAGGAGACCGCCATGGCCTGGCTGGCGAAGGTCTCGGCCACCACCAGATCCCGCTGGTTCTTGTGGTGGGCGTGGTGGGCCAGGTCCGCCATGCTGGCGGAGCGGTCGGGGTAGTTCAGGCTCCAGGCCCGTCCGTCGTGGAACACGATCCGGTCGGGATCCTCGGGCAGCACGTCGGCCGCCTCCTCCAGGAGCATCTTCTTCAGGCTGTTGGCTGCCTTCACCGCCGCCGCGCCGCTGACGTAGGTGCCGCGGCTGGAGTAGTTGCCCAGATCCCACAGGGTGGCGTCGGTATCGGCCTGGATGTACTCGATGTCGGTCATGGGGATGCCCAGGACCTCGGCCACCAGCTGGCCCTGGAGGGAGACCGAGCCGTTGCCCATATCGCAGCAGCCGCTGGAGAGGATCACGGTGCCGTCCTCATTCATCCGCAGGATGATGCCGGTGGTGTCGGGATGGACGCCGAACACGCCGTTGCCGTGGGCGGCCACTGCCATGCCCACGCCGATGCGGTAGCGTCCGTTCTCCTTGCGGGAGGCCTCCTGCTCTTCCAGGGCCTTCTTCCAGTTGAAGATCTCAGCGCCCTTTTCCACACAGGCCTTGGCATAGGTGTTGCCCAGAGGCGTGTTGTTGCGCAGGTCCATGCCCTGCTCCCCCTTCAGGTTCTTGAGGAGGAACTCGGTCAGGTCCATGCCCAGCTCTTTGGCGATCTTGTTGAACTGACGCTGCTGGGCGAAGAACTCCTGGGGCGAACCGAAGCCGCGCATGGCCGCGCCGCAGGTGCAGTTGGTGTAGACCTCGGTGGCCTTGAAGCGGATGTTGGGGGTGTCCATGATGCGGAAGAGCTTGCCGCCCATGGCCCAGGCCACGCTGGAGGTGCCGCCGGCGAAGGCGCCGGCATTGATGACCACGTTGAAGTCCTGGGCCACGACGGTGCCGTCCTTCTTCACGCCGGTCTTGAGGTAAACGATCATCTGATGGCGGCTGTGGGAAGAGGGAATGTCCTCCCGCCGGGTGTAGACCAGGCGCACCGGGCGGCCCGTCTTGATGGACAGGAGCGCCGCCACGTGCTCCACGATCATGTCGATCTTGCCGCCGAAGCCGCCGCCGATGGCGGAGGCCACCACACGGACCCGGCTCATCTTCAGCCCGAACAGCCGGGAGAGGTTGACCCGCACCGCGAAGGCGTCCTGGGAGGGAGACCAGACGGTGAGCTTGCCGTTGGCGTCGTAAGAGGCCAGGGCCGCGTGGGTCTCGATGGCGCTGTGGTGGATGGCGGGCAGGCTGTACCGGTCCTCAAAGACCAGGTCGGCCTCCTGCATGCCGGCATCCACATCGCCCTGGTTCAGGTTGACCACCTCGGCGATGTTGCCGCCCTCGTGGATGGGATAGGCGTCCTCCTTCATGGCCTCTTCCGGGTCGATGTAGAAGGGCAGCTCCTCATACTCTACCTTGATCAGTTTGAGAGCCTTCTCCGCGATCTGCACGGTGTCGGCGGCCACCGCGGCCACCTTGTCGCCCACATAGCGGACCACCTGGTCGAAGATGCGCTCGTTCTTGCTCTCGTCGATGTTCTCGCCGCAGCAGTTGAAGGGAATGTCGGGGGCGTTCTTGTAGCACACCACCGCACGCACGCCGGGCAGGGCTTCCGCCTCGCTGGTGTCGATGCTCTTGATCCGGGCGTGAGCCACGGGGCTGAAGAGCACCTTGGCGTGCAGCATATGGGGCATCTTCATATCGGCTACGTACTTGAGCTGACCGGTGACCTTGACCTGTGCGTCCCGCACGGGGAGGCGGCTTCCAATCATTCCGTTGGTAGGAGTTTCACAGCTCATATGTTTTGCGTCCTTTCCTGTATCCTCGTTAAGCGTTGCGCATGCGCTCGGCGGCCAGCCGGATGGCCTCCACGATCTTCACATACCCGGTGCAGCGGCACAGGTTGTTGGAGATCGCGGCGCGGATCTCCTCCTCAGAGGGATCCAGGTTCCTGTCCAGCAGAGCCTTGGCCGACATCACCATGCCCGGCGTGCAGTAACCGCACTGGACCGCGCCGGCATCGATGAACGCCTGCTGGATGGGATGGAGCTCCGGACCGTTGGACAGGCCCTCGATGGTCCAGATGTCCTTGCCCACGGCCTTAGGGGCCAGCACCAGGCAGGAGTTGACCGCCTCGCCGTCGATGATCACCTTACAGGCACCACAGTCGCCGGTGTTGCATCCACATTTGGCGCCGGTCAGGTCCAGGACCTCACGCAGAACATAGAGCAGCGTCCAGTTTTTCTCCACCTGGACCGACTTGACTTCTCCGTTGATTTTCAGTTCAATGGATTCCATAGTTACCCGTTCTCCTTCATAAGTCTTATTAATGGTTCCCTGGCCCTATTATACCGAATCTCATCGGAAATGTCACGCAGTCTTCATATCTCTTTCGCCTGTTTTTTTGAAAAAAACAACCAAACTTCAGGGTCTGTTTTTGGCAGATCGGGCAAGGGCGGTTTCCCGCCCCTGTCCCGCCCGCCGGAACCGGTACAAAATGCTTACTTCTTGCCGCTCTTCTGGGTCTGGGCGGCCACTTTGGCCTCGGCCTCAGCCTCCAGGCGGGCGTTCTCGGCGGCCTGCTTGGCCTCGAACTCCTTGTCCGCCTTGCTGCGGGGCAGGATGATGTTGAGGACCAGAGCGGTCATGGCGGTGCCGGGGATGCCGGTGATGAGGGTCAGCACGGTGGAGGGCAGGAAGCTCAGGCTGGCGGAAGCGGCGCTGCCGCCGATGCCCACCACGATGGCCATGGCCAGGATGGTGATGTCACGCTTGCTCATACGGCTCATGCCGATCACGCGGATACCGGAGGCCGCGATGGTACCGAAGGAAACGAAGAGCACGCCGCCCAGGACGGGGTAGGGAGTCAGAGCCAGGATCTGGGCGAACTTGGGGAAGAAGGCCAGGATGCCGATGATGATGCCGCCGGCCAGGGTGACGAAGCGGCTGCCCACACCGGTCATGGTGATGATGCCCACGTTGGGGGAGCCGGAGATCACGGGCAGGCCGTTGAACAGGGCGGCAAACACACTGCCCAGGCCGTCGCCGCTGACGGCGCGCATGAGCTCTTTCTTGGTGGGCAGGCGGTCCTCCACGCCGGAGACCACGCCGGTGGTGTCGCCGATGTTCTCCATGACGGTGGCGATGTGCACGATGCACAGGGTGATGATGGCGCTGAAGTTAAAGCCGAAGCCGAAGTTCACGGGCTTGGGCAGAGCCAGCCAGGAGGCGGTGCCCACGCTGGCGAAGTCCACCAGACCCAGCACCACGCACAGGACGTAGCCCACGACGATAGCGATCAGGATGGAGCAGGACTGGACGAAGCCCTTGGTGAAGGAGTCCAGCACCAGAGTGAGAACCAGAGTAAAGAGAGCGATGCCCACGAAGAGCCAGATCTGAGGCTCATTGGCGGGGTCCGCGGAGTTGTTGACCATGTAGCTGAAGGCGCTGCCCATCAGGCACATACCGACGGCCAGCACGGCGCTGCCGGTCACCACGGGGGAGAAGAAGCGATGCAGATACTTGACCGCCAGAGGGCCGAGTACGGTCAGCGCGATGGCCGCCACAAAGGAGGATCCGAACACCGTGCCGATGGGCATGTCCTTGGAGAGGGCCACCATGGGAGCGATCAGGGTGTAGCTGCCGCCGGTAACGATGGGAAGACGGGCGCCCAGAGGGCCGATGCCTACCGACTGGATGATGGTGGCCACGGCACAGATGAGCATGGCACACTGGACGACCAGGGCGGTATCCTGGCTGTTCATGCCCATGCCGGTCGCCAGCATCAGTGCGCCGGACAGCGTGCCTGCGAAAGCGGAGAGCACGTGCTGGAACGCAAGGGGAATGGTCTTTACAAGGGTTGGCTTGTCGTTGATTCCATACTTGAGGTTTTCCATCTCGAATCCACCTTCTTTTGGATTTACAGAACGCCGAGAGACAGGATATATAACACCTTATTTCATATCTTCCGCAATAACACTCATTTCACTGGGGTTCCCGGCTGGGGTCACCGCGTCTGAATCATCTCTCCTTGGTCTTTTGTAGTACTAAGGTCAGTATAGACCGCTCCGTCTAATATGTCAATTTTATTTATGGATTTCCCTCATTTTTATTAATTCTGTATAATATGCTAAATTTCAAATGCTAATTTTACTTTTTTATGTTCCGCTTCTATCTCTTTTCATTCACTTTATATGACTTTTTAGTATATTAGTACTACCAAATATTTTTTTGAGCCTCTTTCTTCGGCACTTTCACAAAGTAGAACGAACGGTTTTGCAGGGTCTTTCCTTCTATTCTGCATTTCTTCCATTTACAAAAATCAATTTTTTCGCTACACGAACCTTCCGATTGTCTATTTTATCTTATTTTCCGGTTTCATTTTTTCTTTTTTTCGTTTATTTGAATATAGTCTTGCATTCAACAGGTCCGGGAGGTATAATAAGGATGTTTCTCAGGCGAATTAAACTTTGTTGGACGTGGTACTAGATGGATGATCAGTTGCATATCCTGCGGGTAGACAATAAGCAGCTCTCCTATAAAACAAAGCGTGCGCTCTTGGATCTCATCCGCACTTCAAGTCAGGACAACGCCCCTTTCAAACTTCCCAATGAGGACGAGCTCTCACGCCGGCTGGGCATCAGCCGGAATGTGCTGCGTGACGCGCTGGCCTCTCTGGAGGAAATGGGTGTGGTCACCCGTCGGCGCGGAAAGGGTACCATTGCCAATCCGCAGCTGGCCGACAACGCGTTCCGGCTGGATACCGCTCCGGAGCTCTTCCGCTCCATGGAGGAGGCCGGCTACCACCCCCGGATCGAGTCTCTGAACCTGGGCTTCGTGTTCCAGAACGACCCCGCTTTCGGTCCGGAGTCTACCTCTTATTTAAATACCGAAAAACTGGGCTGGATCGACGGCGTCGTGGCCGCCTACTGTACCGACCACATCGACGGGCGTTTTGCCGAGCCCGCCCGGGATTCCATCTTCAAGCTCCAGAACATGGGGCACTATCAGTTCCTGGAGCAGTACTGCCACACCACCATGGCCTACACCCTCTCCCACATCGACGCGGTCATCCCGCCCCCCGCTGTGATCGAGCTGATGCACCTGGGCGAGCACGAGCCAGTCCTTCTGATGGACGACTATGTCTATAACTACGACCATGAGATCGTGGCCCACTCCACCATCTATTTCCGCAGCGGGTTCCTGGACCTCAAGTTCCTGCGGAAAAACTGGTAAGGCCGCCTTACCGGCTGGAAATCCCCCCGATCTGACCCTTTGTGAGGGTACGTCAAACCTGTTTTACGATGCGATGACTCTGTAACAGATTTGACGTGCCCTCTTCTTTTTTTGTCTTTTCTGTTTCTTTTTTATTTAAACTGTATAGTCTTATGATGTTATAATGTATTTCTTTTGTGTAATATTCCATTGCGATTCCCGCGTTTTTTTGCCCGATCTTTCCTTCTTTTTTATAGAATAATGCTCTATTTTAAGTTTCTTCTTTTTCATAATCTACACACCCTTTCGTGAGATTTGTCAAAATTATATTGACTTTACCAGGCTGTCTTTATATAATCATCATAAGTTGTATGTAGTACAAAGGACTTGTACCTCTGTCTCTGCATCTGCGATCTGCTGGAAAGCCTGTCTACCGTGTCCCTGCGGTTCTCCGGCGCTTCGAACGGAAAAGCTCGTGTTCCCATCGGCAAACAAACCAATCCGAAAGGAGCCAGAAAATGAACGTTGTAGAAATGCATGGCATCTGCAAATACTTCGGGAATTTTTGTGCCAACAAGAACATCGAATTTACCCTGAAGCAAGGCGAAGTCCATGCGCTGCTCGGCGAAAACGGAGCCGGTAAGTCCACCCTGATGAACATCCTTTACGGCCTTTACGCCCATGACGAAGGACATATTCTCATCAACGGGGAAGAAGTTCACATGTCCAGCCCCAGCGTGGCCATTCAGCACGGCATCGGCATGGTGCACCAGCACTTCATGCTGATCCCCCAGCTCACCGTCACGCAGAACATCTTCCTCGGCATGGATAAAGAGACGGGTATCGTCCACCACATCAAAGAGCTGGACAAAAAGGTCCAGGAGCTCAACGACCGGTTTGGCTTCAACGTCAATCCCCAGTCCCTGATTTGGCAGATCCCCGTTGGCGTGCAGCAGAAGGTGGAGATCCTCAAGGTCCTGATGCGTCAGGCCAAGATCCTCATTCTGGATGAGCCCACCGCTGTTCTGACTCCCAACGAGGTGGAAGAGCTCTTTACCTCCATCCGGATGCTGGCCGACAGCGGCTATTCCATCATCCTCATCACCCACAAGATGAGCGAGGTTATGACCTACGCCGACCGCGTCACCGTCATGCGTCTGGGCGAGGTGATCGGCTCGGTCAACGTCAAGGACACCACCGAGGAAGAGCTGGCCCACATGATGGTGGGCCGCGACGTCCATCTGGAGCGGCAGATCGAGCCCAAGGAGCCCGGCCGGCCCCTGCTGGAGATCGACCATCTCCGCGTCAAGAACGACAAGGGCCTGCCCGCGGTGGACGGCATCTCCTTCGCGGTCCACGCCGGTGAGATCGTCGGCATCGCCGGCGTCGACGGCAACGGCCAACTGGAGCTGGGCGAGGCCATCGTCGGCGGACGCAAGATCGAGGACGGCGACATCCGTCTGGACGGCGAGTCGGTCACCAAGGCCAACATCCGCCGCCACCTGGATCTGGGCCTGGCCCACATCCCGGACGACCGCCTCACCAAGGGTCTGGTCCTCCAGTTCCCCATCAAGCAGAACCTGATCATGGGCACCCAGCGCAAGGCCCCCTTTGCCCACGGTCTCATGGCCGACAACCACGCCATCACCAAGCACGGCGTCGAGATGGTGGAGGCCTTTGATATCCGTCCCCACGATCCCGAGTATCTGGCCGGCGGCCTCTCCGGCGGCAACCAGCAGAAGGTCATTCTGGCCCGCGAGGTCTCCCGTGACCCCAAGGTCATGCTGGCCATCCAGCCCACCCGCGGCCTGGATATCGGCGCCATCGAGTTCGTCCGCTCCAAGCTGGTGGAGGAGCGCGCCAAGGATAAGGCGGTCCTGCTCATCTCCACCGACCTGGACGAGATCCTCTCCCTCTCCGACCGTATCCTGGTCATGCACGGCGGGCGCGTCATGGGTGAGGTCTCTCCCGATGTCGACGTCAGCATTCTCGGCCTGATGATGGCCGGTAAGAGCCAAGAAGATCTGAAGGCGGAGCAGCACGCTGCCGCAGGAGGAGGCGTCCAAGGATGAAAGAAAAACTGACGGGACTGTTACAGTCCATCTGGAAACCCCTGGTGGCGGTGTTCTTCGCCGTCATCTGCAGCTGGCTGCTGCTGACGGCCTTCGGCTATCCGGCCAATGAGGCCTTTGTCTCCCTGTGGGACGCCACCTTCGGCAATCTCCGCGTGTTCGGCAACACCCTGAACAAGGCCTGTCCCCTTCTGTTCACCGGTATCGCCGTGGCCATCGGCAACCGCGGCAGCGTCTTTAACATCGGCGCAGAAGGTCAGTTCATCATGGGCTGTACCGCCGCCACCTGGGTGGGCATCACCTTCACCTATATGCCCGGTATCCTCCTGATGATCCTCATGGTTCTGGCCGGTGCGCTGGCCGGTGCCGCCTGGGCCTTCATCCCCGGTCTCCTCAAGACCAAGTTCAGCATCTCTGAGATCATCACCACCATCATGTTCAACTACATCGCCCTCCAGCTGGTGGGCTATCTGGTCCGCAACCCCATGCGCGACCTGAGCCAGGCCGAGCCCCAGTCCTACACCATCGCGGAGCAGGGCTTCATGCCTTACCTCATCGCCAAGACCAAGCTGCATCCCGGCTTCCTTTTCGGCTGCATCGCCGCTGTGGTCATCTTCATCCTGCTCTTCAAGACCTACTTCGGCTATGAAGTGCGCGCCGTGGGCTACAACTCCACCGCGGCCAAGTACGGCGGCATCAACGTCAGCCGCACCATGATCTCCACCATGCTCATCTCCGGCGCTCTGGCCGGCATGGGCGGCGCGTTCGAGGTGGCCGGCTCCGCCCACTACCTCTACGAGAAGATCTCCAACGGCTACGGCTACACCGCCATCGCCGTGGCCATCCTGGCCAACAACAACCCCATCGGCGTCATCCTCAGCTCCCTGCTCTTCGGCTTCCTGGCGTCCGGTTCCACTGCCATGCAGCGCAACATCGGCGTCTCCTCTTCCTTCGCTGACATCGTGCAGGGCATCATCATCATCTTTGTCGCTGTGGCCGCGGTCAGCCGCGTGAAGAAAAAGCGTACCGCTCCGGCCCGTCCCGGTAAAAAGCCTGTTTTGAAGGAGGCGAAGCAGTAATGGATCTCTCTTCTTTCCTCGCTGCGACGATTCGCATGGCCATTCCCCTTCTGATCGCTGCTCTGGGCCTGGTGGTCTCTGAGCGCGCCGGCCTCATCAACATCGGCGTGGAGGGTACCATGCTTACCGGTGCCTTTGCCGCCTTCGCCGTGGCCTACTACACCAACAACTACTGGCTGGGCATGCTGGCCGGTATGCTGGCAGGCTGCTTCATGACGCTGATCTTTGCGGTGGCCTCCATCCGCTTCAGGGCACCCCAGGTGGTCATCGGCTGCGCCATCAACATGCTGGGCTCCGGCTTCACCGCCGTTTTGTTCCGCAAGATGTTCTTTGACGCGCAGACCGGCGGCACCCAGGTCACCCCCTTCCCTCCCATCCAGATCCCCGGCCTCTCCAGCATCCCCTTCATCGGTGAGGTCTTCTTCCAGCACAACATCATCGTCTACATCGGCTTCATCTTGGTTCCGGCCATCTGGTTCCTGATGAACCGCACCTCCATCGGCACCCGGATCATCGCCGTGGGCGAGCATCCCAAGGCGGCCGACAGCCTGGGCATCAACGTCTTCACCACCCGCTATGCCGCCACCCTCTTCAGCGGATTGCTGATGGGTATGGCCGGCGCCTACCTGGCCATCGCCCAGTCCAACACCTTCCAGGTGGACATGACCGGCGGCAAGGGCTACATCGCCATGGCCGTGGTGGTCCTGGGCAAGTGGAAGCCCGGCGGCGTGCTTCTGGGTGCTCTGATCTTCGGCGGCTCCAATGCCCTGCAGATGACCCTCCAGAACGCGGGCCTCAACATCCCCAACAACCTCATCCTGATGGTGCCCTACATCGTCACCGTTCTGGCTGTTCTGGCCGCCTGCAAGAAGAAGGCCGTGGACGCCAGCGCCAAGGGCGTGGCCTACGAGAAGGCGTAAGCATTCCCATCCAAGCACCCTTCCTCAGCAGAATGTATGGATCCTATTTGATCACGTTTTATCCCATTCCGTAACCAAAACCATTGGTTTTAAAAACATTTTATTGGAGGAATGAACATGAAAAAGCTGATCCCTTTGATCCTGTCCGGCGCGCTCCTGCTCGGTACTGCTGCCTGCGGCGGCGGCACCGCCACCACTCCTGAGGGCAGCACTCCTCCCGCCGAGGGCGGCAGCGAGGCTTCCGACGTGAAGATCGGCATCCTGATCCCCGGCTCCCCCACCGACGGCGGCTTCTCCCAGCAGGGCGCCGAGGCCGGCAAGAAGCTGGAGGAGAACTACGGCTACGAGGTGGCCACCGTTGAGGCCGGCACCGCCGACGTCATCAAGTCCGAGGCCGAGACCATGGCCGCTGAGGGCTACAAGATCGTCTTCGGTCACGGCGGTCAGTGCTCCGCTCCCTTCGCTGAGATCTGCGAGGACTATCCCGACACCTGGTTCGTCACCTTCGGCGGCACCGAGATCCGGGACAACCTCTTCCCCGTGTGCATGTGCGCGGAGGAAGGCACCTATGTGCTGGGCGTGGCGGCCGGTATGATGACTCAGACCGACAACATCGCCTTCACCCTGGGCGGCGACTACCCCGCCTACACCAAGACCACCATGGGCTTCGCCCTGGGCGCCAAGAGCGTCAACCCCGACCTGAAGATCCAGGAGGCCGTCCTCAGCTCCCCCGACTCCAACGAGTGCTATGAGACCACTATGAACCAGATCAAGAGCGGAGCCGACTTCATCCTCTCCAACTCCAACGAGGGTCAGGCCGGCGCCATGAAGGCCGTGGGCGAGAGCGAGAACGTCTACACCTTCGGCTGCCTGGGCAACTTCTTCGACATGGCTCCCGGCAAGGTTCTGGGCAACATCATCGGCGACTACAACGTGGGCTATGACGAGGCCACCAAGGCCATCATGGAAGGCACTGCTGAGGCCGAGATCATGTACCTGACCATCGCCAACGGCTGTGTGTCCGTGGAGTGGAACCCCGACATCCCGCTGCCCGAGGACGTGCAGGCTGCCGTGGATCAGGCCTACGAGGACATCAAGAGCGGCAAGATCGACGTTCCCAACGAGTATGAGCAGGACGCTGCCAAGGAGCAGCTGGCTGCCTACAACTAACCTCTGCTTTTCCAACGCGATCCTTTGAACTTCGCATTATCTCCTCACCGAATATACGAGGAGGGCCGGCGCAGCTGCGCCGGCCCTTTTTCGTTTTCCACCCTCTATCTCAACTGATGAAAGGAGCCTTTCCCATGAAGCCACGTGTGGTACTGATCGGCGGCGGTCTGATGTCCGCCGCGGCGGCAGCGGCTCTGGCCCGGGCCGGACATCCGGTCACCGTGCTGGAAAAGGGCGAACTGGCCTGCGGCGCCTCGGGCGCCAACCTGGGGCAGCTCTCCCTCTTCGACCGCATCGAGCCCTGGCACTATGCCCTGGCCTGCGAGACCTTTGAGGAGTTCTCCCACCTGGGAGAGACCATCGAATACGACTGCTCCGGCGGCGTGGTGGTCCTCCAGGATGAGGCCCAGTACGAGGGGGCCCTCCCCGTCTGCGACGCCCTGCGCCGCCTGGGCGAGCCCGCCCGCATCCTGGTGGGAAAGGAGGCCCGGGAGGTGGAGCCCTTCCTGGACGACACGGTGATCCACAGCGTGCTCCACTGCCCCCATGAGGGCAAGCTCAACCCCCTGCTCACCACCCTCCACTACTACCGCCAGGCCGAGGACGCCGGGGCGGAGATCCGCCTCCACACCTGCGTGACCGGATTTGAGACCTGCGGCGACACCGTCACCGCCGTACAGACCAACCAGGGCCGGGTGGAGGGCGACCTCTTTGTCAACGCCGCCGGCGCCTGGAGCCTGGATCTGGCCGGGATGCTGGGGCTCTCCATCCCCCTGGGCTACCACCGGGCCACCGCCTTCGTCTCCCAGCCCGTTCCCCCCTGCATCCGGGGTCCCATCGTGGGCGGCGAGATGTTCCTGGCCCACCGGGACATGTCCCTGCGCCGCCACATCGGTCTGGGCGGCGTGCAGACCGCCCACGGCAGCGTCATCATTGCCCAGGCCACCGAGACCTCCGGGGTGGACAGCCGGGAGGTCACGCTCCCCGGCCTGTGCCTCACGGCCCGCACCTTCCTGGACCACTTCCCCACCCTGGGCGACCTGGAGATCGTCCGGGCCTGGGCCTGCGTCACCCCCTTCACCCACGACGGGCTCCCCATCTTCGGCTTCAGCCGCTCCTTCCCCAACCTCTTCCACTTCACCGGCTTCAAGGGGGCCTTCTCCATCGCCCCCGCCGCCGCCCGCGTGCTGGTGCGCGCCCTGGACGAGGGCTTCGTGTGGGAGGGCGACGCCTTCTCCCCCGACCGTACCGTCTCTGCCCTTTGAAAGGAGGAATTTTGATGCATCGGATCCAACAACATCCCATCCTCTCCGTGGAGGAGCGCCCCGTGGTCCACATCACGGTGGACGGCACCCCCATCGAGGCCCGGGAGGGAGATACCATCGCCGCCGCCCTCATGGCCAACGGCATCCGCACCTTCCGCCACACCGCCCGCTATCACGAGCCCCGGGGCCTCTTCTGCGGCATCGGCCAGTGCACCGACTGCGTGATGGAGGTGGACGGAAAGCCCAACGTGAAAACCTGCATCACCCGGGTCCGGGAGGGCATGACCGTCCGCACCCAGGAGGGAAATGGAGGGAGCGCTTCATGAAACACTATGATGTGATCGTGGTGGGGGCCGGACCCGCCGGTCTGGGAGCCGCCATCGAGGCCGGACGGCAGGGCGCCAAGGTCCTCCTGCTGGATGAGAACGACCGCCCCGGCGGCCAGCTTTTCAAGCAGATCCACAAGTTCTTCGGCTCCCGGGAGCACTACGCCGGGACCCGGGGCTTCGCCATCGGCCGCCAGCTGCTCCAGGAGGCCGAGGAGGCCGGGGTGGAGATACACCTGGGCCGCCGGGTGTGGGGCATCTTCCCCGACGGCAGCGTCACCGCCGCCAACGACACCGAGAGCGTCCGCTACCAGGGCTCCTACCTCATCCTGGCCACCGGCGCCTCGGAGAACGCCCTGGCCTTCCCCGGCTGCACCCTCCCCGGCGTGATGACCGCCGGCGCGGCCCAGACCTTCGCCAACGTCCACCACGTCCTGCCCGGGCAGAACATCGTGATGGTGGGCTCGGGCAACGTGGGCCTCATCGTCACCTATCAGCTCCTCCAGGCGGGGGCCAACGTCAAGGCCATCCTGGAGGCCGCCCCCAAGCTCTCCGGCTACGCCGTCCACGCCGGAAAGGTCCGCCGGGCGGGCGTGCCCGTCCTTCTGAGCCACACGGTCACCCGGGCCATGGGCGACGGCTCCCTGGAGGCCGTGGAGATCGCCCAGGTGGACGAGCACTTCGCCCCCATCCCGGGCACCGAGCAGGTCATCCCCTGCGACACCCTCTGCCTGGCCGTGGGCCTCACCCCCCGGGTGGAGCTGGCCGACGTGAGCGGGTGCGACCTGGTCTGGTCCGGACCCCTGGGCGGAAAGCTCCCCCGCCACAACCGGCACATGGAGAGCAGCCGCTCCAACATCCTGGTGGCCGGCGACCTGGCCGGCATCGAGGAGGCCAGCACCGCCCTGGACGAGGGACGCCTGGCCGGCACCCGGGCCGCCTACCGCCTGGGCCTGCTGGACGTGGGGACCTACGAGGGCCGCCGGGCCGAGATCCAGGGCCGCCTGGACCGGCTGCGCCAGGGACCCTTTGGAGAAAAACGCCGCCGCGCGAAAGAGGAGGTCTGGAAGGCATGAAACAGGAACGCGATATCGTCTGCCGCTGCGAAGAGGTGACCCGGGAGGAGATCATGGAGGCCATCCGGCTGGGGGATGACTCCCTGGACGCCATCAAGAAGCGCACCCGGGCGGGCATGGGCTTTTGTCAGGGCCGCACCTGCAAGCGCCTCATCGCCCAGATTTTAAGCGCCTATTACCACCTGCCAGTGGACCAGTTTCTCCCCGGCAGCATCCGTCTGCCCATCATGCCCATCCGCCTGAGTCTGCTGGCCGAGACCGTGGACGGCGCGGTGGAGAGCGAGGAAGGAGGAGAGGTCCATGCGCCGGATTCTCATTGACTGTAAGGAGCACATCCCCTGCAACCCCTGTCAGTTCGCCTGTCCCACCCATGCCATCGTGGTGGGAGAGGACATCACGGAGCTCCCCCACGCCGACTCGGAGAAGTGCGTGGGCTGCGGGGCCTGCGTGGCCGCCTGCCCCGGTCAGGCCTGCTTCCTGATCGACCCCGACTTCAGCGAGAGCGAGGCCACCATCGACTTTCCCTATGAGTACCTCCCCCTCCCCCCGGTGGGGCTGGAGGTGGAGGCCCGGAACAACCTGGGCGAGACCCTGTGCACCGGGCGGGTGGTCAAGGTCCTCTCCCTCACCGCCTACGACCACACCAACCTGGTGCGCATGGCCGTCCCCAAGGACCTGGTCCAGCAGGTCCGGGGCATGAAGCCCTGGCGGGGATAAGAGCCGCTTGTCGAACCAGTTCGACAAGCTTTCTCAAAAATGCAAGCATTTTTTCGAATGGGATGCAGGCCGCTGCGCGCACTTCGTCGGGTCAAAGTCCGCACCGTTCACCCCGGCCTGACGGCCAGGGTTCACTCCGCTCCCTTGCCCCTCCTCTCCCAAACAAACCCGCTTCGCTGGGCTTCGTTTGGGTTCCCGGCTCGCGCACTGGCGGCCTGAGGGGAGTGTTTTCCGACGTACATGCCGCCGGAAAACACGATCCCACTCTATTCCGCCGTCTGCGGACGGCGGAACTCTGCGAGGCTCTGAGCGCCAAAGAGCCAGAACTCTGTGTTTCAACACACTTGAAGCGCCCCGGTCGGTGCCGGGGCGCTCTCTTTTTGCGCATCTGGCCCAAAGGCCTGCGGGCTTCCCAGGGCGCTTTTTGTCTATTCCTGCGTTTGACTCTTCTCCATTCTCTGTGCTAATATGTTTCAGGAAATCGGTTACATGAGAAAAAAGGAGAAAGATTTATGAAGAAAGTTCTGACCCTGTTCCTGGCGGCCCTCCTGTGGGCCGGTCTGGCGGGCTGCACGGCGGGCTCTGCCGCGTCCTCCCAGCGTCCCGCCTCCCCCTCTGCCGGAGTGGAGTACCCCTCCCAGACCAAGGTGGGCTTCCTGCTGCCCGGCGACCCGGCGGAGGACCGCTTCTCCGGCGTGGCGGACAAGGCCGCCCAGGAAATCAAGGCTACTTACGGATACAGCGTGAAGGTGGAGACCGCCTCCACCGACGAGGCCATTTCCGCCGCGGCCCAGGCCATGGCGGAGGAGGGCTTCGCCATCATCTACGGCCACGGCGGCCAGTGCGCCGCCCCCTTTGCCGCCCTGTGTGAGCAGTACCCCGACACCTGGTTCGTGACCGTGGGCGGCGACCAGGTGAAGGACAACCTCTTCCCCATCACCATGTGCGCCGAGGAGGGTGCCTATCTGGCCGGCGTCCTGGCCGGTCTCACCACCGAGAGCGGCATTCTGGGCGTGAGCCGCAGCGCCGACTATCCCGCCATCAACAAGACCACCAACGGCTTCATCCTGGGCGCCAAGAGCGTCAACCCCCAGGTGGAGATCCTGGAGACCGTTCTGGACGGTCCCGACGGTGAGGCCGCCTATGCCGCCGTACAGGAGCAGCTCGCCGCCGGCGCGGACGTGATCTTCAGCAACACCAACGAGGCCCAGCCCTCCGCCCTCCAGGCTGTCCAGGAGAACGGCAAAGCCCGCGCCTTCGGCATGCTGGGCAACTACACCGAGTACGCCCCGGAGCAGCTCATGGGCAACGTCCTGTGTGACTATGTGGAGGCCTACCGCCAGGCCACCGAGGCCATCATGGCCGGCACCATCACCGAGTCCGCCCCCATGTTCATGACCACCGGCAACGGCTGCGTGAACTTCTACTGGAACGACGCCGTCAAGGCCCAGCTTTCCACCGAGGCGGTCCAGGCGGTGGAGGACACCTTCCTGGCCATCAAGTCCGGCGAGATCCAGGTGCCCAACGAATTTGAGCAGGATCAGATTTCTTTCTGAGCTTGAACCCTGCCGCAAAACAGAATCCCCCGTTCCGCCAGTCGGCGGAACGGGGGCTATGTATTGCTGTATGTTGGAGGCACAGAGCCTCGCAGAGTTCCGCTGTCCGCAGACGGCGGAACAAAGTTTGATCGTGTTTTCCGGCGGCGTGTACGTCGGAAAACACTCCTCTCAGGCCGCAAGTGTGCGAGCCGGGAACCCAAACGAAGCCCAGCAAAGCGGGTTTGTTTGGGAGAGGAGGGGCAAGGGAGTGAAGTGAGCCCTGGCCGCAAGGCCAGGGGGAACGGTACGGACTTTGCCCCGACGAAGTGCATGCGGCGGCCTGCATCCCCTCGAAAAAATGCTTGCATTTTTGAGAAGCGTGTCGAACTGGTTCGACACGCAAATCCCCCGTCCCGCCAGTCGGCGGAACGGGGGATTTTTTCTCACACGAGATGGGATTCTTACTTCAGGTTGGCCTTGAGGGCGTCGATCCGGTCGGTGCGCTCCCAGGTCAGATCCAGGTCGGTGCGGCCGAAGTGGCCGTAGGCGGCCAGCTTCCGGTAGATGGGCTTACGCAGCTCCAGGTCCCGGATGATGGCGGTGGGACGCAGGTCGAAGGTCTTTTCCACCGCCTCTTCCAGGGCCAGGTCGGAGACCTTGCCGGTGCCGAAGGTGTCCACCCGGATGGAGACCGGCTCAGCCACGCCGATGGCGTAGGCCAGCTGGACCTGGCAGCGGCTGGCCAGACCGGCCGCCACCACGTGCTTGGCCACCCAGCGGGCGGCGTAGGCGGCAGAGCGGTCCACCTTGGTGGGGTCCTTGCCGGAGAAGGCGCCGCCGCCGTGGGGGGCGCTTCCGCCGTAGGTGTCCACGATGATCTTGCGGCCGGTGAGGCCGGAGTCGCCCTGGGGACCGCCGATCACGAAGCGGCCGGTGGGGTTTACGTAGATCTTGGTGTTCTCGTCCAGCAGCTCAGCGGGGATGGTGGGCTTGATGACCAGCTCGATCATGTCCTTGCGGATCTGCTCCAGGCTGGCCTCGGGGCCGTGCTGGGTGGAGAGGACCACTGCGTCCACCCGGACGGGCTTGTTGTTCTCGTCATACTCCACGGTGACCTGGGTCTTGCCGTCGGGGCGCAGGTAGTCCACCAGGCCCTCCTTGCGCACCGCGGTCAGGCGCATGGCCATCTTGTGGGCCAGGGAGATGGCCAGGGGCATGAGCTCGGGGGTCTCGTCGCAGGCATAGCCGAACATCATGCCCTGGTCGCCGGCGCCGTTGGTCAGGTCCTCGCCCTGGCCGCCCTCCTTGGCCTCCAGGGACTGGTCCACGCCCAGGGCGATGTCGGCGGACTGCTCGTCGATGGAGGTGATGACGGCGCAGGTGTCGCAGTCAAAGCCGTACTTGGCCCGGTCGTAGCCGATCTCCCGGATGACCTCCCGGGCGATCTTGGGGATGTCCACATAGCAGTGGGTGGTGATCTCGCCCATCACGTTGACGAGACCGGTGGTGACGGTGGTCTCACAGGCCACGCGGCCCATGGGGTCCTGCTCCAGAATGGCGTCCAGCACCGCGTCGGAGATCTGGTCGCAGATTTTGTCGGGATGTCCCTCGGTCACGGATTCCGAAGTAAAAAGTCGCTTTGCCAATTTGATTCCTTCCTTTCCAAAATACACGCCTTGCCGAGAACGGGAACCACAAAAAAGCGCTCCGCCGGACGGCGGAGCGCATGGAGTCTTGTTGTCCATCCTCATCTTTCGATTTACACCGCCGGATTTGGCACCTTTCCTTCCCGCGTGTTACGGCGTTCAGGCAGGTTGCCGGGCTTCATAGGGCCGTTCCCTCCACCTCTCTCGATAAGGCTATTCAGTTGGTACAAGGTATTCTATCCTCTTTGCCGAAACTTGTCAAGAGTCAATTCCAACTATATTGCTGGGATTTATGCCTTCCAGCCGTTGAGATAGGCCCGCTGGTCCTCGGTCAGGGCGTCGATGTGCAGGCCCATGGCGGCCAGCTTGACCCGGCCGATCTCGTCGTCGATGGAGTCGGGCACGTTGTAGACCTTCTTCTCCAGCTCGTCCCGGTGCTTCACCAGCCACTCCAGGGCCAGGGCCTGGACCGAGAAGGACATGTCCATGATCTCGGCCGGGTGGCCGTTGCCCGCCGCCAGGTTGACCAGGCGGCCCTCTCCGATGACGTTGAGCACCCGTCCGTCGGGCAGGGTGTAGCCCTCGATGGAGTCCCGGCGGATCTCCCGCTTGACGGCCATGGCGGCCAGGGAGGCCACGTCCACCTCGCAGTCGAAGTGGCCGGCGTTGGTGAGGATGGCGTTGTGCTTCATCTTCTCAAAGTGGCGGGGGGTGATGACGTCCTTACAGCCGGTGACCGTGACGAACACGTCGCCCAGGGCGGCGGCCTCGTCCATGGTCATGACCCTAAAGCCGTTCATGGTGGCGTCCAGGGCCTTGAAGGGGTCCACCTCGGTGACGATGACGTTGGCCCCCATGCCGCTGGCCCGCATGGCCACGCCCTTGCCGCACCAGCCGTATCCGGCCACCACCACGGTCTTGCCCGCCACCACCAGGTTGGTGGTGTGCATGATGGCGTCCCACACCGACTGGCCCGTGCCGTACTTGTTGTCGTAGTAGTGCTTGGCCTTGGCGTCGTTGACCGCCATCATGGCGCAGGGCAGGATGCCCTCCCGCTCCCGGGCCCGCAGGCGGAGGATGCCGGTGGTGGTCTCCTCACAGCCGCCGATCAGGTTCTCCCCCAGGTCGGCGCACTTCCCGCCCAGCAGGTGGATGAGGTCGCCCCCGTCGTCCACCACCAGGTGGGGCTTGAAGCGCAGGGTCTCAATGAGATGGGCCTCATACTCCTCCGCCGTGGCGCCGTGGATGCCGAAGGTCTCCACCCCCATGCTGTCCAGCCCCGCGGCCACGTCGTCCTGGGTGGAGAGGGGGTTGGAGCCGGTCAGGCGCACCTCCGCCCCGCCCTTCTGGAGCACATAGCCCAGATTGGCGGTCTTGGCCTCCAGATGGACGGATACGGCCACCCGCAGTCCCGCAAAGGGGCGCTCCCGCTCAAAGCGGGCCTCGATCCCGCCCAGGGCGGGCATGAAATCCCGCACCCACTGGATCTTCCGGCGGCCGGACTCGGCCAGGGACCTGTCTTTTACGATGCTCATGGGGACATGACCTCCTGTTTGTGATGGTATGTTTTCCTTTGGAATGATTATAGCAGACTGCCTGTCAAAAGAAAACCCCGCGGACCGGAGGGTCCGCGGGGCAGAGTGTGTCCGATTAGCCCAGGAAGAACTGGCTGACGCTGATGACCAGACCGCAGAACACGATGGACACGGTGGAGACCAGCTTGATGAGGATGTTCAGAGAGGGGCCGGAGGTATCCTTGAAGGGATCGCCCACGGTGTCGCCGATGACGGCGGCCTTGTGGCAGTCGGAACCCTTACCGCCGTGCTTACCGGACTCGATGTACTTCTTGGCGTTGTCCCAGGCGCCGCCGGCGTTGGACATGAACACGGCCATGGCGAAGCCGGTGACGGTCACGCCGCCCAGCAGGCCCACAACGGCCTCCACGCCCAGGATACAGCCGGTGACGATGGGCACCACGATGGCCAGCAGAGAGGGAACCACCATCTCATGCAGGGCGCCGCGGGTGCACAGGTCCACGCAGGAGGCGTAGTCGGGATCGGTCTTGCCCTCCATGATGCCGGCGATCTCCTTGAACTGACGGCGGACCTCCACCACGATGGACTGGGCCGCACGCTGCACGCCGCTCATGGTGAGGGCAGCGAAGATGAAGGTGAGCATGGCGCCCACGAAGATGCCCACCAGCACGGCGGGGTTGGTGAGGGCCAGGTCGATCTCTCCGCCGATCTTGCCCTTGACCACGTCCACATAGGAGACCAGCAGGGCCAGAGCGGTGAGGGCGGCGGAGCCGATGGCGAAGCCCTTACCGGTGGCGGCGGTGGTGTTGCCCAGGGAGTCCAGGGCGTCGGTGCGGTTGCGGACCTCCTCGCCCAGGCCGCTCATCTCAGCGATGCCGCCGGCGTTGTCGGCCACGGGGCCGTAGGCGTCGGTAGCCAGAGTGATGCCCAGGGTGGAGAGCATGCCCACCGCGGCGATGCCGATGCCGTACAGGCCCTTATTGAAGAGCTCGGCATAGTCGGCGGAAGAGGTGGACAGGGAGCCGCCGGCGGCCAGGAAGGAGACAATGATGGCGATGCCCACGATGACCACAGGAGCGGCGGTGGACATCATGCCCAGGGAGATACCGCCGATGATGGTGGTGGCGGCGCCGGTCTCGGTGGAGTCGGCCAGCTTCTGGGTGGGCTTGTAAGTATCAGAGGTGTAGTACTCGGTGAAGTAGCCGATGGCGCAGCCGGCCACCAGACCGGCCAGGATGGCCACATAGACGCCCATGCTGCCCAGGATGAAGTAGGTCAGAGGAGCGGCCAGGATGGCGGCCAGGATGGCGGCGGTGTAAGTGCCCTTGCGCAGGGTGCCCAGCAGGTCGCGCTGGCTGGCGCCCTCTTTGGTGCGGATGAGGAAGGTGCCCAGGACGGAGCAGATCACGCCCACCACGGCGATGGCCACGGGCAGGAGCATGGCGTTCCAGGCCTTGTCGGCGCCGGCATAGGCGGAGGCGCCCAGGGCGAAGGTAGCCAGGATGGAGCCAACGTAGGACTCATAGAGGTCGGCGCCCATGCCGGCCACGTCGCCCACGTTGTCGCCCACGTTGTCGGCGATGGTGGCGGGGTTGCGGGGGTCATCCTCGGGGATGCCGGCCTCTACCTTGCCCACCAGGTCGGCGCCCACGTCGGCGGCCTTGGTGAAGATGCCGCCGCCCACACGGGCGAACAGAGCCATGAAGGAGGCGCCCATGCCGAACATAACCATGGTCTGGGCGATCTTGGTGGCGTCATAGCCGGCCACATACTTCAGGATGTGGAACCAGACGGACACGTCCAGCAGGCCCAGGCCCACCACGGTGAAGCCCATGACCGCGCCGGAGGAGAAGGCCACGTTCAAGCCGCGGTTGAGGCTCTCGTGCGCGGCGTGGGCGGTGCGGGCATTGGAAGAGGTGGCGATCTTCATGCCGATGAAGCCGGCCAGGGCGGAGTAGATGCCGCCGGTCAGGAAAGCAAAGGGAATAAACCAGTTGTCCAGCTGATTGGTGGCCACCAGGATCAGCAGGATCACGAAGACCACGGCAAAGATCCTTGCCACGGTGGAATACTGGCGCTTCAGATACGCGTTGGCACCCTGACGGATGGAAGAGGCGATCTTCTGCATCAGTTCGGTGCCCTCGGAGAACTTGAGCACCTTGCGGCTCTGGACCACGGCGAAGAGCAGCGCGATCACCGCGCCCACCAGCCCGATCCAGAAGAGGTTCTGTGCGTTCATTTTCCCAACTCCTTTAATCATGTGGAAACCACGCTAAGGGGCGGCTTCCTTCTCTCTTTGATGCCTTAATCTTAGCGCAAATCCACTGCATTTTGCAAGCTCTTCCTGTTCCATAATTGTACTGACAATATCATTTTTACTCTTTACACAATTTATATGATTTTATCCTTTTCTTTTCATCCATTATTACCAAATCAAACCCATTAAAAAGCGCCCTCTGTCCGCAGACAGAGAGCGCTTTTACCGCCGGCTTAAATGACCCACTCGCTGTGGATCAGCCCCACCAGATACCACTGCTCCTCATAGGCGGAAAACACCAGCTTAAGGGAGCACCAGTCGAACTGCTCCTTCTCCGGCCGCAGGCCGGGAAAGTAGCACTCCACAAAGCGGTCCTCCGGGAAGATCTCCCGGACATTCTCCAGGGCGTTGCCACTGGCCAGCACCTGGTCCACCGCCTGCTCGGGGGCATAGAGATAGTCGGCATTGTACACATAGGTACAGATATACTCCGGTATGGTCAGACTGATCTGGTCGCCCACACCGTCCCGGAATCCCCAGAGATACCGGGTCTTGTCCTCCGCGGCATCGGCGATCTGGTCGGGCAGGAAGCACAGATCGCTCTCCGGGTCCACGGTGGAGTAGGGGGTGAAGGTCACACCCTTGACCGGATGGACCATTTGACTCAATGCGGCATAGTCTTCCTCTGACAGGCTCGTCAGCACTTCCTTGGCCCGCTCCAGCAGGAGGGCGTCGTCCCCTGTGTCCAGGGGAGGGCGCGCCGTCTCGCGGGACGGGGCGGCACCGCGGCTGGGCAGTGCGGCGGAGGAGGCGGTGCGCATCGTATTGCGCACGGGCAGTTCTCTCCCAAAGAAAAAACTGCTGGTGCACAGACTTCCGATCGCAACGCAGCAGCACAGGACGAGCACGCACAGGGAAACGGCCTTTTTCATAGGACACCTCGCTTCCATGGGATACGGCTTCCCTATTGTACTGTAATATGATCAAAAAAACAACAACAAATGGTTACAAAACCGGCGCAGATGTCAAATGTTCTTGCGACTTTGTTCGATCTGTTCTATAATAAAGCTGTTCCAAACCGCACATAGAGCGCGGTTTCGCCCCGCTGCGCGCCGCGCTCTCCTTCTGAACGGATTCTGATTTGGAAACATGAGGTGATTTTGTATGCATGAGCATGAACTGCAATTCCATATCCAGTGTGGGCAGGGCGACGTGGGCCGCTACTGCATCCTGCCCGGCGATCCCGGCCGCTGCGAGAAGATCGCCGCCTACTTCGACAACCCGGTCAAGGTCCAGTCCAACCGGGAGTACACCACCTACACCGGCACCCTGCTGGGGGAAAAGGTGAGCGTGTGCTCCACCGGCATCGGCGGCCCCTCCGCCGTCATCGCCATGGAGGAGCTGCACAAGATCGGCGCCGACACCTTTATCCGGGTGGGCACCTGCGGCGGCATCAACCTGAAGGTCAAGAGCGACGACGTGGTCATCGCCACCGGCGCCATCCGCCACGAGGGGGCCAGCCGGGAGTATGCCCCCATCGAGTTCCCCGCCGTGTCCGACTACGAGGTCCAGGAGGCCCTGGTGGCCGCCGCCAAGGACCTGGGCAAGCCCTGGCACGCCGGCGTGGTCCAGTGCAAGGACTCCTTCTACGGGCAGCACGACCCCAGCCGCATGCCCGTGTCCTACGAGCTGCTCCACAAGTGGGAGGCCTGGAAGCGCCTGGGCGTGCTGGCCTCCGAGATGGAATCGGCCGCCCTTTTCTGCTGCGCCGCCGCCCTGGGCGTGCGCTGCGGCTCCTGCTTCCACGTGATCTGGAACCAGGAGCGGGAGCTGGCCGGCCTCGATCAGGCCGAGAGCCACGATCTCTCCGCCGCCATCGAGGTGGGCATTGAGGCCCTGAAAAAACTCATCCTGGCCGACCGGGCCAGACAGGCGTGATCCCACGCCCCCTTGGAACGCTGCCGCGCCGGACCGAACTGCCGGCGCGGCAGCCGATTTTGATTCTCAAATGTAAGGAGGTCCTTTCCAATGGAAGAAACCACCGTGGTGCGGCTGGAGGCCTGGCACCTGCTGGATGAGGAGCGGGGGGCGCCCTATCTCTGCCGCGCCCTGTCCCTGCCCGAGGGGGACGATGTCCTCTCCTGCCTGTCGGACACCCTCAGCGACGGGGAAACCTCCCTGGGTCTGGTACTCATCGGGGCCGACCTGATGCGGGAGAGCAGCTGGGGAAAGCAGCTGCTGGGCGTCCTGACCCAGGCCGCCAACACCAACCGGAAGCTGCACCTGGTTTTCCGCGACTAAAAAACATGCAGGCATTTTTAAGAGGGGGAGAGCGCCCTAGGGCGCTCTCCCCCTCTTTTCTTATGCTCACACAAGACCCAACAGGCGGGCCAGGGCGGCCGTCAGGATGCACAGCCCCATCCCCACCGCCGTGGGCAGAAGCCAGGCCAGCGCCGTCCACTTCCAGCTGCCGCTCTCCTTCCGCACCGTGAGACAGGTGGTGGAGCAGGGCCAGTGGAAGAGGGAGAAGAGGATCATGCACACCGCGGTCAGTCCGGTCCAGCCCTGCTCCACCAACAAAGCCCGCATCTCCTCCAGCTCCCCCAGCTCCAGCAGGCTCCCGGAGGAGAGATAGGTCATCAGGATCAGGGGCAGGACGATCTCGTTGGCCGGAAAGCCCAGGAGAAAGGCCATCAGGATCACTCCGTCCAGCCCCATCAGCCGCCCCAGGGGGTCCAGAAAGGCGGTGCAGTGCTGGAGGATGCTCCCCCCCTGCACCTCCACATTGGCGCACAGCCAGATCACCAGCCCCGCCGGAGCGGCCACCGCCGCCGCCCGGGCCAGCACGAAGAGGGTGCGGTCCAGCACCGAACGCACGATCACCTGCCCCACCCGGGGCCGGCGGTAGGGGGGCAATTCCAGCGTAAAGGAGGAGGGGGCCCCCTTCAGCACGGTGGCCGAGAGGAGCCGGGAGGCCCAGAAGGTCAGGACCACCCCCAGCACGATGAGCCCCGTCAGGAGGACCGCCGCCCCCAGGCTCTCCCCCCATCCCCCGGCGGTCCCCACGAAGAACATGGAGATCAGGGCGATCAGGGTGGGAAAGCGGCCGTTGCAGGGCACAAAGCTGTTGGTCAGCATGGCGATGAGCCGCTCCCGGGGGGAGTCGATGATGCGGCACCCGGTCACCCCCGCCGCGTTGCACCCGAAGCCCATGGCCATGGTGAGGGCCTGCTTGCCGCAGGCGTGGGCCTTCTGGAAGGCGTGGTCCAGCACAAAGGCCACCCGGGGCAGGTATCCGAAGTCCTCCAGCAGGGTAAAGAGGGGGAAGAAGATGGCCATGGGGGGCAGCATGACTCCCACCACCCAGGCCAGGGTCCGGTACACCCCCAGCACCAGCATGTCGTGGAGCCACTGGGGCGCGCCCAGGTAAGTAAAGAGCCCGCTCAGCCGGTCCTGGAGCCAGAACAGCCCCTGGGAGAGGAGCTGAGAGGGGTAGTTGGCCCCCGCCAGGGTCAGCCAGAACACCCCGGCCAGCAGCAGGAGCATCACCGGGATCCCGGTCAGACGGCTGGTGAAGATCCGGTCCAGCCGCCGGTCCCGGCGATGGCTGTCCGCCTGAACCGAGGAGACCACCGCGTGGGCCATGTCCTCGGCCCGCCAGATGAGGCAGGAGACCAGCCGCTCCCGGAGCAGCTCCCCCTCCAGGCCCACCCTGGCCAGCTCGGCGCGCACCTCGGTGAGACAGCGGGCGATGCCCGGCTCCTCCCGCAGGTCCCGGCCCAGGGCCTGTGTGATGGACGCCAGCGCGGAGCTCTCCCCGTCCAGCAGGCGCAGGGCCGTCCACCGGGGCGGAAGGGCCCCGCACCGCCCGGACACCTGGGTGGTCAGCACCTCCAGCGCCCGCTCGATGGGCGGGAGATACCGGGGGAGTTTTGCCTGGGGCGGATGGGCGATCACGTCCTCCACCGCCGCCAGGAGCTCCTCCAGCCCCTCCCCCCGGCCGGCCGCCGTCCCCACCACCGGGACCCCCAGCCGCCGGGAGAGCTCTGCCAGGTCCACCGAGATCCCCTTCCGCTCCGCCTCGTCCAGGAGATTGACGCACACCACCGTGCGGCTGTGGAGCTCCAGGGTCTGGAGGACCAGGTTCAGGTTGCGCTCCAGCCCGGTGGCGTCGCACACCACCACCGCCGCGTCCGCCCCGCCGAAGCAGAGAAAATCCCGGGCCGCCTCCTCCTCCGCCGAGCGGGCCAGGAGGGAGTAGGTCCCCGGAAGATCCACCAGCAGATAGCCCCGCCCTTTGTGTTCACACCGCCCCTGGGCGGCCGCCACCGTCTTTCCCGGCCAGTTGCCGGTGTGCTGCCGCAGATGGGTCAGGGCGTTGAAGAGGGTGGATTTCCCCACGTTTGGGTTCCCCGCCAGGGCGATGACCCGGTCCTCCGGGTGTTCCCGGCGCAGGACCCACTTCCCCTCCACCGCGCCCGTACCGGTGGAGGCCGCGGTCAGTCCCATGCGCCCACCGCCTCCTCTTCCAGGGGGAGCTCCGCCCCCGCAAAGAGACAGACCTCCTCCGCGTCCGCCCGGCGCAGGGCGATGACCGCTCCCCGGAAGGCATAGGCCGCCGGGTCCCCCGCCGGACTCTTGCCCACACAGGTCACCCGGGTGCCGGGGACCAACCCCAGATCCATCAGCCGCCGCCTCAGGGCCGAGGCGGCCTCCACCCGGCACACCCGTGCCTCCTCGCCCACACCCAGGGCGCTCAGTCGTGGTTGTTCTCTCATATATGAAACCCTCCGGACATATGGATGATGTTGGCAGTCTCTGCCAGGAGGAAAGGGAGTTTCCTCCTCCTATCCTATGGTGTTCGCGCCCCCGGCGTGCCCCCGAAAGGAGTCTGAGAGGATGCCCCGTCCGGCTGTCCGTCCCGCCCGGCCCACCGGAGCCGCCGCCATCCCCCTGTGCTGGGGTGCGGTCCTCCTGTGCCTGTGCCTGGCCCTGCTCTTCCCCCTCCGCTCCCCCGGGCGGGAGACCCCTTCCGCCCCCGCCATGGTCCCCGAGGCCCGCGCCGCCCTGGAGGCCCTGCCCGCCTCCCTCTCCCCCCAGCGCAGGGCCCTCCTGGAGCACGCCTGCACCCTGGTGGGCCACGTGCCCTACTTCTGGGGCGGAAAGTCCGCCGCCCCCGGCTGGGACCCGGCCTGGGGGGAGCTCCGGCAGGTCACCGCCCCCGGCTGCGCCGACTCGGGCAAGCGCCTCCCCTACGGTCTGGACTGCTCCGGCCTGGTCTCCTGGGCCGCGGCCAACACCCTGGAGGACTCCGACGCCCTTGCCCTGGTGGGGGACGGGGTGCGGGCCCAGTATGCCGCCAGCACCCCCATCGACTGGTCCGACCTCCTGCCCGGGGACCTTCTCTGCTTCCCCGACCTCTCCCACATCGGGCTGGCCCTGACGCCCGCCCCCGACGGCACGGTGCCGGTGCTCCACTGCTCCCGCAGTCTGGGGGGCGTGGTCATCACCGCCGACGCCGCGGGGGCCGGGTTTGCCCTGGCCGCCCGGCCCGGCTGGCTCCCCGCCTCCTAGCCGCTCCTTTTTTGGCATGCTGAGGTTCCCTTTTGTGCAAAGGGAGCCCCCCTCTCCCTGGGTTCTGCTGCTTTTTCGTTTTTTCTAACAAATTTCGCGCTTCATAGTTGACGTTTCCTCCAAATCTCGGTAGAATAGGATTTGTAAATCCGTTCTACTCTGGCCGCAGCCTCGTGCTGCGGCTCCAATTTTGCTGGAGGTGCGTCTATGACCGAAAATAAAATGGGCGTTATGCCGGTGGGCAAGCTCATTTTTACCATGTCCCTGCCCATGATCCTGTCCATGCTGATCCAGGCCCTCTACAATGTGGTGGACAGCGTGTTCGTCTCCTGGATCAATGAGGAGTCCCTCACCGCCGTCTCCATGGCCTTCCCCATTCAGAACCTGATGATCGCCGTGGCGGTGGGCACCGGCGTGGGCGTCAACGCCCTGCTCTCCCGCAGCCTGGGCGAGAAAAACTACGACATCGCCAACCGGGCCGCCGAGAACGCGGTCTTTCTGGCCGTCATCAGCTGCCTGGTCTTCACCGTCCTGGGCACCCTGACCGCCCGGGTCTTCTTCGCCTTGCAGAGCACCGATCCCCAGATCGTGGAGTACGGCACCCTCTACCTGCGCATCTGCTCCCTGGGCTGTGTGGGCATCTTCATTGAGATCACCATGGAGCGGCTCCTGCAGGCCACCGGGCGCACCTTCTATACCATGATCACCCAGGGCGTGGGCGCGGTCATCAACATCGTGCTCGACCCCATCCTGATCTTCGGCCTTGGACCCTTCCCCCAGACGGGCATTGCCGGCGCGGCCATCGCCACCGTGACCGGACAGATCGTGGCGGGCATCCTGGCGGTCTTCTTCAACGCCGCCTGCAACCATGATATTCACCTCTCCCTGCGGGGCTTCCGCCCGGACGGCCACATCATCCTGCGGATCTACTCGGTGGGCATCCCCTCCATCGTGATGAACTCCATCGGCTCGGTGATGACCTTCGGCCTCAACCAGATCGTGGGCGCCTTTACGGCCACGGCCACGGCGGTGCTGGGCATCTACTTCAAGTTCCAGAGCTTCGTGTTCATGCCCATCTTCGGCCTGAACAACGGCATGGTCCCCATCGTGGCCTACAACTACGGCGCCCGGAAGAAGGAGCGCATGGTGCAGGCCATCCGGCTGTGCATCATCGCGGCCGTGCTCATCATGCTGGCCGGCCTCCTGGTGATCCAGTTCTTCAGCGCCCAGATCCTGATGCTCTTCAAGGCCTCCGAGAACATGCTGGCCATCGGCGTGCCCGCCCTGAAGATCATCTGCATCAGCTTCCTGTTCGCCGGGTTCAACGTGATCGTGTCCTCCACCCTTCAGGCCCTGGGCCACGGCTTCCTCAGCATGGTCATCTCCATCATCCGTCAGCTGGTGGTCCTCCTGCCGGCGGCCTACCTCCTCTCCCTGAGCGGAAACCTGACCCTGATCTGGTGGTCCTTCCCCATTGCGGAGCTGGTGGCCTTCCTGCTGTGTATCTTCTATCTGCGGCATCTCTACCAGCGGGTCATCCAGCCCCTGGAGGCCGAGAATTGATGTACTCCGTCCCTCCCCTGCCTCCGGGCGCGGGAGGGACCTTTTGTTTCCCATCCCGCTTTTTTCAAAATTTTCAAAAAAAGTAGTTGACATTTGGACAGACCCATGCTATTATAACTGAGCTGACATCGCTAAGGCGTCCGCAAGCCCATGCGGGTGTAGTTCAATGGTAGAATCCCAGCCTTCCAAGCTGGTCGCGTGGGTTCGATTCCCATCACCCGCTCCATATGCGCCTGTAGCTCAGGTGGATAGAGCAACTGCCTTCTAAGCAGTGGGTCAGGGGTTCGAGTCCCTTCAGGCGTGCCATTACCACACGGCGTGGTGGTGTCCAGCGGTTGTACATATGGTGGGTGTAGCTCAGTTGGTTAGAGCATCGGATTGTGGTTCCGAGGGTCGTGGGTTCGAGTCCCATTACCCACCCCATAACAACTCAAGGCGGAAGGGCCGGAGCGTCCGCTCCGGCCCTTCCCTTTTGGGCTTGCGTAATGTAGGGGTGTAGCCAAGTGGTAAGGCACGGGACTTTGACTCCCGCATTCGCTGGTTCGAACCCAGCCATCCCTGCCATTTTATCTGAATATGACTCGTTAGCTCAGTCGGCAGAGCAACTGCCTTTTAAGCAGTGGGTCCGGGGTTCGAATCCCCGACGGGTCACCATTAAAAAGTCCTAGAGCCGCAACGGTTCTAGGACTTTTTGTTTTCTTAACTTCTGTAAATTTAAGGTAAATAACGCTTCAAAATACCCATCTTTATCGCTTTTAAAAGATACAAAAACAGATACAAGGAATCCTATGTTTTCTTCCTGCTACTGGAGGCAATCCCTGTGGGCATTCTTCACTTTGTATCCTCTTGTGCTCCTGCCCCGTCGTCCACCTTTTCCCGCAGGGACTCAATGGCCTTCGTAAGCCAGGGTGGGATATCCGCCCCCAGCGCTCCGGCGTTCTCGATGATACTCCCCGTTTCTGTGAGGATGTACCACACGATCACCAGCGGGCAGAAAAAGATCTCATATGTAAACGGAAGGCTTATGCCAGGCATATGCTCCAGGATCATGCTGATCACCATGTCCAAGATACCAGCCACGATGACCGCCACCACCGCCCCCAGCTTGTGCCAGATGCCATCTCTGGCGGCCTGGCTGGACCACTTCCCCGCCCGCAGCGCCGCGCAGGACCCCGTGGCATAGTCGATGGCCATGCAGGCGATCCAGGCAATGACCAGCCAGCCAAACCAGCCCCACAGTGCGGTGAGGGCAGCGCAGAAGGCCGACAGCGCGACCTTGAGCGTATTCACATGCTCCATATCAATCTTTCCCCTTTCTAATATGCTCCGCCATGGCGTGGATCAAACACACCACATTGGCGTCTGCGTAGCCGCCGCCGGTCTTCCAGTAGTCCGGGCTCTTCACGATCCCGGCCCGGGCCAGCACCTCCACATCGGTGTCCAAGTCGGACACATTGGGGGCCTCCCCTTCGCAAAGCTTCAGGAACTCCTCCCAGCTGCCGGGGGTGTGCCGGATGGTATGAGGGCAGTCCTTGCCGTTCCAGTGGTGGTGCTGCACCACCCGCTCCAGGGGGATGCCGTGCTCCGCCCTCAGGAGGCGCACCAGGGCGGCGGCGTTCTGTCTGGCCTTTTCCCAGTCCCCGCCCGCGTCCACACAGAGCTCCATGCCGATGCTCTGGGCATTGCCGGGGCCCTTGGCCCCGTCCCCGGCGTGATAGGCCGTCTCGGTATCCGGCAGGTGCTGGACAATGGCGTGGTCATCCACCGTGTAGTGCCAGCTCACCAGGGCGTTGGCCGCACTGTCCCCCTTCAGGTAGGAGGCGTGGGCCGCGGCGTCCGCCCCCCGGGCGGCGTTCCCAGTCTCGTGGATGGTGAGGTAGCGGCATGGGTTTGCTCCGCCGGGGCGGTTCTTCCGGCCCTTGGGGATATAGTCGATCTGGATGGCAATGCCGTTGTCAGTGGTCCGCTGAGGGGCCTTTACCGGTTCCAGGTAGTCCAGGGAGACCCAGCCCTTGTCTGTTCTCCCCCAGCCGTTCCGTTCCTCCCGGACGGTGACCACGGCGCCCCGGGGATAGGCCCCCGTCTTTCCGTAGCCCGTGCCCGGACCGCTGCGGATGTTCACGCCCACGGCGGGCGTGACCGTGTACTGTCTGCTCATGGTGTCCTCCTTGTCTCCCTCCCGGGTCGGCCCGCCAGCCCGCGGCGGTCTCTGCTCCGGGGATTTTCCACTCGTTTGCCTCTCAAGCCTGCTCCGCTTCGCGCAGGATGGCCTCCGCCGCCTCCCGGCTCAGGCGGCCCGCCGCCACCAGCGCCTCGATGCGCCGCTCGTCCCAGAGGCGGGGATAGTATTTCCGGGCCAGCTCCTCCACATTCATAGTTCCACCCCCTGCATGATGGCCAGAAAATCCACGTCCGCCCGGAGCTGCTCCAGCGCGGTGGGCGCGGGCGGGACCAGCGCCGCCCGGTCGGCCTCGATCTCCTCCGCTGTGCGCTCCACCGGCTTGCCGCCCGCCAGCTTCCACAGGGATATGCCGTCGCCGTCCAGCGGCCGGCCCGGGAGATAGTGCCGATATGCGTGCCGAAACCGGTCTCCGGTTCCGGCGTCGATGGCCGTCCATCCGCGGGTGTCGCCCAGAAACGCGGAGCTGTTGATGTCTGTGATCCTGTCGCCGTCCAACCGGACGTACACGGTGCTCTTCTCTTCGTAAAGCATAGCCCCTCCTTTACAGTTCCGCCGAATTCGTGTAATAAGTGACCTCCCCGATCCGGACCGTTCCGGGGGTGGGGTCGATCCGCATGACCGGGCGGCAGTCGACCGCTCGCTCAGGCCGCTGGTCCGCCGAGGAATAGAGCTGGAAATACCGCTGGCAGGCGGCCAGCGCCTTCCCGTATTCCGGCCCGGCAAAGAGCTGCGGCCTGCCAGACGCATCTCTCCAGCTCAGCGTCTGGACCTCCCCCTCCTCCAGCTTTGCGGCGTACAGCCGGATCTTGCACCCCTTGCCGCACACAAACACAAATTTCAGGGCGGCGGTCAGCGTCCCGGCGGTATCCGTCAGGGCGCAGACCCCCTTTTCGTCCGGAATGGCCGCATCTTTTTTATAGGTGTCAAAGATGTTCGTGATATAGCAGTACTCCGTCCCGCTGACCCGCTCGGCCAGCGCGGACAGCGTGAGGGTCCTGCCGCTGTATTGGGCGGGCGCTTCCACGGCGCACTCCAGCGTAACCAGGGCTTCCGCCGGGGCCTCCACCTCGACGCAGTCCTCCTTTATGGCCAGCGTGCCCCCGCTCAGCTTCCAGCCGTCCATGGTGTAGCCCCCCGTATAGAGGACCGCCCCCCGCTGATTGATGGGGAGGGCTCCCTCCCCCTTCTGGCTGCCCCCGCCGGTAAAGCAGCCGTTGCACAGCAGGTTCCTGCGCACCTCCGCCCCCAGGTTGGCAAGGGCCTCCTGGGCCGTGTCCAAATTGGACAATTTCAGGTCGGCCCGCGTCGTTCGGTTCTCGTGCATGGCCGCGTCGATGGCGTCGGCGTTGTAATTCAGGTCCGCAATGTCCACGGGATCCTGTTTCTCCGGCTTTCGCAGCCCATAGTTGGTCGTATTGGTCATCCTGTCCTCTCCTCCGAACTCTTCTCATTCTCCGCCGGGGTATGCTCCTTCCTCCCCACCCCCTCCGCCGCGCAGGCCCTCTGCCAGGCCCGCCGGGGATCGTTGCTCACCGGGTGGAGCTTGCTCAGGGCCAGGCAGGCCGCCATCTCGCACGTCCCCGTCCCGCCGTGGCGGTTCTTGGCCACGATGATCTCCAGCGGGGAGGGGGCAAAGCCGCCGGGCCTGTGCCGGTCGTAGTAGTCCGCCCGGTAGAGGAAGAGCACCCCGTCGGCGTCCTGCTCGATGGCCCCGGTGTCCCGCAGGTGGGAGAGCTGGGGCACCCGGTCCCGCTGGCCCTCGGTCTGGCGGTTGAGCTGGCAGAGCACCAGGGCCGGGATGCGCAGGGTCCGGGCCAGGGTCTTGAGGGCCCCCGAGATCTCGGTCATGTACTCGATGCGGTCCTTCCGCCGCCCCTCCCGGCCGGGGGAGATCTTTCCGATGTAGTCCACCACCAGGAGCCGGAGGTCCTTCACCTGCCGGGCCAGGAGGGCGATGTCGTCCACCGTGACCGAGGGGCTGCGGTTGATGTGCAGGGGCAGGCGGCTGAGCTTGGCGCTGGCCTGGGCCAGCTTCTGATACTCCTCCTCGGTGAGCTGGTCCATCAGCAGGCGGCTGCCCGGAATGCCGGCCAGGCGGCTCAGGCGCTTGGCCGTGAGCTGCTCCTCGTCCATCTCCAGGGACACGAAGAGGACCGGCCCGCTCCGCTCGGCCACCCGGTCGGCGATGTTGAGGGCCACCGTGGTCTTGCCCATGCCCGGCCGGGCCGCCAGGATGTACATGCCCCCCGCCAGCATCCCGCCCCCCAGCAGCAGGTCGATGTCCCGGAAGCCGGTGGGCACGAAGCGGCAGGCCGTCCCGGCGTCCACCTTCCCCCGGTGGTCGAAGAAGGCCAGGAGGGACTCCTCCGGGGCCAGCAGGTCCCCGCCCACGCCCCCGGTCTGGAGCTCCTCCACCCGCCGCCCGGCCTGGGCCAGGATGGCGGCGGTCTCGTCGTGCCCGTCCACCCGCCGCTGGAGCTCCTCCCCCAGGCTCCGGATGGCCCGGCGGACCGACTGCTCCCGCACCTGCCGGGCGTAGAGCTCCACATTGGCGGCGGTGGGGGTGATCTCCATGAGCTGCATCAGGTATTCCCGGCTCACGTCGGCGTGCCGGGTCCGGGCCTCCTCCAGGATGGTCAGGGGGTCCACCGGCCGGTTGGCCCGGGCCAGGGCCACCGCCGTGCGGTAGATGGCCCGGTCGGCCTCCAGCACGAAGTCCTCCGGCCGGAGCAGCCCCTCCACCACCGGCAGGCACTGCCCGTCCAGCAGGATGGAACCCACCACCGCCTGTTCGGCCTCCAGGCCGTCAGTCATCATAGACCACTACCTCCTCCCCGTCGATCAATTCCAGGTGATACCTGCGCGCCCCCCGCGTCTTCCGCCTCCCGCTCCTGTGGAACACACCGTCCCCCTCCTGGGGGACTTTAGGGGGAATATTCTCTTTTCTTGACTTACTCTCTCCGCCATTTTTGTCGGGAGGGGTCCCGTCAATTTTGTCAGGAGGGGTCCCGTCATTTCTGTCGGGAGGGGGTACCCGCTCCTCCCCCGCCCGGCCGGGGAAGATCCGCCGCTCCAACACCTGCCGGTCCGGCCCCCGGCGCACCTCCAGGCGCAGGTATCCCTCCCGGGTCAGCTCGGCCAGCAGCCGGGTGACGGTCCGGTCGCTCATCCCCAGGCGGGCGCAGAAATAGCCGTTGTGGGCGTGGCAGTACCCCGTCCGGCAGGCGAGGGCCTCGATCTCCCCGTACAGCAGCTTGGCCTTGGCGGACAGCCGCCGGTCATACCGGAGGGCGGCCGGGATCCGGACCCAGTCCGATGCACTCTGTCTCCTCTGTTCCATGGCATATCCTCGTACTAATGTTCTATAATCTCCTTAGAGGATATCATACACCCGTTCTAGTATCTTGTCAAGATATTTTTGAAAGACTGGTTTCCGTAAAAAAAGACCGGCGCTCCTATCCGGAGCGCCGGTCGGCAGTCTGGCGATGCGGTGCATTTCTGCGCTTTGTGCTGCAAGGGCCTCGCAGAGTTCCGTCGTCCGCAGACGACGGAAGGGGGTCAAATCGTGTTTTCCGGCGGCGTGTACGTCGGAAAACACTCTGCTCAGCCCACAAGCGTGCGCGCTTTGCGCGTGCGACGCAGGGGGCTGCATCCCCTCGAAAAAATGCCTGCATTTTTGAGAAGCGTGTCGAAAGATTTCGACACGCTGAGGCCGGCGGGCGCTCCAATTCGGAGCGCCCGTCGGCCTGCAAAGGGTAGAAAGGTGGAGAGAGGAACGTGCGGTTTATTTCGCCGTGTTCTCCGCGAAGTTCATGAGGATCTGGGCCACCTCCGCCCGGGTGGCGGTGCCGGTGGGATCCAGGATGGTGGCGGTCTTGCCGTTCAGGAGACCGTCGCCCACCGCCCAGGACATGGCGTGCTCGGCCCAGCCGGAGATCTTGTCCCGGTCGGCAAAGGCGCTCAGGTCGGCGGTGGCGGTGACGTCGTAGTCCTTGTACTGGGCGTAGCGGTAGAGGATGGCGGCCATCTGCTCCCGGGTGACCGGGTCCTCGGGGCCGAACTTGCCGCTGCCGTAGCCGTCCACGATGCCGGCGGAGGCCGCCCAGTTGACCGCCTTGGCATACCAGGCGTCGGCGGGGACATCCACGAAGGAGGTGCCGGCCGCGGCGGGCTTCTCCTCCAGGTTGTAGAGGACCTGGGCGATCATGCCGCGGGTGAGGTTGGCGGCGGGGGCAAACTGGGTGTCGCTGGTGCCCGTCATCATGTGGTGCTCATAGGTGTAGCACACGGCCTCATAGTACCAGTCGCCCTCCTTCACGTCGGTGAAGGGCAGGGTCACCGCGCCCTCCTCCACAAAGGTGGCCTCCACGGTGACGGAGGTGTCGGGCATGGTGAAGGTGTACTTGTTCTCGCTCTTCTCGGTGAGCTTGCGCTCCTCCCCGTCCCGGTCGGTGACGGTGAGGGTGTCCAGCACATAGCCCTCGTCGGGCTGGACGGTCAGGGTCACCGTGGCGCCCTGGGAGGCCCAGGTGCTGCTGCTGGTCACCTTGCCGTGGTCACTCTCCTCCACTTTGATGGCGTAGGTGCTGGAGGAGCCGCCCGAGCTGGGATTGCGGACCTCGATGGTCTTCTCCCCGGCGCCGATGACCTTGCCGGAGTCCAGATCCACCAGCTGGAAGGTGGCCTTGTAGGTGCCCTTCTGGTCAAAGACCAGCTTCAGGTCGGTCTTGGCGCTGTAATTGGCGCTCACCGGGAAGCCGCCGTCGGGGCCCCACTGGCCCACCTCGGCCAGGTTGTACTCCTTGCCGGTCTCGTCGGTGGCCAGGATCTGGGGCTTGGCCCCCTCGGGGGCCTCCACCGCGATCTGGATGAGGGCGTGGGCATAGGCGGGGGCGTTGGGGTCGCCCTTCAGGGTGGCGCTGCCCTGGCCGCTCTGGTTGGGCCGCAGGGTGTCGGGGGCCTCGATGTCGAAGGTGTAGGCGTGGCCCACCGTGATCTGGAAGGACCCGCCGCCCAGCACCGCGCGGTCCTGGTCCAGGTCCACCAGCTGGAAGGTGGCCTTGTAGGTGCCCGGCTGATCAAAGACCAGCTTCAGGGGGGTGTCGGCCCGGTAGCCGGCCTCCACATGGAAGCCGCCGTCGGGGCCCCACTGGCCCACCTCGGCCAGGTTGTGCTCCTGACCGGTGGTGTCGGTGGCCAGGATCTGGGGCTTGGCCCCCTCGGGACCCTCCACCGTGATCTGGATGAGGGCGTGGTCATAGGCAGACGCGCTCTCCAGGCCCACCAGGGCGGCGGAGGCGGAGGCGTTCTGGCCCACCACCATGGTCTTGGGGGCGGTGATGGAGAAGTAGTAGTCGGACTCGGTGATGACGAAGTCCTTCTCCGCCGTGCCGGTGAAGTTGCCCTGACCGGTGACGGTCACGGTGCCCACGCCCACGGCGGTGTTGTTGGTGTAGCTTACGGTGTAATCGCCCTGGCCCAGGGTGAGGCCGTCCACGGTCACGGAGGTGACCTCAGGCTCCACGGGGCTGCCGGTGTAGACGAAGCCGTCCTGGGGCAGGGTCACGGCGGCGCCCGCGATGTCCTTGGGATCGATCACAAAGTCCACGGTGATGGTGCCGGTGTAGTTGCCCATACCGGTGATCTCCACGGGGTAGGTGCCCGCGGCGGTGCGCTCGGTGAGGGCGGCGGTGTAGTCCCGATCCTGCACCAGGGTGCTGCCGCCGTCCTCCACGAGGAGGGCGGGGGTGTGGCCCTGGCCGTCATAGGTCACCCGGGAGACCGACGCCATCTCGGCGCTCAGGGCCTTGGGGGTGATGGTCAGGGCGGCGGTGGCGGTACCCAGGTAGTCGTCATTCTCGGCGGTGATGGTGACGGTGTAGGTACCCACGTCGGTGGGAGGCGTCATGCTGTCATAGCCCTGGCCCTGATACTGGTAGGTGAAGGTGAACGCCCCGCCGGTATACTCACCGGTGACGCTGGCCGGGCCCACGCCCTGGCTCTCACCGCTGTAGGGGACGCTCACGTCGCCGCACAGGATGGCCCCCTCGGGGAGCACGTCCTTGTTGGCCGAGCGGATGGTCACCACGGCGTTGATCTCCTCGTAGGTGTCGGAGGCGATCTTCAGGTCGATGGAGGCCGTCTTGTCCACCTCATAGACCGGGTTGTAGGTCACGGTCATGGTGGAGCCGGAGATCGTGGGCTCCCCGCTCAGGATGCCGTCGGTGTCGGTCATGCCCACATAGGTATAGCTGGGGTTGAGGGCGTCGGGCACCAGGCGGTTCAGGTTCACGTCCACCGAGCCGCCGGTCTCGCCCACCCGGATGTTCTGGGTCAGCTGGGCGGTGCCGGAGTAGATGCCCTTGCCCACGCTGGCGGTGGGGTCGGAGGTCACGGTGCCGGTGCAGTTGGAGGCCTGCACCGCCACGCGGATGGTGTGGCCCACGTCCTGAGCGGTGAGCTGGTAGGAGGCGCCCACCGCGCCGGAGATGGCAGAGCCGGAGCGCATCCACTGGTAGGAGAGGGCGCCCATCTCGGCCTCATCCGGGGTCACCGTGAGGCCGGTGGTCACGGCGGTGAGGGTGTCGCCCATCCGGGGCGCGGGGTTGTCGATGGTGACGGTGCCGCCCAGCTCGCCCCGCACGGCGCCGCCGGTGTAGCCCAGAGTCTCGTTCTGGAAGAAGAGCTGGGGATAGGGGCAATCGCTCACGGACTGCCAATCATCGCTGGTCCAGCCCTCGGCGGCGTAGGTGCTCCACTGGCTGGCCTGGGCGCGGGTGATCTTGCCGCCCTTGGCGTTGTCCTCGGCGTTGCCGCTGATGTCGTCCACGGCCAGGGCAGTGTTCTTGGTGACGGTGTCCTTGGTGCCCTCCTGCCAGATGTTGCCGAAGCCGTTGTCCACCCACTTGCCGGGCTCGGCGTCGGTGGTGTAGACCAGGGCGGCCTTGCTCACGTCGGCGCGGCCGTAGACCGCCACCGAGTCGGACAGGACGAAGCTGTCGGTGAAGTAGGCGCCGCTGCGCAGGTTGTAGTCCTCCCGAATGGCGTTGATGAGGCCGGCCAGACCGCCCGCCCGGGCGGCGCCGTAGTTGCCCTCGGCGCTGACCTCACCGGCGTTGTAGCTCTGCTCCACGCCGGTCTGGTAGTTGCCCTGGCCCACCAGGCCGCCGGCGACCACGTCGCAGTCGTTGGTGGAGTCGGTATTCTCGGCCGTCACGTCGCCGTAGTTGTAGGAGCCGTGGATGAGCACGGCATTGCCGTTGTCACCCACCAGGCCGCCGGCCAGGAAGGAGGAGCGGTACATGCCGCCCATCCCCTGTCCGCCGGTGGCGAAGATGTTGCCGGCGTTGTAGCAGACATGGATGGAGCTGCTGGAATAGTTGCTGCCCACCAGGCCGCCGGCCGTGGTGTAGGCGGTGGAGGCATAGGCGGTCACGGCGCCGGTGTTGAAGCAGTACTGCATCCCCAGGCGGCCGTACTCGTCCTTGGAGTGGGCATAGCCCACCAGGCCGCCGGCGTCCACGGCGCAGCTGTATCCGCTGCCCGTCACCTTGGCCCGGTTGTAGGAGGCCGACACCATCACGCTGCTGCCGTAGGTGCTGCTGTAACGGTTGGTCTCGGCCCGGCCCACCAGGCCGCCCACGTAGCCGGCCGACTCGCCGGAGGAATTGAAGGAGACCGTGCCGGTCACATAGCAGTTCATGAGGACCGTGGCCCCTCCGGCGGTGCTGGTGGCATAGCCCACCAGGCCGCCCACGTTGGAGGCGGTGGTGCTGCCCTGGGAGTCGCTGTTCACCTTGATGTTCACGTTCTCCAGGCCCAGGTCAAAGATCTGGGCATTTCTGGCCGCGCCGAACAGACCGAAGTCGTTCCGTCCGTTCCGCCCGGTGATGGTCAGATTGCGGATCACATACCCGCAGCCGTCCAGCGTGCCGGTAAAGGGCTTGCTCTGGCTGCCGAGGGGGACCCACTCCTCCCCGGAGAGATCGATGTCCCCGGTCAGGTAGTAGGCGCCGCTCAGATCGCTGCTGATGTTCTTCAGGTCCTCCGCTGTGGACACGGCGGTCCAGCCGCTGTGGTCCATCTTCTGGAAGTCCGTGATAAAGTTGTCCCGGTTGGCCGTATTGGCCGCCAGCGCCGAGACCGGCAGAAGCATCAGCACCATGCAGCACGCCACCAGCGAGGACAGCAGGCGCTTGATTCTGGTCATGATCTTGTATCACTCCTTCTTCTGATTTTGGGTATCCGCGCAATGAAAAACAGGGTCAAATACCACTCCTCTCCTGTGTTTCCCGAACGAAAGTCAAATTAAGGAAACCTTTCTGGGATAACTCTATCCCATTTTGTCACAAGATACAATATCCTGGCTGCATAGTGTTTTGCGCTTTGTCATTTCGGTCAACCCCCCTGCTCCGCGCCAAAACGGGGCCCCCCGCCCTGTGTGCGGAGAGCCCCGTGAGAGGGAGATCCTATTCGCTTTTGATGGCCTCCAGCGCCGGGATCTGCACCGCCTTGTTGGCGGGATAGTACCCGGAGGCCAGGCCGATGAGCACCGAGAAGAAGATGCCGAACACCGGCAGCCACAGGGGGATCACCGACAGCCGCCGCACCCCCTCGCCCCCCAGCAGGGCGGGGAGCAGGTTCTCCACCGACGGCCCCAGGGAGACCAGGTTCACGATCAGGGAGATGATCCCGCTGCTCACGCAGCCCACCACCCCGCCGATCAGGCCGATGGCCCCCGCCTCGGCCAGGAACATCACCCGGATGTCGGTGACATAGCAGCCCAGGGACTTCATGATGCCGATCTCCCGGGTGCGCTCGGAGATAGACATGATCATGGTGTTGGTGATGCCCAGGGCGGCCACGAAGAGGGAGATGGCCCCCAGGCCGCCCAGCATCATCTGCTTCTGCCGGGCCTCCTGCTCCATGGGCTTGCGGATGCTCTCCATGGACTCGGTGTTGTAGCCCATGGCCTTGATCTCCTGCTCCACCGGCTCCACCTGGTCGATGCCCGTGACCTTCACCAGCACCGAGGTGTAGGGGAGGGCCTTCTTCTTCCCCCGCTGGATCTTGTCCCAGATGCCCCGCAGGTCGGACAGGCTCATCATCAGCCCGTCGGAGGTCTCGCTCCCCTTGGCGTAGTCCTCCTTGGTCACCCCGGCCACCGTGATGGGGAAGGTGTACCTGCCCCCGTCGTGCTCGATCTCCAGGGTCATCTTCCCCTTCATGGGGTCCAGGTAGGGGGGCGGAAACTCCGTGAGCTGTCCGTTCTCGTCCAGCTCCCCGCCCCAGCGGTCCACCATGTTCCGCCCCTCGGGGCGCAGGGTGTCCTTGAAGTTATAGGCCAGGTACTCCCCCGCCATGACCTCCCCGCTCCGGTGGGCGGCCTCCCCCTGGGTGAGGCGGAAGCCCAAAGGCTCCAGGGTGTCCATGTCCACCCCGGCCACGGTGGTCCACTCGGCGATGTACCGGTTGCCCGTGCCCGCCAGAAGGCGGATGCGGTCGGCCTCCAGGCTCTGCTTGGGGGTGACGGCCTCCACGCCCCCCAGACTGCGCAGGCGCTTGACCAGGGCCTCGTCCAGCTTGGTCTTGCCCTTGCCCCCCTGGGGGGCGTTGACCGTGATGATGGTCAGGTCCCCCATCTGGGCCAGCAGGCTCTCCTGGGCCTCCTTCATGCCGATGCCCAGGGAGACCATGATGACGATGGAGCAGCAGCCGATGAACACCCCCAGCACCGTCAGAAGGGTGCGGGATTTCCGCCGCAGCAGGTTTTGCAGGCACATGCGCATCAGGTCCTTGCGTCTCAAGGCTCACTCTCCTCCTCCCAGGAGGTCCAGTCCCCGCCCTCCTCGGTCTGGGGCTTGGCGCGGCCCTTCTTCCACCGGAGGAGGGCCAGGAGGAGCACCAGTCCGCCGCCGCTGCCGCCCAGGACCAGGGGCCAGGGGAAGGGCTGTCCCTCCTCCTCCCCCGCTCCGGGGGCCGGGTCCTCGGCGGGGACGAACTCCTCCACCTGGAGCTCCACGGGGAATTCCCGGGTCTGGAGCTGCTGGTCGGCGTTCTCATAGGTGACCCGGAGGACCAGGGAGAGGGGCCCGGCCTTCTCGGGGGTGACGGCGAAGCCGATGGCCCCGCTGCTCCCGGCGCTGAGGTTGCCCAGGTACTGGGTCCGGGCGGGGGTGGTCACCCCCTCGCCCACCACGGTGGCCTCCACGTTGGCGATGTCGTCCTTGCCCTTGTTCACATAGGCCAGGGTGAGCTCCAGCTCCTCCCCCTCGGTGGCGGTCTCGGGCAGGGTGGGGGCGTTGATCTGGAGGCGGTCGGGCTGGTAGAGGGGGATGGAGACCTTGATGTCCGAGGTGGCCTGGGCGCGCTTGGCCCCGTCCACATACTCGTACTTGAAGCCGATGGAGACGCTCTGGGCGCCGCTCTTGCCGGTGGGGACGGCCCGCATGGGGACCTCCCGGGTCTGGCTCTCCCCGGCGCCCAGGGCGGGGTAGTAGAAGGTGTTGGTGCTGCCGTTCATGGCGAAGCTCTCCCCGCCCTCTACGGTGATCACCAGGTTTTCGATCCCCAGCCGCCCGGTGTTCTCAAAGGTGAAGGAGAGGGGGAAGGAGCTCCCCGAGGCCACCGACCCCTCCCCGTAGGAGAAGGAGCGGATGACCACGTTGGGCTGGGGGCTGTCCCCCTTCCCGGTGGGGACGGCGGTGAGGTTGATGCGGTCGGAGGCGGTGGCCTGGGCCATGGTCTCCCCGTTGTGGTAGCTGTATTTCAGCTCGGTGCTCAGGGACTGGTTGGCCGAGCTGATCTCGGCCGCCCCCTGGATGCGCAGGGTGAGGGAGGCGCTCTTCCCCGGCTCCAGGTCGGGCAGGAGGAAGGAGGAGGCGTCGTTCAAAAGCAGGATGGCGTCCGAGGGGGTCACCGTCACCATGGGGGAGACCACCTTGGTGGTCCCCGCGTTGCGGAAGGAGAGCTCCACGCTGCGGCTCTCCCCGGCGGCCAGGGGCTTGGGGGCGGCCGAGCGGGTGAGGATCACCAGGGGCTGGGCCACGCTCTCCCGGGGCACGGCGGGGATGCCCACCTTGTCGGAGGCGGTGGCCTGGGTGAGCATGCCGCCGTTGTCGTAGCCGAACTTGAGCTCGGTGCTCAGGGACTGGTTGGCCGAGTTCATGTCCCGGGCGGCCTGGAAGCGGACGGTGATGCTCCCGGTCTTGCCCGGCGCGATGTCCCCCAGGAGGAAGGTGGTGGTGTCGTTGAGGAGCATCAGGGACTCGCTGGCCGTGACCGATGCCACCGCCCCCACCAGCTTGGTGGTGCCGCTGTTCTGGAAGGAGATGGTCACCTCCCTCGTCTCCCCGGGGGCCACGGGCTTTTCCAGGGGGGAGCGGGTGACCAGCACCGGGGGCTGGGGCACGCTCTCCCGGCCCAGGGCGGGAATGCTGATCTTGTCGGTGATGCTCCCCTGGACCAGGGAGATGTTGTTGTGGTAGTTGAAGCGCAGCTCCACCCCCAGGGACTGGGCGGGGCTCTGGATGACGCTGGCCGCCTTGATCCGGAGCTTGACGGTGGCGCTCTTCTTCCCGGCGATCTCGTCCAGGGGGAAGGAGTTGCTCCCCCCCAGGATCTCCAGGCCCTCGGTGGGGGTGAAGACGGCCACGGGGGATTTCAGCCGGGCGTTGCTCAGGTTGCGGAAGGTGATGGTGAGCTCCGCCTCCTGCCCGGCCTGGATGGGCTGCTTCAGCTCATTGCGGGAGACCGTCACCAGGGGGACGGGGGCGGCGTCCGGGGTGGAGGGGATGTCGGGGACCCGCTCGGGGGCCTCGTAGACCACGGCCTCGGTGACGGTCACCTCCATGGTCTGGTAGGAGTCGGCCTGTCCGGCGGTGCCCACCTGGAGGCGCAGGCTCTGCCCCACGCCCTTGTAGGTGACGCCGCTCAGGAGGATCTCGTAGCGCAGGGGGGCTCCGTCCTCGGAGACCCGGCGGACATTGACGCTCCCGCCGGTGAAGCTGTCCTCCAGCTTGGTGATGTCCAGGGCGGCGGGGTCGCCGGCGCCGGTGCCGTCCCCGGTGTCCTTGACGGTGACGGCGATGTTGACGGTGTCGCCCTTGGTGACCCGGGCGGCGGTGCGCCCGGCGGAGTCCTGGACGGTGTAGCCTGTCACATAGAGGGTGCCCCCCTCGGCGGCGGCCGCGGCGGGCAGCACGCCCAGCAGCAGCGCCAGGAGGAGCAGGAGGGCCCCGCCCCGGCGGAATGGATTACGCTTCATATTGACTCTTCTCCTTCTGGTTGACTTGGTTGCCCACGATCTCCCCGTCGATGAGGGTGACGATGCGGTCGGCGTAGGCGGCCATCTCCGGGTCGTGGGTGACCAGGATGATGGTCTGGTGGTAGCGGCGGGCAAAGGCGCAGATCATCTCCATGATCTCGGCGGTGGTCTTGGAGTCCAGGTTTCCGGTGGGCTCGTCGGCAAAGACCACGTCGGGCCGGGCGATGAAGGCCCGGGCGATGCCCGCCCGCTGCTGCTGGCCGCCCGACATCTGCCCCGGGAAGTGGTCCAGCCGGTGGGAGAGCCCCACCCGGCACAGCAGCTTCCGGGCCGCCGCCTCCCGCTCGGCCCGGGGGACTCCCCGGAACATGAGCGGCATGGCCACGTTCTCGGTGGCGGTCAGGTTGGGCAGCAGGTTGTAGGACTGGAACACGAAGCCCAGGTGCTGCTGCCGGAAGGAGGCCAGCTGCCGCTCGCTCAGGCGGGAGATGGGCACGCCGCCGATGCGCACCTCTCCCCGGGTGGGCTTCTCCATTCCGGCCAGCTGGTTGAGCAGAGTGCTCTTCCCCGAGCCGGAGGTGCCGAAGATGCAGCAGATCTCCCCCCGCATGACGTGCAGGTTGATGCGTTTCAGGGCCACTACCGTCTCATCGCCGATGGGATACTCCTTGCGGAGGTCCTTCACCTCGATGACGGGGCGGCCGCGCAGGTCAGGTCCGTTCACAGGACGCTCCCCCCTTTCCGAGAGGTATTTTACCGTCCCCGTCTTTACACACCCTTTGCCCAGGTTTAAGATTTGGAAAGATTCCGCGTGTCGAACTGCTTCGACACGCGTCTCAAAAATGCAAGCATTTTTTCGAGAGGGATGCAGGCCGCCGTCTGCGGACGGCGGAACTCTGCGAGGCTCTTACCGGCAAACCCGCAGCCGCACATGCAAAAAGGCCCCCCGGGAATTGCTCCCGGGGGGCCTTGTAATGGTTTGGCAAAGGGTCAAATTTCGGTTATTCGGCGTCTTCGATCAGGCCGTAGCCGCCGTCGTTGCGCTTATACACCACGGAGAAGGCGCCGTCGTTGTCCACGTCCTTGAAGGCGAAGAAGGTGTGGTCCACCAGGTTCATCTGGAGCACCGCCTCTTCCACCGTCATGGGCTTGATGGGGAACTTCTTGGTGCGGACGATGCGGAACTCATCCTCCTCCACCTCGGGCACGAAGGAGGAGATCTCCTCCTCCACCGAGCGGACAAAGGCGTCCTGGCGCAGGCGCTTTTCCAGGCGGGCCTTGTTCTTGCGCAGCTGCCGCTCCACCGAGGCCACCGCGGCGTCGATGGTGGCGAACATATCGGACGTACTCTCCGCCACGCGGATGATGGTGCCGCCGGAGCGGACCGTCAGTTCCACGTTGTTGCGGTCTTTTTCAACACTAAAGACAATGGAAGCCTCCGCGTCCGCCTTGAAATAGCGGTCCAGCTTGCCCACTTTCTTCTCGGCATAGGCATGCACCTTGTTGGGGAGGTTAACCTTCTTGTCAGTAAACACGAACTTCATAGTGTCAGCTCCTTCCGCCCTCTGGATGAGAGGGCTTTTGTCGTTGCCCACGGGTCATGGGACCCGTATGGAGAAACCGCCCAGCGATTTCCTTGTCACAATTATACCACATCCGCAAAAAATTTCCACCCTGTTTTCAGGATTTTTTACAAGACGGCGCTGGCGTGACGGGTGACATGGCACCCGATGTTCACCGCGCAGGGCAGACCGGCGATGTGGGTTCCGTAGTGGAGGATGCACACCGACAGCGCGGTGGTGGTGCCGCCCAGACCCTGGGGACCGATGCCCAGGGCGTTGATGCGGGCCAGGGCCTTGGCCTCCAGATCGGCGTAGAAGGGGTCCTCGTTGTGCTGGTCCACCGGGCGCAGGAGGGCCCGCTTGGCCAGCAGGGTGGCCATCTCGGAGGTGCCGCCCACGCCCACGCCCACCACGATGGGGGGACATGGATTGCTCCCGGCGTTGGACACGGCCTCCACGATGAAGTCCACCACCGCCTCCGGGCCCACCGAGGGCTTGAGCATCCGCAGGGCGGTCATGTTCTCGCTGCCGAAGCCCTTGGGGGCCACGGTGATGGAGAGCCGGTCCCCCTCCACCAGCGTCAGGTGGATTATGGCGGGGGTATTGTTGTTGGTGTTCACCCGGCGCAGGGGGTCCCCCACCACCGAGCAGCGCAGGTGTCCCTCCACATAGCCCTGGGCCACCCCCGCGTTCACCGCGTCGGAGAGGAGGCCCCCGGTGATGTGGACCTCCTGCCCCAGCTCCACAAAGACCACGGCCATGCCGGTGTCCTGGCAGATGGGCAGCTCCCGCGCGTCGGCGAAGCGGAAGTTCTCCTCCAGGTCGCCCAGGATGGCCTTCCCTACCGGGGAGCGCTCGCTCCCCTCCGCCTTCACGATGGCCTCCTGCACGTCCACGGGCAGGTGGCAGTTGGCCTGGATGCACAGATCCCGCACGGTGCGGGTGATCTCCTCACAGCTGATGTCTCTCATAACGGCTCTCCCCTTTTTGTCTCTTGTTCTTATTTCACGGGCACGCCCTGGATGAACACGTGCTCCACCCGGCTCTTCCAGTCCAGCGGATGGGCGCTGGTGACCACCACGTCGGCGTCCTTGCCGGGGGTGAGGGTGCCCACCCGGTCCCCCACGCCCCCCAGCTCGGCGGCGTTGCGGGTGATGCAGGCCAGGGCCTCCTCCTCCGCCATGCCCGCCCGCACCGCCATGGCGGCGCACAGGGGCAGGTACTGCACCGGGGTCTCCGGGTGGTCGGTGCAGATGGCCACCTTGACCCCCGCCTTGGCCAGCAGCACCGGGTTCTCCAGGGTGTGGCCGGCCAGCTCCGGCTTGCAGCGGTCCCCCAGGCAGGGGCCGGTGATGACCCCCACCCCGGCCTCGGCCAGCAGATCGGCCACCTGATAGCCCTCGGTGCCGTGGACGATCACAAAGCGCAGGCCGAACTCCCGGGCGATGCGCACGGCGGTGGCGATGTCGTCGGCCCGATGGGCGTGGAAGTGGGCGGGCAGGGTCCCGGTGACCACGGCCCCCAGGGCCTCCAGCTTCACGTCCAGGTCGGGCCCGTCCAGATCGGGATCCAGGGCGGCCTTCTCCTGCTTGTCCCGGTACTCCAGGGCCTTGGAGAGGTTTTCCCGGATGATGGCGGCGGTGGCCATGCGGGTGACCGGGGTCTCCTTGCGCTCATTGTACACCGTCTTGGGGTTTTCGCCCAGAGCGAATTTCATGGCGGCCGGGGCCAGGACCACCGCCTCGTCCACCCAGCGTCCATTGGTCTTGATGGCGGCGAACTGCCCGGCGATGGGGTTGGCGCTGCCCGGGCCGGTGAGCACGGTGGTCACGCCCCCCGCACGGGCCTCCTCAAAGCAGCGGTCCAGCACATTGATGGCGTCGATGGCCCGCAGATGGGGGGTGCAGGGGTCGGTGGACTCGTTCCCGTCGTCGGCCTCAAAGCCCACGGCGTTGCCGAAGAGCCCCAGGTGGCAGTGGGCGTCCACAAAGCCGGGGATAATGTGTCCCCCCGCGGCGTCCAGGTCTCCCTGCTCCACGGCGGGACAGACCTCCATGGGGCCCACCTCCTGAAGGATACCCCCCTCCATGCGCACATAACCGTGGGGAATGACCGGTCCGTCCATGGGATGGACCACTCCGTTATAGATCAGCATTGGTGTTCGACCTCTTTCTACAAATGTTCCATTTGACATTTTCAGGAAATTGAGTTATCTTATACTTGCAGCTCGGCCAATTGGTCCGATCCCGCGTCTGGGCTTATCACGAGGGATAAGCTCACATTCCATTCTCTCTTATGTATGCTTTGGGCGCTCTCCGCAGGGAGAGCGCCCCCTTTTTTGCTCACGGCTGGAGGGTATACTGCTCCACCAGCGCCACGGTTATGGTACGGTACTCCCCGTCCCGGTAGAACTCCAGCTCCAGGGTGTCCCCCACGCCCAGCTCCTCCTTGACGGCGTTGAGGGCCTCGATGGTGGGGGTGGGCTGTCCGTTGGTCTTGAGGATGATGTCCCCCGCCCGCAGGCCCTTGGCCCAGGCGTCGGAGCGGGGCTCCACGCTCACCACATACAGGCCCTCCGGCCCGTCATACCCCTCCTCCACGTAGTAGTAGGAGGGGCCCGCCGTGATGCCGATGGTGGGGCGTCCCCCCACATGGCCCTGGGCGATGAGCTCGTCGGCGATGGCCTTGACGGTGGCCGAGGGGATGGCGAAGCCCAGGCCCTCGATGGTGTCGAAGTCGGACATCATCTTGAGGGTGGTCACCCCGATGACCTGTCCGTACCGGTTGACCAGGGCCCCGCCGGAGTTGCCCGAGTTGAGGGCGGCGTCGGTCTGGATGAGCTCCATCTCATACCCGTCCACCGACATGGAGCGGTCCAGGAAGGAGATGATCCCCTCGGTCATGGTGCCCGGGAGCTGGGCCCCCAGGGGGTTGCCGATGGCATAGGCCCGCTCCCCCACCCGGAGGGTGTCGGAGACGCCGAACTCCGCGGGGGTGAAGTCGGTCGGGCCCTCCACCTTGAGGACGGCCAGGTCGGTCTGGCTGTCGCTCCCCACCAGGAGGGCGTTGTAGTGGCTGGAGCCCTCCAGCGGGCTCACCGTCACCACGGAGGCCCCGGCGATCACATGGTGGTTGGTGAGGATGTACCCGTCTTGGGAAAAGACGATCCCCGTCCCCTGGGAGACCCCGTCGGGGCGGGTGCTCTCAATGCTGACGATGGAGGGGGAATTTTTCGCATAGATCTCCTCGGCGCTCAGCTCGGCCCCGCCGGGGGCGGCGTGGAGGGTGAGGACGGTCCCGTCCCCCAGAGGGGCCCGCTCCACCGTGGTGGGGTACTCCGGCTCCTCCTCGGGCAGGGAATAGACGTAATCGGGGGGATCGGCCGTGCCGCTCCAGGGGAGCAGGCCGTTCATCCCCAGGGCCAGGAGCGCCCCGCTCCCCCCCAGCAGCACCACCAGAAAGAGGCACAGCACCCATACGGCCCGCCGCCGGATCCGGTTGGGGCGCCGGGGGTATTTGGGTGGCCTGCGGGGCGGGAGGGGCGGCATCTCCCCATCCGCCGGGCGAAAGCGGTAGCCCTCCTCCCCTCCGGCGGGGAGGGGAAGCTCCTCCCCGGCCAGGTCGGGCCGGTCAAAATAATAGTTGTGCATGCAACTCCTCCTGCACGGGGGTAAGAACCCCCTACGCCAGCGTCAGCGTGAAGGTGAACTCGGTCACGCCGTTCTCGCTGGTGACGGTGATATTTTCCTTGTGGTTGCCCAGAATGGTCTTGACGATGTACAGTCCCAGCCCCACGCCGTCCCGGTCCTCGCTGCGGGAGCGGTCGGTCTTGTGGAAGCGGTCGAAGAGCAGGGCCAGCTCCTCGGGGGGGATGGTCTCGCCGGTGTTGCGCACCGACACATAGGCCTTTCCGCCCTTGGCGGTCACGCTGATGCCCATGGTGGTGCCCTCGGTGGAAAACTTGATGGCGTTGTCCAGCAGGTTATAGCACACCTGGGTGATGGCGTCCGGGTCTCCCCAGACGGTGACCGGCCCGTCGGGGATGGCGGTGTCCACGTCCAGGTGGCGGGCGTTGATCTTGGTCTCCAGGCTCACCAGCACCCGCAGCATGACCTCGGAGACGTCGAACTGCTCCTGGGCGGTCACGTTCTCTTTGGACTGGAGGCGGGAGAGGTCCAGCATCCGCCGCACCAGCCGGGAGAGCCGCCGGGTCTCGGAGGAGATGGTCTTGAGGTACTCCTTCTCCCGCTCGGGGGGGATGGTGCCGTCCAGAATGCCGTCGGCGAACCCGGCGATGGTGGTCATGGGGGTCTTGAGCTCGTGGGAGACGTTGGCGATGAACTCGCTGCGCTTGGCCTCGGCCTTGGAGAGGGACTCGGCCATGGCGTTGAAGGCCTCGGCCAGCTCGCCCACCTCGTCCTTGCGGTTCTCATAGCCGGTGACCCGGGCGTCGAACTCGCCGTGGCCGAACTTCCGGGCCGCGTCGGCGATCTCCTTCATGGGCCGGGTCTGGTGGAGGGAGGTGACCGAGCTGCTGATGAAGGCGATGCACAGCACGCCCACCGAGGTGAAGAGGAAGATGGTGGCCACCGCCCGCCACAGCTCGGTGAGGCTGGAGGTGTTGGCCGCCACAAAGACCAGGTTGGTCTCATGGGTCTGCCCCAGGAAGTCGCTCTGGACCACCGCCCGGCCGGAGACATACCGCCGCTCGGGGAAGAGGCCGCCCATGGCGGTCATCCCCTGATAGCTGCCGTTCTGGGCGATCTCGCCGCACACGGAGGCGGGCACCGTGGGGGCGGCCAGGCCGCTGCGGATGGCCCCGTCGGAGTAGAGGAGCACCCGCCCGTCGGTGCGGCAGATGAGCACGTAGGCGTCCGAGATGCTGGCGATGGAGCCCACATAGGCCTTGTAGGACGCGTCGTACAGGCTGGCTCCGTTGGACTTCATGGCGCTGGTGAAGTCGGCGATGAAGTCCACGTTGCGCTCCAGGGCCTCCTGCTTCTCCCGCAGGGTATACTGGTACGTCAGGGTGATGAAGGCCGACCCCAGCAGGGTGAAGGAGATGAGGATGATGGCGGCCATCATGGAGAACTGGCGTCCGTAGATGCTCTTCATCCCGCGCTCACGACCTCAAACTTGTAGCCCACGCCCCACACGGTCTTGAGGCACCACTGGTCGCTGACCCCCTCCAGCTTTTCCCGCAGGCGCTTGATGTGCACGTCCACCGTGCGGGAGTCGCCGAAGTAGTCAAAGCCCCACACCTCGTCCAGCAGCTGGTTGCGGGTAAAGACACGGTTGGGGGCCGAGGCCAGGTGGTAGAGCAGCTCCAGCTCCTTGGGCGGGGTGTCCACCCGCTTGCCGTCCACCAGCAGCTCGTAGGAGTCCAGGTTGATGGTGAGCTTGTCGAAGGAGAGCTTCTTCTCCTCGCTGTTCTCCTCGGCGCCGAAGCGGCGCAGGACCGCGTGGATGCGGGCCAGGACCTCCTTCATCTCAAAGGGCTTGACGATGTAATCGTCGGCCCCCATCTCCAGGCCGCTCACCTTGTCGTCGGTCTCGCCCTTGGCGGTGAGCATGATGACGGGGGTCTTGTCGCTCTCCCGGATCTTCTTGAGCACCGACCAGCCGTCCATGACGGGCAGCATGATGTCCAGCAGGACCAGCTCGGGATGGAAGGAGCGGAAGAGCTCCACCGCCTTCCCGCCGTCCCCCGCCACTGCGGTCTCAAACCCCTCTTTTTCCAGGTAGAGATGCAAAAGCTCGGCGATGTTGGTTTCGTCCTCTACGATCAGGACCTTTGTGGCCATATGGCATTCCTTCCTTTCCTGGGAGCCCTCCGCCCCGGACAGGGGGCCGCTCCGGGAGATATTCCTTGGTCTCTATTGTACGCGCTTTTTCCACCGGATTGGGTGAATATTCTGTAAAACCTACTCCACGCAGGCCGACACGCGCCCTACTCCACGTAGGCGTGGTCCACCTGGATGACGGCGTAGCAGTGGGGATCGTGGGCCTGGATGCGCTGCTGGATGGCGGCGGCCAGGGCCTCGTCCTCCATAGAGAAATTGTGGGGGGCCACCACGTCGAAGATCAGGTTGGTGTGGTGGGGGCCCGCCGTCATGCGGAAGTCGTGGATGGTCAGGCGCTCGTCCAGCTCCTTCACCTGCTGGGCCACCCACAGCCGGGTGCGGTTGACCCCCTCGTCCTCGGTGGCGATGGGGTCCATGTGGGCCGAGGTCTCGATGCCGAACTTCTCCTTGAGCTCCCGCTCGATGTGGTCGATCACGTCGTGGGCCTCCATGATGTCGGCGTTCATGGGCACCTCCGCGTGGAAGGACATCATGGACCGCCCGGGGCCGTAGTCGTGGATGATGAGGTCGTGGATGCCCACCACCTCCGGGTGGGCCAGGATGGTCTGTTCGATCTCCCGCACCAGGTCCCGGTCGGGGGTCTGGCCCAGGAGGGGGTCGATGGTGTCCTTGGCGGCCTCCCACCCGGCCCGGAGGATGAAGAGGGCCACCAGCACGCCCACCCAGCCGTCGATGGACACGCCGGTCAGGGCGCCCACCACCGCGCCCAGAAGCACGGCGCTGGTGGCCACCACGTCGGAGAGGGAGTCCATGGCCGTGGCCGCCATGGCCGCCGAGCCGATGCGCCGGGAGAGGTTGCGGTTAAAGAAGCACATCCAGAGCTTCACGGCGATGGAGCACAGCAGGATGCCCGCCGACACGGCGGAGAAGACCACTGGCTCGGGGTGGAGGATCTTCTCGATGGAGGACTTGCCCAGCTCCACGCCCACCAGCAGAATGAGCATGGACACCAGCAGACCCGCCAGATACTCGATCCGGCCGTGGCCGAAGGGGTGGTCGTCGTCGGCCTTCTGCCCCGCCAGGCGGAAGCCCACCAGGGTCACCACCGAGGAGCCCGCGTCCGAGAGGTTGTTGAAGGCGTCGGCCGTGATGGAGATGGACCCGGTCAGCACCCCCGCGAAAAACTTTCCCGCCGAGAGCAGCAGGTTGAGAAAGATCCCAACGCCCCCTGAGAGCATCCCGTACCGCTCCCGCACCTGCGCATCCTGTACCTTCTCATAATCCCGGACAAACCGCCGGAGCAACTGTTCTGTCATGCCATTTCCACTCCAAGTCGTTCTTTATGTCAGCGTGTCGAAATGTTTCGACACGCTTCTCAAAAATGCACGCATTTTTTCGAGGGGGAAGCAGGCCGCTGCATGCACTCGCTGACGCTCGCACACTTGCGGCCTGAGCAGAGTGTTTTCCGGCGTACACGCCGCCGGAAAACACGATTTGATCCTCTTCCGCCGTCTGCGGGACGGCGGAACTCTGCGAGGCTCTTGCAGCGCAAAGCACAGAAATACACGTTATCGTCAGCCTGTTTGTGTTTCTTCTGCTTGCTTAATGTATCATTATAGCACAGAGGATGCGTTCCCGTCCATGTTTTCCCATCCGGCCGGGCAGAAAAAGGCCGCGGACACCGTAGTGCCTGCGGCCTTCGTGGTAGATTACTCGCCGGTATCCAGGGTATAGAAGTCCTCCGGACGGCTCCCCTTGTCAAAGATGTTGCAGTACTCCAGGATGCGGTACTCGGCCAGGCTCTCCCGGGCGTAGTCGGGCAGCTCCTCCCAGTGCTCCTCGGCCGTCCAGTCGCCGTCCCGGTCCAGGTAGCCCACCGGGTTGATGACGGGCAGGTCCTCCCACAGGGAGAGGAGGAAGTCCTGATACCCGGTGGTGGGCAGGCCCGCCGTCTCCATCAGCAGGGCCGAGAGGTAGTTGAGGGAGAGGGTCACGTCCTGCCCCTCCGGGATGTCGTAATTGGCCCAGATCACAAAGGGGACGATCTGCTTTTTCTCCGCCGTGTCGGTGTCCAGGGCCTCCACCTCACCGCCCAGGGCCTCGGTGTAGAAGTTGGTGGCCACCTGGGGCTGGTGGTCGCCGAACATACAGATCATGGTGGGCTCCTCCACCTGGGAGAAGTAGTCGATCAGGTATTCAAAGGCCTGGTCGCTCTGATAGACCAGGTTGAGGTACTGGTCCACCGTGCGGAAGCGGCCCTCATATGCTCCGGTGAGGTGGACCTCCTCCGGGAGGTTGGTCCACTCGCCGGTGTAGGCGCTGTGGTTCTGCATGGTCACGTTGAAGAGGAAGAGGGACTGTCCCTCCTCCTTGGCCTCATAGCGGGCGATGAGGTTTTCGTAATTGGCCCGGTCGGAGAGGTATTCCCGGATGATGTCGCTCTCGTCGTAGTCGAAGTCCTCCAGGAAATACTGCTCGTCAAAGCCGTAGTCGTTGTAGACGGCCACCCGGTTCCAGCCGGAGGAGTAGTAGGGGTGCATGGCCACCGTGGCATACCCCAGGGACTCCATCTGCCCGGCCAGGGAGGGATCCCCCTGCCCCACGTACATGTGGTAGGGCACCGTGCCCGCGGGCAGGAAGGTGACGGTGTTGCCGGTGAGGAACTCATACTCCGAGTTGGCGGTGGTCCCGCCGAACACAGAGGAGAAGGCCCAGCCCTTCACCGTGTTCTCCTCCAGGCTGTGGAGGAAGGGCATGGGGTCCTGATTGGTCTCCACCCCCGGGATGACGCTCAGATCGGAGAGGGACTCGTTCATCACCACGATCAGGTTCACCGGGCGGGTAATCCCGTCGGTCGAGGCGCTCACGGCGGCTTCCTCCGAGGGGTGCTCCTCTGCCAGAGTGGTGAGGGCGTCCCTGCCGTACCCGTCGGGGGCCTTCACCCGGCTGTACCGGAGGCACAGGCTGAAATTCAGGGCCAGCCCATTGCCCCGGGTGGTCCACATGGAGGGGGAGATCCCCGCGTCCGAGACCGCGTTGGTGCAGAAAAAGAAGTAGAGGAAGGCCCCGGACCCGGCCAGCGTGGGCAGGAAGAGCTTCCAGGAGAACCGCTGCCGCTCCGCCGGGGCGGGCAGCAGGGAGAGCACGCCGATGAAGAGGGCCACGCACAGTCCGGTCAGCACCATCATGAGGTCCGGGGTGTAGTTGTAGTTGCCCGCCACATTCAGCGCCGTGCGGATGGTGACGATGTCCCCCGGGAAGAGGGTGCGCCCCCGGAAGGCGATGGCATAGCGGTTGACGATCCCGATGGCCCAGGCCACGAGCATGGCCACCTTGGTGGCCCGGTCCCGGCGGCCCAGGACAAAGTAGAAAAAGAAGGCCCCCAGATAGTACCACACCAGGTTGAGGGCCACCTGAAGGGGGGTAAAGCTCCCCCAGGGCTGATTATAGTTGAGAACCTCCACCAGGCTGTACGAGACAAGAGGTCCCACCGCAAAGGCCAGCCGGGAGAGCCAGGCCGCCCGGGACGGCTCCAGGGCCAGCTTCGGCCAGCGGGGGCGCGCCTTCCGGCCGGTATGACGTTTCGGTTTTGTGGGCATGTTCATCCGTTCTTCCACTCGGCTCCTCTCGAATTTGATTTTTTCTGTATCATACTCCCTCAAAAGCGGGATGTGCAAGGGGATTTTGCACAGATCGGCCATCCTTCATAAAATCTTCACAATTCCCGGAGGCGCAGGGGCGGCCCCTCCAGATGGACCACGCGGTCGGCCAGGGCCAGGACCCCCTCCTCGTGGCTGGAGAGGAGCACCGGCTTCCCCAGGGCCCGGATGCGCTCCAGGATGCGCCCGGCGCGCTCCTTGTCCACGCCGGTGAATGGCTCGTCCAGCAGGTACACCCCGCCCTCGCAGGCCAGGGCCCGGGCCAGGGCCAGCCGCCGCCGCATCCCGCCCGAGAGTATCTGGATGGGCCGGTCCTCCTCCCCCTCCAGCTCCACCAGGGAGAGGAACTTCCCCACCTCCTGCCGCCGCGCCCGGGGGAGCACGTCGGCGATCTGCTCGCCGGTCCTGCGCCAGGGAAAGAGCCGGTCCTCCTGGAAGAGGAGCACCGCCTCCCCCGGCAGGGTGAAGGTCCCCCCGGCGGGCCGCTCCAGGCCGGCCAGGGTGCGCAGCAGGGTGGTCTTGCCGCAGCCCGACGGCCCGGCCAGGGCGGTGATGCCCTCCCCGGGGAGGGTGAGGGAGAAGGAATCCAGCACCCGCTTCTCCCCAAAGGACACGGTGAGCTCATGAATCCGCAGCACGGCTCCCCCTCCTCTCCAGGCGGCCCAGGAGGGCCCCCAGCACGCCCTCCAGGGCGAAGCTCAGGGCCAGCACCACCGCCGTCCACGCAAAGAGGGCGGGGGTCTCCAGATAGATCTTGGAATAGTACACCTGGGTGCCGATGGCCAGCCGGGGCACGCACAGCACCTCGGCGGCCACCCCGGACTTCCAGGCCAGTCCCAGGGCGGTGTGGCAGCCGCTGGCAAAGTAGGGCAGCACCGAGGGAATGTAGACCAGGCGCACCCGCTTCCACCGGCCAAAGCGGTAGGCCCGGGCGGCCTCCAGCAGCAGGGGGTCGGTCTGGGCGATGCCCTGGCACACGTTCCCCCACACCACCGGCAGCACCATCAGGGCGGACACCACCACCGGCACCTGCCCGGTGGGGGCCCACAGGATGACCAGCAGGATAAAGGAGGCCACCGGCGTGGCCCGGATGACCCGCACCGCCGGGGCCAGGAGGAGCTCCGCCCAGCCCCAGGCGCTGGTGCACACGGCCAGGAGGGTCCCCAGGCACACCCCCGCCAGCAGTCCCCCAAAGATCCGCCCCAGACTGGCGAGGGCGGTCTGCCAGAAGACCTGCGTGCCCATCAGCTCCAGCAGGGTGCGCCCCACCAGGAGGGGGGAGGGCAGGAAGAGGGCGGTGCTCTCCAGCTCCTCGGCCCACAGGAGATACCACACGGCCCCCTGCCAGAGCAGCAGCCAGAACAGCGCCGGCAGGAGCACCCGCCTGGCCAGACGGCGCAGCTTCATCCCTCTCCCTCCCTTCTTCACCGTACAAACAAGAGATAGTATACCGACCCCCCGGGGGAAAGGCAAGCATTTATTGCTCTCAAAAATGCAGGCATTTTTTCGAAGGAGATGCAGTCCGCTGCGTCGCACGCCCCTTTGGGGCGCACGCTTGCGGCCTGAGGGGAGTGTTTTTCGACGTACACGCCGCCGAAAAACACGCTTTGACCTGCTTCCGCCGTCTGCGGACGGCGGAACTCTGCGAGGCTTGCTCCGCCTAGGTCCCCACCTTCCGCAGCAGACGAAGCGGCGCCCCGGGGACCGCCTGGTCCGCCGGGACGCCGCTGTTCCTTAGGGGATATAGAAGAATCCGTCGTCCGGGATACCGCCGCCGATGGAGGCGGGGTCGGCCTGGAAGAGCACCTCATAGTAGGAGTTGATGTCCAGCATGTCCGACCCGGTGATGCACACCAGGTTGGCCTGGGGGATGGCTGCCTTGGCAATGGGGAGCTTGGGCACGATGCCCGCGTCCACCACCATCTGGGCCGCCTCGTCGCTCCCCTCGGCAATGAAGGCGATGGACTCGGCATACTCGGTCAGGAAATCCTCCACCGCCTGGGGATGCTCCTCGATGAAGTCCTTCCGGGCCACCACGCAGCCCATGGTGAAGGTGCCGCCCGCGCCGCTCTCCTCCCAGGCGTCATTGAAGTCCAGCGCCAGACGCACGTCGGGATTCTGCATGGTCACCGCCGTGGCCGCCGGGACGGGGAGCATGGCCAGCTCTGCCTCGCCGGAGGCCATCAGGGTCTGCACTTCCTCGGAGGTTTTCCACACGATGTTCACATCGCTCTCTCCGTCCAGGCCGTTCTGCTCCAGGAGATAGCGCAGCACGTACTCCGGGTTGGCCCCCTGTCCGGTGGCGTAGAGGGTCTTCCCCGCCAGGTCGGCCATGGAGTGCACCGTATCCCCGTTCTCCAGAATGTAGAGCACGCCCAGGGTGTTGAGGGCCAGCATCTGGATGTTCCCCGTCTTCTGGTAGAGGTTGGCCGCCACATTGGTGGGCAGGGCGGCGATGTCCACCTCGCCCTTCCCCAGCTTGGCGGTCAGGTCGGTGGGCTGGGAGGCCACCTCCACCTGGTAGTCATTGCGGGTCTCCCCCGCCAGATGATCCGAAATCAGCTTGGCCGCGCCCATGCCGGTGGGGCCGTTGAGCATGGCCAGTCTTACCTCCGTGCGCTCGCTCTCCTGGGTGGGCGCCGGGGTGGCGCTGCTCTCAGGCGCGGGCGTGGCGGTGGGAGCGGGCTCTCCCCCGCCGCATCCCGCCAGCAGGGTCATGCTCAGGGCCAGGCTCAGGGCCAGGGCCGTCCATCGCTTGCTCTTCATGGTATCATCACGTTCCTTTCCAGTTCCTCGCCCTTCCCGCGGAAGGGCTCTTTGCACTCTACTCCCTTTTTCTCCCGCTGTCAAGCCGCTTTGCCCCCGTTCCGGGACGGGAGGGGCCTCCATGGCATACCATGGTATAGGCTCACAGAAAGGAGGCTATCCTAATGGTCAGACCCCCCGTTCCCGAAGTGGAAGCCGCCCCCTCCGGCGGCGCGCCCCCCGCGCCCGACCCGGTGGACCTGCGCATCCTGGAGACCCTGCTGGAGGAGAAGCTGCTCCTCCTGGAGCTCCTGGAGGCCGTCCAGGCCCTGACCACCGCCATTTTGTCCCGTTTGACCCGGACCTGATGCCCCGCCGGAGAGAAAACTTTCGCTTTTTCCCAACTTCCGCTTGCCGAATGTGCCGGGATTCGCTATACTATCCTCTGTCGATTGTTGACATAACGATTCACTCCGAGAGAAAGGGGCCGATCGCTCCCATGGGAAAGCGCGTCCAAAAATACCAGCCCTCCCGCCTGTTTCTGCTGGGCAGGCTCTTATACCGTCTCCTGGTGGTCCTCTCCGTCCTGGTGGTCCTGCTCTTCTGCGCCTATCAGCTCCTGCGGCAGAAGCCCGGCCAGGCCTCCGGCCCGGCTCCCAGCGCCGTTCTCCCCTCCGCCCAGCCCAGCGGGGAGCTCACCCCCACCGGCTTAGAGCGGAAAAAGGACACCTGGACCTTCCTGCTGGCCGCCAGCGACCAGGCCAGCGGCAACGCCGACACCATCATGGTGGGCATGTACGACACGGTGAACCAGAAGGCCGGTCTGGTCTCCATCCCCCGGGACACCATCTACCACGGCACCCGGCCCGACGGGGGACACTACTATAAAATCAACTCCACCTACGCCTACTACGGGGCCAAGGGCATGCAGGAGGCGGTCTCCGAGCTGCTGGGCATCCCGGTGGACCACTATGTGACCATCGACCTGGCCGGGTTTGAGGCCATCGTAAACGCCGTGGACGGGGTGGACTTTGAAATCCCGGTGCCCATGAGCTACGACGACCCCACCCAGGACCTGCACATCCACTTCCAGCCGGGCATGACCCACCTGGACGGGCAGGAGGCCATGGAGGTCTGCCGCTTCCGGCACAACAACTTCAACGAGGCCCAGGTGGCCTACACCGATGTGGACCGCACCCGCACCCAGCAGGAGATCCTCACCCTGATCGCAAAAAAGGTCCTCTCCCAGCCCCAGAAGGTGGGCGAGTATGTGGAGATCTTCTCCGAATACATCGACACCGACCTCTCCCTGGGGGAGATGCTCTGGTTTGTGGAGCCCGCCCTGGGCTTTGACCTGGCCAATCTCTCCACCGCCACCCTCCCCGGCGACGGCACCGTCACCTACAAGGGCTGGACCTACTGCTACCAGCTGGAGCAGGAGGAATCCCTCGCCATCATCAACGAGATGATCAACCCCTACACCACCCCCGTCACCCTGGACATGGTGAACATGCCGCAAACATAAGAAATCATACAGAAGGGCTGCCGCACTGTTTGCGGCAGCCCCTTTTTTCTAAATAAGCTACGTTTGACAAAAGCCTCGCAGAGTTCCGCCGCCCGCAGGCGGCGGAAAGAATTGAGATCGTTTTTTCCGGCGGCGTGTACGTCGGAAAAAACTCTTCTCAGGCCGCAAGTGTGCGAGCGAAAGCGAGTGCATGCGGCGGCCTGCATCCCTCTCGAAAAAATGCCTGCATTTTTGAGACTTACTGGAGCAGATCGGGGCCGGGCAGGTCCATCTCCCGCTTCCGGGCGGCGGAGTAGGCCAGCTTTTCGGCCAGCTTCCCGCTGTCCCCGGAGGCCAGGGCCTCCCGGTATGCCCCCAGGTTCTCCATCAGCCGGTCCAGCACCGTGAGGAGGGCGGGCCGGTTCAGGGAGAAGAGCTCGGTCCACAGCCCCACGTCCAGGGCGGCCACCCGGGTGCAGCCCCGGAAGGAGGAGCCCTCAAATCCCCGGCAGGCAAAGAGCATGGGGTCGTCGCACACGCTCACGGCGATGATGTGCATGACCTGGCTGGTGTAGGCGATCATGGCGTCGTGCTCCTCGGGGGTGGTCTTGTACACGTCCCGGCAGCCGATGTACGCCCCCAGGCGCTCCATGAGGGCCACGTGCTCGGGGGTGCTGCTCTCCCGGGGGGTGAGGATGAGGTGGCTCCCCTGGAACATCTCGGCAAAGGCGTGCTCGATGCCCGAGAACTCGGTGCCCGCCATGGGGTGGCAGCCGATGAAGTCCACCCCCTCGGGCAGCACCCCCGCCCCCTCCATGACGGCGCTCTTCACGCCGCACACGTCGGTGACCAGGCACCCCTGCTTGAACCGCGCCCGGTGCTCCTCCAGAAAGCGGAGGATGCCCCGGGGGTGGAGGGCCAGCACCACCACGTCGGCCCCGGGAAGGACGGCGGCGGCGTCCTCGGTCACCCGGTCTCCCACGCCGTGCTCGGCGGCAAAGCGCAGGGTGGGCTGGGACACGTCCACGCCCACGATCTCATAGCCCTCAAAGCCCTTGAGGGCCAGGGCCAGGGAGCCTCCGATGAGGCCCAGGCCCACGACGACGATGCGTTTTCTCTCCCCTTCGGCCATGGCTCACACCTCCCGGCCCACGCAGGGGGCCACGGCGGCCAGCTTCCCCATCACATCGGTGAACTGGTCGGGGGTGAGGGACTGGGCCCCGTCGCACAGGGCGTTCTTGGGGTCGTTGTGGACCTCGATGATGAGTCCGTCGGCTCCGGTGGCCACCGCCGCCATGGCCATGCGCTCCACCATCCAGGCCTTGCCGCAGGCGTGGGAGGGGTCCACCACCACCGGCAGGTGGGACAGGCTCTTCACGGCCAGCACGGCGGAGAGGTCCAGGGTGTTGCGGGTAAAGGTCTCAAAGGTGCGGATGCCCCGCTCGCAGAGGATGACCTTCTGGTTGCCCCCGGCCATGATGTACTCGGCCGACATGAGCCACTCCTCGATGGTGGCCGAGAGGCCCCGCTTGAGGAGGATGGGCTTGGTGGTGCGCTTGCCCAGCTTTTTCAGCAGGTCGAAGTTCTGCATGTTCCGGGCGCCTACCTGGATCACGTCCACGCACTCCTCAAAGAGCTCCACGTACTCGGTGCCCATGATCTCGGTGACGATGGGCAGGCCGGTGGCCTCCTTGGCCTTCTGGAGGAGGTTCAGGCCCTCGCACTCCAGCCCCTGGAAGGAGTAGGGGGAGGTCCGGGGCTTGAAGGCCCCGCCCCGCAGGGCGCAGGCTCCGCTCTCCCGGACGGCCTGGGCCACGGCGGTGATCTGCGCCTCGCTCTCCACCGAGCAGGGCCCGGCGATGACGGCCAGCTTCTTCCCGCCGATCAGCGCCCCGCCGCCCAGGTCGATGACGCTGTCGTCCGGGTGGAACTTGCGGTTGGCCTTCTTGTAGGGCTCGGTGACCCGCATGACCTTCTCCACGCCGGGCAGCTGCTCCAGCAGCTCCTGGTCGATGCCCGCGGCGTTGCCCTCGGCCCCCAGCACGGTGGTCTCGGAGCCCTTGGAGATGTTGACCTGCACGCCCCCTGCCTTCATGGCCTGGATGGCCTCCTGGAGCTGCTCGGGGGTGAAGTTGGGTTTCATGATAACGACCATAAAAACGTCCTTCCTTTCTCTGGATAAAAAAACCGCGGCCGCCCCACTGGGCTGCCGCGGTTTCAAGTTCCTTCTCTCCCCCGCGTTCCGGTGCGGGGGGACGGGACTTCCATGCTGACAGGCCGGTTATGGGCAGGCAAAGGGACCGCTCATAAAATAGCGGTAATAGCCGTATCCATAACCGTACATCCGGCGCATGGCAAGATCCCTCCTGGTTTGATTCTGCTCAAACTTTAGCACTTTTTGCCATTAAAGTCAAGCCCCAATTTTCGATTATTTCCGGGGCTCCTGGAACACGCCGGTGGAGAGGTAGCGCTCCCCGGTGTCGGGCAGGACGACGACGATCTTCTTGCCCTGGTACTCCGGCCGGCGGGAGAGCGCCTGCGCCGCGGCGGCCGCCGCGCCCGAGGAGATGCCCACCAAAAGGCCCTCCTTCCGGGCCAGGGCGCGCACCATGGCCATGGCGTCCTCCCCCTTGACGGTGAGGACCTCGTCCACCACGCCGGTGTCCAGCACGCCGGGGACAAAGCCCGCGCCGATGCCCTGGATCTTGTGGGGGCCGGCCTTGCCGCCCGACAGGACGGGGGACTCGGCGGGCTCCACCGCCACCACCTTCACGGCGGGATTCTGCTCCTTCAGGTAGCGGCCCGCGCCGGTGATGGTGCCGCCGGAGCCCACCCCGGCCACCAGGACCTCCACGGTGCCGTCGGTGTCGGCCCAGATCTCGGGGCCGGTGGTCTCATAGTGGGCCCGGGCGTTGGCCGGGTTGTTGAACTGGTCGGGCATCCAGGCGCCGGGGATCTCCTCCAGCAGCTCCTTGGCCCGGGCGATGGCGCCCCCCATTCCCTTGGCCCCCTCGGTGAGGACCAGCTCGGCTCCCAGGGCGGAGAGCAGGCTGCGCCGCTCCTGGCTCATGGTCTCGGGCATGGTGAGGATCACCCGGTAGCCACGCACCGCGGCCACGTAGCTCAGGCCCACGCCGGTGTTGCCGCTGGTGGGCTCCACAATGACGCCCCCCGGCTGGAGCAGGCCCTTCTCCTCCGCGTCCCGGATCATATACCAGGCCGCCCGGTCCTTGGCGGACGAGAGCGGATTGAAGCACTCCAGCTTGGCCAGGATACCGCAGCCGGGGGCCACGCGCTCCAGGCGCAGCAGCGGGGTTGCGCCGATCAGATCGGTCAGCTGTTGGGCGATGTTCATAAGAAGGACCTCCTCGGTTGAAAGTTGGGTACAGTATACCATCATTTCCCTAGTATTTCAATAGGTATTTCAAGTAATTTTTTCCCAATACAAAAACCCCGGCAGCAGAGCGAATGCTCCGCTGCCGGGGTCGAGGGTCCATGTACGGTCTGAGCTTTAAAACACGGGCACCACAGCGCCGCCGTAGGTCTCCTCCATGAAGGTCTTGACCTCGTCGCTGCACAGGGCCTGGGCCAGCGCCTGGATGGCGGGAGAGTTCTCGTTGCCCTCCTTGACGGCCAGCACGTTCACATAGGCGGTGGCCGCCTCGCCGTCGGCGGCCTCCACGGCCAGGGCGTCGGCCACCTTCAGGCCCGCGTCAATGGCGTAGTTGCCGTTGATGACGGCCAGGTCCACGTCGGCCAGACGGCTGGGCAGCTGGCTGGCCTCCAGCTCCACGATCTCCAGGTTCTTGGGGTTCTCGGCGATGTCGGCCTTGGTGGCGGTGAGGCCGGCGTCCTCCTTCAGGGTGATGAGCCCCTCCTGCTCCAGCAGCAGCAGGGCGCGGCCCTCGTTGGTGGCGTCGTTGGGCACGGCGATCTGGGCTCCGTCGGCCAGGGCGTCCAGAGAGTCGGTCTTGCCGGCGTACAGGCCGAAGGGCTCATAGTGGACCTCGGCCGCGCTCACCAGATGGGTGCCGTCGCTCTCGTTGAAGTCGTTCATGTAGGTGATGTGCTGGAAGTAGTTGGCGTCCAGCTCCCCGCTCTCCACGGCGGTGTTGGGGACAATGTAGTCGTTGAACTCCACGATCTCCAGGGTGACGCCCTGCTCGGCCAGGATGTCCTTCACCACCTCCAGGATCTCAGCGTGGGGGGCGGGAGAGGCGCCCACCTTGATGGTGGTGCCCTCCAGGGAGGAGGAGGCAGCGGGGGCGGGATCTCCGGAGGGGGCGGCAGAGCCGGCGGGCTGGGAGGAAGTGCCGGAGCAGCCGGCGAGCAGGCCCAGGGTGAGGGCACCGGCCAGGAACACAGAGGCAGTCTTTTTCATGGTTTCATTCTCCTTTTCTGATATGGAATGTGAGCTGCAACCCAAATCAGGGCACAAAAAAACGCCCTTGAATCCAATTCAAGGACGAGAGCTTTCCGCTTCGTGGTACCACCTTGCTTCACCTCTGCCTCACGGCAGAAGCCTTATGGAGTACAGTCATACTCCTGCGCGCTGACGGGCGCACCCGTCGCAGCCTGTGCACCGTCCGGTACAGTCAGCTGCGCCGCTCCGAGACCATCTTCACCAAAGCCTTCCGTACCCGTTCCCACCATGCCGGACTCTCTGTGCCGTATCTCTCTGGCTACTCTTCTCTTCCTCGCGTTTGAGGGGCGTTATTCAGTTCCGCTTGGGTTGCACTTAGTATAGACCCTTGCCCCCACGCCGTCAAGCCGCCATTTTAGACAAAAAAGAGAGACGGGCAAGCCGTTTTTTTGCCCGTCTCTCGATCTGGTTACATGGCGCCGGGGATACGGCGCTCCTTCTGGACCTTCTTTTTCTGCTCCTTCCGGGACTTCTTCCGGTCCTGGCCGCGCACCCGCTTGTCCATACGCACGGCGGCCCGGGTACCCACCGACTGGAAGATCTGCACCAGGATGACCAGCACCACCACGGAGACCCACAGGATGATGGTCATGCGGCGCTGATAGCCCAGGTTGAGGGCCATGGCGCCCAGTCCGCCGCCGCCGATGGCGCCCGCCATGGCGCCGTAGCTGAGGATGGTGATGAAGGCGGTGGTAAAGCCGGAGATGAGGGAGGGCCGGCTCTCGGGCAGGATCACCTTGGTGATGATCTGGAAGGGCGAGCAGCCCATGGACTCGGCCGCCTCAATGACGCCGCCGTCCACCTCCCGCAGGGAGGACTCCACCAGCCGGGCCACAAAGGGGAAGGCGGCCACGACCAGGGGCACGATGGTGGCCACGGTGCCGATGGAGGTGCCCAGGATGAGCCGGGACAGGGGGATGACCACCACCATCAGGATGAGGAAGGGCACCGAGCGCAGGATGTTGATGACAAAGTTGAGCACCGTCATCACGGGTCTGGGCAGGGGACGCACGCCCCCCGGCTCCCCCACCACGGCGATGACGCCCAGGGGCAGGCCGATGAGGTAGGCGAAGAAGGTGGAGATCACGGTCAGATACATGGTCTCCCAGATGGCGAAGAGGAGCCCGTCCTTGCTCAGCTCCAGCAGGCGGACCACCTCGGGATTTTGCAGCAGATCAGCCATGGTAATCACGCACCTCCTCCATGGTCACATAGGGCTGGCCCTTGATGTAGGCGATGGCCTTGGCGGCCTCGGCCTCGTTCTCGGGCAGGCCGATGAGCATGGTGCCGAAGGCCTGTCCGTTGATGTTCTTGGTGTCGGCGCCCAGGATGTTGACCTTCACGCCGCAGTCGATGGCCAGGGAGGCGATGAGGGGCTCGTAGGAGGAGCCGCCGTTGAAAGCGATGCGCACCACCCGGGCGGTCTTGACCGGGTCCAGAATGACCCCGTCGGGGTAGACCAGCTTCCGGCCGGCCTCGGTCTTGGGGTTGGAGAAGACCTCCTCCACCGTGCCGGTCTCCATGACCTTTCCGTGGTCCAGGATGGCCACGTGGGAGCAGATCTCCTCCACCACCGCCATCTCATGGGTGATGACGATGACCGTGATGCCCAGGCGCTTGTTGATGTCCTGGATCAGGCGCAGGATGCTCCGGGTGGTGGTGGGGTCCAGGGCGGAGGTGGCCTCGTCGCACAGGAGCACCTTGGGGTCGCTGGCCAGGGCACGGGCGATGGCGATGCGCTGCTTCTGTCCGCCGGAGAGCTGCACCGGGTAGGCGTCGGCCTTGTCGGGCAGGCCCACCAGCTCCAGAAGCTCCATGGCCCGCTTCTTGGCCTGGGCGGCGGGCACCCCCGCGATCTCCATGGGGAAGCAGATGTTGCTCAGGCAGGTGCGCTGCATGAGCAGGTTGAACTGCTGAAAAATCATGCTGATGCTCCGCCGCTTCTGCCGCAGGGCCTTGGGGGAAAGGGCGGTCATGTCCTCCCCGTCGATGAGCACATTGCCCTCGGTGGGGCGCTCCAGCAGGTTGATGCACCGCACCAGGGTGGACTTGCCCGCGCCGCTCATGCCGATGATGCCGTAGATGGCCCCGTCGCGGATGGTGATATCCACGTGGTCCAGCGCGGTGAAGGTCCCCTCCTCGGTGGGAAAGATCTTGGTCAGTCCTTTTAATTCGATCACGCTGTGATTCTCCTTTGTAAACCGTCTCAAAGGGATCGCTGGACCGGTCCAACGACCGGTCATACGGAGTTTATTGTATGACAGATCCCCCTCCCTGTCAAGGCGCGGGGGCTATCCCCCAAAACACACCCGCACCGCCCAGGCCGCGGCGGTAAATCCGGCCAGGTCGGCGCACAGAGCGGCCGGGACGGCGTACCGGGTCTTGACGATCCCCGCCGCGCCGAAATACACCGCGATGGTATAGAAGGTGGTCTCAGTGGACCCCAGCATGACGGCGGCGGTGCGCCCGATGGTGGAGTCCGGCCCGTAGGTGGAGATGAGCTCCGCCCCCACTCCCAGGGCGGCCGAGCCGCTCACCGGGCGGATGAGGAGCAGTCCCACCGTCTCGGGCGGAATGCCCAGCCAGCCCAGCACCGGGGCCAGGGCCTGGGCGGCCAGCTCCAGCGCACCCGAGGCCCGCAGCATATAGACCGCCGTCAGAAGGGCCACCAGCGCCGGGACGATCTTGATGAGCACGCCCAGTCCCTCGGCCGCGCCGGTGATCAGGGCGTCGTAGACGTCCACCTTCCGCACCAGGCCCCACAGGGCCACCCCCAGCAGGAGGAAGGGCACCAGCATGGTCAGCGCCAGTTCCATCCGACTCGCCTCCTTTGGAGCCGTCCGGCCCCCTCCTCTGCCGGCCAGAGCCGCCCCATCACCTTGGCCGCCAGGATGCCCACCGTCACCGAGAGGGCCGAAGCCAGCCACACGGCGGGCAGGATGTCAAAGGGGGCGGCACACCCGGCCGCGGCGCGCACGCTGGCCACCGTGGTGGGGATGAGCTGGATGGAGGCCGTGTTGCACACCACCAGCATGCACAGGGAGTCGGAGGCCACCCCGGGGGTGCGCCGGCTCATCCGGCGGGCGGCCTGGATGCCCAGGGGGGTGGCCGCGTTGCCCAGTCCCAGCAGATTGGCCGAGACATTGGCCGAGATGCTGTCCATCACCTCCCGGTCCCGGGCAAAGTCCGGATAGAGCCGCTTGAGGAGCGGACGCAGCAGCCGGGAGAGCCCCTGCGACAGCCCCGAACGGCGCATGACCTCCATCACGCCCATCCACAGGCAGAGTACGCCCGCCATGGATAGACATAATTCGACCGCCGCCGCCGCGCCCTCCATGGCGGCCGCCGCCACCTGGGGCCCCCGCCCGGTGAGAAGCCCGCAAAAAACCGCGCATCCGACCATCCCCGACCAGATAACCGACATTCCCATATATTCCTCTTCTTTCCATTTAAAAATATTTGTACTACTATATGCGGGGAAAGCCGAAAAATATGCCTTATTTTTTAAACGTTTGGTTCAAAATATGGACTTTTTTATACTACATTTTTTAAAATACAATTTATTCCAATTTTGCGACATTAGTCGAAACTTTACGATTGAAATTTCCAAAATGGAATTGACATAGCAATACAAAGTGTTATAATAATGTCAGTTTCTAGATAAAGATAGGAAAACATGGAAGCCGCAAGAAAGGACGTATCGCTATGAAATCTACCGGCATTGTCAGAAAGGTCGATGAACTCGGCCGAATCGTACTTCCCATCGAGCTCCGTCGTACTCTGGATATCGCCGAAAAGGACTCTTTGGAGATCTATGTAGATGGAGCCTCCATCGTCCTGAAAAAGTACCAGCCCGCCTGTATTTTCTGCGATGATGCCAAGGATGTCATCAACTTCCGCGGCAAGAACATCTGCCCCAATTGCCTCAAGGAACTCCAGAATAAATAAAGAACCCAACGAAAAACCCCGGCCGTTCCCATAGAACCGCCGGGGCTTTTTGCGCCTCTCCGCCCCGGAGCCGTCCGGTGCGGAGAGGCGTTTATACGTTCTGTATAAATTTGTATGCAATTGGCAGGGTACCTTCACCCCCTGTTTTCCCAGAAAATTACTTTCACAGTTTACTCAGTCAGAAAGAGATTTTCCAGTTTTTCCGACCGCCCGGTCGTAGAGCTCATTGCGGGAAAGGCCCAGCTCCTTGGCCGCCTGCCGCACCGCGTCCCGCAGGGAATGCCCCGCATCCCGCAGGTGTTCCACCCGCTCCAGGCCCTGTTCCAGGGTGGGGATGTCCTCTTCCTGTGCACAGGCTCCCTCCAAAACCAGCACGAACTCCCCCTTGGGCGGGTTGTCCCGGTACCACTCCAGGGCCTCCCCCACGGTGGTGCGCCGGACCTCCTCGTGGAGCTTGGTCAGCTCCCGGCACAGGCTCAGCCGCCGCTCCCCGCCGAAGTAGGTCTGGAAGTCCTCCAGGGTGGAGAGGAGCTTGTGGGGGGCCTCATAGAAGATCATGGTGCGCATTTCCCCCCGCAAGGACTCCAAATGAGCCCGCCGGTTCTTCTTGTTCATGGCCAAAAAGCCCTCGAAGGTAAAGCGTCCGGTGGGCAGGCCGGACACCGACAGGGCGGTCACCAGGGCGCAGGGACCGGGGATGGCCACTACCTCCACCCCGTTGGCGGCGCACAGGGCCACCAGCTCCTCGCCCGGGTCACTCACCGCCGGGGTGCCCGCGTCGGTGACCAGGGCGCAGCTCTCCCCGGCCAGCAGCCGCTGGAGCACCGCCTGGCCCCCGGCCTCGGTGTTGTGGCGGTAATAGCTCACCATGGGCTTGCGGATGCCCAGATGGTTGAGGAGCTTGATGGATACCCGGGTATCCTCGGCGGCGATGAAGTCCACCTCTTCCAGCGTGTCCGCCATGCGCCGGGAGATGTCCCCCAGGTTGCCGATGGGGGTGGGGACTAAGTATAAGATTCCAGCCATATGCACTTCTCCATTCCCATGTATCATTCGCCTCCCCGGTGCAGCAGGCGCGCCGGGAGGATCTCCAGCCCTGTTTTCGCCCCCTTGACCCCCTCGGCCAGCACCGCGGAGGGCGGGTGGGCGGCGTCGTGCTGGATGAGGCGCAGGCGCTTGGGCTCCAGCCCCGCCCGGCGCAGCTCGGTGAGCACCTCCACCAGGCGCTCGGGCCGGTGGACCAGGGCGAACCGGCCCCGGGGGCGCAGGAGCGCCGCCGCCGCGCGGCACAGCTCCGGGAGGGTGCAGTGCTCCTCCATCCGCGCCCCTCCCCCGCTCTTCCCGCTTCCCAGGGCAAAGTAGGGGGGATTGGAGATCACCAGGTCCCAGCTCCCCGTGGGGAAGCCGCTCTCCCGCAGGTCCCCGGCGCGGATCTCCCCCGCCAGGCCGTTGCGCGCCAGATTGGCCCGGGCGGCCCGGGCGGCCGCCTCCTCCAACTCCACCCCGGCCAGGGTCAGCCCATCGGCCCGGGCGGAGAGCAGCAGCAGGAGCACCCCGCCCCCGCAGCCCAGATCGCACACCCGCCACCCGGGCTTCACCGTGGCAAACTCCCCCAGCTCCAGGCTGTCCCGGCCCAGGGGAAAACACGCGGGGTCCCGGTCATAGCGGTAGGGCCCCAGCTGCTCCATGCGCTCACGCTCTTCCACGCAGCACCTCCGCGAGATGCTTCATCACCCGGCCGGTGATGCCCCAGATGGCCCGGCCCTCCCAGGTGTAGATGGGCACCTCCACCCGGGCACCCTTCCAGTCATAGCCCTGGGGAAAGCCGATCTGTGCATAGGGGAAGTCCTCCCCCACCTGGGGCACCAGGGGGTAGGAGGGGCACAGGGGCTCCTCCTCCAGAAAATAGGAGAGCGGCACCAGAAAGGTCTCGGCCACCTCGGCCGCCTGGGACCGCAGGCGGGCCAGCCAGGCGGGGTCGATCCGGCCCAGAATCGGGTGCATCAGAAAACCGCTCTGGTGGAGGACCTTGTCCAGGGGGGCCAGGACCTCGATCCCCTCCACAGGGATGCCCAGCTCCTCCCAGGTCTCCCGCAGGGCGCAGGTCTCGGGCTCCTCCCCCGGCTCCATCCGCCCGCCCGGGAAACAGACCTCCCCCGGCTGGCGGCGCAGGGTGGCCGCCCGTACCTCAAAGAGGACCTGGAGTCCCTCCGGAGTCTCCACCAGCGGGACCAGCACCGCATACTCCCCGGTCACGTCCTGAAACCCGGCGCGCCGGAGGGCCATCCGGGATCGGATCTCTTCCAGGGTCATGGCTCCTCCGCCAGGGCGGCGATGCGCCGGTTGAGGGCCTCGTAGAACCTCCCCACGTGGATGCCGTCCACCATCCGGTGGTTCAGGTCCAGGGCCAGGGAGAGGCGCAGCCGCCCGTCGTGCTGCTTCTCATACCGGCCCCAGGCCACCCGGGGGATGCAGTCGCTGGGGTCGAACCGGCGGTCGTGGGTGACCGAGGTCATGGGGAGCCAGGGCTCACTGCTGAATTCGATGCGCTGGTCGCTGTCCCAGGGTCCCTCATGGTCCACAAAGGAGGTCTGGGCGTAGCTTTTCTCCCGGGCGGCCTGGCAGAAGGCGGCCATGTCATCTCCGGCCTCCAGGTCGGTGATGTGGAAGAGCTCCTCCCCCGGACGCATGTCGGTGAAGCTGGGGACCTGGTGGTCGTGGAGGATGATGGTGCCGTTGCGATCCCGGTAGCGGAAGTTCTCCACCTCATCCATGGACTTGGTCACCAGGAAGATGAGGGAGTAGTAAAAGGACAGGCCGTGCCGCTTGGTGTAGGCCTTCAGCTCGGTGACGTCCACCGGGAAGCTCATGGCGTAGAAGGGCCACTCCTCGCCCTGATAGTGCTCATAAATCTCCCGCCGGGGCCAGTGTTCCAGATCAATGATCTTCATGCTTGGTTTCCTCCTTCGTGGGTCTGACTCTCATAGAGGCGCAGCCAGCCGCCCTTCAGGGCGTACTGGGGGATGCCGTGTTCCAGGCGCAGGGTGCCGGGGGGCGCTTCCGCCCCGCCGTGGATGACCTCTCCCCGCACCACGGTCAGGGTCTCCTCCCCCAGGCGCAGGAAGCTCCCGTACCCGGCGAAGGCCCGGACGATGCGGTCCACCCGCTCCAGGCTGTCCCAGGGGGTGAAGGTCATCTCCTCCTCCGTAGGCTCCTTCCAGTACTCTCCCTCTCCCTGGGGCACAGCCTTCTCCCACAGCTGGTCAAAGGACTGTACCGCCTGGGCGGCCAGCCGGGGAGCCAGGGCGCGGATGGTCTCGGTCATGGTCTCCAGGGTGTCCTGCCCGGTGACGGGAAAGGGCTCCTGGAGCAGGATGTCCCCGGTGTCCAGCCCGGCGGCCACCTTGTGGATGGTCACGCCGCTCTCGCTCAGCCCCCGCAGGATGGTGCAGGGCATGGGCCAGGGGCCCCGCCCCAGGGGGAGCAGGGCCGGGTGGACATTGGCGCAGCGCAGGGGTGTGTCCACCGGGATGCGGTAGATATACCCGGCGGAGAAGAGGGCCTCACAGCCTGCCTCCCAGAGGGCGTTCAGGTCGGCGGAGGTCACCCGGGCGTCGGTCCAGGGGATGCCCCGGGCCTCGGCAAAGCCGGTGACCTGGCGGTTGAATTCGTAGACGTTGTCGGTGGGGTAGGTGAACACCCGCATGACCTCACACCCGGCCGCCTCCAGGGCTTCCAGGCAGGGATAGAGCAGGTCAAACCCCGCATAGGCAATTTTCATGGGTTCCTCCCGTTTCGGATACAAGAAACCGCGTCCATTCGGACGCGGCCAGCGTGTCGAACACGTTCGACACGCTTCTCAAAAATACAGGCATTTTTTCGAGGGGATGCAGGCCGCTGCGCGCACTTCGTCGGGTCAAAGTCCGCACCGTTCGCCCCGGCCTGACGGCCAGGGTTCACTCCGCTCCCTTGCCCCTCCTCTCCCAAACAAACCCACTTCACTGGGCTTTGTTTGGGTTCCCGGTTCGCACACTTGCAGCCTGAGAGGTGTGTTTTCCGACGTACACGCCGCCGGAAAACACTCTTTGACTTGATTCTGCCGTCTGCGGACGGCAGAACTCTGCGAGGCTCTTACCGCATAAGCCGCAGGAATACACGTTATCAACAGACTGACCGCGCCCAAATGGACGCGGTCTCTCTGTGAATGGTCTTTACAGGATCACCAGACCGTATTTTTTCCGCATCTGCTCCAAAAATGCATCCTCCAGCTCCTCGGTGCCGTCCCAGAAGGCCCGGCCCTGGAAGGCCCGCAGGGCCCCCTCCAGCAGCTCCGGCACGTCGGTGGTGATGCACAGGGCGTCCTTGACCACATACTGGTTCTCGGCAAAGAGGGCCACGTCGTCCTCCTCCAGGATCTCGATCTTCAGCGCGCCCTGGGGGCAGTTCTCCTCGGCCTCCACGATGTCCTCCATCAGGTCGCTGGTGCACTCGATGGTCTCCCCCACGTCCACGTCGGGGGTGATAAAGCGGGCCTCGGTCTCGCTGGCGCAGGGGATCACGTCGGGGTCGTGCTCCACCGCGGGCAGGGCGGCAAAGTCCACCGCCGCCACGGCCGCCTTCAGCGCGGCGATGTGCTTCGGCGTGGTGCCGCAGCAGCCGCCGAAGATGCGCACCCCCGCCTCGGCCATGGCCTTGGCGTAGGAGGCAAACTCCTCCGGCGGGCAGTCGTAGACCGTGCGGCCATCCTCCATATGGGGCAGGCCCGCGTTGGGCTTGGCGATCAGGGGCACCTGGGCGTAGGGGGTGAGGCGGCGCAGCTGCTCCAGCATCCCGTCCGGGCCGGAGGAGCAGTTCAGGCCGAAGGCGCTCACGCCCATGCCCTGCATCACGATGAGGGCGGCCAGCACGTCGGTGCCCGACAGGGTGCGCCCATTCTCGTCACAGGTGAAGGTGACGAACACCGGCTTATCCGACACGCTCCGGATGGCCAGGACGGCCGCCCGGGCCTCGGGCATGGTCATGGTGGTCTCCACCACGAAGAGGTCCACCCCGGCCAGCTCCAGGGCCAGGGCCTGCTCGGTGTAGACGGCCACCAGCATCTCAAAGGTGTAGTCCCCAAAGGGCTCGATGAATTTTCCGGTGGGGGCCATGTCGCCGCCCACCAGGGCCTTTCCGCCGGCGGCCTGCCGGGAGAGGGCCACCAGGCGGCGGTTGTACTCGTCCACCTTGCCGCTCAGTCCGTGCTCCTCCAGCTTGACGGAGTTTGCCCCGAAGGTGGGCGCCAGGATCACGTTGGACCCCGCCGCCACATACTCCCGCTGGAGCTCCACCAGTACCTCGGGGTGCTCCAGTACCCACTGCTCCGTACAGGCGCCGGCGGGCATCCCGCGCTTCAACAGCTCGCTGCCCGTTGCGCCGTCCAACAAAAGGGGCAGGGATAAGGGAATGTTGTCCATGAAATAAATTCCTCCTCACAGATAGGCGTCTTCCCGCGCCGGGGCGGGAAGGCGATAGGCTGCTTTGATTCGCAGATAAGTATATACAAATCCCCGCTCAAAATCAAGCGCAACCTCTTGGGGGAAGGGTGTCGAAGTGTTTCGACACTCTTCTCAAAAATGCAAGCATTTTTGAGAGGGGGATGCAGGCCGCTGCGTCGCACGCCCCTTTGGGGCGCACGCTTGCGGCCTGAGCAGAGTGTTTTCCGACGTACATGCCGCCGGAAAACACGATTTGACCCTCTTCCGCCGTCTGCGGACGGCGGAACTCTGCGAGGCTCTTGCAGCAAACACCGCAGAAATACACTTTATGGACAGACTAAGGCCGGAGTCCATGAAGGACTCCGGCCGATGAGCGTTATTCCTGGGCGCGCAGGCTGCCCTTGGCGCCGTGATAGATGGGTTTCCACTCCACCCGGCGGACCAGCGCGGCCACCGAGATGGGCACATAAGTAAACATGAAGATGGGGAAGGTGAACAGATAGAGCACCTTCTGGGCGGGTGCCACCTGGATCTTCTTCCACTCCGTGGCCGTGGTCACCACGCCGAAGAGGAACAGGCCCAGATAGAAGTTGACCACCGCCATACCCAGGAAGCCCATCGTCTCGTCGATGACCAGCTTGGCCATATAGGTGGTCTCATTCAGGCAGGCCACCAGAACGATGGCGTTGAAGACGATGCCCAGCAGGGTCAGCAGCATGCCGGGGGCCACCGTCATGAGCATGTCATAGCAGGAGAAGCCCCGGCGTCCGCCCTTGAAGCAGTTCTTCAGCAGGCCCAGGCCGTACTTGAAGTCCACCTGGTAAAATCCCTTGGACCAGCGCAGACGCTGATCCCAGGACTGCTTGAAGGTGACGGGCTGCTCGTCATAGATGACGGCGTCCTCACAGTAGCCGATGCGCTTGCCCTGGATGGCGCAGTTGACCGAGAACTCGATGTCCTCCGTCAGCAGGTGGAAGGGCCAGCCGCCGTTCTCCTCCACCAGCCGGGCAGAGACCAGGAAGCCGGTGCCCGACACGTGGCAGTTGGTGCCCAGCGCCATACGGGGACCGCTGAGGAAGCGGGCCTCCCGCAGGAACCACAGGCCGTAGCCCGCGGAGATCCAGTTGTCCCCGAAATTCTTGGAGTTGCGGTAGCTGGTCAGGGCGTCGTACTTGCCCGAGTCAAAGGTCCGGTTCATGGCGGGGACGAAATTGGGGTCCACGTGGTTGTCGGCGTCAAAGACGAAGAAGCCCTCGTACCCGGTGCGCCCCTCCGCCTTCAGGCGGTGGAACAGGTAGTCCATGGCGTAGCCCTTGCCCACCTGGACCTTGTTGAAGCGCTCGTAGACGATGGCGCCCGCCTTCCGGGAGACGGCGGCGGTGTCGTCGGTGCAGTTGTCGGCTACCACGTACACGTCCAGCAGCTCGGCCGGGTAGTTCTGTCTCTTGAGATCTTGAATCAGATCTGCTATGACATTGGACTCGTTGCGGGCACAGATGACCGCCGCGTACCGGTGCTGCCGCACCTCCTGCTCCAGCGCGCGCCGCTTGCGGCGGGTCAGGCCGATCACCAGGTACACCAGCTGATAGAAATAGGCCAGCGTCAGAATCACCGCCAGCAGCAAATTGAAATCTCTGACAAATGAAAGCATATCCATTCCTCATATCCGTGGGATCGGAGATCCCGTTTCCTACAATCACTTCTTCGGGGTGTTATAATAGCACCTTCTGAAAATATTACAAGTGTTTTACACACTAATTAATAAATTGTTAAGAAACTTTTTTTATTTCATTCATACAAAAGGCCCGAATTGCATTTTAATTTCTTCGGTTTTCGTTACTTTCTACCCAGTTTTCCCGCCGAAAAAATGCACCCTCTTTTGTAAAAAAGAGGGTGCATTTCACACTTTTGTAACATTTTCCCGGGGGGATTACATCTTCTCGGGGGCGCTGACGCCGATCAGGTTCAGGCAGTTGGCGATGACCAGGCGCACCGTGTCGGCCAGCTTGAGCCGGGCGGAGAGCACCTTGGGGGCCTCGCCGCGGATGTAGCAGGCGTTGTAGAACCGGTGGAAGTCGCCGGCCAGGGAGAGCAGATAGCGGTTGATGCGGCTGGGATCGTAGTCCCGCACCGCCAGGTGGATCTCCTCGGGCAGCTGGGCCAGGTTCTTGATGAGGGCCTTCTCCTCGGCAGTGGCGAAGACGGCGGCGTCCACCGCGGCGGCGGCGGGCACGCAGGAGCCCTCCTCGGCCAGGCGCCCCACCAGGGAGCAGATGCGGGCATGGGCGTACTGGACATAGTACACCGGGTTCTCGCTGTCCTCCCGGACGGCCAGGTCCAGGTCGAAGTCCACCGGGCTGGTGGAGGAGCGGGAGTTGAAGAAGTAGCGGGCGGCATCCACGCTCACCTCGTCCAGCAGGTCGTGCAGGGCGATGGCCTTGCCCGAGCGCTTGGACATCCGGACGGGCTTGCCGTCCTGAAGGAGGTTGACCAGCTGCATGAGCACCACCACCAGGCGGTGGGAGCCGTCCAGGCCCAGGCCGTCCAGGGCGGCCTGGAGGCGGGCCACATGGCCGTGGTGGTCAGCGCCCCAGATGTTCACCGCCACGTCGAACTTGCGCTCCTCCAGCTTGTTGCGGTGGTAGGCGATGTCGGCGGCGAAGTAGGTGTAGAAGCCGTTGGCCCGGCGGAGCACGTCGTCCTTCAGGTCCAGCTTGTCCACCTGCTCCTGGGTCTTGCCCTCGGCCAGGAACTTCTTCTTGAGCAGCTCCGTGGTGTTGAGCCAGAGGGCCCCGTCCTTCTCATAGGTCCAGCCGTTGTCGGCCAGCATCTGCACGGTCTGGGCCACATAGCCGCTGTTGTGGAGAGTGGACTCAAAGAACCACTCGTCGTACTCGATCTGATAGCGGGACAGGTCGCTCTTCATCTTGGGGATGTTGACCGACAGGCCGTACTGGCTCATGGGCTCCAGCCACTGGGCCTCGTCGGCGTCCTTGAAGGCGTCCCCGTGCTGCTCATAGAAGCCCTGGGCCAGCTCCTTGATGTCGTCCCCGTGATAGCCGTTCTCGGGGAAGGGGAAGCCCTCCTCCCCCAGGAGGATCTGCATGTAGCGGGCGTGGATGGACTCGGCGAACTTGTGGATCTGGTTGCCCGCGTCGTTCACATAGAACTCCTTCCAGGTGTCAAAGCCCGCGCGCTGGAGGACGTTGGCCAGGGAGTCACCCAGCACGCCGCCCCGGGCGTTGCCCATGTGCATGGGACCGGTGGGGTTGGCGGAGACGAACTCCACCATGACCTTCTTGCCCCGGCCCTCGTCGCTCTTGCCGTACTCCATGCCCTCGGCCTCGATGTCGGAGAGCACGTCGCCGTACCACTTGGAGCCCATGAAGAAGTTCAGGAAGCCGGGGCCGGCGATCTCGGCCCGCTCAAAATAGCTCCCCTCCAGGTCCAGATGGTCCACGATGGCCTGGGCGATGGCCCGGGGGGCCATGTGCATGGCCTTGGCCCCCGCCATGGCGAAGGAGGAGGCGTAGTCGCCGTTCTTCACATCCTTGGGGATCTCCACGGTGGCCTTTACTTCCACCCCGGCGGGCAGGATACCCTGGGCGGCGGCCTTCTCATAGGCCGCCTGGGTCAGTGCGGACACCTGTTCCCGGGCCGCTTGAATCATATTGGACATAGCTTATTCCCTCTCATCTGTATCAAATTCAATGGATCGACGGTGATCCCCACCGCCCGGCCTCACCGCCGGGCCTGGCGGATCTGGATATCAAAGGTATTGCGCCCGGCCAGGGCGTGGTCCAGCTCGATGTCATAGACGATGCGGATCTGGCCCCCCTGCTCGTCCAGGGCGGCGGAGAGCTCCCGGGTGTTGACCCCCATGGCCAGCGCGCCGTACGGGGTGTCATACATGGACAGATGCCGCCGTCCCAGCTCAAAGACCATCTCGGAGTTCACGCCCCCCAGGCGCATCAGGGTGATGCGCTCGGGCTCGATCTGGAAGGTGGTCAGGGTCCCCTCCAGCCCGGTGACCTCGCTCTCCTGGTAGCTGAGGGTAAAATGTCCCTCGTCCTCCCGCTCCAGCCGGCCCTCGGTCACCAGCTCGATGACGTCGTCCTCCTGCTGCTCGTAGGACTGGGTTCCCTTGATGGAAATGATCACGTTGTTCTCGCTCATGGTCGGCCCTTCTCTTCTCAAAATGATCCGGGGCGGCTGCCCACGGCATGTCGCACTATTATACTATGGATAAAACCGACCTGTAAAGCCCCGAACCGGGTCAAAACTGCCCAATATCCACCTGTGCTACCTCTCCGGTCACATCCTGACGGAGAAAAATGGAGGCCAGCCGGGCGAAGTCCTCCACGCTGTCGCTGACAAAATAGCGGCTGCTCCCCTGCTCCCGCTGGGCCAGGGCGTCCTGGGCCTCCAGCTTGCGGGCCACCTCCCGGGCCCCCTCGGCCCCGGCGTTGATGAGGGTCACGTCCGGCCCCATATAGGCGGAGATGACCTCCTCCAGCAGGGGGTAGTGGGTGCAGCCCAGCACCAGGGTATCCACCCCGGCCTCCTTCATGGGGGACAGGTACTCCTCCACCACGGTCTCGATGACGATATCCCCCCGGTGGAAGCGCCCGTTTTCCACCAACGGCACAAAGAGGGGGCATGCCTTGGACAGGATGCGCGCCCCCGGGTGGAGGGCGGAGATGTACCGCTCATAGGCCCCGCTGCGGATGGTGGCCTGGGTGCCGATGAGTCCGATGGCATCGCTCCGGGTGGCCCGGGCGGCGGCCCGGGCGGCGGGCTCCACCACGCCCATGACGGGGATGGGATTCTCGGCGGCCAGCAGGTCCAGCGCGGTGGTGGACACGGTGCCGCAGGCGATGACGATGGCCTTGAGGTCAAAGGTGCGCAGGAAGGCCACATCCTGCCGCGCATATTTGCGAATGGTCTCCTTGGAGCGGCTGCCGTAGGGCACCCGCCCGGTGTCTCCGAAATAGACGATATCCTCCCCGGGCAGCAGGCGCATCAGCTCCCGCACCGTGGTCAGGCCGCCCAGGCCCGAATCGAATACCCCAATGGGCTTCTGGTCCAAAACAGATCCCTCCCGGCCGCACACGGCCAACGGTATTTCGCCGGCCCGCCAGATGCGGCGGACCGGCGAGGTCATACTTTTTCTCTAATATCATATGCGAAAGGACCGGCCCTGACAAGTCTTTTTTTCATTTGTGTGAATTCCTGTCCCACCCGTTTGACAACCATCGCAAAAGCACTATAATATAATGACAAGAGCGGGTGCTCTCCCGCTCCACCACCGCACAGCGAGGAGGTTACTGACATGAAGCTGGAACTGACGACCAAGCAATTCCGCCGTCTGTTGGATATGGCCTATATCGGCAACTGGATCCTCAACTCTACCCGGGGCGACGACCGCTTCAAAGACTATGACGACGTGGAGAGCCTGCTCTTTGCCAAAGCCCGGGAAGAGGGAATGGGCATCCTGGCCGAGGACTGGAAGGGCGAAGTGGTCCCCTCCCGCGCCTTTGCCGAGGGCGGCATTCACGAGGCCATCATGGAATATGAAAACAACGTCTTTTTCGACATCCTGGCCGAGGATCTGGCCCGCCGGGATATGGACGACGTACCCATTGACGAGTCCAACTATGAGGAGCTCAACCGCCGGATCGACGCCTATATCGCCGAATTCGACCAGCACGGCACCGACAACATCCTGGTGGACAGCGACACGCTGCCCTAACCCCCATGGGTCTTTTGGCCCGACATGTCAAGAGCGGACGGAATCTTTCGATTCCGTCCGCTCTTTCTATCCATAAAAGTGTATTTCTGCTGCGAATGCCTCGCAGAGTTCCGCCGTCCGCAGACGGCGGAAGAGGGTCAAATCGTTTTTTCCGGCGGCGTGTACGTCGGAAAAAACACTGCTCAGGCCGCAAGTGTGTGGCCCTTCGGGCCATGCGCGCGGCGGCCTGCATCTCCTCTCAAAAATGCTTGCATTTTTGAGAAGTTTCCATTACAGTCCCTGCACGAAGCTCATGGGCACATAGGTCACGCCGTTCTGGGTGTAGGGGGCGGCGGAGAGCTCCACCTCCTGGCCATTCTTGACGGCCGTAGCGCTGCCCGCCTTGAGGGAGATCTTGTCGCTGCCCTTGGTCAGGGTGATGGCGCCGTCGGCGGCATTCCAGCCCACGGTATAGCCCTTGAACTGGGCGGCCTCCCGCAGGGCGGTGGTGGCCTCAAAGGTGACCGGGGTCTTGCCGCTGCTCAGGCCGTTGTTGTGGGTCACCACGGTGAGGAGCTCGGCATACAGGTGCTCGGCATTGGCCATCTGCTCCTCCACCATCTCCTCGGCCAGCGCGGTCACATAGGCGTCGCCCTTGGACTCGTCCTGGGCGTAGAGGGTCTTGGCCTGCTCGCCCGCCTGCTCCATCTCGGCCTGCATCATGGCCTCCTGGAGCGTCCAGTAGTCCTCCACGCCCTGGGTGTAGAGGGTCCGGTCGGTATCCGCCAGGCCGCAGATCTGCTTGAAGGTCCAGTAGACGGAGTTGTCGGTGTAGATGGCGCTGTCGGTCTTCCAGGCGTCGGCGGTATCGGTGATGCCGCTCAGCTCAGGCAGGAACACGGAGTGCTCCGCGCCGCCGGGAGCCACCCAGGTCACCGCCGCGCTCTGGGTGGGATAGTCGTCGTGGATCTGCACGATGTGGGTCTCGGGAGTGGTGGAGACGGCGATGGCCCGCATGCCCTCGTTGCCGGGCAGGTCGGCGTCATACTCGGTGCCCTCGTACCGGTTCCGGTAGATGCCCATGACGTCGTCCAGCGTCACCTTCTCGTCGGGGGTGTAGAAGAGATCATAGAAGGTATCGCTGTCGTACGCTCCCACGCTGGAGGGGGCCAGGACCTTGTGGCCGATCCAGGTCCGCATGTTGTTGCCGTCGCTCCGGGTCTCGTCGGTGATGGACTTGGCCAGATGATACTTGCCGTCCTCCTTCACCGCCAGGCCCAGCTCGTCGATGGTGGAGAAGAGCTCATCCGAGAAGATGTAGCCCTCGGTGGCCGCCGGATCCACCAGGCCGATCATGAACTGGTTGCCATAGACCGCCACCGCATCGGCGGGCATCTTCATGGCGGCATACTGGTGGCCGCCGTAGATCTCCACGATCCAGGCCTCGTTCTGGTCGGCGATCATGACGATGTTGCCCTCAGCGGAGCCGTACTCGTCCACGATCTTCAGCAGGTTCTCCACGCCCTCCTTGGCGGTGGCGGAACAGCAGGCCACTGCCGCGGGGAGGACGGCCTCCCGCAGGCCATTCTCCACATAGGGATCGGCCTCTTTCCACGCCGCACAGGGGGAGGCGGAAACCGTACCGGTGACCGACACGCCCATCTCATTGCTGCACACCGCGGGATACACGCCGTCCCCGGCGGTGGAATAGTCGCTCATCATGGTGTACTGGTAGGTGGTGGCGGGCAGAGGCATCTGGAAGCCGTTGATGTCCTCCAGCACCCGGCCGGGCTGGTTCTCCACATGGGGGACCACCTTGTGGACCTTCTGATAATCCGAGGGGCTGATGTCCTCGCTGCGGGCAATGATGGTGGTGCCGTCGGCGCTGGCCTCTTTGCCGACATACAGGCCCGTGCAGGCCAGGGCGCTCACATTGCTCAGAGCTACGGTAGCCGCCAGGGCGGCGCTGAATACTTTTGCAGTCTTTTTCATGATCAGTTCCCTCTCTCAAATTCGCTTTGATGAATAAATTCTGAATGAGCTTGGATTTATTTTTGAATTTATTCACTTTATTCTTGATTTCAATGAATATTATTTCATATCTATCCCGATTTGTCAAGTCCCAACGTGAATATTTTTGCATAAAAAACCGCCACCCATTTGGGTGGCGGTTGTCTGCTTTTTGAAACCGGGCTCAGATCAGGTCCAGTTCCTCCAGCCAGGTCCACAGGGGGATGACCTCATCCTTCTCTCCGGGGGCGGTTGGGATGGCCGCCTGGGTGGGAACGGAATCCACCTTCCAGGCGCCATCCACCCGGCCCAGATAGCGCCCCGCCAGGGCCAGCGTGCCCTCGGCGTTCTGTCCGTCCCGCCGGGCGGTCAAGGTGAACTCCACCGGATTGGTCCCCTCCGCCCGGATGCGCAGGTCCAGCGCGGCGGAGGTCAGCTTCTCCCCGCTGCACTCGGCCCGCAGGGAGAAGGACACATCGGGCGCGCTCCCCAGCGCGGAGAGGGTATCCAGCAGGGAGCCCTCCTCCAGCAGGCCCAGCTCTCCGGCCCGCTTTCCGATCGTAAGGGTGGTCTGCTCCAGGGTGTAGACGGTGCGCTCCCCGCTGCGGGTGACCCGGAAGTTCTCATCTCCCAGGAGGGCCTGGAGCCACAGGCTGCTCTCCTGCAAGGCGGCCACACCATAGCCGTAGCTGTACAGTCCATCGCTCTGGTAGAACGTGGTCAGCAGCGTTCCGATCGTGAGGGGCTCCCCCGCAACATCGGGCAGGGGGTCCCCCTCCAGGGCCACCCAGGTATCCTGATAGGCCTCGGGCAGGCTGCTGCGGAAGTAGAGGTTCCCCTCATCGGCGTCCATGCGCACCTCCAGCCGGGCGCCGCTGAGCTGCTGGAGCAGATCGGCCGCCTGGTCCGGCAGCTGGGAAAAGAGGGTCTCCTCCATGCCGCCGGCGTCCAGATCCAGAGTGAGGGAGGCGTCCACGGCCCGTCCGTCTCCCCGGTAGAGGCCCTCTCCCGTCAGGGCGAGGGAGGCGGTGTCGTGCTTCTTCTCCCCGTAAAGGGTCCCCGAGAGCTGGAAGGAGGTTTCGCTCTCATACACCGTATCCGCCTCATAGGCGGAGGCGGCCGCCAGCAGGGCGTTGAGGTGGGTGAAATGGCTGTCCACCTCTTCCCGCAGGCTCTCCCAGTCGGTCAGATAGACCAGGCTCAGGTAGTCGTCCCACTCCACCTCCAGGCCCAGGGTCCGGGCGGCGGCGCGCACGGGAAGGTAGACCCGCCCGTCCTCTATGTAGGGCTCCCCTACCTCTTCCTCCAGCAACTTCTCCCCCTGGTTCCAGCGCAGGACGGTATCCCCGGCGGCCAGGGTGACGGTGGTCCCGTCCTCCCACGCGGCGGTGAGGGTTCCCTTTTCATAGGATACTTTTGCCCCCGCCGCCTCATAGAACCCCCGGAAGGGGACCAGCGTGCGGCCGCTCACCGCCCGGGGCGCGCAGGAGCCAAAGTCCATCCAGGTCCCGTTCCAGTTGACGTTGATCCCGTCCGGGTAGGGCAGCCCCAGCTCTTCCCGCAGCTCGTCCAAATAGGAATCCTCGTCCCCCCACAGGGGCTCCCCGTAATAGTCGGTGTACCAGCCGTTCAGGTCGGTGTCATACTGGTCCACCAGCGCCCAGGCGTGGCTCTCGTAGGCGCCCCAGTAGCTCCACCACGCATCCTCGCTCCAGCCGGCGGCCTCCTGGCGCTGCTCCTCCGTCCAGGTGTTCCAGGGGCCGTACGCATCAAAAAGCGCCTGGCCATCCGCGCCCCCCTGGGCCTCGACCACCACCACGCCAGTCCCGCCCAGGGCATCCGTTACATCGGGCACGGCCACGGCGGCCGCCTGGGCGGGGACCATCCCCAGCAGCACAGCGGCACTCAGACAAAGACTCAGCCTTCGTTTCATGGTACTTCCCTTCCTTTCTCTATTCCGTCTGTGTTCCGGGGAGGGGCTCCTCCAAAAAGAGCCGCCGTGCTCCCTCCGCGCTGCGCAGCCGCCCGGCTGCCTCCCGCTGTTGGTTCCCCAAGGCCGAGATGAGGCCCCCCAGATTGGAGAGGGCCTGCGCGGTCCCCGCCTGGGCCTCCTTGATGCGGCTCTGCACATACCAGTCGGCGAACAGGCCGTCCATCCAGTAGTCGGCAAAGACCGCAAAGGAGCTCAGCTCCACCTGGGGCACATGGACCGCCTTCTGGAGGGCGGTCATCTGGCTGCGCAGCCGCTCCAGGGCGTATCGGGCCGACTGGGCGGCGTGCTGGGCGTCATCCAGGTGGTCGTGCTTGGCCATGGTGCTCAGCAGTCCGCCCCCCAGCAGGTCCACCGTGCCCCAGTTGCGGGCGTGGTCCAGGCTGCCGCTCATCCGGCGGATGGACGCCCGGGCCGACTGGGCGGCCGAGAGGGCCCGGCTCAGCTCCCGCTCCAGGGTGTACAGGGCGTTGCGCTCCCGCTCCAGGGTGCGCAGCCGCTCCCCCAATTCCCCCGGGTCCTCCCGCAGAAGGTCGGCCTTTTTCCTCAAAAGCTCTTCATAGCGCCGCTCCAGCCGCGTCCGCTCTTCCGCGGGACCGGCCAGGCGCTCCATCTCTTCCCGGGCCTCCTCCTGGATGCGCCGCTTCTCCTCGTAGCTCGCCCGCTCCCGCTCCAGGAGGGTACGGCACTCCGCCCGGGCCTCCCGCCCCTGCCGGGTCAGGCGGGCGTGCAGGCCGGAGGGCCCCCAGCCCTCCAGCTCCTCCAGCTGACCGGAGAGCAGCAGGACATAGTCCCAGGCCCGTCTGCTCTCCTGCTCCAGGGCCTCATGGCGGCTTCGGGCCTCCTTCCAGGCGTCCTCTGCCCCCTGGGCCGCGGCGATCCCGGCCCGGGTGTCCGCCAGCTGCTGTTCCAGCTCCTGCCAGGTCTTCCCCATGGTCCTCCCTCCTTCCGTCCGGCGGGCCGCGCCCTCCGCTGTTCTCTTTCAGTATACGCCAGTCGACAACATCTGTCCATATCCACCCACTGGACGGACCGCTCTTTTTGGAGTAAAATGGGAGGTATCTCTTGACAAAGGAGTCTCTTATGGATACCATCACCTCTCTTTTGGCCCGGGAGCTGGGCCGGGATGAGGGCCACGTGGCCAACGTGGTCCAGCTCATCGACGAGGGAAACACCATCCCCTTCATCGCCCGCTACCGCAAGGAGCTCCACGGGGCCATGGACGATACCACCCTGCGCACCCTGGCCGACCGGCTCCAGTACCTGCGCAATCTGGACAAGCGCCGGGAGGAGGTCCGCGCCGCCATCGACGGCCAGGGCAAGCTGACCGAGGAGCTCTCGGCCGCCGTCGACGCCGCCGCCACCCTGGCCGAGGTGGAGGACCTCTACCGCCCCTATAAGCAGAAGCGGCGCACCCGGGCCACCGTAGCCAAGGAGAAGGGGCTGGAGCCTCTGGCCCAGGCCCTGTTCGCCCTGGGCGGGGCCGTGGACCCCCGGGCTCTGGCGGAAGGGTATGTCAACCCGGAGAAGGGCGTGGAGACGGTGGACGATGCCCTCCAGGGGGCCAGCGACATCCTCGCCGAGGTCATCTCGGACGACGCCGCCCTGCGCAAGAGCCTGCGGGACCTGTACCTCCGCCGGGGGACGCTGGTCTCCCGCGCGGCGGAGAAGGAGCCGGAGGACAGCGTCTACCGGCTGTACTATGACTTCCGCGCCCCCGTGGGCAAGGTCCTGGGCCACCAGGTGCTGGCCATCAACCGGGGCGAGCGGGAGGACATCCTGAAGGCCGGGGTGGAGCTGGACGGCGAGACCGCCCGCATCGCGGTGCGCCGGGCGGTGGTGCCCGGCCGGGCGGCCATGGACTTTGTCCGCGCCGCGGCGGACGACGCCTGGGACCGGCTCCTCAAGCCCTCTCTGGAGCGGGAGGTGCGCAATCTCCTCACCGAGCAGGCCAATGAGGGGGCCATCCACAACTTCGGCCTCAACCTCAAGCCCCTGCTCATGCAGCCCCCGGTGAAGGGCAAGGTCACCATGGGTCTGGACCCGGGCTACCGCAACGGCTGCAAGGTGGCCGTGGTGGACGGCACCGGCAAGGTGCTGGACACCGCTGTGGTCTATCCCACCTTCAGCGAGCGGAAGAAGCGGGAGGCCATGGACACCCTCAAAACCCTCATCCGGCGGCACGGGGTGGTCCACATCGCCATCGGCAACGGCACCGCCAGCCGGGAGACCGAGCTCATGACCGCCCAGATGCTCCAGGAGCTCCCCGCCGGGCAGGTGCGCTACATGGTGGTCAGCGAGGCGGGGGCCAGCGTCTACTCGGCCTCCCAGCTGGCCGCGGAGGAGTTCCCCGACTATGACGTGAACCTGCGCAGTGCCGTCTCCATCGCCCGGCGGCTCCAGGACCCCCTGGCTGAGCTGGTGAAGATCGACCCCAAGGCCATCGGCGTGGGCCAGTACCAGCACGACATGCCCCAGGCCCGGCTGGACGAGACCCTCCGGGGCGTGGTGGAGGACTGCGTCAACGCCGTGGGGGTGGACGTGAACACCGCGTCGGTCCCCCTTCTCACCCAGGTGGCCGGCCTCAACAGCACCACCGCCCGCAATGTGGTGAAATACCGGGAGGAGAACGGCCCCTTCACCGCCCGGCGGCAGCTGCTCAAGGTGCCCAAGCTGGGCCCCAAGGCCTTTGAACAGTGCGCCGGCTTCCTGCGGGTGCCCGAGAGCCAGAGCGTACTGGACCACACCGGCGTCCACCCCGAGAGCTACGCCGCCGCCCAGAGGCTGCTGGAGCTGTGCGGCTACACCCTCTCCGACGTGGCGGCCGGGACCCTCTCCCAGCTGAACGAGCGGCTGGACGCCTACGGCCGGGAGGAGGCCGCCGCGGCCTGCGGCGTGGGCCTGCCCACCCTGGAGGACCTGGTCAAGGAGCTCCTCAAGCCCGGCCGGGACCCCCGGGACGAGCTCCCGCCCCCTATCCTGCGCACCGACGTGATGGAGATGAAGGACCTGAAGCCCGGCATGGAGCTCACCGGCACGGTGCGCAACGTCATCGACTTCGGCGCCTTCGTGGACATCGGCGTGCACCAGGACGGCCTGGTCCACATCTCCCAGCTGGGGGTGGACCGCCGGGTCAAGCACCCCTCCGAGGTCCTCTCGGTGGGGGACGTGGTGACCGTCTGGGTCAAGGAGGTGGATGTGGCCAAGAAGCGCATCTCCCTGACCATGCGCCGGCCCAAATAACCGCCCCTTTGATCCCAAACCCGCTATTTCCCCGGAAAGGAGCCTTCCATGATCCTCACCTTTGACGAGACCGGCGCCATTCTGGACGAGCTGGCCGACAGTCTGCCCCCGGATTTTTACCGGGAACTCAACGGCGGCGTCTCCCTCCTGCCCGAGGAACTGCCCGACCCGGCATTTCCCGGGGAAGCCCTCTATATTTTAGGGGAATACTGCCACGACCAGATGGGGCGGTATATCAACCTCTATTACGGTTCCTTCGCCGCCCTGGCCCGGGCGGAGGGCTGGACGCAGGAGGACTGGGAGGAGGAGCTCTATACCACCCTCCTCCACGAGTTCACCCACCACCTGGAGGGTCTGGCCGGGGAAAACGGCCTGGACCGCAAGGACGCCGCCCTTCTGGAGGAGCTGCGCGGTCAGCTCTCCTGAATCCTCCAAACATGCACAAAAGCGCCGTGACCAAACCGGTCACGGCGCTCTCTATTTGTATGAGTTTGTATGAAACCGTTACAGCGCCAGATCCACGCCGAACTGCCGGGCCATATCCCGCAGGCCCTCCCCCACTTCTTCCCGCTCAAAGCCGCCTGCCTTCAGATCGGCGTCGGAGAAGCGGTTCAGGTGGACATAGAAGTCCACCGCGATCTCCAGATAGCGCAGATCGGAGGGGTCTGCCTCCTCATAGAGCAGATCCTCCGCCTCATTGAGGCGGTTTTCCTTGAGCAGCTGATCCAGGGCAAACCACAGGCCGTCCGCCTTGGCGTCGGCCTCCAGTCCGCTGGGGGTGTAGTCGGTCCCGGTCTTGCGCAGGACCAGGTGTGCGATGGTAGTGGCCAGCGCGTCGGTGGAGCGCACCAGATAATCGTCCTTCAGCATCCTTATGCTCCTCTCTTGAAATTATCTTAAAAAGATACTTGACTTTTATTTTCGTATATGGTATCTTACTAAGAGTCAAGAACATTTGTTCTTTCCAGCTATGAAAAAACGCCCCGCCGATTGGCAGGACGCTTTTGGTGGAGGAGGGTGGATTCGAACCACCGAAGCTAACGCAACAGATTTACAGTCTGCCCCCTTTGGCCACTCGGGAACTCCTCCATATGAACTTTTCAGCCCCTCATTAGGACGGTGGAGCTGGTGGACGGACTCGAACCCCCGACCGGTTGATTACAAATCAACTGCTCTACCAACTGAGCTACACCAGCAAATCAGCTCGTCCACAACGATGCTTAGTTTACCAGACGAATCCCGATTTGTCAACAGTCTTTTTCAAATTTTTTAAAATTTTTTTCACACAGGGAAAGGAGGGGGTTTTATGCCCGTCCCCATCCGGCTCGACCCACTGCGGGACCTGCAGCGCCAGCCCCCTGCGGACTGGTGCCGCCGGTGCGGCGCGGAGCTCTACGGCGAGGAGCGGGAGCTCTGTCCCGCCTGCCGACCCCAAAAGGAGGAATGGATATGGGAGAACCCCGTTACCGCCGGGGCCGGGCCTTTGCGTCCGATATGGCGGTCTACACCCGCACCATCAGCTCGGACAACGGTGCGGAGCACCAGCGCCTCAAGCGGAATCTGATCCGGGCCCTTCAGGAGGAGGTCACCCCCCTCCAGCGGAAATACCTGCTTCTCTATTATAGTGAGGGGCTCAATATGCGGGAGATCGCCGACCACTTCGGCGTGGAGCGCTCCACCGTCTCCCGCACCATCCACCGGGGGGAGGAGCGCCTGCGCCGGTGCCTGCGCTACGGGGCGGCCGCCCTGCTGGCCCGGAGCGGGTGATTGCCCCAGCCCCCGGTCTGTGTTACAATCAGAGGGAACACCGTCTATCTCAGGAATGCACAGGAGGAATCCCCATGTCCTATCAAGCCGTACTCTTTGACTTTGACTTTACCCTGGCCGACGCCTCGGAGGCCATCGTGGCCGGATTTGAGCACGCCTTCCGGCAGATGGGCCATCCCGCCCCCGATCCCGCCGCGGTCCGGCGCACCATCGGCCTGGTGCTGGAGGACGCCTACACCCAGCTCACCGGCCAGGCCGATCCCGAGGCCCGGGCCCGGTTCCGCGCCCTTTTCTCCGAGGTGGCCGTCCCCATGCAGATCAAGGTGACCCGGATGTTCCCCGGCGCCGCCGAGCTGCTGCGCGCCCTGCACGAGGCCCACATCCCCGCCGCCATCGTCAGCACCAAGCGCGCCTCCACCCTGCGGGAGGTGCTGGGCGCGCGGGAGCTGCTCCCCCTGCTGGCCTCCATTACCGGCGGCGAGGACGTCACCCATCACAAGCCCCACCCCGAGGGACTTCTCAACGCCATCGCCGCCCTGGGACTCACCCCCGGTGAGGTCCTCTACTGCGGCGACACCGTCATCGACGCCGAGGCCGCCCAGCGCGCCGGCGCCCCCTTCTGCGCCGTTCTCAACGGCACCACCCCCGCCGATGCCTTCGGCGCCTTCCCCAGCGTCCACATCGCTCCCGACCTGGTGGAGCTGCGGCAGTGGCTGGGGCTCTGATCCCTTCGTCCACAGTGCACAACACAGAGGCCCCGATCCGGCGGGCCTCTGTGTTTTTTTGCCTACGGCGGACATTTCGACGACAAACCACCCGGTTTTGTCTTTCTTACAAATACACCTCCCCCTTTTTCTTTACAAACTCTTTACTGATGCTTGCAGGACTCCTTTACAAAAAATCCGTTATACTGACAGCGTCCTGAAGAAAGGAAACAAAACGTTAGATTGTTTGGATAGGAGATCGAAGAACATGAATAAACTCTTTTCTCTTGCTTTGACCGGCGCTCTTTCCATTGGCCTGCTGGCTGGATGCTCCTCCGGCACTGCCACCACCCCCGCTCCCGACGGCGAGAGCAGCGCCGCTCCTTCCGCTGAGCAGACCACCACCCTCTCCGGTGTGGTGAACACCGACGGCTCCACCTCCATGGAGAGCGTCATGGGCGCTCTGGGCGAGGCCTTCATGGAGCTCAACCCCGACGTGACCGTGGGTTACAGCGGCACCGGCTCCAGCGCCGGCATCACCGCCGCTCTGGACGGCACCGCCGACATCGGTCTGGCCAGCCGTGACCTGAAGGATTCCGAGACCGGCGTCGAGGCCATCACCGTGGCCAAGGACGGCATCGCCATCATCGTCAACCCCCAGAACCCCGTTTCCGACCTGTCCATCGAGCAGATCGCTCAGCTCTTCACCGGTGAGATCACCAACTGGTCCGAGGTGGGCGGCAACGACGGCACCGTGGTGCCCATCGGCCGTGAGGCCGGCTCCGGCACCCGCGACGGCTTCGAGTCCATCACCGGCACCGAGGACGCCTGCAAGTACACCAACGAGCTGACCTCCACCGGCGAGGTGATCGCCAACGTGGCCTCCAACCCCAACGCCATCGGCTATGCCTCCCTCTCCGCTGTGGATGACACCATCAAGGCCATCACCGTGGGCGGCGTGGCTGCCACCGAGGAGACCGTGCTCGACGGTACTTACGCCATCCAGCGTAACTTCAACTTCATCATCAACAGCGACAAGGAGCTGTCTGAGGCGGCCCAGGCCTTCGTGGACTTCGCTACCTCCGCCGATGCCTCCGACCTGATCACCGGTGCCGGCGCCGTGCCTCTGGCCTGATCCATACCCCGATCCTGATGAACTCCCTCCGTCGGAGTGTCACTGTGGAGCGACCGCGAGGCGGGTGACCCCGCCCCGCGGTCTCCCCGCGCGCGGCACCCGGAGAGAGTTTTTTGAATGTCTTCCGGCCTCCGGCCGGATTTTGAAGAAAGGTGGAACCCATCCAAATGGACGAACATCTCAGCTATGTGCCCGGCGCGGAGCAGACCGCGCCCAAGCCGCAGCATAGAAGCCCCCTGCGTGTCATGGAGTGCGTGATGCATGCTCTCTTCCTCTTGTGCGGCCTCATTGCCATTGCTTTCGTGCTCTTTATCAGCTTCTATCTGATCCTCTCCGGGCTGCCCGCCATCCGCACCATCGGACTGACGGAGTTCCTCTTCGGCCAGACCTGGGCCTCCACCGCCGCAGAGCCGCAGTTCGGCATCCTGCCCTTCATCCTCACCTCCATCTACGGCACCGCAGGGGCCATCCTGCTGGGGGTGCCGGTGGGCTTCCTCACCGCCGTGTTCCTGGCCAAGGTGGCCCCCCGGAAGGTGGCCGCCGTGGTGCGTCCCGCCATCGACCTGCTGGCCGGTATCCCCTCGGTGGTCTACGGCCTGATCGGCATGATGGTGCTGGTCCCCGCGGTGCGGGAGCTCTTCAACCTGCCCGACGGCGCCAGCCTCTTCTGCGCCATCATCGTGCTGGCCATCATGATCCTGCCCTCCATCGTCAGCGTCTCTGAGACCGCGCTCCACGCGGTTCCCAAGGAGTACGAGGAGGCCAGCCTGGCCCTGGGCGCCACCGAGATCGAGACCTATTTCCGCGTCTCGGTCCCCGCCGCCAAGAGCGGCATCGCCGCCTCCATCGTCATGGGCATCGGCCGCGCCATCGGCGAGGCCATGGCCGTCATCATGGTGGCCGGCAACGTGGCCAATATGCCCTCCCTCTTCTCCTCGGTCCGCTTCCTCACCACCGCTGTGGCCAGTGAGATGAGCTATGCCGCTGTGGGCTCCCTCCAGCAGCAGGCCCTCTTCTCCATTGCGCTGGTGCTCTTCCTGTTCATCATGCTGATCAATGTGATCCTCAACCTCCTGCTCAAGTGGAAGCGGGAAGCCTGATCCGGTCCCCCGGCTTGGATTTTACGGAAAGGAATGATATACTAAATGGAACTCCAGACTCTTTCCGGCGCCCGGAAGGCCTATGACCGCACACTGCGCTTTCTGCTCTACTTCTCCGCCTTCCTCACCTGTGCGCTGCTGCTGTTCATCATCGGCTATATCTTTATCAAGGGTCTCCCCCATGTGACCTGGGAGCTGCTCTCCACCAAACCCAGCTACATCCGGGACACCATCGGAATTCTGCCCAACATCCTCAACACCGTCTTCATTGTGGCCGTCACCCTCATCATCACCCTGCCCCTGGGCGTGGGTGCGGCGGTCTACCTCACGGAATACGCCCAGAACCGCCGGCTGGTCTCGGCCATCGAGTTTGCCACCGAGACCCTCACGGGCATCCCCTCCATCATCTTCGGTCTGGTGGGCATGCTCTTCTTCTGTAATTTCCTCTCTCTGGGCAAGTCCCTGCTGGCCGGCTCCCTGACCCTGGTCATCGTGACTCTGCCCACCATCATCCGCACCACCCAGGAGTCCCTCAAGACCGTGCCCCAGAGCTACCGGGAGGGCGCGCTGGGCCTGGGCTCGGGCAAGTGGCACATGATCCGCACCCTCGTGCTCCCCTCCTCGGTGGACGGCATCGTCACCGGATGCATCCTGGCGGTGGGCCGCATCGTGGGCGAGTCGGCCGCTCTGCTCTTCACGGCCGGCATGGGCATGACCCTGAACAACTTCTTCACCGCCGACGGTTTTCTCCACAGCTCCGGGGCCAGCCTGACCGTGGCCCTGTACGTCTACGCCAAGGAGCGGGCCGAGTTTGACGTGGCCTTTGGTATCGCCGCCATCCTGATGCTCCTGACCCTGCTGATCAATCTGTCCGCCAAGCTGGTGGGCCGCAAGCTCCGCCACAAATAAGGAGGTCCCCCATGAACGAAACTACCATTCTCTCCGCGGAAAAGCTGAATCTCTACTACGGCGCCGCCCACGCCCTGAAGGATGTGGACATCGCCATTCCCGAGCGGCAGGTCACCGCCCTCATCGGTCCCTCCGGCTGCGGCAAGTCCACCTTCCTCAAGACCCTGGACCGGATGAACGACCTGGTCCCCGGCGTGCGCATCGAGGGAACCGTCTCCTACCGGGGACAGGACATCTACGCCCCGTCCGTGGATGTGACCTGGCTGCGCAAGCAGATCGGCATGGTCTTCCAGAAGCCCAACCCCTTCCCCATGTCCATCTACGACAACATCGCCTACGGTCCCCGCACCCACGGCATCAAGAACAAGAGCCAGCTGGACGACATCGTGGAGCAGTCCCTCCGGGGCGCCGCCATCTGGGACGAGGTGAAGGACCGCCTCAAGAAGTCCGCCCTGGGCCTCTCCGGCGGCCAGCAGCAGCGTATCTGCATCGCCCGCGCCCTGGCGGTGGAGCCCGACGTCCTCCTCATGGACGAGGCCACCTCCGCCCTGGACCCCATCTCCACCTCCAAGATCGAGGACCTGATCTCCGACCTGAAGGACAAGTATACCATCGTCATCGTGACCCACAACATGCAGCAGGCCACCCGCGTCTCAGACAAGTGCGCCTTCTTCCTGCTGGGCGAGCTGATCGAGTTCGGCAACACCACCGACCTCTTCTCCATGCCCAAGGACAAGCGCACCGAGGACTACATCACCGGCCGTTTCGGTTAATCCCGCCTATTCCGCTCCCCGCTTTGGGGAGCGTTTTCCCATGCGGACGCGCCGCGTCCCCATTCTTACTCACAAGGAGGAACCCCACCATGCGTAAAACCTTTGACGCCGAGCTCCAGGAGCTGGGCGCGGAAATGATCGACATGGCCGCCGCCGCCGAGGACGCCATCGACCTGGTCACCACCTCCCTGGCCGCCCCCGACGACCGGCAGGCCAAAGAGGCCATCCATATGACCCAGAGCATGGACCGGATGGAGCGGGACATCGAAAACCGCTGCCTGCGCCTGCTGCTCCAGCAGCAGCCCGTGGCCCGGGACCTGCGCACCATCTCGGCCGCCCTGAAGATGGTCACCGATCTCCAGCGCATCGGCGACCAGTGCGCCAACATCGCCGAGATCTCCCTGCTGCTGGATAAGCGCCAGCCCGTCCCCAGCCACATCCGGGAGATGAGCAGCAAGGCCAGCGGCATGGTCAAGCGCGCCATCTTTGCCTACGTCAACCGGGAGGAGACCGCCGCCCGGGAGGTCATTGGCCTGGACGACGCGGTGGATGAGCTCTTCCAGTCGGTGAAGGGCGATCTGGTGGCCCTCATCCGGGAGGACCGGGAGAACGCCGACCCGGCCATCGACCTCATCATCATCGCCAAATACCTGGAGCGCATCGCCGACCACGCCGTGAACATCGCCCAGTGGGCCATCTACTGCGTCACCGGTACCCTGGTCGAGACCAATTAAACCCGAGGGAGGCTGCCACCCCATGTCCACCAATACCATCGTCGTCGTGGAGGACGACAGCAGCATCCGGGAGATGCTGCGCTACTATTTCCAATCCACCGGCAACGAGGTGCGCACCTATGAGAGCGGCGAGGAGTTCTTCGCCGCCGAGCAGGGCCGCTCCGCTCCCTCCATCTACCTGCTGGACATCATGCTGCCCGGCATGGACGGCCTGGAGATCCTGCGCCGCCTGCGCGCCAGTCTGACCACCGCCGATGTGCCCGTCATCATGCTCACCGCCCGCACCGCCGAGATGGACCGGGTAGCTGGGCTGGAGAGCGGCGCGGACGACTATGTGGTCAAGCCCTTCGGCCTGATGGAGCTTCAGGCCCGCATCAAGGCGGTGCTCCGCCGCACCCAGCGGGAATCCCCCGTCCTGCGCTGCGGCGACCTGGAGATCAACACCACCGCCCGCACCGTGCTCCGCGCCGGTGTGCCCGTGGAGCTGACCTATAAGGAATTTGAGCTGCTGCGCCTGCTGGCTGTCCACCGGGGCGCGGTACTCAGCCGGGACGAGATCCTGCGCACCGTCTGGGATTACGACTTCACCGGCGAGACCCGCACCGTGGATATGCACGTCAAGGCCCTGCGCCAGAAGCTGGGGGACGATGTGATCGCCACCGTCCGCGGCGTGGGCTACAAGCTGAACTAGAGGAGGGCGGAAGATGAAAAAAAAGCTGATTTTTTCCACACTTTTGATTGTACTGGCCGCTCTTCTGGTCTCCAATGCGGCGGGGTGCTGGTTCCTCTATGAGCAGGAGCGGCGGGACTCCACCCAGTCCCTGCGGGAGCTGCTCATCCTCATGGACAGCCAGAGCCAGATCACCAATGCCGACAGCGCCGCCGAGCAGTTCCACCAGGCCGCGCCCGACAAACGTCTGACCATCATCACCCCCGACGGCACCGTCCTGGTGGACACCAAGGCGGACGCCGATCAGCTGGAGGATCACGCCAACCGCCCCGAGGTCATCACGGCCCTCTCCACCGGCTGGGGCGCTGACGTGCGCTCCTCCGACACGGTGGGCGTGCCCTTGCTCTATGTGGCCAAGAAGTTCACCGACGGCATGATCGGCCGGGCCTCCATGCCGCTCTCCTCCATCGAGAGTCTGGTCTGGAAGAGCGTCACCGGCTTTCTCATCGCCTCGGTAGTGGCCCTCCTGCTCTCCCTCCTGCTGGCCCGCCGGATGGCCCAGAAGGTGCTGGAGCCCCTCAACGCCGTGGGCGGCGCCCTGACTGGCGTGCTCTCGGGCGCGTCCACCACCACGCTGGACGCCTTCCGGGGGGACGATGAGCTGCGCCCCATCCTGCGCTACATCGATAAGCTGGTGGAACGGCTGAGCGGCTCCATCCACAACCTCACTGTGGAGCGGGACAAGGTCAATCTCATCCTGGACTGCATGGACGAGGGCTTCCTCCTCCTGGACGAGGACGGCGGGCTTCTGGCCAGCAACCGGGCCGCCCGGAACCTCTTCGGTGTTCCGGAGGACTCCAGCGACGCGGCCGGGCTCCTGGTACTCACCCGCAGCCGCCGCCTGCGGGAGGCCACCGAGCAGTGCCACCGGCAGAAGAGCCCCGTCATGCTGGACGTGGACGACCTGCCCCTGCCCGGGCGCAGCCTGCGCTTCTTCCTCTCCCCGGTCTCCGGGCGGCAGTATGAGGGGGAGAATGTGGGGACCTCCATCCTCATCTCCGACGTGACCGAGCTCAAGGCCGCCGAGCGCATCCGGGCCGACTTCACCGCCAACGTCTCCCACGAGCTCAAGACCCCTCTCACCTCCATCAAGGGCTTCACCGACATGCTCTCCAGCGGGATGGTGACCTCGGCGGAGGATCAGAAGCGCTTCTCCTCCCTCATCGGGGTGGAGGTGGACCGCCTCATCGCCCTCATCAACGACATCCTCAAGCTCTCCGAGCTGGAGTCCCTCACCATGGAGCAGGGGGAGGAATCCGCCCCCGTCCTGGCCACCGCCCAGGAGGTACGGGAGCTGCTGGACCTCAAGGCCAAGGAGTCTGACATCACCTTTACCGTGGAGGGCGAGGAGTGCTCCGCCGCCATCTCCGCCCCCCGGCTCAAGGAGGTCATCCTCAACCTGGCGGAAAACGGCCTCAAGTATAACCGCCCCGGCGGACACCTCACCATCACCGTCACGCCCGGAACCAACCAGGTGACCCTGCAGGTGGCCGACTCCGGACTGGGCATCCCCGCCGAGGATCAGGCCCGGGTCTTTGAGCGGTTCTACCGGGTGGACAAGGGCCGCTGCCGCAAGGACGGCGGCACCGGCCTGGGGCTGGCCATCGTCAAGCACATCGTGGCCCTCTACCACGGCTCCATCGAGCTCAAGAGCCAGGTGGACGTGGGCTCCACCTTCTCCATCACCCTGCCGAAAGCGGTGTGAGCCCCTCTCTCCCGACGGCATAACAAATGCCCGGAGGAAGTCTAAAAAGACTTCCTCCGGGCATTCTTTTTTGTGATATGGCTATTTCAGATCCACCCGGAATCCGATGGTGGTGCCCTTCTGGTAGGCCGTGATGCTCCCCCGGTGCTTTTTGGCGATGGACTGGGCGATGGACAGGCCCACGCCAAAGCTGCCGGAAAAGGTCCGGGCCTTGTCCGCCCGGTAAAACCGGTCAAAGAGGCGGTCCAGCTCCAGCGTTCCCACCTCCGCATAGGTGTTCTCCACCGTGAGGACCGGGTGCCGCCGCTGGGAGAGGGTCACCTGGATCCGCCCTCCCGGGTCGCAGTATTTCAGGGCGTTATCCAGCAGGATGGCGGTCAAGCGCCGGATGAGCGCCTCGTCCCCGCAGTAGGTCACGCGGGGCTCTAAGGCCGCCGTGAGGGTCTTGTTCCGCTCGGCCGCCAGGCTCTGGAACTCCGAGACGGTATCGGTCACCGCGCCGCTCAGATCAAAGGCGGTGCACTCCAGCGGGGTGTCGCTCTCATCCATCCGGGACAGGGTGACCATCTGGTTGATGAGCAGGCCCATCCGCTCTCCCTCGCTGCGGATGTCGTCCAGCCACTCGTTCTTTCCCACCTCCGATTCCACGATGTCCAGATTGGACAAGATCAGGGTCAGGGGCGTTTTCAGCTCGTGGTTGGCGTCGGTGATGAACTGCTTTTGCTTTTCATAGCTGTCCGCGATGGGGCGCACCGCCCGCTTGGAGATGATGATGGTCAGCCCCAGAATGAGGACGGCGCTCCCCAGCAGGACCAGAAAGGCCGTGAAGAGCAGACGGTTGGTCACGTTCTGATTCATGGCCCCGTTGACGAACACCATGGTGGAGCCCGTGTCGGTCCGGACCACCTTGTAGCGGTAATCCGCGATCCAGCCCCGCTCGGCGCGCTCCTTCACGGCGCGCTTGACATAGTTTTCCACCTCCGACTCCGAGATGGAGGAAATCGAGTCGATGTTGACCCGGTCGATCTCCTGCCGGTCATCCAGCCAGACCGTAAAAAAGCGGGTGCTGAACTGGGTCTCGGCCGTAATGACGTCGGAGTAGGGGAACTGGGAGGGCGGGCGCTTTTCCAGGGGATCAAACTTGGGAAAGACGCCGTCATTGGAGGAAATGGCGTCGGTGAGGGTGTCCATGGTGCGGTTCATCTGCACTCGGCTGAAAATCAGAATCAGCAGGAAGATCCCAAAGAACACCACAAATATGGAGGCGGCGCTGATGAGAATGAACCGCCGGCGCAGATTCCGGATCATGCCTTGACCTCCAGAACATAGCCCGCGTTGCGCACAAAGCGGATCTCCAGCGGGGCCTGGAGGGCGGCGATCTTCTTGCGCAGGTTGGAGATATGTACCCAGACCACGCTGGTGTCCACATTGGTGTCCCACCCCCACAGGTGGGTGATGAACCGCTCGGTGGGCAGGATGGTGTTGGGGGCCTGCATCATCATCTCCGGCAGCTGGAACTCCTTGCCGCTGAGGGACTGCACCCGCTCCTGATACCCCAGCTGATAGGTGGAGCGGTTGAGGGTCACCGGACCCAGAGAGAGCAGGTCGGGCAGATAGGTGTCCTTTCTGCGCAGCATGGCCCGCACCCGGGCCAGCAGCTCCGCGGTGGAAAAGGGCTTGGGCAGATAGTCGTCCGCGCCGGCGTCCAGCCCCTCCACCCGCTGGGATACCTCGGTGCGCGCCGTCAAAAAGAGGGCTGGGGTGGTGACCCCCTCCTTCCGCAGGGTCTGAAGCACCTTCAGACCGTCCAGGCCCGGCATCATGATATCCAGGATCAGCCCGTCATACTCCTGGGACTGCCCGTGGGCCAGCGCGTCCTCTCCGTTGGAGACTCCGTCCACGCAGAACTTGTTGCTCTCGAATATATGCACCAGCGACTTGAGCAGCTTGGGGTCATCCTCTGCTACCAGCAGTCTCATAGGTCCACCTCCCCGTTTTTCCACTCCAGTATAGCACACCTGCCTTAAAATAGCCTAAAGGAGTTTACTCCACAGCGTGTCGAGAAACCTCGACACGCTTCTCAAAAATGCAAGCATTTTTTCGAGAGGATACAGGCCGCCGCGCGCATGGCCCAAAGGGCCACACACTTGCGGCCTGAGAAATTTACTCCAGTTCAAAGGCGCCTGTGTAGAGGTGATAATATACGCCCTTCTTCTCCAGGAGGCTCTCATGGGTGCCGCGCTCGATGATCCTGCCGTGATCCAGCACCATGATGACGTCGGAATTCATGATGGTGGAAAGCCGGTGGGCAATCACGAACACGGTCCTTCCCTCCATCAGGCGGTCCATGCCGCTCTGTACCAGGGCCTCCGTTCGGGTGTCGATGGAGGATGTGGCCTCGTCCAAAATCATGACCGGGGGATCGGTCACAGCCGCCCGGGCGATGGAGATCAGCTGGCGCTGTCCCTGGGACAGGCCGCCGCCATCCCCCTGGAGCACGGTCTGATAGCCGTCCGGGAGCATCATAATGAAATTGTGCGCGTTTGCCAGCTTGGCCGCCTGGATGCACACCTCATCGGAGGCGTCCGGGTTGCCGTATCGCAGATTTTCCATCACCGTTCCGGTAAACAGGTTCACATCCTGCAGCACGATCCCCAGCGAGCGGCGGAGGTCCGCCTTTTTGATCTGGCCGATCTCGATTCCATCGTAGCAGATCTGGCCCCGGTCGATCTCATAGAATCGGTTGATGAGGTTGGTAATGGTGGTCTTTCCCGCTCCGGTCGCCCCGACGAACGCGATCTTCTGCCCGGGCTGCGCGTACAGGCTGATGTCCTGCAAAACCGGCTTATCGGGCACATAGCCGAAGTCCACATGATCCAGAACGATCCTGCCCTCCAGCTTGGTCAGGGAGGAGCCGCCGCGGCCGGGCTGCTTTCAGGCCCAGGTGCCGGTGTGCTCCCGTGTCTCTTCCAGAACCCCGTTCCGCTCCGTGGCATTGACCAGGGTCACACGGCCCAGGTCCTCTTCCGGCTGCTCATCCATCAGGGCAAAGATCCGCGCCGCACCGGCCAGGGCCATGACGACGGAGTTGAACTGGTTGGATATCTGGGAGATGGGGCTGGTAAAGCTGCGGGACAGGGTGAGGAAGGAGGCGATCATGCCCAACGTCACCGTTTTGACTCCGAATATACTCAGGTTGGTTACGCCGTCAATGGCCATCCAGGCTCCCACCACCGCAACGATCACATATTGCAGGTAGCCCAGGGCGTTCATCATGGGCATCATGGTATTGGCGTATCCGTTGGCGCTGGCAGAGCTGTGCTCCCAGGCCGTATTCTTCTCCCGGAAGATCTCCTTGGCCTGGCGCTCGTGACAGAATACTTTGACCACCTTCTGCCCGTGGACCATCTCCTCGATGTAGCCGTTCAGATCGCCCAGCGACATCTGCTGCTGGATGAAGTAGTATCCGCTCTTCCCCACGATCCCCTTGATCAGAAACAGGCTCACCGCCACCACCGCCACCACAATGGCGGTCAGATAGACGCTCAGGTAGAGCATGCAGCAAAAGACCGCCGCAATGGTGCACACCGAGGAGACCAGCTGGGCCAGGGACTGGGCGATCATCTGCCGGAGGGTATCCGTATCATTGGTATAGCGACTCATGATATCCCCGTGGGTATGGGTGTCAAAATAGGATACAGGCAGGTCCTGCATCTTGGCAAACATCTCGTCCCGGATCTGCTTCAGGGTTCCCTGGGCGATGGTCACCATGGTCCGGTTGTAGATCCAGGTGGCCAGGACGCCCACCAGATAGACCACCGCCATCACCCCCAGCGCCTTGAGCAGGGGCCCAAAGACCGGGGAGGTCTGTCCCAGCAGCGGCACGATGTAGCCGTCGATCAGGGTCTGGATGAACACCGAGGAGGCCGCACTGGCCACCGCCGAGAGTATGATACAGACCGTAACCACCGCCATCTGCTTCTGATAGCGCTTCAAATAGGAGAGGATTCGTTTTGCGGTTTTCCAATCCATTCCTTGCTTAAGCATGGCACCCACTTCCTTTCTGCTGGGATTCAAATACTTCCCGATAGATGGCGCTCTCCTTCAGCAGCTCTTCGTGCTTTCCGATGGCGGAGATCTTTCCGTCATCCAGGACGATGATCTGGTCGGCGTGCTGCACGGAGGAGATCCGCTGGGCAATGATGATCTTGGTGGTCTGGGGGAGATATTCCGCAAAGGCCTTTTGGATCAACGCGTCTGTCTTGGTGTCCACCGCGCTGGTGGAGTCGTCCAGGATCAGGATCTTGGGATTTTTCAGCAGGGCTCTGGCAATGCACAGGCGCTGCTTCTGTCCGCCGGATACGTTGGTACCGCCCTGCTCGATATGGGTGTCATATCCCTTGGGCATGGCGGAGATGAACTCGTCCGCACAGGCCAGGCGGCAGGCCTCCTGCATCTCCTCCTCGGTGGCGTTCTCATTGCCCCACCGCAGGTTCTCCCGGATGGTCCCGGAGAAGAGCTCATTCTTTTGCAGTACCATGGCCACCGCGTTGCGCAGGGTGTCCAGGTCATAGCGCCGCACATCCACGCCGCCGACCAGCACCGCCCCGGCGCTCACATCATACAGCCGGGGGATCAGCTGTACAAAGGAGCTCTTGGAGGAGCCGGTGCCTCCGATGATCCCCACGGTCTGGCCCGCTTGGATGGTCACGTTTGCCTGGTCAATGACCTTCTTCCCCGCCTTGGAGGCATAGACAAAGTCCACATTCTGATAGCAGATGCTTCCGTCCCGCACCTGGCGGACCGGATCCTTCGGATTCTGAATGTCCGACGTCTCCTGCAGCAGCTCCGAGATACGCTCCGCAGAGGACTGGGCAATGGTCATCATGGCGAACACCATGGAGAGCATCATCAGGCTCATCAGGATCTGGATGGCGTAGCTGAACAGGGCCGTCAGGTCTCCGGTGGTCAGTCCAAGGGCCGCATTGTTCCCGCTTGCCACAATGGCCTTCGCGCCCAGCCAGGAGATCAGCAGCATGCTCAGATACAGGCAAAACTGGAGCAGCGGCGTATTGAGCGAGATGAGGCGCTCCGCCTTTGCAAAATCTTGATAGATCCGCTCGGAAACCCGGTCAAACTTCTCGATCTCCTTGCTCTGCTGGTGGAAGGATTTGACCACCCGCACGCCCCGCAGATTCTCCTGCACCACATTGTTGAGCCGGTCGTAATTTTCAAACACCTTCTGAAAGATCGGGTGTACGGTGCGGACGATCAGGATCAGGCCAATGCCCAGCACCGGGATCAGCGCCAGGAACACCAGGGAGATCCCCCGGTTGATCCGGAAAGACACCACCATGGCAAACAGGATCATGAACGGGCCGCGCATGGCCAGCTTAATGAGCATCTGATAAGCGTTTTGTACATTGGTCACGTCTGTGGTCAGTCTTGTGACAATGGACGAGGTGGAGAACTTGTCGATGTTGGAAAAGGAAAAGGTCTGGACATTGTCATACATGTCCTGCCGGAGGTTGGCCGCAAAGCCGGCCGCCGATCTTGCGGCCGCCAGGGCGGAGCCCATTCCGGTCATGAGCTGAAGCAGGGCAAACACTACCAGCGCCAGACCATACTTCAGCACCAGGTTCATCTCTCCCTGTTCCACGCCCCGGTCGATGAGCTCGGCCATGCACAGGGGGATCACAATTTCAAACACCACTTCAAACAGGGTCAGGCCGATGGTGAGCAGGGATGTCTTTTTGTACTCACGCAGGCTTTTCCAAAGGGTTTTGATCATATGCTTCTCCTTTCATTTTGTAGCTAGCTACACTTTCGGGTAAAAAAACGCCGCCTGGCGGCGTTTCAGGTGAGGTTATGGTAGATCTGCTCCAGCAGCCGGTGCAGCTCGCTTCTGCTCCGGGCATCCATGCCCTTGACCAGCTTTTCTTCCAGCGAGGCGATATCATGGCGTATCTCCACAAAAGCCGCCTCGGCCCGGGGGGTCAGCGCGGCGATCTTGTTGCGCTTATCCCGCTCATCCACATAGCAGTGCAGATACCCGTTTTTCTCCATGCGGGTGATCAGTCCCACCACGGTAGGATGCGATACGTCCAGAGATTCCTCTATGAATTTCTGTGTGGCGGAACCGCCCGCGGCAAACACACATTCCAGCACCCGCACCTGTGAAAGGGTCAAATTGCGGGCTTTCAGGGAGGAATCTGCATCCACTTTGATCTTCTCTGTGATCTGTTTCAGCAGATACCCAATTTCTTTCTGTTCCAACTGCAATCGCTCACCTCCAAACATGTAGCGCGCTACATATTATAGACAGCAAATGGTCCTCTGTCAAGCCTCATTTCCCCTTCTGTGATCCTCGGCACAAAAACAGCGGCACGGAATCTTCCGTGCCGCTTTCATCAAAGGGGCTCTCTCCGATCGGTGATGCCCAAAATATAGTCAATACTGGTCTTGTAGAAACCAGCCAGCTTGATGAGGACCTGTGTGGGAATATCATTTTCTCCGGTTTCATACTTTGAATATCCAGTCTGAGACATCCCCAGAAATTTGGCCACCTGTGTCTGGTTCAGGTCAGCGTCTTCCCTTAAATCGCGCAGTCTGTTCATGGCACTCACCTCGAACAGAGTATGGCATAACCTAAAATAGAGTATTTACTTTTAATCTGTTTCAGGTTAAAATATTCCCGAGGTGAATACTATGCCTGACTACAAAGAAATGTATCTGACTTTGTTTCGCGCCACCGAGCAGGCGATCAACACCCTGATCGCCGCCCAGCAGCAGTGTGAGGAGCTATATATGAACGCACCCCAGGGCGATTTGATTGTCCTTTCCCAAAGTCAGGACACAGAGGAAACCTAAAGCAGCGGCATGGAATCTTCCGTGCCGCTGCTTCTGCTTTCTGAAAAGAGCCAGGAGAGACATCGCTCCATGCTGACCCGTCCGAAAAAATAAGTCGGAGCAAACGATAAAACGCTTGCTCCGACGCTGGCGCAGCGGGAGGGATTCGAACCCTCGTGCGGTTGCCCGCAAACTGATTTCGAGGGGAATCGATGTGATATACTGGCTGCTTATTACCACACCAAACAATTTTATTTATACGGATAAGATAAGGAAAATCGCATTTTCCACACCAGTTTATCTACAAATATTTTTCACGATATGGTCTCTCAAAACTCACCGAGTACCATTTGGGCACCATAAATTATGGTGCCCATAATAGATCTTGTTTCAAGCTTATCTCTCTAATGATCTAGCTCCACGATTTTAGCCTTTATCTTCGCCAACGATCCTCTATCACCTGCTTGATTTCCTGAATATACCACTCGGAACGTTCTTCAGAAAACAGCGGTTCTTTCAGAATCCGATTTTTCTTTTCGGCTCTGCCAAACTCTCTCCGGAGCAAATCGAAATCAATTTCGCGAATCTCAAACTAGTGGAACGGTACAATATGAAGGAATGCCATTCAAAAGCCCCACACAATATAGAGGTAGCGGTTGCTGTAGATTTTTACTTTCTTAGGATCCCGGAGAATTCCTTCTTCCAGTTTTCCAGTTGTCCGCTAGGCAGCCTTCTTTTATTGCTTCTCAACGTGCTCTAAGCCGCACTGTGGCTAAATATGGTCATTACTTCACAGAACAGTTTTAGTACAGTGTTCATAAAGATTAGAATACGATACCCTTTACATGCAATCCTCAAACTCAAGAACCCTATCTATGATTTATTTGCATCGATGTGCAAACAGCATGCAGCCCGTACAAGTAGGCTCTGTCAGTACCGCTGATGATGAAAATTTATTTACATTTTACATTACACTGATCGATATATTTACAATCCTCTGGTACTCTTTATTTGTGCGAGAAATCCGCATTATAAAACGGGAGGAATATCTGTATGAGTACCCTGGAGAAAAACACTGTCAACCAATCTCAGAAACTGATGATCTTTGTGCTGACCATGTCCCTGTATGGACTGGCCACTCTGTTTACCGAACTGATCCCCAAGTTCCAGATTGGTCTTGTGGAGCTATCGGTGGAGTTTTTCCTTTTCATCCCCTTGACTCTAGCTATGCTCTTTGATCCCCTGTCTGCCGCCCTTGGTGCTGCTACCGGCGAATTGGTGTTCAGCGAGATTATGCTGGGCCAGTTCGGCGGCCTGGGCGAGCTGGAGAAGTTCCTTACTGTGACCATCGGTGTTTACATTGCCGGCCGGATGGTACGTGACCCCAAGAACCGCGCCATGGTAGGTGTAGCTGCCATCACCGGCACCGCCGCCCAGCTGCTCATGGGTACCATCGTAGACATCGCCAAGGTTCAGTTTGCCGTGGAGGACTTCGAGGCCGTGGCCGGTCTTCCCGAGAGCGTCTTTGCCACCGAAGGCTTTGCCTTCCTCAACGACCTGCTCTTCTCCGGGATCTTCTTCTGCCTGCTGCCCACCCTATACCTGGTTCCCAAGCTGTACGGCAAGATTGAGCCCCTGCTGGGCATGGCTCCCCGCACCGCCGCCAGCACGACCTCGGGTCTGAGCCCCAAGGCCATTCTGATCTGCGTCATCGGCTTTGTCTGCGCCATCGCCGCCGAGCTGGCCGCCACCGCCGGCATGTCCCTGGTGGACTGGGAGGCCGAGTGGGCCGAGAGCGGCACCGCCCTGGCTTCCGGTATGGTTGTGGCCGCCGCCCTGGCTGTCATCATCCTGCTGGTGATGAGAAAGAACGGCGAAGGGAAAACGGCCTGCTGATATGAATGCGATTGAAATCAACGGCCTGACCTACACCTATCCGGGCGCGGCTCACCCCACCCTGTCCGACATTTCTCTCCAGATTGAAAAAGGGGACTTTCTCGCGGTCGTTGGCAACAACGGCTGCGGAAAATCCACCTTGTGCAAGGTCCTCAACGGGCTGATTCCCCACTTCATTACGGGTGAGTTTCAGGGCCAAGTCCGCGTGGAGGGACTGAACACCCTGGACAGCGACGTGGGCACCCTGGCCCAAAAGGTGGGCTATGTCTACCAGGATTTTGAAAATCAGATTGTCCGTCCCACTGTGCTGGACGACGCCTCCTACGCCTGTTTAAACTATGCCTTTCCGGACTATCTGGAGCGTGGAAAAACGGCACTGTGCCAATGTGGGCTGGAGGGTCGGGAAGAGGAGTACATCTGGCAGCTGTCCGGCGGACAGACCCACCTGCTGGCACTGGCAGGTGCGGTATCCCTGAGCCCCGATGTGCTGATTCTGGATGAGCCCATTGCCCAGCTGGACCCCATGCATGCCGACCGGATCTACGAGGTTCTGCGAGAACTCAACCAGAAGCACGGCAAGACCATCCTTGTCATCGAGCACCACACCGAGTATATTGCCGACTACTGCCGCCACGTCCTGCTGATGAAGGACGGGCAGGCGCAGTGGCTGCTGCCCACCAGGGAGGCCCTCCAGCATGTGGAGGAGCTGGAGGAGTGCAACATCTTCCCGCCCCAGGTGACCCAGGCAGCCTACCGGCTGCGGAAGGAGGCAAAGCTCCCCTCCGGCGCGCCCCTTCCCACCACGGTGGAGGAGGGCCGGAACGCTTTCTCCGCCCTGTGCTTCCGCCCCGGAGCGGTCCCAATTCCCACCCCATGTCCCGCCGGGCAGCGGGCGGTCTCCTTCCAGGACGTCTCCCTCTCTTACCGCTCCGTGAAAGGGGCGCCTCGCTCCATCTTTGACGGACTGAATCTGGACATCCGGAAGGGGGAAAAGGTGGCCCTGATCGGCTCCAACGGGGCGGGCAAGTCCACCCTGATGAAGTTGATGGTGGGGCTGCTGCGGCCCCAAAGCGGAACAGTCTCCCTCTTTGATGAGCCCATCGGGGCAAAAAAGGCTGAGGATCTGTCCCGGCAGATCTCCCTGGTCTATCAGAACCCGGAGGAAATGTTCATCAAGGACTCCATCCGCGCTGATATCTCCTATGCCATGCAGGTACGTGGGCTGCCCGACTGGCAGGAGCGCACCGACGCCCTGCTGGCACGCTTCCGGCTCACGGAGCTTCAGGACCGGGACGGCCGCCTCATGTCGGGGGGCCAGATGCGCCGGGCCAGTCTGGCCATCGGCGTGGCCCTGGAGCCGGGCATCTTGCTGCTGGATGAACCCACAGCCAACCTGGATATCGCCACTCGCCGGGAAATTATGGGTGTGCTGGAGGATATGAAGGACATCATTCAGACTGCCGTTATCGCCACCCACGACATGCAGCTGGTGTGCCAGTGGGCAGAGCGGATCATCGTGCTGCAGGGCGGCCGGGTGGTAGCCGACGGAACCCGGGACGAAATCTTCGCCCGGCAGGATTTGGTGGACCTGGTGGGCATCCGCCCGCCGGAGATCTTCTCCATGGCCCAGGCGCTGAACCCGCAGGCCCTCTGTTACACCGTCGAAGAATTTACCAACCGTTTTCAGGAGGCATAAGCTATGGAACGCATGATGAGCAAGCTGTCGGAGAGCGTCCTGGACAAATTCTCCATGGACTTTCTCCGCAGCCAGGTGCTGAAAAACGCCTACGGCAACGACGACACGGTGATCGCCGCTCTGGACCCCCGCATTCTTATCGCCTGGTACCTGTTTTTCGGCGTGGTGCCATGGTTTGTCAACGACCTGTCCTTTCTACTGGGCTGCTTCCTGCTGGTGATGGTCACCACCCTGCTGGCCCATGTGGCAGGGCTGGTACTCTTTCTCTTTGCCCTGGGGGTGTTCTCCCAGACGGGCTACCTCTTTCTGGCCACCCTGCTCTTCGGCGGGGATGCCTCGGCCATCGCTCCCATGCTGGTGCTCACCCTGAAGGTGGCCACCATCTCCCTGGCCTCGGTTACCGTCTTTTCCGGTCTGGACCCCGACCGGCTCAGCAACGGACTTATGTGGTACGGCTGCCCTGAGCGGCTGAGCTTCTCCATCTCCTACGCCTACCGCATGCTCCCCATGCTCATGGAGGAGTTCCAGAACGTCCTCCTCTCCTACCGCCTGCGGGGTAATCCCCCCGCCCACGACACCCTGCGTGGCAAGGTGCGCTACCTCATCTATCAAGTGAAAATCATCATGGAGTCCTTCTACCCCCTGATGCTCAACACAGCTAAGCGCTCCCGCACCACGGTGGAGGCCCTGGAGCTACGGGGCTACCGCTATGCGGCCGTCAACAAAACCGTAAAAAAAATAAAGCTCTCCACCCTGAAAGTGTCGTATAATGATTTATTATTCCTGGCACTCTCCGCCCTGTGGGTAGCCCTGTGCATTCTCTGCTCCACTTTGCTCTGAAAGAAGGTTTTTCCCTTGCGACTTGATTTTCACACCCACGGAAAGCTGGCCAAAAAGCTGCCCTTTTCCACCGCCTATACCGACTGGCTCTTTGACGAGGCCCACCGGGCCGGGCTGGACGCCCTGTGCCTCACCGAGCACTTCAACACCCTGCAGTTCGACGACCTGTATGGCTACCTGTCCTCGGTGAGCCGCCGGACAGAGGACGTGCTGGAGCTGCCCAACGGGCTGCGCATCTTTCCGGGCATGGAGACCGATGTGGCCGAGGGCGGCCACATCCTGTCCATCGGCCCCCTGGAGGCCATTTTAGAGCTGAACCACCGGCTGGAATCCCACAAGGAAAAGGGGAACTTCCTCCCCTTCGCCCAACTCATGGACCTGTTCGGAGAGTACCCGGTGCTGGTAGGCTGCGGCCACCCCTACCGCACCCCGGGCCATGTGCCCGAGCTGCCGCAGGAGCAGCTGGAGCGGCTCCAGTTCCTGGACCTGAACGGGAAAGACCTGGCCCTGGACCGCTCCCGCACGGAGGAGCTGACCTACGCGCTGGGCCGGCAGCTCCACATCCCCGTGGTCTCGGGCAGCGACACCCACCAGGCGGTACAGTACGGCTGCGTCACCACCGTATTTCAGCGGGAGGTCTGCTCCGTCTCCGCCCTGAAGGCCGAGATGGATGCCGGGCGGTATGAGATCCAGCTCTCCGACACCGCCGCAGCCCAGGTGCGCACCGCCTGTCTGCTCAAGCGCTCTCTGAAGGAGATTCACGCTCTGGGCGGCGACTATGTCTCCATTCTCACCAAGGAGGCCATTGCATGAGTATCCTCACCGACGCCCTGGCCGGGCAGGTAGTGGAGGCCGTCCGGCGGGCCGGCTCTCTGCTGACCGCCCCCTCCGCCGTTCAGACTGTGGTGCCCAAAAGCCGGACGGACTTCGTCACCAATGTGGATCTCACCGTGCAGAATACCCTCCGGGGTCAGCTGGAACAGCTGGCCCCGGCTGTGCAGTTTCTGGGGGAGGAAGGGGAAAAAGCTGCCATTGACCTACGCCGTCCCTTCTGGATTCTTGACCCAGTGGACGGCACAACCAATCTAATCCATCAGTTCGGGCACAGTGCGGTGTCTCTGGCGCTGGCGGAGAACGGGCAGATCTGCTTTGGTATTGTTTATCAGCCCTATACCGGAGAATGCTTTACCGCCCGCCGAGGAAAAGGGGCTTTCTTAAACGGCCGGCCCATCCGGGTAAGTGGGGCTGACCGGCTGGCAGACAGTCTGCTGTCCACCGGCACTGTGCCCGGCCGGCGGGATCTGGCCGATCAGGCTTTTTATCAGATGAGAGCCCTCTATGACCGCTGTCAGGACATTCGCCGGGCCGGATGCGCCTCCCTGGATCTCTGCTGGGTGGCCTGCGGTCGTCTGGAGGGGTACGTGGAGCTGGCCCTCCAGCCCTGGGACTATGCCGCCGGTCTGCTTCTGGTGGAGGAGGCAGGTGGTCGGGTCACCACCCCCGATGGCGCGCCCCTCTCCCTTCTGGAGGGCAGCGGCGTGCTGGCCTCCAATGGACTGCTTCACCCAGCCCTCATCGATGTACTGAATGAACAGGAGAAATACCAATGGAACTATGCCTTGCTATCTCACCCGGAGAACTGACCCGGGCCGAGCAGAAAATTCTGGACTACATCAACACGAACACCGATGCCTTTCTGTTTTCCTCCATCGGACAACTAGCCCGGCGGCTTGGCCTCTCCGATGCCACCGTATCCCGCTTCGCCCGCCACGTAGGTTGTACCGACTTTAAGGAGCTGAAATCCCTTGTGGTGGAGCAGGCTGCCGGGCCTGCTGCCAAGATGGCAGGAACTCTGTCCCAGGACGGTGGTTTTTCTCCCATCGCTTGGCTGGAGCGGCAACAGCTCTATCTGCAAAAAACCGCCCAACAACTGGATCAGGTGGAATTTGACCGAGCAGCAGATGCGCTGGTCTCTGCCCGGCGAATTTTTCTGCACGGAAAAAATGCCTCCTCTTCCCTGGCCAACATGCTGGCCTTCCGCCTGCGTCGCCTGGGACTCCCTGTCTCTCTGCTTCCCTCAGGCGGCTCGGAGCTGCTGGAGGGCCTGCTCCAGGCTGAAGAGCAGGATCTGGTAGTCATGTTCAGCTTTTCCAAACTATCCCGGGAGGGCCGGGTCATTCTGGACCACAGCAAAACGGTAGGCTACCAGACATTGGCCTTTGTCAGCCGTACCTGCATCCCGCCAGAAGAGCAGGCAGACATCAGCCTGTTTGCCTATCGCGGCGAGGAGAAGGAATACCACTCCATGTCCGCCCCCACCGCCCTGCTGGATGTGCTGACCGTGGCCGTAACCGAACGGCTGGGCCAACGGGGAAGCGACAGTCTGGAGCGGCTCCACCAGCTGAAAACCAGCTACTTCCCCTTGGGATAAACACCACACCGCACAGGAGGGTATCTGATATGAAACTGCGGAACTGAGCCAAACAGCTGACCATCCGTCTCATCTCCCGCTCGGTCTGGGGACTCAGCTGCGCGCGAATAGGAGGATATATGGAACACACGCTTGATTTCAATCAAAAACTCGGGTTCATCTGCGATATGGACGGTGTTATTTACCACGGCAACCGCATCCTTCCCGGCGTGCCGGAATTTATCCAGTGGCTACACGACGAGAAAAAGGAATATCTCTTTTTGACCAACAACAGCGGCTACACCCCCAAGGAACTACAGCAGAAGCTGGCCCGCATGGGGCTGGACGTCTCAGAGGAGCACTTCTATACCAGCGCTCTGGCCACCGCAGCCTTTCTGAAGGAACAGGCTCCTGGCTGTTCCGCTTTTGTGATTGGCGAGAGCGGCCTCTTTAACGCCCTCTACGATGCGGGTATTACCATGAATGATGTAAACCCAGATTATGTCGTGGTGGGCGAAGGCCGCTCCTATTCCCTGGACACCCTCACCAAGGCCACGAATCTAGTTCTCAACGGTGCCAAACTGATTGGAGCCAACTCCGATGTCTCCGGCCCAATCGAAAACGGAATTGCCCCTGCCTGCCGAGCTCTGGTGGCCCCCATCGAGATGGCCACCGGTATGCAGGCCTACTTCTGCGGAAAGCCCACCCCCCTTATGATGCGCACCGGCTTGCGGATGCTGAACTGCCACTCCGCAGATGCCGTCATGGTGGGCGACCGAATGGATACCGATGTCATCTCCGGCCTAGAGAGCGGCATGTCCACTGTCCTGGTGCTTTCCGGCGTGTCCACACCGGAGACACTGAAGACCTACGCCTATCGTCCCACCGTCGTTCTCAGCGGCGTGATGGAAATCGTTGAGCAGGCCCGTGCCGCCAAATAAGGCTTTCCTTCTCCCACTGCTGGTGGGGTGATACCTTGAAGATGATATTTCCAGAAGGGGTAGTAAGGTTGCGCTTATATTGTCCGCTGTGGCAGCCATAGCGTTGCTCGTTGCACTTGTACCGGGCATTCTGGGTCAGGTCCTCTGCCTCGGGGCCTCCGGCAGTTCGTTGAGAGGTTTTCTCCACGCTGCCTTGTACCAATTTCTTTAGCTGCTTCCTTGATAACTTCCTCGTTTAGCTGTACAATCTTCTCATTATTCCAAACGATATTATTTTAGGTTCTATCTAACGCTGGAACCTATCCATTTTACTAAAGTGCTTTTATTGACCCCCAGTTAAACTGGGGGATTTCATTATACCTATTCGACGCCATAAAAAATCCCTTGAAACCATCTGGCTTCAAGGGATTTTTGGCGCAGCGGGTGGGATTCGAACCCACGTGCGGTTGCCCGCAAACTGATTTTGAGGGGAACAGATGTGATATACTGGCTGCTTATTACCACACCAAACAATTTTATTTATACGAATAAGATAAGGAAAATCGCATTTTCTGCCCCAGTTTATCTACAAATATTTTTCACGATATGGTCTCTCAAAACTCACCGAGTACCATTTGGGCACCATAAATTATGGTGCCCATGATAGATCTTGCTTCAAGCTTGTCTCTCTGGTAATCTAGCTCCACGATTTTAGCCCTTATCTTCGCCAACGATCCTCTAGCATACGAAAGAATGCCATTCAAAAGGCCCACACAATGTCAGGATGATTTGGGGCCGGATTTGAGTCGGAAGAGCACAAATTGTGCTGCCCAGCCGGTAAAGCAACCGCTGATCAGGCCAGAGACCAGAAGGACAGGCAGATACCAGAGAAGCTCCGGCGTACTGGTGATGAAGATGGCCATGGCAATCTGTCCAATATTGTGAAAAACGGCCCCTATCATGCTCATCAGCCACAGGCGCTTGGCAGGCAAAACGGGGAGAATTCCCGCGCAGACGACAAAGCAGAGCAATCCACCGCTCAAACTGTACAGGAGGGTCATCATCTGGCCGGCAAAGAGGCTGCCCAGGAAAATGCGGCTAAGCAGAACCAGCAGGGCCTCCCGCCGTCCAAATAGGACCATGGCCACCAGCGTAATGATATTGGAAAGCCCCATTTTGATGCCGGGAATGGTGGTCAGAGGGGGGATACCCGCCTCAATGACAAAAATAATCAGGGCCACTGCTGTCAAAAGGGACAGCATGGCCAGGCGGTAAGCAGGACGTGTGGACTTCAATGGGCGGCACCTCCAGTCACTGCGTCAAGACCCGATGGGTCTGTGGCAGAAAAGCGGATGGAGAGCCCATTGGGCAGACATACGATGGGTTCCGGGCCGTGCTGCCGCAGCCCTTGATGTACGCATACCTGATCGGGGCAATCGGCGGAAATTACGCCGATACCCTCCGGGGAAATCTGAATGGTGTTTTGTGCCCCCGGTTCTCCCACTACAAAGGTCTCCGTCTCGGTGATGGTATCCAGATCCACCGTCCGAAGAATCTGACCGTTTTGTGAAATGATGGCCACATGCTGTTCGGTTCCCCGCTGCCGCAGGAACCAGAACAGGGCAGCCGCCAAAAGTAACAGAAGGATGCCGCTCATCCACAGAAACTTGCGATTCACTGGATCACCCGGACGGCATCGTCCGTTGTGATCTGGCAGCGCTGTGCCAGGCCAGCAGTGACCAGAATCTGGCCGGAATCGGTCATCAAGATGGCGTCAAACCGGTCCTGATGCGCCTGCCAGAAGGTTTCGGCTTCTTCCGGCCCCATGATGAAAAGGGCGGTGGACAGGGCGTCGGCGAGGGTGCCGTCGGCGCTGACAATGGTGGCGGAGATGATACCGCTGTCAGCGGGATAGCCGGTGCGGGGATCAATGATGTGGTGGTAGGTAACGCCATCCTCCTGGAAATAGCGTTGGTATCCGCCGGAGGTGATGACCGCCTGATCTTCCACCTCCACCACGGCAAAGGTCTGGTCGGGGTTCCGGGGGTCCTGAAGCCCCACCCGCCACAGACTTCCGTCCGGCTTGCGGCCCAGGGTCTGTACATTGCCCCCCAGAGAGACGATGCCGGAGGTGATGCCGGACTGGGCAAATACATCCATGATCTGATCGGAGGTATAGCCCTTTGCGATGCCGCCCAGGTCGATCTCTACCCCCTTGGGCAGGGTGACGGTGTGGCCGGAGAGGGCGACCTGCCTGTAATCCACCCGTGCAAGGAGGGATTGAAGAAGTCCGCCTTCCGGCACCTGATAGTTTTGGGTGGGGAAGCCCCAGGCATCCATCACCGGGCCGATGGTGCAGTCAAAGAGTCCGCCGGTCTCCCGGGAGACCTCCAGCGCCCGCTGGAGTAGGGCGGCGGTCTCATCGGAAAGTTCGCCCTGTCCCGACTGATTGAGAGGAAGGATCTCGCCCGCTTCACTGCTGATGGACAGCAGCTTATCCAACCGCCGGATCTCTTCGGCAGCAGCCTGAAGGGCGGGGTCAGCGTTGGGACCATACGCGGTAAGGGTCATCACGGTGTCCATGGCAAAGAGTTCGGTGCTCTGAGCCTGGGTAGGGTCGATCTCCGCAGCGGTGCTGGGCGTGGCAGAAGGAGCGGCCTGTCCGGCGGAACAGCCGGAGAGCACCAGGGAAAGACAGAGAATCACACAGAGAATCACAGATTTCACACAACGCATCTCCTTTTGGTTAGCAAGAGCTTACCATGGAGGATAGCACAGCGAAAAAGGGCTGTCAAGGTTGGAAATCTCAAAAGAAGGAGTCATCTGCAAATTTTTTACAAAAATATAAAATTTCCATCCGCCGAGGCCGAGTATTTGGAATTGACAACAGAAAAAAAGAGTGGTATGATATATTCGCATCAGTTAGCTATAGCTAACCAAAAGGCATGGTCAGAAATTGTTAAGGGATGATCATGTTTGTTTTTTGCATAAAAGTTAGTTATAGCTAACCAAGGAAGACAGGAGGGATCAAATGTGAAAGAAAAGCGAGTGATCGCGGCGCTGCTGGCAGCGTCCATGCTGGTACCCGGCCAGGCCATGGCCGCCGGGCCGCAGGATTTTTCCGACTTTCCCAGCGACTGGTCTACGGCGGCTTTGGACAGCGCGGTGGACAACGGATTGCTCCGGGGAACCAACGGTAAGATCCAGCCACAGGGCATCCTGACCCGTGGAGAACTGGCGGCCATTGTGAGCCGTGCCTTTGGCGCGAGTATCGAGGCGGATCTGTCGGGCTACGGAGATATGTCCCAAAGCGCCTGGTACTATTCGGACATGGCAAAAGCTGTGGCCATGGGAGTTTTGCAGGGCTCCGGCGGCAAGCTTAATCCCACGGGGGCCATTACCAGAGAAGAAGTGTTCGTGGCTTTGGCCCGTGCCTTCGGTCTGGAGGATGGGACAGCGGGAGATCTGTCCGCCTTTTCCGACAGCGGAGCGGTGTCGTCCTGGGCAGTGTCCGGTGTGGCAGCGCTGACCGCCGGGGGATATGTCAACGGCGCCGACGGGAAGCTTTATCCCAAGCGCAGCATCACCCGTGCGGAATTTGCCCAGGTGATGTATCGTTTGGTGGGGAGCTATGTGGACCAGCCTGGGTCCGTCACCAAAGTGGCAGAGGGCACGGTGATGGTTCGGGGGGACGGTGTGACCCTGCAAGGGGTGACGGTTACCGGCGATTTGATCCTGGCCGACGGCGCGGAGAACGTGGTGCTGGATGGTGTGACCGTAAAAGGCCGCGTTCTGGTGCGTAGCGGCTCCGGTCTGGTGGAAGCCAAGGGGAGTAAAGCGGAGGAAACCGTGGTTTGCTGTCCCGGCGGTGCAGTCACTCTCCAGTCGGCGGACAGTCAGCTGGGTGCGGTGACCGTCAAGGCAGGCAAAGGACTGCGGATGGCCGGCGGCGTGTTTGACTATCTGACCGTCCAAGAAGGTGCGGCCGGTCTGGCGCTGACCGTGGAAAAGGACGCCCACATCAAAGAGGTGGCGGTTTATGCCGCCGGCGCTTCCCTGTCTGGCAAGGGACAGGTGGACAAGGTCTCCGCCTATGCCGACCGTGTAGCAGTTAGCACGCCCGGCACTCAGGTAGTGGCCGGTGCTGGTGTCAACGGCGTGACAGCTGCGGGGGTGGCAGTTGCGGCCGGTCAGACCGGAACCATCAATACCAGCGGCACCGGGGCCACCGTAACAGATAGCAGCATTGACGACGACCGGCCTGGAGGCGGTTCCGGTACGTCACAGACGGTCCATCAGGTCAGCTCCTGGCAAAGTCTGAAGGCGGCGGCCAAGGAAGCAGCAGCGGGAGATATTATCCGTCTCACCTCCAACATCACCGACGCCGGAAGTGATACTAACGTGGTGGACGGGGTGTCCGGTGCGACCCTCGCGCTGAACAAAAACAACCTGACTCTGGATGGCAACGGATACACCATCACTGCCGCTGAGGGAAAGACCTTCTGCTTTGACGTGGACGGCGGCGGAGCGGCGAAAAATACCATCACCGTGGAGAACCTGACGGTGGATGGCGCTTCCTTCTCCGCTAAACTGGGCGGCGGCATCTTTGTGGAGGACGGCGCACAGGCCAGCTTTCGTCGTGTCACAGTGCGCAACAGTAAGGCGGGCAGCGCCAACAGTGCTAACGGCGGCGGCGCGATCTTTGTCAATGACCATGGCAATCCGCCGGTGGTAACCATTTCTGACTGTGTTTTTGAGAACAATCTGGTGGGCGACGGCACCACCGGCCGGGGTGGGGCAATTTATGTCAACAATTTCCGCTCCCAGTCGCCCGTCCAGGTGACCGTTAGCGGTTCCACCTTCAAGGGCAACCGGGCAGCCTATGGCGGCGCCATTGCGGCCGACGGCGTGGTAGCGCTGACGGTAAAGAACTGTACCTTCCAGGGCAACGAGAGCGCCGTGGGAGCGGATGACCTCTACCTTTTCGACGGTATTTCCCAGGGCAAGAAGAATATGACCATCACCTCTCAGGTGACAGCGGTGCTCTCCGGCAATACATATACAAATCCCTCTGACAGTGACAGCGACCTGAAGGGCATGAATGTGATCTTTAGCCGCTACTATCCGGCCGGCTTTGCCGGAACGCCGGGCACCGCGCCCGATGGGGCCAAGGACCTCACTTTTGCCGACGTGGAGCGCACCCAGCTGGCTCAGACAGCGGAGTCCATCGCCATGCAGTCCCTGGAGATCGGCGGCACCACTTACTATTACGGCGTGGCGGCCTATCAGACGGGCGGCTGGAACACCAGCTTTACCGTAAACGGCGCGGCGGTGAAGGCAGAGCGAATCGGGGAGACCAATGTCTACTATTATGCCGAAAAGCCGCTGACCGGTATGGTTTACGGAACTGCCACCCTCTCCTATGGAGACTTCTATGCCGGCGACGTGACCACCACGGAGCACTATGACGCAGTCAGTTCGGCCACCACAAAAAAATATCAGCTCTTCCCCAATGCAGATACCACCGAGCCGGTGGAAGGGGAAGGCTATCAGATCAAGGGTGTGAAAAACGTCCCTGTTCAGGTGGACGGCCAGCAGTACGCTCAGGCCAAGGTGCTGGAGGCGGCAGACGGTCTGAAGGGGCAGGGCGTCTACGAGAAGGCGGCGGCCATCCAGCTCAACATGGAAGCGGGCACCGCGCCTGCCTGGTATAAGGTGCTGAGTAAGGACGGCAGTTATGGGGCAATGCAGGCGGCCACCGCCGTGACGGTAAGCGACGCCGTGGCCGAACTGAGCACCAGCTCTAACTGGGGTCAGTATCTCCTCACCGTGACCGAGACTAGCACAAAGTATCTGCGCCGCGACCGGGAGCAGGAGTGGCCAGTGGGAGCCAACATCCAGGGCATCATTGTAGAGGCGGAAAAGGACGGCCAGACCATCCGGGTGGGCATGGAGCATCTGCAAAATATGTGGGTGCAGGTCTATGAGCTGGGCTTCGATGTGTCGGGCGAGGATGACAATGTAGCGGCCACCGCAGCGCTGGAGGGGGCCGTTATCCGCAAAGTCACCTATATCGTGCCCGAGCAGGTCTATGTCTTCACCTTTGCCGACGGGGTCTATGTAAAGCCCCAGTATCAGAACGCGGACTTGAAGGCGGCTTTTTCGGCGGATGAGAAATACATTACCATTTCGGGCATTCCTGCCGGGCTGGAAGGAGCTACGGTCAGTGTCTATCGGAATCTGGGGCACGGAAAAAAGGCGGTTCTGGTGACCAATGCCGCACCTGACCAGAACGGCAGGGTGGCGCTGGATGAGGGCGCACAGGTCACATCCAACACCACCTATACCGTCCAGGTGAGCAGCTCCAACTATGCCGACCTCTCCACCACGGTTACCTCGGCGGATAGTCGTCTGGAAGCTCCAGCGGTGGAAAAAGTGGTCTATGTGGACGACAATATGCTCTATGATCCCTGCTACCGGATGTCCTTTACCGGTACGGAGGAAGAGGCACTGAGAGCCTATTTGCAGCAAGAAACCCTCTCTGTGACGGTGGACGGCCAGAAGTTGACCAAAACCGTGCCGGGCTTCTCCGGGGATCGGCAGTCCTTCCGGGTGGCCGATCATGAGCAGTACGGCTACCCGGCTTATCTGGAGTTTACCGCCGACTGCTTTGCGTCTGCCGGCGATCACACCGTGGTGATTGCGGCTGAGGGCTATCAGGAACGGAGCTATGTCTACCATGTGGACGGCGTGGAGACCACCGGAACGGTCAGCGGACAAGCGGATGTGTCTCCCTTCGGTTACAACGCCAAGGTAACGGTGACCTATGATAAGGTGACGGGACGCATTGTGTCTGTCACGGATAACGGCACTCAGCCCGGAAGCAATCAGAGCTTTTGGGAGAAGGCGGTGGGTATCTTTGAAAGCCTGACCGGCAAGACGGCTTCGGAAGTGGACGAAGTAGACGGCGTATCCGGCGCCACGGTTTCCAGTAAAGCCATCAAAGAAGCGGTCAAGGCCGCCATGGACAACGTGACCCTTCCCGCACTGGCCGACGGCGTGTGGTACGGCACCGGTTCCTGGAGCCGCTACTATGCCGCTCGTCCGGACAGCGGCGCCATCCCCCGGGGCGAAGACAAAGTGGGACCCAATGTGGTCAAGGTGACCATTGAACAGGGCCTCATCCAGCAGGTGGAGACGGTGAAGTACACCGACGACGATAAGTACGACTGGGGTCTTGCGGTGCTGAAGGCGGTGCCGGGCCATCAGGATCTCTCCCACATCAAAGTCCAGCTGAACAGCAAGAGTGGAGAGATATATGACGCGGTGTCCGCTGCTACTGAGACGGCGGTTGGCCAGCTCAGCGCCATTGAAAATGCCCTGGAGCGTGCCCGGCAGTATACCCTGGACGGCAAGGAGCAGTCTGTGGCCTGGATGGAACTGAGTGCCCGGCCTGCTGATACTGTCTATGAGGGCGACGCGATGGACCTCAAGAGTGTATCCATAAAGCTGCACCTAACCGATGGGAGCGAAAAGATCTGCACCTTTGAGGAACTGGCGGGATACGGCGTCACCTCGGATTGGGCAGACGGGGAGAAGGTATCCAGCGACGATCCCCGGGTCAACGGGATGTCCTTCCTGGTGAACTTCATTCAGGAACAGGGTCGCATCAGTATCCCCGCCCCTGTTTCCATCGTGCAGAAGAGTACTTACCGGATGCCCACCCATATTGTGGTCACCTATACCAACGCTCAGACCGAGGAAATCGCACTCAATGAAAACAGCTTCCGCTATGGGCTGAAGACCTCCAACGGCATTGAGAAGATGGAGCTTTACGACGGCAGCGAAAAGCTGGCTGACGCGGTCTTTAATCCCGATTACAACGAATGGGAGTTCGAGCTGGGGAGTATCCCGGCGGGCGAAGGCTACACCGGCTGGAAGTTTGAAACCTACTTTGTGGAGGTGGACAGTAGCGAGGATCAATCTCCCGTGGCGTCCTTTACCCTGGACTATGACCAGATTGCCCGCTCTTACAGCGTGGGCGATGTTCTTGACCTTTCCAAGCTGGAAGTGGAGCTCCAGACCCAGCAGGGCAGCAACCAGCGGCTGAGCGGCTGGGATACCATGGTGGCCCGGGGCTTTACCGCCGCACCGGCTAATGGCTACACCTTCACAGAGGAAGATGTAGGCGAAAAGCAGATCCGCATCTCCATTAACGGCCTGGAGCGGTCCTTCACGGTGCAGGTTTCCAACTATGCCACCATGATCCCGGCCAAAATCGAGATCTACGATGCCCAGAGTGGCCAGCTGCTCCAGACGGTGGCAGTAGACCGGCAGGCGTGGGAGAGCAACAAGAGCTGGCTGATGATTCGTGGGGTAGAGCTGCCCAATCAGTATAAAAACTGGAACACCGATACCTTTAGGGTAAAGGTGTATAACCAGTCCGGAGAGGCACTCCAGGACTATGAGGTGAGCAGTGAATGGGGCGGCATGGATCTGAAGATCGACTTCCCGAACTATACTGAATACGGTGCGCACGGCTATGTCCGGCTGATCCTGGACTTTGTGGAGAGCGAACCGGAACCTACGCCTACGGAAACGGTGCAGGGAGAAGCCGAGGTTTCTTTTGGTTATACGGCCAAGGTGATAGTGGAATATGACCCCGCCACGGGACGCATCGTATCTGTCACCGACAACGGTACCCAGCCCGGCAGCACCAATCAGAGCTTTTGGGATAAGGCGGTTGGTCTGTTTGAAAGCCTGAGCGGCAAGACGGCTTCGGAAGTGGATGCCGTGGATGGCGTGTCCGGCGCTACTGTTTCCAGTAATGCCATCAAGGAAGCGGTCAAGGGGGCGCTGGAAAGTACCGCCCAGCCTGTGGTGGTGACCCGGACCAGCGATGCCTATGCAGTGGGTTCCTTTGGCTATGAGGTGACTGCCACCGTATCTGCAAATGACGGCGTCATCAGCGACATCACCTGGTCCCATAACGACGGGGGCAGTATGAGCCATTGGACAGAGCTGTTTACAGCTGGGGCGACTGATTTTTTCGTCCCATCCTCGGACTGGGCCGGGGAGAAGCAATTGCATTCCTGGATGGTATGAAGCTGACCCCGGATAACGGGGAAAACAACATAGACGCAGTGTCCGGCGCCACCTATACTTCAGCGGCGGTGCGGGATGCCATCCGGGATGCTTACCAGCAGATTCTGGAGGCGGAGGGGACGGCACTGCCCCCCTCCGCCCCGGTGCTGGCAGGGGAAGACCATCGCACCCAGCTGCTTTACGCCGCGACCCAGAACGCGGCACTGACCGTTTCCGCTGAGGAGGGGACCCAGGTGTGGTATACCACCGACGGAACCGACCCTGTCCCCGGTGCGGGAAGCGCGCAGAAGGCAGAAGGACAGATTTTGATCGTTCCCACCGGAAACCTGGACCATACCGTTACCGTGAAAGCGGTCTGCCAGCGGGATGGGCAGGTATCCGGCGTGACCGAAACCACCGTGACCTTTGCAGCAGTTCCCGCCGCGGGAAGCGGCATCCAGGTCTTTGAGGGCAGCGCCCTTTGTCCCGGCCGTGTGGGGACTCCTTACCAGGTGCTGGTCCGCGTGACCACCCTGAACGGCGTCATTCAGAAGATTGAGGACAACGGCACCCGTGCCGGAGATGTCCGGGATGAGGTTTATTGGAACATGGTCTATCGGGGAGACGGTTCGGGAAAAAACATTTCCGCAAAGCTGGCGGGGATGACCCTGGAAACGTTGCTGAGCGCAAGGACCACGCCCAATGAAGCGGGGTACAACACAGATGCAGTATCCGGGGCCACCATTTCCAGTGATGCGGTCAAGTATGCGGCGGTGGATGCGCTGCGCCGCGCTCCGGTCTCCTCGGAAGAGGCATCGGTAATGCCGCCCCAGCTCACGCCGCTTTGGGGATACACTGTCACCAGCAACACCAGTTATGCCAGCCTCTATCTGAAAGCAGAGAGCGCACAGGGTACGGTGATCCGCTACACCACCGACGGCAGTGAACCCACACTGGAGAGCCAGACGCCTTTTGGCAAGGAAATTTCGGTTTCTTATGACGCCAAAAACCACCCGGAAGGCCAGATGATTCCCGTCAAATGCGCCGCTTTTGATGAGAAAGGCCAGAAGAGCACGGTAGTCACCACCTGGCTGGTCTTTGCTGCGCCCCGTACCGATCTTCCCTATGCCACCGGCACCTATACCGGTACAGCCCATGGCGTTACCGCCCAGGTCAAAGTGGCGGCCGACTACGGCAGTGCCCCCATTGTACAGCTCATCACGCTGGACGAGGAGACCGCAGCTCAGGGCGGGTCCTGCTTGCCGGAGCTACTGGCCAGAGTGTATCTGGCCCAGTCGGCCCAGGTGGAGCTTGTGGACGAGGGAGACCAAGGCCTTCAGCAGACCGTGCTGGACAGCATTCGCAATGCCTTGAGTCAGGCGGTGCGGGCCCCTGAGCCTGTCTGCACGGTGACGCCTGCGCTGGAGAAGTACAGCGATTTTTATGGACCGTATGAGTTTGACGCGCCACCTTCCATCACCCTGACCAGTACCGCGCCGGGGGCGGAGATCTATTACCGTATCTCGGACGAATCCCAGAGCAGTTCTCCCGACGTGTCTCAGTGGACCCGCTATGAAGGGGCCATTACCCCCATCTTTACCAAATTGAACGGTGGCTATGTTTATCTGGATGCGGCGGTAACGATGGACGGCGGCAAGACCTGGTCGGCGGTACGGGACATGGTCATTGAGTACGCGGCACGCCGGGCGGAAAACGCCTTTGTGGTGGACGGACAGAACTTTTCCAGCTTTGCTCAGGCTGCGGCGGCAGTCAAAGCGGGCGGCACCATTTACATCAACGAAAATGTGACCCTGCACGGTGCGGAAAAAATGCCTGACGTTGCCTGTACCATCCGCTCGGCGGAGGGAAAACAGTATCAGTTCACATCGGACCAGCCCCTGGAGCTGAGGGCCGATCTCACCGTATCCCATATTGACTGGCGGGCGGAGACCTATGCCAACGGCCACAATTTTACGGCCGGGGAAGGTGTCTATCAGAACGACTGGTGGTTTGGGAGCACGGCGATTTATGCCGGGTCCAGAACGGGAGAAGCCACGGGAGACAGCATGATCCATATCTCTTCCGGGCAATTCGAAATCCACGGCAGCGGCGGCAGTGATACGGTGCTCAACGGGAGTACGGAGATCCATGTGGACGGCACTGCCAGCGTGACGGTGAACGGCACGGCCCAGTATGCCCGGGTGACGGGGACGGTCTCCATCACGGTAGAGGGCGACGCGGGTATGCTGCTGGGACTGCGTGGCAGGAGATACAGCGGCCAGATCGACGGTGGCCTGACTGTGCAAATCATCGGAAGCCCCAGATTCCCTACCTATGGCGGTAGCTTCGAGGCCGTGGAGTACGGCGACGAGGCCTGGGGTACATTGGACCTGAGCCAGGCGGGGGAAGGCGTGGACGCCAGCCGATTCACCGGCTTTGAAACGGTGATTACCCCGTAATCTCCTCCTAAGCGTTCCATTCTGGGACAGATAATATGTGATATGCTCCCCCTATGAGAGATAGTGGAATCAACCATTGTCAAACATAGGGGGAGCATTGTTATGCCTCATGTATCTAAGCGGCGATCACCCCAAACTATCTGTCGTACGGACACCCGCAAATTCCACGGCAATCCCCCAAAGTCAAATTGATAACTGGGGCATAAAAAACGGGCGCAGCCTTGGACGGCGGAGGGGGGCGGAGATGTCGCTAGCCACACCAATGTCTCCTCAGCTGCGCCTGTTTTCTTTAATTTACTATATGACAAGGAACATGAAACCCCAAGGGCCTGATCAACTATGAAATATGCCGCAATTTTACGCATATTCTGATCACGGATGGGATTGATCTGGATTCCAACATCACGCCGCTGTGCGGTGAGATTAGGAGGGTAGCCAAGACCAGCACGGTCCGAAATCTGTCCTATGCGCTGGCCGAGATGGGCAAGAAGGTCTTGGTAGTTGACTTTGACCCCCAGTATAACCTCACCACCAGTTTCGGTGTCCTGCCGACCCAGGCGCCCTATAATACCGGGACTCTTATCACCAATCTGCTTCTGGACGAATCTCTGCCGGATACCAACGAGTTCATCCAGAAAATCGGCTCTGTGGACTTGATCCCTTCCAGCCGATCTCTCACCGTTGCGGAGGCAAATCTGCTGATGACGCCGGACAGCAATGACTACCTGGCCGCTCTGCTGAGCCCTCTGCGGCTGTCCTACGATTACATTATCGTGGACACCAACCCCTCTCTTGGCTCGTTGACCATCAACGCTTTAACGGCTGCCGACGAGGTAATCATCCCGATTGACCCGGAACTGTTCGCTCTGACCGGTTTGCAGGCGTTGGTGGACACCATCAAGAAAATCAAGCGGAAATTAAATCCCAGCATTGAGATCGGCGGTATCCTGTTCACCAAATGCAACAAGCGGACGAACCTGTATGGGTGCCATCTGGGTTCCCATTGAGTATTACCGCCAATTCATGTATGAAACTTTCCAGACCAGCGGATATGAAAAGGTCATCGAGGGCGGCGACAACCGGCACCGCATTGACATTGAGTAATGGGCGACACCATCTCTCAGGGAATGAAGGACGAAATTGGCCTGGCTACTTTTCTGCAACTCCCGATTCTCTATGTATCCGATGATATGCGAAAGGCTATCCGGCGTGGCGATCTGTTCTATGCAGACCTGAACCCGGTGGTCGGCTCCGAGCAAGGCGGCATCCGCCCTGTCCTTGTTATCCAAAATGATGTGGGGAATCACTTTAGTCCTACCGTTGTTGCAGCAGCCATCACCAGCAGAAAAGCGAAGAACAGTCTGCCTACCCATATCCTACTTGAGAATGTGCCGGGGCTTGCGCCTACCTCTCTGCTTCTGTTGGAACAACTGCGGACAATAGACCGGAAGCGGCTCCGTGGTTACATTGGGCGTATCAGTAAAGAAAAAATGCTGGAGGTCGATGCAGCCCTGGCAATCAGCATCGGCATAGGATACCCCAACGAAAGGAGGACTCACAATGTACGAAAATGACGGTGGTTTGCTCTCTCCCAGAGATGCCTACCGATTGATGTTGAAAGATTACCCCGATGTGATGGACATTGGACAGATGTGTGAGGCCCTTGGGGTAAGCACAAAAACAGGATACAAACTGCTCAAAGATGGGAAAATCGAATATTTGAAAATCGGACGGGCTTATCGTATCCCCAAAGCCCACATTCTGCGTTATTTGAAAATCACCTGCTCCACTTTTGCGGAGTAGCAGGCTATGGTGTCGATCTTCACCGGATAGACGCAGAAAGTTAACAATTCTGACGCGGATTTACCTGGAGTTTTGTTCTGTCCGATGATACAATAAAGGTGTCATTGGTAGGTGAACTCAATACCGCAAAAGGAGGAACAGATCAGTATGCCAGCGGTACACCTGCAAGAAAACAGCAAACTAATCTCCGGCCATGTGGCCGAGAAAAAAGGGTATCTCTATTGGGTTCTAAACCTTACCGATGAGAACGGTAAGAGAAAGCCCAAATGGATTCCCACCCATAAGAAAGTCAAGGGCAATAAGACCTGGGCAAACAATATGCTTCCCACCATCCGAAAAGAATGGACGGAAAAGCTGCTTCAGGAGGCTACGGCCTCACAGCAGTCGGCTTCTCCGTCTGGCCCGTCATCCGCAGCGATTTCCTTTGTGGATTTCCTGTATCAGTGGCTTGAGTACAAGTACAAGTCTGCTACCGGACGGGTGATGGACAGCAAGCCCATCGAACTCTCGACCTATTCGGGATACGAACAACAGCTCAACAACCCCATCGCCCCGTATTTCCGAGAGCATCCTGTCGCCCTTTGTGACCTTACCAAACAAGATATTCTCGCTTTTTATGAGAAAGAATTGGAACGGGTCAAGCCGACCACCGTTAAACATTACCACGCTCTGATTCATGGGGCGTTGAATTATGCGGTTGACAAAAATCTGATTCCAAGCAATCCGGCTGACCGGATTATCATTTCCAAGCCTGAACCCTTCAAGGGTGACTACTACCTGGATTCGGAAGTCCTGAATCTGTTTGAAGTCATCAAGGGGCATAAGATCGAACTGGTAGTTCTTCTGACTGCTTTTTACGGCCTGCGCCGCAGTGAGGTTATCGGTCTGAAATGGAGTGCCTTTGACTTCAACCATAACTGCTTCTCCATCCGGCATACGGTAACAACTTGCAATGTAAAGGGAGAACGTGTCACGATTAAGAAGGACAAGGCAAAGAACAAATCCAGTCTGCGGACTTATCCGTTGATTTCTTTTTTGAAAGAGCGGTTGCTGGAGGCCAAGAAGCAGCAGGAAGAAAATCGCAAGCTGTGCGGGCGCGCCTACAACAAAGAATATCTGGGATATGTCTGTGTCGATGTGATCGGCAATCTTATTAAACCCAACTATGTGTCCTCGACCTTTGGGAAGTTACTTGCCAAGAACAATTTACGGCACATTCGTTTTCACGATCTTCGCCATACCTGTGCCTCGCTTTTGCTGGCCAACGGTGTCCCGATGGAACAGGTAAAGGAGTGGCTGGGACACAGTGAGATCTCAACAACGGTGGATATTTACGGGCATCTGCAATATGCCACGAAAAAACAATCCGCCGCAGCCATTGAGCAGGACATTGTGGCGCCCATGCTGCAAAACCTATCGGCGGTTTCTCCATAAAAAGGAAAGAGGTCTACCAGCTTTTCGCTGGCAGACCTCATGGCGGAGATGGAGAGATTCGAACTCTCGCGCCGGTTTTGAGCCGACCTACCGCATTTCGAGTGCGGACCCTTCAACCGCTTGGGTACATCTCCAAATTTATGTTATATCCTTCTTCCCGATCCGCCGACCAATTCAGCCGGTGGAAATCTGGAAGAACAACAGGATAGAACAAGCAACAATATTCAATTTGAACTCGACTGGAACCCGCATGGTTCCAAGGGTTTCAGCCGTTTGGCACTCCGCATAGGAAACCTGATTTCGAATCATTACACCAACTTGGATGATGACGGTAAATCAGGGACGATAGCGGTAACTACGGAACCCCAAAACATACCTCTCAAAGTGGGCGTCAGATGGCTGCTCTCATTATAGCCATTTTCCCGCAAAATTCAAGCCGTGGAAATCGGGAAGAACAGCAGGATAGAACAGACCCCAATTCACGATTTGAACTTGCCCGCAAACCCGCATGGTTACTGGCTTTTCGGCAGTTCGGACTTCCAAAGTGAAAACATGATTTCGAGTCAGCCCCGTTATGACCACTTCGATACCGCTGCATATTCGATTTCCCTGCCCGTACAGGCAGATTCCTCCGGACCGCTCTGTCCGGAATCTTTAATAGGATACCCTATTTTTATTTACTTGTCAATATTGCAGAGGAAAGTAAAATAGTCTATAATCAGTCTAATAACGGTTCTGAGGTGTATGATGGAAGTTCATATTCTGGTCTCTGCCTCCTCTTCCGGCGCGGAGAACTACGAGGCCGCAGTCCTTGCCGCCGGAGGAATCCCGCACGCCGCCTACTGCCCCGCCGACCGTACCGAGTACGACGGTCTCCTGCTGTGCGGCGGCGGAGATATCGACCCCTGCCGTTTTGGGCAGGAAAACTGGGCCAGCAGTGAGATCGATCCCCAGCGGGACGCATCGGAGCTGGCGCTGGCCGCCTCCTATCTGGCCGCCGGAAAGCCGGTGCTGGGGATCTGCCGCGGACTCCAGATCCTGAATGTGGCTCTGGGGGGCACCCTCTTGCAGGACATCGGCTCCACCCAGGTGTGCTTCCACACCCATGCCCCGGGGAGCTCTGAGGATAAGGTCCACGCCGTCCACGCGGAGGAGGGCTCCCTTCTGGAGCGGTGGTATGGCCCGGTGTTTTCCGTCAACAGCGCCCATCACCAGGCGCTGGACCGCATCGGGGAGGGACTCACCGTCACCGCCCGCTCGGAGTCCGGTCTGGTGGAGGCGGTGGAGCACACGGCCCTGCCCCTTCTCGCCCTGCAATATCATCCCGAGCGCATGACCGGCGCCCACCGGCGGATGGATACCGTGGACGGCGCGCCGGTGTTTCAGTGGCTGATCGAACAATGCCGCAATCGTTTGGAAGGACGTTGAGAGAGGATCATCATGAAGGAATTAAGACAGCGCATTCTGGAAGAAGCCCAGGTGGGCGAGGGAGACATTATCCACGTGGATATGTTTCTCAATCACTGCATGGATGTGGAGCTCATTGAACGGGCCGGGACTGAGCTTGCCCGCCGCTTCAAGGGCGACAAGATCACCAAGGTCCTGACGGTGGAGAGCTCCGGCATTGCCCTGGCCTGCTTTGTGGGCCGGGCGCTGCGGGTCCCGGTCATCTACGCCAAGAAATTTCAGACCGGCTACATCGATCCCAATGTCTACACCGCGGAGACCCACTCCTTTTCGCTGGAGAAATCCTACACCATCCGGGTGTCCAAGAAATACCTGGAGGAGGACGACGTGGTCCTGGTGGTGGACGACATCCTCTCCAACGGGCAGTCCACCCTGGCCCTGCTGGAGCTGGTCTCCAAGGCCGGGGGCGAGGTGGCCGGCGTAGCCGTGGCCATCGAAAAGGCCATGCGCGAGGGCGGAAAGGTCCTGCGCCGCATGGGCGTCCGGGTGGAAGCTCTGGAGACTGTGGAGGGCGTGGAGGACGGCCGGATCATCCTGGCCTGATCTCCTTCCCCGGTTCATACCGATCCGCTACGATCCCTCTTCCCGCTTCTGCGGGAGAGAGGGATCTTTTTTTGTCCCGTCCTCCCCTTCCCGGCGGTTTTTGGCCCCCCACAGGCTGCCCAGCCAGAACAGCAGCGGAGGCAATCCGCCGGCCAGGAAGGCCATGAGGTAAAACTCCCATCCCCCCTCTCCCCACCAGATGCCGCCCATGAGTCCGAGGAGCACGAACAGAAAGGAGGGGAAGGCCAGCGGCACCGCCAGCATGAGGGCATAGTAGGAGAGCGTGAGCCATTCCAGATCGGCCCCTACCAGGACCAGGGCCTCCCAGGCCCAGGCCACCAGCATAGGGGCCACCAGTGACCAGAGGGCAGCCCAGATGGAGCGGGGCGGCTCCCACCGCTGTTTCCGGGCCACCCAGGCCCCCGCCAGCGCGTAGGCGAGCATCAGACAGGCGTCAAATGCGATCGCGATCCACCAGGCCGCCTCCGTCGTCTCCAGAAGCTCCACCCATCCCACGAAGAGAAGCAAGCCCAGCGGAGCACTCACCACCGAAATGAGAAAATGGTTTAAGGCAAAGGCGCAAAAACGCCGGGTCTGTGTGGTCCTCAGCTTCCCCTGATTCATATTCCGTCCCTCCTGTCCGGCTGTCTCATTCCTCGGGCACGTACTCCAGAATATCCCCCGGCTGGCAGTCCAGGGCCTTACAGATGGCCTCCAGGGTCGTGAAGCGCACCGCCTTGGCGTGGTTGTTTTTCAGGATGGAGAGATTGGCCAGCGTCAGATCCACCCGGGCGGCCAGCTCGCTCAGGCTCATTTTGCGCCGGGCCATCATCACATCCAGATTGACTACGATGGGCACGCAATCCCCTCCTCATATGGTCAGATCGTTCTCTTCCTTCAGCTCGGCCGCCTGCCGGACCAGGGCCGACAGGATCAGGCAGAGCAGCCCCGCCATGAAAAACACGGGGATGAAGAGGGTGTTGTAGGTGAACAGCGGCCCGATGCTCCCATAGTGGAAGAGCCCCCACACCGTCCGCAGAAGGGCCGCGCCCGAGATGAGGAAGCAGCACACCGCCGCCCGCCCCATGTTGGCCGCGTTGCCCCGGGTAAAGGTCTCCCCCCGCAGGACAGTGTCCAGCACCCGCCGCCCCTGCCACAGGATGACGGCGGTACACACGCCGCAGAAGAAGAGAAAGAGGGCCAGGACCTGGGCATACCGCTCTCCAAACTGCCAGATCTCCCACCAGGAGGCCAGAAAATAGCCGGTCAGCCGCAGAACGATCTCCGCCGCTCCCTCCCCCTGCATGGAGAAATAGGAGATTCCCCCGGTCAGCTCCCCCAGTCCCCGCAGCCGGGCCAGCCCGGCCAGCAGGGGAAGGACCAGCAGATTACATACAAAGGTGATGCTCACCAATCGTTTCAGGATCCGGGCCAGCTTTTCCACGTCCATCTTCCATACCTCCTCGTCTCTCTCCGGGCGCCTGCTTCCGCACCCCGCTCTCCCCTCTCTTTTTTCTGATTATAGCGCCGCACTTATTGAAAGTCAATTTATTTTTATTGTTTTTCAATAAACAATAGCGTACAAGAAGTCCCCGGGAGTACTCCCGGGGATTTCAGCTACCGCTACTATTTACTCCGGCACTCTTTGCCGCAAACGCCTCGCAGAGTTCCGCCGTTCGCAGACGGCGGAAGAGGGTCAAAGTGTGTTTTCCGGCGGCGTGTACGTCGGAAAACACACCTCTCAGGCTGCAAGTGTGCGAACCGGGAACCCAAACAAAGCCCAGCGAAGTGGGTTTGTTTGGGAGAGGAGGGGCAAGGGAGCGGAGTGAACCCTGGCCATTAGGCCGGGGCGAACGGTGCGGACTTTGACCCGACGAAGTGCGTGCAGCGGCCTGCATTTCCCTCGAAAAAATGCTTGCATTTTTGAGAAGCGTGTCGAAATTTTTCGACACGCAAGTCCCCGGGAGTACTCCCGGGGACTTGGCTGTATCAGGGACGGACCTGGATCTGCTCCAGCAGCGCACCGATGGGGGCCTGGATCACCAGGTCGGCCTGCCGGTCGTAGGGGGTGGCGCTCTTGTTGATGAGGACCAGGTGGCTCCCCCGGTAGTACTGGATCAGTCCCGCCGCGGGATAGACCGACAGAGAGGTCCCGCCGATGATGAGGAGGTCCGCCTTCCGGATGGCCTCCACCGCACCTTCGATGGTGCGCTGGTCCAGGCTCTCCTCATAGAGCACCACATCGGGCTTGATGATGCCGCCGCACACCTTGCAGCGGGGGACGCCCGTGCCCTGGACCATCTCCTCCAGCCCGTAGAACTGGTGGCACTTCATGCAGTAGTTGCGGTGGACCGATCCGTGGAGCTCATAGACCTTCCGGCTCCCCGCCGCCTGGTGCAGGCCGTCGATGTTCTGAGTCACCACCGCGTCCAGCTTCCCGGCCTGCTCCAACTCGGCCAGCTTCCGGTGGGCCGGGTTGGGCTGGGCCTGGGGCCAGAGCATCTTCTCCCGGTAGAAGCGGAAAAACTCCTCCGGGTCCTGCTCAAAAAAGCTGTGGCTGATGATGGTCTCGGGCGGATAGCGGTAGCTCTGGTTGTAGAGCCCGTCCACACTGCGAAAGTCCGGGATGCCCGACTCGGTGGAGACCCCCGCGCCGCCGAAAAAGACGATGCGGCTGCTCCCGTCGATCCAGTCCTGAAGTGTTTCCAGCTTGCTTGTTTCCATGTGCGCGCCTCCCTGTTCCATGAATCGTGGATCTGGTTCCTTCCTCCTCATTGTACCCCCCCTGTCCCAAACCCGCAAGACCCAGCGCAAAAGGGCGCGCACCGGAACAAAACCTCCGGTACGCGCCCTTTTCTCATTCTTTCCGCTGGGCGCAGTCCTTCCCGCAGGAGGAGCAGCCACAGCCACAACCGCAGCCGCCCTTCCCCCGGATCTGACGGCTGATCTGGCGGACCACATACCAGACCGCCCACACCGTCAGGGCCGCGACGGCCCCATAGATGATGTATTTCATAGCATTCCTTTCTCAGAACAGGAGGGAACCCACCTGATAGACCACCAGCGCCCCCAGATAGGCCGCGCCGATCTGCCACAGGATGGAGCGGAGGGTCCACTTCAGGCTGTTCATCTCCCGGTAGATGGTGGATACCGCCGCCACACAGGGGACATAGAGCAGCACAAAGACCAGGAAGGCATAGGCGGCCACCGGCGTCTGGAAGGTCCCGGAGAGGGCCGCCGCCACGGTGGCGCCGCTGGCGCTGGCCGAGAAGCCGTAAAAGAGGCTCATAGAGGAGACCACCGCCTCCTTGGCCACCAGGCCGGTGAGCAGGGCCACAGCGGCCTGCCAGGTGCCGAAGCCCAAGGGGCGCAGCGCGGGGGCGATGGCCCCGCCGATGGCGCCCAGGAAGGAGTGGGAGGCGTCCTCCACCATGACAAAGCCGCCCGACCAGCCGAAGGACTGGAGGAACCAGAGCACCACGCTCATAGCCAGGATCAGGGTACCGGCTTTGACCAGGAAGCCCCGCACCTTCTCCCACACGTGCATGGCCATGTTCTTGAGGGTGGGCAGACGGTAGGGGGGCAGCTCCAGCACGAAGGCGGCGGGCTCTCCCTGGAACATGGTCTTGCGCAGCAGGATGCCGGACAGGATGGCGAAGCACAGTCCGATCACATACAGGGAAAAGACCACCAGGCCGCTGTACTGGGCAAAGAAGGCCCCCGCCAGCAGGCCGTACACCGGCAGCCGGGCCGAGCAGGACATGAAGGGCACCAGCATGATGGTCATGCGGCGGTCCTTCTCATTCTCCATGGTGCGGGCTCCCATAACGGCGGGAACGGTGCAGCCAAAGCCCATCAGCATGGGGATAAAGGCCTTGCCGGACAGGCCGAACCGCCGCAGCAGGCGGTCCATGATGAAGGCGGCCCGGGCCATATAGCCCGAGTCCTCCAGGAAGGAGAGCACCAGAAAGAGCAGGGCGATCTGGGGCAGGAAGACCAGCACGCCGCCCACGCCGGAGACCACGCCGTCCACCAGCAGGGACTCCACCCAGGGGGCCACCTGCGCGGCCTCCAGCCCCGCCCGGATGCCGTCGGAGACCGGGCCGCTGATGAAGCTCTCCACCAGGTCGGACAGGGCCTGTCCCGGCCCGAAGGTCAGGGCGAACATCCCCAGCATCATCAGGAGGAACATGGGCACGGCCAGCCACTTGTGGGTCACGATGGAGTCGATCCGGTCGGACAGGGTCAGGCTTCCCTGCTTCTGTCCCTTCCGCACGGAGGCGTGGACCACCGACTGGATGAACTGATAGCGGCTGTCGGCCACCAGGGTCTCCCGGTCGCCCAGGACATAGGCCCCCTCATACTCCGAGCAGATGGACTCCACCCGCGCCTTTTCCGCCTCGTCCAGTCCCAGGGCCTGCTCCACCAGCCGGTCCCCCTCGATGAGCTTGATGGAGGCCCAGTGGGCGGGAATCTGGGCCGCATAGGCCTTGTCGTGAATGAGCTCACCCATCTTGTGGTGGATCTGATGGGTAAAATCGTCATAGAGATCGTCGGGCTCCACCGTGACGCCCACGTGCATCTGCCGGTGGGCCACCTCCAGCAGGGTCTGGATATTCTTCCCGGTGCGGGCGGTGATAGGGATCACCGGCACGCCCAGAGACCGGGAGAGGGCCTCCACGTCGATCTTATCCCCGTGCTTCTCCACCTCGTCCATGAAGTTCAGGGCAATGACCATGGGGCGCTCCAGCTCCAGCAGCTGGGCGGTCAGGTAGAGGTTGCGCTCCATATTGGTGGCGTCCACGATGTTGATGATGGCGTCGGGATGCTCCCCCACGATAAAGTCCCGGGCCACGATCTCCTCCATGGAGTAGGGCGAGAGGGAGTAAATGCCCGGCAGATCCACCACCGTCACCGGCTTTCCGTCCACCTGGGCCCGTCCTTCCTTCTTCTCCACTGTCACGCCGGGCCAGTTGCCCACATACTGGTTGGAACCGGTGAGCGCGTTGAAGAGCGTGGTCTTTCCGCAGTTGGGATTGCCCACCAGGGCCAGCTTCATCTCCCGGGTGTCGTGGCTGGCGTAGTCCGGTACCCCGCTGTGCTCCCGCTTCTCATGGTCGTGGTCGTCGCTCATGCGGCGCAGGGTCTCCTCATCCGGGATGCGCTGCACCATGCCCACCCGTTTTTTGCGGATCAGGCTGGCCGCCTGGGCCTCCTCCCCGATGGCCATGGTGATCTGCCGGGCGTCCTCCCGGCGCAGGGAGAGCTCATATCCCCGGAGGTTGACCTCAATGGGGTCACCGAAGGGGGCGATCTTGCGCACCAGGATCTCCGTCCCGGGCGTCAGTCCCATATCCACCAGCCGGCGTTTGACCGGCCCTCGTTCATTTCCTACCCGCAGGATCACGCCGTGCTCCCCCGGAGCCAACGCCTCCAGCGTGCCCTGTACGCGTTTTGTCTCGGTTTTCATCTGTCATTCATCCTATACCGGCTGATTTGTTAGTCGTAACTAACACGCCTGCCTATTATATATCGCCCTGTGGGGCCTGTCAAGCGGCCCGCACCTCTGCGCAGCGTACGGACCGGCTCCGCACGCAAAAACAGCCGGCGGCCTATGGCCGCCGGCTGTTTCCATGTTCGGTTTACTCGTGGTCGTGGTGGCAGCCGCAGCCGCACTCGTCCTCGTCGTCCTCACAGCAGCAGTCGTCGGAGAGATCCAGAGCGAACTTCTCCTTGCAGCTGGGGCACTGGATCACGCCGGACTCCAGCACGTCCTCGTCGATGACCAGGGTCTCCTTGCAGTTGGGGCACTCGACCTCGAAGAAGTCGTCGTCCTCGTCGCAGCAGCACTCGTCATCCTCATCCTCGTCGTCCTCGTCGAACACGACCTTCTCCACGTCGGACAGGTCGTCGGAGATGGCGTCGATCTCCTCACCCAGGGCCACGGTGTTCTCCTCCAGGTCCTCGATGGACATGCCGATCTCCTCCAGGATGCCGATCATCACAGAGATGAGCTTGCCCTCCTTGGACTTCTCGGTGTCGATGTTCAGGCCCTCGGCCAGACCCTTCAGGTACGCGACCTTCTCAGAAATAGTCATAATAATCTCCTTTTTACAGGCGGCCACGAAGGGCCTTGTGGTAGGGACGGCGCTTGGCGTATCACGCTTTGCGCGGTTCGCTGAGCGCCTGCTCCCGGGCGCTCAGCGCTTAGCCCTTGCAGCGCTCCAGGTACTCGCCGGTACGGGTGTCGATCTTGATCTTGTCACCGGGGTTGATGAACAGGGGCACCTTGATCTCAGCGCCGGTCTCCAGGGTGGCGGGCTTGGTCACGTTGGTGGCCGTATCGCCGCGGAAGCCGGGGTCGGTCTCGGTGATCTCCAGCTCCACGAAGGTGGGGGGCTCCACGGCAAAGATCTTGCCCTTGTAGCTGTTGATCTTGCAGGGCATGTTCTCCTTCACGAAGCGGAAGTTGTCGCCCAGCATCTCGGCGCCGATGGGCACCAGATCGTAGGTCTCGGGGTCCATGAAGTAGTACAGATCGCCGTCGTTGTAGCTGTACTCCATGTCCTTGCGCTCCACATAGGCCTGCTCAAACTTGGCGGTGGGGTTGAAGGAGGTCTCGGTCACGCCGCCGGTGATGACATTCTTCATCTTGGTGCGCACAAAGGCCGCACCCTTGCCGGGCTTCACGTGCTGGAACTCCACCACCTGCATGACCTGGCCGTCCATCTCAAAGGTCACGCCATTGCGGAAATCACTGGCAGTAATCGTAGGCATTGGTATTCATCCTCCAAACAAGGTATTTCATATGAATGGAACTTTAGCTAAGCTATTTTACTCCATTATCCCCATATTTGCAAGGGTTTTTCAGGTTTTTTACAGAACGATGAGCTCTTTCGGCGCCAGGGTGATGTCTTCGCACCCATCCTGGGTGAGAAGGATCACATCCTCGATGCGCACGCCGAATTTTCCCGGCAGGTAGATCCCCGGCTCCGCGGAGACTGCGACCCCCTCGGGCATGGGGTCCTGATTGCTGTGATTGGCATTGGGGGACTCGTGGATCTCAATGCCCACGCTATGTCCGAAGCCGTGGCCGAAGTATTCTCCGTAGCCGGCGTCCTCGATGACCTTGGCCGCGGCGTTGTGGATGTCGCAGCCCCGCACCCCCGCCTTGGCCGCGGCGATGCCGGCCTTCTGGGCCTCCAGCACCGTGTAGTAGACCTTCTTCATCTCCTCGCTGGGCTCTCCCAGCGCCACGGTGCGGGTCATATCGGAGCAGTAGCCCTGATACTTGCACCCGAAGTCCATGGTGATGAACTCGCCCTCCTGCACCTTCTTGTCACTGGGGATGCCGTGGGGCAGGCTCCCGTTAGGGCCGGAGACCACGATGGGGTCAAAGGACATCTTCTCCGCGCCGAAGCGGAGCATGTCATACACCAGCCGGGCGGCGATCTCCTTCTCAGTCATGCCGGGGCGGATGAACTTGAGGATCTCCTCAAAGGCCTTCTCCGAGATGCGCTGGGCGTGGATGAGGGCCTCCCGCTCCTCCCTGTCCTTCACGGCGCGCAGATCGGTGAGCAGCTGCTGAGCGGGCACCAGCTGGCAGGAGAGCACCTTTTCATAGCTCTGATAGTCCTGCACCGTCATGTAGCCCTCTTCGATGCCCAACTTGCGGATGCCCATCTCCTCCACCGCCTGGACCACCATGGCTTTTTGGCTCACGGTGCGGGTGGTCACGGTGACCTTGGCCCCGGTCACCTGATGCTCAGCGGCCTCAATGTAGCGGGAGTCGGTGAAATACCGCGTCTCCTGCTTGCCCACCACCACGGCGCCCTCGCCGTGAAAGCCGATGGCGTAGAACTCGCCGGGCTCGCTGGTCACCAGCATGGCGTCCAGACCGTAGGCATCCAGTTTGGATGCGATCTTCTCCAGATGATTCATGGTTCTGACTTCCTTTCTATCCGTGGGGGCGGCCCTCAGTCCGTCCCCAGAAAATGCTCATAAGCACGCTTCATGGTCAGGGCGTCCTCCGCCTGGGTCCCCGCCGACTCACAGATGATGGTGGGGCTCCACCCCCGGCGGGCCAGGGACCGCATCAGCGGGAGATGGTCGGGCCCAAACTCGTCCTGCTCAAAGGTGAGGTGCATTTTCTCGCCCCCGTTGGGGGTGAACTGGATGCGGGAGAAATGGCTGTGGAAGCGGCTGGCCCGCTCCTCGCCCAGGGCGCGCTCCAGCTTGTCCAGCATCCGCTCGGTGGCCTCCTCCCCCTGCTCCTCGCCCAGGCTCCGGGCATAGAGATGGCCGAAGTCCACCGTGGGGAGCAATCGCTCATCCACCTGACACAGCTCCAGCACCTCGTCCAGATCGCCCAGCTGGTTGATCTTGCCCATGGTCTCGGGACAGAGGGTGATGTGTCCGTATCCGGCGGCGTCGCAGGCCTTCACCACTTCCTCCAGGGAGCGCAGCGCGATGTCCAGCGCCTCCCGCCGCGTCCGCTTCATGAGGGCGCCCGAGTGGATGACCACCCGTTCGGCCCCCATCCAGTCGGCGGCCCGGCAGGCGGCGGTGATATAGCCGATGGTCTTTTGCAGGCTCTCGGGGTCGGGATTGGCCAGGTTAATAAAGTAGGGGGCGTGGAGGGAGAGGCGGATGCCCTCCTTCCGGGCGTTCTCCCCCAGCTTGCGGGCGGTCTCCTCCCCCACGTTGACCCCCTTGCCGCACTGGTACTCATAGGCGTCCAGGCCAAAGGCCCGGATCCAGCCGGGGGCCGCCAGAGAGGACTTGTGCGCCCGGGAGAAGGAGTCGGAATTGCCCGCGGGCCCAAATGATACGCTCATGCTATTTGCTCCTTTGCTTGGCCAGGGCGCGGAAGGGCCACTCCGCCGCGTAGCGCAGATAGCGGCCCGGATTGCCCGCCAGCCGGATGGGCTCCACCAAAAGGGTGCGCACCCCGGCCCGCTTCCCGCCCAGAATATCGGTAAAGATCTGATCGCCCACGATGGCGGTCTGCCCGGGGCCCACGCCCATCTGCTCCATGGCCCGGTGGAAGGAGCCCGGCTTGGGCTTTCCCGCGTGTCCGATGTAGGGCACGCCCAGGGACTGGGCATAGCGCCTGGCCCGCTCGGGTTTGCGGTTATTCGAGAGGATGAAGAGGGTCACGCCCGCCTCCCGCAGGGCCCTTTCCCAGGCCCGCACCGGCTCGTCCGGCTCAGGCACGCCATAGGCTGAAAGGGTATTGTCCAGATCGGCCAGCAGGAGGGTGATGCCCTCTTGCGCCAGCCACCGGGGCGATATGGCTTGTACGGATGGGAATACCCGGTCCGCCAGCAGGGAAAGCGCCACGGTCCACCGCCTTTCCGCAGGACTGTTTCCAACTTGCCCTGCATAGAGTCCATTATACCGGCTTACGCCGTAATTTGCATTATAACATTGCTCCACCATGGATACAAGGGGGTACCTCAGCATGGTTACCGATTGCAAACTCATTTTTCTCACGCCGCCCGCCCTGGAGCGGTCCGCCCGGGAACAGAACCTGCCCGCGGCCCATCTGGCCTACCGGGTGGGCGGCGGGCCCCACCTGTTCCGGGCCAATCTGCCCGTGGCCGCCCGGGGCGGGATCCTGGCCATGGATTGTGAGGGCTTCGACGGCCGGGGAGAGCCCTCCGCCTTCTGCCAGGAGGTCCTGCGGGAGTGCTCGGCCCGGGGCTTTCAGGGGGTATACTGCGCCTTTCCCGACCGGCCCATCCCCGTGCTCCAGCGGGCGGTGGCCGAGCTGGGGGAGGCCCTCCAGCGCCGGGGCTGGCCCCTCTATGTGCCCGAGAGCTATGGGGCGGCCTCGGACCACGCCTGCGTGCTCATCCCCACGGCCCTGTCGGGCGGCTCCCTGGAGCAGCGCCTGGCCGAGGCGGCCGAGCAGTACGGCCCCTCCCGTCTGGCCCTCCGGATCGAGCGGCTGGCCCAGGATTTCCTCCTCCCCTCCCCCACGGGAGAGGGGGTCCCCCTCTCCCGTCCGGCGCTGGCCGAGCAGCTGGAGGAGCGGGGCGGCTCGGTCTTTTTCTCCCATGAGCTGTGCGCTCACTACTTCACCTACATGACCAAAACAGATGGAGCCCACTTCGTCCTCTTCGACGATGCGGGCTCCATCCGGAAAAAATGTCAGCTGGGCGCCCGGATGGGCATCTCCCACGCCTTTATTCCCTACGCACAGGTGGACGACCTGCTGCCCGGGCTGCTGGAATAGCCCTCAGCCCTTCAGCCGCTCCATGAGGCCCTCCAGTGCCTCCCGGAGATGGGCGTCCCCCTCGTTCTCCAGGTCCTGGCTCTCCAGGGCGCGGCGGCACAGCTCCCGGGCGGCGGCCGGGTCGGTCTCCACCGCCTTCCCCTCCAGATAGCACAGGGCCAGACGGTACATCCCCTCGGCGTCCTCCCGGTCGGCCGCCTGCCGGTAATAGGAGAGGGCCTTGGCCGGATCGGCCGTCACCTGGACGCCCTTCTCATAGAACCGGCCCAGGGCGCACAGGGCGCTCCCCTCCCCCAGCTTGGCGGCATGGCGGTAGTAGGTGAGGGCCTTTTCCAGATCGGGCTCCACCCCCTGCCCCAGCTCATAGCACTCGCCCAGGTTGTAGAGGGCGGTGTCGTCCTCCCGCTCGGCGGCACGGCGGTAGAGGGCCAGGGCGGCGTCATAGTCCCGTTCCACGCCCTTTCCCTTCCGGTAGAGCTCTCCCAGGTTGTTCATCCCGCGCAGGCTGCCCTCTTCGGCGGCCCGGCGGTACCAGTGGATCGCCTGGGGATAGTCGGTCTCCATCCCCAAGCCCCGCTCGCAGCACCAGGCCAGATTGCACATGCCGGTCAGGCTGCCCCGGTCGGCGGCGCGGCGGTACCACTCCACAGCGGTACTCCAGTCCTGCTCCACGCCCTCGCCCCGCTCATAGCGCAGGCCCAGCACGCACATGGCGTCGGAATCGCCCTGCTCGGCGGCACGGCGGAACCAGGCCACGGCCTGCTCCTCCTCTGCCGGGACCCCTTCGCCCCGGGTGTAGAGCCAGCCCAGATTGTACTGGGAGGAGGCGTCCCCCTGTTCCGCGGCCCAGCGGTACCAGCGCGCGGCCTCTTCTCCGCTCTGCTCCGCACCCCAGCCCCGCTCGGCGGCCAGGCCCAGGTAGAAGCCCGCGCGGACCACGCCGGCCTCGGCGGCGCGGCGGAACCAGTCCACGGCGGCGGTACGGTCCTCGGCCATGCCCCGGCCGTTCCAGGCGCACAGACCCAGCCAGTAGGCGCTCTCCTCATAGCCGCTGTCCAGGGCGCGGCGGAACCAGTCTGCCGCCTGGGCGTCGTCCTGCTCCACGCCGCCGTCTCCGTAGTAGTAGTTAATCCCCACATAGCACTGGGCCCGGCCATAGTCCTGCTCGGCGGCGGCACGGTAGAGGCGCATGGCCTCCCGGCTGTCGGCCTGTGGGACGCCCCGGCCCTGCTCATAACACACCCCCAGATTGGTCATGGCCCGGGGATAGTTCTGCTTCGCCGCCTTCTCATACCACGCCACGGCCTGGGCGTCGTCCTGGGGCACGCCGGAGCCGAACTCATAGCACCAGCCCAGATTGCACATGGCGGGCACATCCTCCAGCTCGGCGGCCCGGCGGTACCACTCCACAGCGGCGGCCGGGTCCTTAGGCACGCCGGAGCCGGTCTCACAGCACACCCCCAGCTCCCGCATGGCACGGGGATAGCCCTGTTCGGCGGCGGCACGATACCAGCGCACCGCCTCCTCCGGGTCCTGCTCCACACCGATCCCCATGTAGTAGCAAAAGCCCAGACAGCACTGCCCGGGGGCATAGTCCTGCTCCGCGGCGGCACGGTAGAGGGCCACTGCCCCCGGCACATCGGCCTTCGTCCCCTCGCCCCGCTCCAGACACACGCCCAGGTTGCACTGGGCCCGGGCATAGCCCAGAGCGGCGGCGGCACGGTACCAGCGCACCGCCTCGCTCATATCCCTTGGGACGCCGGTGCCGTACTCATAGCACCAGCCCAGACAGCACATGCCCCGGGGATTGCCCCGCTCGGCGGCGGCGCGATACCAGCGGGCGGCCGTCTCCAGGTCCTGGGGGACTCCGGAGCCGGTCTCACAGCACCAGGCGTAGTTTCCCATGGCCCGCACGTCTCCCGCCTCAGCGGCGGCACGGTACCACTGGGCGGCCCGGGCACGGTCGGCGGGCACGCCCACCCCGTACTCATAGCACACCCCCAGGCAGCACATGCCGTCCGCATGGCCCTGCTCGGCAGCGGCCCGGTACCAGCGCACGGCGATGGCGGCGGACTGCTCCACCCCGTCGCCGAACTCATACCGGCGGCCCAGCTCGGCCTGTCCGCCCGGGTCCCCCTGAAAGGCCGCCGCCTTCAGCCAGGCCAGGGATTCCGCCTCGTCCTGCTCTACCCCGATGCCCTCGTGGTAGCAGCGGGAGAGCAGGATCTGGGCCCGGGGAAAGGTCATCTCCGCGGCCTTGCGGTACCACTCCACCGCCCGCTCCGGGTCCCGTCCGGTGCCGATGCCGTTTTGCAGGCAGAAGCCGAAATTACACATGGCCGGGACGTAGTCCAGCAGGGCGGCCTGCTCGTAGAGCCACGCGGCCTGTCTGGGGTCGGCCTCCACCCCGATGCCGTTTTCCAGGCACCAGCCCAGATTGCTGATGCCGCAGGGATCCCCCACCTGGGCGGAGCGCCGGAAGCAGGCATAGGCCCGCGCCTCGTCCCGCCGGGGACCCTCGATCCACCAGCTGCCCAGCAGGGCCCAGTCCTTTCCGGTGAGGGCGGCCTCGCTCACCGCCCCCATGGAATGCCCGCACTCCGGACATACCGCGCCGTTCTCCTCCTGTTCCAGGATCATGGAGCATCCCGGATGGCTGCATCGATAAATCATGGCGTGAACCGCCCTCCTTCTCGGGGAGAGCACCCAGGCCCGCCCTGTCTCTGTGATCCGTACTTCATGGAAAAGCGTCCCCCGCCCGGATCTGGCTGGGACGCCGCTGAACTGGAACCAAAGTTCCATCGTAATAGGTCCAGTCTACCATTTTTCCCGTCCCATTGCAAGAATCCGGCATCCTTCCCGCCGTCTGCGGACAAGAAAAGCCCCGCACCGATGTGGTGCGGGGCCCAGCTTGCTTTTAATAAAACTTCTTGCGGTTCTTACGGGCAGCCTCAGACTTCTTGCGGCGCTTGACGCTCGGGCTCTCGTAGTGCTCACGCTTGCGCACTTCGGCCAGGACGCCCGACTTGGCGCAGCTGCGCTTGAAGCGCTTGAGCGCGTTCTCCAAGGACTCACCGTCCTTCACACGGACTTCCGACATTGATTTCCCCTCCCTCCGAAGCGGCGGTCACGCCGCCAAAGGGCCACATACTGATAGTTATGGCTTTAACAATAAGATATTATATGCAAATTTTCTGTTTTTGTCAAGCTATAAATTTTCCTTTGTCCACATCCCGGCGGGACGCGGTGGAAAAAATTCTGCTCAGACCGGGGCGCCGTCTTACTTCGCGATCAGGTTGACCAGCTTGTTGGGCACCAGGATGGTCTTGACGATCTGCTTGCCCTCCACAAACTTCTGCACCTTGGGATCGGCCAGGGCGGCGGCCACCACGGCCTCCTCCCCGCTGTCCATGGGAACGGTGATGGTGCCGCGGAGCTTGCCGGAGACCTGCACGGCCATGGTGACCTCGCTGGCCACGGTCTTGCTCTCGTCGTAGGTGGGCCAGCTCTGGGTGCAGGCCATGCCGCGCTCCTTGGCCAGGCCCAGGTTCTCCCACATCTCCTCCACCATGTGGGGGGCAAAGGGAGAGAGCATGAGCAGCAGGGCGCTCAGGTCGCCCTTGGAGCAGCCGTTCTGATAGAAGTCGTTGACCAGCGCCATGAGGGCGGCGATGGCGGTATTGAACTTCATGGCCTCAATGTCGGCGGAGACCTTCTTGATGGCCTTGTGGATGGCGCTCTCGTTGGCGCTGGAGTACTCCATGGAGTCGGCGCACTGCTCGGCCAGGTTCCACACCCGGTCCAGGAAGCGCTTGCAGCCCTTGACGGCGTTGTCGCTCCAGGCGGCGGCCTTCTCAAAGTCGCCGATGAACATGATATACAGGCGCATGGTGTCGGCGCCGTACTGGGCCACCACGTCGTTGGGGTTGATGACGTTGCCGCGGGACTTGGACATCTTCTCTCCGCCCTCGCCCAGGATCATGCCGTGGCTGGTGCGCTTCTGATAGGGCTCCTTGGTGGGCACCACGCCGATGTCGTAGAGGAACTTGTGCCAGAAGCGGGAGTAGAGCAGGTGCAGGGTGGTGTGCTCCATGCCGCCGTTGTACCAGTCCACGGGGGACCAGTACTTCAGGGCCTCGGGCGAGGCCAGGGCCTTGTCGTTGTGGGGGTCCATATAGCGCAGGAAATACCAGGAGGAACCGGCCCACTGGGGCATGGTGTCGGTCTCCCGCCGGGCGGGACCGCCGCAGCAGGGGCAGGTGGTGCTGACCCAGTCGGTCATCTTGCTGAGGGGGCTCTCGCCGTCGTCGGTGGGCTCATAGCTCTCCACGTCGGGCAGGAGCAGGGGGAGCTGGTCCTCGGGAATGGGCTGCCAGCCGCACTTCTCACAGTAGACCATGGGAATGGGCTCGCCCCAGTAGCGCTGACGGGAGAAGACCCAGTCGCGCAGCTTGAAGTTGACCTTGGCGTGACCGATGCCCTTCTCCTCCAGCCACTTGGTGATGACGGGGATGGCGTCCTTCACGGTCATGCCGTTGAGGAACTCGGAGTTGACCAGGATGCCGGTCTCGTCCTTGGCGGTGAAGGCGGCCTTCTGCACGTCCTCGCCGCCGGAGACCACCTCAATGATCTCACAGCCGAACTTCTTGGCAAACTCCCAGTCGCGGTCGTCGTGGGCGGGCACGGCCATGATGGCGCCGGTGCCGTAGGTGGAGAGGACGTAGTCGGAGATGAAAATGGGGATCTCCTTCCCGTTGACCGGGTTGACGCCCTTCACACCGGCCAGGCACACGCCGGTCTTTTCCTTGTTGAGCTCGGTGCGCTCCAGATCGGACTTGGAGGCGGCGGCGGCCTGGTAGTCCTTCACCTCGGCGGCGTTGGTGAGGGTGCCGTTCTCCAGCCACTTCTTCACCAGGGCATGCTCAGGGGAGAGCACCATATAGGTGGCGCCGAAGAGAGTGTCGGGACGGGTGGTAAAGACCACGATCTCCTCCCCGGTGGTGGCCTTGAAGGTGACCTCCGCGCCGGTGGAGCGGCCGATCCAGTTCTTCTGCTGGGTCTTGACCCGCTCGATGAAGTCCAGTCCGTCCAGATCGTCGATGAGGCGCTGGGCGTACTCGGTGATCTTGAGCATCCACTGGCTCTTCTCCTTGCGGATGACGGGGGAGCCGCAGCGCTCGCACACGCCCTCCACCACTTCCTCATTGGCCAGGACGCACTTACAGGAGGTGCACCAGTTCACGGGCATGGTGGTCTTGTAGGCCAGACCCTTCTTCCACAGCTGAAGGAAGATCCACTGGGTCCACTTGTAGTAGCTGGGGTCGGTGGTGTTGACCTCCCGGTCCCAGTCGAAGGAGTAGCCCAGCATCTGGAGCTGCTTGCGGAAATTCTCGATGTTGTCGTGGGTCACCTTGGCGGGGTGGATGTGGTTTTTGATGGCATAGTTCTCGGTGGGCAGGCCGAAGGCATCGTAGCCCATGGGGAAGAGAACGTTATAGCCGTCCATGCGCCGCTTGCGGGCCACCACGTCCATGGCGGTGTAGGGGCGGGCATGGCCCACGTGCAGACCCTGTCCGGAGGGATAGGGGAACTCCACCAGGGCGTAGAACTTGGGCTTGTCGCTGTGGTCGGGCGTCTTGTAGACGCCGGCCTCCTGCCACTTCTTTTGCCACTTGGGCTCAATGGATGCGAAATCGTACTTCAACGCTATCACGCTTTCCTAGAAAATATCGGTTCCGGCCCCAGCTGACGCCCTTGGACCGGCTTTTTACGGAATCTGTTTCATTATACCGAAAAAGTGCCGGGATTGCAAGGGGCTCCCGTCAAAAGCGGGCGGAGCGGGTGTTTTTCTTGCCTGATCCGGCCCTCCATGCTAAAATGAGGCAAAAGGAGGTGGTCCCATATGAGAAAACGGGGCATCTCAGTCCACGCCCTTGTGATCGCTCTGGCCGTGCCGGCGGTTTTACTGGCAGCTGCGGCGGCTCTCCTGTTTCTCCTTCTGCACAGCTTTGGATTCCATCCGATCCACAGTCTTGCCGATATTACCGATGAGGACCTGCGCGGGGGAAGCAGCTCCTATCGCCAGACCTTTTGGATGGGCCACACCCTACCCGGCGGCTATGCCGCTCAGTGGCACTCCATGACCGGGTGGGACACCCTGGGCACCCTCTCCCTGCCGGAGGGTGGGACCTGTACCCTGCGCTATACGGTGGAGGACCCCGGTACCGGCTACCGTCTGGTCCTCTCCGATCCGGAGGGCGGCCTCACCGATCTGGAGCCGGGGGACAATACCCTCACGCTCCCTGCCGGGGAGACCCGGGTGGTCCTGGCTGCCTATGAGACCAGCGGAGCCTTCTCGCTGGAACTTCTGCCCGGAAGTCCTGCCAAGCCGGATTTCCAGGTCGACGACTGATCTTTTCCACAAACTGCGCCGCTCCCGGACTGCTGCGATGGTCCGGGAGCGGCGCTTTCTGTCTCTATTCCGGCAATTGCTCCAGCCAGTGTCCAGGCCCAGCGGCATCCTCGGAGCCGATGGGGATGTACCAGTATTGCAAGGTGCACCACGACCCGGTACCGCTCCACCACCTGCCCGGCTTCCTCTCTGTCCATGACCGTCACCTCCTGTCCCTTCTACTCATAACACGGCCTATGGCGTGAAAAGGTTACCAGTCCTTCCAAAAAAATTCCCGGTCCGACTGGACCGGGAAATGGGTGTATCACAGATCATGTCTTTCGGCGAGGCGCTTGCGCACATCCTTTTTCAGCAGCGCATAGAGCACCGAGGCCACGGGAACGCTGAGGAGCACGCCCGGCAGTCCGAAGAGACCGCCGCCCACCGTGACCGCCGTCAGCACCCAGATGCCGGGCAGGCCAATGGAGGTGCCCACCACCCGGGGATAGATGACGTTGCCCTCGATCTGCTGGAGGATGGACAGGAAAATCAGGAAAATAAGGGCCTTGAGGGGGGAGACCATCACCAGCAGAAAGGCCGCCAGAATGGCTCCGATATAGGCGCCCGCCACCGGAATGAGGGCGGAGACGCCGATGATGACGCCCACCAGGGGGGCATAATCGGCCTGGATGAAGAGCATTCCCCCGGCGCACAGACCGCCCAGGATGCAGGCCTCGATGAGCTGTCCGGTGACAAAATTCGTGAAGGTGTCCGCCGTCAGATGGACCACATCCAGCACCGCCGCCGACGTGCGGGGCCGGGTGTAGGCCTGGAGCAGCCGCCGGCACTGGGGCAGCAGCTTCTCCCGGCCGCCCAGCATGTAGATGGAGAAAATGATGGAGAGTACGCCGGTCACCACCATAGAGATCAGGCTGCTGGTCAGGGAGACCACGCCCAGCAGGGTGCTGCTCAGTCCCTGGGCCAGGTTATCCAGGATGTCCTTCAGATAGGTGCTGAGCTGGGGAATGTTGGGCAGACTCTGGGCCAGATTCTCCAGATGCAGATACTGAGAGAGTTCCCAGCATATCTTTTGCAGATTATAGAGGTATCCGCTCAGGTTCGAGGCAAAGATCTGGATGCTCTCCACCACCTTGGGCGTGATGAAAGAGGTGATGACGGTCACCACCGCGATCAGCAGCACATAGGAGGAGGCCACCGCCAGGGGGCGGCTGAGTCCGTCGGCTCTGGTGCGGCCAAGCCCTCGGTGATAGAGCCGGTAAAGGGCCTGACAGGGCCGGTTGAGGATAAAGGCCAGCGCAAACCCGATATAGACCGGCTTGAGCAGCCCCACCAGATAGGAAAACAGCCGCATCAGCTCATCAAACTTGATGACCACCAGCACCAGCAACACGGTATAGGTGATGATGAGAAGAATGCTCCGAAGTAATTTTTTATCCATACGTTCTCCTTTCCTGCCCCTCTATTCCGGCGGGAGCAGGTTTCTGTGCGGCCCTTCCCTTCGCAGAATATGCCGCTTTTTGTCCACTATACCATTCCCCGAACCGTTCGTCAATGAAAAGCCCCTGTCTTGACTTTTCCCACCCTGCTTCTTATAATTCATATTAGGACTTTTAAACTGTTTGGTGCGCCTGTGGGCGCCCGGAAAGGATCCTGCTATGTATACCGATCAGGTCATGGACCATTTTTATCATCCCCGCAATCTGGGCACCATCGAGCATGCCGACGCGGTCGGCGTGGCCGGAAACCCCAAGTGCGGCGACATCATGCAGATCACCCTGCGGGTGGAGGACGGCATCATCACCGACGCCAAATTCAAGGTCTTTGGCTGCGGCGCCGCCGTGGCCACCAGCTCCATGGCCACCGAGCTCATCAAGGGCCGCACGGTGGAGCAGGCCTTCACCCTGACCAACGACCAGGTGGCCCAGGCCCTCGGCGGACTCCCCCTGCACAAGATGCACTGCTCCGTACTGGCCGAGCAGGCCATCAAGGCCGCCATCGGGGACTACTATGTCCGGCAGGGCATCCTCTCCCCGGATGAGGTCCAGGTCTATGACGACCCCCACGGGGAGGATACTCCGGACGAAGAGGTCTGAGCTCCTCCGTACACAAAAAAGCCCCATCTCCGCTGCGGAGATGGGGCTTTTTCTTTAGCCGTTGGGCAGCACGATGTCGCTGATGTCCACCTCGGTGGCATCGGACCAGAGCCGCTCCAGATCATAAAACTTCCGGGACTCCTCCATGAACACATGGATCACCACGGAGGAGAAGTCCAGCAGGATCCAGCCGCCGTCCCGGTGGCCTTCCACATGGTGGGGCATCTCCCCCTGATCCTTGAGCATCTTCTCACAGGTGTCGGCCAGGGCCTTGACCTGCGTGGTGGAGGTGGCGGTACACAGGACAAAATAGTCGGCCAGGGTGGTCAGGTGTCCGGTCTCCAGGACCTTGATGTCCTGGCCCTTTTTGCTGTCCAGGGCCTTGACCGCGGCCAACGCAAGTTCTTTGGGCGTCATAGACGATTCTCCTTCTTTCTCTTTTGTGGATTAACTGACCGCCTCGGGCGGGAGCACGACCTCTCCGCCGCCATCTGCGGGCGGAGCGGTGGGCGCTGCCGTGGGAGCGGCCGTCGGCGCCGGAGTGGGTTCTGCGCTGGGCGCCGGGGTAGTTGTCTCAACCGGGGTGCTGGGCGCGGGGGTCGCGCTCTCCACCGGCTGAGAGGGCTGTGCGCTCTCGGTGGGGGTCTCGCTGGGCTTGGTTGTCGGAGTGGCCGTCACCTCGGGCTTGGGGGTCGCAGAGGGCTTTGGCGTGCTGGAGGGCTTGGAGGTGCTGCTCCCGCTCTGGCTGCTGGAGGAGGAACTTCCGCCGCCGGAGCTGTTGGCCTTGGTGTCCTCCACCCGCCCAGTGGTGGAATGGAGGCGGCCGTTGTCGTCCACGCTCATGATGTCCAGCTCACTGGGGTCCAGATCTTCCTTATAGGGATTGAAGCACTCGTTGACCAGATCCACCAGCTCGTCCTCAATGGGGGTCACATAGGACTGGTAGTTGTGGTAGCTGCGGCTCCACACCATCTCTCCCTGGTTGGGCATGGTGCAGAAGTTCACGTTCTCCATCTGCAAGCCGCCGAAAATGGCCTGCTGGGCAAACCACGCCAGGTTGTTGACGGTGAGGTCGGTGGTCACATTCTTGGTAAAGACCTTGGCCAGCTCATTGATGCGGGTCACATTCTGGATCTGGAGGCACTGCTCCACCACGGCGGTGAGGAAGGCCTGCTGGGTCTCGATCCGGCCCAGGTCCCCGTTGGGGTAGCCCTTCATCTTGCCGTTGACCATATTGTCGTGGCGGTAGCGGACCACGCCCATGGCCTGCTCGCCGTTGAGCTTCTGATAGCCCTTGTTGATGTGGATGTGCAGGTCCTGGGTGGGATCGTCATAGTTCATGTCGATGGGGACGTCGAAATACACGCCGCCCAGGGCATCCACCAGCTCGCCCACAGCCTCCCACTCCACGATGACCTCGTAGTCGGGGACAAAGCCCACCAGCTGGCTGATCTCCTTGTACAGGGCCTGGATGCCCTCATCCCCGCCGCCGTAGAAATTATAGACCGAATTGATCTTTTTAATATCCCAGGGCACATTGACCATGGTGTCGCGGGGGATGCTCATGACATTGAGCTTCTGATTGGGCACATCGTAGGCCGCCAGCATGAGGGTATCGGTGTTACCGCCGCCGCCGGTATCCCGGCCGATCACCAGGAAGGTGAAGAAATCCTCCTTCCGGTCGGCGGAGGTGCGGCCGGGCCGGTCCGTGGCCAGCAGCTCCCCGCTCTCCTGCGGCATGGGGACCTTGGGCTCCGTGGGGAGCGTGGGCTTTTGAATAAAGAAGTGCAGAAAGAGGAAGGCTGCCAGCAGCACCGCGGCCAGCACCGCGGCCACGATCAGAAGGACCCGGAGGACCTTCTCCTGCGTTCTGAGCTGCTTCCATGGCTTTTTCGGCCCTTTGGACCGGTTTTTCCGGGGCTTGCCCGGCTCTTTCCTGCTGGGACCGGAGGCAGTATGCTGCAGCCGCGCGCCGCCCCGCCGGTGTTCTCTCTTATCTGTTTCCATTCCGTCTAGTCTCGCTTTCTGTTCCGCAACCAATCATAGGCCTCCTGGGTACGGAAGTGGACGGGCTGTCCCCGCTCCTCCATATCCTGGATGCTCATTTCACACCCCAGGAGCACCGCGGCGTCCAGGTCGCTGTAAGCCAGCTCCCTTAGCCGCTCCACTCCCTCAAAATCCCGGTTTGGCTCCATATAGTCGGCCACATAGAGGATCTTCTCCAGCAGGGTCATATTCCCCTTGCCGGTGGTGTGCCAGTAGATGGCGTCATACACCTCCTGCGGCATGCCGAAGACCTCCCGGGCGATGGCCGCGCCGGTCTTGGAGTGAAGCAGCTTGACCGCGCGCCGCTCCAATTCGTCCAAAACGATACCATATTTCGCGCATAAATGCAACTGCTCGTCCAACTCCAAATATTTCGTGCAGTCATGGAGGATGCCCGCTTTGCGGGCCAGCTCCGCATCCGCGCCCCAGTGGAGGGCCAGGCGCACCGCCTCCTCCTCCGTCCCGCGGATGTGCCGGATCCGCTTGGCCCGTACCATGGAATAGGAGCAGGCCCGCAGCTGCTCGTCGGTGAGCCTGGTCAGATCCGCGTGGGTGCCGTACAGCCCGTGCATCAGGATATAGCCGTACACGGCGGGACACAGATAGGTCCCCCCCTCCCCCCGGGCCAGCATGCCCCGCAGCTCGGTGGAGGAGACCTCCACGATCTCGGGCAGCTGCACGGTGCACACCCGCGCGCCGTAGGTGTCGTGGAGATACTTGCTCTGGATCTCCAGCATCTCCCCGCAGTCAGACTGGGTGCGGGCAAAGGCCGCCACCCCCGCGTAGCGCAGGATGACCTCCGGCTCGTGCCAGTTTTGGAGGGTGAGGAACATATCGGTCCCCATGAGGAACCACAGCTCATCCTCCGGATAGCGCTCGTGGAGCGCCCGGATGGTGTCGGAGGAGTAGCTCTTCCCCGTCCGGTGGAGCTCCAGGTCGTCCACCTCCACCTGTCCGGGGCGCAGGAGATTGTCCGCCATCAATTCGGTCATGGCAAGGCGTTCCGCCGCAGGGGGTGTCCCCTCCGGCAGCGTCTTATGGGGCGGGAGGGCCGCCGGGACAAAGAGCAGCTTGTCCAGGCCCAGGGCGTCCATGGCGAAGCGGGCCGCTGCCATATGGCCCAGATGTGGCGGATTGAAGGTTCCTCCGTAAATACCGATTTTCATCATACCGCACCCTTTCCGCGCCGGGATTCCGGCCTAATTGTTTATCCCCGCTTTTTGGTGTCCTTCACCAGCACGATGGGGTTTTTCAGATCCTTGCGGTGGCTCTTCCGGTAGAGGACAAATTTGGTACCGATGACCTGCACCACCTCGGCCCGGGCCTTGACGGCCAGCTCCTCGGCGGCCTCCCGGGGGGAGAGCATGGAGTTCTCCAGCACCCGGCCCTTGATGAGCTCCCGGGCCTCCAGGGCGTCGTTGACCTGCTTGAGCAGGTTCTCCCCGATGCCGTCCTTGCCCACCTGTACGATGGTGTCGATGCTGTTGGCCAGGCCCCGAAGCTGGGCCCGCTGCTTGCTTGTCAGATCCAATGTTCTATCTCCTTTGTATTTGATTTGTGGTTCAGCCTTCCAGGTAGGCCTTGAGCTTCTCGCCAAAGGCCTCCAGCGCCCTGCCCCGGTGGGAGATGGCGTTCTTCTCCTCCGCCGTCAGCTCAGCAAAGGTCTTTTTCCGCTCGGGCAGGAAGAAAATGGGGTCATAGCCGAAGCCGTCGCTCCCCTTGGGGGCATAGGCCAGGGTGCCCGGGCACTCGCCCCGGGCCTCCACCCGGTCCCCGTTGGGGAAGCAGCAGCAGATGGCCGAGACGAACCGGCACCGCCGGTCCAGCTGGCCCCGCATGTTCTCCAGCAGGAGCCGGTAGCGGCCCACGTCGTCCAGCCCCGGCCCGCCGTACCGGGCGGAGTAGACCCCGGGAGCGCCGTTCAGGGCGTCCACGCACAGGCCCGAGTCGTCGGCCACGGCGGGGAGACCGCCGGCCTCCATCACCGCATGGGCTTTGAGGAAGGCGTTCTCCTCAAAGGTAGTGCCGGTCTCCTCCACGTCCACGTCGATGCCCACCTGGGACTCCAGCACCACCTCGATCCCCTGGGCGGAGAGGATGGCCTGCAATTCCAGGAGCTTTTTGGGGTTCTTGCTGGCTAATACCATTTTCATCTCACAGCACCCCCACGATGTCGGCCTGGAGCTTCTGGAGCTCCTGAATGCCCTTGCCGCACAGGTCCACCAGGGCGCGCTGCTCCTCGATGGTGAAGGGGCGGCCCTCGCCGGTGCCCTGGATCTCGATGAGGCGGCCGCTGCCGTCCATGACGCAGTTCAGGTCCACCTGGGCGGAGGAGTCCTCCTCATAGCACAGGTCCAGCAGGGGGGTGTCCCCCACGATTCCGGCCGAGACCGCCGCCACATAGCCCCGCAGGGGCATCTGCTCCAGCACGCCCTCCTCCATCAGCTTCCGGCAGGCCAGGGCCAGGGCCACAAATCCGCCGGTGACCGAGGCGGTACGGGTGCCGCCGTCTCCCTGGAGCACATCGCAGTCCACGGTGATGGAGCGCTCGCCCAGGGCCTTGCGGTCCACCACGGCCCGGAGTGCCCGGCCGATGAGCCGCTGGATCTCCGCCGAGCGGGGAGAGAGCTTGAGCTTGGCGATGTCCCGCTTGGAGCGCTCCCGGTTGGCCCGGGGGAGCATGGAGTACTCCGCGGTCACCCAGCCCTCCCCCTCGGGGACGTGGGGCGGGGTGCGGTCCTCCACACTGGCGGTGCACAGCACATGGGTGTTGCCGCAGCGGATCAGGCAGGAGCCCTCCGCAAACCGGTTGATGCCGGGAATAATCTCCACCGGCCGGAGCTGGTCCGGGCGGCGGCCGTCGATTCTTTCCATGGTATAAAACCTCCTGACTGTGGGCCGCCGGGGCGGCCGTTTGTTCCGAATGGTCCCTTTTATACGAATGCCTTCACAAACTCGGCGGGCTCAAAGGGCATCAGGTCGTCGATGCCCTCGCCCACGCCGATGAACTTGACGGGCACGCCCAGCTCCTGGGCGATGGCGATGACGATGCCGCCCTTGGCCGAGCCGTCCAGCTTGGTGAGGACGATGCCGGTGATCCCGGCGGCCTCCTTGAACTGCTTGGCCTGGATGAGCCCGTTCTGCCCGGTGGTGGCGTCCAGCACCAGCAGGGTCTCCCGGTCGGCGCCCGGCAGCTCCCGGTCCAGAATGCGGCTGATCTTGTTGAGCTCGTTCATCAGATTCTGCTTGTTGTGGAGCCGGCCGGCGGTGTCCACCAGCACCACGTCGGTTCCTCTGGCCTTGGCCGCCGAGAGGGCGTCAAAGACCACTGCCGCCGGGTCGGCCCCCTCGTGCTGGCGGACGATGTCCACCCCGCAGCGCTGGGACCAGATCTCCAGCTGGTCGGCAGCGGCCGCCCGGAAGGTGTCGGCGGCGGCCATGAGTACCCGCCGGCCCTCTCCCTTCAGGTGGGCCGAGAGCTTGCCGATGGTGGTGGTCTTGCCCACGCCGTTTACCCCGATGAACAGGGCCACCGACGGCTTGGTATCCAGCTTGAGGGAGAGGTCCCCCACCTCCAAAAACTCCGTGAGGATAGCGCGCAGGCACTCCCGGCCCTCCTCGGCGTTCTTGATCTTCTCCGCTTTGGCCCGGCGGCGCAGCTCCTCCACCGCCTTCATGGCGGTCTCCACTCCCATGTCGGAGAGGATGAGGGTCTCCTCCAGCTCATCATAGAAGTCATCGTCCAGCTCCCCTGCAAAGAGCTGGTCGAAGGAGTGGCCGATGTTGGAGATATTCTCCTTTGTGCGGGTCAGGCCCGCCTTGATCTTATCAAAAAAGCCCATATCCTTCTGTTCCTTTCGTTAATTCAGTTCCTTGTGGCATTTCGGGCACATCTTGGGCATACGCATCAGCCAGTCGGTCACCCGCAGCCGGTCCCCGCAGTGGGGACAGCGGCACCACTTGAAGTGCACCACAAAGCCGGCTGCCGCCAGCACCACCGCCAGTCCCACCAGTCCCCAGAACAGGATCTGGGAGCGGGTGGCAAAGTAGCCGCCCAGCATGACGATGAAGACCGCCAGCACGGTCAGCCGGTTGGAGTATTTCCAGGCTTTCTTATAATCCATCTCTTGTTTCCTCTCTCTTTCTTATCGGTTGCGTTCCGCGGTAGGTCCTGTGGAATTTACTCGATGCCCAGCTCCCGCTCCACATCGTTGAGGTTGATGGTCAGCATCCGGCTCACGCCCCGCTCCTGCATGGTCACGCCGTAGAGCACATCGGCCTCTTCCATGGTGCCCCGGCGGTGGGTGATGACGATAAACTGGGTCTTGTTGGACACGCTGCGCAGATAGCGGGCAAAGCGGGTCACATTGGCGTCGTCCAGCGCCGCCTCGATCTCGTCCATGACGCAGAAGGGGGTGGGCCGGACCTTCAAAATGGCAAAATAGAGGGCGATGGCCACAAAGGCCTTCTCCCCGCCCGAGAGGAGGGAGAGCACCTTCAGCGCCTTGCCCGGCGGCTGGACCCGGATCTCGATTCCGCAGTTGAGGATGTCCGACGCGTCCTCCAGCTCCAGGGCCGCCTGACCGCCGCCGAAGAGCTCCCGGAAGGTGGTCTGAAAGGCCTCGTTGAGCAGGACGAACTGCTCTCCGAAGAGGCGCTTCATCTCGGCGGTGATGCCCGCGATGATCCCGGCCAGATCCGCCTTGGCCTTTTCCACGTCGTCCCGCTGCTCGGTCAGATAGGTGTACCGCTCGTTTACCCGCTCGAATTCCTCGATGGCGTCCAGATTGATGTTCCCCAGCCCCGCGATGCCCCGCTTGAGCTCGGCCACCCGGCGCTGGGCCTGGGCGGTGCTCTCCAGGGGCACCCGCTGCTGGAGGGCCGCCTGGTGGGTGAGCTCGTAGCTCTCCCAGAGCTTGTCCAAAAGCCCCTTTTCCTCCATAGCGTGGGCCTGTTTCTTCTGCTCCAGGCCCGCGGCCGTGCGCTCCAGCTGAAGGAGCTGGGCATTTTTCTCCCGGCTGTCCCGGTCGGCCCGGTTGCGCCTGGCCTCCAGCTCCAGCTTCTCCTGGTTGAGCCGGAGGATGTCGGCCTCGGCGGCCTCCTTCTCCTCCCGGATGGTCTGGAGGGCGGCCTCCTTTTCCCGGATCTCGGCCTCCATGGCCTCGTTCTGTCCGGCATATTCCCGCAGGCGCTCGGCCTGCTGCTCCCGGTCTCCGGCCAGCTCCTTCCGCAGGGCCTCCAGCTCCCGGAGGCTGCCCTCGGTGGTCTCCCGCTCGGCCTCCAGTCCGGCCAGGCGCCGGTGGAGGGCGTCCATCGCCGTGCGGATCTCCTCCGCCCGCTGCCGGACGGCGGCCTGTCCCGCCTCTTTTCCGGCCGCCTCGGAGCGCAGGGCCTCGGCCGCGCCCTCCAGCGTCTCGATGCGTGAGCGGGCCTGGGCGGTGTCCGCCTCGGTCTGTTCCTGCCGCCGGAGCAGCTGGGCCAGTTCTTCCTTTCGCTCGTCCAAGCGGGCGTGCAGCTCGCCCAGGCGTTCTTTCTGGCGCTCCGCCCGCTCCTCCAGCTGGAGGATGCGGTCCTCGTGCCGGCGCAGCTCCCCCCGGGCGCTCTCCAGTTCATAGCGCCCGGCGGTGGCCTCCCGCTCGGTCTCGGACTGCCGCGCCTTGGCCTCTTCCAGGGCGGCGGCAAGTTCCTGCTCCTGGGCGGAGAGCTGCTGCAGCTCGTTGGAACGGCTCAGGATTCCCGCCGAACGGCTCACCGAGCCGCCCGTCATGGAGCCGCCCGGATTGAGCACCTGTCCGTCCAGGGTGACGATCTTAAAGCGGTGGCCGTAGGCGCCGGCGATGGCCACGGCGGCGTCCAGATCCTCCGCGATCACCGTGCGCCCCAGCAGGTTGGCACAGATCTTTCCATAGGCCGCCTCGCACTCCACCAGGGCGTCCCCCATGCCCACAAAGCCGGAGGACTGCTCCACCCCGCTCTCCCGGAAGGGGACGGGACGGATGGTGTCCATGGGCAGGAAGGTGGCCCGGCCGCCCTCCCGGCGTTTCAGCCACTGGATGGCCGCCTTTCCGTGCTCCTCCCGCTCCACCACCAGGTGCTGCATGGCGCCGCCCAGGGCGGTCTCGATGGCCACGGCATAGGGAGCCGGCACCCGGATGAGGCTGGCCACCGGGCCCCGCACGCCCTTCAGGCGGCCCCGCTCGGCCTCCCCCATCACCAGCTTGACCGCTCTGGAGTAGCCCTCATAGGACCGCTCCAACTCGGTAAGCATGTGGATGCGGGAGCGGAGGGTGTGGTCCTCCAGCTCCAGCGCGCGCACGCGCTCCCGGGCGGCGGCGGCCTTCTTCTCCCGGGCCTCCACCCGCAGCACATGGCCCTGGATGATGTTTTCCAGGGCGTCCCGGTCGGACCGGGCGCTCTTCAGGGCCGTATCGTTCTCCCCGGCCTCCTGTTCCAGATTGCCCAGGCTCTCCTCCTCCTCGGCGAGAGCCCGGCGCAGGGTGGATTCCCGGTCCAGCAGCTCCTGGGCAGCAGCCGCCAGGGCGGAGAGGAGGGCACGGGCCTCGGCGGCCGAGGCGCTGTCCAAGCGCTCCTGCTGCCGCAGGGCCTCCAGCTCCGCCGCCAGAGCGCCCGCCTGTCCGGCCGCCGCCCCGGCTTCTTTTTCTTTAGACGCCAATTCCCCGCGAATGGTTTCCCCGTCGCGCAAAATGGCGGTCAGACGCGCCCGGCGGGCCGCGATCTGGGCGGACAGGGCGTCGTCCCGCCCGGTCTGCTGCTCCAGCTCCCGCCGGATGCGCCCCTCGTTTTCCTGATTGTGGGCGATGCCGCTGCGCAGGACGGCGATGGCGCTCTCTAAGGTGTTGGCCTCGCTCTGTCCCTGCATGACGGCCGCCCGGCGCGCCTCGGCCTCCACCTCCCGGGTCCGCATCTCCCCGGCCAGGGCCTCGGCCTCGGCATAGAGCCGCTCCTGCTCCCGCTGCTCCTCCTCCTTCTGCCGGAGGGCCTGCTCGCAGGCGGCGTTGGTCTTGATGGCGGCGGTACGCACCCGGTCCAGCTGCTCCAGCCAGAGGGAGATCTCCAGCCCGCGCATCTCATCCCGCAGGAGCAAAAAGCGCCGGGCCTTCTCCGCCTGCTGGCGGAGGGGCCCCACCTGGAGCTCCAGCTCGTCGATCTTGTCCCGGATGCGCACCAGGTTCTCCTCGGTCCGCTCCAGACGGCGCTCGGCCTCCTCCTTCCGGTGGCGGAAGCGGGAGATGCCCGCGGCCTCCTCAAAGATCTCCCGGCGGTCGGCGCTCTTGACCGAGAGGATCTCGTCGATCTTGCCCTGGCCGATGATGGAGTAGCCCTCCCGCCCCAGTCCGGTGTCCATGAAGAGCTCGTTCACGTCCCGGAGGCGGACCGTGCGGCGGTTGATGTAGTACTCGCTCTCTCCGGAGCGGTAGTAGCGGCGGGTCACCATGACCTCGTCCTCCGGCAGGGAGAGGGCGTGGTCCTGGTTATCCAGCACCAGGCTGACCTCGGCAAAGCCCACCTGACGGCGCTTCTCGGTGCCGCCGAAGATCACGTCCTCCATCTTGCCGCCCCGGAGCGCCCGGGTGGACTGCTCCCCCATCACCCAGCGGATGGCGTCCGACAGATTGGATTTGCCCGAGCCGTTGGGGCCCACGATGGCGGTGATGTCCTCCCCAAAGGTCAGCACGGTCTTGTCCGGAAAGGACTTGAACCCCTGGATCTCGAGCGCTTTTAAGTACAAACCGGACACCTCTCAGTCGTCGACCGCCCCTCAGGGCACAAAATCACATGGTAATAAAGTATTATATCAATTTCCCCCTGCCATTGCAAACGCTTTCCCACAAAAAACACGCCGCGGCAGCCCCTCCGCGGCGTGTTTTGGTTTATGGATGCTCCAGATGGCCGATGGCGGCCCGGGCGGCGTTCTGCTCCGCCTCTTTTTTGCTGTGGCCCTCGCCCTGGCCGATGGTGGCGCCGTTCAGGTCCACCTCCACCGTGAAGATCTTGGCGTGGTCGGGCCCGCTGGAGCCGGTCAGGCGGTACTGCAGGACCTGGCCGCTCTCCCGCTGCACCAGCTCCTGCAGGGCGGTCTTGTAGTCCCGGTTGCGGGCCTTCTCGCTCTCCCGGTCCAGAATGTATTTCTGGATGATCTTGCGGGCCGAGCCGATGCCGCCGTCCAGGTAGACCGCGGCCAGCACGGCCTCCACCGCGTCGGCCTGGATGGAGGGACGGCGGCGGCCTCCGCCGGCGTTCTCTCCCTTGCCCAGGCGGAGGTATTCCCCCAGTCCCCAGGCCTTGGCCACTTCCACCAGGCTCTCCTCGCACACCAGGGCGGCCCGGGTGCGGGTCAGGTCCCCCTCCGGCAGGTCGGGGTGGGTGCGGAACAGATAGTCGGCGGTCACCATGCCCAGCACCGAGTCCCCCAGGAACTCCAGACGCTCATTGCTCTGGCAGCCCTTGAACCGGTTCTCATTGGCATAGGAGCTGTGGGTGAGCGCGTTCTCTAAGAGGGAACGGTCGTGAAAGGTATATCCAAGGGTCTCTTCCAGATGGCGCATGGTGGTTCCTCCTCTTCTCCAGTTCCATACGATTCAAAACGCAAGCCCCGCCGTGGGCGGGGCTTGCAGGCAAACGATCAATCCAGCTTGGTCTGCAGGAAACGGACGAAGTCTCCCACAGTGGTCATGTCGGACAGGTTCTCATCGGCCAGGTCCTCCAGGTTGAAGGCCTCCTCCACCGCCATGGTCAGATCGACCACGTCCACGGAGTCGGCGCCCAGCTCCTCAAAGGAGGTGTCCATGGTGATGTTCTCGGCGTCCACGCCCAGCTGCTCGGACAGCAGAGCCACGATTTTCTCAAAAATCATATCTATCTTCTCCTATCATATCGTTCTGTATTCAGGAACGGTAATTGCACTAAAATAATAGGCAAGATAAGGCAAGCTGTCAATAGGATTTTTGATTTTTTCTCTCCCCGTGGGAAAATCGTGGAAAACCCACAATCAGCCCTCTTCCTTTTTCACCTGCACGGGGAGACGCATGTGCTCCACATTCTCGGTGATGTCCTCAATGATGCCCGAGGCGGCAAACTTGGCGGCCTGCCGGATGGCATTCTTGATGGCATAGTCGTCAGAGGAGCCGTGGGCCTTGATGACCGGCTTGGAGATGCCGATGAAGGCGGTGCCGCCCACCTCTCCGGCGTCCAGGATCTTCTTGAAGGAGCGGATGCCGCCCGAGACCAGAAGGGCCGCCAGCTTGGTGATCAGGTTCTTCTTGAACATGGCCTTGAGCTGCTTGGCCAGGAAGCCGCCGGTCCCCTCCATGGTCTTGAGGAAGATATTGCCCGAGTAGCCATCGGAGACAATCACGTCCACCGCGCCGTAGACCGCCTCTTTGCCCTCCACGTTGCCGGTGAAGTGGATGCGGCCCTGCTCCCCGGCCTCCTGCAGGAGGGCGTAGGTCTTCTGCTGCAGCTCGGTGCCCTTGGAGGGCTCGGCCCCGATGTTCAGGAGGCCCACCCGCGGCTCCGGACGGCCCAGCACCCGCTCGGCATAGTAGGAGCCCATGAAGGCAAACTGGAGCAGGTATTCGGGGGTACACTCGGCAGTGGCGCCGCAGTCGATGAGGACGGCCCCGCCGTTTCCGGTGGGCACCACCGGGGCCATGGCCGCCCGGCGGATGCCCTTGATGCGCTTGACGATGAGGGTGGCCGCCGCCAGCAGCGCGCCGGTGCTGCCCGCCGAGACAAAGGCGTCGCCCTTGCCGTCCTTGAGCAGATTGAGCCCCACTGTGAGGGAGGAGTCCTTCTTCTCCCGGAAGGCGGTGGCCGGATTGTCACAGATCTCCACCACCTCGGAGGCATGGACGATCTCCATCCCTGCCGGGGGCTCCTTCATGCCCTCCTCGTTGAGGACCTGGAGGATCTCCTCCCCCCGGCCCACCAGGATGACCTCTACTCCCTGCTCCCGGATGGCAGCCAGTGCACCCTTTACGTTTGAGGCGGGCGCGTTGTCGCCGCCCATGGCGTCTACGATGATCTTCATGACTTTTCCCTCTTCTTTCTGTGTTCTCATCCGGACCAGCCCTATGCCAACGGCCGCGGCTCGTCTGTCAGACCCAACAGGTAGTCGGCAGACACCTCAAAGGTCTTGCAGAGCTTATACAACCGCTCCATGGAGGTCCCGGCTTTTCCGTTGGCCATGTCGCTGACCTGCGCGGTAGAGACCCCCAGCGCCCGGGCCAGCTGGGCATAGGTCATGTTCCGCCGCTGAATGAGTTCTTTCAGCCGGGCCGAAAAGATGGCGCGCTCAAACATACGCTGCCCCCTCACAGATCAGATACAATCTCATTTTGACTGCATTTGGTCCTGCTTCTGATTGACAGGGTTACTCCTTGTCTCATCTCAATGGCCGTGGCTCATCCGTCAAACCTAAAAGATAATCAGCCGTGACATTGTAATGCGCACAGAGCTGCGCTAATTTTGCAAGGGTCGTAGCACCCCGGCCATTTTCCATTTCTCCGATCTGGTTTGGCTTTACACCCAAAACCTCCGCCAGTTCCCGTTGCGTCTCATGGTTGTGACTGCGCATCTTGCGTAAGCGCAAACCAAATAATTCGTTATGGTACATGGCTCCCCCTTGACATATCCAATAAAACCGTGTATATTGCAATCATGGTTTTATTGGGGTGATGGTGTGGATAACTTACTCTTTGCCTTGTATGAACTCGCTGCCCGGCTGGACCGGGACGCCGGGGATCTCCCGGACTGCTATGCCCTCCGGGAGCGGCACCTGGGCCGGGTCCGGGAGGAAATGGGCGATCCCTTCTGCGAAAAGCTCCGGGACGCGGCCGACGAGTGCGCCCAGCTGGACGCCGAGGCGGCCTTTCTCCGGGGCCTGCGGCTGGGACTGGCCCTCCACCGGCTGTAAGGGTCGGTTACAGCTCCGCCGGGTCCAGCTTGTCCAGGATCTCCAGCGCCCGGCGGCTCAGCTCGGCATTCTTGTTTCTTTTGCCCTTGACCTTATAGCCCAGGGGCGGGATGATGCCGAAGTTCACGTTCATGGGCTGGAAGTCGCCCACCGTCTCGTTGCTGATGTAGAGGGCCAGCGCCCCCACCGCCGTCTCCTGGGGAAAGTCCACCGGGGGCTTGCCCTGAAGTCTGCGGGCCAGCTCCACCGCCGCCAGGAAGCCGGAGGCGGTGGACTCCACATATCCCTCCACGCCGGTGATCTGTCCGGCGAAGCACACCCGGGGCTCATGCTTGACCCGGTAATAGCGGTCCAGCATCCGGGGGGAATCCAGGTAGGTGTTCCGGTGCATCACGCCGTAGCGCACGAATTCCGCGCTGCGCAGGGCGGGGATCATGGAAAAGACCCGCCGCTGCTCGGGCCACTTCAAATGGGTCTGGAAGCCCACCAGATTGTAGATGGAGCCCTCGGCGTTGTCCTTGCGCAGCTGCACCACGGCGAAGGGCTCCTTCCCCGTCTTGGGGTCCTTGAGGCCCCGGGGCTTGAGGGGGCCGTAGCAGAGGGTCTGCTTCCCCCGTCGGGCCATGACCTCCACGGGCATACAGCCCTCAAAGACCTGTTTGTCCTCAAAGCCGTGGACCTCAGCCTCCTGGGCGGCGCACAGCTCGGTCCAGAAGGCGTCGTACTCCTCCTCCGTGAGGGGGCAGTTGATATAGTCCGGCGTGCCCTTGTCGTAGCGGGAGGCAAACCACGCCGAGGTCATATCCACGCTCTCAAAGGTGACCAGGGGGGCCGCCGCGTCGTAGAAGTTGAGATAGCGGCTCTCGGGGAAAAAGGCCTTGATGCGCTCGCTCAGGGCCTCGGAGGTGAGGGGCCCGGAGGCCACGATCACATTTCCCTCCGCGGGGATCTCGGTGACCTCCCCCTCCACCACGGTGATGAGGGGGTGCTCCTTCACCGCCCGGGTGATGGCCCCGGAAAAGGCGTGGCGGTCCACCGCCAGGGCGCCGCCCGCCTCCACCCGGTGCTCGTCGGCACAGCGGAGGATGAGGGAGCCCAGGCGGCGCAGCTCCTCCTTGAGCAGGCCCACCGCATTCTCCAGCTGGTCGGAGCGCAGGGAGTTGGAGCACACCAACTCTCCAAAGTCGTCCGAGTGGTGGGCGGGGGTCTTTTTCCGGGGCTTCATCTCATGCAGCTCCACCGGAATGCCCCGCTGGGCCAGCTGCCACGCGGCCTCACATCCGGCCAGGCCCGCGCCGATCACGATAACAGGTTCCATGTGTTCTCCTTACGCTTCCTCTGTCTTCTTGGCCGTCTTCTTCGCGGTGGTCTTTTTGGCCGGCTCCTTCTTGGCCGCCGCTTTTTTGGTGGTCTCGGTCTTTTTGGCCACGGTTTTCTTGGCCGCCGGCTTTTTCGCGGCGGTCTTCTTGACGGTCTTTTTCTCCTCCTCGGGCGGCACGCCCTCGGCGAGATTGGCGTTTTCCGGGGTCTTCTTCTTATAGCCCCGCTGATCCTCCGGCAGGAAGTTGGGGCACTCGGGATTGATGCAGAAGGGCTTCTTGAAGCCCCGGCCCGACTTCTTGAAGAGGGTGTGTCCGCACTCGGGACAGGTCTCCTTGACCGGCACATCCCAGGTCATGAAGTCGCAGCGCTTGCTCTCATCCTTGTTGGTGTTGTTCTCACAGCCGTAGTAGGCATAGCCCCGCTTGGAGGTCTTTTTCAGGATCTTGCCGCCGCACTTGGGGCACTTGCCCGGCATCTCGATGACGATGGGCTGGGTGTGGGGGCACTCGGGCCAGCCGGGGCAGGCCAGGAAGCGGCCGAAGCGGCCGGACTTGAAGACCAGATTGCGCCCGCACAGGGGGCAGATGACGTCGGACACCTCGTCGGGCACCTTGATGCGCTCAGTGTCCTGCTCGGCGGCCTGGAGCTCCCGCTCAAAGTCCCCGTAGAAGCCGGAGAGGATGTCCTTCCAGTTCTCCTTCCCCTCTTCCACCTCGTCCAGCAGCTCCTCCATCCGGGCGGTGAAGGCGGTGTCCACGATGTCGGGAAACTTCTCCTTCATCAGGTCGTTGACCACCTCGCCCAGGGGGGTGGTGCGCAGGTTCTTCCCCTCCTTCACCACATACTCCCGGTCCAGGATGGTGGAGATGGTGGGGGCGTAGGTGGAGGGACGGCCGATCCCCTTCTCCTCCAGGGCCTTGATGAGGGTGGCCTCGGTGTAGCGGCTGGGGGGCTGGGTGAAGTGCTGTCCCGGCTCGCTCTTGAGGAGCTCGAGGGCCTCCCCCTCCCGCAGGTCGGGCAGGGGGGACTGGCGGAGGACCTCCTCGTCCTCGTCCTTGCCCTCCACATAGACGGCGGTATAGCCGGAGAACTTGAGGGCCGAGTGGTTGGCGCGGAAGCGGTATCCGGCGCTCTCCACCTCGATGGTGACGCTGTCATAGACGGCAGGGGCCATCTGGCAGGCCAAGAAGCGGCTCCAGATCAGCTTGTAGAGCCGGTACTGTTCGCTGGTCAGGTCCTTCTTGAGCTGCTCGGGGGTCAGGTTCACGTTGGAGGGACGGATGGCCTCGTGGGCGTCCTGGGCCCCGGACTTGGTCTTGAACACCCGGGGCTTTCCGGGGTAGTAGTCGGCCCCGTAGCGGCCCTGGATAAAGTTTTTGGCGGCCTCCGTGGCCTCGTCCGAAAGGCGCAGGGAGTCGGTACGCATATAGGTGATGAGACCGATGGTCCCCTCGCCCTCGATGTCCACGCCCTCGTAGAGCTGCTGGGCGATGGACATGGTGCGGCGGGGGGTCATGTTCAGCTTGCGGCTGGCCTCCTGCTGCAGGGTGGAGGTGGTGAAGGGGGGCGCGGGATTGCGCTGCTTATCCTGCCGCTTGACCCCCTGGACGGTGAAGGAGTCGGCCTGAACGGCGGAGACCACCGCCTGGACCTCCTCCTCGCTGTGCAGGTCCATCTTCTTCTCCCGGCCGTAGAAGGCGGCCCGGAACTGGCCCAGGTTGGGGGCGATGCGCTCCAGGTCCACATCCAGGGACCAGTACTCCTCGGGCACGAAGGCCTTGATCTCGGCCTCCCGCTCGGCCACCAGGCGGGTGGCCACCGACTGGACCCGTCCGGCGCTCAGGCCCCGGCGGATCTTCTTCCACAGCAGGGGGGAGATCTGGTAGCCCACGATGCGGTCCAGCACTCTTCTGGCCTGCTGGGCGTCCACCAGATTCTGGTCGATGGCACGGGGGGCGGCGATGGCCTCGTTGACCACCTTCTTGGTGATCTCGTTAAAGGTGACCCGGTAGGTCTTGTCGTCGGGGATCCCCAGCAGCTCCTTGAGGTGCCAGGAGATGGCCTCGCCCTCCCGGTCCGGGTCGGTGGCCAGAAAGACTTTTTCGCTCTTCTTGGCCGTCTTCTGCAGGTCGTCGATGACCTCTTCCTTGCCCTTGATGGGCTGATAATCCAGCGTGAAGCCGTGTTCCACGTCCACGCCCAGCTTGCTCTTGGGAAGATCGCGCACATGTCCCATGGACGCCTTCACCTGATAGCCGGGACCCAGGTATTTTCCGATGGTCTTGGCCTTGGCGGGGGACTCCACGATCACAAGATTCGATTTCGCCACAATAGTACCTCCAATTGGGTCTCTCCGTCTCTGTTCCGGAGGCCCTTCTCTCGTCCGCGCCTGGGCGGACCAACTGCGCCCTCTGGTGGGCGTCAGAGCGGATCTGATCATCGGCAAACCACCGCGCTCCGGGTTTGGTTTGCCGATGTTCAGGTACGCCCTTGGGCGGGAGATCCCGCCGGTGCTCAGTCCTTCTCCCGCAGCAGGATCAGGGCTTCAAAGAAATTGCCCGGCCGCTGGGCCAGGATGCCCCGCATAGTCAGCATGGTGAGGCTGGCCAGCACCCCGCTGGCCGGGAGGCCGGTACGCTCCACCAGGTCGTCCGGCCGCAGCCGCTCCTCCCCCAGGGCCAGGAGGATGGCCTTCTCTTCGGCCGTAAACTCTCCGGTCTGCTCTTGAAAGGTACTATAAGCCCTTCCTTCCGAGTTGTCAACCGCCTGGGGGGCCGGCTCCGGCCCTTTGGGGCGGGGATGCTGGGGAGCCTCTTGCGCTCCTGGTTCCCTTTTCTCCCGCTTTCGCGGTGGGCCGGGCCGCAGGCGGGCCGAATAGAGTCCCTCGTACTCCACCAGGATGTCGGCGGCCGACTGGATGAGCTTGGCCTCCCCCCGCTGGATGAGGAGATTGGTCCCCTGACTGCCGGGATTTCCCGCTAACCCCGGAAAGGCAAAGACGTCCCGGTTCTGGTCCAGCGCGGTGCGGGCGGTGATGAGGGTGCCGCTCTTCACGCTGGCCTCCACTGCCGCCACGCCCAGGCTCAGACCGCTGATGATGCGGTTGCGGATGGGGTAGTGCCACCCCTCGGTGGCGGTCCCCGGCGGATACTCGCTGATAAGGGTGCCCACCTGGGGCACCACCCGGTAGAGGTCCGCGCTGGAGGATGGATAGACCACGTCGATCCCGCCGCCCAGCACCGAGCACACGGTGCCTCCGGCCCGGATGGCGCTGCGCAGGGCGGCGGCATCCACTCCCTGGGCCACGCCCGAGACCACCACCGCGCCCCGGCGGGCCAGGTCCCGGCCCAGCTCCGCCGCCTTCTCGATCCCGTAGGGGCTGGCCCGGCGGGAGCCCACCACGCCGATGACCACCCGCTCGTCAAAGGGGAGGTTCTTCCCCTTCACGTAGAGAAGGGCGGGCGGCGCGTCGATCTGGCGCAGACGCTCCGGGTAGGCGGCGTCCTGTATGGTCAAAATCCGGATGTTCCGCCGGGCGCAGTCCTCCAGGATGCGCTCCGGCCAGTCCATCTCCTTGTGGCAGAGCTCCTCCCGGAGCTTAGAGGGCAGACCCAGCAGCTCATACTCCGCCCGGTCGGCCACATAGACCTGTTCGGCCCCGCCCAGACGCTCGGCCAGGGCGGCCGCCTCCCCCGGCCGGATGGAGGGCCGGGTGGTGAGCCACAGCCAATACTTCAGCACAGACATGGAATTTCTCCCTCTCTTTCTCTACCGGGATCTCACTCCGTCTATCCGTTCTTCCCTTTTGTTCAGTGGCCGCGGGCCATCTCCCAGAGCACCACGGTGGCAGCTGCCGCCGCGTTGAGGGACTCACACCGCTCCCGCATGGGGATGCGGATGGTCTTTTCACACCGGGCCAGGGCCTCCTGGGAGATGCCCCTGCCCTCGCTGCCGATGACCACGGCCGCCCGCTCCAGAGGCAGCTCCCGCACATCGGCCGTATCCTCCCGCAGGGCGGTGGCGTACAGGGGGATCTCCGCCGCCGCCAGCCGGGGACACAGGTGCTCCAGATCGGTCTCCCACACCGGGAGCCGGAAGCAGGCCCCCATGGTGGAGCGGACCGTCTTGGGCGAAAAGGGGTCGGCGCAGCGGGGCAGCAGGACCACTCCCGCAGCTCCCAGCGCATCGGCGGTGCGCCAGATGGTGCCCACGTTCCCCGGGTCCTGGAGTCCGTCCAGCACCAGATACCCGCCCGGCGCCATGGTCTCAGGCAGCGCCGTCTCCGGTCTGCGGCACACGGCCAGGACGCCCTGAGGGGTCTCCACGGTGGAGAGGCTCTCAAAGAGTCCCTCAGGCACCTCCACCAGACGGATCTCCTGGGGCAGGTCCTCGGGGGGAGTCTTTCCCCGGGCGTAGACCAGGGTCTCCACCCCGGCGCTCCAGCGCAGGGCCTCCCCCACCAGTTTTTCGCCCTCGCAGAGGTACTGTCTCTGGCTCCGGCGGTACTTCCCCTCCGCCCCCAGCTTGCGGATGTGGACGGCCAGCGGATTCTGCCGGCTGGTAATTGATTCCATCTTCATCTTCCTTACAGGCTATGCAGCAGGTTGATATACTCGGTACGGCCCAGCACCACGATCCGTCCGCCCTGGACCAGCCGGTAGTCGCCGCCGGGGGCCACGTCCAGCACGCCCTCCGGGCCGCGCACCGCGATGACGTTGACATGGTGCTTGGCACGGATGTCCAGCTCCCGGATGCTCTTGCCCATCCACACCTTGGGCACCGCCAGCTCCACGATGCTGAAGTCGTCGGAGAGCTCGATAAAGTTGAGCACGTTGGAGCTGGAGAGGCCCTGGGCCAGCTTCAGTCCCATCTCATGCTCAGGGAAGATCACCCGGTCGGCTCCGATCTTCTCCAGTACCTTCCGATGTACATGGCTTTGGGCCTTGCACACCACCTGCTTGACCCCCACTTCCTTCAGATTGAGGGTGATGAGGGCGCTGTTGCCCACGTCGTTGCCGGTGGCCACGATGGCGCAGTCATAGTTGCGCACGCCCAGCGCCCGCAGGACCGCCGCGTCTCTGGCGTCTCCGGTGACGGCGTGGGTCACCAGATCCACCACCTTCTGCACCTTCTCCGGGTCGGCGTCGATGGCCAGTACCTCATGGCCCAGCGTGCACAGCTCGGTGGCCACAGCGTTTCCAAATCGGCCCAGACCGATGACAACAAATGTTTTCATGCAATCCCCTTCTTTTTTATCCGATCATAATGTCCACATTGGGATACTGGATCTTGGCCAGTTTTTTACGCCGGGTCAGGAATGCGATGGAGAACGAAAGCACGCCCACACGGCCCAGATACATAAACAGGACAAGCACTGCCTGGGAAAAACGGGAGAGATGCGCGGTGATGCCGGTGGTCAGGCCCACCGTACCCAGTGCCGACGCCACTTCGAAGGCGCAGTCGATGTAGGGCAGGCTCTCCACCGAGGAGAGGATGATGGACCCGGTCAGAAACAGCGTGATCACCACCAGCGTCAGGGTCATGGCATTGATGACCCGCTGATAGGAGATGGCCCGGCCCCGCAGGGTCACCTGCTCCTTCCCCTTCAGCCCCGCCCGCAGAGCCAGCATGAGCACCGCCAGCGTCACAGTCTTGATGCCGCCCGCGGTGGAGCCCGACGAACCGCCCACCAGCATGAGCACCACCGAAATGGCCTTGGTGTTGTCGTGGAGCCCGCCCTGTCCCAGCGCGTCAAAGCCGGCTGTACGCAGGGTGGTGGACTGGAAAAAGGCGTTGAGCAGTTTCTGCCACAGGGGCATGTTCCCCAGCGTGGCGGGATTGTGGTATTCCGCCAGCAGGGTAAAGACGGTGCCGAAGAGCAGCAGTCCCGCCGTCATCACCAGCACCAGCTTGCTGTACAGGGAGAGCTTGCGCCAGCACCGGCTGCGCACCAGATCCTCCCAGACGAAAAATCCCAGGCCGCCGATGATGATGAGGGCGGCCGTGGTGAGCAGTACAACCGGGTGATGGTTCGCCCCGATCATACTGGAAAAGGGGCCGTACTCTCCGCCCATCAGATCAAAGCCCGCGTTGCAGAACGCGGAGATGGCGTGGAAGATGCCATGCCAGATCCCCCGGAGCAGTCCAAAGGTTGGAATGAAGCAGATGGAGAGGATCACCGCCCCCACCCCCTCGATCAGAAAGGTGCCCATGAGCGCATGGCGTACCATGCGCACCACACCATCCAGATCGTTGAGGTTGAAGGTGGACACCATGATGAGCCGCTCCGACAGGCCGATGCGGCGGTGGAGCGCAAAGGACACCATGGTGATGAGGGTCATAAAGCCAAGGCCCCCCAGCTGGATCATCATAATGATGATGATCTGCCCAAAGAGGCTCCACTGGACCCAGGTATCCACGGTAATGAGTCCGGTGACGCAGGTGGCTGAGGTGGCGGTAAACAGTGCGTCAAAAAAACCGACGCTCATCCCGCTGCGCGAGGCGATGGGAAGGGTCAGCAGCAGTGCGCCCAGCAGGATGATGCACCCAAAGGATGCTGCCACGATGCGCGTGGGATTCATCCCTCGTTTACTGAGCAGCAGATTGCGTGCGCGAATGGTAATACTCATAATATCTGATCGGCCTTTCTCTCCCGGTCCGGCACAGCCTGGACCGTACTGGCCTGTCCACACACACCGACAGGCCGCTTTGGTCGCGGTATGGGAGCATGTCCTGCTCCCATACCGACGAAAGGCCGCGCCCGGGACCAGGCACGGCCTCCAGAATCTCTGAATCAGTCCAGATGTTTCATGGTGGGAAGTACTCCTATGCGTATGTGATCGTCATTCGTTTCCATCCCCCGCCGTTTCAGAGACCGGATCATCGCGCCCTTAATAGAGCTTCGCGCCCGCCGGAATGTGCGGATCCACCATCAGGCAGTGGAGCTTCTCCACGCCCTCCTCATGATGGACCGCGGAGATGATCATGCCGCAGGAGTCGATCCCCATCATCTTCCGGGGCGGAAGGTTCGTGATGGCGATGAGGGTCTTGCCCAGCAGCTCCTCCGGCTCATAGGTGTCGTGGATGCCGCTCAGGATCACCCGGTCGGTGCCGGTGCCGTCGTCCAGAACGAACTTCAGCAGCTTCTTGCTCTTGGGCACAGCGGTGCAGTCCTTGACCTTGACGGCCCGGAAGTCGGACTTGGCAAAGGTCTCAAAGTCCACGAAATCCTGGAAGAGGGGCTCGATCTCCACCTTGGAGAAATCGATCTTCTCGTCGGTGACCACCACCGGCTCGGCCCGCTTCTCGGCCTTGGCGGAGGTGTCCTTCTTATCCAGGGGCTTCATGGTGGGGAAGAGGATGACGTCCCGGATGGAATCGCTGTTGGTCAGCAGCATCACGCAGCGGTCGATGCCGATGCCCAGGCCGCCCGTGGGGGGCAGACCGTACTCCAGGGCGGTGATATAGTCTTCATCCATCATGCCGGCCTCATCGTCGCCCTTGGCGCGCAGCTCGACCTGCTTCTGGAAGCGGCCGCGCTGGTCAATGGGATCGTTGAGCTCGGAGAAGGCGTTGCCCATCTCACTGTGGCAGATGAACAGCTCAAAGCGCTCGGTGAGGCGGGGGTCCTTGGGGGAGCGCTTGGCCAGGGGGGAGACGTCCACGGGATGCATGGTGATAAAGGTGGGCTGGATCAACTTCTCCTCCACCTTCTGGTCAAAGCACTCGTAGAGGGCGTTGCCCCAGGTGGGATCGGCCGTCTCGGGCAGCTCCACACCGATGGACTTGGCCATGGCCACCGCCTCGGCGTCGTCGGAGACCGCCATAAAGTCAAGGCCCGTGTACTTCTTGACCGCCTCGGCCATGGTCAGGCGGGGCCAGCCGGGCGCCAGGCAGATCTTCTCTCCCTGCCACTCCACATCGTAGGTGCCCAGGATCTTGTCCGCGGCGGAGGAGAGCAGGTCCTCAAAGAGGTCCATCATATCGTTGAAGTCGGCATAGGCCTCATAGAGCTCCACCGTGGTGAACTCGGGGTTGTGCTTGGGGTCCATGCCCTCGTTGCGGAAGATGCGGCCGATCTCATACACCCGCTCCATGCCGCCCACCACCAGGCGCTTGAGGGGCAGCTCGGTGGCGATGCGCATGTACATGTCGATGTCCAGGGTGTTGTGATGGGTGATGAAGGGACGGGCCGTGGCGCCGCCGGAGATGGTGTTGAGCACGGGGGTCTCCACTTCCATATAGCCCCGGTTGTCCAGGAAGCTGCGCACATGCTGAATGAACTTGGAGCGGATGACAAAGGCCCGGCGCACCTCGGGATTCATGATGAGGTCCACATAGCGCTGACGGTACCGGGTCTCCCGGTCGGTCAGACCGTGGAACTTCTCCGGCAGGGGCAGCAGGGACTTGGAGAGCAGGGTGACCGAGTGGGCCTTCACGGAGATCTCGCCCCGCTTGGTGCGGAACACTTCGCCCTCCACGCCCACGATGTCGCCGATATCCACCTTCTTGAACTTGGCAAAGGCCTCCTCGCCCAGCTCGTCGATGCGGACATAGATCTGGATGCGGCCCTGTCCGTCCTGCAGGTCGCAGAACACGGCCTTGCCCATGCCGCGCTTGGACATGAGACGTCCGGCGATGGCCTTGATCTGGCCCTCCATCGCCTCAAAATTCTCCCGGATCTCGGTGCTGTGGGCAGTTACCGGAAAGCGGGTCTGCTGGAAGGGATCCTCGCCGGCGTCCTGGAGCTCCTTGAGCTTGGCGCGCCGGATCTGAAGCAGCTCAGACAGAGAGGGCTCCTCCTGCTGGGGATTCTTCTTCTCTTCACTCATGCGTCTGTTCTTCCTCTCTTTTATGCCTTCTGAATGTTCAGGATCTTATAGTACAGGGTGCCGGCGGGGGCCTCCACCTCCACCTCGTCGCCCACGGCCTTGCCCAGCAGCGCCTTGCCGAAGGGGGAGTCCTCAGAGATCAGGCCGTTCATGGGGTCGGCCTCCTGAGAGCCCACCACCTCATACTGGACCTCTTCCTCAAACTCCTTGTCCAGCACCGTGATGCGGCTGCCCAGCCGGACCATGGTGGTGTCGTCGCTGTGCTCGTCCTCAATGACGATGCAGTTGGCCAGGATGTTCTCCACCTCCGCAATGCGGGAGTAGAGCTTGCCCTGCTCGTTTTTCGCCTCGTCGTACTCGCTGTTCTCGGACAGGTCGCCGAAGGAGCGGGCCTCCTTGATCTGATCGGCCACTTCCTTCTCACGCACCGTCTTGAGATAATTGAGCTCCTCTTTCAGCTTTTCAAAGCGCTCGGGGCTCAGCTTATATTCTTTTGCCATTGCCGTGCACACCTTTCTTTTCGCCGGAAATATGAGAAATGAGCCGTCTCCGGCTCGCAATCCTCCAGACTATCATTTTGTGTTTATACATTATATGTAGTTTGTCCGGTCCTGTCAAGTCATTTGCGCCGCCGCACTGGAAGATATTTCTATGTCCTCCAGCGCAAGCCGCCCCTCTTCCCAGAGCAGCGCCGCAAAGGCTCGTACCTCCACTTCATCCGGTACCGGACGCACGGGATGGAGTTCCAGTCCGCCCAGGGAGAGCCCGGGGGCGCACAGCACCAGATCCTCCGGTCCGGTCTCCCCCTCCGGCGGCGTGAACCAGAGGCGCACCTGGGCGCCCCTTCCGTTCTCCAGCACCGGGATGCCGTACTCCCGCTCCAGCCACTGGGCCAGCTCCCGTCCCTCCTCGCCCGCCCGGATCACCAGACGGCGGACCCGGGGGACCAGGGTGCAGGCCGCGTCAAAGAGGCTCCGGTCCACCCGGCTGCCCAGAAGGACCACCGTGGCCCCGGTCTCCGGGACCCCGTGCTCCGCCAGGTAGGTCCCCGCCAGCCGGGCGGCCAGGGCTTGGCAGAGCCCGCCGGGGTCCACTGCCTGCAAGCCGCTCTCGTGCAAAAGGTCCCAGAGCGGGAAGCCCGGCGGCGTGAGGCAGCGGCGGCAGCCCGCTTTCCGCAGAAGCTGCGCGCCCCGCTTCACCCGCCGGTTCCGGGCCGCGGGGGAGAGCGCGGCGGGCGCGGGTATACCGGCACGGCATACCCGCAGTCCTTCTAGGCGCACCTCTTCCACCGTACTTCTCCAGCCCCGCCGCTCTTCCAGGACCATCCAACCGATCATACCCTCACCTCAGAGGGAGGGTATGCAGCAAAATCTCATCTTATGCCGCGATCCCCAGCAGCTCCAGAGCCGCCTGGAACTGCTCGTCTTCCGCCAGAGGCAGCACCCCGGCCGTGAACTCGGCCTGATCCTCCTCGGAAAGGGCGATCTCCCGGTCCAGGTGCAGTCCGGTTCCGATGAGGCTCACACCGTTGCCGGTAAAATACTCGGCGGTGGAGATCCCCAGAGCGCCCCCGTTGAGCAGGGGAAAGAGCTGCTGGGAGTATCCCTTTCCGCTGGTGGGGGTCCCGATCACCACGGCCGCCCCCTCCTCCTGGAGCTCGGCGGCAAAGATCTCCGCCGCGCTGTATGTATTCTCATTGACCAGTACCGCCATGGGGAGGTCCACACATGCCGCGTCCGATTCATAGATCTTTTCCGCGCCGGTGTGGCTGCGGGTCTGGAAGATGGGGCCCTCCGGCAGCAGGAAATCCAGCATGGGGATGAGCTCATCCAGATAGCCGCCCCCGTTGTCCCGCATATCAAAGACCAGCGCGGTGGCCCCCTGACTCTGAAGGTCGGTGACGGCCTCCTTCACCCGGTCGGCGCTTCCCGCAAAGAAGTTGGAGAGCTTGACATAGCCCACGCCGTTCTCCAGGTACTCGTAGGAGACCGGGTCGGTCTGGATGCTCTTGCGCACCAGCTCCACCTCCCGACGGTTCCCATCGAAACCCTGGACGGTGAGACGGACGGTGCTCCCCTCTTCTCCCGCGATGCGGTCGGGGGCCTCATACCGCGCCTCTCCGGCAATATCCTCGCCGTCCACCGCGGTGATGATCTCGCCCTCGACCAGCCCCGCCTCTTCGGCTGAGCCGCCCGGCACCACGGCGCGGATGGTCAGTCCCGCTTCGCTGGTGTAGTCCACGGTGACGCCGATGCCCACATAGACATTGGCCCGGCGCTCCTGCTCGGCCTGGTATGCCTCCTCGTCCAGATAATAGGACCAGCGGTCTCCCAGGCCCTCGATCATGCCGGACAGGGCCTGATCGGTCACCTCCTCCGTCTTCTCCCCCACGAACTGGGTCTTGACCAGCGTGATCCCCTGGAGCAGGGAGAGTCCATCCCGTCCCAGCACCAGCCATGCCGCGCATCCCAGCACGATCAGCGTCACCACCAGCGTGGCCGCAGCCGTACCGATGAGAGCGCCCACGCCAAAGCGTTTTTTCTGCTTTCTTTTTTCTTCCATAGCGGACCTCCTTGCCGGATGAAACAGAGGGGAGCGCGGATCCCGCGCTCCCCTCCTTCGTGCTCTATTCTATGACAGCTTACCAGTTATATGCGCGTACAAACGAGTTATACAGTCCCGGGAAGCACTTCTCCGGGTCGGTCCGGGTGTAGTTGACCCGGATCTCCAGATGCAGATGGTTTCCGGTGGAGGAACCCGTGGTCCCCACATAGCCGATGACCTGTCCCTGGCTCACCATCTGTCCCTCGGACACCGCCCGGCTGCTCATGTGGGCATAGAGGGTGGAGTTGCCGTTGCCGTGGTCGATGACCACATAGTTTCCGTAGGAACTGTGATAGGCCGACGTGACCACCTGTCCGCCCTTGCAGGCCTTGATGGCCGTGCCGCCGGGCGCCGGGATGTCAATGCCGGTGTGGCTCTGGGGCCGATGGGTGATGGGATGGATCCGGTAGCCAAAGGCAGAAGTGAGCTTATAGTAGCCGGGCAGGGGCCACAGATAGTCGCCGCCCGGGTCCAGAACGATGTTGTTCTGCTTACGCTCTTCCTCCAGCTTCTTCTGCTTGGCCACGATCTCCTTCTGGATCTCAGCGGCCGCCGCGCTCTCAGCCTCCAGCTGACGGTTGACCTCAGCGGCGTCGGCGTTGATCTGATCCAGCAGTGCCTGGGCCTCGGCCACCTTCTGCTTCTGCTCGGCCTTTTTGGCCTCCTGCTCCGCTTTCTTGGCCTCCTGCTCGGCGCGTGCCGTCTCCAGATCGGCCTTGAGGATCTCGATCTGCTTACGGGTGGCCACCAGCTCGTCCATGACGGCCTGGTCATAGCTCATGATCTCATCAACCATGTTGATCCGGTCCAGCAGATCGGTAAAGTCCTCCGCCTGGAAGATGATGGACCAGTAGGAGACATTTCCGCCCTCCTCCATGGCCCGCACCCGCTGGCAGAAGAGCTCGTACTGGGCCTCTTCCCGGGCCACAGCCTCCACCCGCTCGGCTTCCTTCTGGGCGATCTCGCCGTCATAATAGGTGATCTGGTTCTGGATGTTGGTCAGCTCCGTGTTGATGGCCTCCAGCTGCTGCTGAAGGATGTTCCGCTTGGCCTGGGCATCCGCCTGATCGTTCTTAAGGTCATTCAGCTCCTGCTTGAGCTCCTCCTGGCGGTCTTTGGAGGCCTGCTGCTCCTGCTTGAGCTTGTCGATCTCCGACTGGCTCACTGCGCCGGCCGTGCCGCTGACGATCATGCTGACCATGGGCAGGATCATCAGCGCCGCCATCAGCAGCGCAAGCCCTGCCACCACCACGCGGTGAACGCCCCACTTCTCCTTTTCCGGTTTCTTTCTTGTCTGCTTCGCCATAGACATATTACTCCTTGTATTAAACCTGAAGGAACTTACGGATCGCCATCAAGCTTCCTCCCACACCGATCACAAAACCGGTGCCCAGGAAGACGCCCAGCACCATCATGGCCATCTGCTCAAAGGGCAGAATGGTGATGAGCTGCATGGTGTCCGATGCGTTGATGGCCTTTCCGATGAGGGTATACACGCCCCACTGGATGAGGTAGGCCAGCAGCGCGCCCACCAGTCCCAGGATCAATCCCTCAAACACAAAGGGCCAGCGCACAAATCCGTTGGTGGCGCCGCACATCTTCATGATGGCGATCTCCTCCCGGCGGTTGAAGGTGGCCAGCTTGATGGTGTTGGTGATGATGAAGAGAGAGACCAGCAGCAAAATGGCCACCAGGATCACCGCCACGCCGCTTGCCACGTTGCGCACCACGGTGAAGCCCTCCGCAACCTCATAGGCCGCGCTGGTCTCCGCCACGCCGGTGATCCCCTTCACCTGCTCCACCGTCTGTCGGAGCTGGTTGAGATCGTTCACATGGATCCGGAAGCGGTCCCGCAGCACCGTATCGGGCAGGCTCTCAAAGAGTTCGGTCTCCTCCTGCTTGGCAGCAAATTCCTCTTTGGCCTGCCCCCGGCTCATAAATTCTGCCGACGCCACATTGGGTACCGCCAGAATCTGTTCCTCCAGGGCACGGGCCTGCTCCTCGGTGTAGGTCTCGTCGATGTAGGCCAGAAACTCATTCTGTTTCTCGAAGTCCCCCAGCATATTGTCCAGGTTGACCGCCACCAGAGAGAAGGAACCCATGATCAGCAGACAGCAGATGATCATACACACCGCCGCAAAGGACATCAGTCCATGGGTAAAGATGCTCTGAAAGCCCTCTACAAAAAAGTAACCAATATTAAATCGTCTCATTGTCGTAATACCCGCCCATTCCGTCGCTGATGATCCGTCCGTTTTCGATGGCGATCACCCGCTTGGCAAAGCGGTTGACCAGCTCCTTCTCATGGGTGACCACCAGCACGGTGGTGCCAAGCTCATTGATCTTCTCCAGCAGCATCATGATCTCCAGTGAGCGCTGGGGGTCCAGGTTTCCCGTGGGCTCGTCCGCGATGATCATGCTGGGATTGTTGACCAGCGCCCGGGCGATGGCCACGCGCTGCTGTTCGCCGCCCGAGAGCTCATCCGGCCGCCGGTCGGCTTTGGTGTCCAGTCCCACCAGCTCCAGCACGTAGGCGATGCGCTTCTTGATCTCCCGGGGGGAGGCGCCCACGGCCCGCATGGCAAAGACCAGATTGTCGTAGATACTCTTCTTCTCGATCAGGCGGAAGTCCTGAAAGATGACACCCAGAGTCCGGCGCATATAGGGCACCTGTCTGGGCCGGATGGTGTTCAGGTTATAGCCGTTGACCATGAGACGTCCATCGGTGGGGGCCACCTCCGCCGTGATCAGCTTGATGATGGTGGACTTTCCCGAACCGGAGGGGCCGACCAGAAAGACAAATTCCCCGTCGTCAATGCGCATGGAAATGCCCTTCAATGCCTTGGTCCCATTGTCATAGGCCTTATAGATATCGATAAAACGAATCATAACTACCTCTTTTATGTAAAGGAACTGTATAAGAAGAATGCAGAATACAGAGTGCTCCTGTGTTTCTGTATTCTGCATCGTTCCATATCCGGCTCTGCCGGTATTGCCGCGGATCCCGGGCGCTGTCACGCCGCAGCGGTCCGCAGACTTCTCATGCTCAGTTGTCGATGCCGCGGGAGATGAGGTACTTCTTGACCATCAGGGCCACCTTGAAGGTGATGGCGTCGTCGAACTCCCGCAGGTCCAGACCGGTGAGCTTCTTGATCTTCTCCAGGCGGTAGACCAGGGTATTCCGGTGGACGAAGAGCTTCCGGGCGGTCTCGGACACGTTCAGGTTGTTCTCAAAGAACTTGTTGATGGTAAAGAGGGTCTCCTGATCCAGCGCGTCAATGGGATTCTTCTTAAAGACCTCCTGCAGGAACATCTCACACAGGGTGGTGGGCAGCTGATAAATCAGGCGGCCGATACCCAGGTTCTCGTAGTTGATGATGGACTTCTCAGTGTCAAAGACCTTGCCCACCTCGATGGCCACCTGGGCCTCCTTGTAGGCGCGGGCCAGATCCCGGATGTGCCCCACGATGGTGCCGATACCGATGACTACCTTGATGTTGAGCTCCTCGGTGATGGCCTCTTCCACCTGCTTGGCGATCTTGTAGAGGTCCTTGCCCTCGGTCCCCTCGTTGAGCTGCTTGATGAGAGCCACATCGGTCTCGCTGATGGAGAGCACAAAGTCGGTCTGCTTGTCGGGGAAGAGATTCTGCACCACGTCGATGGCGGCCACATCATTGCTCTCCACCTGACGGATCAGGAACACGGCCCGGGGCAGCTCGGAGACAAAATGAAGCTCCTTGGCCCGGACATAGATATCGCCCAGAAGAATGTTGTCCGAAATAATATTCTTGATAAAAGTCGCCTTGTCGTGCTTTTCCTCATAATAGGTCTTGGCGCCATTGAGGGCCACCACCGCCATGGAGCACACCAGCTTTGCCTCGGCGTCATCTCCACGGACAAAGGCGGCATAGTCAAACTGGGAGCCCCAGCCGGTCAGGGTCTTGAAGGTGCGGCCCTCATAGGCCACGGCGTTGCCCTCACCACTGTTGACCGCCTCTACCACACCAGGCCAACGCTCGCCAATGCAGGTAAGCTCGTTGCAGGCGACCACCGTTCCCTCGGAGTCGATCACGCCGATGGCCCGGTCCGTGCTGTCCTTCATTTGGAGAACGACGCTTTGAAAAATCCTGCTAGACATTTACAATGCCCCCCTAAACTTTGTACTTGCGTTGGGAACCCTTCTCAAAAATTCACACGCATTTCTACCATTTCACTCATATGGAACTATTATAGCGGCTTTTTTTTCTCTTTTCAATAGGTTGTGTAAAGTTTTTTGTGGAAAATGCCGAACTACAGCGTTTCCTTTCTGCCCGCGCGGGGCCCATGCTCCCGCAGTGCCTGTACTTCCTCCGCTGACAGAGGGCGCCATTGTCCCTTCTCCAGCGACGGGTCCAGCACCAGAGGCCCCATGGTCAGACGCTTGAGATAGACCACCGGCTTCCCCCGATCCTCCAGCATCCGCTTGATCTGGTGGTACTTTCCCTCCCGCAGGGTGACAATCCCCTCATCCGGGCGCTCCAGGCGCTCCAGACCGGCGGGCAGGCATTCCAGTCCATCCTCCAGCTTCATCCCGGCGGCAAAGGCGGCGCAGTCCTCCTGATTCAGGACCCCGTCAACCCGCACAAAGTAGGTCTTGTCCACATGCTTGCGCGGGGAGAGCAGATCGTGGGCCAGCGCCCCGTCATTGGTCAGCAGCAGCAGTCCCTCCGTATCCCGGTCCAGCCGCCCGGCCGGAAAGAGCCCGATCCGCTTCAGGTGGGGCGGCAGCAGATCCAGCACGGTCTTCTGCCGTGGGTCCTCGGTGGCAGAGACCACCCCTCCCGGCTTGTGCAGCATGAGATAGGTGTACTTCTCCCCGGAGACCGGGAGGCCGTCCACCTCCAGCACCAGCCCCTCCCGGTCGTATTTTTCCTCCGCAGAGCGCGCCTTGCTTCCATTCACCGTCACCCGGCCGGCGCGCACCAGCTCTTTGACCTCCCGCCGGGACCAGCGTCCCGTACCAGAGAGGATCTTATCCAGTCGTTCCATGTTCCTTGCTCCGTTTCTTCCATCGCCTTCCGGCGCGAGATCCAATCGGTGTTATTGTATCATATTTTTTTCCGGGTGCACATATCCATAGAGACAAAGAATGGAAAGGAGCGTTGCGCTGTGTTTATTTGGACGACTCGGCTCAGCCGGGGGCGCATCGTCGCCGGCGTTGCGGCCGCCGTGCTGATCTGCGGCTGTGTGCTGACAGGTGTGGCGGCTTTGCAGACACAGGATGCGGAGGCTTCCGCCACGGTCAGCGGCAAGGGGATCAAAACCAACGAGGATCGGATCGCCTATCTGGCCTCCTATGGCTGGGAGGTCTCCCCCGAGCCCATCTCGGTGGAGGAACTGCAGATCCCGGAAGAATTTGACGACACATACACCCAATATCTGGAGCTTCAGGCACAACAGGGCTTTGACCTGACCAAATACCGCGGAAAGCGGGTCAAACGCTATACGTATGCCGTCACCAACTATCCAACGGGAGAGAGCGGTGTTCAGGCCGGTCTGCTCCTCTATCGAAACACCGTGATCGGCGGGGACGTGTTGTCCAACGCACTGGGCGGCTTTATCCACGGTCTGACCATGCCCACCTGAAAAATCTCATAAAAAATGTTCCAGGAAAAAATTCCTGGAACATTTTTCTATTCCACCGCAAGGGTCTTCATGCTCAAAAATAGAAATTTGACGTACATTCCCATGGCCGTCAGCAGCAGCACATTGGCCAGGATGGTCACAAAGCGCATGACGCCGGCCGGCGTGGGCAGCAGGCTCAGCACGTAGCTGAAGACCGCCACAGCGGTTACGATGATATAGAGCAGCGCCGCCTGCTCTCCCTGCGCCGCCAGGCCGTCCGCTCTCCGCTCCATCAGCTGTCCGCACGTGGCCCGACAGCAGAATCGGACCACCAGACAGACTAGGATCTGTGCGATGCAGCTGAGGAGGAGCACCAGTACCGGAAGGATCTCAAGGGTGATCATCACTCCCAGAATGGATGCCGCGATCGAACCGGCAAAGACCACAACCACATTGGCAATGGAAAAGTGGAAGGCCAGCTGATAGGACCCGTCAACACTGCGCAGGGTGTACAGCCCCGCCAGTGTCATCGCCATGCATCCCAGGCTCAAAAATCCGGAGAAGAACAGCTGGCTCAATCCCACCAGATTGGCCAGGCCCAGCAGGAGCTGAAGCCCTTCCGCCGCCAGCAACAGCTGCAATCCCTGGTTCAGGGCGCGATTTTTTGTCATGTGATTATGAACTCCTTTCCGATCCGCTCTTCCCCTCCAGCACGTGGAGGTTGAAGTGCGGATAGGTCAAATCAATCCCCGCGCGGTCAAAGGCCGCACGTACCTGCTCCAGCAGGTCAAAATAGAGAGACCAGTAATCCTCCGTCCGGCACCAGACCCGCACCGTATATTCCACCGAGCTGTCCCGGAAGGCCGACAGGCGCACAAAGGGCTCCGGATCGGAGAGCGCCATCGGATGGGCATCGATCACACCCCGAATGGCCCCGATCACCGCCTCCGTGGTGTCATCATAGGAGGTATTGAAGGTCAGATCCACCCGGCGGTTCTCCTGAGCGTTATAATTGACGATCTTGGCCGCCGAGATCTCACTGTTGGGCACAAAAATGATCTTGTTATCCACCGTCACCAGCTTGGTGTGGGACATGCTGATCTCCGCCACCGTTCCGCTGACGCTGTTGGTCTCGATGTAGTCCCCCACTTTAAAGGGCTTGGACAGTAGGACCTGGATCCCTCCCGCCAGATTGGACAAGCTCCCCTGTACGGCCAGGGAAATGGCAAGGCCGACCACGCTCAACACGGCCACCAGAGAGGTCACGTCGATGTTCAGGGCGCTGGCCACAATCAGCGCAAACAGGAACCAGAGCAGGATGTTCACACTGGTCCGCAAAAAGGTATGCAGGCTCTTTTCGATCTTCCCGCGCTCCAAAATCCGATTCAAAAAGTGCTGGATCACTTTGATCACGGCAAGACAGCATACGATCAGGAGTGCCAATGAGATCAGTCTTGCAGGGGTCAGTCCGGTAAAATCCTTCAGGATGGGGGCCAGTCCGGTGGAATCAACCACTTCATTGATCACATCGGTAACGGAACTTCCCGCGGTATCCAAAATCTCATCCACCGGTCCAGCGGTTGCACTGGGCGATGGAATGGGTGTAGCAGACATCTGATTCGACTCCTTTCCAAAGACTCATAATCTGATTTCCAGGAAACACAGTGTATCATAATTTGATGGAAAGGGCAAGTTTCTGTCAAAGTCTGTCCACCCAGCCATTCGGTAAAAAAAGAGCGGCGGTCCCTAAGGACCGCCGCTCTGAAAGAGCTTAAATTACTCCTCGATGTCGATGACGACGCCGGAACCAACGGTACGGCCGCCCTCGCGGATAGCGAAGCGCAGGCCCTTCTCGATGGCGATGGGGGTGATCAGCTCGACCTTCATGTCGACGTTATCGCCGGGCATGCACATCTCGGTGCCCTCGGGCAGGGTGATGACGCCGGTCACGTCGGTGGTACGGAAGTAGAACTGAGGACGATAGTTGTTGAAGAAGGGGGTGTGACGGCCGCCCTCGTCCTTGCTCAGGACGTACACCTGGCCCACGAACTTGGTGTGGGGGTGAATGGAGCCGGGCTTGCACAGAACCTGACCGCGCTCGATGTCGGTCTTGGCAATGCCGCGCAGCAGGGTGCCGATGTTGTCGCCAGCCTCAGCGTAGTCCAGCAGCTTGCGGAACATCTCGATGCCGGTAACGGTGGTCTTCTTCTTCTCGTCGGACAGACCCACGATCTCGACTTCCTCGCCCATCTTGATCTGGCCACGCTCAACACGGCCAGTGGCCACGGTGCCGCGGCCGGTGATGGTGAAGACGTCCTCGACGGGCATCAGGAAGGGCAGGTCAGCCTTGCGGTCAGGAGTGGGGATGTAGCTGTCGACAGCGTCCATCAGCTCCTTGATGCAGGCGTAGTCGGGATCGTCCACGCCGCCCTCGCAGGTCAGAGCGTTCAGAGCGGAACCCTTGATGACGGGGATGTCATCGCCGGGGAACTCATAGCTGGACAGGGTCTCGCGGACCTCCATCTCAACCAGCTCCAGCAGCTCCTCGTCGTCGACCTGGTCGCACTTGTTCAGGAACACGACCATGGCGGGCACGCCGACCTGACGGGCCAGCAGGATGTGCTCCTTGGTCTGAGCCATGGGGCCGTCGGTAGCAGCGATAACCAGGATAGCGCCGTCCATCTGGGCAGCACCGGTGATCATGTTCTTGATATAGTCGGCGTGGCCCGGGCAGTCAACGTGAGCATAGTGACGAGCGTCAGTCTCGTACTCAACGTGAGCGGTGTTGATGGTGATGCCGCGCTCGCGCTCCTCGGGAGCCTTATCGATGCTGGAGTAGTCCTCGTACTGAGCCTGACCCTTCAGAGCCAGGTACTTGGTGATGGCGGCGGTCAGGGTGGTCTTGCCGTGGTCAACGTGGCCGATGGTGCCGATGTTGACATGGGGCTTAGTGCGCTCAAACTTCTGCTTAGCCATGTTTGATATCCTCCTTAAATTCAAATCAAATACATTGAAAAAGATGGGATGATGATGCTATTTTATCCTAGGAATGGATAAAATGCAACCTCATTTTTAGACCTGCTTACTCAGCGTCCTTGCGGCCGCGCTCAGCAATGATCTTCTCAGCAATGCTCTTGGGAATCTCCACATAGCTGTGAGGCTCCATGGAGTACTGGCCGCGGCCCTGAGTGGAAGAACGCAGGTCCGTAGCGTAGCCGAACATGCTGGCCAGAGGCACCAGGGCATCCACCTGGGTGGCGCCGGGACGGCTCTCCTGACCCTGGATCATGCCGCGGCGGCTGGTCAGGTCGCCGATCACGTTGCCCAGATACTCGTCGGGCACGATGACGGAAACCTTCATCACAGGCTCCAGCAGCACGGCGTCAGCCTTGCGGCAGGCCTCCTTGAAGGCCATGGAACCGGCGATCTTAAACGCCATTTCAGAGGAGTCGACCTCGTGGTAGGAGCCGAAGGTCAGGTGGACCTTCACGTCCACGACGGGGTAACCGGCCAGGATACCCGCCTGCATGGCGCCCTGGATACCGGCGTCGACCGCGGGGATATACTCCTTGGGGATGACGCCGCCGGTGATCTCGTTGAGGAACTCGTAACCCTTGCCGGGCTCGTTGGGCTCGATCTTGATGCGGACGTGACCGTACTGGCCCTTACCGCCGGACTGACGGGCATACTTGGTATCCTGCTCGACAGACTTCTTGATGGTCTCCTTGTAGGCAACCTGGGGCGCGCCCACGTTAGCCTCGACCTTGAACTCGCGGAGCAGACGGTCGACGATGATCTCCAGGTGGAGCTCGCCCATGCCGGCGATGATGGTCTGACCGGTCTCCTCATCGGTGTAGGTCTTAAAGGTGGGGTCCTCTTCGGCCAGCTTCACCAGCGCCAGGCCCATCTTCTCCTGACCAGCCTTGGTCTTGGGCTCGATGGCGACGCGGATAACGGGCTCGGGGAACTCCATGGACTCCAGAATGATGGGAGCCTTCTCATCGCAGAGGGTATCACCGGTGGTGGTGTTCTTCAGACCCACGGCGGCGGCAATGTCGCCGGAGTACACAACCTCGATGTCCTCGCGGTGGTTGGCGTGCATCTGCAGGATGCGGCCGATGCGCTCCTTCTGCTTCTTGGTGGAGTTGAGCACGGAAGAACCGGTGCTCAGAGTACCGGAGTACACACGGAAGAAGGACAGACGGCCCACATAGGGGTCAGTCATGATCTTGAAGGCCAGCGCGGAGAAGGGGGCGGAGTCGTCGGCGGGACGCTCGTCCTCTTCCTCGGTGTCGGGATCCACGCCCTTGATGGCGGGGATGTCCAGGGGGGAGGGCATGAAGTCGACGATGGCGTCGAGCAGCTTCTGCACACCCTTGTTCTTGTAAGAAGTACCACAGGTCACGGGAACCAGCAGGTTCTCGATGGTGCCGTGGCGCAGGGCAGCGCGGATCTTCTCCACGGGGACGGGCTGCTCCTCCAGGGCCAGCTCCATGATCTCGTCGTCGATGTCAGCGACAGCGTCGATGAGCTTGGTGCGGTACTCCTGAGCCAGCTCCAGCATGTCAGCGGGGATCTCCTCCACGCGCATATCCTTGCCCAGATCATCGTAGTAGATGTCGGCGTTCATCTCCACCAGGTCGATGATGCCCTTGAAGGTATCCTCGGAGCCAATGGGGAGCTGAATGGGCACGGCGTTACACTTGAGGCGGTCGTGGATCATGTTCAGCACGTTGTAGAAGTCAGCGCCCATGATGTCCATCTTATTGACGTAGATCATGCGGGGGACCTTGTAGTGGTCGGCCTGACGCCACACAGTCTCAGACTGGGGCTCAACGCCGCCCTTGGCGCACATAACGGTCACAGAGCCGTCCAGCACGCGCAGGGAGCGCTCCACCTCGACGGTGAAGTCCACGTGACCCGGGGTATCAATGATGTTGATACGGGTCTGGGGGAACTGATCCTTGGAACCCTTCCAGTAGCAGGTGGTAGCAGCGGAGGTGATGGTGATGCCGCGCTCCTGCTCCTGAGCCATCCAGTCCATGGTGGCGGTACCATCATGGGTCTCACCGATCTTGTAGTTAACACCGGTGTAGAACAGGATGCGCTCGGTGGTAGTGGTCTTACCGGCATCGATGTGAGCCATGATGCCGATGTTGCGGGTATTTTTCAGGGTAACCTTTCTAGCCATATGCTGTTACCCTCCTTACCAGCGGTAGTGAGCGAAGGCCTTGTTGGACTCGGCCATCTTGTGGGTGTCCTCGCGCTTCTTGACAGCGGAACCCAGGTTGTTGGCGGCGTCCATGATCTCGCCAGCCAGACGCTCCTTCATGGTCTTCTCGCTGCGGGCGCGGGAGTAATTGGTCAGCCAGCGCAGACCAAGGGTCTGACGGCGCTCGGGACGAACCTCGATGGGCACCTGATAGGTGGCGCCGCCGACACGACGGGCCTTGACCTCCAGGGACGGCATGATGTTCTCCAGAGCGGCAGTGAAGACCTCCAGAGGATCCTTCTCGGTCTTCTCCTTGATGATATCGAAAGCGCTGTAGACCACCTTCTGGGCCACGCCCTTCTTGCCATCCAGCATGATGCTGTTGACGAGCTTGGTCACCAGGACGGAGTTATAAAGCGGATCAGGCAGAACCTCCCGCTTGGGTACATTACCTCTTCTGGGCACTTTGCTTCCCTCCTTCATAGTATGATTTCATAGGTACTCGAACCGCTCATGCGGCCCGTGTAAAGACAAGTGCCTGCTTGTCCAGTGCCTGTCCGAGGTCTACCCTATATGGTAAACGCTCGGCAAGGCGATTTGCCTTGCGCGTAAGCGCACAATGCAATTCAAATGTGGCGCATTCCGCGCCGGTGTGCATGCATCCCTGCGGAAGATTACTTCTTCGCGCCGCCCTTGCCGGCCTTGGGACGCTTGGCGCCGTACTTGGAACGGGCCTGCATACGACCATTGACGCCCTGGGTATCCAGAGTGCCGCGGATGATGTGGTAACGAACGCCGGGCAGGTCCTTAACACGGCCGCCGCGGATCATGACCACGGAGTGCTCCTGCAGGTTGTGGCCGACACCGGGAATGTAGGCGGTGACCTCGTAGCCGTTGGTCAGACGCACACGAGCGATCTTACGCAGAGCGGAGTTAGGCTTCTTAGGAGTAGCCGTACGGACCGCGGTGCAGACACCTCGCTTCTGGGGAGAGGGCAGATCGGTCTCACGATTCTTCAGGGTGTTCAGGCCGTACTGCATGGCGGGAGAGTTGGACTTGTAGGTCGCAGCCTGACGTCCCTTGCGCACGAGCTGATTAAAAGTAGGCATGAGTAGTTCCTCCTTTCTTAATGGGTTGATTGTATTATTTTAACCGAATCTCCGAAGATGATTCCGTTAAAACCCAGTTAATAGTGCGGCCACGGCGGAACCCACCGCAATGCCGCAGGCCGTGCCCAGTTCCTTCATATGGGGCACGCGCTCCACAGGTACACCGCGCTCCCGGCAGAGGGTCTCTACCGGTTCAATGACACGGGGATCGGCGTCCTCTGCCAGAAAAACTCTGGCCGCTCTGCCATCGCCCAGCGCGCGCTTGGTCTGCTTCACACCCACGACCTTGGGGCCTGTTTTCAGTTGAGTCAGCACCATGCACGCCTCCTGTCGTTGCACTTGGAAACACCGCACAAAGGGGTATTTCCTGTCTGCGGCAGGTACACCTGCGCGATTTTGAATTATAGCATAGGAAACCCCATCCGTCAAGCAAAAAAGCTCTGTTTTTTTCTCCTTTTTCCACGCTTTTCCCCGTCAAATCGCCGGATGGAGTGTTCTTTCTCTCTTTGGGCGACCCATGCGTCTTTTCAAGACGGACAAAAGGCCCCGGAGCATGGCTCCGGAGCCTTTTGATAAACAGTCAGATCAATGGGCTGTGCGATCAGTCCTCCGCGCCCTCATCCATGGTGATGGAGAGGATCTCCTCCTCCATGGGGGCGATGCCGACGATCTCATCGGCCTGCTCGGGGACGCTCTCCTCGTGGCTGTGCTCATGCTCGCAGCCGCAGGTGCATTCGTCCTCGATCTTGTCATACTTGCGGTAGACCGACAGACCGGAGCCGGCCGGGATGAGCTTACCGATGATGACGTTCTCCTTCAGGCCCAACAGGTGGTCCACCTTGCCCTTGATGGCGGCCTCGGTGAGGACCTTGGTGGTCTCCTGGAAGGAGGCGGCGGACAGGAAGGACTCGGTGGCCAGAGAGGCCTTGGTGATACCCATCAGCAGGCGGGTGGCGGTGGGGAGACGCAGCTCCATGCCGTCGTTGGTCTCGCCGGCGTCGATGCGCTTCTGGACCGCCTCCTTGGCGTCCTCAAACTCGATGAGCTCCACGGTGGAGCCGGAGAGCAGGTTGGAATCGCCGGCGTCCTCGACCCGCACCTTGCGCATCATCTGACGGCAGATGACCTCGATGTGCTTGTCGTTGATGTCAACGCCCTGCTGACGGTAGGGCTTCTGGACCTCGCGGATCAGGTAGTCGTACACCGCGTGGACGCCCCGGATGCGGATGACGTCCTGGGGATAGAGGGCGCCCTCGGTGAGCGCGAAGCCCTTCTCCACGGTCTCGCCGTCCTTCACGCGGATGCCCGCACTGTAGGGCAGCGGATAGGTGACCACCTCGCCGTCGGGGGCGGTGATGCTCAGGTTGCACATGGAATTGCGCTTGGTCTCCTCGATGGATACCCGGCCGCCGATCTCGGCCAGCTGGGCCATCTTCTTGGGCCGACGGGACTCGAAGAGTTCCTCGACGCGGGGAAGACCCTGGGTGATATCGCCGCCGGCGACGCCGCCGGTGTGGAAAGTACGCATGGTCAGCTGGGTACCGGGCTCACCGATGGACTGAGCGGCGATGATACCGACGGCCTCGCCCTCGCCCACCGGCTCGCCGATGGCCAGGTTGATGCCGTAGCACTTGGAACATACTCCGCTGCGGGCGCGGCAGGTCAGCACGGAGCGGATCTTCACGGCGTGGATGCCGTGCTCCTCCAGCATGGCGGCGTCGTCGGGCACCATCATGCGGTCCTTGGAGATGAGGACTTCGCCGGTCTTGGGATCGCAGATGTCCTCCACGGGATAGCGGCCCTTGAGTCGCTCGCCGAAGGTCTCGATGACCTGGCCGTTCTCGCTGATCTCGGAGACCATGATGCCGTCGTCGGTACCACAGTCGTGCTCGCGGATGATCACTTCCTGGGACACGTCCACCAGACGGCGGGTCAGGTAACCCGAGTCGGCGGTACGCAGAGCGGTATCGGCCATACCCTTACGGGCGCCTCGAGCGGAGATGAAGTACTCCAGCACGGACAGACCTTCACGGAAGTTGGACTTGATGGGGATCTCGATGGTACGGCCGGAGGTATCGGCCATCAGGCCGCGCATACCGGCCAGCTGACGGATCTGAGCGGAGCTACCACGGGCGCCGGAGTCGGCCATCATCCAGATGGGGTTGTAGCGGTCCAGGCCCTCCATCAGGGCGTTAGACACGTCGGCAGTGGTCTTCTCCCAGGCGGACACCACCAGGCGGTAGCGCTCCTCGTTGGTCAGGAAGCCGCGCTTGTACTGGCGCTCGATCTTGACGATCTCCTTCTCGGTATCGGCGATCATGCCGTACTTCTTCTCGGGGATGGTCATGTCGTAGATGGAGACGGTCAGGGAGCCGCGGGTGGAGAACTTGTAGCCCTTGGCCTTGATGGTATCCAGCACGCCGGCGGAAACGGTGAAGCCGTGCTTGGTGATGCACTTGTCGATGATCTTGCCCAGCTGCTTCTTGCCGGTGATGAAGTTGATCTCGGGCTCGAACATGGTCTCGGGGTTGGTGCGGTCCACAAAGCCCAGATCCTGGGGGATGCCCTCGTTGAAGATCAGGCGGCCCACGGTGGTGCGCACCATCTTGTGCTGCTCCACGCCGTCGACCTCCATGCTGCGGCGGACCATGATGGGCACGTGCAGCTCCAGCTCGCCCTCGTCATAGGCCAGGCGGGCCTCATTGTCGCTGCCGTACACCGGCAGGCACTCCCGGGGGAGCTCCCCGTCGGGGGTGTTGGCGGCGATGTCGGCCACGGTGGGGATGTCGTCCAGAGAGCCGGGATTCTTCACCCACACCATATCGGCCACGGTGATCTTCCCCTCGGCCAGGGCAGCGCGGACAGCCGCGCAGTCCTCATAGACCTCCTCGCTGTCGTGGGCGGGATAGCGCTCAAAGGTCAGGTAGTAGGAACCCAGCACCATGTCCTGGGTGGGCACGGTGACGGGGCCGCCGTCCTGGGGCCGCAGCAGGTTGTTGGCCGAGAGCATGAGCACCCGGGCCTCGGTCTGGGCCTCGGCGGACAGGGGGACGTGAACGGCCATCTGGTCGCCGTCGAAGTCGGCGTTAAAGGCGGTACACACCAGGGGGTGGAGCTTGATGGCGCGGCCCTCGACCAGCACGGGCTCAAAGGCCTGGATGCCCAGGCGGTGCAGCGTGGGGGCGCGGTTGAGCATGACGGGATGCTCCTTGATGACAAACTCCAGGGCGTCCCACACCTCGGCCTTGCCCTTGTCCACCATCTTCTTGGCGGACTTGATGTTGTTGGCCACGCCGTCCTCCACCAGCTTCTTCATGACGAAGGGACGGAAGAGCTCAATGGCCATCTCCTTGGGCAGGCCGCACTGGTAGATCTTCATCTCGGGGCCGACCACGATAACGGAACGGCCGGAGTAGTCCACGCGCTTGCCCAGCAGGTTCTGGCGGAAGCGGCCCTGCTTACCCTTGAGCATGTCGCTCAGAGACTTGAGGGCGCGGTTGTTGGCGCCGGTGACGGCACGGCCGCGGCGGCCGTTGTCGATGAGGGCGTCCACCGCCTCCTGGAGCATCCGCTTCTCGTTGCGCACGATGATGTCGGGCGCGTTGAGCTGGATGAGGCGCTTGAGGCGGTTGTTGCGGTTGATGACCCGGCGATACAGGTCGTTCAGGTCAGAGGTGGCGAAGCGGCCGCCGTCCAGCTGCACCATGGGGCGCAGCTCCGGGGGAATGACGGGCAGCACGTCAATGATCATCCACTCGGGCTTGTTGCCGGAGATCCGGAAGGCATCCACCACTTCCAGGCGCTTGACAATGCGCATCTTCTTCTGGCCGGAGGCGTCCTTCAGCTCGGCCCGGAGCTGCTCGGAGAGCTGCTCCAGATCGATGTCCTGCAGGAGCTTCTTCACGGCCTCGGCGCCCATGCCGGCCTCGAAGTCGTCCTCGTACTTCTCCCGCATGTCGCGGTACTCCTTCTCGGAGAGGATCTGGTTCTTGGCCAGAGGAGAGAAGCCGGGATCGGTGACGATATAGCTGGCAAAGTAGAGCACCTTCTCCAGAATACGGGGGGAGATGTCCAGCAGCAGGCCCATCCGGGAGGGGATGCCCTTGAAGTACCAGATGTGGGACACAGGGGCGGCCAGCTCGATGTGGCCCATGCGCTCACGGCGGACCTTGGCGCGGGTCACCTCGACGCCGCAGCGGTCACAGATCTTGCCCTTATAGCGGATCTTCTTATATTTACCGCAGTGACACTCCCAGTCCTTGGTGGGGCCAAAGATGCGCTCGCAGAACAGGCCGTCGCGCTCGGGCTTGAGGGTGCGGTAGTTGATGGTCTCCGGCTTCTTGACCTCGCCGTAAGACCACTCACGGATCTTCTCCGGGGAGGCAATGCCGATTTGGATGGCGTCAAACTCAGCGTAACTCATAGAATAGATCGTTCCTCCCTCTCTCTTACATGTCCTGGTCGTCCAGGAACGCGTCGTCGTCAGACGCGACGCTCTCGTCGTCGCTCACAGCCAGGTCGTCGTCGTCGCTCTCGGCCTTCAGGGTGAAGCCGGCGGCCGCGAACTCGGACTCAGCGTCGCCCTCGCGGTAGCTGTAGAAGTCGTCGTCGTCCCGGATGCGATCAGGCTGGTAGTTGTCCTCTTCGTCATCCTTGAGCTCGATCTCAGCGCCGTTCTCGTCCAGCACCTTCATATCCAGGCACAGGGACTGCAGCTCCTTGACCAGAACCTTGAAGGACTCGGGCACGCCGGGCTTGGGCACGTTGTGGCCCTTGACAATGGCCTCGTAGGTGCGCACACGGCCGGTGACGTCGTCCGACTTGACGGTGAGGATCTCCTGCAGGGTGTAGGCCGCGCCGTACGCCTCCAGAGCCCACACCTCCATTTCGCCGAAGCGCTGGCCGCCGAACTGGGCCTTGCCGCCCAGAGGCTGCTGGGTGACCAGGGAGTAGGGGCCGGTGGAACGGGCGTGGATCTTATCGTCCACCAGGTGGTGGAGCTTGAGGAAGTACACATAGCCCACGGTGACGCGGTTGTCAAACCGCTCGCCGGTACGGCCGTCGTACAGCCAGCTCTTGCCGTCGGGGGACAGGCCGGCCATGGTCAGGACCTCGGCGATGTCCTTCTCGTCGGCGCCGTTGAAGATGGGGGTGGCCACCTTCCAGCCCAGGGTCTTGGCGGCGTAGCCCAGATGGACCTCCAGCACCTGACCGATGTTCATACGGGAAGGCACGCCCAGGGGGTTCAGAACGATGTCCAGCGGGGTGCCGTCGGGCAGGAAGGGCATATCCTCCTGGGGCATGATGCGGGAGACAACACCCTTGTTACCGTGGCGGCCGGCCATCTTGTCGCCCACACTGATCTTACGCTTCTGGGCGATGTAGACGCGGACCACCTCGTTGACGCCGGGAGAGAGCTCATCGCCGGCCTCGCGGGTGAAGACCTTCACGTCCACGATGATGCCGCTCTCGCCGTGGGGCACCTTCAGGGAGGTGTCACGGACCTCGCGGGCCTTCTCACCGAAGATGGCGCGCAGCAGGCGCTCCTCGGCGGTGAGGTCGGTCTCGCCCTTGGGGGTGACCTTACCCACCAGGATGTCGCCGGAGCGGACCTCGGCGCCCACGCGGATGATGCCGCGCTCGTCCAGGTCCTTCAGGGCATCCTCGCCCACGTTGGGGATGTCCCGGGTGATCTCCTCGGGGCCCAGCTTGGTGTCGCGGGACTCGGTCTCATACTCCTCGATGTGGATGGAGGTAAAGACGTCCTCCTTGACCATGCGCTCGTTGAGCAGGATGGCGTCCTCGTAGTTGTAACCTTCCCAGGTCATGAAGCCCATGAGGATGTTCTTGCCCAGGCCGATCTCGCCGTTGCAGGTGGAGGGGCCGTCCACGATGACCTCGCCCTTGCTGACCTTCTGGCCGGCCTTGACGATGGGACGCTGGTTGATGCAGGTGCCGTGGTTGGAGCGCAGGAACTTGATGAGCTTATACTCCTTGAGGCCCAGGTTCTGATAGCGCACGGAGACATACTGGGCGGAGACCTTCACGACCTCGCCGTCCTCCTCGGCCAGGATGGCGACCTCGGAGTCCACGCAGTTCTTGTGCTCCTGACCGGTGGCCACGATGGGGGCCTGGGTGGTCAGCAGGGGCACGGCCTGACGCTGCATGTTGGCGCCCATCAGAGCACGGTTGGCGTCGTCGTTCTGGAGGAAGGGGATCATGGCGGTTGCCACGGAGAACATCATCTGGGGGGACACGTCCACGTAGTCCACCTGGTTGGCGGCCACCGAGACGATCTCGTTGCGGTGACGGCAGGTGATACGCTCGTTGACGAAGCAGTTGTTCTCGTCCATGGGCTCGGTGGCCTGGGCGATGGTGAACTCGTCCTCCACATCGGCGGTCATGTAGTGGATCTCGTCGGTGACCCGGCCGGTCTCCTTGTCCACCTTGCGGTAGGGAGCCTCGATGAAGCCGAAGCGGTTGACCCGGGCATAGGCGGAGAGGTAGGAGATCAGGCCGATGTTGGGACCTTCGGGGGTCTCAACGGGGCACAGGCGGCCATAGTGAGAGTAGTGGATGTCTCGCACATCGAAGGAGGCGCGGTCACGGCTCAGACCGCCGGGGCCCAAGGCGGACAGACGGCGCTTGTGGGTCAGCTCGGCCAGGGGGTTGGTCTGGTCCATGAACTGGCTCAGGGGGGAGGAACCGAAGAACTCCTTGATGGAGGCGGTGACAGGACGGATGTTGATGAGGGACTGGGGGGTGACGATGTCCAGATCCTGGATGGTCATGCGCTCACGGATGACGCGCTCCATGCGGCTGAAGCCGATGCGGAACTGGTTCTGGAGCAGCTCACCCACGCAGCGCAGGCGGCGGTTGCCCAGGTGGTCAATGTCGTCGGGGGTGCCCACGCCGAAGGCCAGGGCGTTGAGGTAGTTGATGGACGCCATGATGTCGTCCACGATGATGTGCTTGGGGATCAGGTCGTCCAGGTGATCCTTGATGGCGTCCTTCAGCTCCTCGCCGGAGAACTGATTCATCAGCTCCATGAGCACAGTGTAGCGCACCCGCTCGGTGACGCCGCACTCCTCGGGGTCAAAGTCCACGAACTTGGACATGTCCACCATGTGGTTGCCGAACACGCGCACCATGGTGCCGTCCACGTCCACCACGGCCTCGTTGACACCCTTGTCCTCCAGCTCATGGGCCCGCTCACGGGTGAGGACCTCGCCGGGCTCGGCGATGATCTCGCCGGTGGTGGGATCCACCACGGGGAGGGCCAGCTTCTGGTTGGTCAGACGGGGACCCATGGACATCTTCTTGTTGAACTTGTAGCGGCCCACGGCGGACACGTCGTAGCGGCGGGGGTCAAAGAAGAGGGCGTTGAGCAGGCTCTCGGCGGAGTCCACCGTGGGGGGCTCGCCGGGACGGAGCTTGCGGTAGATCTCCAGCAGGGCCTCCTCATAGGTCTTGCAGGTGTCCTTCTCCAGAGTGGCCAGGATGCGGGGATCCTCGCCGAACATCTCGATGATCTCGGCGTCGGTCTTGGGACCCACGGCGCGGATCAGGCAGGTGATGGGGAGCTTGCGGTTCTTGTCGATGCGGACATAGAACACGTCGGACAGGTCGGTCTCATACTCCAGCCAGGCGCCCCGGTAGGGGATGACGGTGGTGGCGTAGGTGACGTTGTCGGCCTTGTCGGCGGTGCGGGAGTAGTACATGCCGGGGGAGCGGACGATCTGGGAGACGATGACGCGCTCGGCGCCGTTGATGACGAAGGTGCCCCCCTGGGTCATGATGGGGAAGTCACCCATGAAGATCTCCTGCTCCTTGATCTCCTCGGTCTCCTTGTTGCGCAGGCGCACACGGACCTTGATGGGAGCGGCGTACGTGGCGTCCCGGGCCTTGCACTCCTCCACGTTGTACTTGGGGGGTTCGTCCATGGAGTAGTCGATAAAGGACAGCTCCAGATTACCGGCGTAGTCGGTAATGCAGGAGACATCCTTGAAGACCTCCCGCAGTCCCTTGTCCAGGAACCACTGGTAGGACTTCTTCTGGATCTCCAGCAGATTCGGCATCTCCAGGATTTCCTTGTGGCGGGCAAAGCTCTTGCGGAGGGTCTTGCCATAGTAGACGTCTTTGATCCTGTCTGTGACCATTCTGAATGACCATTCCTTTCCCTTAGCATCTGGCGGTCGTTCGGACAGCCGTCCAAACTTTTCGTACCTGCTCCCCGCCCCAGAGGACCGGAGAGCCCTGTTTCTGCGTCAGGTTCCGATTTTTCTCGTCCTCACTCCGTCATTTCCGCCAAAGCGGAGGTCCCGCCTCCAAAATGACACACACGGAGTTGTTGGCGAATTGTGTTCCACCGCCCCTTGCGGAGCACCGTGGAAACTGTTATACTCACTATAACATGGGATGGTATCGAAATCGGATGCTCTATTTGTAATAGCGCTCTATTATACCACGGATGTACAAAAGAGTCAATTTTTATATCTGTAAAGTTCGGAGAAATTCCGGACTTTTTTCTGTTTTTGAGGTGATATTATGCCGAAAATCCCCTCTCCCGCGCCCCGGGCACAGCTTCTTTTCCCCTGGCTCCCGGGTGCGCTCCTGCTGGCCGGAGTGTTCTGGCGCTGCTCTTCCCTGACACTGGGCGGACCGGCCGTCGGATGGATCACCGGTCTCTGTCTGCTCCTGTGGACCGGGCTGGCCCTTCTCCCCCTCCGCCGGGCGGGGTATGGGGGGAATAAATTGGCTCTGGCCTTTCTGGTCCTGGCGCTCGCGGCGCTGCTGCGGGCAATGTGTCTGGATCATATCACCTACGACTACCGGGACTTCCTCTCCCAGTGGGCCGCCTTTTTCCGGGAGAACGGCGGCTTTTCCGCGATCAAAGAGCCTGTGGGCGACTACAACGCGCCCTATCTCTACTTCATGGCCGCCATCTCCTATCTCCCCTTCCCGGATCTCTATGCCATCAAGCTTTTTTCCATCCTGTTTGACGGGATTCTGGCCTGGGGCGGCCTGCGGCTGGTCGGGGCCCTGTCCGGCCGGAAAGATGGTCCCGCTCCCCTGACGGCCTATCTGCTCCTTTTGCTCCTCCCCACGGTGGTCCTCAACGGCTCCTTCTGGGGACAGTGCGACGCCCTGTACGGCGCGCTGGTCCTCCACGCCATGGCCTCCGCCTGGGAGGACCATCCCAAGACCTCGGTGGCACTGCTGGCCGTGGCCTTCTCCTTCAAGCTCCAGACCATTTTTCTCATCCCCCTCTGGGGCGGACTGTGGCTGGTGCGGAAGCTCCGCTTCTCCCACTTGCTGGTCTTTCCGGCCGCCTATGCGGTGGCCGTCCTCCCGGCCCTGCTGCTGGGCAAGCCCCTGGCCGACATCCTGGGTGTCTATTTCAAGCAGGCAGGACAGTACAGCTATGCTCTGGTGTTCAACGCCCCTTCCCTCTTCGCCCTGATCCCCTACGGGGTGGATGTGGCGCAGCAGCCCCTGGCCCGGGCCGGGATTCTGGCGGCCTTTGCCCTGTGTCTCTTTGTGCTGGGATGGCTCTTTTTCCACCGCAGCCGCTTCTCCGGTGCACAATTTCTGGCGGCTGCCGCCGTTTTGGCCCTGGGGGTCCCCTTTCTTCTCCCCTATATGCACGAGCGCTATTTTTTCCTGGCCGATGTGGTCACCCTGGTCTGGGCGGTGTGGGACCGCCGGCGTATTCCCATCGCCCTGCTGACCCAACTGGCCTCCCTCAGCTCCTACTGCGTGTATCTGCGCCTGCAATACACAATGCCCGTCCACCTCTTCGGACAGACCTGGACCATGGCGCTGGAAGCGCTGTGTATCCTCGCCGCCCTGCTCCTGTCGCTGGGCGCTCTGCTTCGCCGGAGGGACGATTTCAGGCGCTGACTTTGCCCCAAAAAGAACGTGGCTCCGCCCAATTGGGAAGAGGCCGCGTTCTTTTTCTATTGACATAATATTTCGCCTTTTTTCCCGCTTCTGCTGGGTTTTCAAATAATGTCTGTTCTCCTACCGGTATGCTTGACATAAAATAAGAATTTGACAACTCGGAAACAATGTGTTACAATTCGGTTACAGTTTTTAATTTTTAATTTATTTTCAGGAGGCACAGAATGGCAGACGAAAAGTTTCCTCTGGTCTACAAGGGCCATCCCCTTCGCCGGAAAGATAATCTGATCTATTACGGAAGCATGGCCGATAAATATATCATCATGATGCAGGTCATGAGCACCAAAAAGGTCAAGGATCTGGATGTGGCCAACAAGGTCGTGGTCCAGCTCCAGCTCACCGATCCCGATCTGAAAAGCCGGGACCGCGTCGTCAAGAAGAGCGAGAAGGACAGCCTCTACGCCGCCATGGATGTGGCCGCCGTCTGGCTGGAGCGTGCCCTCTCCAACAAATAACCCCCACCCACCCAAATGCCAAACGAATGAGAAGATAAACGGACTGCCTTCGGGCAGCATTTGACTGAATGGAGGATTATACCGATGATACAGCCTGTGAAGTTCCTGCGCGTTATGGCCGTCACCGTGGCGGTTTCTTGTGCCTGTCTGGTCAGCGCTGCCGCCGCCAGCATGGGCGTCGGCACCGTTCAGGCCGACGCACTCCGCCTGCGCTCCGCCGCCAGCACCGACTCCGCGATCCTGGCCACCGCCTCCAAGGGCGACGCCGTCATCGTGCTGGAAGACGCCGGGAACAACTGGTACAAGGTCGATTATGAATCTGTGCAGGGCTATATGTCCGGCGAATACCTCACCATTTCCCAGAAGGCGGACGCTGCCATCGGTTACGGCAAGGTGAGCGCCGGCGGCTCTACCCTGAATATGCGCAGCGCGCCCTCCACCTCTGCTTCCAAGGTCGCCTCTCTGGCTGACGGCACCGTCGTCAAGATCATCGGTGTGGATGGCAGCTGGTATAAGGTCGACTATAACGGCAAGACCGGCTATGTCAGCAGCGAGTATATGATCACCACCAAGGAGACCACCTCCCGCGGCAATGAAACCACGGCGACCTCCTCCTCCAGCATGGGAGAGCAGGTGGTGGCCTATGCCAAGCAGTTCCTGGGCACCCCCTATGTGTACGGCGGAAACGGCCCCAACTCCTTTGACTGCTCCGGCTTCACCAAGTATGTCTATGCCCACTTCGGCGTGACCCTCAACCGCACCGCCACCGATCAGCTGGCCAACGGCACCGCCGTTTCCAAGAGCCAGCTTCAGCCCGGCGATCTGGTCTTCTTCAAGGCCAACACCACCAAGCCGGTCTCCCACGTGGGCATCTACATTGGCGGCGGCCAGTTCATCCACGCCTCCACCAATACATACACGGTCAAGATCGACAACCTGAATTCCGGCTATTACAGCCGCGTCTATGTCTACGGCCGCCACATCCTGTAATATCCTCTTCTTCCATTCCGTCTGAATCTGTTTAAAAAGCGCCTGATGGTACTCCATCAGGCGCTTTTTCTATGAATTCTTCTTGGCTGTTGGAAGGGTGCTTACTCCTCTTCCTTCTCGGGCTCTGCCGTCATGACAGGCTCCTCCGCGGGAATCTCGGTCTCCACCACGGCGGCGACCTCGCTGTCCTTGATGCTCCCCTCTTCCTTCAGCTGGGCGATCCGGGCCTTGTTTTCCTCAATGTTGATCTTGGCCGCGGTGATCTTCTCACACAGCGACGTGTAAGCGGCCTCCGGCGCCATTCCCCGCTCTGCATAGTAAAGTTTTCCAATCTCAATATAAGCCTTGCGGATATTGTCCTCCTCGCCGGTGTTGGCCAGGCTCAGCCGGGCGATCTCCGCCAGCTGCTTGGACTTGGCCATGCCAACCTGGGTCAATTCCACCGCTTTTACCTTCAAATCATCCAAAAGCGCCATATATCATGACCTCCTGTTCCCTTAAACTGGCTCCATTTTATACCTTTTGCCCTATCTGCGCAAGTAGCTCCCTCTGGATTTAAGGAATATTTAAGCCTCCTCCCGGACCGGTCATACCGCCCCCCTTTCCCGGCTGGCACCTCTCTGCACACCGGAGCATAGGATACTGCGGAGGTTATGCCCAATGAATGTATACCAGAACAAAGACTTCCGTTTCGGATGTCCTCCCCCTGTCTGTCCGCCCGCGTGCTGTCCTCCGCCCTGTCCCTGTCCCGGGCCGGAGCCGTGCACGGTGAGCATCGTTCCGGTTCCCGGTCCTACCGGCGCCACGGGCCCCACCGGCCCCATCGGTCCTACCGGTCCCACCGGAACCGCGCCAGCGCCTCAGGCCCTCTACGCCGTCGCTCCGGCGGCTCAGACGCCGGCCTCCGCCGGCTCTTCCCTTACCTTCCCCACCAACCAGATGGTTCTGGGGACCGAGATCACCCATACGGCCGGCTCCGGTGACTTCATCCTCACCCAGCCTGGCAGCTATGAGGTGCACTACACGGTCAACGCGGCTTCTTCGGACGCCCCCACGCTGGCCAGTGTACAGCTCAATGCCAACGGCACCCTTGTCCCGGGCTCCCTGGCGACCAACTCCATTGCCACCAGCGGAAAACCGGTACTGCTCGCCAATACCACGGCCCTGACCATCCCCGGCACTACCACGCTGACTCTGGTCACCAACACGGCCAACACCACCTTTACCAACGGCTCCATCCTGATTCACAAGTTGAGCTGAGCCAAGACACAAAAGCGCCTCCCCGGCTGGGGAGGCGCTTCGTTTGTTCCAATGAGAGACGCTTAGTCCAGCAGCTCCTTGGCGGGGATGCCGGGCTCGGTCATGGCGTAGGGATCCAGGATCTTGTTCAGGGTCTCCTCGTCCAGCAGGCCCTCTTCAATGGTGATGGTCCGGACGCTGCGGCCGGTCTGGATGGCCTTCTTGGCCACATTGGCGGCCGCCTCATAGCCCACATGGGGGCAGATGGCGGTGATGATGCCCACCGAGTTCTCCACCATCTCCCGGCACCGATCCCGGTTGGCGGTGATGCCCTGGATGCAGTTGTCCACCAGCGTGCTCACCGCATAGGTCAGGAACTCCACCGCGTGGGTCAGGTTCCAGAAGATGATGGGCTCAAAGGCGTTGAGCTCCAGCTGGCCGGCCTCGGCGGCCATGGTGATGGTCAGGTCGTTGCCCATGATGTTGAAGGCCACCTGATTGACCACCTCGGGGATGACCGGATTGACCTTGCCGGGCATGATGGAGGAGCCGTTCTGGCGGGGCGGCAGGTTGATCTCCCCGAATCCGCAGCGGGGACCGGAGGACATGAGCCGCAGGTCGTTGGACATCTTGGAGAGGTTCACGGCGCAGGTCTTGACCGCGCCGGAGACCGCCACAAACTCGTCCAGGTTCTGGGTGGCGTCAATCAGGTTGAAGGCCTGGACCAGCCGCAGACCGGACACCTTGGAGAGGTTGGGCACGATGCGGCGGAGATACTGCTCGTCGGCGTTCAGGCCGGTACCGATGGCGGTGCCGCCCATATTCAGGCAGCGCATCTCGTCCATGGCCCGCTCGAAGCGGGCAATGTCCCGGCGAATGGCCTCGCTGTACGCCCGGAACTCCTGGCCCAGGCGGATGGGCACGGCGTCCTGCATCTGGGTGCGGCCCATTTTGATCACGTCGTCAAACTCCTCCGCCTTCTGCAGAAGAGCGGTGTACAGACGCTCCAGCTGGATCTGAGCCCGGACCAGCAGCTTGAGCACCGCCAGCTTTCCGGCGGAGGGGAACACATCGTTGGTGGACTGGCCGCAGTTTACGTGGTCGTTGGGGTTGACCAGGGTGTAGTCACCCTTCTCCCCGCCCAGCAGCTCAATGGCCCGGTTGGCGATGACCTCGTTGGCGTTCATGTTCAGGCTGGTGCCCGCGCCGCCCTGGATGGGGTCCACGATGAACTCCTCATGGAGCTTGCCCTCCACGATCTCCTCACAGGCCCGGACGATGGCGTCGGCCACCTTCTTGTCCAGCAGGCCGATCTCATAGTTGGTGATAGCGGAGGCCTTCTTGATCTCGGCAATGGAGTTGATGATCTCCCGGTGCATGGTCAGTCCGGTGATGGGGAAGTTTTCCACTGCCCGCAGGGACTGCACGCCGTAGTACACATCCCGGGGGACCGCACGCTCGCCAATGGAGTCATGCTCCGAACGGTAGGGCCCATGCTCGAACTCCACACGCTGCTTATCTGTCATGGAATACTCGCTCCTCTTCCTGTTTTCCTGCACTTCAGATGCAGGTTTTCTTTCGTTGCCTCTAATCTAGCACGTTCACTTGCAAAATGCAAGCTATTTTTGCAAGTTTTCCACCATACGCAAGAAAAAAATCGTTTCCCCGGAAAAACTCCAGGGAAACGATGGTATTGTAACCGATTTATCCGCGGGCCATGCGGAAAATCTGGATCATATCGTCCTGACTCAGGGTCTTGAAGCCACCCAGATTGGGGTTGCGGCGGGCGCACTTCTCGGCCAGCAGCTGGATCTCGCTCTCATTGAGGTCGTGTCCCAGCTCCCGCACCGAGGTGGGCATGCCGATCTCCCGGTAATACTGCTCCATGGCCTCGATGCCGGCCAGGGCGGTCTTCTCCGGGTCACGGAAGTCATTGGGACAGCCCATTACCTTGACCGCGAACTGGGCGAAGCGCTCGGGCTCCTCCCGGTATACATACCGGGCCCAGCTCCCCCAGATGGCGGCCAGTCCCGCGCCGTGGGCCACGTCGAACAGGGCGCTGAGCTCGTGCTCCATGCGGTGGCTGGCCCAGTCCCCCACGGTGCCGCAGCCGGTCAGGCCATTGTGGGAGAGGCTGCCCGCCCACATGATCTGGGCCCGGGCATTGTAGTCCTTCGGGTCCCGGAGGGCCTTGCGGCCGCAGTCCATCACGGTGCGCATCAGACCCTCGGCCAGCTCGTCGGTAAGGGCAGTATCCTTCTCATGGGTGAAGTAGCGCTCCATGGTGTGCATGAGGATGTCCACCACGCCGCAAGCCGTCTGATAGGGCGGCAGGGTATAGGTGAGCTCCGGGTCCATCACCGCGAAGCGGCAGCGGCAGATGTCGTTGTTGAGCCCCCACTTGAGCCCATTCTCCTCGTCCGAGATGACGGAGGAATTGCTCATCTCGCTTCCGGCGGCCGAGAGGGTGAGCACCGCGCCCACCGGGCAGACCCGCTCCGGCTGAGCCGTGCCGCTGTAAAAGTCCCACACGTCCCCCTCGTAGGGGATGCCGTAGCCGATGGCCTTGGCCGAGTCGATGACGCTGCCGCCGCCCACAGCCAGGATGAAGTCCACGCCCTCCGCCCGGGCAAGGGTGATGCCCTCCCGCACCTTGGAGAGCCGGGGATTGGGCACCACGCCGCCCAGAGAGACAAAGTCGATCCCCTGATCCTTCACAGCACGCTCCACGCGCTCCAGCAGACCGGAGCGGCGGGCGCTCTCCCCGCCGTAGTGGATGAGGACCTTACGGGCCCCTTCGGCGCGCAGCAGCTCCCCGACTCGCTCCACTTCTCCCTTGCCAAAGACCACTCGGGTGGGGGTGTAGTACGTAAAGTTTTGCATGATGGCGTTCCTCCTTTGATCTGGACGGTATGTGTTGAAAGGGCAAAAAGGACGCCATACCCCTGTACGGCGCCCTTTCTGGTCAGTTTTAGTTCATCTGCTTGCGGCGGGACAGGTTGATGGTGCCGTCCTGCATGTCGCCGATGGTCTCCAGGCTCTTGCCGGTGCCGTAGGCCACGCAGGAGATGGCGTCGTCCGCCACATAGGTCTCGATGCCGGTGTGGGACTCGATCAGCTTGTCAAAGCCCCACAGCAGGCTTCCGCCGCCGGTCATGACGATGCCGTTGGTGGCGATGTCGGCCACCAGCTCGGGGGGCGTGCGCTCCAGCACACCGTGGATGGCCTCCAGAATGCGGGTGGCGGGCTCCTCAAAGGCCTCGATCATCTCGCTGGAGGTGACGGTGAACACTCTCGGCAGGCCGGTCATCAGGCAGCGGCCCTTGATCTCGATGGACTGCTCCTCGGGACGGGGGAACACGCAGCCGATCTTCATCTTCAGCTCCTCCGCAGTGCGCTCGCCGATGAGGACGTTGTGCTTGCGGCGGATATACTTGATGATGGCCTCGTCAAACTGATCGCCGGCGATCTTGATGGAGGTGGACTCCACGATGCCGCTCAGAGAGATGACGGCGATATCAGAGGTACCGCCGCCGATGTCCACGATCATATGGCCGTCGGGACGGGTGATATCGATGCCCGCACCAATGGCAGCAGCCACCGGCTCCTCAATGAGGTAGACCCGGCGGGCGCCGGCCTGGATGCCCGCGTCAATGACGGCGCGCTCCTCCACCTCGGTGATGCCGGAGGGCACGCAGATGACGATACGGGGCTTGAAGAGCCGGAAGGAGGTCACCTTGCGGATAAACTCCTTGAGCATCCGCTCGGTCATATCATAGTCGGAGATGACGCCCTCCCGCAGGGGACGGATGGCAACAATGTTGCCAGGGGTCTTGCCCAGCATCTGCTGAGCCTCGGTGCCCACCTTGAGCAGCTTGCCGGTGTCCTTGTGCAGGGCCACCACAGAGGGCTCGCGGAGCACAACGCCCTTGCCGGCCACATACACCAGAATAGACGCAGTACCCAAATCAATGCCGATATCCTTGCTGAACATACCCACACCTCGAAGTCTCTTGAACTTTTCTTTTAAGTTTGCCCAAAATTCCATTCCTAAATCACCTATTTAAAGTCTGTCTAACATTATAAAGACATTTCCCCCGTATTTCAACAGGATTTTTCATAAGTTTTTCGGATATTTCAACCACTCTTCCGTCAATGGGCACGGGCCGCCGTGACGCAGACCACATCGGCCGCGCCCGCCTGGCGCAATACCGCCGCGCAGGCGGCCAGGGTCGAGCCGGTGGTGATCACGTCGTCCACCAGCAGAAAACGCCGCCCGGCCACCCGTTCGGGCCGGATGCACCGGTAGGCATCCCGCACATTCGCCCGCCGCTCCTCCCCGTCAGAGAGGCCGGACTGGGCCCGGGTGTGGCGCACCTTGCACAGGACTTCCTCCGGCTCCATCCCCAGATGTTCCCCCACGGCCCGTGCCAGGAGGAGGGCCTGGTCGTAGCCCCGTTCCTTCCGGCGGCGCTGGGACAGGGGCACCCAGGTCAGCGCGTCAAAGCGCCCGTCCAGATGCTCCCGGACGCACGCGGCCATCAGCCCGCCATAGGTAAGGGCATACCATCTGCGTCCCTCGAACTTGTAGCGGCGGATGGACTGGCGCACCTCCCCCTCGTACCGGAGGGGCGAGACCGCCAGGGTGATCCCCTCGCCCCGCTGCTCCGCCCCCGTCCCGTGGGTATAGGGCAGCGCCCGGACGCAGTGGGGACAGATGCCCTCCCCTTCTTCCAGCAGCCTGCCGCAGAAGACGCAGCGGGGCGGAAAGAGGAGATCCAGAAGGACCTGCCTCCACCGGCTCAATCCAGGTCCTCCGGCCGGATGGGGCCGTGCTCCTTTTCAAACTCGCGAATACATTTCTGAATTAGGTAGTGGGCCTGTCCATTGATGGTACGGCCCTCATAATTGGCGATATAGCGCAGCTTCTGATGTGTCTCCAGACCAACTCGCAGACCAATGTGCTTGATTTCTTTTTCCTGCATACTCAAATAAAGACTCCATTCCGTGCATACTGCACGCATTCTATCTTTATAGTATGCAAATGAACGCAAATTATTTTATAATGCGTGCAATTGCACGCACAAAATAGTTTTGGGTATCCGTTTCCTATCCATTATTTTGGGCCAGACGCCATCGCAGGCCGGAATAGCGCCGCTGCTGACGGTTGTTGGCGGTCATCTGGGCCACCGCCTCCTCGTCCCCCACCAGCACCAGCAGCTCTCTGGCCCGGGTGATGGCGGTGTAGAGCACCCCCCGGGTGAGCAGGAGCGGCGTGGCCTTACTCACCGCCAGGATCACCGCCCGGTACTCGCTGCCCTGGGCCTTGTGGACGGTGACGGCATAGGCGGGCTCCAGCTCCCCCAGCATATCGGGGGAATACTCCACGATGCGGCCTTCAAAATCCACCGTAATGAGCTCGTTGCGGTTGTCCACCTCCAGAATCTGGCCGATGTCCCCGTTGAACACCCCCATGCCGGAGGTGAGGGAATCCCGGTCTTTCCACATCAGGTCGTAATTGTTGCGCACCTGCATGACCCGGTCTCCCTCCCGGAAGATATACTCCCCGAAGCGCCGCTCGCCCTTGCCGGGGACCGCCGGGTTGATGGCCTCCTGAATGGCCCGGTTGAGGGAGGTCGTCCCCGCCACCGTCTTGCGGGTGGGACAGAGCACCTGAATCTGCTCGGGCGGGATACCCATGTTCTCGGGCAGACGGTGGGAGATCAGCTCCACCACCGTGTCGGCCAGCCGGGCAGGCTCCTTCCGGCGCAGGAAGAAGAAGTCGGAGCTCCGGTTGCGCAGGTCGGGGAGCTCCCCCCGGTTGACCCCGTGGGCGTTCATGACGATGCCGCTCTGGGCGGCCTGCCGGAAGATCTCGGTGAGGCGCACCGTGGGGATGGCCCCGCTGCGGATCAGGTCAGAGAAGAGGTTCCCCGGCCCCACGCTGGGCAGCTGGTCCGGGTCTCCCACCAGCACCAGGCGGCAGTCGCTCCGCAGGGCGGAGAGCAGCGCCCGCATGAGGGCGATATCCACCATGGAGGTCTCATCCACGATGACGGCGTCAGCCCGCAGGGGCTCGCTCTCGTCGTGGGCAAAGACCAGCCGCCCGGTGCCGGGATCGAACTGGGTCTCCAGCAGGCGGTGGATGGTGGCCGCCTCCACCCCGCACAGGTCCCCCAGGCGCTTGGCCGCCCGGCCGGTGGGGGCGGCCAAGGCGGTCTCCAGCCCCAGGGCGTCAAAGAGGGCCAGCACCCCCCGCAGGGAGGTGGTCTTTCCGGTGCCCGGGCCGCCGGTGAGGAGCATCACCTGCCGCCGGGCCGCCAGAAGCACCGCCTCCCGCTGCTGGGGGGCATATGTAATGCCCTGTTCCCGCTGGATCTGCTCCAAAATCTCCTCCAGGCCGTCGGGGGGCAGCAGCTCCTGCCAGGCCATCTCGGTCATCCGGGCCGAGACATACTCCTCCGCCTCCTGGAGCTCGGCGAGGTAGCAGGCGGTCTCCCCGGCCACCTCCTCCTGCACCACCTCGCCCCGCTCGAGGAGGGCCTCCAGCCCGTCTTCCAAGCTCTCGGCCTCCACCCCGATGAGCTGGGCGGTGGCCAAGAGCAGCTTCTTCCGGGGCAAAAAGGTGTGCCCGTTCATCAGATTGTGGGAGAGCTCGAAGAGGAGCCCGGCCTCGATGCGCTGGGGGTCCTCTCCGTCCATGCCCATCTCCAGGGCCAGCTGGTCGGCCACGGCAAACTCCACCCCCAGCTCCTCGTCCACCAGCAGGTAGGGGTTGCCCCGGATGACCTCCAGGGCCCGGTCCCCGTACCGCCGGTAGAGGGGCATGGCCAGCTGGAGGGCCACGCCGTGCTCCCCCAGGAAGTCCAGCAGGCGGCGCATCCCCATCTGGAGCCGGAAGGCCTCCCCCATGGCGAGTGCCCGCTTGCGGGTGATCCCCTTGATCTGGGTCAGGCGCTCGGGCTGCTCCTCCAGGACCGTGAGGGCGTCCTCTCCGAACTCCTCCACCATGCGCCGGGCGGTGGCTGCGCCGATGCCCTTGACCGCGCCGGAGGCCAGATACTCGAAGATGGCCTTCTCCCCGGCGGGCAGGCGGCGCTGGATGACCTCGGCCTTGAACTGCTCGCCGTAGGAGGCGTGGCGCATCCACCGGCCCTGGACCGAGAGACTCTCTCCCGGGGCGATGGCGGGCATACAGCCCACTACAGTGATGCCGCCCTGCTCTCCGGCGTCGATCCGGAGGACCGTATATCCATTTTCTTCATTCTGGTAGATGACCGCATCCACCGTCCCCTCGATCAGGAGCTGTTCTTCCACCTGTTCCACCGGAATCACCCTTTTGTCTCAATCTCATCGGCCGCTCACGGCTGGCGGAGGTATTCCCCCAGCCGCTCCAGCGGACAGAGCACCATTCCTCCCTGCTCTCCCATCAGAGCAAGGGCCACCGCGCGGCCCCGGGGCGTGAGTCCCGCGTCGGCGATGATGATGGTAAACCGGGCGGCCTGCCCGCCCCGGAGCCAGCACAGGCCCCGCACATCGTGCTCCAGCGTCTCGGCCTCTCCCTGGACGGGCAGCACCGCGTAGACTGCCCCGCCCCCTGCTCCGCCGCTCACCGGCAGGAGCAGCTTGCCGAAGCACAGCCATGCCAGAGCCAAAAGTCCCGTGGCGGCCAGAAGGGCCACCATCGCCTGCAGAAAAGATTCCATTCCCGCTCACCTCCAGAGCATCCTATGCGGAAATGGAAAAATGGTTCAGATCATGGTCATCTTCACCACATACGTGAGGAAGGTCACCAGAAATCCCGCGATGAACACCCCGGCGGTCATGGCGGGCATGGCCTTGCGCAGGGGCATGTTCAGGAAAGCGGCGGCCAGCGCGCCGGTCCACCCGCCGGTCCCCGGCAGGGGAATGGCCACAAAGATCATCAGACCCAGATATTTGTACCGGGTCACCTTCCGGCCCTTCAGGTGGGCCTTTTTCTCCATTTTGTCCACCAGGGCGTTGAGCCGCGGCATATGACGGCGCATCCACTGAAAGATCCGCCGGATATAGACCACGATAAAGGGGAGCGGGAGCAGATTGCCCACCACACTGGCCACAAAGGCCACCCAGGGATTCAGTCCCAGGGCCACGCCGAAGGGGATGCCGCCCCGCAGTTCGATGATGGGCAGCATGGACACCAGCATGGTAAAGACCACCTCACCCGCCTGGTTCCCGGTAAGCCACGACATAAGATCCAATCTTAAAATCCTCCGATTCATTCGTTTGAAACCGGATCTGTCCGGTTTCTATCTCTATGATTGTAACATATTCGGTCAAAAGAAAACAGAACTGTTTTCCCACCACATGTGCAAAAGGCCCCCCGCCGAAGCGGGGGGCCGCAGCGTATTGAAACAGGTCAGAGTCGCTCCGATCCCGTTAGGGCATGACCGTCATTCCCATATCCAGGGGCGTGGCGGTGACGCCGGCGGGCAGACCGGTCTCAGGCTCCTTGTCGGTGGGCTTGTAGCCCAGGTCCATCTGGAGGGTCAGGTTCATCATGCCAGGCAGATCCATCTTCATGTCGATGGTGCTCTTGGTGCTGTCGGCATAGATCTTAGCGGTGGTGGACAGGTTCACGCCCTCGGCGCTGGCCGCGACCGCCATGTCCACCTGCATGGAGACGATCTCCCCATCCCGCTCGGTGAGCACGGTGGTGTAAGTGATGTTTTCCACGCCGCCCTCATTCAGGGTGTAGGTGGCCTTGTAGGTATCGCCGTCCTTTTTGAGGGCGCCGTCGCTGAAGAGCTTCACATAGCTGTCCGCGCTCATGGTCAGCATGGAATAGGCGGTATCACGGTCGCTGAGAGGCATGGAAGCCAGGGTGGAGCGCAGGGTGTCCTCCAGGCTGAAGTCCTTGTACAGGCCCATCAGCTGGGACAGGTCCATGCCGCTCATCTGGAAGAGGTTGTTCAGATCCATGGAGTACCAGCCGCTGCCGCCGTTCTGCTGCGCCAGGATGGGGGCGTAGATGTAGTACATGCCGGTCTCCAGATCCATGCGCAGCTCCAGCTCGGTCTTGGCCAGGGAATTTTTCAGCTCGGCCAGCTGCTCCGCAGTCATGGCGGCGGGGTCAGAGGCGACCAGGGTGGCCAGGTCGGAGAGGTCCATCTCCATGGCCAGCTGGGCGGCAGTCATGCTGCTCACGCCGGTGACGGTGCCGTCCACCTTCATTTCCACGTCCTTCTCGGTCCCGGTGAGGCTGGAATCCATGGTCAGCCCCATGGAGAAGGTGCCGTCGGTGGCCTGGTTCTGCTCCGCCTGCTTCTCATAGAGATTGGAGATATACTGGTCCATCTTGGTAAAGGTGGCATCCCCCAGGAGCTTATCCACATCCACGATCAGGATGGTCTGGTCGTCCTGATCCCAGCCCACGTTGCAGCCGAAGGCCTCGGCGGCAAAGCGGACGGGCACATAGGTCCGCCAGGTGGCGCTGTCCACATAGGGCGCCACATCCATGGAAATGGTGGAGGTCTTATCCCCCTGCGTGAGGGTGGCGGTGGAAGAACCGATGGTCATATGCAGGGTGGTGTCCCCCCGGACGGCGGTGATCTCCTTTCCCTCACTGGTCACCTGAACGCCCATGGCCTCAAAGACGGCCCGGAAGGGCAGGAAGGTGCGTCCGCTCTTGGCCACAGGGGCGGCGTCGGTGAAGGCCACATTCTGGCCGTCCAGCTGGACGGCGATGCCGGCGGTGTTCTCCGCGGCGAGGGCGGGGACGGCCAGGGTGGCCGCAAGAGCCGCAGCGCTGCCCACCGCGCCCAGACGTTTACAGATTCGATTCATACAGAAACCTCCTTTTCCAGCGCCGGTGGGAATCCCGGCACTTTTCCATAGCACCATGTTACACCATCCACCCGGTGAAATGTCAATGCAAAAGATACCTTTTTAAGGAAAGTTTAAGAATTCTCTTTCGTTTTTCCGCCGGGAAAAATGCCGTCCAGCGTCAGGTCCAGCCCCAGCTCCTTCCCCAGCAGATCGCACACCAGCCGGGACACCGATACCCCCCGGGCCGCGGCGGCGGCTTTGATGGTCTCCCGGTACTGTGCAGGCACAGAAACAGAGAAGGTATAGTAATTCTTCTGGCGATATTTATTTACTGCATTTTGAGAAGTTGCCACACCTTCGTCCTCCAGTCAAAAAATCAATCGCAATATTTTGTCTCAAATTATCCATATTGACATTATCGTTGAATATGCTAAAATATTTTTCGAGGTGATTTCAATGGAAGAATTTCTGCCCTGGCTCTACACCCGCTACATCTACCCCTACCAGGAGGAGCACGTTCTGGGGAGCGGCTATGAGATGGAGCTCTCCCTTCTGGAGTCCAACCTGGTCCCGGAGGACCGGAGGAACTATGCCAAGAGCCGGGAGTTTTTCTCCCTTCAGGCCTTTTTGCTGGGTCTCCGCACCGGCCTGGGTCTGGCCGAGAGCTTCCGATCGGACCCGGATTAACCCTCCAGCATCCTTTTCAGGTACCGTCCCGTGTAGGAGGCCGGGCAGTCCGCCACCTCCTCCGGGGTGCCGGTCACAACGACAGTTCCGCCGCCGTCGCCGCCCTCGGGCCCCAGGTCGATCACATAGTCGGCCGTCTTGATCACGTCCAGGTTGTGCTCGATGACCACCACCGTGTTGCCCACATCCACCAGCTTCTGGAGCACCTCGATGAGCTTGTGCACATCGGCGGTGTGGAGGCCCGTGGTGGGCTCGTCCAGGATATAGATGGTCTTCCCGGTGGAACGTTTGGCCAGCTCGGTGGCCAGCTTCACCCGCTGGGCCTCGCCGCCCGAGAGTGTGGTGGAGGGCTGGCCCAGCTTCACGTAGCCCAGTCCCACCTCGTAGAGGGTCTGGATCTTGTTGTAGAGGCGGGGCAGGTTCTCAAAGAAGCCCAGCGCCTCCTCCACCGTCATCTCCAGCACCTCGTGGATGTTCTTGCCCTTGTACTTCACTTCCAGGGTCTCCCGGTTGTACCGCTTGCCCTTACAGACCTCGCAGGGCACATAGATGTCGGGGAGGAAGTGCATCTCGATCTTGATGAGGCCGTCTCCGGAGCAGGCCTCGCACCGGCCGCCCCGCACGTTGAAGGAGAACCGCCCCGGGCCATAGCCCCGGGCCTTGGCGTCCTGGGTGGAGGCAAAGAGCTCCCGGATATCGTTGAAGAGTCCGGTATAGGTGGCCGGGTTGGAGCGGGGCGTGCGCCCGATGGGGGACTGGTCGATGTCGATGACCTTGTCCAAAAACTCCTCCCCCTCGATGCCCGCGTGCTTGCCCGGCCGGGTCTTGGCCCGGTTCAGGTCGGCCGCCAGGCGCTTATAGAGGATCTCATTGACCAGGGAGGATTTGCCCGAGCCGGACACACCGGTGACACAGGTAAAGGTACCCAGGGGGATGGAGACATCCACATTTTGCAGGTTGTTCTCGGCCGCCCCCCGGACGGTGAGGAACTGTCCGCTGCCCGCTCGCCGCTGGGCGGGGACCGGGATCTTCTTCCGGCCCGAGAGGTAGTCTCCGGTGATGGAGCCGGGGGTGTTCATGACCTCTTCCGCGGTGCCCGCCGCCACCACCTGTCCACCGTGGACCCCGGCCCCGGGGCCGATGTCCACGATGTAGTCGGCCGCGCGCATGGTGTCCTCGTCGTGCTCCACCACCAACAGGGTGTTGCCCAGGTCCCGCAGGCGCTTCATGGTGGCCAGCAGCATGTCGTTGTCCCGCTGGTGCAATCCGATGGAGGGCTCGTCCAGAATGTAGAGCACCCCCATCAGGGAGGAGCCGATCTGGGTGGCCAGGCGGATGCGCTGGCTCTCGCCGCCCGAGAGGGTGGCCGCCGAGCGGGAGAGGGTCAGATACTGAAGGCCCACACTCTGGAGAAAGCCCAGGCGGGACTTGATCTCCTTCAGAATCCGCGCAGCGATGCGCATTTTCTGCTCGCTCAGCTCCAGGTGCTCCACAAAGTCCAGGGCGTCGGTCACCGACTTGCGGCAGAAGGTGTCGATGTCGATGCCCCCCACCGTGACAGCCAGTGCCTCCTTCCGCAGGCGGCGTCCGCCGCAGTCGGGACAGGGCCGGTCGCTCATGCACTCCTCCAGATCCCGCCGGGCCGCGTCCGACTGGGTCTCCTGATAGCGCCGCTCCAGATTGTTGCAGATGCCCTCAAAGGCCTGCATGAGGGTGCCCTTACCGTTCTCCCGCTCATAGGTGAGCTTGAGCTTCTCCCCCTTTGTGCCGTAGAGGATGACGTCCATCACCTCGGGGGGCAGATCCTTCACCGGGGTGGAGAGTTTGAATTTGTACTGCTTGGCCAGGGCGTCAAAGTACATCCGGGAGATGCCGTCCCCCTTGATGTTGTTCCAGCCGCTGGCCGTGATGGCCCCCTCCAGGATGGAGAGGTCCTTGTTGGGGATGATGAGGTCGGGGTCCACCTTCCGCTGAGAGCCCAGGCCCGTACAGGTGGGACAGGCCCCGTAGGGGTTGTTGAAGGAGAACATCCGGGGCGAGAGCTCCTCGATGGAGATGCCGCAGTCCTCACAGGCGTAGTTCTGGGAGAAGAGGATGTCCCGGTCCTCCCCCACCACGTTGATGACCACCAGTCCCCCCGCCAGATTGGAGGCCACCTCCACGCTGTCGGTGAGGCGGCGGGTGATGTCGCTTTTGATGACCAGGCGGTCCACCACGATCTCGATGGAGTGCTTCTTGTTCTTGTCCAGCTCGATGGTCTCGCTCAGATCATAGAGGGAACCGTCCACCCGGCAGCGGACATAGCCCGACTTGCGGGCGTCCTCCAGCAGCTTCTGGTGGGTGCCCTTCTTCCCCCGCACCACGGGGGCCATGACCTGGATGCGGGTGGCCTCGGGCAGCGTGAGGACCTGGTCGATGATCTGGTCGATGGTCTGCTGCATGATCTCCCTGCCGCACTTGGGGCAGTGGGGCGTGCCCACCCGGGCCCACAGGAGGCGCAGGTAGTCGTAGATCTCGGTCACCGTGCCCACCGTGGAGCGGGGGTTTTTCGAGGTGGTCTTCTGGTCGATGGAGATGGCGGGGGAGAGTCCGTCGATGTAGTCCACATCGGGCTTCTCCATCTGCCCCAAAAACATCCGGGCATAGGAGGAGAGGGACTCCACATACCGCCGCTGTCCCTCGGCGTAGATGGTGTCAAAGGCCAGGGAGGACTTGCCGCTGCCCGAGAGGCCGGTGAGCACCACCAGCTTGTCCCGGGGGATGTCCACGTCGATGTTTTTCAGGTTGTTTTCCCGTGCGCCTTTGACAAAAATATGGTCGAGCATAGTGTTTGCTTCTCCTTTGTTCGTTGCGAAAAATAGTGCTACGCTGAGCCGGACAGTCCCATCATATATCCAATCAGAGCTACAATGGTCAGCACCACCCAGCTGAAGCCCCGGCTGAACAGCTCCCACTCGGAGGGCTCCGCCCGTTCCGGGTGGCGGATGGACCACCGCAGATTCCAGCGGAAGAGCTCATCGGCAAAGAGGATGGCGACGGCATTGATGACCACCACCAGGGTCCCCAGGAAATATCCTTCTCCATCCACCCGGCTGCGGATCGGGGGCCCCTCCAGCAGCAGGCTGATGGCCCGGGTGATAGATAGGCCATCTTCATAGGTCTGCTGGCTTCCAACTAAGCCGTAGGCCGTCCCATTAGCAATTATTTCCAGTCTATTCGGCTTGGTGCCGTTCTCATTCACCAGATAGAATCCGTCCAAGCCGTAGCCGCCTCGGAATAGGATCTCCCCATCCAGGCGGAGCTCCACCCCGGTCACACGCCCCATGGTCTCCGACGGGGGAAGGGCGGTAGGGTCCTCGGTCAAGGTATAGGGGCCGTACTCCACATCTCCCCAGCGGTAGAAGAGGGCACCCGATGGGGTATAGGTGAGCTCCACTGTTTTTCCGTCCAGCGTGCCGGTATAGACCGTATCCTCTCCCCGTTCCACCTGGCGGAGGAACTCCCCCTGGAAGTCAATCCCCCGCTGTATTCCCAGGGTCAGATAGAGGGCGGTAAAAAGTAGCAGCAGCCCGGCCTGGATGCACAGCATGATCCGCGGGAAGGGGGTAAGGGCTCTCCAACGGTTCATCCCCGCTCCCCCCTCTCAGGAGCGCCCGGTTCCCCGGGGGCGGCGGCGCTGCCGGGGCTGGCGGCCCATCCACAGCCGCAGGCCCAGCCCCAAGGCAAAGAGAATCGCTCCCGCCACGGCATTGACCTGTCCGGCCCGCATCCAGCCCAGCGCGGCGGCCTGTTCTTCCACCGAGGCGCCCGCGCCCGGGTCCCCCGAGAGCACCGCCGCAAACAGGATGCCCAACAGCAGGAGAAGAATACCAGAGAAGATCGCGGTGGTACAGAGGAATTCCATTCTCTTTTTCATACAAACACGCCCTTTCTCGTTCGGTCGGTGTGATCGGTGTCAGGACTGCCCCCGCAGTTCGATGATCCGGTCCCGCAGGACGGCAGCGTACTCGAATTCCAGCCGCTGAGAGGCCTCCTTCATCTCCTTTTCCAGCTTCTTGATGGCGGCCTCCCGCTCGCTTCGGGTCATCTTGCCCGCGTGCTTGGCCTCCCGGTCCTTCTTCTCCTCCTCCGAGAGGCGGATGAGCTCCCGCACCGACTTGATGACGGTCTTGGGCACGATGCCGTGTGCCTGATTGAAGGCGTCCTGCTTGGCCCGTCTCCGCTCGGTCTCGTCGATGGCCCGGCGCATGGAGGGGGTGATCGTGTCGGCATACATGACCACCAGGCCGTCGGCGTTGCGGGCCGCCCGGCCAATGGTCTGGATGAGGGAGGTCTCGGAGCGTAGGAAGCCCTCCTTGTCCGCGTCCAGGATGGCCACCAGACTCACCTCGGGCAGGTCCAGCCCCTCCCGCAGCAGGTTGATGCCCACCAGCACGTCGAAGGTCCCCAGGCGCAGGTCCCGGATGATCTCCATGCGCTCCATGGTGTCGATGTCGTGGTGCATATAGCGCACCTTGATGCCCGCTCCCTGGAGATAGGTGGTCAGATCCTCTGCCATCTTCTTGGTGAGGGTGGTGACCAGCACCCGCTCCTTCCGCTCGGTGCGCTCGTTGATCTCGCCGATGAGGTCGTCGATCTGTCCCTCCACCGGCCGGACCTCGATCCGGGGATCCAGAAGTCCCGTGGGCCGGATGACCTGCTCCACGATCTGGCCGGAGCGGGTGCGCTCATACTCCCCGGGCGTGGCCGAGACATAGATGACTTGGTTTACTCTCTGTTCAAATTCCTCAAATTTCAACGGGCGGTTATCAAATGCACAGGGCAGGCGGAAGCCGTAGTCCACCAGCGTGGTCTTACGGGCCCGGTCTCCGTTGTACATGGCCCGCACCTGGGGGAGGGTCACATGGCTCTCGTCGATGAAGAGGACAAAGTCCTTGGGAAAATAGTCCAGCAGGGTATGGGGCGGGGACCCCACCGGCCGCCCCTCGATGACCCGGGAGTAGTTCTCGATACCGGAGCAGTATCCCAGCTCCTGCATCATCTCGATGTCATAGAGCACCCGCTGCTTGAGGCGCTGGGCCTCCACCAGCTGCTCGTTGTCTTGGAAGAACTTGAGCCGCTCCTCCAGCTCCCGGTAGATCTCCCCGATGGCGGCATCCATCTTCTCCTTCGGGGTGACATAGTGGGTGGCGGGCCAGATGGGGATGTGATTCAGGTTCCGGATGACGGCGCCGGTGACCACATTGATCTCGCTGATGCGGTCGATCTCGTCCCCAAAGAACTCCACCCGGATGGCGGTGTCCTTCCAGTAGGCCGGGAAGATCTCCACGGTATCCCCCCGTACCCGGAACATATTGCGCTCAAAGGCGATGTCGTTGCGCTCATATCGGATCTCCACCAGACGCCGGAGGAGCTCGTCCCGCTCCAGAGTGCTGCCCACCCGGAGAGAGACCATCATCTTGGCGAAATCCTCCGGCTCGCCCAGGCCGTAGATGCAGGAAACCGAGGAGACCACGATCACGTCCCGCCGCTCCAGCAGGGCGCAGGTGGCCGAGAGGCGCAGGCGGTCAATCTCATCGTTGGTGGCGGCATCCTTCTCAATATAGGTGTCGGTATGGGGGATATAGGCCTCCGGCTGGTAGTAGTCGTAGTAGGAGACAAAATACTCCACCGCGTTGTGGGGAAAAAACTCCCGGAACTCGGCGCAGAGCTGGGCGGCCAGGGTCTTATTGTGGGCCAGGACCAGGGTGGGGCGCTGGATGCGCTCAATGGTCTTGGCCATGGTGAAGGTCTTGCCCGAGCCTGTGACTCCCAGCAGGGTCTGCTCCTGCAAGCCCATCTCCACGCCCCGGGCCAGGGCCTCGATGGCCTCCGGCTGATCGCCCGCGGGCCGGTATTCCGATACCACCTGAAAATCAGGCATGTCTCCTCCTCCTTGCTCTTGTGATCTGCCGGGTGTTCTCCCCCGGAAAAAGGGCGCGGGGCGACGTGCATCCACATCCCCCCGCGGTTGCCGCACGTCCATTGTATCAGAACGCACGTTCTAATTCAAGTGTCAGATGACGGCAAAAAAGCCGCTGTCCCGCAGGGATACTGCGTCATCATCGGTAAAGATGATGTGGTCCACCAGCTCCACCCCCAGCCGGGCCAGCAGTTCCGCCAGCTGCCGGGTGGTGAGCTTGTCCTCCGTCGAGGGAAAGGCCAGGCCGGAGACATGGTTGTGGGCCAGAATCAGCCCCGTGGCATTGAGTGCCAGCGCGGCCTCTGCAATGCGGCGGCTGGTGACCTCCACAGCGTTCACATTGCCCTCCCCCACCGGCCGCACACCCAGCGCCTTGCGCTTGCCGTCCATGCACAGCACGCACACGCGCTCATTCCTGGCCCCGAAGAAGTAGGGCCGCAGCAGAGCGCAGGCCGTCCGCGTGTCCTCCACGATCCCGTCCAGACTGGCCCGGGAGGTGAGATAGCGGCCGGAAAGCTCCTTGACGCATTTGAGGAGCACGGCGGCGTGCTCTCCCACCCCTTTGACCTTCTCCAACTCCTCCGGCGCGGCGTCCAGTACCCCCGCGAGGGAACCGAAACGCTCGATCAGGTCGTGGGCCAGCGGATTGGTGTCGCTCCGGGGATTGGCATAGAAGAGGAGCAGTTCCAGCGCCTTGTGGTCGGGGAAGGACTCCGGCCGGGCCAGAAATTCGCGTTTCAGCCGCTGCCGGTGTCCGTCGTGGATCCCCATGGATTACGCCCGGGGGCCGTACTCCGCCAGATAGGCCTCCATGCGGGCCTTCATGGCGTCGTCAATGTAGACCTTGCCGTCGATCTCCCGGTTGTGCAGGAAGGCAATGATCTCCCGCACAGTGACGATAGGATAGACCGCGATGCCATGGTCCTGGCGCAGCTCATCCAGAGTAGAGCAGTCCTTGGTGCCCCGCTCCATGCGGTCCACCGAGACGATGAGGGCCTTCATGTTCACCTTGGCCACGTGCTTGAAAAGCTCGATGGACTCCCGCACGGCGGTACCGGCGGTGACCACGTCCTCCACGATGACCACGTCGTCCCCGTCCTGGGGCTTGTAGCCCACCATGGAGCCGCCCTCGCCGTGGTCCTTGATCTCCTTGCGGTTGAAGCAGTAGGGCAGATCCCGGTCATAATTGCGGTACAGGGAGGAAGCAGCGGCTACGGCCAGCGGGATGCCCTTGTAGGCGGGCCCGAAGAGGCAGGTCACGCCCTCGGGCAGGTTCTCCTGGATGCAGGCGGCGTAGTAGTCGCCCAGCTTGGCGGCCTGAGCGCCGGTCTTGTAGTTGCCGGTGTTGATGAAATAGGGGGTCTTGCGGCCGGACTTGGTGGTGAAGTCGCCGAAGGTCAGCACGCCGGAGCGCACCATGAAGGTGATAAATTCTTCCTTGTAAGTCATAACTCTCTTCTCTCCTTCAATCGGTTGCTGTAAAGTCGTATTATTATACCATTTTCGGGCCATTCTTACAAGTCCGGGCCCCCTCTTTCCCGCTCCAAGGGTAGACAATTCCCTGTTTCCGGCATTATAATATCTCCAATCCAGTTTTTATGTGAAAAGGAGTGTCTCCATGCTGCCCTTTGTCCTGGGTTTTGTCCTGCTGGCGGCTTGCTTTGCCGCCCTGTGTGCCCTTCAAAGCGTCCTGTCCGCGCTCCCCAGCCGGTGGCCGGGGCTCATCCTGCCCGTCCTCTCCCTCCTCTTTTCTCTGGGCGTGGCCGGGGTACTGATCGCCCAGTCCTCCGCCGGCGGTGAGGCAGGGGCCCAGCTTCTCCTCATGGGCCTGCTGGGCTTCTGCTCGGTCAACATCATCACCGTGATCTTCCTGGCGGTTTACTTCGGAAAGCGGCAGGAGCGCAAAGACTCCCGCCGTTCCTGAGTTCTCTTTCCGGAATGGGAAAAGCCGCCCTCCGTCCTCTGCCGGTGCAGCAGGGACGGAGGGCGGCTTTTGCTCACCACACCACGGTGGCGAAATAGTCCTCCGGCGTCTCAGCCCGGCGGATCAGCTCCGTAGAGCCGTCCTCCCGCAGGAGGATCTCCGCCGAGCGCAGGCGGCCGTTGTAGTTGTAGCCCATCGCGTGTCCGTGGGCGCCGGTGTCGTGGATGACCAGCAGGTCCCCCATGTCGATCCGGGGCAGAGCGCGGTCCACAGCAAACTTGTCGTTGTTCTCGCACAGGCAGCCGGTCACATCATAGATATGGTCGCAGGGGGCGTCCTCCTTCCCCATGACGGTGATGTGGTGATAGGCCCCGTACATGGCCGGGCGCATCAGATCAGCGGCGCAGGCGTCCACCCCGATGTACTCCTTGTAGGTGTGCTTTTCGTGGATGGCCCGGGTCACCAGGCAGCCGTAGGGGGCCAGCATGAATCGGCCCAGCTCGGTGAAGATGGCCACATCCCCCATCCCGGCCGGCACCAGAATGGACTCATACTGTCTGCGCACCCCCTCGCCGATGGCGAAGATGTCGTTGGCGGTCTGCTCCGGGCGGTAGGGCACGCCCACGCCGCCCGAGAGGTTGATGAAGCGGATGTGGCATCCGGTCTCCCGCTTCAGGTCGGCGGCCAGCTGGAAGAGGATGCCCGCCAGGGTGGGATAGTACTCGTTGGACAGGGTGTTAGAGGCCAGGAAAGAGTGGAGGCCGAAGTACTTCACCCCCAACTCCTTCAGCCGGCGGAAGCCCTCAAAGAGCTGCCCCCGGGTAAAGCCGTACTTGGCGTCGCCCGGGTTATCCATGACCTGGAACCCCTCCTTAGAGGCCCCGATGGAGAACACGCCCCCCGGATTGAACCGGCAGCTGACCGTCTCGGGCAGGGTGCCCAAGGTTTCCTTCAGGCAGTCGATATGGGTGATATCGTCCAGATTGATAGTGGCTCCCAGGCGGTGGGCCATGGAAAACTCCTCCGGCGGAGTGTCGTTGGAGGAGAACATGATCTCCTCTCCCCCAAAGCCGCAGCGCTCGGACATCATCAGCTCGGTCAGAGAGGAGCAATCCACACCGCACCCCTCCTCCCGCAGGAGCTTGAGAATGGCGGGCGTCGGCGTGGCCTTGACGGCAAAATACTCCCGGAATCCGGGATTCCAGGAAAAAGCCGCCTTCAGCCGGCGGGCATTTTCCCGGATGCCCCGCTCATCATAGAGATGAAAGGGCGTGGGATACTGCGCGGCAATGTTCTGGAGCTGCTCCTGGGTGACAAAGGGCTTCTTCATTGTGGACTCACCTGATTTCTTTGGAATAGAAAAATTCTGTCGCTTTATCTTACTAAATCGACAGGCCTGTGTCAATGGAGTCCGCCTGTTTCAGCGTTTTTTCTTTTCATCCTTCCCTCGTCAAGCATCGCCGGAGAACCTCTCCACGACTCTGGGCCGCTTGCATCCCGGAGCCCGGCGCGCTATAATGAGGGACATGTCTGTTATCTTGATTGGAGTGTCTGCTTATGAAGATCTCTACCCGCTCCCGCTTTACCACCCATAAAATCGTGCTGATCGGCCTCATGTCCGCCCTGGTGCTCATCTTCTCCGGCTTCCGCATCCTGATCCCCATCTCGGTGGACAACGCCGCCATCCAGCTGGGCAACATCATGTGCGTCCTCTCCGGCCTGCTGCTGGGCCCCGTGGGCGGCCTCTCCTGCGCCATCGGTTCCGCCCTCTACGACCTGACCAACCCGATGTACGCCCCAGAGGCCTGGATCACCTTTATCAACAAATTTTTCATCGGCTTTTTCACCGGTCTGATCGCCCATTGGCATGGACGCAAAAGCCTCTCTTTCCGCTGGAACCTGTCCGGCGCCATTGTGGGCTCCCTGGTCTATGTGGTCCTCTATTTCTGCAAGAGCTGGCTCATGGGCGCCTTTGTGTTCAGCCTCTCCCCCGGCTCGCCCATGCTGATCTTCCTGGCTACCAAGTGTCTGACCTCTACCATCAACGCCATTCTGGCCGTGGCGGTAGCCGTCCCCCTGTGGGAGATGATCCGCCCCCCGCTTCTTCGCGCCGGCGTGATGATGCCCTGAACATGCAACAGCCCGGAGCGTCTTTGAAAGACGCTCCGGGCTGTTTGATTTATATGACACGCCGCTCTCCGCCATGGGTGCACTCCAGGAGCACCTGGGGGAAGCCCCGCACAAAGAGGATCGTGGTCACAGTGGCCGCCACCAGATCGGCAATGGGCTCCGAGAAGAAGGTGGCCTCCGCCCCAAAGAAATAGGGCAACAGCAGGAGGCCCGCCAAAAAGACGCTCTTGCGGAACAGGGAGCAGAACAGCGCCCGCCGCACCCGGCCCAGGGCCGTGGTCTCGTCCACCAGCGGATACTGTACCGCTAGAGGGATGATCATACAGGTGAACATCTTGATGTAGCGCACCGACCGGGCGGCGATCTCTCCGTCTGAGGTAAAGAGGCGCACAAAGAGCGGAGAGACCGTATAGGTGACCACCATCATCACACCGCAGAAGATCAGGCACAGGATCACGATGGTCTGAATGGCCTTTTTGATCCGCTCAGGGGCACCCGCCCCAAAGTTGAAGCTGACCACCGGCTGGGTCCCCAGGGTCATTCCGCCCATGGGCATGGTGATGAGGAGCAGATAGCTCTGCACAATGGTGGCGCAGGTCACCAGCGTATCGCCCAGCCCCGGCCCGCCATAGCGCTGGAGCACCGTGTTGAGGATGATGAGCAGCACACTGTCGGTGGCGATGATCAGGAAGGGGGACAGTCCAAAGACCAGTACCCGGCGCATGATGGCCCCGTCAAAGCCGCCCCACCCCAGGCGTACCGGCATGCGTTTGCGCAGCAGAGCCCCCAGCACAAAGGCACAGGAGGCCATCTGGGAGATCACGGTGGCCAGTGCCGCACCGGCCACATCCATTTTCAGTCCAAAGATAAAGATGGGGTCCAGAATGATGTTGAGCACCGCGCCCAGCATCACGGTGGCCATGCCCAGCCCGGAAAATCCCTGGCAGATCAGAAAGTTGTTCATGCCGTTGGCCATCAGGGCAAAAAAGGTTCCCGCCGTATAGATGGTCATATAGGTGTTGGCATAGGGGAAGGTGATCTCACTGGCGCCAAACCACATGAGCAGATGGTCCTTGGCCAGCAGGAAGCTCACCGTCAGCACCAGGGACAGAACCAGCAGCATGAGAAAGCAGTTGTTCAGGATGCGCCGGGCCTCTTCTTTCCGGCCCTCTCCCATGCGCATGGCCATGATGGGGCTGCCTCCCAGTCCTACCAGACTGGCAAACGAACTGAGCAGGGTCACGATGGGTCCGCATACACCCACCCCTGCCAGTGCCAGTCCCCCGATGTCGGGGATATTTCCGATATACATCCGGTCCACGATGCTGTAAAGCACGTTGACCAGCTGGGCCAGCATCGTGGGAATGGCCAGGCGAAGCACCAGCTTCCCTACCGGGTCACGTCCCAAGTCGTTGGTCCGTCTCATACTCTCCTTCTCCTTTCTCTAAATGTGGTACATATGGGGAATAGTATAGTCTTTTTTCCGGAGAGCGTAAAGAGTCAAACCCAACGCAAATACCACAAAAAAGTCTTGACGTTTGGGATTCCATCTGGTATCTTGGACAGCGTCAAGTCAATCCTCGCTCCAGCGCATCACCGGATGTCTGGAGACCGAGTGCCTGTACATATCCCGTAGGTCTTTGAAGGGATATGCCGCAGGCGCTTTTTTTGTGTCCGGGATACTCCCTCCCGGTCCGATTCCTCTGAACAAAGGATGTGCCGCCATGAGACAATCTGCTCTGTACCGAGAATTCACCACCTATGTGACCCTCAATATTCTGGGTTCCCTGGGCCTCTCATGTTATATTCTGGCCGATACCTTTTTTGTGGCCAGCCGTCTGGGGGCCGACGGACTCACCGCCCTCAATCTGGCCATCTCTGTCTTCGGGCTTCTCAACGGTTTGGGCATGATGCTGGGGATCGGCGGCGGCGCGCGCTACTCCATCTTTCAGGCCCAGGGCATGGAGCGGGAGGCCAACCGCACCTTTACCATCGCCTTTCTGACCGGCGCGGGTCTTGGACTGTTCTTTGCCCTGTGCGGACTGTTCTTTGCCCGCCCGCTGGCCGCGCTGCTGGGGGCCGAGGGACATATTCTGCCCATGTGCGCCACCTATCTGCGCACCGCGCTCTCCTTTGCGCCCTTCTTCATCCTCAACCAGGTCATGACCGCCTTTGTGCGCAACGACGGCAACCCCAAGCTGGCCATGGCGGCCATGCTCACCGGCAGCCTGACCAACATCGTGCTGGACTATGTGTTCCTCTATCCCCTGGATATGGGGATCTTCGGTGCGGCCTTTGCCACCGGCGTGGCCCCGGTGGTGGGTCTGCTCCTCTCCTCCCTCCACATTCTCACCGGGCGCAGCCGCTTCCGCCTGGTCCGTGAGCCCATGCGCCCCCGCCATCTTTTCTCCCTCTCCGCGCTGGGTGGCGCGGCCTTCCTCAACGAGTGTTCCACCAGTGTGGTGCTCGTGGTCTTTAATCTCCTGATCCTCCACCTGGCCGGAAACCTGGGGGTGGCCGCGTACAGCATCGTGGCCAATCTGGCCTTCGTCATGCTGGGTATCTTCAACGGTATCTCCAACGGAACCCAGCCCCTGGTCAGCCAGGCCTGCGGCCGGGGGGACCTGCCCCGGCAGCGCACCCTCTACCGCATGGCCCTGATCCTGGCCACCGTGTTCGGCGTGGGAATCACCGCGCTGGGTCTCTTTGCCGCCCCGCCCCTGGTGGCCCTCTTCAACTCCGCCGGGGACCCGGCCCTCCAGTCCCTGGCCGAGGGCGGGATGCACCTGTACTTCCTCGGATTCCTCTTTGTGGGCTTCAACCTTATCACCGCATCCTATCTGGGCGCCACGGAGCGGCCCCTCCCCTCCTCCCTTCTCTCCTTTTTCCGGGGCTTTGTGGGGATCGTGGTGCTGGCCCTCTGCTTCGGCCTGCTCTTCGGACTGACCGGCGTATGGCTGGCCTTCCCCGCCGCCGAGCTGCTGACCGCCCTGGCCGGTGCGGCCGTCAAGCGCCGGGAATTCCTTCGGATCTAGAATTAGCACTCTTAACGCCAGAGTGCTAAGTTTACAATTTAGACATAATTTATTGTATATTTGTTCATAAACTCGCTCTATACTAGAGGCAACAAAACGAGGTGAGAAGGCAAACCGGTGTTCTCCGGACCTCCTCACAGCGGCTCAGACCAGAGAGAAAACCGCTGAAATAGCAGTCCTTTTCTTTCATTGCTAATCTCTGTTCTCCGCCGTAAATCTGAAAGGAGACCTTCATTATGTTTGGTATGCTTCCGTTTGAGCGCACAAATGACAACTTTTTCGACACCTTTGATAATTTCCAGCGCAAATTCTTCGGGGAGAGCGGCGCCAATATGCCCGCCTTCCGCACCGACATTCGGGACGCCGGCGAGCACTTTATTTTAGAATGCGAGCTGCCCGGCTTCCGCAAAGAGGACATCCGACTGGATCTGAAGGATGGCATCCTCACCATCGCTGCCCAGCGCAGCGAGAGTGAGGAGGACAAGGCGCAGAAGGGCCAGTACATCCGGCGGGAGCGCCGCTACGGCACCTTCTCCCGCAGCTTTGACGTGACCGGCATCGACGAGAGCGGCATCACCGCCGCCTATAAGGACGGCATCTTGGAGCTCCGGCTCCCCAAGGCCCGCCCCGTTGTGCCCGAGGCCAAGCGCATCGCCATCGACTAAACCTCGCAGACGGGGAGCCGGTCAGTCCACACTGGCCGGCTCCTCTTCCGTTTTCAGCGCGGGGGTCCAGTGGGGGCAGACCTCGCCCGGCTGGGGATGGGGCATTCCCCGTCGGCCGCAGTGCCCATACCAGAGGGGGTGAAAGCGTTCGCCCCGTCCCAGCACGAAGTGCTGGTGGTAATATTTGCACGTCCCACATACCTCCGCCTCCACCATGTAGTAACGCGTGGTTTTCATATTTATCACCTCATTTATTATTCTACTATTGTTTGATAGTAGAATCAACCCTATCAAATGATAGTAGCATATAATGCAGATGAGGTGACGCTTCATGTATCTACCACGTCTGCGAGAATTGCGCGAAGATTTTGATTTGACCCAACGCCAGGTAGCCGAAGTGCTCGGGATTGACCAACGGGTGTATAGCACATACGAAACCGGAAAGCGGGAATTGCCCCTGCGCCATCTGGCTGTACTGGCTGACTACTATCATGTTACCACCGATTATCTATTGGGGCGGGAATGACCCCAATGGAACACCGTTTCTTTTGAAAGGATGTGAACTGCGTTATGAACGCTCAGAAATATACCCAGAAATCCCTGGAGGCCATCCAGAACGCCCAGGCCATCTGCACCGAATACGCCAATCAGCAGATCGAGCAGCCCCATATCCTGCTCGCCCTTCTGCTGGCCGAAAACGGTCTGATCCCCCAGCTGCTCACCCACATGGGCCTGACTGTCCCCTCTCTCACCGCCGCGGTCAAGGCCGAGGTGGAAAAGCTGCCCCGTGTCACCGGCTCCGGCCGGGAGCAGGGCAAGGTCTATGTGGCCCAGGACGTGGACCAGGCTCTCAATAGCGCCGAGTCCATCGCCGCCTCCATGAAAGATGAATATGTCTCGGTGGAGCATCTGCTCCTGGCGCTGGCGGAGCACCCCAACGCCGCTCTGAAGGAGCTTTTCCGCATTTACAACGTGACCAAGGAGGGGATCCTGCAGGCCCTCTCGGCCGTCCGCGGCAACCAGCGCGTCACCTCGGACAACCCGGAGGAGACCTACGACGCCCTGAAGAAATACGGCTCCGACTTGGTGGAGCGGGCCCGGCAGAACAAGCTGGACCCGGTCATCGGCCGGGATGACGAGATCCGCAACGTGATCCGCATCCTCTCCCGCAAGAGCAAGAACAACCCCGTCCTCATCGGCGAGCCCGGCGTAGGCAAAACTGCCATCGCCGAGGGGCTGGCCCAGCGGATCGTAAAGGGCGATGTGCCCACCTCTCTGAAGGATAAGACCATCTTCGCTCTGGACATGGGCTCCCTCATCGCCGGCGCCAAGTACCGCGGCGAGTTTGAGGAGCGGCTCAAGGCCGTCCTCAACGAGGTCAAGAAGAGCGAGGGACGCATCATCCTCTTCATCGATGAGCTCCACACCATCGTGGGCGCCGGCAAGACCGAGGGCGCCATGGACGCAGGCAACCTGCTCAAGCCCCTGCTGGCCCGGGGTGAGCTCCACTGCATCGGCGCAACCACCCTCAACGAGTACCGCCAGTATATCGAGAAGGACGCCGCTCTGGAGCGCCGCTTCCAGCCCGTACTGGTCAACGAGCCCACGGTGGAGGACACCATCGCCATCCTCCGCGGCCTGAAGGAGCGCTACGAGGTCTTCCACGGCGTGAAGATCCAGGACGGCGCCATCATCGCCGCCGCCACCCTCTCCAACCGCTATATCACCGACCGCTTCCTCCCCGACAAGGCCATCGACCTCATCGACGAGGCCTGCGCCATGATCCGCACCGAGATCGACTCCATGCCCACCGAGCTGGATGTGATCCAGCGCAAGATCATCCAGCACGAGATCGAGGAGGCCGCCCTCAAGAAGGAGGATGACGCTCTCTCCCGGGAACATCTGGAGGAGATCCAGAAGGAACTGGCCGAGATGCGGGACGAGTTCAATGCGAAAAAGGCCCAGTGGGAGAACGAAAAGAACGCCATCGGCAAGGTCCAGCAGCTCCGGGCCGAGCTGGAGGAGGCCAACGCCCAGCTGGAGAAGGCCCAGCGGGAGTATGATCTGGAGAAGGCCGCTCAGCTCCAGTACGGCCGCATCCCCGAGCTCCGCCGTGCCCTCGAGGCCGAGGAGGCCGTGGCTCAGCAGGGCCGGGAGGCCTCCCTTCTGCGGGACAAGGTCACAGAGGAAGAGATCGCCCGCATCATCGAGCGCTGGACCGGTATCCCGGTCAGCAAGCTCATGGAGGGCGAGCGGGAGAAGCTCCTCCACCTGGAGGACATCCTCCACCAGCGGGTGGTGGGACAGGACGAGGCCGTGCGTCTGGTCTCCGAGTCCATCCTGAGAAGCCGGGCCGGCATCGCCGATCCCAACCGTCCCATTGGCTCCTTCCTCTTCCTGGGCCCCACCGGCGTGGGTAAAACCGAGTTGGCCAAGACCCTGGCCGAGGCCCTCTTTGACAGCGAGAAGAACATGGTACGCATCGACATGAGCGAGTATATGGAGAAGTTCTCGGTCTCCCGCCTCATCGGTGCCCCTCCGGGATATGTGGGCTATGAGGAGGGCGGTCAGCTCACCGAGGCGGTGCGGCGTAAGCCCTACTCCGTCATCCTCTTCGATGAGGTGGAGAAGGCCCATCCCGACGTCTTCAACGTCCTGCTCCAGGTCCTGGACGACGGCCGCATTACGGACAGCCAGGGCCGCACCGTGGATTTCAAAAATACCATCATCATCCTCACCTCGAACCTGGGCTCCCAGTACCTGCTGGACGGCATCGGCTCCGATGGCGAGATCAGCGAGACGGCCAAAGAGCAGGTCAACGAGCTGCTCAAGCGCTCCTTCCGGCCGGAGTTCCTCAACCGTCTGGACGAGATCGTGTTCTATAAGCCCCTCACCAAGGACAACATCACCCACATCATCGACCTGATGGTCCACGAGCTCAACGACCGTCTGCATGAGAAGCAGCTCTCCTGCACCCTCACCGACGCGGCCAAGCAGTTCATCATTGACGCCGCCTACGATCCCATCTACGGCGCCCGTCCCCTGCGCCGCTATCTCCAGCATACGGTGGAGACCCTCATCAGCCGCAAGATCATCGCCGACCAGGTCCTGCCCGGCGACACCCTCACGGTGGATGTCCGGGACGGCGCGCTGGAAGTGGACAGCAAAACCGTCCTCACTGGCGAGATCGTATCCTAATATTTTCCTATTTGAAGCAAATACCCTCTCCCGGGAGACCGCCCTGTGCGGTCTCCCGTTTTTTGCACTTGTCCACATTGTCCACCGTGTTTTCCACATGATATAGTATTGTAAATTGTCGCAGTCTCAAAATACGGTATTTTTCGCTTTGTTTTTACTTTTTTTACCATTCTAGGACAGGAATCCGTGCACCGCGGAACTCAGCAGATCCTCCACAAACACTATCCAGTCAGGATATTGTATTGACCACAGAAAACATCGGAGACTATATCACATTCAGCGGCGAATATACCCATTCTTATCGCATCGAGTGCGACCGAAATACCAACCGTTTAACAGGAAGCTGTGATTTTACCGTCGTCTCTGTGAGCACACATACATTTCAGATTAACAGCCTGACGCAAGTCTGGTAATTGCACCTGTGAATGTCAAAAAAGTGTGAAGAGAGGAAAAGTTGCACACCAAGTTGCACACTTCGGCATCACAAGCGCAAAAAGAGAGGGAATCGGTTTCCCGGTTCCCTCTCGAAAAGTGCTTTTTTATCCGATTTGGATTAGCCGAAGTAACGCTTCAGCAGGCCCTCGAAAGCCTTGCCGTGGCGGGCAATCCCCATGAGATAAGTCCCATGGGGACCCCAATGATTTCATCTGCTCGGGCGGAGTGAATCCGCCCGGCATCGAGGTTTTGGCTTCGCCAAAACGCTCGGTGACGAGGCCCGCCACGACAAAAAAGTTCCCCGGTCCATTGGACCGGGGAACCCTTGCTTCATAGATTAGCCGAAGTAACGCTTCAGCAGGCCCTCGAAAGCCTTGCCATGACGGGCCTCATCGCGAGCCATCTCGTGCACGGTGTCGTGGATGGCGTCCAGGTTGTGCTGCTTGGCCAGCTTAGCCAGGTCGGTCTTGCCCTGGGTAGCGCCGTTCTCGGCGTCCACACGCATCTCCAGGTTCTTCTTGGTGGAAGCGGTCACGACCTCGCCCAGCAGCTCAGCAAACTTAGCGGCGTGCTCAGCCTCCTCATAGGCGGCCTTCTCCCAGTACAGGCCGATCTCGGGGTAACCCTCGCGATGAGCCACGCGGGCCATAGCCAGGTACATACCGACCTCGGTGCACTCGCCCTGGAAGTTCTCACGCAGGCCCTGCATGATCTCCTCGGGAGCGCCCTGAGCCACGCCCACCACGTGCTCGGAAGCCCAGCTCTTCTCGCCGGCCTGCTCAACGAACTTCTCCTTGGGGGCCTTGCAGATGGGGCAGATGTCGGGAGCGGACTCACCCTCGTGGACGTAACCGCAGACAGAGCAAACAAACTTCTTCATAAAATGTTCCTCCTAAATAAAATTCTATTTCTCCAAAACAGTTGTGGTTTATAATCAGTAATGATTATCATTTACAGTTATTAAGATACCACGCAATTACCCATTCGTCAAGTGTTTTTTTCTTTTTTGCCAAAATATTTTTTATGCCCGCCTCTCCTTTGCCAGCCCGTCTCTTTACATCCTTCTTTTTTCTATGATAAAATGAATCATCTTCGCGGACAGAAAGCAGGTAAGCGCATGAAACAATGTATGGACTCCGCCAATTTACACCGCAGGCTGAAAAAAATCATCGGTCAGCTCCAGGCCATTGATAAAATGGTGGACGAGGATGTCCCCTGTGAGGATGTCCTGGTCCAGATCAATGCCGCCAAAAGTGCTCTGCACAAAGTCGGGCAGGTCGTATTGGAGGGACATCTGAACCACTGTGTGCGTGACGGCATCGAACATGGAGATGCCGATAAGACCATTGCGGAATTTGCCAAAGCCATCGAGCATTTCTCCCGTATGAGCTGATGCTCCCTTCTATTATACCCATTTTCACAAGAGACTGCCAGTCCAAACGGACTGGCTCTCTTCTTTTTTCTTGACTACCCATACCCCTATGGGTATAATAAGGGCATCCCGGGTCATTTCTTTTCAGAAAGGACGATTTTATATGCGTTCCTCTCCCCTTTCGATCCTCTTGGATGAGAGCAAGCGCGCCCTTCTCTTTCTCCTCCTGTCCGGCGCTGCTCTGTTGGTCAGCTTTCTGTTTCCTGGCGCACTCCCCATCGATCCCGCCTGGCTTTCCATCCTTCTGTGCGGTATTCCCATCCTCAAAGAGGCCGCCGAGGGGCTCTTTACCCGCTTTGACATTAAGGCTGACCTGCTGGTCTCCCTGGCTCTGATCGCCTCCGTCCTGATCGGCGAGATCTTTGCCGCAGGAGAAGTGGCCTTTATCATGCAGATCGGCTCTCTTTTGGAGGAGCGCACCGTAGCCAAAGCCCGGGCCGGAATCGAGAAGCTGGTCCATCTCACCCCCCGCACCGCCCGCCGAATTCTGGACGGTTCCGAGGAGATCCTCCCTGCGGAGGAGGTGCGCATCGGCGACCACCTCCGGGTCCTGCCCGGGGAAACCATCCCCGTGGACGGCACCATTCTCTCCGGCGCCTCGGCGGTTAATCAGGCGGTCATGACCGGAGAATCGCTCCCGGTAGACAAGGGACCGGGCGATCCGGTCTCCAGCGGCACCGTCAATCAATTCGGCTCCTTTGACATGGTTGCCACCCGGGTGGGCGAGGACAGCTCCATCCAGCGTATGGTCCGCCTGGTCCAGTCTGCCGACGCTGGAAAGGCCAAGATCGTTGGGCTGGCCGACCGCTGGGCCACCTGGATCGTGGTGATCGCCCTGACCGCAGCCGCCCTCACCTGGGCACTGACCGGTCAGGCCATCCGCGCCGTCACCATTCTGGTGGTCTTCTGCCCCTGCGCCCTGGTGCTGGCCACCCCCACTGCCATTATGGCTGCCATTGGCAACGCCACCCGGCACGGCTTTCTTGTGCGGGAGGGCGACGCGCTGGAACGCCTCTCCACCGTCACCCGGGTCGCCTTTGACAAGACGGGCACCCTGACCCGCGGCACCCTCTCTGTGGCGGCGGTCCACCCGCTGGACGATGCCTGCTCTGAAGAGGTCCTCTATGCCCTTTGTGCCCGGGCGGAGTGCCGCTCCGAACACCCCCTTGGCAAGGCCGTCGTACAGGGGTGGATGGCCCGCGGCAATTCTCTCCCTATGCCTCCCGCCGCCTTTGAGATGGTCCTGGGCCAGGGGGTCCGCGCCACAGTAGACGGTCAGGAGATCCTGGCCGGTAACCAGCTCCTTCTGGAAGGGGCCGGATGTGTCCTTCCGCCTCACCTTCTCTCCGAGGCCCATGCGATGCAGCAGACCGGCTGCACCGTCATCTATGTGGCCTCCGGACAGACGGTCCTGGGTTTCCTGGCCCTGTCCGACACCCTCCGCCCGGATGCGGCGGATACCATCTCCCGGCTCCGCCAGGCGGGCAGTACTCCTGTGCTCCTCACCGGCGACCACGCGGAGGCCGCCCACGCAATCGCAGCCCAGCTCGGCATCACGGAGGTCCACGCCGGCTGTCTTCCGGAGGACAAGCTCCGCCAGATCCGCGCCTATCAGTCCAGCGGGCAGCCGGTGTGTATGGTGGGAGACGGCATCAACGACGCCCCAGCCCTGAAAACCGCCCTGGTGGGCATTGCCATGGGCGGCGTGGGCAGCGACCTGGCCGTGGAGGCCGCCGACATCGCCCTGGTCAATGACGCCATCCATGAGCTCCACCATCTGCTGCGCCTCTCCCGGCGCATGATGCGCACGATCCGGTGGAATCTGGTCCTCTCCATGACGCTGAACTTTGTTGCCATCGCCCTTGCCATCCACGGGGATCTCAGCCCGGTGGTGGGCGCTCTGGTCCACAACGCCGGCTCGGTGCTGGTGATCCTCAACTCCTCCCTGCTCCTCCCGTGGCACGGAACGGACCAATAATCTCCTCTTACAACAAATGAGGGACGCGTTTTGGTACGCGTCCCTCGTTCTTTTATATCTCGTTCGGAGGGTTCTCCTGCCCCTCCCGGTCCAGCGCCTCTACCGCCCGGCGGTAGGCCTCATAGCCGTACAGCCGGTTGAGCACTTCCACCAGCGCGTTGGCGGTGAGGTGCTCAGGCAGGTCTAACGCCCGCTGGAGGGCACGGCGCCGCTCGGCCGATCCGGCGCCCCCGGTGAGCCCGTCCCGCATCAGGTCGGCCTTTGTGACCGGCCGCCCGGCCGGAGCAGCCTCTCCCGTCCCGTCCAGAAAGGTGGCGCCCGCCCGGCGCAGGACCTCCTCCAGGACCTGGGGACGCATCCCCTCCACGCCCAGCTTGCCCTCTTTTCCCGGCTGGCGCTTGCGCCGCTCCTTGCCGTACCGGTCCGGGATATAGGCGTGCTTGACCTGATGGGGCGGAATGCTCCCCTTGAGGAAATTCCGGATGACAAATCCCGCGCCGTCCGAGTCGGTCAGGATGATGAGCCCCCGCTCCTCTGCCAGCTTCCGCAGGAAGGCCAGCTGTTCCCCGTCCTTGAAGATGCCAAAGCCAGAGGTCTCCACGATGAGCGCGTCCACCACCTGGGACAGGGTATGTTTGTCATAGCGGCCCTCCACCACGATTGCCTCCCGGATATGCAGCATAATTGGTTCTCCTCTCTGTGGGTTCTCCTATCGCCGGTCCCGGGCGGGCATAGCCAACTCCATCAGGAGCCCGATGAGCAGCTCCTCTCCGTCCGCGCCGGTGGACTTCATGGCCAGATCCACCTCGCCGCACCGGATGACCGCCCGGCGGCACCAGGAGAGGGAGAATTTCCGCGCTGCGTTCATCAGCTTTTCCGCCGGATAGGAGTTGCGCATGCCCCACTGCTCCATGAGGTAAGCGGTCCCCTTCCGGTGCTCCAGGGCCAGCCGGGCCGAGTAGAGCTGCCGGATCTGCTTGCCCAGCACAGCCAGCAGCTTGATGGGGGCCTCCTGCATGTGGAAAAGGTCCCCCAGCACCGACGCCGCCCGGTCAAAATTTCCCGCGGCAATGGCGTCGGTCATCTGAAAGACTACCGCGTCCAACTGGGGGGTGGCCACCGCGTCAATGTCGGCCCGGGTGACCCGGTGCCCCTTGGCATAGGCCCCGATCTTGCCGATCTCCGAGATCAGGCCGTTCATCAGGTCCCCGCAGAGGAACATCAGATACTTGGCGTCCTCGGTACCGATGTCATGGTCCAGCGCCCGGAACCGGCGGGAGATCCAGTCCACCAGATCGTTTTGTCCCTGCCGGTTGAAGGGGACCACGCTCCCCCGGTTCTTGAGCAGTCCCGCCAGTTTAGTGCGGGCGTCGGCCTTGTACTCGATCAGGTCGTAGACAAAGACCAGGCACACATACTCCGGCAGGTCGGAGAGGACCCGGATCAGGCCCTCCTTGTCTCCCTTATAGATGTCGTAGTCGTTGACCACGATGAGGGTGCGCTCGCTCATCATGGGCAGGCAGTCCACCATCTCCTGGAGCTTTTTTACGTCAAATTCCTTCCCCGTCAGGGTGTGGAGGTTGAACTCCTCCATCCCCGCCGGCAGGAGCTTCTGGCGCATCTTCCCCAGATAGAAATCCCGCAGGTAGGACTCCTCCCCGTGGAACACGTAGAGGGAGCCGATGGTCCCGGCGGCGATATCCTTTTTCAGCTGTTTATAGGCGGTGTCATCCGCCTTTGCTTTGGGGGCCATGGGCCGCCCTCCTTTCTGTTATTCCCGCGCCCGGAAGGTGATGGTACCCATCCAGTCCGTGCGGTAAATGGCACATCCCGCCGCCTCCAGCCTGGCAAGGGTCTCGGGCGCGGGGTGTCCATAGGAGTTATATCCCACCGAGAGGACGGCGTACTCCGGCCGGACCGCCTCCAGCAGGCGTTCCGAAGAGGCGTATTTGGAGCCGTGGTGTCCTGCGATCAGCACATCCACATCGGGCAGCGCGCCGTACTTCACCAGCCGCTCCTCCAGGACCGTATTCATGTCCCCGGTCAGAAGGGCGTCAAAGGTGTCCGTGGAGGCCAGCAGAGACAGCCCCTCCTCGTTGCCTCCCCCGTCTCCCATGGGACGGTAGATCTGTATGTCGGTCTGTCCCAGGGTGAGCTGTGCGTTCTCGTCCAGCAGCAGAACCTGGGTACCATGCGCTTCTACCTCGGAGAGCAGCGCCTGCCGCTCCGGGCTCTCCTCCTCTACATCGGGTGCAATCAGCAATTCCACTTCCATGCGCTCCAGCAGCTGCTCCACTCCGTTGGTGTGGTCGGCGTGAAAATGGGTCAGGATGAGTGCATCCAGCCGCGTCACGCCCCGGCTCTGGAAGTAGTCGGCAGCCACATCGCCGCTGTTGTCCCAGCCGCTGCCGCCGCAGTCCACCAGCGCGGCGCGCCCCTGGGAGAAGAGGGCCACACTCTGCCCCTGTCCCACATCCAGAACCGAGAGGGTCAGTCCGGCCAGTCGCAGCTCGGCCGCGCCGCACATCAGGGCAGCGCACAGGGAGAGGACTCCGGCACACAGTGGGATGACCGGCCGGATAGATCTCCCCGGCCCTCTCCGCAAAATCGCCCACAAAATCAACATGGTATAGAGCAGGATGAGCCATCCCCGCAGATAGACGCTGTCCAGTGGCACCGCGGCCAGTGGAAAGCGGCTCATTCCACGCACCACCCACAGCACATACCGCCCGGGCAGCGCGAACACCTCTCCCAGAAAACCGGCCAGGGCAGGGGCAAAGGTCCCCAGCACCGCCACACCCAAGCCGCCCGCAAAGCACACAGCCACCGCGCCCAGTACCATCAGATTGGCCAGCGGCGCCACCAGCGAGAGTTCCCCAAAATAGATCACCAGCAGCGGCGTGGTAAAGAGCAGGGCCCCCAACGTGGTGGCCAGTGAGGCCGCCAGTACCCGGAAGGCCTGTTTTCCCCATCGCCGCAGTCCCCGAACCCGGCGGGGCAGCCACCAGGTCCAGCACTCATAGAGCCGCTGCGCGCACAGCTGTATCCCGGCCACCGAGGCGAAGGAGAGCTGTAATCCGATCCCGGCTCCGGCATAGGGATTTTGGAGCAGTAGAAGGAGGAGGGCCAGCGACAGGGAGGTGGGTCCATCTCCCTCCCGCTCCACCAGGGGTGCAATCAGCAGCATGGTCTGGAGGAACGCGGCCCGCAGCACCGATGGGGTATAGCCCGCGATCCCCGCAAAGACCGCCATGAGCAAAATGGTCAGCACCGCCGTGCGGCGGCGTCCCCGGCCCAGCAGGCGCAGGGCCACCCCGGCCAGGAAGGAGACATGCAGGCCGGACACCGCCACCACATGGGCCGTCCCGGTCCGCTGAAAAGCGGTGTAGGTGGCATCATCCAGGCCGCTCTTGTCCCCGGTCACCAGACCGGAGACCAGCCCTGCCACATCGGCCGGGAAGGAGCGGGCGATCTGTTCCTTCAGATGCCGCGCCCAGAAGGCGGGCCAGTACCGGAAGGGGGCCCGCTCCGGCCTGTCCACCTCCAGCGCACCCCGGAGGCTGCCGGTGAGAAAGATCCCCCTGGCATAGAAGGTGTCGCTCTCCTCCCCGCCCACGGTGTGGGCCAGTTCCAACGCGGCACTGCCCCGCACCGTGTCCCCCGGCCGCAGGGTCAGGAGCGACTCATCTCCATAGAGCACCGCCCCCAGCACCGTTCCGTTCTCCGCCGGGAGGGCAATCTCCACCGATGCGCCATACCGCGTGGCCGCAGGCCAGTCAGTCACCACAGCCGTGAACGTATGCGCGCTTCCGCTCATCTGCCGGGCAGGCGCCAGAGTGCGGCCCTGATAGAGGGCCGTCCACAGGAACCCGGCTGCCAGTCCAAAACAGCTCAGCCGGACCAGCAGCATGCGTCCCTTTCCCTCCCGCAGGAGCAGACCCAGGCCCAGACACAGACACCCGATCCCCAGCGGCAGCAGCCATCCCTCCGGCAGCAGCAAAACGGCGAGCAGGATGGCCCCTGAGCAGGGCGCTGCAAAGGAGGCCAGCTTACGCACCCTCGCGCTCCCGCTCCTCTTCCAGATCGGCCCGGCACAGGGCCATCAGCTCCTCCCGGCTGGGGGATTCCATCTGCGCCACCCGGTCGGCCTGCCGGGCCACCGCTTTTTCAAAGACATTGCGCACCTCACGGGCGTTTCCGAAATTCTCATCCCGCTCGGCATAGAGGGCCTGAAAGAGCTCTTTTGCAAAGGCCTGGGCGTCCTCGTCCAATGTATATCCGTTTTTCCGGCACATGGACTGAAAAATCTCCACCAGCTGGTCGGCGCTGTAATCGTCAAAATAGAAGTACTTGTTGAAGCGGCTCTCCAGTCCTGGATTGGCGTGAATGAACCGTCCCATCTCCTCGGTATACCCGGCCACGATCACGATCAGATCTTTTCGGTGATCCTCCATGTTTTTGAGCAGGACCTCGATGGCCTCCCGCCCAAAATCACTGGCCTGGTCGGAGGCGGCCAGCGCATAGGCCTCGTCGATAAAGAGCACCCCGCCCAGGGCCCGCTGCACCGCCTCCTGGGTCTTGATGGCGGTCTGCCCCACAAATCCTGCCACCAGGCCCGACCGGTCCACCTCCACCAGCTGTCCCTTGGAGAGCACCCCGATGGCCCGGTAGATCTGGGCCAGCAGGCGGGCCACCGTGGTCTTTCCGGTGCCCGGATTGCCCAAGAAGACCAGATGGAGGGATATGGGAGGCACCGGCAGGCCGTGTTCCTCCCGCAGCTTGCGCACCTTGACCAGGTTGATCAGGCTCTTGACATCGGCCTTGACCTGCTCCAGGCCGCACAGACTGTCCAGCTCCGCCAGCAGCTCTTCCACGGTGGGGAGGTTCTCCTCCGTCTCCGGCTTCTTCTCCTCCGGCGGCGGGGGGACGGGCTGGGAAGACGCCGGCTTTTCCTCCGCCGGACGGCGGGTGACAAATTCCATCGGGTCCAGGGGCGCCTTCCCCGCTTTGAGCCCATCCCCCTCACACAGGGCGGAGAGGGTATCGGCACAGGCCTTGGCAAAGGACGCCTCCTCCGGGCTGACACAGTCGTCCACCGCCGCAAAGAGCAGGATCATCAGAGTAACCAGATCCACAAAGCTCCTGGCCAGAGAAGTGCCGGACACCTTGTCACAGGAGCGCATCCGCACAAAGCAGTCCAGAGGCCGGAAGCCGGGGTACTCGCTCACGGCAGTGCTCAATTCCCAGAAGAGGATGGAGGGGACGGGCTTTCCCGGCTGGTAAATGGCATTGTAGTACTCCACATGCCGCGGAGAGAGGGCTCCGCCATCCCGCTGCCACACCCCCAGGGCGCAGGCCCGGAAAAACACATCGGCCTCCTGTCCCAGCCGCACGCGTAAGACCGGATCGGTGATCTGCCTGGAAAACGCATTTAATCCATCCACATATTGTCTGTGTACCGCCGCGGCGGTCATGGAACCCTTCATCTGCTCCACCTCTTCCGTGGTTATCGTATCTTTTGATTATACTGGAATCCCCCGTCAGATGCAAGGAGGGAGCCCTTTCTCCCGGCGCTCTCTTGGGATTCTCCCAGATTATTAAATTTTCCCGAACATTTCCCCACGACCGTTGACGCACCCTGTATTCCCGTGTAAAATAAAGTTCTGAGAGGATAAAACTTGTCAATCGGAGGGATTTTTTATGGCGCGGACTCCCACCCGCAATCAAATGATCCACTGTGATATCTGCGGCGAAGATTATGCCGCTACTTATAAACGCTGCCCCTTCTGTGATGGCCGTCCGCCGGAGGAAGAGGATGGCCGTCCTTCCCGCCGGGCGGGACGGCGCATGGCCACCAACACCCGGGGCGGCGGCTATTCCAGCGGCCCCACCCCTGCGAAGATCATCAGCACGGTGGTCTCCCTGGCCTTTATCGTGGCCGCGGTCTGCATCGTGGTCTCCATTGTCAAGCCCATGATCGACCGGGGCAACACCACGCCCCTTACCTCGGCCACCCCCGCTCCCTCGGCGAGCGCAGAGGTCTCCCCCTCGCCGGAGGTCTCTCCCTCGCCCACAGTGCCTCCCGATCAGACGGCCACAGGCTTTACGCTGGACCAGAGCGATTTCACACTGCAGAATTACGGCCAGGTCCACACCATCCACGCCACCTTCTCTCCCGGCGGCAGCGTGGGCTATCTGGAGTGGACCAGCAGCAATCCCGATGTGGTCAGCGTGGATGAAAACGGCACGGTCAAGGGACTGGGCAAGTCCGGCGGCGTGAGCAGCGTGACCATTACGGCCACCCTCAAGGGAACGCAGATCTTCCAGACCTGCATCGTCCGGTGCAGCTTTGATGCCCCGGCCGGCGCCGGAGCGAGCACTGCTCCCTCCTCCACGCCCGGCACATCCACCTCCACCAGCAATCCGGTGCTGAATAAGACCGACTTTACCATGCCCAAGGGTACCACGGTACAGATGAGCGTATCGGGTACCACGTCCACGCCCTCCTGGTCCACCGCCAATTCCGCTGTGGCCACGGTGGACAGCAGCGGCCTGGTCTCCATGGTGGGAAAAGGCACCACCACCCTCATCTGCAAGGTGGACGGCAAGGAACTCACCTGTATCGTCCGGTGCAGCGGATAACGATTCCGATTTTGTTGACAGCAAAAGATGCGGCCAGCCCCGTGAAAGGGCTGGCCGCATCTTTTTCCTTGTCAATCGCTTTTCCTGCTATCCCTCCATACGGGGCAGGGTGAGAACAAATTCCGTGCTCCGCCCCGGGCGGGGATGGGGCTCCAGCCGGATCTCTCCTCCGTGGCCCTCCATCACCCGGCGCGTGATGGCCAGGCCCAAGCCGCTTCCCTTTCCGGACCGTGCCTCACTGCCCACCACAAAGGGCTCAAAGATGGTCTGGGCCCGCTCGGGCGGGATGCCGTCCCCGTTGTCCCCCACGCGCAGGAGGACCGTTTTTTCCTCCTGTGTCAGCTCAAAGAACAAGATGGTTCCCAGCCGGTTGTGCCGCAGCGCATTGGAGAGCAGATTATCCAGTACCCGCCGGAACTGCATCCGGTCCAGCGCGCAGAAGACCGCCCTCTCTGGAATGGATATCTCCAGCGTAAAGCCCGCCAGATCGATCTCATCATATTTTCCCGCCAGATAGGCCCGCAGATATTCACACAGATCGGTCCGCTCCAGTTGAAGCACGAACTGCGGATGCTCCACCTTGCTGTATTCGTGGAAGGCATTGATCAATTCCGTCAATCCCTGAGCCCGGCTCTGGATGGCCCGCAAATAGGGCTCCTGTTCTCCGGGCGGCACCTTGCCGTCACAGATGGCGTCCACATAGCCTGCGATCACGGTGATCGGGGTCTTGAGGTCATGGGAAATATCGGCGATGAGCTTCTGTCGCCCCTCATCCAGCCGTTTTCGCTCCCCCTCGCTCTCGGCCAGGCGGTCGGCAAAGCGGTCAAAGCTCTCCCCGATCTGCCGGATCTCCCGGGGGCCGCCGCAGTCTCCCACCCGTACCATCTGCCCTCTGGCCTGCGCCTCCACCGCCTCATTGAGCCGCCGGAGGGGACGGCCGATCTTGCGCCTCATCCAGACGATAAAGGCTCCCGCTGCTGCCAGATAGAGTGGGAGGAAGAGCAGCCAGATCCATCGGGCCGCCAGATAGGACTGGTAGGACTCCTCCGTCCCCATCCGCTTCTCCCGCATCAGGATGGTCCTGCGCTCCCCCTGCGTGTCGGTAAACTCCGCCCGGATCAGCTGGTCCTCGGGAAAACGACGGCCGGAGAGATAGGCATATTCCTCCGGGGTATAACGGCTGCGTCCGTCCCCCAGCCCGCCGAAGATGACCCGGTACTCCTGGTCCAGCAGGGCGGCATCCACGCGCTCCTCCTGGCCGTCCGCCCCCTCTCCATAGAAATGTCGGATGACCAGAAAGCGGCGGCTGCCGTCCTCTGCAAGCTTCTCAAAGGCCTGTGTCTCCACCGAGCTTCCATAGGGTACCACGGTCTCCAAAACCTCTGGCGGGCAGTGTGGATCAAAGTTCTCCTCCGTGGCGTACACCAGTCTACCGTCCGCTCCATACACGGCAAAGGCATCTCCTGCGCCCTTCAAATAATGCCTCAGGCGTTCATAGCTGCCCTCGTTCAGAGCATGATCCCCCAGCAGCCCCGGCCAGTCGGCCGGCTGATACACGTTGAGCAGCCAGGCATTCCAGAGGGCAAAGACGCCTCCGGCCAGCAGGAGCAGCACCAGGGTAAAGAGCAGATAGTTCCGGGCCAGGAGTCCAAAGAGGCCGCCCCTTTCCCTTCTATTTTTCAAGCTTATACCCCAATCCACGTACGGTGATGATGTATTGCGGGTGTCTGGGATCATCCTCCAGCTTGTCCCGCAGCTTGGAGATGTGCACCATCATGGTGTTGTCATCCCCCTCAAAATACGTGCCGATGGCCCCTTCGTAGAGCTGGATCTTGGTAAAGATCCGTCCGGGAGAGCGCATCAGCATGGCCAGGATCTTGTACTCCATGGGTGTGAGGAGGATGGACTCTCCCCGTTTGGTCAGCTGGAAGCTGGCGGTATCCAGCGCCAGGTCCCGCACGGTGAGCACATTCCCGCTGCGCCGCGCGGTCCGGCGGAGCTGGGCCTTGACCCGCGCCGCGATCTCCACCGGATTGAAGGGCTTGGCAATGTAGTCGTCCGCCCCCAGATTGAGTCCCAGGATCTTGTCGTTGTCCTGACTCTTGGCCGAGAGGATCAGAATGGGCAGATCGCTGTACTGCCGCAGGGCCCTGGTCAGCTCAAAGCCGTTGAGTCCCGGCATCATGACATCCAGGATGGCCATATCCGGAGTGTGCTCCCGCGCCAGCTCCAGCGCAGTATTCCCATCGGCCGCTTCCAGTACCCGCATCCCCTCCCCCTCCAGGTAGAGGCGCAGCAGGCTGCGGATGTCCGCATCGTCCTCGGCAATGAGGATCAAAGGCCCCATATTCGATTCCCCCTTGTTATTTTTTTATCCATAAATACTATTTGCATTTCAAAATTCGGCCCTGCTTACCGAACCAAACTTTTCTCCCGGCTCTCCTGGAACAGCGCGGTATAGCAGTCCCAGACCTGAGGCAGCACCTGCTCCAGGCCATACTGCAAAACGGATGCCCGTGTCCGTGCCGCCATTCCATCCCGCAGCCCTGGCTCCTCCAGGAGACGCCGCACCTGCCGGGCAAAGGCCTCGCTGTCCCCATAGGGATAGAGCAATCCGTTCTGGCCCTCTTCGATCAGATCCACATGTCCCTTGACCGCGCTGGCGATCACCGGGAGTCCCAGATACATGGCCTCCATCACATGGAAGGGGAGCCCTTCGATCCGGCTGGCCGCAGCCGCCGCATCCGCGGCGGCATACCAGGGCGCCATGTGGGTGCAGTATCCTGGAAAAAGGACTCGCTCCTCTACCCCCAGCTCCGCCGCCAGCATCCGGCATTCCTCCAGCAGCGCGCCCTCACCCGGGAGGATCAGGTGCACCCGCTCCGGCAGCTCCGCCATGGCCCGGATGAGCACGGCCTGACTCTTCCGCTGGGAGAACTCTGCGGCATAGACCAGTACAAAGTCCTCCTCCTTCAGCCCATACTGGACCCGCAACGCCAGTCCCTGCTCCCTGGAGGTCCCATCCAGGCGGGAAAAATCCACCCCCACGCCGGGAACCGAGCCGATCTCCTTTCCCAGGTGGTACCGGTGGGCCAGATTTAGGTCCGCTCGGTTCATCGTGAGGAGCAGGTCGGTCTCTCCTGCCGTCAGCTGCTCCGCCGTACGCAGAATGGTCCGCTTCACCGGCGCCATATCGTCATCGAAGAGATAGCCGTGCACCATGTTGATCACCTTGGGCCGCTCCCGCATCCCCTTCACCGCCATACGGGTAAAAAAAGCGGCCAGGGAGGTGTGCGTGGCAATGAGGGCATAGCGCTCCGCCCGGATCTTCCGGCGCAACATCCGGGCGGCGGCCCAATTGGCGGGCGCCGTCATCTTTTTCTCCAGGGGCAGGTGGATCACCTCATCCGCCTCTGGAATGGATGCCGGTGCTCCGCCGCAGGCCACATGGACCACCCACCCCTCCTCCCGGAAACGGCGCAGGTAGGGGCGGTGAAAATGCAGAATATGGGAATATGTAGAGGCCGTAAAGAGTACTTTCTGGCCCATATGCGATCACCTTCTTTCCACACAGCATATCATACCCTCCCCTCTCCCGTCTACTGGAAAAGGACGTCTTTTTCCACAGGGAACAGCAAAAAGCAACCGATGATGATCAAAAAATCAGGGATACAACAGGCGCTGTCCCTGCTGTATCCCTGATTTTCATTGCTCTATGGAATCGGTTAAAGGAAGGCCACACCGTAGTCGTAGAGCACGCCCGCCCCGTCGCTTCCCCGGGTCAGGACCATCTGTACCGCTGTGGATGTGTTTTTGGTCCCATCCGGCAGCAAAACGGAGAAGGTACTCTCCTGGCAGGCGTTCCCGTTCAGTTCCTCTGTATTGCGTACGCTCTCCTGTACCAGATCCGTATAGCCTCCGGCGGAGTCTCGTACCTTGATGCCCACCGTTCCCGTATGACGCACCCAGGCAATGGCCTTCCGGTAATCCTGGGTCAGCGTGATGTCCTTGCTGGTCACCGTTCCGCTGGCCAGACTGTCCGGGGTATAGATACAGGTATAGCCCATATCACTGTTATTGTCCGCCTTGATCCGGGTGGCTTTGATATAATATTTTCCCCCCACATTGCGCAGAACCAACGTATAACTCTGATAGGGCTGGACCCGTATCCCGCCGGAAAACTGGTAGGTCAGCTCAACCACCGCAGTATTGGGGACTACCTGAATGTCGCTGATCCCCAGCGTCTCCTCCCCCAGCTTGATCTCCACCCGGGTCTGCAAATTCTGATTTTCGGAAGAATAGCTGCCGCAGGCCAGACGCATCTTGATCTGCTGCAGCGTACCAAAGCCGGTTGGGATAAAGCTTGTCTCTTCGGTTTCATATTGCGGTCCGGGCCAGCTGACAAAGACAAACCGCTCCCGGTTCGAATCTCCCCTGTCATCGTACCCAGGCTCCGCCGCAAATCCCGTGCTGAAATTGGGGACATCCGGTAAAATCCGGATCTGCTTCTGGGCTGCATCATGGTAGGCCCCCGGGGTCACGGACGCGAGGAAGCTATCGTCCTGAAAGCCGTCAAAGGCCAGGGCCTGCCGGTATCCGGTCTCTTTCCCCTCATAGTAGTTTTGCAGCATGAGGTTATAGACCTCCAGTCCCAGCGGCTTCACCTGCCGCTCCAGCAGGTCGGTCCGACCGGTCAGACCGAGGAGCGTCTCATCCAGAATGCGATTGTCGTTATTGAATTCCTCCCGCAGAAAGGAGTCCTCCGCTGCCCATTGGTTGAGGTGAAATCCGGGCGTATATGCGTTTGCCATCAAAATCCCTCCTTACCCTATCCCTCCCCATGGCAGAATGTTGTACGTTTCCGTACACGGAACGGGCAGAAAAAATCGGCGGGCCCCAAAAAGGGGCCCGCCGATCCGGTATAGCGATGATTTTCACAGGGCTCAGGGCTGGGCGCCCATGGCCGCAAGCAGCGCCAGAGCCGCCTCTCCGGTGACTCCTGTCTCATCCAGCGCTTTCATCTGTTCCACAAAGGCCTGGTTCTCCTCACTGAGCGTGATCTGCTCCAGGCGTCCGGCATTGTACTCCTCCAGCATCTGCCAGGTAAGGAGGATCTGGTCCACATACCAGTCGATCTGTCCGATCCGGTCTTTGTCCTCCTCCGCACTCCAGGGGAAGATCTCCCGATAGAGGTCAAATTCCTCCTGCCAGGTCTCGACCACCGACGCCTTCTGGGGAATGCCCTCCCGGGAGGCTGCAAAGAGCTCCTCGTACTGTCCCAGGTCGGCATAGTGGTACTTCTCCAGGCTGTAATTGACGGAATGGATCTTCAGACGGCGCAGCTCCCGGGCATACTCTGCCGCCCGCTCCCGGAATTCAGGCACCTCGGATGTGGCCGCGTTGACTGCCATATCCAGCTTGTACTGGGCCCAGCCGTAGTGGTCCCGGGCAGCCAGATTGCTCATGGTATAGGGGGTCTGTTCCCGGACTCCCGCCTGGATCTCCTCATACTGACGGCTGGCGGTAATATAGTTGAACACAAACCAGCCAAAGACCAGCTGGAAGAGCCACAGTCCGCCCAGCGCGATCCATCCGGCCGCTTTTCCGCTCAGCTTGGCGACCGGCCGGCCATAGCAGACCGCCATCACGCCCAGCAGCAGCAGCGCAAGGGCCTGATAGGCGCTGATGGACCAGACGGCCTCCACCGCTCCGTGGAGGGCCAGCATGGCCAGACAGGCCAGCAGGGTGGACAGGAGCAGATCCTCCTCTCCCTCCCGGCGGCGGCGCAGCAGCATCACGGCGCTGCTGCCCAGCATGGTCAGGAACACCAGCAGTCCGGGAATGCCCATCTCAGCCAGCACCTGAATATAGTGGTTGTGCACATAGCGGCTGGCATAGTAGAAGCTCTGGACCTGGGTGACCGTGCCCTCCACACAGCCCAGACCGTTTCCGATGATGGGGCTCTCCTGGTAGATCTTCAGACCATCCCGCCAGAATTCCACACGCTGGATGGCGTTCTGGTTGGCCCAGAGGCCCTGAATACGGTTTGCCGCAAACTCGGGCAGCAGCAGGTAACCCAGCCGGACCTTTTCTCCGCTGGAGAGGGAGAGGCTCTCCAGATTCGCCCCCTCCGGTGCGCTGAGATTCAGGTAGACCACCTTGGAATCCTCCGGCACAGTGAAGGAGGCCCCCTCCAGATCCCCGGAGTAGAGCACCGTGCTGGTGTGCATGATGGTCTGGGAGGCATTCTGGCTCTCCACCACAACGGAGACCGGTCCCTCCCAGCTTCCCTCCAGCGTATAGGTACCGGGGGCGGGATAGACCGAACGGCGCAGATCCTCACCCGCGTTCAGGGCGATCCCGCCGGAGAGCTGATACCCCAGCACCACATAGGAGACCGCCAGCACCGCCAGCACCGCCACCGTGATCCCGGCGGCCTTTCCGTGGGAGGCGAGGACCGTAGTCAGCCGGTCCCCCACCAAGCGCTGCACCCCATAGAGCAGTCCGCCCGCCGCCACGGCAGCAAGAACCGGAAGCATGCCCAGCGCTCCGCTCTTCCCCAGGCCCTGGAAGGCCACAAACATCATCACCAGGGACACGACCGCGTCCTGGGCCATGAGCAGGAAGAGGGAAAGCCGCTTCCCAGCCGGGGCGGCCAGCAGATAGAGCAGCACGGACACCATAAACATCGCGATGGCGCCCATACTGAAGGCCAGCAAAAAGCCCAGGGTATTGATCCCCAGCAGCATGCTCGCCCCCACACGGCTCCGGGTGGTCCGGGCCGTCATAGCCAGATAGAAGGAGAGCAGCACGCCCAGCGCCAGCATTCCGCCCAGTACGTTGGGGTTCCCCAAAATACCGGTGATACGCACACCCTCCTCATATCCGGTGGACATATACTGGAACTGACAGCCCAGCGCGTCCATCAGGCGGAAGAAGGGGCCTGCCAGCAGCTTGCCCGCGGCGGCGTCCAGGCTCAGCAGGGAAAAGGCCGCCGTCACCGACGCGGTCATGGCTGCCAGCCTGGGGGCGTCCTCCCGCTTGGCGCGCACCAGTACCACACCGTAGACACACAGCGCCGCCAGGATCTTGGAAAACTCCGTCCCCGCGAAGCTGCCAAAACGGCTATACAGGCTGGCCGCCCCATTGAGCAGCAGATAGGCGAATACCGCCAGTACTGGAATGCTCAGCCGCTCTCCCAGACGCTGGGCCGGAGCGCGGCCAATGGAGCAGGCCAAAAAGAGTACGACCGCAGCCACGGCAATATGCTTGTCCGAACCACCCGCCTGGGCCGCCAACAGGAAAAAGAATCCGATCCCAATCAGCGCAAACAGCCCGTTGGATCGTGGAACGACCCCCGTCCGGCGGGTGGATGTATTATGCTTACCCATTCATCCATCTCCTCAATCAGTGTAATTTCTCATCGTTGATGAATCCCTTCACCAGCGTCAAACAAAGGATCTTGATATCAAACAGCAGACTCCAGTGCTCGATATAATAGATATCGTGCTCGATCCGGGCTTGAATGGAAGTATCGCCCCGCAGGCCGTTGACCTGGGCCCATCCGGTGATGCCGGGCCGCACCTGGTGCTTGACCATATAAAGAGGAACTTCCTCTTTGAACTGCTCCACGTAGTAGGGCACCTCTGGACGGGGGCCCACCAGGCTCATATCTCCCCGGAGCACATTGAAAAACTGGGGGAACTCATCAATGGAGCATTTCCGCAGCAGTGCACCGAAGCGGGTCTTGCGGTCGTCAGTGGAGCTGCTCCATCCGGTCTCCTGCCGGTCATTCACCCGCATGGAGCGGAATTTGTACATATAAAAGGGCTTTTTATTCCGCCCGATGCGCTTTTGACGGAAAATCACCGGTCCCGGGGAGGATAGCTTCACCCCAATGGCAGCCGCCAGCATGATGGGAGAGGTAAATACCAGCAGCACCAGCGAACCCACCACATCCATGGCACGCTTACAAAAGGCGTTGGCCCAATTGTCCAGAGGGATACGCCGGATGTTGAGCATGGGAATTCCGTTGAGATCATCAAACTGGGGACGGGAGGGCATATATTCCGCGTAAAAGGGAATGATGGAGAGCTTGGTCCCGGTCTTTTCACAGGCAGCGATGATGTGGGGTGTCTGGGGATAATCCTCCAGATCCACGGCCGAGACCACCTCATCCGGACGGTAGAGGTCCAGAATCGACTCCAGTGCCTCATAATCCCCCAGATAACTTAGCTCCTGCCAGGCTTTTTCATGCTCGGCGGCCACATACCCCACCAGATGATAGCCCAGCTCCCGCTCCCGCCGGATGGTCTCCAGATAGCGGCGGGCCATGGGGCCTCTCCCCAGCAGAATCACATGTTTCTGGTTATACCCTTGCTGCCGGGCATGGCGCAGGACACTGCGCAGCAGTACCCGCTTGGCGCTGAGCAAAAACAGATTCAGGGCAAAGAAAATGGCCAGTGTCCACCGGGAAACATGGATATCATGCCGCACAAAGAGCACACTGAGCAGCACCGTCATATCCAGAATACTGGCCCACCAGAGCTTTGGAAGCTCCCGCAGCAGCCTGGTCTGCCGGAACGAGCGGTACAGGCCAAAGGCGGCATAGGTGAACAGATGCACCGCCACCAACACGCCGGCCAAAATCAGATATTGAGAAAAGGGAACACTGATCACGCCGCCGGGCAACACATAGAAACGCAGCCAGAAGGCAATGGGCAGCGTGAAAAAAATGATAAGTCCGTCGGAAATCACATTCAGGCGGTTGAGCAGGACCTGATTTTCCTTGATCATGGCATACTCCCGTCCATTTCATTGGGTATCACAGTGTTCTATTTTACCCCGTTTCCGCCTGTTCTGTCAAATAAAAACACCCCCGGGGAAATCCCCGGGGGTGAAACTTATTGTTTTTTCAGCGATCCGTCAATCAGCAATTACTTGCAGATCAGGACGTAGGCAGCGATGTTCTCGTTGTCGCTGTCCTTGATGACCAGGATGTTGTCACCCTTGATGTCGCCGTCCTTCACGGTGATAGCGCCGATGGAGGACTCGGACACGTCGGTGCCGTCCACGTACAGGACCTTGGTGCTATCGCTGTAGCTGAAGGTGCCCTGAGCGTTGGCAACCAGACCCTTGGAAGCAACAGTGGCCTCGCTGGGCTGGATGGCGGAACCGGTGACCTTGGTGATCTCGGTGCCGTTGATGGACACGTTGTCATAGTAGCCCTTGGAGGCAAACAGCTTGCCGTCCTCGGAGGTCAGAGTGGTCTTCTCACCCTTGTAGATGACATCGTAGGTGTAGGTCTTGTCATCGGAGGTGCCGGTCACGGTGGGGTTCTTGTCCAGGACATAGACGCCCTCGGTGGAACCGGTCATATCGCTGTCGCTGATGAAGACAGCCTTGGCGATGTTGTTCTTGTCAACAATAGCGCTACCGGTCTTAACGGTGATCTCCTTGGGCACGTTGGCGATACCGGTGTAGACGGTGTAGACGTCGTTGCCGCGGTCGATCACGAACACGGTCTGAGCATTGGCCAGAACACCGCTCTTGATCTGGGTCTTGCCCTTCTCAATGGTGGTGCTGTTGATGTTCTTCTCGGTCAGGTCGGTCAGAACCAGCTTGTAGACGCCCTTGGAGTTGACGCTGTAAGCGTAGATAGCGCCCTCAGTAGGAGCGACCTTCTTAGTGCCGTTGTCATAGTAAGCGTTGACAACCTCGGTGGTGCCGTCGGTCTTCAGGATCTTGGTGTTGGCGTAGCCGCTGACGCTGCTGAAGCTATCCACAGCCAGGACCTTCAGGTACTCGTCGGCAGCAGCCTCGGCGTCGGTGTAAACCACGTAGCCGGCGTTGTCCAGGTAGAAGGTGACCTTGTCGCCCAGCTCAACAGCCTCATTCAGGTTCTTGGCATCCTCGTTGACACCCTTCACCAGGCCAGACTGCTCGTAGGTGGTGTCGTCGGCAGTGACCTTGTTGCCCTTGATGGAGGAGACGGTCACCTCGACGGACTTGGCGGGCTCAACAAACTCCTTGTTGCCGATCTTGTAGATGAAGACATAGTCGTCCTTCTTCACGTCAGCGAAGCCGTTGATGTCCTTGGCAGCCTTGGTGCTGCTCAGGCTCTTGTAGGTGATGCTATCAGCGGGGTTGACAGCGCTGACGTTGATGGTGCCGTCCTTGCTGTCGTTGTAGCTGGTGACCTTACCGAAGGTCTTGACCAGCTGCAGGGCGTAATCGACAACACCGTCATCGTTGTTGTCGATGAAGGTCAGCTCCTTACCAGCCTCGTTGGTGGTCAGAGGATCGTTCTTGGTGCTGTCGCCGGAGCCAGTAGTACGGATGGCATAGTTGACATACCACTCGGTGCTGCTGTTGGTCTTCAGGTTGTTGTCGTCCAGGTACTCCTTGATCTTGGTGGCGGAGTCCTTACCAGCGGTCAGGACAGCCACGTTGTTAGTATCGGACTCCAGAGCGTTGCCCAGCACGACGGCCTTGGAGGTCTGAGTGCTGTTGGCATCGGGCTGCACGAACATGGTCACGGTCTTACCAACCATGTCCAGATCAGTGGACACCTTGAAGGCGCCAGTGCTGTTCAGGCCCTTGGGAGCGTCGTTCAGCTGGACATAGGTCTTGCCCTCGTCCTGCACGCCGGCGCCATTCAGAGCAGCGTACTCGTTGGCCAGAACGACACCCTCAACCTTGACGGCCTTGAAAGCCTTCTCCAGCAGGGTCTCGCCGGTCTCCTGACGCTGGGTGTTAGCCACGATCTGACCGTTGGTGCTCACACCGGGAACGATCTCGTACTTCACCATCTCAGCGTTCAGAGCGTTGTAGATCATCTGAGCAGCCTGGTCACGGGTCAGGGCAGCGGAGGTGTTGATGGTCTCCAGGCCCTTGTACAGGCCGACCTGGTTGGCCAGAACGTCAGTGCTGACCTGCCAAGTGGCGCCGCCGATTCCCTCGTAGGTGGTGTTGTAGCCCACGGCCACCAGCAGCATCTTAGCAGCCTCGGAGCCGGTCACCTGAGCGGAAGGAGCAAAGGTGTTGTTGCCCTTGCCGGCGATGATGCCCTGCTGCACGCAGTAGGCGATGTACTTCTCAGCCCAGTGGCCCTTGGTGTCGGTGAAGCTGGTGGTCAGGTTGCCCAGGGTGGGCTCCTTACCGCCGTTCAGGGTCACGCAGATCAGGCGGGCGAAGGAAGCGCGGTCGATGTTCTGAGTGGCGCCGTAGGAGCCATCGGGCAGACCGGCAATGATGCCCAGCTCGGTGACCATGGACACGGCGTCCTTGTTGACGATCTCATCCTTATCGGTGAAATCGTTGAAGCTAGCAGCGCTGGCGGTAGCCATCATACCAAGAACCATGGTAGAAGCCATACCAACACTGAGCACTCGCTTCAGGTTGTTCATGTGGAGTTCCTCCTTTAAACATTTTCCCTCGGAGAGGCAATGCTCTCCCTTGGGTTCGTTCCTACTATACACGTCAAAGAAAAAAAGGTCAATAGATTTCCCGCATCCGTAACACAAGCGTAATCTTTCTAACAGAATCCGGTTTTATTTCCTCCCGCCCCCTGTGTTTCTTTATATATAAGGTATCAGTGGGCTGTGCGGGTCAAGCGCCAGAGTGTGGTGCGGCTGATGCCCAAACGCTTGGCGGCGGCGGTCTGATTCCCGTCCAGCTCTTCCAGGACGCGGAATACGATGTCCTGGTCGATCTCGGCCAGTGTGCGGTTCAGGTCCAGCGGTGCGCAGACTCCCTTTGTGGCAGGCGAGAGCACACACTCATACCGCTCTTTTTGCAGAACCCGCCGAATATCCTCGGCCCGGATGGTCTGCCCCGGCGCAGTGGTGGCCGCCTCTTCCACGATCCGCTGGAATTGGATGTAGTTATGGGGCCAATGAAATTCCTGAAGCAGTTCAATGGCCCGCTCCTCCGCCCCCAGGACAGGATGGGGTGCATTGGCATTCAGCCGCCCCAGAATCAGGTGCAGCATGGTGGGGATCTCACCGCGCATCATACGCAGAGGCGGAAGATACAGCGAGAGTGCGCCCAACCCATTGAGCCACTGTGCGCCCTCGGCGGAGATCTGCTCTCCCTCCTGCGAGACACACGAAATGATGACATGATTGCGCCGGCACACATCGGTCTCCTTCAGCACACCGATCAGCTGGTCTCTCCGCTCGGGAGAGAGGGACTGGACATGTGCGATGTGGATCACATGTCCGCTGTCCAACAGCGGGGAATTGTGATGTTCTAACAGGAAATTCCAACCCTTTTCATGGAGCAGACCGCAGTGGATGGATACCAGCGCGCTTCCCCGATAGGGTCCCTGCACATATAACAGGTGGACGACGGTCTCTTTTCCGGTCCCATCTTCCCCGCAGAGAACCAGCGGCGCGGTATTCCCGGCAAAATACCGGATCTGCTCCCGCAGTTCATGGCCAGGCAGGCACTGCATGCGTTCGGCAATGGCATCCTCTGCCTCCTGCCGGGAAAGATAGGAGATCCCCATCTGTGCCGGCCCCAGGGGAATCCGGCGCTCTTCCACAAAGAAAGCGGTATAGCTTTTGCTTCCAAAGAGTACTCGTCTCGCCTGGATGGAGTAGCGCATGGCGTTGATGTGCTTGGTCAGTCCCCGCTCCTCCTCCATGCCGGGCAGCAGGAGGGCCCCCCGCAATACTTCGAGCAGTTCCGGTGCCAGATTCTCCATGGTGGAAAAGAACACCTCGCCGTTCTGATTGTCCAGCACCGCAATTTTTCCCGCCTGTCCCCGCAGGATCTCCCGGAAAAAGCTGTTTTCCTGCCGCAGGCGCTCATGGCTGCGGCAGAGGCTCAGCGTCTGCTCCAATGCCTTTCGCAGACTTTCGATCCCGGACGTGATCAGAATCGCATTGAACCCCAGCCGCCGGGCAATGATACTGGCCGTCATATCGCACAGCACGGTATCATACTGCTCTGTCTGCAATTCCTTCAACTTGGGCTCCAGCGCATCCAGGGATTCCACCGTGAAAATATCCACGTGGTAGTTGAGCAGGTCGCACAGGACTTTTGCACTGATGGTAATGTTGGCATAGGCCACCATGGCCACCTTCCCCCGGATGCCGTTGGACAGGCGTAGTGCGCAAAACACATCATAGAGCGAGATCTCCACCTCTACCACAGGCAGTCCTTTCCCCTGGAGAATACTGGCCGTACCGCCTCTGGAGAGGATCACATCATAGTCGGTGTGAAAATAGTGCTCCGCGATCTCCACACCCTTTTCCATGTTCCCCACAAATACATCCATGCTCACCCGCGGATACTCCTCGGCCAGGTTGTACAGGAGCGTCTTCATTCCCTCATAGGGTACGACTCCAAGTACCCGTACATTTTGTTCCATCAATGTCCCCCCTACACTGTTTCTTTTTGAAATCAATTTTACCACATAACCAAAATAGAGACAATATTTTTTCCGCTCGTTTCAAAAAGAAACAAAATATCGGTTTAGCTCCAATTGCAAGAATAGACAGTTTTCGTTACAATAGACTTGATCAAACTGTTGAGATTTTCCACGTCTCCACAGTTGGGACTGGACACAAGGAGGGGATTGCCTTTTTGATCAACTAAGTACCCACTATCACTACAAAGAGGAGAGAAGTAAATGAATAGCACTATGTTAGTTGTGAATCTGGCCATCTCCATTGCGCTGATCATTGGCCTGATTCTCATCCCCAAGCTCAACCCCATGGTCAGCCTGGTCATCGCCAGTGCCTACATGGGTATTTCCTGTGGTCTTGGCGTTCTCACCACTATGGATACCATCGCTTCCGGCTTCGGCAGCATGATGACCAGCATCGGCCTTCCCATCGGCCTGGGCGTCCTGCTGGGTCAGCTGATGAGCGACACCGGTATGGCGCAGAAGATCGCCACCACCCTGGTCCATGCCGTACCCGCCAGGTTCGTTATGTGGGCCCTGGCCGGCGCCGGCTTCCTGCTCGCCATCCCCGTGTTTTTTGATATCACCTTTATCATCCTGATCCCCATCGGCATCGCCGTGGCCAAAGAGATCAATAAGCCCATGGCCTATGTCAGCACCGCCCTCATCATCGGCGACGTGATCGCCCAGACCTACATCCCCCCCACGCCCAATCCGCTGGCCGCGCCCGACCTGCTGGGCTACAGCCTGGGTACCCAGATGGTGGTCGGCCTGATTGTGGGTGTCATTGTGCTGATCCCCTCCATGCTCATCACCACCAAGGCCCTGAACGCCGGCCTCTTTAATGATGAGAAGGACGTCAACCACGAGGTGGATGTGCTCAAGAACCTCTCGGAGCACGAGGCCAACCGCAAGGATCTGCCCCAGCCCTCCTTCGCTCTGTCCATGGTGCCTCTGCTGCTGCCCGTTGTGCTCATTCTGATCAGCTCTGTGCTTCAGGCCACCGGTGCTCCCGCCGATTCTCTGGCGGTCTCCCTGCTGAGCAACAAGATCTTCACCCTGCTCATGGCCGTTCTGGTGGCCTACGTCGTGGCCTGGAAGTACATCGGCCGCAAGAAGGCTGAGGCCTCCGCCAACAACGCCCTGGGTACCGCTGGCGTGGCGCTGGCCATCACCGGCGCCGGCGGCTCCTTCGGCAGCGTGATCGCCGCCACCAACATCGGCGACGCCCTCATCAGCGCCCTGAACATCGGCACCGGCTCCGTGGTGAGCGTGCTGCTCTTTGCCTACTTCATCGGCTTTATCTTCCGTGTGGCGCAGGGCTCTGGTACCGTGGCCGGCATCACTGCCATGACCATCATGTCCACCATCGCCCCCTCCGTGCCCGTGCATCCCGTGTGGATCGCCATGGCCTGCCTGGCCGGCGGTATTTCCATCGGCCATGTCAATGACTCCGGCTTCTGGGTCTGCACCAACCTGTCTGGCTTCACCGTCACCGGCGGTCTGAAGACTTACACCTGGCCCATCTTCACCGTGACCGTGTTTACCCTGATTGCCGCCATTGTGGGCGCTCTTCTGTTCCCCATGGTATAATCATTTACCTCCATTCGGCCACCTCTCTTTGGAGGTGGCCGAATCTGCCCCTCGCCCTCCACGATTTCAGAAAGGAGCTTTATCATGGCCTTTGAAAGCAATCCGAACAGTGTTGTGGAACAACTCTGTCAGAGTGTCTCCCTTCCCAAGATGGTGCGTGTTCACCAGAAGTTTGACTCTACCCACTTTGAGCCGGAGGAACTCCCCGCGGTGGTTCACGCCCAGCTGGAGCGGGAAAACATCCGCAAGCAGATCCGTCCCGGCATGTCCATCGCTATCACCTGCGGCAGCCGCGGCATCGCTAACATTGCCATCATTATCCGCGCCATTGTTGACTTTGTAAAGGAGTGCGGCGCAAATCCCTTTGTCTTCCCCGCCATGGGCAGCCACGGCGGCGCTACCCCCGAGGGCCAGCTGGAAGTTCTGCGCAGCTATCATGTGACCGAGGAGACCATGGGCTGCCCCATCCGTGCGACCATGGAGACGGTCTACCTGGGCGATACCGTGGAAGGCAAGCCCGTTTTCAGCGACAAGTATGCCCATGAGGCGGACGGCGTGATCCTCTGCGGCCGCATCAAGCCCCACACCTCCTTCCGCGGCCCCTACGAGAGCGGCCTGCTGAAAATGGCTGTGATCGGCATGGGCAAGCAGCACGGTGCGGAGTCGGTCCATGAGTCCGGCTTCCAGAACATGGGCCGCATCATGCCCCAGTTTGCCCGCGTTGTGTTTGACCACACCAACATTCTGGCCGGCGTCGGTATCATCGAGAACGCCTATGACCAGACCTACAAGATCGCCGCGCTGGACGCCCAGGAGATCTGGGAGCAGGAGCCCGCCCTGCTTCAGGAGGCCAATCGTATGATGGGTCGTCTCTGGATCGAAAAGACCGACGTCCTGGTCGTGGACCGTCTGGGCAAGAACATCTCCGGCGACGGCATGGACCCCAACGTCTCCGGTACCTTCGGCAGCCCCGGACGTCAGCGCAATGAAGTCCCCGGTCCCATCTGCGCTCAGCGCACGGTGGTTCTGGACCTGACGGATGAGAGCCACGGCAATGCCAACGGCATCGGTGTGGCCGACGTGACCACCAAGCGTCTGGTCGATAAGACCGACGTGGACATCACATATCCCAACGCCCTTACCTCTACTCTGGTCAACATGGTAAAGATGCCCATCTTCTCCCACAGCGACCAGGGTGCCATCCGGCTGGCTGTCCGGATCTGCAACGAGATCGACAAGGCTCACCCCCGTATCGTTCGTATCGCCAACACCATGGAGATCGGTCACATCTGGGTCTCCGAGGCGCTGATCGACGAGGTTAAGGCCCATCCCAACATGGAGTTGGAGGGCGAACCGGAGGAATGGCCCTTTGATGAAAAGGGAAATCTCTGGTAATTTCTTTTGCGGCTCCCTTTCCATTCCCCTGCCGCATTTGGGGATGGTTGCAGCAGGCCACCCAAATGCGGCAGCGGGAGCTTTTATTCTGATTTTACGCGCTTGAGCGCCTGGAGGTTACTATGCGTAATGCAATGATCATTGATCCAAAGGACAATGTAGCCGTGGCCATTGAGGCCATTCAGAGCGGCGACACTGTCACCTACCTCAGCGGCAACGAGGAGAAGACCCTCACCGCCCGGCAGGACATCACCATCTATCACAAGCTGGCTGTCTGCGACATTTCCAAGGGTTCCCCCATCTGCAAGTACGGCGAGCACATCGGCATTGCCTCCTGCGACATCAAGGCCGGCGAGCATGTCCACGTCCACAATGTGGAGAGCCACCGCGAGGACCTGGAAGCCGAGGCATAAGGGAAAAGGAGGAAGTAAGGCATGAATTTCTATGGTTATAAGCGTCCCGACGGCCGCGTGGGTATCCGGAACAAGGTTCTGATCCTGCCCGCCAGCGTCTGCGCATCGGACACCACCCGCATCATCTCCCAGCAGGTGGTGGGCTCCGTCACCTTCAACAACCAGAACGGCTGCTCTCAGGTCGCCTCTGACCAGCAGCTGACCATGGACGTGATGGCTGGCTTTGCCGCCAACCCCAACGTCTACGGCACCGTGGTGGTCTCCCTGGGCTGTGAGAACTGCCAGATGGACCTGGTGGTCAAGGCCATCCAGGAGCGTACCAACAAGCCCCTCAAGCAGGTCATCA
>NZ_JADCKF010000019.1 GCF_014982855.1 Pseudoflavonifractor gallinarum | reverse complement strand
TTAGCTGTACAATCTTCTCGGACATGGTTTGCTGTCTCCTTTCGAATGGTGGTGTCGCAACTTCATTCTACCAGAGATCTGCAAACCATGTCTTTTTTTGTTTTTGCGAAACTTATTCTACCTGACCACTGTTGTACTATAAGCAATGTTTCGGTACAATACAAAAGGGTGCCGGACTACCAAGTTGGGTCAAATGGACAATCATTCAGAAGGCAAAACTCACTGTGAAGAATGTTTGAAATTAGATGGTTGTTGGTTTCAGAAAGAAAAAGCACCACCTTGTCCGCATCACCCATTCTGCCACTGTACTTTAGAGCCAGTTGACTATGCTGTAGTCCTGATAAATACATCCGCATACAGTGACTATAGAAAATTTGATCCATATTTGTTTAACACAACCGGCCTGCAAACACACAATAAAGAAAAGCTCTTCAAAGAATGGGGATATACTGTCGAGGATGCAAGATGGCTACAAGCAGAGATAGAGCGGCAGGCGGAGGAACGATATATCGCAGGCAAATATACCCTTGGTAAATTAAACTGGAACGGTCAAAGAATTAGTATTCGTGTTATCATTCCAAGAAGAGATGGAACTGGAGAGGTTTCCTTCATTACCGGTTGGATGGTGGAGCCCGGCGGAAAATTGAGGATGACAACACCCTACGGAGGTAAATAATATGCAAGAAATGGATAATGTAAGAGTTACCGTTGAAAAAGAAACCTATTCACGAGATGGCGTTCATAAAGGTATGTATGGATGGATTTGCTATCCCAAATGCGTCAAAGGCTATTGGCTGGTCAATTTTCCACAATGCGGCGAGAAGGATGATATTGCCGAAATCAGCATCAAAGAAGAAGATTTGGAAGTCGTACGAATCCTTGATGCGTGCGTGAACGAGCAAATCAAGGCGCAATTTGAAAAAGAAGCCGATCAGACAAAATCATTTGTCGAAATGCCGGATGATCCTTCTGATTATCGTATCTAATGAGATAAAACCTCTTGCTTACTATGCTAAAACCATTGATATGGCCGGATTTTCCCAAGTCCTATAATTACACTCGGACCATCGGAGTATCCTTCGGGGTACTCCGATTTTTATTTTCCAAATTGTTCTGTGATATTTGTACGGAAATGTGCAACTTTTTGCTTATTTCCCCTTATTTGTGAAGAATGTTGTACTATAAACGATGTTTCGGTACAATACAAAAGGGTGCAGGACTACCAAGCTGGGTCAAATGGACGCACCATTCAGAGGGCGAAACCCACTGTGAAGAGTGCTTGATACTGGATGGCTGCAAGCAGAGATAGAACGGCAAGCGAGGGAACGTTATATCTCTGGGCAATATGAGCTCGGAAAGCTAAATATGTTTGGACTAAGAATCAATATCAGAGTAACTATTCCAAAGAAAGATGGCTTTGGCGATGTTTCTTTTGTCACAGGTTGGATGGTAAAACCCAACGGGCAGATAAAACTGAATACGCCATACGGAGGTAAATAATATGACATACATGGACAATGTAGAAGTTATCGTCGAAAAGGAAAAGTACACAAGAGATGGCGTTCATAAAGGTATGCAAGGGTGGATCACTGAACCAGAAAACATCAACGGATATTGGTTGGTTAATTTTCCTCAGTGCGGTGAAAAAAATGATATTGCTACAATTCCCGTCAGGGAAGAAGATATGAAAGTGGTGAAAATCCTTGATGCACGCATGAACGAGCAAATCAAGGCGCAATTTGAAAAAGAAGCCGATCAGGTAAAAACATTTGCCAAAAAGCTGGATGATCTTTCTAATTATCGTATCTAATGGGATAAAAACCTCTTGCTTGCTACGCTAAAACCATTGATATGACTGGATTTTTCCAAGTCCTATAATTACACTCCGACCACTCGGAGTATTTTTCGGGATACTCCGATTTTTTATTTTTTAAATTGTTCTGTGATGGTTGTAAAGACCCAATTGGTATAAAATATTCTATCTCTATCCTATCCAAACATTGCAATTAAACTTTGAACGGACGCTCCCAATAGAGCGTCCGTTCAAAGTTTATAAAACATATCCTGCTGTGCATGTCATCCAGATCTTATCTTTCCGCATTGATAGCAAATTGGAATGGAAAAAATATCAAATGCGCACCCCATTCTTCTGTTTGGAAGAACTCCCTTCGTCCGCACGAAATTTTAACTCCAGCTCCCGACTCAGGCGGGACAAGGTAACAATCGCCACTGCCGCCAGGATAACCTCTGCTGTAAGTTGGGCATAGACCAGACCAAAAAGAGGCCAAAACAGGTTCCAAACAAACAAAGCAGGAATCTCCAACACAATTTTCCGCAGAATTGCAAAACACAGTGCCCGTTTCCCCATACCACGCGCCTGAAATACAGTATTCGCCGCGGCGATTCAAAGAAGATAGCGGCAGCAAAAAACGCAGAAAAGACCGCAGCCTTTGCCTGCACCATGGTTCAAACGACCGCACAGCTGGAGCGCCAGGCAGTCCCCTTTTCCAAGCTGACAGTTGGGCTGGAATGTGGCGGGTTAGATGCTCTCTCAGACATCACGGCCAATCCGGCAAACAGCGAAATTTGCCGTGAAATCTGTGATTTGATCGATCTGGGCGAAAAATCCCCTGTTGTTCCGGTCTATCGATTATGGATGGGCCAGGTTTTGACACAGAGTCCATGACCAGCCTGGTAGCGGGTGGTGCTCAGATCTGTATCTTTCGTACCGGCCGTGGAACTCCGATTGGCCATCCATGCTGTCCCGTAGTAAAAGTGGCAAGCAACAGCAAGGTTTTCCATGCGATGCCCGGGGATATGGATATTAACGCTGGTGAAATTCCGGAGGGAAAAACGCTGGAAGAGGTTGGCGAACAGATCATCTCTCTCATCCAGGCAGTTGTAAACGGCCAAGAGACTGCTGCTGAACAGAATCTTCAGGGTGGTATTGGGGGAATGTATGCATTCTCCCGCTCCTTCTAAATTTTCTATTTTCTAAACATATAAGCAGACACCTTATCCCTATCCCTAATATGGACAGCAATACACCCCAGAACGACGTCTTCCGCAGAAGGCATCTGTCCTGGGGTGTATCATCCGGGCAAGATGGAAATTATTTGGACTTTTTCTCCTTAATCAAACGCAGCACCTTCTCCGGGGTGGCAGGAAGGCTGTCCACCACCACCCCAACTGCGTCATAGATGGCATTGACGATGGCCGGGGACTGGGTGTCTACCACCATCTCGCCGCAGCCCTTTGCTCCATAAGGACCATTGGGGTCGTAGTTCTCATAAAAAGAGGTGGCACTATGCTGGGGCATATCCATAAAAGTAGGGATAATATAGTCGGTAAAGCTGTCAGCATAGGGCTCCATACGCTCCGGGAAACGGGGGGCCAAATCCTCAAAGAGCGCCATACCAATTCCCTGGATATTGCCTCCGTCAGCCTGGGCCTCGGCCTGGAGAGGATTGATCACCGTGCCCATGTCATAACAGTTGTACAGGTTGATTACCCGTACCACCCCGGTCTCGTCATCCACCTCCACATCGGCCACGCAGGAGCCGTAGGCCATGATTTTACTGGGCAGAGTAGCTCCTGTCTCCGGATCACGCGGCGGGGCGGGCTCGGGAAGGTATCCCCCGGTCCCCATGAGAAATACCCCGCCATAGTTGCTGGCCGCCCCTATCTCCGCCAGAGTCATTCCCTTTTCCGGCTGGGTGGTGATAAACGTCCGGCCCTTCTCATAGGACATCTCCGCAGCAGGCACGCCCAGCTTCTCCCCCACGAAAGTCTTAAGCTTTCCTATCAGATCGTCGGCAGCCGCCAGGATGGCATTTCCCACGATGACGGTAGAGCGGGTACCTGCCGTATCCATGCTGAAGGCGGCGGTATCGGAGTTCGTATTATCAAAATTAATTTGCCCGGGCTCAATTTCCAGCCGCTCAGCGGTAATCTGGACCACTACATTTTTGAGACCCTGCCCCATCTCACAGGAGGCATTCGACACGTCGATGGTGCCGTCGGGCTTGATCCGCAGGGAGACCAGATCCGGATCTCTGCCCCCATTGAATCCAGAGGGATAGTAGATGGTGGAGATCCCCCGTCCTGTCCGAATCATTTTTCCACCTCCTTAGAGCTCATCGTCCGGTACTGCTCTTCCAGAGAGATGCCCGCCAGGTCAGCTACCCCTTGGAGCGTCTCTATGGTGGACACTGCCCGCAGCCGGTTGCCCACATGGCTGATGTCATCCTCGTGGAAGGCATTGATAAACCGGATAGCCATGGGAGATATTCCTACTGCACGGGCGTCCCGATCCAGTTGAACCTGCTCGGCAAACTGGCCCACATTGACTCCGAATCCCCGGCGGGATCCGCTGGGCAGCTTGTTGGTAAACACCATATGGGTGTCTACTGCCAGGTTCTCAATCAGGTTCGCTCCCGCCACCAGGTTTGCATTCTTCTCGGCGGCATAAAGGCCCAGTTCGGTAAAGGCTCCGCAGTCGTGGATAACCTCCACATGCCGGGCAGTGATCTTTCCATCCCTGCGCACACCGTCCTTGATCTTGAAAATCCAGGGGGTGGAAATCGTGGTGAACATCATCTCCTCGGCCCGTGTGAGCGTGTAGCGCACCGGTTTGCCCGTCTTGAGGGCCAGCAGGCCAGCAATATGGTCAGTGGCCACACTGTTGCCCGATCCGAAGCTACCACCAATGGTATTGCCAATGAACTTCAGCTTATTCATGGGAAGCTGAAACACATTAGCCAGGTCGCCCATGACAAAGTAAACGCCCTGTGTCTTGCTGTAGAGCACCAGCTTACCGCTTTCGTCTACATAGGCCAGTGTGGAGCAGCACTCCAGCGGGGCATGCTCCTCGCATGGCGTGGTGTAGCGCCCCTCCACAATGACATCGGCTTCGGCAAAGCCCTTCTCAATATCTCCCCGGCGGACACGCCGCACCGGCGAGGTCCCGTCAAAGAGGTGAACATTGCCTTCCGGCCGGATCTGGGGGGCATCAGGCTCCATGGCCTTCTCCGGGTCAAAGACAGGTTCTAGCTCCTCGTACTCTACCTTAATCTTGGCCAGGGCATCCAAGGCAGCTTCCTTGCTCACTGCTGCCACTGCTGCCACCGGCTGCCCCCGATAGCGGGTGATCTCCTCGGCCAGCACATGGTTGTCAGGTACCATGGCAAAACGGTTGTAGGGCACGTCCTCCCGCGTGATGACCCCGTACACCCCGGGCATCCGTTTCGCCTGGGTCACATCCAGCGAGACAATGCGGGCACGGTAATAGGGGCAGCGCAATACCTTGCAGGTCAGCGTGCCGGGCATGGTCACGTCGCTGACATAGATCGTGCGGCCAGTTACATGGCCCAGGCCGTCATACCGTGGGATAGGCTTACCGATGGCATTAAACATCCTGCTCCCTCCCTTCGGGCAGCGGACCGTACTCGCCATTTGCCACAGCCAGCACCGCCTGGGCGTATTTCTCATAGGAGCCGCAGCGACACAGGTTGCCGCTCAGTGCCTCCTTGATTTCCTCCAGCGTGGGATGGGGATTGCGATGCAGGAAGGCATCGGCGGCCATCACCATGCCGGGTGTGCAGTATCCGCACTGGGGAGCGCCTTTTTCATAGAAAGCCTGCTGGATCGGGTGGAGCCCCTGGCTGGGGGTGATGCCGTCCAAAGTAACTACTTCACGGCCCTGGACTGTCATGGCCAGAACCAGGCAGCTCTTTACCGCTTGGTTGTCCAGATGGACCGTGCAGGCGCCGCAGTCCCCATGGTTACAGCCGCACTTGGGGCTGGTCAGGCCGATCTCGTCCCGGAGCATCTCCAGCAGAGTGGCTTCAGGCTTTACCGCCACCTCCACGGGGATGCCGTTCAACACAAAGGATACCATCTGTTTCATGTCCGTTTCCTCCCTTATGCCTGATCGGCCATGCCGGCGGCGGCCAGGATAGCCCGCCGAACCAACACCGGCGCGGTCTCCATCCGATACCAGGCGGTAGAGCGGATGTCATCAATGGGCGAGAGCGCTTGGTTGACCAATCCAGCCGCCCTTTCCACAGCTGCATCGTCCAAGGGCTTCCCCACCAAGGCCTGGGCCGCCGCCTCACACAGTTTGACGGTAGGGGCAGCACTGCCCACGGCAATCCGTGCAGCGGTACACACGCCGCCCGACTGTTCAATGTAGGCCGCAGCATTGACCACAGAGAGCGTTTCGGCCGCCCGGCGCCCCAGCTTTTGGAAATTAGCATGGCCCGTACCTGGAAAGACCGTAATCTGGGTGAGAACCTCATCCGCCGCTGCCACCGTTTTGCCCGGGCCGGTAAAGAACTCGGCCAGGGGCACCTTCCGCTCACCGGACGAGCCCTGAAGGGTGAGCTGGGCACCCAGCACCAACAGAGCGGGTAAAGTATCCGCCGCCGGAGAGGCATTCATGATGTTCCCTCCCAAGGTGGCTGTATTGCGCACTGCAAAGCCAGCCATGAGGTCGGCAGCCTGGCACAGCACAGGGATTTTATCCCGCAGCAGAGTGCTGTCCTGGATCTGAGTGATGGTGGTCATGGCACCAATGCAGATGGCCTCTCCCTCCTCCCGGATACCGCCCAGCCCAAGTTTGGCCAGGGAGATCAGGGCCATGGGCAGCTTCTCCTCATAGGGGATCTGATCCCGCTCCATATTGATCCGGGGTACCAGGTCGGTGCCGCCAGCCAGGAACTTGATCTGAGCTCCCTGCTGGGCGGACACCGTTTCAAAGAGGGCCTGGAAGTCATCCGGTGCAAAGAACCGGTATTCTCTCATGGCATTTCCTCCTATTTCTTGGCAAAGACCGACTTGCTGAAATCGTAGTTCTCGCTGCCATCGGGATAACGGTAGCGTCCCTTGTCCTTGTCGGCGGGGTAGTTGAATCGTCCGCCGCAGCGCATGATCATCGTCTTGATCTCGGGAGTGTTCTCGCTGACAATACGCTCAAACTGCTTGACCAGCAGTTCCGGGTCCCCGGCGGTATTGGCCCAGTTGTCGTAGTGATCGGGGATAAGTACTTTAGCCTGGAGGATCTGACCCACCCGGGCACAGTCGTAGGGAGTCATCTTGTCGGTGGCACCGGGGGCGTTGGAACCCATGTCGAAAATCGCCACATCGATGTCATACTTGTCCCGGATGGCCACATAGCCGTCATGGTACCAAGTGTCACCCATGAAGAGAATGTTGCCCGCGCTGGTCTTGAAGAGGTAACAGCAGGCCGCCTGCTCAAAGGGCAGCAGCACATCCCCCTCGCCAGTCTTAATGGCTGTCTGGTCATAGCAGATGAGGAATTCCACCTCGGCTCCCTTTACCTTCACGCTCTCCCCTACCTTGGCCAGAACGATTCGGTCATCCGGTACACCGAAGCCCTTGAGCTTCTCCACTGCCGTAGGCGGGCCGTAGAAGGGCGCATTGGTGGTCTGGAGGGCAGCCTTGACTGCATACAGGTCGCAGTGATCCTGATGGGCATGCGTACAGAATACTCCGTCCAGCTGATTGAACCGCCAGGGGTCAATCACCTGAGGATTGAGGCGGATCCAGTTGATGGAATCAGCCCCCGATTGCTTGCACACTCCGCAGTAATAGAGCTCGGTGTACATGGATGGTCCACAGTACTGGTCGATGAAGAAGATACCCCCCTCATCCGTCTTGAGCACCCAGGAGGGGCCGCCGCACCACCACAGGCTTACCTGTCCCTTGGGCACCTGATAGGATTCAATCTCCTGGTTGAGGAAGGTCCCCCACTCAGGGAAGCTGTCTTCCAGCCACTGGGTCCGGTCGATGGGGTGATCCTGGTTGACATAGGCACCAGAGATGATGCCCCGTCCGTCACTCTTCGGTACGTTGTTTGCCATAGTAACTCAGCTTCCTTTCTTGATCAAATAGAATGGTTGGTAGCTTCTATGGATCGCGCCCTAGGGCGCGGTGGAACCAATCGTGGTTATGTCTCGGGGTGAGACAGGATCTCATAGGCTGTCCGGCGGGCCCGGGCATCCCGGCAGGCCTTCTCCTCCAGGCGCTGGGCTCGATCCGGGAAGCGAAGAGCCAGGGAGGCATACCGATTCTCTCCCCGCAAAAAGTCCTCCAGGGAGCCGGTGGGTGCCTTGGAGTCCAGCTGGAAGGGATTCTTCCCCGCCTGGGCCCGTGTGGGATCGTAGCGGTAGAGATGCCAGTAACCCGCCTCCACTGCCCGCTTCATCTCCTGCTGGCTGCATCTCATGCCGCACTTGAGGCCATGTTCGATGCAGGGACAATAGGCAATGATGAGAGATGGGCCGGGATAGGCCTCCGCCTCCCGCATGGCTCGCAGGCACTGTTCTGGATCGGCTCCCAGAGCCACCTGGGCCACATAGATATAACCGTAGCTCATGGCGATCCGTCCCAGATCCTTCTTGCCGGTCTCCTTCCCGGCGGCGGCAAATTTGGCCACTGCCCCTGCTGAGGTAGATTTGGAGGACTGACCGCCAGTATTGGAGTAGACTTCGGTGTCCAGCACCAGCATGTTGATATTTTCTCCGCTGGCCAGCACGTGGTCCAGGCCGCCAAAGCCAATGTCATAGGCCCAGCCGTCTCCTCCAAAGGCCCACACCGATTTCCGCGCCAGATAGGATCGGCCCTCCAGGACAATCTGGGCGGCACGGGCGGCCTCCCCGGTGAGTTGGGCTCCCTCCAGGGCATCCAACAGGTCGTCGGAGGCGGCGGGAGCGGCGTCGGTATCCAAGTAGGCCTGAGCCTCTGTTATACCGGCCTGAGCCAGTACCCGAACCGGCTCGGCCAGAGCCTCCCGTTCCTGCTGAGCCGCAAGAAACATACCGTAGGCATATTCTGCACAATCCTCAAACAGAGACATGGCCCAGGCCGGTCCCCTGCCCTCACGGTTGGTGGTATAGGGGGTCGATGGCGTGGAGCCGCCATAGGCGGTGGAACACCCCGAGGCGTTGGCAATGTACATCCGATCCCCAAATAGCTGGGTGAGCAGTTTAATGTAGGGGGTCTCCCCACAGCCGGCACACGCTCCGGGGAACTCAAAGAGCGGCTGAGCAAACTGGCTGGACTTTACGTTGGCGGCACTCACCGCGTCCTTTTTCACCTGCACCTGCTCTACCGCGTAGGTCCAGTTGGCATCCTCTTCCCGGGCCTGGTCCAGAGGAACCAGTTTTAAGGCCTTTTCCTGGGCCGGGCAACAGTTGACGCAGCTGCCGCAGCCGGTGCAGTCCAAGGGGGAGATCTGAATCCGATAGGTATATTTCTCCAATCCCTTGCCCCGGGCGGGCAGGGTCACAAAGGTGTCGGGGCGCTTGTCTTCCTCCTCCTGATTCAGCAGGAAGGGACGGATGGCCGCGTGGGGACAGACCAGGCTACACCGGTTACACTGGATGCAGTGATCCGGCAGCCAGCAAGGGACCTGATAGGCGGTACCCCGCTTCTCATAGGCAGTGCTTCCTGGCGGGAAGGAGCCATCCTCCATCCCCACAAAGGCACTCACCGGCAGGCGATCTCCCTGCTGACGATTCATTACACTGGCCATTTTCTCTACATAGGTCGGGACGGAGCGCACAGGGACAGGTACATCCTCAGCCTGGGCCCAGTGCTCCGGAATGGGAAAGCTGCGCAGCTGGCTGAGCCCCGCATCCACAGCGGCGCAGTTGAGATCCACTACCTTTTGCCCCGCCTTTTTATAATAGGTCTTGTAGATGGCCTGCTTCATCAACTGGGCCGCCTGGTCCATGGGCAACAAGCCGGCCAGCTGGAAGAAGGCCGCCTGGAGCACCGTGTTGATTCGTCCTCCCAATCCCAAGCGCTGGGCGATTTCTCCAGCATCAATGAGACAGAGCTTGGCATTCTTCTCCGCCAGCCCCCGCTTGAACGAAGCGGGCAGGTGGCATTCCAGTTCCTCGTCGGTCCAGGGACAGTTGAGCAGGAAGGTGCCTCCAGGCTTCAGGTCAGCAGTCATGTCATAAACTCGGAGGTAGGCAGGGGTATGGCAGGCCACCAAGTCAGCCCGGGTAACCAGATAGGAACCCCGGATCGGTCTGTGGGAAAAACGCAGATGGCTCTGGGTCAGGCCCCCTGACTTCTTGGAGTCGTAGACAAAATAGGCCTGGGTATACAGGTCGGTGGCTTCTCCCACGATCTTGGCACTGTTTTTATTGGCCCCGACGGTTCCATCGCTCCCCAGGCCCCAGATTTTACAGGCAAAATCCCCTGGGACAGAGAGATCCGGGTCAGGAAGCATGGGCAGAGAGAGATGGGTGACATCATCCTCGATACCAATGGTAAAACCATTTCTGGGCTGGTCGCTGGCCAGGTTCTCATAAACTGAGAGGATCTGACCGGGAGTGGTATCCTTGGACGCCAGACCATATCGGCCGCCCACGATGCGCATATCGGGGTTTGCTCTGTAAAAGACATTGCATACATCGGAGTACAAAGGCTCCCCGGTTGCCCCGGGCTCCTTGGTCCGATCCAGCACGGCAATGCGCTCGACCGAAGGGGGAATGGCCGCCAGCAGGTGTTCGGCCGAGAAGGGCCGATAAAGGCGTACCGCCACCATACCTACCTTGCCCCCCTGTGCATTGAGGTAGTCCACTGTCTCCATGATGGCACCGCACACCGATCCCATGGCGATGATGATGTCCCGGGGCTCCTCCGCTCCGTAATAGTCAAATAAGTGGTAACTGCGGCCGGTAAGTGCGGAAATCTGGTCCATATAGCCCTGAACGATACCGGGCACCGCATTGTGGAAGGGATTGGATGCCTCCCGCTGCTGGAAGAAGATGTCTGGGTTCTGCGTAGTGCCCCGGGTGCAGGGATGGTCTGGGTTAAGGGCTCTGGCCCGGAAGGCCCGGATGGCATCCCAATCCACCAGAGGCGCCAATGCCTCATCTTTGATCACATCAATCTTCTGGATCTCATGGCTGGTGCGAAATCCGTCAAAGAAGTGGAGGAACGGTACTCGTCCCTTGATTGCTGACAGGTGGGCCACCGCACCCAGATCCATCGCCTCTTGGGGACTGGCAGAAGCCAGCAGGGCAAAGCCGGTCTGGCGGCAGGCCATCACATCGGAATGATCTCCGAAGATGGACAGAGCATGGGCGGACAAGGTCCGGGCAGATACATGGAACACGCCCGGGAGCAGCTCACCGGCAATCTTGTACATGTTGGGGATCATCAGCAGCAGCCCCTGAGATGCGGTGTAGGTGGTGGTCAGGGCACCCGCCCCCAGGCTGCCGTGGACGGTACCGGCAGCGCCTCCCTCACTCTGCATCTCCACCACTCGGACAGGTTGTCCAAATAGGTTCTTACGTCCGGACGCTGCCCACTCGTCCACCTGCTCGGCCATGGGGGACGAAGGGGTGATGGGAAAAATACTCGCTACCTCGGTGAAGAAGTATGACACGTGGGCAGCGGCTGTGTTCCCATCCATGGCCGCCTTGTAAGTATACTGGTTCATACATCCTCTCTCTTTCCGAACAGGCACTGAGACAGTTTGAGAAATTCCGCATCCCGTTTGGCGATGGCCTTGGCCGCCTTATCTCCGCTGTAGTCGTGGAAACCAGCACCGCTCTTGACTCCCAGTCGGCCCGCTTCAAAGTTCTCCTGGATGATTCGAGGCACACAGGTGTCGTTACACAGTTGGCCGAAGAGATAGCTGCCCACATTGTAAAAGACATCGATCCCGCCAAAATCCACGGTCTCAAAGGGGCCCAAGCAGGCATAGCGCATCCCCAGGCCGTATTTCATCACGCTGTCTACGTCCTCCAGGCTGGCATACCCCTCCTCCACAATGTGGCAGGCCTCCCGCAGCAGTGCATACTGGAGTCGATTGAGCACAAAGCCGGGCGGATCCTTGTGGACCATCACCGGGTGCTGCTCCAAGCGGAGGGCCAGAGAACGAATCGTCTCCAGACAGTCCGGGCTGCTCTTCTCCCCGGCGATGACCTCCACCAGGGGGATGAGATGGGGTGGATTGACCCAGTGCATCCCGGCAAAGCGCTCCGGATGCTTCACGGCCTGGGCAATCTGAGAGATGGAGAGGCCGGAGGTATTGGTGGCCAGCACGACATCCTCTCCCACCAGCTCGGATACCTCAGACCAGAAGCTATGCTTCACCGCCATCTTCTCTACAATGGCCTCCAGCACGAAGTCTGCACGGGTAAATACCTCTTTCTCGGTCGTGTAGCGGATCTGCTGCACCAAGTCCCTGGACTCCTCCTGGGTAAGGGCCCCCTGGTCCACCATGGCCTTTTGGTTGATGGCGATGAGGGAGGCCGCCTTATCCAACGCCTCCTTGGCAATGTCGTAAAGAGTGACGGAATAGCCGTGGGCCGCAAAAATCTGGGCAAAGGATGCCCCCATCACCCCGGATCCCGCCAATACGACATGCCGGATGTCTGCTGCCTGTTTCATCGTTCTACCTCCTCTTCTCCACAATGGATGACCGCGCCCTGGGCCGCCGAGGAGGCCCACCGGGCATAACACTGTAAATATCCTCTGGGGGCCTGCACCGGCGGGGGTGTCCACTTGGCCCGGCGGCGGGCCAGCTCACCTTCCTCTACCAGCAAGTCCAACCGTCCGGCGGGCACATCGATGACAATCTCATCCCCGTCCTCTACCAGAGCGATAGGCCCCCCTTCGGCGGCCTCGGGGGAGATATGCCCCACAAAGCAGCCATTGTTGGTGCCTGAAAACCGTCCGTCGGTGACTAAGGCCGTCTGCTCGGCTAACCCTCGGCCATAGAGGAATTTCATCGCCTTGTACATCTCCCGAATACCGGGTCCCCCCTTGGGCCCCTCATAGCGGATGACCACCACATCGCCTGGCTGAACAGTCCCGGCCAGGATAGCCTCGTTCGCTGCTTCCTCCCGGTTAAACACACGGGCCTTTCCGCGGAATCGCTGTAAATGAGGTCCATATGCCCCCGGCTTGGTAACCGCTGTGTGGGGGGCCAGATTCCCTCGGAGCACCGCCACACCCCCGTGGAGGCCATAGGCAGTCTCCCGTGTGCGGATGAGCTCCGGGTTATCCGGGAAGAGGTAGTGGTACCCCTTCAGGTTCTCTCCCACCGTCTGTCCGGTACAGGTGAGGGCGGTGGAGTCGATAAGATCACCCAGCCGTTCCATCAGCCGTGGAATCCCACCCGCACGATGGAACTCCTCCATATCATAGGCCGCCGCAGGATTCACCTTTACCAAGTGGGGCGTAGTGTGGTACATCTGGTCAAAAAGATCCATGACACTTCCGCTCCATCCCGCCTCATAGGCCACCGCGCTGAGATGAAGCACTGCGTTTGTGCTGCCGCTGATGGCCTGCACGACCCGCACCGCATTGCGCAGGGCCCTTTCATCCAGGATTTTTCGAGGGGTAATCCCCGCCTCCACCAGCTGACAGATCCGGATGCCCGCCTCATAGGCGCTGCTCTGCCGGTCAGCCCAGACGGCCGGGATAAGGGCACTGCCCGGAAGGCTCATTCCCAGAGCCTCACTGACACAGGCCATGGTGTTGGCCGTGCCCAAAAAGGAACAGGACCCACAGCCTGGACAGCTTACATCCTCCAGGGCCCGCAGCTGAGCGGCGGTAATGCGTCCGGCATGGTACATGCCGGCGGCCTCATCATTGGAGGTGGCATCTGATTTGCGCCCGTCAAACATCCCGCCTCCCTGCATTACCCCTCCGGTGACCACAATGGTCGGAATATCCAATCGGGCAGCGGCCATAAGCATCCCAGGCAGGATCTTATCACAGGAGGCCAGCAGCACCAGGGCATCCAGTCGGTGCGCTTGGGCCTCGATCTCTACCGAATTGCATACCACCTCACGAGCAGGCAGAATATATTTCATCCCCTCGTGGCCGTTGGCAATCCCGTCACAACAGGAGATAACTCCGAACTCCACCACCGTTCCCCCTGCGCGGTAGATCCCCTTGCGCACAAAGTCGGCCAGCTCCCGCAGGTTGTAATGGCCTGGAACCAAGGTACTCCAAGAGTTTGCAATTCCGATGACAGGCCGGTTCGTAAGTTCTTCCTCGGAATACCCCATGGCCTTGTACAGGGAGCGGCACAGCCCATTGTCCGTCCCGGTCAAATTGGTGCTGCTTCTCAACGTCACATCCCTCAGCTCCTCTGACATATGTTGTCTGACTTCATGCAATAATATTATCACATCTATCATAAATGTCAAACATTAATTTAACGGCTCTATAATTTTAGTCATATTGCCAATAGCATCTGTGAAAATTGTGTAAATCGACGGCTATTTTCAAATTGCATGATGTCATACAAACAGGTATAATAAAAAATAAATGAAACTGTTTTTCTGCGTGCCCGCCCCTGTTTCTGGTGCGGGCGGCCGTGTTTAAATGAGGAAGTGTTTGTATGAACCAGGTACAGCAGCCGCAGACCTCTCCCCTTTCTCCCTCCGAGGTGTTCTCCCATCTCACCGTCACCAGTCGGAGGGCTATTTCAGAGGAGCTGTTTGAGAAACTGCGGGAAGCTATTCTCTCCGGGGCACTGCCCGAAGGTTACCCTTTTCCCAACGAGAACGAACTGTGCAAGAAGCTCAATATCGGACGCAGCACTCTGCGGGAAGCCTATGCGCCCTTGGAAACGCTGCACTTGATTACCCGCACTAAGACAGGCACTTGTGTCAGCAAAGAGTCAGATCGGCGCAATGCTATGAACTTTGATGCCATTGCTCAATATACCCAGCCCCAAAATATGATAGAGTACCGGCGGATTGTAGAGGTAGGAGTGGCCCAGTTAGCTGCGCAGAAAGCTGCCCGGGAGGATATCGTAGAGCTGGAGTCCATTGTGGCCGAGATGGAGAAACATGGGGATGATCCGGAGACTCTGACCCAGCTGGATTTTCAGTTTCACTCTACTCTGGCCCGGATTACCGGCAATGAGTTGCTGATGATCTCCTTCAATACCATCCGCATTGTCTATGAGCGGTTTGTAAAGGAGCAGTTCGGCAAAAACCTGCTGAACACTTCCTTACAGGACCACAGGGCATTAATTGAGTCTCTGCGGGCAAACGACTCTGAGCGGGCCGGCAAACTGATGCAGGAACATCTGTCCCACATTGAACAGGTTGCCAAGTGAATGTATGTGCCCCGATATCTCCGGTGGACAAACCATTAACGCATGCGGAGTATCATGAAAGGATCCGAAATGTTCTTTGGATGATACTTCGCATTTTTATATTCAAATCTATATGGCACTCTGTGTGAAGGCGTAGCATGAATGCTACGCCTTTTCTCATATTGGTCAGCCCCTTGCAGCACACAGTACTGGTTCCGGCAGTCACCTTACCGAGGGCTGCAGCAAGCGCCAGATCTCTCAGAAGAAGAAACTGAGCTTCAAACTGTGCAAAGAAAAAACAAGCATCGTGCACACCATTTCAAAAGGCCCTGTGCTATACTGAATTTAATCTCAATTCTAATCTTTTAGGGGGGACAGGCATGCTCTTATTCAGTCAATATCTCCGAGAACTGCTGGAAATAAAGCAGATGTCAATCTCTGCCTTGTCCCGGCTTTCCGGTGTAGAGCGAACGGCTCTCTCCAAAACTCTGGCCGGTCAGCGGGTACTGCCCTATGCCGCTCTGGACAGTCTCATTTACCACTTGCGCCTAAACCCGAGAGAGGAGAGCCGGCTGCGCGGTTATTACGACGCCCAGTTTGAAAAAGAAGGCATCCGCCGTTCTCGGGAGATGGTGGGCCGGATGTTTTCTGACCTGACCGAACTGGACTTCACTCCACCGGCCTTCGAGGAGAGCCGGCTGTTGCTGGACCTGGATGGCTATGCCGGGCAGCGGTCCATCTTTACCGCCACCACCAATGTGCAGCCTTTACTGCGCATGGTGCTCTCCCAGGAGCTCACCCGACCGGACGCCCGGGTAGAACTCACGGTCCCCCCTACCGACGCCTTCCTGGCCGGGGAGCTGCTGCGCCGGTATCTGGACGGCCGTATGGGAGCAGATGTGCGTCAGATCATCGCATTTGATGCCTCCGGCTCTCTGGAGGACATCAATCTCCATAATTTAAAGTGCTTTTGCAGTATCTTCCCCATCTGCCTGTTGTCCAAGCGGCACTACCACCCCTACTATTACTACGATAATACCCTGACCGCCCGGTACACCGATCCCTACCCCTATTTTCTGGTCACCCACAGCTGCGTGGTCTGTCTCTCCGAGGATGGCGGACAGGCTATGCTCCTACGGGGCGCAGATCAGGTAGAGGGTTATCATCGGCACTTTCAGACCCTGCTGGAGCGGTGCCATCCCCTGATCCAATACACCTCCGATCCGGTAGAGATCCTGGAGTCCTATGACGGCTGCACCGATATGGATGGTTTCTACATGATCATGGATCAACCCTGCTTCGGACGGTTTTATGATGAGGCCACCATTGGCCAGTATCTGCGCGCCGAACTGCCTTTCCACGACCGGCTGGAGGGTGTAGCACGGAAGCGATTTGGAAAGCTGCGAACCGTGGAGCGGTTCTGCCAAACCGGCTCCCTGGACGACTTCCCGGTGGCCTTTGTGGCCCCCTTCCCGCCGGAGGTACGGCGGCAGCTTCTGAACGCCCTGGCCGGACACATCCGCAGCGGGGACATCACCGGCCGCATCCTGTCGCCGGGGACCTTCCCCGACTACCTGAGCATGACCACCTCCCAGCGCTCGGGCGTGGGCTTCTTTACCACGGAGCGCTTCCCGCTCCAGGATGGCTTCTGCTCCGTCCAGGTGAAGGAGCCCGACCTGTGCCGGGCCTTCCACGGCTGGCTCACCCATCTGCCCGCCAGCGCCCAGGCTCTGGGGGCAGAGGAAACGGCGGAGACGCTGGAGACACTGGGGAGGACCTGCAGAACATGAGAGAAGGAGATAGGAACATGAGAGACAGAAAAAAACGAATCCTAAGCATTCTGACCGCACTGGCCCTGGCTCTGGGGCTGTGTACGCCATTGGGCGGGCTGGTGCCGAAAGCGGAGGCGGCAAGCTCCCCCAAACTCGCCGCACCGGTGCTGGACGACTTTCTCGTACCGGTTTCCCAGGTCACGAAGGTCCCCACCGGATACACCGGCGTGTACACCGCCACTGACCTGCTGGCCATCTCAGACGCTCCCAACGGCAACTACATTCTGATGGCCGACATTGATCTGTCCGGCTATGACTGGACTCCCTTATGCAACGATTCCGAAGCGACCTTTACCGGTGTTTTTGAGGGCAACGGCCATGTGATCTCCAGCCTGAATGGCGTCAACGGCCTGTTCTCCTATACAGCTGCCGGAAGTAGCGGAGCAGAAATCCGGAATCTGGGCATCGAAAATGCCTCCATCCACGCGCAATATGAAAATCAGTGGTCAGGAATCATTGGCGGCATCGTCGCTTATGCCAAAGGTGACACCACCATCTCCAACTGCTATTTTCAGGGGGATATCGACAGCAACGCCAATATGATCGGCGGTATCGTAGGAAATCACAGCAACGAAAAACCGGTAGAATACTGCTGGATGGCAGGCAGCATCCGCTCCACCAATGCGGGTAGCAGCTATAACGAGCCGCTGGTAGGCGGTATTATCGGTCAATCCAACTACAGTAATTTGACCATCACCGGCTGTATCCACAGTGGCTCCATTGAAACCTCTGGTTATGCAACTTATGTCGGTGGAATCAGCGGCATGGCAGAGGGGACCATCTCCAACTGCCAGAACTACGGCTCCATTACTCAGTACGACCAATATGCCAATATCGGCGGCATTGTCAGCGGACTTTGGACACCTGAAATCGAGTCCTGTATGAATGCCGCGGATATCCAGATGGTGGGAAATGGTGCCGTCTCCCGCTCACGACTAGGCGGTATTACCGCTACCACCGCCAACATCAGTAACTGCTTCAACTGCGGCGATATCACTGCCGATGGCGCCTCCTATGTCGGGGGAATCACCGCCGAGAACGGCCATGCGGATAACAGTTACAACGTGGGGTACGTGCATTTGGACAACCCGGCCACTGCCGGCGCTTTGGCCGGAGCTTATGGTTGCGGCGCTCTATTTGGGGAAGTTATGGGTATCTCCTCCAACTGCTACTATCTGGCCGGCGACCTGCCCGCCTATGAGAAGGTCAACGGCACTCCCACCCTCAACAACATCCGCTCCCTGACCGCCGACCAGATGAAAAACAGCGGCAGCTTCGGCGGCTTTAACTTTGACAGCGTATGGACTATGGGCAGCGGCAGCTACTTATACCCCGTTCTGAAAAGCATGGATCTCTCTGGCGGCTCTACCACCCAGCCCCCCTCCGGCGCGATCCCCACTCCAATTTTGGACGAGCCGGCCTGCACGGAGGAGGGAATATCCCTCTCCTGGACCCTGCCTCTGGAGGTGCCGGACAAACCTCACACCGTGGATGGCTTCTATATCCTGCGCAAGACCACCGGCGGCAGCTACCAGCGCATCAGCCAGGTGGGGGCGCACAACTATCTGTATACGGACACGTCGGTCCAGGAGGGCCAGACCTACACCTACACCATCCAGGCCTATTACCAGGACCAGACCGGGGACTACGACCAGACCGGGAAAACCATCACTTTCACCCGTCCGGTAACCGTCCCGGTGACGGTCGAAGTGAAGAACGTGGAATTCAGAATAGAAGGAGGAAAGAACGGCCTGAACACGGATACGCTGTGGACGGGTGCACAGTCAAAAGTTTATATTTATATCAAAGAGGATGCGGGTATCGAGCACGGCAGTGACCCAGGTTATGTGGTCCTGATGGACCGGGAAAGCGGAGCACAGCTGTGGCGCTCCGATACCATCCACTACTACACCAGTAGTTCCATCGCAGAGTCCCACCACTTTGACTTTGTGTTTAGACCGGAAGACTGCGTGGGTGGCTACCTCCCCAGTGGACGAGAGATCCAGTTCCGGATCATGGATGACACGGGGAAGGAGATCCTCACCTACAACTGCGAGACCTTCCCCCTTCAGCTCTGGAGCTTTGGCAATCCCAACAGTCCCTTTGACCAGGCGTTCCTGGAGCAGTTTTATTCGGAGAGCCGGGCGAAGGCCATCTTTAAGGCGGCCAAGTCGGATACATTAGGCGGAGATGGTCTGTGTGTCGGCATGTCCCTGCTGGTCTCCCTCATCAACAGCGACGGCATCGGGGACATCGGTTTCTCCGGCTGTACCGAGCTCGGACAGGTCCAGAAGGACACCCCTCTGACCGGGTCTATGAAGGGCTATACAGCCCTGGACCTGATCAAGGCCTGTCAGGCCCGGCAGTATTTCGACAGTATCGTCCGCCAGCGAAAAGAGAACCGGGAGGATCTGACGGGGCTCATCGATGCAGTGGAGTCTTATGAGCGCGGTATCGGTGCTATGCCGGTGGTCATCATCTCGGTGCCCCAGGAGGGCGCGTCAGACTATGTCCACGCCCTGGCCGCCTATGCCGCCGAACCGGATGGAAAGGGCAACATGCGCATCGATGTATACGACCCCAATCATCCTGATATCATCGGAAGCTATATCCTCATCTACAATTATGAGAGCAGTGATCCTTTCTGGGTCTATCGGGAACAGTTTAGAGGCGGCGAGGGGGAGCTCAGAGTCCAAGGCGAGTCCCTGATAGATGATGCACTCCAGAAATACGGTCTCACCTACTTTACCAGTCGGAGTTACCCCATGCAGCAGGAGGATGATATCTGGGTTAGCATTGCGGGCTATGACTTTTCCACCCTGAAGGACGGAGGCTTAGATATCACCGTCTTTGATCCCAACCGGTTCCAGGGCCTCAACGCCGCCTGGGTCTCCGGCCAGGGCACCTTGAGTCTGTCCAGCCTTACGGCTCAGGCGGAGATTGCCGACGACGAGACCTTCTACACCATCGACGCCGACGGCGGAAGCACCGACCTCACCCTGAAGGAGGGGTTGGACAGCGTCCATGTCACCGGCGAAGGAACACTGACCATCACCTGTGCCTACGAGGGGGAAAACGGCACTGTCTCTACCCGTTTCTCTGGCACTGCCAAAGACGGCGTCCGCGTGAACCGGACTGACGACACCGTCCGCTTCTCCGGCGGGGAGAGCGGCACAGTCACCGTGACCTGTGAAAACGGCAAGACCTGGACGGAGCAGGTGGAGCCGGGCAAGGACCTGAGCGTCACTGCTGATGGCAAGAATGAGCCATCCACTGGCGGCAAGAACGAGCCATCTACCGGCGACAAGAACGAGTCATCCACCAACGGTACCGTTTCCCAGAAGCCCGACAGCGTCCGCTTCTTCGACGACATCTCCTCTGACGACTACTTCTACGACGCGGTGGTCTGGGCGGTGGAGAACGGCATTACCACCGGGACCGGGGCCAACACCTTCTCCCCCTACCGCCCCTGCACCCGGGCCGAGGTAGTCACCCTTCTGTGGAGGGCGCTCTCCCTGGATGAGTCCAGCGCCCGCGCTCAGAGCAATCCCTTTGTGGATGTGGAGAACGACGACTACTTCCGGGACGCCGTCCTCTGGGCGGCGGAGTATGGCATCACTTCCGGTACCGACAAGAGCCACTTCTCCCCTGACAAGACCTGCACCCGGGCCGAGGTGGTCACCTTCCTGTGGCGCAGCCACTTCCCCACTGAGGTGGTCATGGACGGAACAGACTTCCGGGATGTCAGCAGCACCTCCTATTACTTTCTGCCGGTGAGCTGGGCTGTGAAGGAGGGAATCACCAGCGGCACCGGGAAGGACACCTTCTCCCCCAACATGGTCTGCACCCGCAGCCAGGTGGTCACCTTCCTCTACCGGTACTTTGGAGACTAACTCCTCCCCCGCATCTTCAAGGGCCCATCAAACCATGATAAAATTCCAAGTAATCCCTATCACGATACTCGGACCAAAACAGAAAGACCGTCGGTATGTACCGGCGGTCTTTTTCTCCTTCAAAACCTGGATCCCCTGCATACTCTGCAAAAGCCACTTTTTATTCCATGTATCATAATGGAAGAAAAAGCAAATACTAAAGGAAAGAAGGTGATGATATGCGAATTCCAAAGCACATCGGAATTATTCCAGATGGAAACAGGCGTTGGGCCAAATGTGCAGGACTACAAAAGAAGGACGGCTATACCCACGGTTTGAAGCCTGGCTTGGATCTGTTGAGACTGGCAAAGGATGCAGGGATCCAGGAAATCACTTACTATGGTTTTACAACCGATAACTGCGGACGACCTCCGGAACAAGTCAAGGCTTTTTCCAAGGCCTGTGTTGACGCAGTAAATCTGATCGCATCGGAACCTGTTTCACTCCTTGTCGTGGGCGACAAAGATGCCTCTACATTTCCGAACGAACTCTTGCCATATACCACGCGAACCGACTTCAATGGCGGCGGCACTCGTGTCAATTTTCTGGTGAACTATGGGTGGGAATGGGATCTCGCCGGGTTAGATCATCCCGGCAGAAATCGCCGGAACATTTGCAGGGAACTTCATTCCCATGATATTTCACGGGTTGATCTGGTGATCCGTTGGGGCGGAATGCGCCGATTATCCGGCTTCTTGCCGGTGCAGTCCGTTTATGCGGATTTCTTTGTTGTGGATCGGCTATGGCCTGATTTTCAAGCAGAGGACTTCGCTCAGGCGCTGCAATGGTATCAAAAGCAGGATGTGACTCTGGGCGGTTAACCATCGGTTCCCCTCCTCTATTACGAAAGCCGGAGCATCTATAATATGGATGCTCCGGCTTTATGCTTCTCCCGCGGAATCCAGGAGGAATCCTGTTCTCCGTACCGCTCCCCTACTCCCATAGCCGCATTTTCGTCCTGGTCCGGGTGCGTCCCCGCCGTGTCTTGCCACGCGGCTTTTTCGCGGGAAACACTTCTCTCAGGCGGGCCGGGAAATCCGGAAGCGTGATCCCGTCTACAGCCCCAGAGATCAGGTAGCCATAGACCTGCATCTTCTGTTTTTCGTACAGATCCAGCGCCTGATAGAGCTTTTTATAGTAGGAAAATGTGACCCGCTTCATCTCAATGGTATTGCGTACCGTGGCCTGTGTCACGACCAGGCTCTCCGGGCGCTTCACGTAATAGTAGACCGGATCGGGTACTGCCGCCACCAGGCGCACATGCCGCAGATATTCCAGGTTAAACAAAAAGTCCTCGCACCAACTCAGCCCTTCCGGGCACTTCAGCTCTTCCCGCTGGATGATGCTGCGCCGGTATAGCTTGTTCCAGAGCACACCATAGTAATAGTTGGCCGGCGCCTTTCGCATCTCCGTGGCGTATTCGCCCAGTGTCAGAACACAGCGCTTCTTAATATGCCCCCTGACGGCCATATGCTCCCCCGAGACACGGTAAAAGTGGCCCACTGTCAGATCTGCACCGGTGGATTCCGCTGCCCGTACCAGGCACTCCGTGGCGTCAGAAGGCAAATAGTCGTCCCCATCCACAAACTGAATGTATTTCCCGCTCGTTCTGGAAATAGCGGTATTTCGGGTGGCAGAAACACCCCGATGGGGCAGATCCAGCACCTGAAAACGGCTGTCCTGCTCGGCAAACTGCCGGCAGATCTCCAGACTGTGATCCGGGCTTCCGTCATTGGCCAGCAATACCTCTATTTTCTCCCAGCTCTGTGTCCGGATACTCTCCAGACACCGCGCAATCTCCCGTTCTACCCGATAAACCGGCACAATAATGCTGACCAGCGGTCGCTCCATGCCCATCCTCCTCTGTTTTCGTCTGCGCACACTGCGCTGTTACGATGATAAAGAACCTCCCATGCGAAATCAAGGGACATTTTGTAAACATCTGCCCATTTGCTGCCCGGATACATAGGGCGTATCCCGTTGGGCTATCCTAAATCAGCATACCACGTTCTGTTTCTCTTATCCCTGACATAAATTTTGCATGAATGCCCCATCTTGATCGGAGGTATCGCCATGAAAGCATCCTGGAAAGCTCTTCTTGCACACCTGGCCATCCCGCTTTTGGTGGGCGGTCTGTCCGCTCTCCTGACCCGGAACAGCATGGAACATTATGAGGTCTGGCAGCGCCCGCCCCTCTCCCCGCCCGGTACCGTTTTTCCCATTGTATGGACCATCCTCTTCCTTCTGATGGGATACTCGGCCTACCGCATCTGGCGAAGTAAGCTCCCGGGGCGGGAACAGGCCCTGGTCCTGTATGCGCTTCAGCTGCTGGTAAACTTCCTGTGGCCCCTGCTCTTCTTCCGCTGGGGATGGCTGCTGCCCGCTTTTTTCTGGATCCTGCTTCTCATCGGCCTGGTGGCCTGGATGATCGCGCTCTTCTACCCGCTGGACCACACGGCCGCACTCCTCCAGATCCCCTATCTGCTCTGGCTGATCTTTGCCGCATACCTCAATCTGGGGGTCTGGTGGCTCAACCGCATATGACAAAAAGGCTCTGGAACTTGCGTTCCAGAGCCTTTTTGGTACGGCTGAAGGGATTCGAACCCCCGACCTTTTGGTTCGTAGCCAAACACTCTATCCAGCTGAGCTACAGCCGCATACCGTTTCGCGATCCCCCGTCGCTGACAGCTTACTTATAATAGCACACTCTCCGACAGATTGCAAGCCCTTTTTTCAAAAAAATTGATTTTTTTGAAAAAGCCCCACGGCGGAGGTCTCCGCCGTGGGGCTGCCGTTACCGGCTATCGTACAGAAGTGAGTCTCTTTTTGCCGCTCAGCAGCAGCCGTTATTGTTGTTGCAGCCGCAGTTACCGCAGCCACAGCTATTGCCGGAGCCGGAGCCACAGCCGCAGCAGCAGCACAGAACGATGATGATGAGCACGATCCACAGGCAGCCGCCGCCAAAACCATTGTTACAACCCAATGGCGCCCTCCAAGGCGTCGTCTGCCGCTCTTTCCGTGATGTCCAAATCATGCCGCTCCTTCCATCCATTCCATCTCCCTGTACCCGCTGCACCTTCTCCTGTTACGCAGCCGTTACGCTGCACTCTCAGGGCATGACACCGGAATTTTTGGGACAAACTGTATCCGGAGGTGCTTTTTATGGATTCTCAACACGCCTATTTTTCCATCGCCAATCTGAATGGGACTCGGGGCGCTGTACAGATCATGCAGCAGCTCAACACCACTCCGGGCGTTCTGTCCGTTCAGGTCAGCATACGCCGGCAGCAGGTGGCAGTACAGTACGATGCCTCGGGCATTCAGCAGCCCCAGATCCGTCAAAAACTCTCGGACATGGGATATCAGTCCAGTACGGCTCTCTCCTTCTGAGGCCTGATCTGCTATGACAACGCCCCCGCCTGCTTCCGGCAGGCGGGGGCGTTTTGCAACTCAGCAGGTCAGCTGTTCCAGGATGCAGGCAAACCCCTTGCACGCCTTGGTGAGCTGCGCGATCTCGATGTACTCGTCCCGGACGTGGGCCAGCGATTCCAGCGAGGGACCGTATCCGATGCCCGGGATCCCGGCCTCTCCACAGAAATGGCTCCCGTTCGTGCAGAAGGAGAAGTGGGAGATGGGCGCCTCGATCCCTGCCTTGCGCAGGCCGGCCAGCACCTTCTGGACGTCCGCGTCCTTCTCAGCCATCAGCCAGGCGGGGAAATAGCGCTTGGCGGCGATGGTTTCCCCGGTCCAGGCCTTCTCTCTCCCCTCCGCCAGGTAGGCATGGGCGCGCAGGCCGGGCACCCGTGCGGCAGCCCGGCGGATGGCCTCCTCCACCTGGCCCAGAATGACGCTCTCGTCCTCCCCCACCAGGGTCCGGCGGTCAAAGGTGGCCCGGCACCGGGCGGGCACCACCGACGCGCCCGGATAGGGAGCGGAGACGATGTCAGTCAGCTCCAGAATGCCTTTTCCCAGAATGGGGTGCTCACGAGGCACGATGGCCCGGATTTCCTCCAGGACAGCCATCATATGATAGACTGCGTTGACTCCCTTCTCCGGGTTGGAGGAGTGGCAGCTCACACCTTCCGTCTCCACCACCACCTCGGCGCGGCCCCGCTGGCCGATCTTCACCGTGGTGGAAGTGGCCTCTCCGATGATGACAAAGTCCGGGTGGCACAGGCGGGTGATCTCCCGGGAGGAGACTCCCTCGAAGCACTCCTCATGCACCGTACAGGAGACCCACACCTCTCCGGCAAAATCCCGGCCGCTGTCCTGGGCAAAATGGGCCGCGGCGGAGATCATGGCAGTGACGCTTCCCTTCATATCCGAGGCGCCCCGGCCGTAGATCCGTCCGTCCACGATCTCCGCCCCGAAGGGGTCGTGCTCCCACTCCTCCGCGTCGATCACATCCACATGATCGATGTGTCCGTCCATCAGAATGGTCCGTCCCGGACGCTTGCCCCGGATGCAGCCCAGGACGCTTCCGTACCGGTCTATGATCACCTCGTCAAAGCCGTACTCCTCCATCCGCTGCTTCATCAGGCGGGCCACGCCCTCCTCCCGTCCGGAAAAGCTGGGAATCCGGATGGCCTCTCTGCAAAACGAAATGAGCTGTTCCTCTCTTGTCATATCCACTCGCTCCCTCTTCCATCTCCGCCCTGGCGGCATATTTTTTTGATACCGGCAGTATAGCATATCAGGACCGTTTCGCGCAACCGCTCCCCCGTCAGAGATCGTAAAAGCGCTCCCGCAGATATTTCTCCGGCACCTTGCCCCGGACGGTCAGATACCCCTTTTCCCGCAGCTCCTCGTTGAGCTGCCGGATCACCCCATAGGCGCTGCTCTTTTTCACGCTCAGGAGGACCATCACGTCCTCCGCACCCAGCATTCTCATCTCATTCACCTCACAGCCATTGAATGCCGCCCGTGCGCTTCCTATGCCCCATACCCGTCAAGAGGAGGTTTCCGCCATGTCTGTGGCCAAAATGAAAGACGGCAGGCGCTGGTATGTCTCGGTCCGCTACCGGGACTGGACCGGCGCGGTCCGTCAGCATAAGAAAGAGGGCTTTCCCCGTCAGTGCGACGCCAAATCCTATGAGCGGGCCTTTCTGGACCGCCAGAATACCGGCCCTGCCATGACGGTGGAGACTCTCTACCAGCACTACCGGGCTGATTTCCGGCTTCGGCTCCGGCCCTCCACCGCAGAGACCAAGGAATTTTTGCTGGAGCGATACGTGCTCCCCGCTCTGGGGGCTCTGCCGGTGCGGGAGGTCACGCCCGCCGTTCTGCGCACCTGGCAGGGTGAGCTGCTCCGGCAGGCGCTCTCCCCCGGTTACCTGCGCTCCATCAGCAGCCAGGCCTCCGCCCTGTTCGGCTATGCGGTGCGCTATTACGGCCTGCCGGAAAATCCCTGCCGGCTGGCCGGGTCCCTGGGACGGCGCAGCCGGGGAAATATGTCCTTCTGGACGGTGGAGGAGTTTCACCGTTTTCTCGCCGCTGTGGCGGAGGACCCCCTCTCCCGGCTCCTGTTCTCCCTGCTGTTCTGGACTGGGATGCGGGTGGGAGAGCTTCTGGCCCTCACCCCGGCGGACTTTGATTTCTCCGCGCACAGTATCTCCATCCGCCGGACCTATCAGCGCCGCCACAGACAGGATTTCTTCTCCCCGCCCAAGACTCCCAACAGCCGCCGGACCATTTACATCACCCCCGCCCTCTCCCGGCAGGTGGAGGACTACATCGCGCAGACCGGCTGTCTCCCCCAGGAGCGGCTCTTCCCCTTTACGGAGCACCTGATCCGAGGCCGGATGGCCAGAGGCTGCGCCCGCTCCGGCGTGAAGCGCATCCGCATCCACGATCTGCGGCATTCCCACGCCTCCTTTCTCATTGAGCAGGGCTTTCCTCCCATTCTGGTGGCCCAGCGGCTGGGGCATGAGAAAATCGAGACCACGCTCGGCACCTATGCCCACCTCTACCCTGACAAACAGCGGCAGCTGGTGGACGCACTCACCGTCTGGGAAAGCCGTTACGCTCCTGCTTCGCCGCCGGACTGACCGCTCCCTCTCTCCCCTGCGGTGCAGTTCGTTCCCCAAAGCGGTCATTGTTACAACCCATAATGAGTACCTCCTGAAAAATTGTGGTGGTCCGATGCCCTCGGGACTCTGTCGGCCACAGTCCATACTATGCCGGCGGGGGCAGATGGTGCAGAGACAGAAAAAGGCGTGGAGCGCTCCTGTGAGCACTCCACGCCAGTGGCTTGCTATTAGGCGATCCGACTTACCGTGACCTGACTGCGGATCGCTTTGACCTGTTCCCCGTCCAGTGCGCCGGAGGCGCTCAGAGATTCCAGCAGGGTTCCGCCCTCCTTACAGGTGGCATCCAGCCCGAAGTAGGAAAGGTATGCCACATGGGCCCGCAGAAACGTACTGCTGCTCAGCAGTGTGTACTCGCCCGGTGTGATCACACCCAGCTCCCGCGCTCTGGGCAGAACCGTCTGCCAGGTAAAGTCCGGGTTGCTCCCGCTGTCCCGATATCCCAGGGCGCGGAGCAGGAAGGTGAGATACTCCCCCGCGCCGATGGTCCGCTCCGGTCCAAAGGCGGGCTTTCCCTCCGCGGTGGGCCCCACGCCGGCGGCATACCCCTTTTCATAGGCGTAGGCCACATAGCTGCGGCACCAGTCGGGCACATCCACAAAGGGGCACGCACCGGTATAGGCCTGGGCCTGCTTCTCCTCCCCAATCATACGGAGGAACATGATAAGGCCCTCAATGCGGGTGGGGATCTTCTCCAGGTCATACCCGGAGCCATATCCCGTCCCGGTCCCCGCAAACATACCCATCTGCTGGAGCGCCTCCGCCAGGGCATTGTAGTCGGTGGCTGCGCTGGGCGAGAGGGTGACTACCCCCTCGGTACTGACCACGGCCGTCTCACTCACGATGGAGACCACGGCAGAGGTCCCTTCCGCAGCCAGATAGCGGTGCATCGGGGTGAGCCGCTGCCCGGAGGGCACCACATTCCCCGCCGTCACATCCACTACCGCACCGGCGGAGTAGGTTACAGCTGCCTCCCCGGCCAGGAAGAGCAGCCCCGATCCCGTGGAAACGGAGAGCACATCCCCTTCCTTATAGCGGTCATCCCGCAGTCCGCTGCTTCCGCCTGCCTCGGCCAGATTCTCCTGGTAGGCCTGATTCAGCTCCTGGAAGACTTGGTCATAGGTGGTCTGCGTGCGGGTCTCGATCCGTTTCTCTGCCTGCGAGAGTACGTCAGGCAGATACGTCCCGTTCAAAAAACTCAGTGAGACCAGCGGGTCCTCCGCCGAGCCGCCCGCCGCATAGGCCAGGCCGCTGCCGATCAGGACCACCGCAATCAGTAAAAACGCCCACGCTCGCTTCATGCATCCTCCGAAATCAGATAACTCAGGGTCTGAAGGCTGTCAGAGAAATGTACATTCTCAATGAAGATTCCCTCTTCCCGGATATTCAGCTCTGTATTCGTAAAATTCCAGATTCCTTTCACACCGGATTTGACCAAACGGTCCGCCATCTCCTCCGCAATGCTGCGGGGAACGGTGAGCACGCCCACGCTGGCGGGATGCTCCCGCAAATAGTTCTCCAGCTGGTCTATATGAAAAATCGGCGTCCCGGCCATGATCTGTCCCACGACCTCCGGACGCACGTCAAATGCCGCATTGAGATGGAATCCGCTCCAGCCAAAGTTGAAATTCTCGATCAGAGCACGCCCCAGGTTTCCCACGCCGAGGATCACCGCCGTATGGCCCCGGTTCATGCCCAAAATATCCACGATCTCATTGAGCAGATTGTCCACATTATAGCCGTAGCCCTGCTGTCCGAACTCCCCGAAACAGGAGAGGTCCTGCCGGATCTGGGAGGCTGTCAGTCCCATGGACTTTCCCAGGGCGCTGGAGGAGATCCGCACCACGCCGGCCTGGTTCAGTTCATTCAAATGCCGGTAATACCGCGGCAATCTCCGGATCACCGCTCCCGACACATTTTGCTTCCGCATCCATATCACGCTCGCTTATGTTTGTTTCCCTGCCTGAAGGGCACCGCAAGTGCCGGTCAGGTCACTCCATTCCAATTGATTAGTATACCATGTCACACACACTTCTGCAAATGATTTTCCCGGGAAACCATCCAACATATCTATGAAAAGACGGCATGTCTCCACACCGCAGACAGAACATCCTTTTTCCGTCAAACCGGACACAAACGAGATGTTCGGTATGGAACTTCACAAAACAAAAAGGGAAATCCCGTGAGGACTTCCCCTTTGGTCTGGCTATTATAAAAAATCTATAAAAATCCCGCTTTTTATAAGTAGGAGAGGTAGTGTCAAGAGTTTTGCGCAAATTGGTTTACAGCCCCTGGCATGAATGAAGTTAGCCAGCAATGGAGGCATCCTCAAAGGCTGCTTCCAGGTGCTTCATATTCATGTATTTCTTGTTGCCCCA
>NZ_JADCKF010000018.1 GCF_014982855.1 Pseudoflavonifractor gallinarum | reverse complement strand
GTGCGCGGTGACTTCTCTCCACGGAGAACGAGCGACAAACACCAGCGCAGCAGGTGGGCCGGGCCAGCCCACGGCCACGATCCGCCATTGGACAGGCTGGCCGCCTGTCCCTCCGGGCCGCCGTTCCCCGTTGTGCGGGGATGCCGCGCTGAGTATGGTTGTCTTTGGACAGGTCAAGGAAACGGGCGCGGCACTCCCTAATTTATCAAGAAAGAGGGGAACGCTCTATGAACTATGATCCAGAACTGGCGGCCTTGCTCTCCCAGCCGTGGAGCAACGATGCCTGCCGGGGGTACGTCATCGCCGCGATGGAGCGGTGCGGCTTTAAGCCGTCCGACATTGAACAGGTGATGGTCGAGCTTTACGAGGTGTTCGACTATACCACTTTGCAGGAGGCCGAGGCTTACTACGAGCGGAGCCCCTACTAAGTTCTGGACACTTTGTCCAGAGGTACATATCCGGCCAAAGGCCAGCACTTTCCCGGTGCTGGCCTTTGCCATGTTTCAAGACATTCTTTGATTGTATGGGAGGGATTTTATGCAGGCACAGGTCAAATATGAAAGTGAAATCAAAACTGCTGTACTCGGAGATCGCACGATCACCGTTAGAAATCTCACCCCCGTTTTTTCCCCGCAGGAACAGGACAAGCGCAACCGCGAGATTGAGCGGCGGCTGTTTGACGTGTTCCGCAAATATGCCGGGCGGGGGTAGGCCAGAGTCATCCTTGTAGTAAGGGGGCGGCAGAGGTACAATATAATTGTAGGTTGGCTCCCGTTTAACGGAAGGGAGCTAATTATGGATAGTAGAATAGATGCAATTTATGGGCGGCAGTCGATTGACAAAAAGGACAGTATCAGCATTGAAAGTCAGTTTGAATTTTGCCGCTATGAGCTTAAAGGCGGTGAGGGTAAGGAATACAAAGACAAGGGCTACTCTGGCAAGAACATTGAGCGCCCCGACTTCCAGCGGCTTCTGCAGGACATCCGGCTGGGCCTGATTAAGCGGGTGATCGTCTACAAGCTGGATCGGATTAGCCGTTCCATCGTAGACTTTGCAAAGCTCATGGAACTGTTCAAGCAGTACGATGTGGAGTTTGTGTCCTGCACAGAAAAGTTTGACACTTCCACGCCGATGGGCCGGGCGATGCTCAATATCTGCATTGTCTTTGCCCAGCTTGAACGCGAAAGCATCCAGATGCGTGTGCAGGACGCTTTCTATTCCCGGTGTACCAAAGGCTACTATATGCGGGGCCGGACGCCATACGGTTTTGATACCGAGCCCATCGTCATGGACGGGATCAAGACAAAGAAGCTGGTGGAAAATGCGGAAATGGATTTTGCTGAGCTGATGTTTCAAATGTATGCGGAGCCGGGCAATTCCTACGGCGATATAACCCGGTACTTTGTCAAACACTCCATCAAGGTCTATGACAAGGCGTTGCAACGGGCCTTTATCTCTAAGCTGCTGAGAAACCCCGTTTACGTCCAGGCCGATATGGACATCTACGAATACTTCAAAGCCCAGGGCGTAAAAATCGAAAGTCCCCCGGAAATGTTCACAGGGGACAATAGCTGTTATCTCTATCAAGGGCGCGAGGGCGAGGAGCCGATCCTTGTGATTGCTCCCCACCAGGGGCGCATCCCCTCCCAGCTCTGGCTGACCGTTCAGCGCAAGCTCTCACAAAACACGACATTCCAGAATGGCCGGAAATGCCATAACACATGGCTGGCCGGGAAAATCAAGTGTGGGCGCTGTGGTTATGCACTAACTGCCCTGAGAGCTCAAAATGGCGTTGTTTACCTACGATGCAAACAGCGGGCGGACAATGGGAGCTGCGAGGGAGCCGGTACGCTGACCGCGCAAAGCATGGAGGCGTTTGTTTACGGCGAGATGGTTAAGAAGATGCGGAAATTCCACACGCTGAAAGGCGGCAAGGAACAAAGCTATAATCCGAAGCTGACCGCCGCCCGTGTCGCCCTGGCAAAGACGGAAAGCGAGATCGAGAAACTTCTGGACACTTTGTCCGGCGCTAATCCGCTTCTCCTGCAATACGCAAACACCCGCATTGAGGAACTGGATGCGGAACGGCAGAAACAGCTCCGGCTGGTCGCAGACCTCACCGCTAATTCTGTTTCCGCTTCACAGATTGACAGCATTACGGGCTATCTTGATGATTGGGAGTCCGTGAGCTTTGACGATAAGCGCAAGGTGGTTGATATACTCATATCACAAATTGACGCTACCAGTGAGAGTGTTACAATCCACTGGAAAATCTAAAACCTTTTCACTTGGCATTATGCCCTTGTAAAAAATAGTTTGATATATTCAGAAAACACGGTGCTATTTTGTATTTCTGGTTTTTTACTGATCACAACCCGCAGATCATTATCCAAGGAAAAGTACCCATTTTCAAATGCCTTATCATGTAATACACACAAACATAATCCATTTGAAGTCTGCCCACGCATATCTGGATTGTCAACCCAACGAGCGATATGAGAACCAATTAAAAATTGAGGATCATCAATATTACAACTTGGGAAACAACATTTAAAATGATAGTTTTTTTGACTGCTTCTGCAAATGCGTGTTGCCCTATGCGTTGTCGCACTTTCCTCCATATTTCGGCTGTAGATAACATGCTCGGAGTTGATGAGGAGAGTGTATTGTTCTCTTCATCCCATTTACTCAAAATGAACGATAACAGCTCTTCATCACACTTAGAAAGATATGCGCCATTTAAGCATTGTAGGCGTCCAGATTGGTAAACAAAGAAACGATTTGTTGGTGTACTTGGCAAGTTTTCTAGGTATGTTATAAGTTGCTCATGATATTTTGAGAAAACATTATCTAATTTAATGGGTTCTTTAAATTCTTGATAATCTTTAAGCAAAACTCGAAAATAGCTGGTCGCATAGTTCCATTTACCGGCTTCGGGAGGATGCTCTAAGGTTTCATGTCCATCTGTTGCGGCTACTGAATAACCCACAAATGTGGCTAAATGCCCTTTGCCTCGTAGGTGAATGATAATATCACCTTGCTGGACATCCAAAAGGTTTTTCCAGAATAACCAAGAACTCTTTTTATCCCCGCGTTTGTACGATGGAGACCATAAACATTTTCCAAATCCCCATTCTCCACCGCCATGTGTTTCATCTCGGCTCATTTCAATCCAAATCAAAAATTCACCCCCAGTGCTTTTATTGTACCAATAAAAATATCACATGTCACTGTTTTTCCGATTGATCTTTTTAAGTCGGTAAACTAGCACTTTTATTTCTTCACTTCGGGACAACTTGTCCCAAACTATTTTTTTTCACATGGCTCGGGTAGTATATCCCCCGTCGCCGCATATTGTTCAGAACAGCCGGGAGCTGCCTGGCAAGGGTGCATAGCACCGCCGTTATACGGCGGCTTGCCCTTGCCTGACGGCCCCGGCTGTTCTATTTTCTGGCGGCGTGACGGGGTATATCCTCCAGAGCCGCCCCCTTTCCCAAGATTGGGAAAGGGCGGGGGGATAGGGGGAACATCATGGAGGTTTTACTTATGAATTTTACCAACAGCCCCTATGAGCGCATAATGAAAGAAGTCCCTCGTTATGAGAAGCTCACCACACAGAAGGCTCCGGAAGGATCGCCTTGTGCGGGGGGTTCTTATTGGAGGGGGATTACCTGTGTTTTCTGCTACTGGAAGTGCTTCAAAGAGCAGAGTTAATATGTTAGTATTTGGCCCTAAACGACGCCCAGTTTGCAAGGGGTTCCGACCACAACTTTGACGGGAGCAATATGATTTCCTTATCCATTCTCGATTATCTCAAATACTGCTAACATTTTGTTCCGGAGCAGCGGAGGCGCTGCGTGGAAAATTAAGCTGTAAAAACACCCCATCTGCAAGGGTTTGCAGGCATAGTTTTGAGAGGCAATGCAATTTCCTTACTTGCTTATTTTGGACGAAACACTTTCCACATCTGACGAACTGGGGACGGTTAAGCCCATCCACCAGCATTTCTCTTTGGGACAATTTGTCCCAAAGTTAAGGTCCTTGGGCCGCAGACAATTACATCGGGGCCCCGCCGAAGCCCGGCGCCAGCGGGTTCGGCGGGGAGAGGAGGCGCAGCAGAGCGAGTGAGAAATCGGCTTTAGCCGGTTGCGAAAGATGCGGAGCTTGCGCCGACAAGGGTTTGGGGAGGCTCCCCAACAAGCGTTTTTGCGGCCCTCTCTGGGTGCAAAAATAGCAAGTATATTTTATAGTAAAGGAGGATGATATGTATGTCGTCCATCGATTTGGTGATTCTGGGGATTGTGCTGGAAAAGCCCCAAAGTGCTTATGACATTCAAAAAGATATTGAGTACCACAATTTCTCCCGCTGGACAAAAATCAGCATCCCATCTGTCTACAAAAAGGTGCTCCAATTAAAAGAAAAAGGCTATCTTACGAGCGATGTGGTAAAGGGAGAGCGGTTTGCTGAAAAGGCAATTTACTCGATTACCGATGCCGGGAGAGCCTACTTTGAAACGCTGATGGACACTATCGCTGAACAGAATGTGCCGCTTACCTTTGACTTCAATGTGGTGATTACGAACCTCAACAAAATGGATCGCCCTCATGCCCGAGCCCTTGTCAGCAAGCTGCGGAAAAGTATTCTTGCATCTGCGGAAAAAAACGAGGGGTATGCACAGCAATATGCAGACATTCCCTTGGTAGGCCGGACAATCTTTGACCAGCAGCGCCTTTTGTATCAAGCGCTGTTAGCATGGTTGGATTCTTTTTCGGCCCAGTTTTCCGAAGAGGGGAACGCCCCGTAATGGCACGAAGTACCTTAACGGTATTCTTTGAAAATCCATTTTGGGTCGGGGTCTACGAGCGTGTTGACGGCGATCGATATGAGGTTTGTAAAATTACTTTTGGTGCGGAGCCAAAGGACTATGAGGTATGGGATTTCCTGCTCAAAAATTGGAGCAAGCTGAAATTCAGCCCACCCATCAAAGCTGAACGAGTTGAGGAGCGGAAGATAAATCCTAAACGGATGCAGCGGGAGATCCACAGTAAGTTGCAGGAGCCCGGGATTGGTACAAAGGCACAGCAGGCATTGAAATTGCAGCATGAACAAAACAAATTGGAGCGTAAAACCATAAGTCGTGAGCAGCGGGAAGAGGAAAAAGAACGGCAATATGAATTGCGCCAGCAGAAAAAGCGGGACAAACATCGGGGCCGCTGAAAGGGGTGAGCAATACGGAAAAACGAGATTGGATTTTATGCCCGGCGTGCGGCAGCAAAACACGCCTACAAATAAGGGAAGATACCGAACTGATACACTTTCCTCTGTACTGTCCCAAGTGCAAGAAAGAGTCATTGGTCAATGTAAAACAGCAAACGGTATTGGTTATCAAAGAGCCAGACGCTTTGACGCAGAGCCGATAACACAGGAGCGAGTCCTGATGTTGTCGGCTTTTTCATGTTTATATCGCTTTATCATCTGCCCGGCGGCAGAAAAGAAAAAAACCGCCGTGGGCAGACCATTCACTATGCTCTAAGGCAGGACACGGCGGTATCCGGGAGGTATCACCGTGTCCTTTTTCTTTTTCCATCCGCCTAATCTGTCAAAAAAAGCCCGTCCGCACTATGGGGACAGTCCGGCAGCGGATACGAAATATGGCAGTACCTAAATGAATTTGTCGTTTCATACGCTTGCGTGTCGCCTTGCCACGCAGGCGCTTTTCATTTTCTCTACTTTGGGACAAGTTGTCCCAAAGTAAGGCCTCGCTGTCGTTCTCCACCACCTCCGTTCAGATCGCCTACTCACAAAAATCTGAACGGAGGTACATAAGATGACTACCATCAATCTCAAAGACTTTTACCCTTGGTACACCCAGGATGAATATATTGAAGTTTCCGATGAAGTGGCGGAAGAGCTGAGAGCCAACAAGCGGTATGAGGCCGCCTATCGACGCCGTGTGACCCGCAACAAAGCACAATACTCCTTGGACTGTGACGATGGGATCGAGTATTCCGCCTGTGTCTTTGAACCGTCCCCGGAGGAATTGGTGCTGCGGAAGGAACGGCTGGAAGTGCTGTGTCATGCGCTCAATTCTCTGTCCGAGAAGCAGGGGCGGCGGGTAGAGGCCCGTATTCTCGATGGAAAGAAGCTCAAAGAGGTTGCCGAGGCAGAAGGTGTCACCCTTGATGCCGTCAGCGATTCCGTATTGAGAGGACTTACAAATATGAGAAACTACCTGAAAGAAAACTGGTAACCATCCCCCGCATTAGCCTGATTTCTGTCCTTGGTATATGAGAGGATACTTTGGGACAATTTGTCAAAGCCCTTTCATGAGGGGAAGGGCCGAGGGGCGGCGCTCCGGCGTCGTCCCTTGGCCTGTTATTCATTTGGGAAGGAGGTACAATGGCGGACATCCTCTTAAACTTAAAGCCCATACTGGCGAATTTGGAATGTGGCGACATCCTTAACAAAGTGGTGGGGCGGAGGTACAATATACTTGGAAATACTGATTGTCCGACACCCGAGGAAGGAGGACATTTTGAAACAGTCGGACAATAAAACTGCTCACGGCACAGCCGCTCTCTACTGTCGCCTGAGCCGTGACGATAACATGGACAGTGAGTCTAACAGCATCCAAAACCAAAAGAAAATACTCCAAAGGGCCGCCAAGGACAAGGGTTATACGGATACCATCTTTTTCGTGGATGACGGTATCACCGGAACTACCATGAAGCGCCCCAGCTTTCAGAAAATGATTGCCGCAATCGAGGCCGGGTACATCTCGGCGGTGTTCGTGAAAGACCTCTCCCGGCTGGGACGGAACTATATTGAGGTAGGCAAGCTCACCGAGGAGTTTTTCCCGCTCCATGATGTGCGGCTGGTGGCCGTTTCCGATGGCGTGGACAGCGGCGAGGGCGAAGATGATTTCACCCCGTTTAAGAACATTATGAATGAATACTACGCCAAGGACATCTCTAAGAAACGCAGGATCGTCAATAAGATGAAAGGCAACGCCGGGATTCCGCTCTCCCCGCCGCCCTATGGCTACATGAAAAACCCGGACGATCCCCGTTTTTGGGTCATTGACCCGGAGGCCGCCGAGGTGGTGCGCTGCATCTACCGTCTGGCCTTGGAAGGCAACGGCCCCTTGCAGATTGCCACGGCGCTGGGGACGATGGGGGCGCTGAACCCCTCGGCCTATCGAACCAGCAAGGGGATCAGCAAGGGCGGCTCCAAAAGTACGCTGGAGCCTACCAAGTGGAACCATACCACCGTCAAGAAAATCCTCACCTTGCAGGAATACTGTGGCGATGTGATCAACTTCAAGACCTACTCCAAGTCCTACAAGATGAAGCGCCGGATTGAAAACCCGGAAGAAAACCGGGCAATCTTCCTCAATGTCCATGAGCCCATCATTGACCGTGTGACTTGGGAAAAGGTGCAAAGCCTGCAAACCACCCGGCGCAGGCTGCCTACCGTAACAAAGGAGTCCAGCGCCTTTTGCGGCTATCTGAAATGCCCGGAGTGCGGAGGCAATCTGACTTTCCACTTCAACCAAGGCAACCACGACATCAAGTTCTTTAGCTGTAACAACCACAATTCCGGGCTCCGCAAATGCTCGTCTACCCACTATATCCGGCTGGACTTCTTGGAGCAGGTCGTGCTTTATGAGATCCACCGGCTGGCCTGTTTCGCCAATGAGTATGAAAACGACTTTATCAAGGCGATGGTGGGTCGCTCGGCAAAGGTGGCGGAAAATGACAGGGTACGCAAGAAGCGGGAGCTGGACGGGCTGCTGGCCCGGGACAGGGAGCTGGATATGCTCTTTGAACGGCTCTACGAGGACAATGTGTCCGGCAAAATCGATGATGCCCGGTTTGCCAAAATGTCCAAACGGTATGAGCAGGAACAGGGAGAGAACGCCGGACGGATCAAGGCGCTGCGGTTGGAGCTGAAAAAGCTGGAAGATAAGCGGATGGATGTGGACGCCTTCTTGGAAACGGTGCGGCGCTACACCGATGCCACCACCATCACCAAGCGGATGGTTGCCGAGCTCATTCAGTACATCGAGGTTTATCCGGCGGTCAAGGAGGACGGCATTACCAATCAGCGGGTAACGATCCACTACAACTGCATCGGGGCTTTTGAGGTTCCGGATCGCCGGAAGATCCCCGAGCGGGATATTCTTTTGGAAACGAGAAAAGGCGTAGCATTAAGCTACGCCCCCGCACAGATCGCTATATAAACTTGGAAATAAAAAATGCGGAGTATCATCAGCAGACCTTTTCAGATCCTTTAATGATACTCCGCATGGTCCAAGTGGCATTCAAGAATCTGTGAAAATCCAGTAATATCAACGGCTTGTAAGCAAGGCTTTTATCCAAATACTACTTCAGCGGTGAGTAAATGAGGCCACAACGAGATAAACCGTGTCAAAGGCCAGCAGCATCCACAGGGCGGGATTGCTCCACACGCCGCTACTCCCGCCGGCCTGACTTCTCTCGCGCTTCCGTCCCCGTCTTTTCAGCAGCAGGCGGATCCCTCCTGTCACTGCGATCACCACCGAGACAAACACCAGAGCCAAGGTAGCCAGGGCACCAGGAGTGCCCGCCTGGCGCAGTAGCGGCAGCGCCACAGCAATGCTGTTTCCGGCGATGTGCAGTCTGATGGACGTCCCCAATCCGTAGTGCAGGGCCGCATAGCCGAAAATCAATCCGCACCAGAAGGCGGACAACCCCTGATAGAGATCGTGGTGCATCAGCCCGAAGCACAGGGCCGACAGTAAAATGGCCTGCCGCGCACCCCCTGGCAGCAAGCGGCGCAGCACCACTCCTCGGTAGATCAGTTCCTCAAGGACAGGACCGACTATACAAATATATATTGCCAGCAGCGGTGTGGCGATTTCTTCTCCCACTGCCGCCGCTTGGGCGGTGAAGCCAACCAGGTTCCACACCCGCTCTAGAACCGGAGTAAGTACCATGACGGCAAGATTTCCACTCAGCGCCACACTTATGAGAAAAACCAGCGTGCCCAAAGAGGCCTTCTGGGAAGAGAAGTGAGGGGCTTCGCCGCTCACTAGTGAGGACCAGAGCAGGGGGATCGCCGATGCCACCGCGCAGCTAAGGAGCAGCACGATACCCTCCGGCAAGCCGGGAACAGAAGACAAAAGTTTTTGCAGTAACCCAAACAGCACGCTGTATGCGAATAAGCTGCACCACAGCCATGTCAAGCTGTGTAGCGGGGGAATCTTTTTGTTCATAACAACCTCCCATGCGGCCTTGGCCGCAAAATTTAGCCTATTATAGCATATTCCCGTCGATTTGCGGGCAGCTTTAACAAATTTTAAGCTTTTTTTAAAATAGCTCCATCACCAAACGCACGGCTGCCGAGCTCATTCAGTACATCGAGGTTTATCCTGCGGTCAAGGAGAACAGAATCACCAAAACTGCATTGGATCCTTTGAGGTGCCGGATCGCCGGAAAATCCCCGAGCGGGACATTCTTTTGGAAACGAGAAAAGGCGTAGCACTAAGCTACGCCACCACACAGATCGCTATGTAGATTTGGAAATAAAAAATGCGGAGTATCATCAGCAGACCTTTTCAGATCCTTTAATGATACTCCGCATGTCTTTTGTTGCCGAAAAAGATACAGCCCGGAAAGCCTTGCGGCTCAATGGATTCAGGGTTTTGCACAACTTGTATTTTTGTATTTCTGCGCTTTTTTCAAGCCATTTCCGAACCCCCATATTGACATACTGACAAAGCCATGTGCAAACAGGATACGAAAAAAGGGCCATGCGTCAGCACAGCCCTCTTTCTTACTTCAGTCTTATGATCTGCTCATATAGCATAGCATACTTTTTCTCGATCACCATGTTGCTGTGGTAGTGGCCGAAGAACCAATACCGGAAGGTACATCTCTGACACACTTCATCGAAGAACTCGGTCAGTGCGTCTTTCTTGAACATTCCTCCGCTGAACACATCCTGTATGCTGGAGGGGCAGCAGTGGCTGATGATGTAATCCACATTCCAGTGGACACGCTCCAGATTTGCTCTGGCTTCCAGATATTCCGCTTCGCTGGGCAGTTCCTCGGCCCACCAGGAACGATGGTTCACACGAAACAGCGCACCGCGTTGTTCGAGTTGCTGAAACTTTTCCTCGAAGTCTGGATCGTCCGGCTCCAGAATGCCATCCTGGATATCATGGGAGGATGCGCCGCCCATGGTAAAAAACTTCCTGCCGTTGAGCTCATATACCTGGCCCCGCATGAGATGCAGGACGGAGGGACGTATCCTCTGGATCTGTCCGCCATGCCACTCCTCTTTGGGATAACCTTTGTAGGCGTCATAGTTTTCATGGTTCCCGAGCACGAAGGCCGTGGTGTAGGGCAGACTATCCAGCCAGTCCAGTCCTGCATCATCCCGTGGATCACCGTACCAGATTCCACCAAAGTCTCCACAGACCAGAACCAAATCCTCCTTGGACATGTGTTCCTGCTCATAGAAGATGTCGGGCCGGAACCGGCAGAAATCTCCATGTGTATCTCCTGTTATAAAAATTTCCATAAGTAAATCGCTCCTTGTCTCTATTTTAGCATACGGACTGTTCAATCTCCAAATCGCTGTATCGGAACTTGACCCGGATTGTTTCCGCATCGACTACAGTGACCCGTTCAATCATCTTGCGAACGACCTCGTCATCATAGTGAGGAAAGCCATTGAGATGTTCCTCCAGATAAGTTGCGTATGACAGTAAAAGAATGGGTCGCTTTCTGACAAAAAACTATGACGCACCGAGTGTGAGGCATACGACCTGCGAAGCGCATCGCTATGTATTGAAAAATCATATTCTGCCTTGGATAGGGGATTGTCCGCTGGAATCCCTGACGACGCAAAAGATAGAGGAGTTTCTGGAAGAGCATCAACTGCATGGAAACAAACGGAATGGGAAACCACTATCCCAGCAGACTATGCGGCATATTCAAAATCTACTCTCAAAGGTGCTAAGCCAGGCAGTAAACCGTGGCTTGATTGAAAGAAATCCAGTACAAGGAATCTGTCGCTCGGCTCCAAAGCAAGTAAAGGCTACGATTCTAGCTGACAATGAAATCCGCGACTACTTATCCGCTGCAAAAGATTTTCATAAGCTGACCGAGCGTGTTCTGATGGAGGACCTGTATGACAGAACGCCCCATATTTTAGACCATGCAATCACGATACTGCTGGGGTGAGACAGGAAGCGTTTCGGAAATACCGACCTTCTTTCTGGCGGGAGCCGGAGGTCCTGATGAGGGAACCTCCGGCTCCCACCGTTTCTGTATTTGTACCTTAGCTGCTGGCAGAGGGCGGCCGGTTTAGAAAAACGGCACCCCGTCGGACCAACCGGTGAGGCTGGACCAACGGGGTGCCGTTGTGTGTTGTTGTTTTTGTCCAATCATGCCATCGTGCAAAGTGCCGGGGGAAGGGCAGCGAAGCGCTGCCCGCTGGGTTACTCCGCCTTGCGCTTGCGGATTTCTTCGATCATGGCAGGCAGAACCTTCATCACGTCGCCTACGATGCCCACATCGGCCACATCAAAGATGGGGGCGTCCTCGTCCTTGTTGATGGCCACCACATAGCCGGAACCGGTCATGCCGGACACGTGCTGGGTGGCGCCGGACACGCCGCAGGCGATGTACAGGGCGGGGGAGACAATCTTGCCGGACTGGCCTACCTGGTGGGCACGGGACACCCAGCCCTCCTCGATGGCAGGACGGGTGGCGCCCACCACGCCGCCCAGCAGCTGGGCCAGCTCCTCCACCAGGGCGAAGTTCTCCTGGCTGCCCATACCACGGCCGCCGGTGACGATGACCTTGGCCTCCTCCAGGTTCACGGACTCGGAGATCTCCTTCACCGCTTCCACTACCTTGGTCTTGATGGCGTCGGCGGGCACCTCCACCGCCTCAGCGGTGACAGGGGCGGCTTCGCCGGCCTCAGGCTTGGAGAAGGCGCCGGAGCGGACGGTGGCCACTACAGGCAGGGTGTCCACCACCACGTCGTTGAGCACCGTGCCACCGTAGAGGGGAACGGTCCATACGGGGGTGCCGTTGTCGATCTTCAGCGCGGTGGCGTCCTGCACACTGCCCAGGCCCTTCCGGGCGTCCAGCCGGGCGGTGAGCTCCCGGCCCAGGGGGGTGTTGCCGGCCAGCACCGCGGCGGGCGCATACTTGTTGACCATGGCCTCCAGCGCGCAGACCATGGCGTCGCTGCAGCCGTCGCTGAAGGCAGCACCCTCTACCGAGAGTACGCCGTCACACAGCGGAGCAGCCTTTTCTGCGGCGGCGGCATTGTCCGTGCCCACTGCCAAAGCCAGCACCTTACCGCCGGTGAGACCGGCCAGGGTGCGGGCGGGAGTCAGAGCCTCCAGGCTCACATTTACCACCTTGCCTTCCTTTTGCTCCAGGAAGACCAGAATATCTTTGCAATTGCCCCAATCCATGTCTGTCTCTCCTTTACAGCAGCTTGGCGGCGGCCATCATGTCAACAGCCTTGATGGCGGATTCCGCAGCAGTTTCCTCGTTGATTTTCACACCGGCCTGGCGCTTGGCGGGCTCAAAGACCTTGACCACGTGGGCGGTGGGCTTGCCGGGCTCCACAGAGTCCAGATCGGCGGCGGAGAGCACGGGGATGGCCATCTTCCGGGCGGCCATCTTGCTCTTGATGGTGGGGTAACGGGGGTCATAGGCGGGCTTGTTCACCGTGACCACGCAGGGGAGCGCGGACTCTACCTTGCGGTAGCCCTCCTCAGTCTCCTGCTTGGCGCAGATGCCGGCGTCCGTCTGCTCGATGTCCACCAGGTCCACGATCACGCCGGTGCCCAGGGCCTCAGCCAGCTGGGGCCCCAGCTGGCCGCTGGCCCGGTCGGTGGCCTCGCGGCCGCAGAAAATCAGGTCAAAGGGCTTGCCGGCGTCCGCCTCCAGCTTCCGGATGGCGGCGGCCAGGATCTTGCTGCGGCCCAGGGTGTCCGCGTCCTCAAAAGTGGGGTCGCTGATGACATAGCCCTGGTTGGCGCCCACGGCCAGGCAGGTCTTCACCGCGTCCCGGGCTTTCTCCGGGCCCACGGTGATGGCGGTGATGCTGCCACCCACGGCTTCTTTGAGGCGGGTGGCCATCTCCAGCGCATAGGTATCAAAGGCGTTGACCACGGGGGTGACGCCGTCCAGATTCACTTCCTCGGTGCCGGGCTTCAGGTGGATTTCCACCGAGTCATCGGGCACCTGCTTCAGGCAGACCAGAATCTCCATATCACTCGAGCTCCTTCAATTAGAATTTTCCAATGGTGTTGTTGGCAACCACAATGCGCTGCACCTCGTTGGTGCCCTCAAAGATCTGGAAGATCTTAGCGTCGCGGAGCAGCTTTTCCACCGGGTACTCCCGGCTGTAACCGTAACCGCCGAACATCTGGATGGCCTCGGAGGCCACCTCCATGGCGATATCGGAAGCATAGCACTTAGCGATGGCGGACTCCTTGGAGCAGGGCAGGCCCTGATCCATCAGAGTCAGGGCGTGGGCCACCATCTGACGGGCGGTCTCAATCTTGATGGCCATGTCGGCCACCTTGAACTGGAGGGCCTGGTTCTTCAGAATGGGCTTGCCGAACTGGACACGCTCCTTGCCGTAGGCAATGGCCTCTTCCATGGCCCGCTGGGCGATGCCGGTGGCGATGCAGCCCATCCAGGCACGGGCCTGGTCCAGAGTCTTCATGGCGATGGTGAAGCCCTGCCCCTCAGCGCCCAGCAGATTGGAGGCAGGAATACGGCAGTCGTCCAGCACCACGTCGCAGGTGTTGGAGGTGCGGATACCCATCTTGTCCTCCTCGTGGCCGGTGGAGAGACCGGGGGTGCCGGCCTCGATGAAGAACATGGACATGCCCTTCACGCCGGCGGACTTGTCGGTCATGGCGGTAACGCAGTAGAAGGAGGCCACGCCGCCGTTGGTAATGAAGCACTTGCGGCCGTTGAGGATGTAGCTGTCCCCGTCCTTCACAGCGGTGGTCTTGCCGGCGCTGGCGTCAGAGCCAGCCCCGGGCTCGGTGAGGCAGAAGGCGCCGAAGCCGCCGTCCATGATCAGCTGGCAGGCGCGCTTCTTCTGGGCCTCGTTGCCGGCGATGAGCACCGGCTTCATGCCCAGGCCGCTGGCGGAGATGGTGGTGGCAAAGCCGGCGTCGGCCTTGGCCATCTCCTCAAACAGGGCGGCCACATCCACCCGGCTCAGACCGGGGCCGCCGTACTCCTCGGGGACCTCCAGGGTCTGCAGCTGCATCTCGATGGCCTGGTCGTAGATCTCCTTGGGCCACTCGCCGCTGCGGTCAAACTCCTTGCAGGGCTCCTTGACCTCGTTTTCACAAAAATCCTTCACATCGCCCAGCAGATCCTGGGCAGCCTCTGAAATCAAATAGGACATGAGTTTTTCCTCCGCTCGATTTTCTGTCTTTTCCAGTATGTTTACAGGGTGTAGCAGACCTTGCCGGGATTCAGGATCATGTTGGGGTCAAAGGTGTGCTTGATGCCCTCCATCAGGCGCATGTTCACCGGGCCCACCATCTCGGCCAGATACTCCATCTTGCCCCGGCCGATGCCGTGCTCGCCGGAGATGAGACCGCCCAGCTCAGTGGCCTTGCCGTAGGCCCGCTTCATGAAGGCGGCCACCTGGCGCTTGAACTCCTCCGGGTCCATATCGTTGGAGCAGTTGTAGATGTGCAGGTTGCCGTCGCCGGCGTGGCCGAAGCTCTTGACCTCGAAGTCGTAGTCTTTGGCGATCTCGTTGATGAAGTTCACATAGTGGGCGATCTCGTTGACGGGCACCACCACGTCGCTCTCGTCCAGCAGCTTGGTGTTGGCCTCAATGGCCTCCAGGAAGGTGGAACGGGCGGCCCAGGCGTCCTTCTTCAGCTGGGGAGTGTCGGCTACCAGGATGTCCAGAGCGCCGGCCTCCAGCAGGACCTCGGAGGCCTGCTCGATCATCTCGTCCAGCTGCTCCTCGCTGTCCCCGTCGAAGGTGATGAGCAGGTAGGCGTTCACGTCGCTGCCCTCAAAGGTCTGAGGGAAGGTGCTCTTGCCCAGGTAGGACTCGCTGAGGCGGACGATCTCCCGCTCCATGAACTCCAGGGCCTGGGGGTGGAGGTTGGCCTTCATCATCTTGGGCACGGTGGCGATGCAGTCCTCCAGGTTCTCATAGAGGGCCACCAGGCTGATGACAGCCTTGGGGGCGGGGATCAGCTTCAGGGTCAGCTCGGTGATGATGCCCAGAGTGCCCTCAGAGCCGATCATCAGGTTGAGCAGGGAGTAGCCGGAGCTGGTCTTGGACACGCTGGCGCCCATGTTTACGATCTCGCCGGTGGGCAGTACCACGGTCATGGCCCGCACGTAGTCCCGGGTGGTGCCGTACTTGACCGCCCGCATGCCGCCGGCGTTGGTGGACACGTTGCCGCCCAGGGTGGCGAACTTCTCACCGGGATCGGGGGGATAGAGGAAGCCCTTCTTGGCTGCGTCCTCGGCCAGGTCGTTGAGGAGCACGCCGGCCTGGACCCGGACCACCATGTTATCGGTGTCATAGGAGAGAATCTTGTTCATCTTGGTGATGGACAGCACCACACCGCCGCAGACGGGGACAGCGCCGCCGGTCAGACCGGTGCCGGCGCCGCGGGGAGTGACGGGGACGTGATGCTCGTTGCACAGCTTCATCACTGCGGCCACCTCTTCGGTGGAGACAGCCTCCACCACCACCTCGGGCATGGCCTTGCCGTAGATGGGCATCTCGTCGTGGGAGAAGTCGTCGTTGATGTCCCCGTCCACGCTGACCCGGCCGGGCACCGCAGCCTGCAGCGCCTGGATCAGTTCGGGGGTCACTTTTTCATACTGACTCATAGCGGATTCCTCTTTTCTTTCCTTCTCATTAAGTAATTTATTTCTTTACAATCACCGACACGCCGTCGGGGATTACCGTGATGGGGCTGTCCGCCCGGCCCAGCAGCCGGTCGGCCAGGTCGATGGCCGCCGAAAGATCGGGGGCCCAGTGCATGTGCATGGCCTCCACCATCTCCCGGGGGGCCTGGGTGACCATGATCACCGGGTGCTTTAAGAGAATACGGCAGAGAATCTGAGCTTCCCACTGGTCGGGAATGGTGCGGTCGCTGGGGGTGGCCAGGAAGGAGGCCATGATTTTTTCCTCGTCGGGTTCCTGAGCGAAGGTGTCGTAGAACGACTGGCCGCCGTGTCCGTCGCTGCAGGCGGAGACCATAATGATCACGCCCCCGGGGGCGCAGGTGGCCTCGGCAGCGGTCATTCCCTTCACCGATTGGTAGATGTTCTGGTCCAGGGGATAGCCGCCGTTGGTGGAGATGACAATGGGGGCGGGGACAGCTGAGACACCGGAGAGCTGCTCTACAAAAGCGCAGCCAGCCCGGTGGGCCTCATTGAAGTGGCCGGCGAAAGCGGCAATCACTTCTTTTTTCTCGTCAATGACTACATTGCAGATGAAAGCCAGCTTGGCCTGCTGGGCGGCGTAGATCATATCCCGGTGAATGGGGTTGCCGTCCAGGATGCCGGTGCGGGCAAAGGGGCTGTCAATGAAAGTGGAGCAGTGATTGGCCAGTACGGTGGTCCGGCTGGCGACTCCGGGGAGCACACTCTTGCGCCCGCCGGAGAAACCGGCAAAGAAGTGGGGCTCAATGAAGCCCTCAGCCACCAGCAGGTCCGCCTGGGCGGCCAGCTTGTTGATGAGCAGCTTGCCTCCGGAGGGCAGGGTGCCCAGAGATACCATGTCCTCATCCTTGCCGCTGAGATGGACGGCAAAGTGCAGGCCGGACCGGAGGAAAAGCTCCTGGCCGTATTTGTCCAGCATCTCTTCCCGGGTGGTGGGGCGGTGGAAGCCGGTGGCCACCAGCACGGTGATCTTTGCAGAAGGGGAACCGGCCCGGATCTCATCTACCAACTGGGGCAAAATAACCTTGCTGGGGACCGGGCGGGTGTGATCGCTGCTGATAATGACAACCTGATGCTTGCCTTTGGCCAATTCCCGGAGCGGGGGCGTGCCGATGGGGTTCTCCAGAGCCTGCCGCACCAGCTGATCCTGGTCGGCCTGAGGCCGATAGCTCTGTGCGCCGGAGCGGAGAACCGCCGCCAGGCGCTGGTCCGGGATCTGAGCCTCAACCCGGCCCCGTCCGTAAGGAAGGGAAATCGTCTGCATAGATGATAACCTCCTGTTTCAGTGGTTGACCTATTCCTTAAATTGGTTCTACCATATAAAATAAAAAGCGCGCAACAATACAAGGAATTTTTAGAACATTTATATATTATTCCTGAGACTTCTAGATGTCAAGGCGATAATTGGACAATATTACGAAAAAGTTTGCAATTATCGGCTTTTTTAAAAACATGTTGGTCCTACCAGTTAGAATGAGTTGGTCGCACCTTTACAGTGGCCTTCTCCTTGTGCTATACTATTTACATGTACATCATGCCAAGGAGGAAGATTTCCATGGCGGAACAGCCCAAATCCTATGAAAAAGTGCTCACCTATCTGGAGGATTCCTTGCGCCGCGGACAGCTGTCCCTGGGGGATCCCTTGCCTCCGGAGCGGGAGCTGGCCGAGCAGTTGGGCATCAGCCGCAACTCGGTGCGGGAGGCAGTTCGGCTGCTGGAGCATATGGGATTTATCGTCAGCAACCAAGGGGCCGGCAATTTTATCTGCTGCAACATCCAGCGCAATCTGCAGGACTCCTTTGACCTGCTGATGCTCCTGCAGCAGATCGACTACCGGAGGCTGGGGGAGCTGCGGGCGGGCCTGGAGCTGCAGGCCGCCCTGTTGGCCCTGGGGCGCATCACCGACGAGCAGGTCCGGGAGCTGTCCGGAATGGTGGAGGAGATGGCGTCCTGTTCCTCCAAGCGGGCCGCCCAACTGGATAAGCAGCTCCATGATACCATTGCCGCCATCTCAGGCAACGAGCTGATTATCCAGATTCACCGGGCCCTCTCCACCACTATCGACCGCTTCATCACCGATATGCGCCGGCATATCCTGCGCAACTTCCAGACCGGCAACCAGCTGCAGTACGCCCACGAACAGATTGTGGACGCTCTGGCCCGCCGGGATAAGGCCCAGCTGATTCTGGCCATCAACCACCACTTCAATGTGATCAGCGCCAATATGGAACAGAACCTGTGACAAGATGTTTATCATGCAGAAAAAGACGCTCCCTGACCTTTACCGGCGATTCATTCCGGCGGGAAAGGAAACGCCTTTTTTGTTTCCATAGGGCGTACGGGAGAAAAGGGCAAGAAAAGTAATTGTTTTATCCCTCATATCCCGTATAATGGAGAAAACAGAGCCTAGAAGTTTTGGTTCTTGCATGGAGTGAGGAAAGCATCATGGCCAGAGTATCCACCAAAGAAAACAAGACCATTTACCAGCTGACCCGGGAGAGTCTGAAACTGACCCGGGAGGACGCCAGTGAGCTGTTGGTGACCATGTTTCCCGAGCGGATTGAGAAGATTGAAAATGAGCGCTCCATGCCCCATACCGTAAAATAGATTCAACCAAAGGGTTCCACACCCGAGTGACACGATTTGTCTGAGAGGAGGACCATATCTTCAATCATCCGAGCCCAAAGATCTTCTTTCCAAACATAGGATCGCTGGAAGAAGGGTACCTCTATAAGCGTGGAGTTATTAAATATACTTGTGATAATTGCTTTATGTGCATCCATAGTGAAACTCCTTATAAAACACTTCTGTATAGACTGTCGGCCTATCAGCATAATACGACAGCCTTGTCTTTATGCTATCATGTAACTATTATGAAAGGTAACATGATAATCGACTGACATACGCCAAAAAGTGAGATATTTTGTCGTTAGGGATGGGTTAGGGATTTGGCGGTTTCAGCGGCTATCCTCGCTCATGCTCCCGCCGCTTTTCTGTCCCTGAAATCGCCGCTGAACCGCAATCGTCCAAGAGACAAAAATAGAACAAAAAACGCAGAAAAACCGCCATTTCAGGCGGTTTTTCTGCGTAAAATGGTCCGAGTGGCGGGATTCGAACCCACGGCCTCTTGGACCCGAACCAAGCGCGATACCAAGCTTCGCCACACCCGGATAGAATGCTTATTTATTATAATGATATTTGCAGGTATTGTCAAGAGATTTCTTCCCGCTTTTCCAGGAACATGCATTGTATATCCGAGGCGGGGGAAGCAGAGAAATATAGCGGTGAGCATTGTAATAAAGAGGGGAGTGTGATATACTAACTCAATATGGAAAATGATACACAATGAGGTGTTTCAATCATGGAAAATGAGAAAAAAGTGATGCTCTCCGGCATTCAGCCCAGCGGGGATCTGCACCTGGGCAACTATCTGGGCGCCATCAAAAACTGGGGTGCCCGGGCCGATGAGTTTGACTGCTATTATTTTATGGCGGATATGCACACCATCACCGTCCGGCAGACGCCTGCTGATCTGCGTCGGCGTACGCTGGAGCAGTTGGCCCAGTATATCGCCTGTGGACTGGATCCGGAAAAGAATACCCTCTTTATCCAGTCTCATGTACATCAGCATGCTGAGCTGGGCTGGGTCCTCAACTGCTATACCATGTTCGGCGAACTCTCCCGCATGACCCAGTTCAAGGATAAATCCGCCAAGAACGCGGATAACATCAACGGCGGACTCTTTACCTATCCGTCCCTGATGGCGGCAGACATTCTGCTCTACCAGCCGGATTTTGTTCCTGTTGGCGAGGATCAGAAGCAGCATGTGGAGCTCACCCGCAATGTGGCCCAGCGCTTTAACCACATCTACGGCGATGTGTTCAAGATTCCCGAGCCTTACATCCCCAAGGCGGGCGCCCGGGTCATGTCGCTCAATGCGCCTGAGAGCAAGATGAGCAAGTCTATGCCGGAGGGCTGCGTGTTCCTGATGGAAAAGCCGGAGGATATCCAGCGCAAATTCAAGCGGGCTGTCACCGACAGCGATACGGAGCACTGCGTCCGCTATGACCGGGAGCATAAGCCTGGTGTGGCGAACCTCATGCAGATCTACTCCGCCTGCACCGGCAAGAGCTATGAGGAGATCGAGCGGGAGTTTGATGGACAGGGATACGGCGTCTTTAAGCCCGCAGTAGGGGAGGCGGTGGTCGATCTGCTGCGTCCCATCCGGGAGGAGGCCCAGCGTATTCTGGCGGACAAGGCCTATCTGGAGAGCGTCTACCATGCCGGAGCGGAGAAGGCCTCCTACGTGGCCCAGAAGACCCTGCGGAAAGTTTATAAGAAGGTGGGCTTTGTGGCCCGCTGAGGGGCCAGGCCTGTGAAAAGGAGTCAAATCCATGCCAATGTCAATTGAAACCATTGGAGTTGTGGCAGGCGCTCTGATCACCGCATTTCTGGTGGCCCTGATCACGACACCGATCGTAAAGAGTCTGGCCCAGAAATGGGGCGCCGTGGACGTACCCAAGGACGGCCGCCGGATGCACGACCATCCCATTCCGCGCATGGGAGGCCTTGCGATCTTTTTGGGCTTTCTGCTCAGTGTAATCCTGTTTATCCCCTTTGTACAGACGGATGGGCTCGGAATGCAGCTCCAGGGGATGCTGCTGGGCGCGGTCATCATCGTGGTGCTGGGGATTCTGGATGATATCTATGCGCTGCCCGCGCTGCCCAAGCTCATCGTACAGATCGTGGCGGCGGTCATTGCAGTGTGCAGCGGAAATGTCATCGAGACCATCTCCAATCCCAACATTTTCTCCAACGATCTCTATTGGGAACTGGGATGGCTCTCCATTCCAGTCACTGTGATCTGGATTGTGGCGGTGACCAATGCCGTCAATCTGATCGACGGTCTGGATGGACTGGCCTGCGGCGTGTCTACCATCAGCTCCATGACCGTGTTGGTCATTGCCCTGACCGTGGCCGAACCCACCGTGGCGGTTCTTATGGCCTGCCTGGCCGGAGGGTGCATTGGGTTCCTGCCCTACAATACCAACCCGGCCAAGATTTTTATGGGAGATACCGGCTCTACCTTTCTGGGCTATGTGCTGGCGGTAGTATCCATCCAGGGACTGTTCAAGTACTATACCCTGATCTCCTTTGTGGTGCCCTTCCTGATGCTGGGCCTGCCCATCTTTGACACCTGCTTTGCGTTCATCCGGCGCATCGCCCATGGGCAGAGCCCCATGCACGCTGACCGGAGCCATATCCATCACCGGCTGATCGATATGGGCCTGAATCAGAAGCAGGCCGTGGCGGTGCTCTATGTGATCTCCGCCATCTTGGGTCTGTCCGCCGTGGTTCTGACCACCATTGGCTCTCTGAGAGCCATGCTGCTGCTCTTTGCCATGTGCATCGCAGGGTCCATGTCCATCATGCTTGTCCTCCGGGGCGGAGAGAAAAAGCCGGGCGGAGAACCGCCGGCTGCCCCGAAGAAGGAGGACAAGGAGGAGCAGGAGGAGAATAAAAAATGAGCATTCGAGTGATGACAATTTTCGGCACCCGGCCGGAGGCCATCAAGATGGCCCCCCTGGTGCAGGAGCTGCAGTCCCGAGAGGGGATCGAGTCCATCTGCTGTGTGACGGCACAGCACCGGGAGATGCTGGATTCCGTCCTGCGCATCTTCCACATCCAGCCGGACTATGACCTCAACATCATGGAACCCCGGCAGACCCTGTCCACCATCACCACCAAGTGCCTGCTGGGAATGGAGGAGGTCTTCCAGAAGGCCCGTCCGGATCTGGTGCTGGTCCATGGCGACACCTCCACCACCTTTGCGGGGGCACTGGCCGCCTTTTATCACCAGATCAAGGTGGGCCATGTGGAGGCCGGCCTGCGGACTTGGGACAAATACTCTCCTTTCCCGGAGGAAATGAACCGCAAGCTGGTGGGCGATATCGCCGACCTGCATTTCGCGCCCACCGTGGCCAACCGCGCCAATCTGGAGCGGGAGGATATCAAAGAGGGCGTATTCATCACCGGCAATACCGTCATTGATGCCCTGAAGACAACGGTTGTAAAGGATTTCCACTTTAGTACGGATCTCCTGAACCACCTGGACTATGCGGGGAAAAAGGTCATCCTGGTGACCTGCCATCGCCGGGAGAATTACGGGGAGCCCATGGCCCACATCATGACTGCCCTGCGGCGCCTTGCGGAGGACTTCTCCGATGTGGAGCTGGTATACCCGGTCCATCTCTCTCCGGTGGTACGGGAGGCGGCCGCAAAGTATCTCTCCGGCCATCCCCGGATCCATCTCATCGATCCTCTGGATGTGCAGGAGATGCACAACCTGATGGCCAGAGCCTATCTGGTAATGACCGACTCCGGCGGACTCCAGGAGGAGGCGCCCGCACTGGGCCGTCCCGTGCTGGTGCTGCGGAGGGAGACCGAGCGGCCGGAGGCCATCACCGCCGGCACGGTCAAGCTGGCCGGCACAGAGGAGGAGACGGTCTATCAGATGGCCGCCGAGCTTTTGCGCGACCAGAGTGCGTATGCGGCCATGGCCCACGCGGTGAACCCCTATGGAGATGGGTTTGCCTGCCGCCGCATTGTGGACGCCATCGAATGGAAATTTGGCCTGCGCCCGGATCGTCCCGAGGAATTTCAGGCATAAAGAGATGCCCACAGGGGCGGGGACCTGCCGTCCCCGCCCCTGTGGGCATTCTGCGATCGAGAGGAAAAGGAGTGCTCCATGGAAGGGAAAAGTCGCAATATCCTGGTGATCCTCATCATACTGGTCATTGCGGTGGCGGTGTTCTCCAGCTTCGGCATGGATCTGTTCACGCCGGCCTCGCCGCCCATCACCCTCCCGCCAGTGGAGGAGAGCCAGCCCGGCGGAGAAACACCGGAAGATGATCCGAATGAGAGCCAGATTTTGGTGTCCGTTACCCCGGAGACGGTACAGAATGTGATCGCTACCCTGGCCAGGCCCAGCAGCTATTACTGTCAGGTGACCGTGGAATATTCAGAAAGCGAGGGCAAGCTGACCGCAGAACAGTGGGTGGATGGCGGCTGGAGCAAGACGGATACCACGCTTCCCTCCGGAACGGTACGCCACAGCATCGTGGGGGAGGAGTGGGTCTACTACTGGTATGGAAACAGCCGCACCTGGACCAGTGCTCCGGCAGACACATACTCAGCCGATCTGGAGGGACCGCATATCCCCACCTATGAAGATGTTCTGGCAGAGGAGCCAGCCTGCATTACCGCGGCGGATTATGTGGAAAAAAACGGTATGGCCTGCATCTATGTGGCGGTGGAGGACCCGGAGCTAGGCAGCGTGTCCCACTACTGGATCTCGGTAGAGAGCGGACTGTTGGCCGCCGCGGAGCAGATCAAGGCGGACAAGGTGGTCCTCTCCATGAACGCTACGGCGGCGGAGCGCCCGGTAACACCGGGACAGGAGTTTTCGCTTCCCGACGGAACAGTGCTGCATACGGTACAGAGTGCCGCCTGAGCAGGATGGCCTACTCCAATCCCAGCAGAAGGAGCAGCCCCAAGGTAATCATCAGCTCAATGTCGTCTCCCTCCAAAAAGAGAAAGAGCAAGATCAGCAGCAGGAGGATATCGCCGGAATCCAGTTTATCCAGCTTGAGATACTTCAGAATGCCGGACAGCCCCTTGGAATGCCCGGAGTGGGAAGGAGCGGTACTCTCTTTCACCGGGGGATCTAGCTGGGGAGAGGGGGAGGATACCGGCTGGGGAGAAACCCGGTCATCCTCCAGAATACGGGTATATGTAGTTCCGGAGGGAATGTAGCGGTTATAGAGCGCCATTGTCCGATCCCTCCTTTTGGAAAAGCAGGAAAGCGACCCGGATCAGGCGGGAGAGCTTTGCAATCTGGACGGCCTGATCCAGCTTAGCCAGGCGCTCTTCCTTTAAGAATGGTTTGAGTGCATTGAGAAGAGCCACTTTCCGGTCGTCGGTGGAGCGGTATTCGGAAAAGAGCCGCAGGGCCTTTTGGACCAGGGCGGGGTCCAGATCCCCCAGAAGTGAGAGCGGATTGCTCTCTCCGCCGCCTCCGTTGAGGTTACCCAGGAGCCCCAGCAGAGCGGACCAGTCCGGAGCAGAATCCGTTCCACCGCTGGAAGAAGGAGCGGCGGAGAGGGGCTCTACGGGTTCAAAAACCGGCTCCTCCGATGCTGCGGAGGGAGAGGGGGGCTCTTCTTCTCCGGGAGATGCGGCGCCGTCTCCGGTCAGCGCCTTGGCGATGGAGACGATTTGTCCCATGGCCTCCGGATCGCCCAGAATGGCGTGCAGTTTGTCTTCAAATTCTGCCATGCGGCGCTCCTTTCCGGCCAGAGGAAGGCCTGCTTCTTATTTCTTGGGGGCGGCTTTTTGGATGCGCTCCACCACGGCCGCGCCCTCCTGGCTCTGCATGACGGAATTCATGAGTTCCATCAGGGCGGAGGGGTCTCCCTTGGCTGCGGAGGCGGCGGCCTGCTGCAGCCCGGAACCGGCACGCTGTTCCAGCATGGACATCAGTTTCTGGGTGTCTGGTGAGTGCAGCAGGGCGGCCAGCACTTCCTTGTGTTGGAGCAGGCCGGCAGCGGCGGGATTTTTCATCAGGTCGTCCAGATTGGACTGGGGCAGTTTGGTCATGGCGCGTCCCTCCATTATTCCAGGATATGAGATATATCCTTATAACATGTGCTGCGGCGCCCGGGCTGGGGCCGCATCCACTCTCAGTATATGTGATGGAACAGAGAAGGTGCGTATATGAAAATTTTGGTGTTTTCCGACTCCCACGGCAATGTTCCGAATATGGAACAGGCGGTGCGCAGCGACCGACCGGACTACATCCTCCATCTGGGGGATGTCAATTCGGACGCCAGAGCCCTGGGAAAGCTCTTTCCCTCCATTCCCATGGAATGCGTGTGCGGGAACTGTGACGGAAGGAGACCGGATCTGGACGAGGAGAAGGTGCTGGAGCTGGAGGGACGGCGCATTCTGATGATGCACGGCCATACCCGGGGCGTCAAGGTGGGAATGAGCCGGGCCGTCTGGGCGGCACGGGAAGCGCAGGCCCACATCTTGCTGTTTGGGCATACCCATGAGGCATTTTGCGAGTATCAGCATGGACTGTGGATTTTGAATCCAGGTACCATTCGCGGCGGATGGGGAGGAGCCACGTACGGGGTCATTTCGCTGGAGGGAGCCAACACCGTGTGCTATCTGCTCAAGGCCGACCCGGTACCTGGGAGATAGAGAAAGACTGACGAATATTGGAATAGAAGAGGATATTTTCCTGCCAAAAATCAAAAAGAAAAGAAGCCGCAGGAGAAAAATAAGAATTTTGTGAAAAAGATAACATAAACTCTTGTCAATAAAATCAGAGGATGATATTATAAGTTAAACCAGTCTTTCAAAGTTAAAACCAAAGGTGTGATTGTGTTGAGTAAGAAGCAGGCATTGACTGAATTCCACCGTGGTTCCATTCTGGCTGCGGCCGAGCGGCTCTTTGCAGAAAAGGGAACCGAAAAGACCACTATGGATGACATTGCCCGTGAGTCGGAATACAGCAAGGCGACGCTGTATGTGTACTTCCAGAGCAAAGAGGAGATCGTGAATGCCATTCTTCTGAGCAGCATGGTGCTGCTCCAGAAAAAGATCCAGGAAGCCATCCGCGGGAATGCCAATTGGTTCCACGCCTACGACGCGATCTGTGACGCCATCATCCGCTTTTACGGAGAAAATCCGGCGGCCTATGAGGTGGTGGGCAGCGACGGCGTGGTGGACCTGAACAGCACCAAGCTGGATCAGGGCCTGAAGGATATTCTCCAGGTGGGGGATGCCACCAACCAGCTGCTGGCGGATTTCCTGCGCCGGGGTGCCGCCGAGGGCGTCGTGCGCATCGAGCTTCCGCCCGATGAGACGGTGCTGCTCTTCTGGGCGACTCTCTCTGGTATGGTGCAGATGGCGGACAGCAAGAGCCACTATCTGGAGCGCTCCCTGAAGATCGACCGGGATGTCTTCCTGCGTCACGGTGCGCGGATGCTGCTGGACGCCATTACCAAGGGACGTACGGTGGAATAACAGAACATCAAAAAGATCAAAAAGGCCTGTTCTCCTTTTATATAGGAGAACAGGCCTTTTTCTTTTAATCCAGGGGACGGATAAAGAAGTTGCCGATCACTTCGTCGGAGTTCAGGACATTGACAAAGGTGCCGGGCATATTCTGGCTGATGTAGCGGCTGATCTTCCGGATGTCATTGTCGGAGAGGACCGTATACACCACATACCGGTGCTTTTTGGTGTAGGCGCCGTCTCCGGGCCAGACGGTAGCGCTGTGGTTGGTGATCTCGATCAGAGCCTTGGAGAGCTGCTCAGGGTCCTCTGTGATAATGAAGAGGGTCTTTTTCTTGTAGCGCTTGTAAAATGTGTTGATGACCTGTGTGTAGCAGAACTGGTAGATGATCGAGTAAAGCGCCTTGTCCATACCAAACTGCCAGCCATAGATCAAGATGACCGTGGCGCTGAACAGGAGCATATAGGTAAAGGAGTTGCTTGTCTGGAACTTGGCAGCCAGGGACATGGCAATAAAGTCGGTTCCGCCGCTGCTGGCGCCGCTGTTCAGGATCAGGACAATGCCGATGGCGCCGAAGATCGCACCGAAGACGGCAATGAGAAGGGGATCATCCACGATCTCGTACTTGGGCAGCAGATCGACCAGAATGGACGAGAGGAAGATACTGAAACAGGAGAGAATGGTAAAGCGTTTGCCCACCAGTCGGAACGCAATCAGAGCGGGTACCAGATTGAATCCGATGTTGAGGACGGAGAAGGGGATCTCGACGTTCAAGTACTTCTGGAAGAGCCCTTGAATCAGGATGGAGAGTCCGGAAAAACCACCCGGAACCAAATCCCCCGCGGCAATAAAGGTGTTCATGTTTAGTGCGAATATGATACTTCCGGCAAGCAGAAGCGCGCTGTTGAGCAGAGTCTTTCCAAATGATTTCTTATCTGGATTCACAGGAAACATCACCGATCCTTTCATTGAGCCTATCAGCATTATAACAGATATAGAGGTGTAGTGAAATAGAATCTGCCGCGAACTTCAATCCAACAGAAGGACGGCGGCAGGGGAATAGAAAAAGTCCTGAGAACAAAAGTTCTCAGGACTTTTGGCGGAGAGAGAGGGATTCGAACCCTCGAGACGCTATTAACGCCTACACGATTTCCAATCGTGCGCCTTCGACCAGCTCAGCCATCTCTCCAAGCCGCTCTACGCGTCGTTGCCTCAGCAACATGGACTATTATACCATGGAATTTGAAAACGTCAAGAGGAAATTTCAAAAAAATCAAAATTTTTTTCAACAGGCAAAAACGAGCTCAAAAACAGTGCCCCAAGGCCCCCAAAAAGGGGGGATCAGAAGGGGTGTTGTGGGGGGAGAGGGGAGGGGGTGAGAAAAAGCCTCTGATCTCCAGGATGGAAAAGTAACAGTTTGTAACAGAATTCTGTCGAGCGGAACGTACTCTGTGATTGCGGATGGAAAATGGGAGATGAGCGAAACCGTTGCGCTGCAAGGGATTTGAGGATGTGACAAAAATTCCCCTTGCAATCTCCGGAGAAATAAGTTACAATGTGGTTACAATCTGATGAAAAAGAGGTAACAGATTGTAAACAGAAAGTAACAGGAGGTATCCTCATCATGCAAAAGCGAGTGTCCTGCCTGGCGCTCGGTCTGGCCTTGTTCCTGACCTTGAGTGCCCATGCGGCCGCCGCCGAGCGCAGCGCCAATGTCGTGGTGGACGGCAAGACTTTGGAGCCCACCGTAGCGACCGAGGTCGTAAATCAGAATACCTATGTGTCCTATTTTCCGGTGGTCCACGCCATGTATCCGGATGCAACTGCGTCCTGGGAAAATGGGCAGTCGGTAACCCGGGCGAGTGGATTGACCCTCAGCGTGTGTCCCGGTGCCAAGTATATCGTAGCCAATGGCCGCTACCTGTACGTGCCGGACGGAGTGCGCAACAGCAATGGGAACATGATGGTTCCTGCCCGTGTCCTGGCTCAGGCGCTGGGCGGCAAGGCCTGGTGGGATGAGAACACCCAGAGTGTGAAATTCCAGTCCGGGACCGGACCGATCCAGTCGGGGGACACATTTTATAACGGCGATGATCTCTACTGGCTCTCCCGTATCATCTACGCAGAGAGCGGCAATCAGTCCCTGGAAGGGAAGATCGCGGTAGGAAATGTGATCTTGAATCGGGTGGCGGACAGCCGATTCCCGAACACCGTAAAAGGGGTCATCTTCCAGAAGAATCAGTTCACCCCGGTGAGCAATGGCAGTATCTACCGCACGCCCAGTAATGAGAGCATTGCTGCCGCCAAGCTCTGTTTGGAGGGAACCAATACCGCAGGGAACAGCCTTTACTTTGTAAATCCCCGCGTCTCTCCCAATAGCTGGGCCAGCCGGAACCGTCCCCGTGTGGCGACCATCGGCGCCCACGCGTTCTTTGCCTAAGAGCACAAGAAGTACCGCCCCTGTCGTCTGCAAGTTGCGGACGGCAGGGAATTTTTTCTTTCTGAGAAAAATTTTATTTTATTGGTTGACAAAATGCACTTGTTGTGATAATATAATTTACGCGCTGTGGTGAGTCGGACGTGGAGAGATGTCCGAGTGGTTTAAGGAGCCGGTCTTGAAAACCGGTGACTCGCAAGAGCCGTGGGTTCGAATCCCACTCTCTCCGCCACTTTTATCATGAGCAGTGTACTTGACAGGTTGTCAATCGGCATGCAGAAGTACCCAAGTGGCCGAAGGGGCTCCCCTGCTAAGGGAGTAGTGTGGGAAACCGCAGCGAGGGTTCAAATCCCTCCTTCTGCGCCAAATAGGACTTAAATCAGTCGATAATAACTGATTTAAGTCCTATTTTTTTGTTTTTACAACTTTAAATGAAAAATGAAAAATTGTAGTTTAACTTGCTACAATTTGCTTTCAATTAGTTTATAGTTAGCATTATAGTTAGCACTCTCGACCCTTCCCGATGGAGTTGACGGCAGCAAGGGCAGATTCTCGGTCCGGGTGAATGTACCGCTGCGTTGTAGAAAACTTTGTGTGTCGCATAACTTCCTGAATCACGCTGGGCGCGATATTGCCAAGAGCAAGCGCTGTGGCAGTCGTATGCCGGCAGGAGTAGGGAGGAAGATCCCGCACTCCGACCCGCTTAAGCGCAGCATGGTACTCCGCATAAAAATTGTCCTTGTTCATCCCGATTACATATCCGACCTTGCTCTTGCTCTTCTCAATCAGATTGACAAGGACCGGAGCGATCATATCAGGAAACACGATGGGAGTCGCTTTTCTGTTCTTGGTTTTCAATCCGCAACCTATGATCTGCGATGCGTCCCAGTCCACCATATCCGCCTTAAATGCCAACAGCTCACCGGGCATCATGCCGGTATAGATCATGAGGAGAATAAAGCCTATGAAAGTGTCACCGCCTCCGTAGGCGCTCCAGAGCTTGTGCAGCTCCAACTCAGTAAAGGGCTGTGCCTCCTTTTCCTCCAGCGGAGGGAGGCGGAGAAACTCGGCTAGATTTGTCCTGGCGTTGCCCTCGGCCACAGCCCGCTTGAAGAGGTGGGATAGTACGGTCTTCATGTCTTTCGCTGGGTAGTAGGTCTGCGCCTTATCGTCCAGGCAGGATTGCAGGTTGTCTATGGTGAGTTCATCCATGCGCCGAGCGGCCAGCCCCTCCAGCTTGCCCCAGGCAATGCGAAATGCGGTCTGTTTCGACTTGGAGATGTCCTGGAGGTCTGTTTTGCTCCAGGAGTCCCAGTAGAACCGTAGGGTAGGGGAGACCTTTTCCTCCGGCATCGGGTTGGCCGCGTAGGCAAGGGCGGCTGTCTTTGTCTTGAATCCACCCTTCCACCGCCGCTTCTGGTGGATCTTCTTCTCTTCACCATCCGGATAGATTTCAACGGTCCAGATGGCCGTCCAGGTGTTTCCACGCTTTATCGCTGTCCCTTGTCCGTTCCCTCGGCTTTTCACTCCGGATTTTATTTCCTGTTTTGCGCCACATTTCAGACAGAATCGACTCTCATCCGGTATGGTAGTGTCAAGAGTTTTGCGCAAATTGGTTTACAGCCCCTGGCATGAATGAAGTTAGCCAGCAATGGAGGCATCCTCAAAGGCTGCTTCCAGGTGCTTCATATTCATGTATTTCTTGTTGCCCCA
>NZ_JADCKF010000017.1 GCF_014982855.1 Pseudoflavonifractor gallinarum | reverse complement strand
TAGCTGTACAATCTTCTCGGACATGGTTTGCTGTCTCCTTTCGAATGGTGGTGTCGCAACTTCATTCTACCAGAGATCTGCAAACCATGTCTTTTTTTGTTTTTGCGAAACTTATTCTACCTGACCCCTCCTGCTGGTTCGAATCCAGCCGCTCGACCATGCGGAGTATCATGAAAGGATCTGAAACGGCCCTTGATGATACTTCGCATTTTTATTTCCAATTCTATAAGGCAATACCAGACCGTTTCCATCATGCTTTCTTCCATAGAGCAATTGAAAACAATCATAGAAAACGATATAATCAGAAACAAGTCCTTAGGGTCTATTTGCAAAAAGGAGGCGGAGCCGCCGTGCCCACCGATATGAAGAAAATAATCGCGGAAGCCACGCAGACTCTGCTGTTTGAGCGCCATGTAAAGAAGCTGACGGTCAAAGATATTGTGGAGCAGTGCAACATCACACGGCAAGCGTTTTATTATCACTTTGATGGTATTCCAGAGTTACTTCGCTGGATGATTGAGGAGTATTTTGAGCAGGTGATGGGAAAGGCGCTGGACCAGGAGGACGGTGAAGTCGGACTGCGCAGTTTTTTCGTCATGGCCATCAATATTGCCCCCTACGTAGAGCATGGGATGAAAAGCAACTATGGAGAGGAGCTGAAGCGGCTGCTGCGTCAGTGCTTCCTGCATTATTTCACCTTGGCTTCCGAGCGGAAAAACTTTTATCCCGACTGTACCCGCTCCCAGATGAAAGTTATCCTGCGCTATCACAGCCAGGCCATCATGGGCTTGCTGGAAGAATGGACCGATGAGGACACCGAGCAGTTGGACCAGATTGTTCATACCGTGTACCATATTATGACAGCGGAAATTCCTCCCTGGAGCAGCCGAACGTAATATCCTGTTTGTCAAAAGGGCCGGAGTGTAAAAAATTTTTACACTCCGGCCTTTTGTGTCTATACACAGGTGGTCTATCCCGGGACGGGGGTGCTGGTACTGACATTCCTGTTCCCCATCTGGTTCATTGCCCACGGAATATCCCGGCTTGTCCATCTGGGGCATATCCGCTTTGTGGCAGGTGATGGAATCTACTACTTTACGCTGATCATTAACATTATCGGGCTGATTTTGGGAGTTTTGATGATTTTTAACCCGCTGTTCACACTCACGATCATCCGATACTTCGCCAGTGCCTATCTGATTTTGCTGGGTATCGACAGTGTCGTGATGGCAGTCAGCCGTATGGGAAAGCGTCCGTAAAGGAGGCAGCAGGCGTGGAACCCATATATCTCTTGACTACCCTGGATCAGAACTATCTGCCCCAGCTCCAGGTGCTGCTCACCTCCCTGGCCATCAACAATCCAAGGGATACCTTTGTCCTGTTCCTGCTCCACAGCGCCATTCCCGATGAGGCGCTCTCGGCAGTCCGGCGGCAATGCGCAGTTTACGGATACTCGTTTCTCCCGATCCAAGTGGATGACAGCCTGTTTCAGGGAGCTCCCGTCACACGGCAGTATCCCAAAGAAATGTATTACCGGCTCCTGGCCCCTCATTTGTTGCCGAACCGCATCCAGCGGGTTCTCTATCTGGATCCGGATACGCTGGTCATCAATCCCATCCACTCCCTGTGGGAGATTGACCTGAGGGGAAATCTCTTTGCGGCCGCCGCCCACACAGGCAAAACGAAACTGGCCAGCAGCGTCAATCAACTGCGGCTGGGGACAGAGCGTGACTATTACAATTCCGGGGTCCTTCTGATGGATCTAGAGGCTGGGCGGCGGGAGATCCAGCCTCAGGTACTGTTTGACTATGTGGCACAGCATCGCAAAGAACTCATCCTACCAGATCAGGATATTCTGAACGCCCTTTACAGTGAACGAATTTTGCCCTTGGAAGACGCCCTGTGGAATTACGACGCCCGCAATTACAGCAACTATCTGCTGCGCAGCAGGGGCGGCTATGATCTGCGGTGGGTGATGGAACACACGGCAATTCTACACTTCTGCGGCAAGGAAAAGCCCTGGAAGCCCAAGTATATCCATCGATTTGGGATCGTATATCAGCACTATGCTCAACTCACCCGCAGAGAATGGGGTATTTCTCTGTGATTTATCGGCAGCTGCTTGATTCATATCATTTTTCCCGTCTCCCCAGTCGCCCCGGCTCTCTATTCTTCGCAGCCGGAGCACTGGGGATTTGTCATTTCAAAGCGGTCGTCAATGTTTTTCTCGCCCCATTCACACATCAGATTGAGAATGGTCTCCAGCGATTTCCCCTTGGGTGTGATGGAGTACTCCACCCGGGGCGGCACCTCGGCGTACACTGTGCGCCGGATCAGCCCGTCGCTCTCCAATTCCCGCAGCTGGTTGGTGAGCGTGCGCTGGGATACCTGGGTGATGCGGTGCATGAGCTCGCTGAACCGCTGCGTCCCATGGCGGATCAGGCTGTCCAAAATCAGGGGCTTGCATTTCCCCCCGATCATTTTCAGCGTGACCTCCATTTCACAGGTGACCTGTATCTTTTCCATACTCTCCTCCAATAGTGAACTTTTTTTCACTTGATAAAAATATTGTGCGTACTTGTACCTATGCATTCAGCTATATATAATTCAAGTATATCGTATTTTTACTATTTTACAATGCCTGATCGCATCAAACGGGGGTTTATCTATGCAGTACAGAACGCTGGGCCGCACCGGCCTGAAGGTAAGCGAAATCGGTCTGGGCGGCGAATGGTTCAACGGCCTGACCGCCGAGGAGAGTACCGCGATCGTGGATACCGCGCAGCAGAGCGGCATCAACTACATCGACATCTTCATGCCCCAGGCACCCACCCGCAGCAACCTGGGAATCGCTCTGAAGGGCCGGCGGGAAGAATTTATCATCCAGGGCCATCTGTGTACGGTATTTGAGGACGGGCAGTACACCCGTACCCGGGACATTGAAAAGACAAAGCGGTCCTTTGCCGACCTGCTGGAGCGCCTCCAGACCGACTACATCGACGTGGGCATGATCCATTATGTGGACAGCGAGGAGGATTTCCGCACGGTCTTTGAAGGCCCGGTGATGGAGTACGCCAAGGAGCTGAAGGCCAGCGGCGTGGTCCGCCATCTTGGCATGAGCTCTCACAATCCTCACATCGCCCTGAAGGCCGTGGAGAGCGGTCTCATCGACGTGCTGATGTTCAGCATCAATCCCGCCTATGACATGGAGGCCGCCGACACGGATATCTATGATCTGATGGAATTCAAGGGAATGGCGCAGAGCGGCCTGGTGGTGGACGAGGCGCGGCAGAAGCTGTACTCCGCCTGCGAGGCCGCCGGTGTGGCCATCACCGTGATGAAGCCGCTGGGGGCCGGTACCCTGCTCAAGGCGGAGAGTTCTCCCTTCGGCACCGCTATGACGGTCCCCCAGTGCATCCAGTACTGCCTGGACCGCAACGGCGTGAAGGTGGTCATCGTGGGCTGCCACACGGTGGAAGAAGTAAAGGAAGCGGTAAAATACGATGAGGTGCCCGCCGCAGAGCGCAGCTACGCGCACATTTTCAGCGCCGGCAGCGCCATCCACATGACCGGGCGCTGCATGTACTGCAACCACTGCCAGCCCTGTCCCGCCCACATCGACATCGCTGCCGTGACCAAGTTCCTGGACTTGGCCAAGCAGCAGGATACCGTGCCCGAAACCGTGGCACAGCACTATTGGGCCCTGTCCGCCACCGCGGACGACTGCCTGATGTGCGGCCGGTGTGAGCCGAACTGTCCCTTTGGCGTGAAGGTGCGCGAGAACATGAAGGAGGCCCGAGCGGTCTTTGGGCAAAAGCGCGTGTAACACTCCCCCGCCCGCCGGACAAGAGCGCACAGACTGAAAAATCCCGCCTGCTATCTGCATCAGAGATAGCAGGCGGGTCGCCTTTTCCAGAGAGACGCGGTTTCAAAGCCTCTCTCCATCCAAACTCAGTTGTCGCGCTGGTCGCCCCAGAAAAACAGCGCCACGGTTCCCGGACCGGTATGGCTTCCGATCGTGGTCCCAATGGGGAAAATCTCTACCTCTCCATCCATCTGGGGAAAGCGCTCTTTCACCAGAGCGGCCACGGCCCGCGCATCCTCCTCACACAGGGAGTGGCAGAGATAGCACTTCCCGCGGTAAGCCGTCCCCCCTTCTGCATGCTGTTCCATCTGCTCCACGATCCGGTTCAGGACCCGTTTCTTTCCGCGTATCTTTTCCCGGGGCGTCAGATGGCCCTCTTGATCCATATTCAGCAGCGGACAGATGTTCAGCATGGTCCCCACCAGTCCTGCCGCTTTGGAGATTCGTCCGCCCCGGATATAGAACGACAGATCGGTGGAGAAGAACCAGTGATGGAGCCGCAGCTTGTTCTCCTCTGCCCAGGCATAGAGCTCATCGATCGTCTTTCCCGCGTCCCGCTGGTCGGCCAGCGTCTCCATCAGCAGGCCGTACCCGCTGGAAGCACCCAGCGAATCCACGATATAGATCTTCCGCTCGGGATACTGCTCCGCCAGCTCGGCTTTCGCCAGACAGGCGGAGTTATAGGTACCGGTCAGCCCGGAAGAGAGGGTCACATGGAGGATGTCCTTTCCCTCCCGCAAAAGAGGCTCAAAATGCCGGATATATTCCGTTACGCTCACCTGCGAGGTCTTGGTCTCCGCGCCCTTCCGCATGCGGTCGAACAGCTCCTCGGAGGACATGGTGACCCCCATATCGTCCGGATATTCCGTACCGTCCAGTGTATAGCGGAAGCATACATAGTGAAGATCCCGCTGCTTCATACGTTCCGGGGTCAGATCCACCGCGGAACAGCAGCTCAAACAGTAGTTGCCCATGGTCGTTCCTCCGTTGACATCGCTGAATTTCGTGCTAAAATACGAGACAAGTGTATCACAATTCGCCCGACAGCATCAATTCCCGCCCGTGAGACAAATTCTCCCTTTTTGTCTCATATGCTCCACGGAGGATGACGGACATGGACAAACGAAAAGAGGCAAACCTCCGTGTGCGGAGACAGATCACGGATACCCTCTTTGCCCTGATGCAAAAAAAGAGTCTCTCAGAAATCACGGTATCCGAGATCGTGAAGGGCGCTGGCGTGGCCCGCGCCTCCTTCTATCGCAATTACTGCTCCAAGGAAGACGTGCTGGTCATGCTGATCCGGGATGTTCTGGATGATTTCCGCAGCAAGCTCTCCCCGGGACAGGAGAGCTTTTATACCTATGAAAACATCCTGTTGAGCTTCCGCTATTTCCATGCCTATCGCACCTATCTCCTGGACCTGTACCACTCGGGCTTTCTGTCGGTGGTCCTGGAGGAGCTCAACCAGTTTCACGAAAGCATCGAGGGAACCATGCCCTCCTCTTCCATTGAGAAATACCAGCTCTATATGTACATCGGCGCACTGTGCAACACGGCGATGGAGTGGCTGCTGGAGCAGGATTCCGCCACACCCGAGGAAATGGCCCAGTTCTTTTTCCGCGCTATCCCCAGCATACCGTCCCCTTCCGGAGGCGGCTGAAGCTCCGGGCTGTCCCCGGATCTCACCTGCTGACAACCGACCACAGAGAGGAGCACATCATGCAGACTTCCAGTGATTTGAAAACCTTACTGAACAAAATCGACCGGAGAGGTTATCCGGCCTACAAGGATACGCTGGGTGTCTATCAGTTTCCCGGCTATACCCTCTCCATCGACCACGTGCAGGGGGATCCCTTTGCCGCCCCCTCCAAGCTGAGCGTCTGCGTCCGCGGAAAACAGGCGGCCTTTCCCGCCGCGCTCTACCGCCTTCCCTGCCAGCGCATCGCCCTCCAGGATGAGCTGACCCGCCGCTTCGGACGGCTGGCCAGCCAGGCCTCTTTCCAGGCGAAGGGCTCGGGCCACAGCGGCCTGATCGCCGTCAGCCGCTGCGGGCAGGAGGTGTTGGAGCGGACCGCCTGCTCCCTGTCTCCCGAGAGCGGCGACATCCTCCTGCGGCTGGAGGTGGGCTTCCCGGCCAACGGCCGCACCATCAACGCCAGAGAGCTGGAAAAGATCCTGTTCGATCTCCTCCCCCGGTGTGTAAAGGGCGCGTTGTTCTACCGCGACGCGGACCGCGCACACTTTCAGGCCGTGGCCGATCTGGCGGAAGATCAGCAGTACATCCGGCAAAAGCTGCCTGAACTGGGCCTGTGCGCCTTTGTGGCCGACGGCAGCATCCTCCCCCGGGCCTCGGGTGTCTCCGCTCTGCCGATGAAGGGGGCGGTTCCCTTCCAGGCCCCGAAAGAGCTCTCCGTCACCTTGCAGCTGCCCCACAGGGGCGCCATCTCCGGCATGGGCATCCCAAGGGGGATCACCCTGATCGTGGGCGGCGGCTATCACGGAAAATCCACCCTGCTGAAAGCCCTGGAGCTTGGCGTCTATCCCCACATCGCCGGAGACGGCCGGGAGTTCGTAATTACAGACGACACCGCGGTGAAGATCCGGGCCGAGGACGGCAGAAGCATTCAGCGCACCGACATCTCCATGTTCATCCATGACCTGCCCAACGGAAAGGACACCTCCCACTTCACCACGGAGGACGCCAGCGGCAGCACCTCCCAGGCGGCCAATGTGGTGGAGAGCCTGGAGGCGGGCGCTTCCCTGCTCCTGATGGACGAGGACACCAGCGCCACAAACTTCATGATCCGTGACCAGCTGATGCAGCGGGTGGTCCGCCGGGAGATGGAGCCCATCACCCCGTTCCTGGACCGCATTGAGGAGCTGTACCAACAGCATGGCATCTCCACCATTCTGGTGGCGGGCAGCTCCGGGGCCTATTTCCACGCGGCGGATCACATCATCCAGATGGACCGGTATATCCCCCGGGATATTACCGCCTTTGCCAAGCGGGAGGCCCAGGCCTTTCCCGATGAGCGCTTCCCGCTGTCTCCGGCCTCCATGCCGGATTTCGCCCGCTGCCCCAAGCCGTCGCCGGAATTCCGCAGCGGCAACCGGATCAAGCTCAAATCCCTCGGCCGGGACGGGGTATCCATTCAGCGGGAGACCATCGATCTGCGGTATGTGGAGCAGCTTGCCGATGGGGAGCAGTCGGCCGCCCTGGGCTACTGTCTGCTCTATGCCCAAAAGCACCTGATGGACGGCAGGCGGACCCTGCGGCAGATCGTAGAGGCGCTGGACTGGCTGATGGAAACTCAGGGGCTGGCCGCGCTGTGCGGAGTGCGCACCGCGCCTCCCTTCCTGGCCCGGCCCAGAACGCAGGAGATCTTTGCCTGTCTCAACCGCTTCCGGAGCCTGAATCTGTCATAAACCCCTCCCGGCAAAGTAACTGCCGGAACCCAATACAACAGGAGGTATTTTGTTATGCGCAAGAATTTTGGAGCCAAGCCCTGGACCTATCCTCAGCCGGTGTTCATCCTCGCCACCTACGGCGAGGACGGCACCCCCGACGCCATGAACGCAGCCTGGGGCGGCATCAGCGGCAGTACGGAACTCTCCATGTGCATCAGCGCCGGCCATAAGACCACCGCCAACATCCTCTCCCGCAAGGCCTTCACCGTCAGCATGGCCACCGCGGAGCAGGCCGTAGCCTGCGACTATGTGGGCGTTGAGTCGGGCAATAGCGTGACCAACAAACTGGAAAAAGCGGGCTGGCACACCACCAAATCGGAATTTGTGGATGCTCCTCTCATTGACGAGCTTCCCATGGCCGTGGAGTGCCGCCTGGTCCGCTACGAGGCGGAGAGCGGCCGTCTGGTGGGCAAGATCGTCAATGTCAGCGCCGATGCGTCGGTGCTGGATGGGGACGGGAACATCGACCCTGACAAGCTCCAGCCCATTCTCTTTGACCCCATCCACAGCGCCTACCGCAAGATGGGCGAAAAGGTGGGCAACGCCTTCCAGGATGGCGCCAAATTGAAGTAAATACCCTCCGTGCCGGCAGCGAGAACTTCTGCCAGCCGAAAAAAATGCAGACGCCAAAGCAGGCGTCTGCGTTTTTTATGCGGAATACGGCCTCAGACGTCCGCCTGAATTTGGTCCAAGTGCTCCTGCAGATGCTCCAGGAACAGCTCGGCCGCCTTGGAGAAAATCCTGGATTTTTTCCAGACCAGGTACATCCGCAGCTCCAGCCTCGGCTCCAGGGGCCGGAAGCAGAGATGGCTGCCGGTGGTATTCACCAGCTTGTCCAGGGCAAGGGCATACCCCATCCCCTCATCCACCATCAGGGAGGCATTGTAGATCAGATTGTAGGTGGCGACCGTATGGAGCTCCGGCGGCTCCTTCCGGAGCCAGCGGTACAGCCCGCTCTTATTGTCCACCTGCCGGGAGAGGAGCAGCGGCTTGTCCCACAGATCCCGGGGCGCGATGGTTTCCCGTCCGGCCAGGGGGCTGTCCCGCCGCATCAGGACACCCCAGGTGTCCCTCATGGGCAGCTCAATATAGTGATACCTGTTCTTGTCCATGTCCCCCAGAAGGACCCCGAAATCCAGCAGCCCCTTGTCCAGCCGCTCGCACACATCCACCGCGTCGCCGCTGACGATGTGAAAGCGGATGCCGGGATGCTTTTCCTGCAGCTCCTTTGCGGCTCTGGCAAGCTGACGCACCCCATCGGTCTCGCCGGTACCGATATAGACATCCCCGCTGATGGTCTCCTCCGACCACATGACCTCTTTTTCTGTCCGGCTCACCAGTTCCAGGATCTCCTCCGCCCGCTTCCGCAGCAGCATGCCGTCCTCGGTGAGGGTGATCTTCCGGCTGCCCCGGATCATCAGCTGCTTGCCCAGCTCCTCCTCCAGCTCCTTGAGCTGCCGGGAGAGGGTGGGCTGGGTCAGGTGCAGGGACTGGGCGGCCGCGGAGATACTCTGCTCCCGCGCCACAGCCAAGAAATATTGCAGCACACGCAATTCCATTCGCTTCACCTCCGAATGGTCTGATGATAGCACAGAGCAGATATAGTTTTCAAGCATACTAAGATATTCTATATAGGTATTTGTTATCCAACTTCACGAGTGCTACAATAAAACCAGAAATTCTATGGATCGGAAGTGCAATATGGATTTAGAAGCATTTTTGGAGCATCTGAACAGCGGAAAGCCGGTGCCGGGCGGCAGCGAGGCCCATCAGTTCATGCACGGCGTCAGCCAGGAGGCGCTGCGTCTCACCGCCGAGATCAACGGAAGCTACCATACGCCGGAGGAGCTGCGCCGCCTCTTCTCCCAGCTGATCGGCGCTCCGGTGGATGAGACCTTCGGGCTGTTCCCACCCTTTTATACCGACTGCGGCAAAAACATCCACATTGGCTCCCATGTCTTTATCAACATGGGCTGTAAGTTCCAGGATCAGGGCGGTATTTTCATTGGGGACGGCGCACTGATCGGGCACAACGTGGTTTTGGCCACATTGAACCATGCCATGTCCCCCAAGGATCGCGGGAGCATGATCCCCGCTCCCATCCACATCGGGAACCATGTCTGGATCGGCTCCAATGCCACCATTCTGCCCGGTGTGACCATCGGAGACGGGGCCATCGTGGCGGCTGGTGCCGTGGTGACCAAAGACGTTCCGGAAAATACCATTGTGGGCGGCGTGCCCGCCAAAATCATACGGCATTTAAGCGAGGAGGAGATCAACCATGCATTCGAAATATAACGGCTATTCCTTCCCCCTGCGGGATACTGTCCGGCGGGAAAAGGTACGCTTCCACAACCGCTACGGCATCGAGCTGGCAGGCGATCTGTACCTGCCCAAAGAGGCGGAAGGCAAGCTGGCCGCCCTGGCAGTGGCCGGCCCCTTCGGCGCGGTGAAGGAGCAGTGTGCCGGGCTGTACGCCGAGGAGCTGGCCAGCCGCGGCTTTGCGGTGCTGGCCTTTGACCCCTCCTTTATTGGAGAGAGCGGCGGCGAGGTCCGCAATGTGGCCTCCCCCGACATCAACACCGAGGACTTCTCCGCTGCGGTGGACTTCCTCTCCACCCGGGACTTTGTAGACCCGGAACAGGTGGGCATCCTGGGGATCTGCGGCTGGGGCGGCATGGCCCTCAACGCCGCTGCCATGGATACCCGCATCAAGGCCACCGTCACCTCTACCATGTACGACATGACCCGGGTAAATGCCAAGGGCTACTTTGACGCCGCCGACAGCGCCGACGCCCGCTATGAGATGAAGCAGGCCCTCAACGCCCAGCGGACGGCGGACTACAAGAGCGGCACCTATGCCCGCGCGGGCGGTGTGGTGGACCCCCTGCCCGAGGATGCGCCCTTCTTTGTGAAGGACTATTACGACTACTACAAGACGGAGCGGGGTTATGCCGAGCGGTCCCTCAACTCCAATGCCGGCTGGAACACCACCTCCACCCTGTCCTTCCTGAACATGCCGATCCTGCGGTACAGCAATGAGATCCGCAGCGCGGTGCTGGTCATTCACGGCGAAAAGGCCCACTCCTGCTATTTCAGCAAGGACGCCTTTGCCGACATGGTAAAGGACAATCCCGATGCCGAAAACAAGGAACTGCTCCTCATCCCCGGCGCGGTCCATACCGACCTCTACGACCGAAAGGACATCATTCCCTTTGACCGGATCGAGGCGTTCTTCCGGAAATATCTGAAGTAAACACCTGCGGGAGGAGGGATTTTTTTGAGACTTCTCTGCATACTTCTCGCCGTCCTTGGGATTTCCGCCTGCGGGAGCAGCGCGGTCCCGGCGGACTCCGGCAGTCCTCCGCCACAGGCGGTGGTTTCCGGTACTGAGAGCCCCATTTCCCATCCCTCCGCGGAAGTTCAGCCCAGCGAGGAGGAACCTATGTTACACATCACGGTGGGCAGTCATGAGCTGCTGGCTACCTTTGAGGATAACCCCTCCGCCCGGGAGTTCCAGGCCCTTCTGACTCAGGGACCGCTGACCATTGAAATGGAGGACTACGGCGGCTTCGAGAAGGTCGGCCCGCTGGGCACAACGCTGTCCCGGAGCGATCAGCAGATCACGACGGAGCCGGGCGACGTGATCCTCTACCAGGGCAATCAGATCACCATTTACTATGGCTCCAACACCTGGAGCTTTACCCGGCTGGCCCGGATCACAGATCCCGCCGGCTTACAGGAGAAGCTGGGCGACGGAGCTGTGCAGATCACATTTTCGCTTGCATAGGAGGTACTTGATATGGCAGTGAAACAGACCGCGGGCCGAGACGCTTTGGGGGAGTTTGCTCCCCAATTCGCTCAACTGAATGACGATGTGCTCTTCGGCCAGGTGTGGAGCCGGGAGAATCAGCTGTCCCTGCGGGACCGCTCCCTGGTCACCGTGGTCGCCCTCATGGCGCAGGGGCTGGTGGACAGCTCCTTCCAGTACCACCTGACCACGGCCCGGCAAAATGGCATCACCCGGGAAGAGATCGCGGAGATCCTCACCCACGCCGCCTTTTACGCCGGTTGGCCCAAGGCCTGGGCCGCCTTCCGCATGGCAAAGGAGGTCTGGGCAGAGGATGCGCCCCAGGACGGCAAGGCGCAGCATCAGCAGGAGATGGTCTTCCCCATCGGCGCCCCCAACGACGGCTTTGCCCAGTATTTTGTGGGCCAGAGTTACCTGCACCCCCTCTCCACCAGTCAGGTGGGAGTGTACAATGTGACCTTTGAGCCCGGCTGCCGCAACAACTGGCACATCCATCATGCCGATCAGGGCGGCGGACAGATCCTCCTCTGTGTGGCCGGACAGGGCTGGTACCAGGAGTGGGGCAAGGCGCCCCGGGCGCTGCGTCCCGGCGATGTGGTCAACATCCCCACCGGCGTAAAGCACTGGCACGGCGCGGCCTCGGACCAGTGGTTCTCCCATCTGGCCCTGGAGGTCCCCGGCGAGAACTGCTCCAACGAATGGCTGGAGGCAGTCACCGACGAGGTGTACCGCAGCCTGGACTGAGCTTCCCTTTCGTCTTTCTTCCAAAAATGACCCCCTATCTGTAAATCAGATAGGGGGTCATTCTATCGGTCGGTTCCTATCCTTGCCAAGCAGAGGAAGATTCGATATAATCCGGTTGTAAAATGGTCATGAGTCCTGCTCTCCGGGATCACGGGGTCCCGGAGGCATCTCATCCATAGAAAACAGTGAGGGAGAACGAGAGATGGAGCTTCGTACATTGGTGGAACGGGCCAAGACGGGAGACCCGGCAGCGATGGGAGAACTGTATCAGGCGACCAATCAGAGAGTCTATGCACTGGCCTTGCGGCTGACCGGCAATCCGGATGAGGCCATGGATGTAGTGCAGGAGAGCTATCTGTCTGCCCTGCAAAATCTGGAGGGACTCCGGAATCCCGACGCCTTTCTCAGTTGGATCTTCCAGATCGCCGCCAATCGCTGCCGCAAGCTCCACAACCAGGCCCGCCGCTTTGCCTCCCCCGGGTCGGAGGACGAGGAGACAGATTATTTTGACGCGCTCCCCGATCCGGATGAAAAGCTTCTTCCGGAAGCCGTCGTAGACAGTGGGGAGACCCGGCGCTTGATGGCCGAACTGGTGGACAGTCTGCCCGAGGCCCAGCGGGAATGTGTCATCCTCTACTATTTTTCCCAATGCTCTGTGGAGCAGATCGCCCAAATCCAGGCCTGCACACAGGGAACGGTAAAAAGCCGCCTGAACTACGGGCGGAAAAAGCTGAAGGAGGGAGTCCTGGCCCTGGAGGCCCGGGACGGCATCCGCCTGCACTCCCTGGTGCCCATTGGTCCTCTCTTCGCCTGCGTGGGATCGGAAGTGCCCGACCCGGACTCGCTCCTCCATATCTGGCAGAACATTGCAGCTGGCATGGGTACCGCGGGCGTGGCTACCGCCTCCGCCGGGGCAGCCTCCACGGCAGCGGGCAGCCAGACCGCAGCGGGTGGTGCAAGTGCCGCGGCCAAGGGTGCGGTCGGAGCGGTGAAGCTGAAGATCGCGGCTGGTGTAACGGCGGGCGCGGTCCTGGCCGGCGGCACAGGGATCGCCCTCAGCCAGCCGGCGGTAACCTTCTCAGATCCAGTCTTCGAGCAGAACATCCGGATCATTCTGGACAAGCCTTCCGGGGCCATTCGAGCGAGCGATCTGGAGCAGATCAAACAGCTCTGGATCCTGGACGACGGCATGACAACAAAAACATCGGGGGAAGCCCTCCAGGGCACTCAGCTGGTGAGCAGTCTGGAGGACATCACCCTTCTCTCTGAACTAAGCCGGATTGACTACCAAGTGACAGACGGGGGTGCCCTGCTGGACTCTCTGCCGGAGCAGGAGTCCATCCAGACAGCTTGGGTCAACACGGATGAGCTGGACGCGCCCGGTATCGAGGACCTGTCCTTTCTGAAGCGCCTGCCCAATCTGCGCGCCCTGTATCTCCACACAGAACCTGGGATAGACCTTACTCTGCTTGAAACCAAGACCTCGCTGATGGGTCTGTCCCTGTTTTCAGAGAGCGACACCACCCTGGATGTCTCCCAGCTGACCCAGCTGCGTTTTCTGGATTACTGGGGGGATTCGGACATCGACATCACACTGGAGACCACGGCGGAACTCCCCTATCTGAAGATCCTGACCCTGCCCGGCGGTTCCAACTTTCTGACTCCCTTGGACATTCTGTCCTATATGCCCGCCCTGGAATATGTGAATCTCAATGCGGTAGAAGACACCGATCTGACGCCAGTGGCCCAGCTGACCCAACTGCGCGGGATCGAACTCTCCTACGACGGCCCCCCGGTGGATCTGACGCCGCTGCTCCAGTGCCCCAGCCTGGAGATGTGCTTTGTTCCGAATCAATATGATGGAATGACCATCCCGCCCGAGCTTCCACTGGGCACCTTGGAGCAGATTAAAGCCATCGAGGCAGAGATTTTCCAGGAAATCGGCGAGGAAATCCGGGGCTAACCTTCAAAACTCCGCCTTAAAAATAGAAAAAATAAAACCGTCCCCCACCCCTTCCGCCTCTTACTGGTGTGGGCAGAAATGCTCCCGCCGGCGGCGGTAAGACGGACACAGAAAACATGGGAGGTGCCTTCTCCTGGAGGAGCGGCCTTCAAAAAACAGATTTTTCCGTCCCCGCCGCCGGAATCCTTTCCATGCTGCACACCCCCCTCGATAACAGCGCGCCGCCCCCGCCGAACGATCCGGCAGGGGCGGCGCTTTTCCTTTTTCAGGCCGATCCCATATGTATCACTTCAGCATGGCCTGAAGGGCAGCTCTGGTTTCATCCCGGTGATTGGTCACAGATACGGTATCTCCCCCCAAAGCCTCCATACGGACATTGCGCGCAGCCGCTGCCTCGTACTCCGCCTGGGTAGTCTCTGTGGTGTGCGAGAGGTAGTAGAAGGTATGGCTGCCGCCCGAGAAATCTCCTCCGCCGATGCTTTCATACTCAATGCCCAGCTCTCCGGTGGCAGTATCCCGGCACAGATACCAGTTCAGCGCACCTCCGGCCCAGATCCCGGTCTCCTTGCTCATGAGTTTCCCGTTCTGCCAATAGTAGAGGTTGGCCGAAAAAGAGTCCAGAACGAACAGCTCCTCCATCCCGTCTCCATTCAGATCGATCAGCTGGGCCTGCGCAAGGCTGGCATAATTGGAGGAATTGAGCTTTTCCAGCATGGCCGCCGCCATTTTGGACCGCTCCGTCTGGACGGAGCCGCGGCCGGCCTCCAGGAGGGCATTGCCCGCCTCGATCACATTGGTGCAGCGTTCGCTCTCCTCAAAGCCGGGATAGCACAGCTCATTGAAGGTCGGGCTGGCCTGCTCCGATCCCCAGTCCCCCTTCTTCGGCTCGGTGTACTCCACCAGTTCTCCGTTGAAGAAAGTATAGTACTCGTTGCTGATGTCGTTCCCATAGCCCGTGGTGTCGTTTGTCTCCCACTCCGTATACAGCACCCGGCCATCCTTCAGCCAGCTCACACGGCCACCGCTGGCGCTGCCGTCCCAGCAGTCGCAGAGCATCTGGACCTTGCCGTTGACATAGCCGTAGACCACCGGCGCATATGCTCCAACCCCAGGCGCGGGACGGCTGACCACCAGATAGGGGTTCCCGTTGTTCTCCAGGTCGGCCAGAAACACATCCGTCTCCTCCGGCGTCTCATACATATCTCCGCACTCATCCAGGAGCTTTTGCCCATAGGCCTCCATCTGCTTCTGGGACATGGTGCACTTGCTCCGGTCTCCGTAGTAGGTGACCCGCTGCAGGGCCTTTTTCGCCTCCTGGCTGAGGCCGCTCTCCTCCGTATATCCCTTAGAGCTGTCCACCACAATGGCGTTCGCCGCGGCATCCCACTCCACCGAGCAGTTAAGGAGCTTTCCCACATCTCTCAGCTTGACGAAGTTGTTTCCGCCGATGTCATAAGCGGTCAGCGCGATCTCCTTTCCGCCATAGAGGAAGGTATTGAAGCTGGGGGTGGCCTTTCCCGCGCCGGCAGAGGAGGTCAGCGTATGCCCCGCCGTGCTGTACGCCCGATTGGGGACGATCTTCACCGCTCCCATCCCGTTGTCCCAGGTCACATCAAACTGCTTGTGGCTGCCCGAGAGGACATAGGCCAGATCTCTGAGCTTGAAGTAGTTGTTCTGCTTGATGGTATAGGCTGACAAGCGTACTTCCTTTCCATCCACGTAGATCTTGCTCTGATTGGGTGCGGCCTGAATGGAGGTGGCCGCCGAGGCCACGGGTGAAAGCCCCATACACAGTGCCAGTGTCAAGCAGATTCCCTTTGCATTCTTCATGTTCTCTTCTCTCCTCTTTTTGATAAGATCTTCTCTATCCGCAAAACGGAAACGGGTAGGTCAGGCCGGTAGGAAGCATGGCGTCAGTTGCCTCCTGTCATCATGGCGCGCAGCTCTTCCAAGCTCTCCTCCACCTGACTGTCTCCGTTGAGGATATCCTCGATTACCTCATATCGGGCGCAGTTGGCCTCATAGGCCGCATACAGCCGGTCATACTCCTCTTGGCTGGATTCATCGCCCGGCCCGATCCCCAGGGAAAAGGAGTCCGTCCGGTCGGCAAAGGTGCAGGTATGCTGCTGTGGGCCCTGATACTCCACCATCTGTAAGGCGTATTCCCCGCTGCTTTTCTCCCGCACCAGAGATACTGCGGCATCCAGTCCGGTTCCGAGCCAATTGGCCTGGATCTGTCCGTCCGCCCACTGCACCAGGAAGGCGTTGGTGTATGAGGTGTCGTTTTGGGAGACGAGGATGAGCTCCTTCATGCCGTCTCCGTTCATATCCAGAAGGCGGGCATAGTCCAGCGTGAGTCCCCACGGCATCTCCGGGTCGCTGATATCGGAGAGGGTCCCCATCTGATCCAGCTCCATCATGATATTATACATGTCTTTTGCCATGCGCTCCTCCTCGGTGTGCTCGGCGGCATATGCACCCTGAGAGGCATCCCCGTCGGTGAGGGCCGCCCGGTATTGGTTGAGGTATTGGATCATCTCGCTGGGAGAACAGGCGCAGGCCACGACCTCCTCAAAGGAGCGGTATGGGAGATTCCGCTCGGTCTTCTCCTCCTCCACCGGCTCTTCCACGTCCCGGTTCGCCCACTCCTCCTCGGTATAGTAGTTTACTTCTCCATTCTCGATGATCTTCCATTCCCCCAGCTCATAGATATACTCCTCCAGGTAGGATTCGCTCTCCTCTACCCGGCCCTGGAGGAAGGTGTACACGCTTCTGCTGTGGCTATCCGCCCCGGAAGAGCCACTCTCACACATCTTTACCTTGCCGTTCTCCGTCTCAAAGAGATAGCCCTCCTGCCGGCCGTTGTACGCCTCCTCGCCGATGATGCGCACCGGCTTTCCATACTCATCCCAGCCGTAGATCTCAAAAGAATTGTCCGCCAGGCTGCTGAAACAGTAGAGATATGGGAGACCTTCCCCCGAGAAATCTCCCAGCACCATCAGGGAGCGGTCGGTCTCGTAGTAGCCGTCATACCTCTGGACCGTGTAGGGATCGTTCCAAAACACCACCTGATCCACCGGCTGACTGTATCCGCTGAAGGGCTCTATATCACCCTGGAGTCCATGGGCGATCAGCAGACCCAGAAGGACCGCCTGATCCGCTGTCATCCGGCACTTGCTGATGTCCCCGTAATACGGCATGGCGGAGAGCACTTCGGCAGCCGCCTGTCTGGAACGCTCCGTCTCCAGAGCCTCTTTCAGGGTTCGATCCCCAGTCGCCTCTGCACCGCTCTGGAGCAGGGCGAGCAGCTTGTCCTCTTCTCCCATCTGCCGGCACAGCTCGATCGCCTTCTGATACAGCTCCGCGTTGCCGCTGTCCCGCTGGATGGCCGCCTCATACTCCGCCAGAGCCGACGCATAGGCAGAAGTCTGCTCCTCACTTCCCTCTTCTGCCGCCTCTGCCATGGCCAGATAGACCTCCGCCCGGCCCTGATAGGCCTCCGGACGATCCGGTAGCAGGTCTGCCGCCTTTCCAAAGGCCTCCAGCGCCTGCTCATATTCCTGCTGGGATAAGCTGGCGGTCCCCTGCTCACAGTAGGCCGTGTACTTTTCCTCCTTGTTGCCGCACCCGCTCAGCAGCAGTACCGCGGCCACCAGCAGCCACACAAACCGTTTCATCTCTCATCTCTCTCCTTTTTCGGATTCATCCCTTGACCCACGTGAGTTCTGGTGCATCCTCCCGATAATACTCGATAAACGGCTCGAATCCCTCTCCGCAGTAGGTCACCGTGGCTGGGTAGGTAGCAATAATGTCCATATTGTCAAAATCCAGCTTTATGGGCTCCGGTGCGTCTCCCTGAAACAGGATCGACTCCCCCGACAGCCCATGGTGCCCAACACGCTTTACACTGGCCGGCACCGTCAATTCCGCAAGCTGTTCACACTCTGAAAATGCAGAACTTCCAATTTCCTCTATGGTATTTGGAAGCACCACGCGGCTCAAATTGCTACACCGCCTGAACGCCCCTTTTCCAATGGAGGTCACGCCCTCTGAAATATAAATCAGGCCAATTTCATCATCGATGTCCTCCCAAGGTCTGTCAGATAATTCGTAATGGGTCATCTCCCCCTCTCCGGAGATCACCAGCACGGAGTCTTTATAGTACCAGACCAGGTCCGCTCCGCACACACCCGCGGATTCCGCCGTCTCGGCGTTGACCGTCTTGACGATCGCCTCCATCTCCGGACTCAGGCCATCAGAGGTGCTCTTCTCATCGGACACAGCTGGTGTATTCTCTGCTCCCGAGGCAGACGCCGGGGCCGGGGTGTCTCCGCCGCAGGCCGTCAGCAGCAGACTCAGCGCGATGGTCAGGGTCGCAATGCTTGTAAATTTGTGTTGTTTCATACCTCATACTCCATTTCTCTCATGTTCTGATGTTGCCGTCTCGGCTGTTTCTGTCCGTAAGATCCCGTACCTCCCCCTTCGGTTTTATCTCTGGACAAATTTTTTCGAAAATTTTTCTGAGGTGCTGTGGGCATAAAAAAGCAGCAAACCTTTTTCAGACTTACTGCTTTATTTTTTATGCGGAGTTCCTGAGGGCTCGCTTTTTGATGGGATATTGTTTGACCAAGTATGATCCTATTTTATCAGGAATCGACTCTTTTTACCATCTCAAATTGTTTTGCTGCCGTTTTAAATCCAAGCGCGGCGAGCATTTCCAGGACCTCCCGCTCCTTTTGATCGATATTCTTTGCGGTGAGCGGATGAACCCTGGAGAGAAGGGATTGGATGACCGGCTTTAACTCCTCCACGCTGCGACAGCCCAGCTGGAGGATCTGTCCATCCGCTTTTGAGAACACGCAAAAGGCGGACACCCCATCCTCCCTTCGGTAGGCGACCTCATACAATTCTGGATTTCGTCGCAACAGGCCGGTGGAATGCTCATAGGAGGGCCCGATCTGCCGACACTGACCCATGTGGTCCAGATCAAAGCGGTCGAACTCCATATATTCCACCTTGCCCCGCTCTGCGCTCCCTGTGGGTGCACTCGCGCGAAGAACTGCGAACTCTCTCGTGACCGAAAAGCCCTGCTTTTTGTACAGGCGGATGGCCCCCTCATTTTGCTGCAGCACTTCCAGATAATAAGATTTGATCTGCGTTTGTCTCAGCACTTGCTCGGCCAACGAAAACAGATCGGTAGAGATTCCATTGCCCCGATGCTCCGGAACCACTCCCGTTCCCACATTGAACGCCGCTTCCTGGCCATGATAGAGGCCGCAGGAATGGAGCATAAATCCCACCATTTGGTCACCGCAAAAGGCTCCGAAGGACCGGCTTTCATCCACACCGCTTGTCCGGAAGAGATGGGCCAGCTCTCTCTCGGTCAGGCAGAGCGGAATATCATAATCTGAAAAAGCAAGGTTGAGGCAAGCGGCGATTTCCCCCAGCGGGACATCTTCTAACGTTTGATAGCGATACACAGATGGTACCTCCTTCCAGATCACGCCAGGATCTCCACATGGCTGCCGCCGGACTTGTCCTTTGTGACCACGATCTGTTTGTCGATCTTCTCCTTCAGCTCTGCCACATGGGAGATGATTCCCACCAGGCGTTTTCCCTCCGTGAGGGCAGTGAGCGCGCGAAGGGCCTGCTGGAGGGATTCCTCATCCAGAGACCCGAACCCCTCGTCCACGAACATGGTATCCAATTGGATCCCTCCGGCGGCCGACTGGATCTCATCTGAGAGGCCCAGGGCCAGGGAGAGGGACGCCTTGAAGGACTCACCGCCGGAGAGGGACTTGACACTGCGCTCCGAACCATTGTAATGGTCTATAACGTCCAGCTCCAGGCCGCTCTGGCTGCGGTTGTTCTCCGCCTCCCGGCGGCGCTTGAGTTCATACTGTCCTCCGGACATGACCAGCAGCCGGAGATTGGCCCGCTGCAATATGCGGTCAAAGAAGGTCATCTGGATGTAGGTCTCCAGCGCGATCTTCTCTTTGCCCTGGAGATTGCCGTTGACCGTGTTGGAGAGGGTCCGCACCCAGGCATACCGTTTCTCCAGCTTCGCCAGATCCGCCGCTTTCCCCTGCATATTCCGCAGGGCGGTCTCATTGGCCATCCAACGGGCATGGATCGCCTTCTGGGCCTGAAGCCGCTCCCCGCGCTGCCGGGTCAGCTCCTCCCCGCGCAGCTGCTGGGCCTGGACATCCACCTTCTGGCTGTTCTCCAACAGGTGGTTCAGTTCCTGAATGGCCGCGTCAGCCTTGGTCAGCTCTTCCTCACAGGTCTTTGCGGTCTCCTCGGCCCGCTTCCGTACATCGGCAAGCCGCTGGATCTCCTCTCCCAGCGCGGTCATCTTCCCCTGGGCCGCCTCCATATTCGGGTAGTGAAGCTGGGTGTGCATGGTCTGGAGCTGCCCAGTGATCTCCTCTTTCCGGGTCTGAGCGCCTGCCCGCTCCTCCCGCAGTCTGGCGGCAGAGTCTTCCGCCTTTCGGAGTTCCTGCTCCGCCAGTGGGATCTTCCGGTCCAACTCCTGTTTCCGCCGGATCTTTTCCTGGAGAAGCTGTTCCTGTGCTCCCATCCGGGCAAGCACGCTTCCCACCTGCTTCAGCTCCCCGTCGATCCGCCCGGGAGCCTCCTCCAGCGGACATTCTTCCAGATGCGCTGTAATCTCGCGGTGCAGTGCTTGCTCCATCTGCTCCCGCTGGCCGTCCAGCACGCCTCGGGCCACCTCTGCCTGTCCCAGGGCCTCCCGCAGCTGTTCCTGCTGCCCTTCCAGAGCTGCTAGGGCGATCTCCTGCTGCTGGATCGCCTGCTCCAGCTCGGCCCGGTGGGTCAGCTGTGCCTCCAGCGCCAGCAGCCCCCTGTGGAGCTGGGAGAGCTCTTCTGCCACGGCCTTCCGGCAGGCAGCCAGCTGCTCCTCCGCCTCTGCAAGGGATGGCGCCTCGATATGTGCCGCCATCCGGCTCAGAAGCTGTCCCTCCCGCTCTTCCAAGGCGGCGTGGGCTCTGCCAGCGGCCAGGCTCTTCTCCTGTGCCTCCCGCTGGGCCGTCTCCAACTCAGCCTTCGCCTGTTCCAGCTCAACCTCTGTGGGTGCCCCGCCGGACAGCCGGGCCGGGGACGGATGGTGGCAGGAACCGCACACGGGGCAGGGTTCCCCCTCCGTCAGTGCCTGGGCCAGTACTCCGGCCTGCTCGTCCAAAAAGGCCCGGTTCTTCCTGCGAAAATCTGCCTCCAGCCCTTCGGCCCGTCCTCTGGACCGCTCATAGGCAGCCAGCGCCGTCTCGCGGGCCTTTTTTGCCTGGGTACAATCCGCCAACAGGGCCGCCAGCTCCTGCAAGGCACGCTCTTTCTCCCGGGCCCGCTCCTGACGGCGGAGGAGCGCTTGTTTTTCCTCCGCCAAGCCCTGCGACGCCTGGTAAGTCTCCCGGTCGGCTTGCAGGGTTCCCTTCTTTTCCAGCAGGTCGGCAGCGGCCCGCTCCTGCTGACGGGCAAGTGTTACCCGCCGCGCCTCCCCTGCTGCCAGCTGCCGGAGGCATTCCTGCCACGCCTTGATTTGACTTCCCAGAGCTTCCAGGTTGGACTTACGGCGCTCCGCCTCCTCCCGCTCCCGGAGCAGGCGCTCCTGCTCGGTCTCCGTGCCGGCCAGGCTACCAAGCTCCTCTTTCCACCGTTCCAGTTCCCGCGCCTTACTCTGGCAGGTCTCCTCCTGACGGGCCAGACTCTGCTCCAGATCGACCATCCTTTGGGTCAGGACGGTGAGCGCGTGCTCTTTTTCTGACAGCTCCCGGTACCGGGGCAGCTCCGCTTCCAGGGCGGCCAGCTCCCGGCTCAGCGCCTCCTGCTGAGGTGCTTTCTGCTGCTCTGCCTCCAGCGCCCGCTGCGCCCGCTCCACCCGGGGCAGCAATTCCTCCCGGGCTTTGCAGACAGCCGCCAGCTTCTCACGGGTCTTCTGGGCCTCCTCCGCCTTTCCCAGCAGGGCGGCAGTCTCTTTGAGCTCCTCGTCCAGCCCGTCCAGGATCTTTTGGACGCGCTGTTCCTCTTCACGGTCCTGACCGATCAGCTGCTCGATCAGCTCCACGGTCTCCTCAAAGGACAGCTCCCCCGCCTGGGCCCGCTGGAGGTCGGGCCAGCGGACGTGGTCCTCGGGACAGACCGTCCCTCCGATATACTGCTGTACACTGGAGCGGGCGGCTTCACAGTCCCGCTGGAGCCTTCCGGCCTCCTGCTTCATCCGCTCCTGGAACACCATGTAGTATCGGGTCTGGAAGATCTCCCGAAAGATCTCCTGGCGGCTCTTGGTGTCGGCCAGCAGCAGCTTGAGGAAATCCCCCTGGGCGATCATGGCGATCTGGGCAAACTGGCTGCGGTCCAGGCCAATGATCCCGATGATCTCCCGGTTGACCTCCCGGGCTTTCGTGACCAGGCGCCCATCTGGTAGGGTGAGCTCCGCGTCGGCCTTCTGAACGGTGGTGCCGCCGCCCCGCTTGGCGGGACGCTCATACTCCGGATTCCGGCGGACGGTGTAGGTCTTGCCCCCGTAGGAAAAGATCAGCTCCACCTCGGTGGGGGTATCCGGCTGGGCGTACTTGGAGCGAAACATGGATGGGTCCCGGTTATCGCCGCTGGGCTCTCCGTAGAGGGCGTAGGTGATGGCGTCAAAGATGGTGGTCTTGCCGGCGCCGGTGTCACCGGTGATGAGATAGAGCCCCTGCTCCCCCAGCCGTTCCAGGTCGATGACCACCCTTCCCGCATAGGGCCCAAAGGCGGATACCGTCAGCTTCAGCGGTCTCATGCTTCTCCCTCCCAGATCTGTTCCATCAGGCTCCGGGCAAAGGCGCGCTGCTCCTCGCCCATGGGCTGCCCGTTCTGCTTCTCGTAAAACTCCTCCAGCAGCGCCAGGGGAGACTTCTTTTGCACATCCTCTGCACCGTCCAGCGAAATCGCGGTCCGGGTGCGCTGATTGTCATAGTCCAGCTTCATCAGGTTGGGATAGAGGATGCGCAGCTTGCGCACCGCATCGGGGACGTCCTCCTCATCGGTGAGGGTGATATGGACATAGTCCCGCGGATAGCTTGTCCCCTCATAAAAGCCGCGGAAGGTCAGCTCCTCGTAGGTGCCCCGCAGCTCCACCAGATCCCGCATGGGGGTCAGCGGTACGGTTCGGATGGATACGTTCCCCTTTTCCCGCAGCTCCACTACGGTCACGGATTTCTGGTGCCCGGCCTCGGAAAAGGAGTATTTCAGGGGCGTACCGCAGTAGCGCACCGTCTCCCGCCCCACCTGCTGGGGACCATGGATGTGCCCCAGGGCCACATAGTCAAACGGCGCAAAGACAGACACATCCACATTGTCGGAGCCCCCCACCGATATCTCCTCCGAATCGCACCGGGCGGCCCCGGTGACAAACTGATGGGTCACCAGTACATTCCGCTGGGCAGTGTCCACCCCCATGGCCTCAATGGCGGCGGCCATGGCCTGGGTATAAGTGGAGATCTCCCGCTCCGGGAAGCACCGCCGGACATGGGCCGGTTTCACGAAAGGCAGCAGATAGAGGTGCACCGGTCCGTACTCATCCGTAAAGGTGAAAGGCTTCACAACTCCGTCATACACAGGCGCCAGATAGACCCCGCTCCGGGTCATAAGCCGTCCGCCGAAAGCGATGCGCTCCGGCGAGTCGTGGTTCCCGCTGATGAGAAAAACCTGCACGCCCCGCTCGGACAGGCGCACCAGGAAGTCATCCAGCAGGCCCACCGCCTCTGCGGAGGGCACGGATTTATCATAGACATCCCCGGCGATCAGGACGCCGTCCGGCTGTTCCTGGTCGATGATCCGGAGGATTTCCGCCAGGATATACTGCTGGTCTTCCAGCATAGAAAACTCGTTGACCCGCTTGCCCAGATGCAGGTCCGAGAGATGGATCCATTTCATGGTACAATTCCCCCTGTATGTGGTGGATATTACCATCATTATACCGGGGATACATCCACCGCGCAAGGATGCGATTGGCAGTCTCGCCGGTCGCATCGAGTTCCTGCGTATCCGCGCAGATTCGACAAGCGCTCCCTTTTCTGAAAAGTAATTTTCAGAAATCTGCACAGTTGAAAAAAGGAATCTTCATATAAAAAATGCAATGAAAATAAATTTCACAAATGTTACAATGGATTCAGCAATATGCCGGAAGATCACAAAAAACGTCTCCCATCATGTGACACTTTCTACAAGGAAGACAGATGTTCCAAGGCAGGCAGAAAGGAGGAATGGCAAAACATCCTGCTGTATGGCAGATATCACACCAGAAAGAAAGGAAAATATTATGAAACACACGTTTCGAAAGCTGGCATCGGTCCTGACCGCCCTTTGTATGCTGGTTTCCCTGTTCCCCGCGGCGCTGGCCGCACTTCCGGTCGCTTACGAGTATGTGCAGGACACCGACGGAGTGGACTCCGGCGCGGTGTACGCCATTTACTACGGCGGAACCAGCAACGGAAGCATCCTCTATCATACCGGCAGCGGTACCACCGACCAGGTGGGCGGCACGGTCGCCGGCGACACGCTGACCCTCAACGGCGGCTTCGCCGTCTCCCGTCAGCTGTGGACCATCGTTTCCGCAGAGGGCGGCTATACTCTCCAGAGCGTGGACAGCGGCCGCTATCTGGATCTGTCCCAGCCCACCAGCAGCAAAGTCAACACTGCCCAGGAGGCGGTGACCCTGACCATCTCACTGCTGGAGGATGGCACCTATACGGTGACCCATACTTCCGGAAATGCCCTCTCGCACGGCACCTCCGGCCAGTATTATTCCAGCAGCTCCGCCACTCCCCTGTATTTCTACAAGCAGACCGAGGTGGAGCCCAGCATGGCCCCCGGAGCCCCCTCCGGCTCCAGCGCTGGTCAGCCCTTCGTAAAAGAGGACACCAACAGCACGCATTTCCGTATCCCCGCCCTGCTGACCATGGACAACGGCTGGATCGCGGCGGCCTCCGACATCCGCTGGCGCACAGACGGCGACTCCCCTCAGAATCTGGACACCATCGTCAGCCTCTCCAAGGACGGCGGCGCCACTTGGGATTGGAACGTGGTCAACTACTACGACGATATGGCCGATGACGCCACCGGCCAGACCAGCGCTTCCTTCATCGATCCCTCCATCCTTCAGGCCGAGGACGGCACCGTCCACATGGTGGTGGATGCCTGCCCCTCCTATGTGGGTCTGATGTACGGAAATCAGATGGGCTGGGAGAGCTCCGGCTTTGACGATGCAGGCCGCCTGCTGGTGACCCTGGGCACGGCCGGCGGCAACGCCTCCAAGAAGGTCGCTGACTATACCTATTATGCGGATATCAACAACCCCTCCGCCGGTGCAGAACAGGTCGTTGGCGGTGAAGCGATTACCCTTTACCCCATTTGCAAGGCAGAGGACGACAGCCAGACCGGCGCCTGGGTGGACGCCTGGCTGAACGTGTATACGGAGGAGGACGGTGTCATCACCCCCGATCTGTGCCTCCAGCTGCAGAGCTCCGACGCGGTGCAGAGCAACCTCTTCTACCGCAACTCTCAGTGGAAAGCCTACCCTGTGTTCTACATCATGCACCGCTCCGCCGACGTTACCGCGGACGGTCTGGTGTGGAGCGATCCCCAGTTCCTGGACATCAAGCTGTCCGAGGATGAGGCCTTTACCGGCGTGTGTCCCGGCCGTGGCCTCTCCTTCCAGTATGAGGGCCATGAGCGCCTGGTGTTTCCCCTGTATGACAATGCCACCGGCACCGAGCTGGCCAGCGTCATTTACTCCGATGACGGCGGTCAGACCTGGACGCGCGGCCAGCACAACGCCGACCTGAACGGCGTGGGCAAGACCAGCGAGTCTCAGGTGGTCCTTCTGCCCGACGGCACGCTCCGGATGTACTCCCGCAATACCATCCACTACATCAGCTACGCCGACTCCACCGACGGCGGCGAGACCTGGGGCACCTGCCAGAAGGACATGGCCCTGGGCAGCCGGAACCCCGGCAACGGCTGCATGGTCTCCTTCATCAACCTGGACGGCATTCTGGTGGGTCCGGACAACACCATCTATGAGAATCTGATCCTGGCCTCCTACCCGGTGGTACAGCGGAAACAGGGTGTGGTGCGCATCGGCTATGTGGACGGCGAGAACGTAGTCCACTGGCTCAACGACGATGAACCGCGCTATCAGGGCGCCGGCAATTTCAGCTACTCCTGTGTGACCCAGCTGCCCGAGGGGGACGCCTTCGGTATCCTCTATGAGTATGGCAACGAGACCAACACCATCCAGTATGAGACCCTCACGGTAAACGACCTGCTGGGACAGGGCTGGTATCTGCTCAGCGGTGCGGAGAATCTGCCCTCTATCTCTCTGGATCAGGCCGTTGTGGATCTGAAGGCCGGTGAAACCGCCAAGCTCACCGCTACCTATACCCCCACCGGCGCAGAAGTGACTTGGACCTCCAGCAATCCCGCTGTGGCCACCGTGGAAGGCGGTGTGGTCACCGCCGTGGCCCCTGGCACCTCCACCATCACCGCCTCCGTCACCTCCAGCGGCATCACCCGCACCGCCTCTGCCGACGTGGCCGTCCAGGGGAACGAGGGTGTGATCCTGCCCGACCGGTACACCGATCAGATGGAAGAGAACTATCACGAGGCCTCCACCACCTATGCGCTGGACGACGACGGTATCGATTCCGGCAGCGTATACGCCATCTTCCACAGCAACAGTAGCCGGATCCTGTACCACGCCAGCGGCAGCACCACCAGCGATCAGGTGACCGGCAGCGTCTCCAATGGCCTCCTCAACCTGGACAGCGGCTACCTCGTCACCCGTCAGACCTGGACGGTCACCGGGGATGCGGAGAGCGGCTATACCATCCAGAGCTGTGAAGCGGATGGCCGCTACCTCAACCTGAACACCGCCACCAGCGCCGGCAGCAAGGTACCTGTCACCGATGAGTCCCAGGCTCTGAGCGTCATCCCCGTGGACGGCTCCGCCGGCTCCTACACGGTCAGTCGGACGGTGGGCGATCAGACCCTCTACCTGGCCCACGAGAACGGTACCAAGCAGCACTATGTGGGTACTGAGGCCGTCCCCTTCCAGTTCTACCGCCAGGTCATCACCGAGGCCGGCTACACCTACACCACCTCTGCCGACGGTCTGAATGCCCTGATAGCCGACCTGTCCACACTGAAGGAGTCTGATTACACCGCCAGCAGCTGGGCGGCTCTTCAGAATGCACTGACCGCCGCCCGGGCGGTTGCCAAGAGCGAGAACTTTGATAGCCAGGAGGCCGCCCAGGCTGCCCAGGCCGTTGTCGATCAGGCTGCCAAGGACCTGTATGCGGCCAAACTCGGTCTGACAGAGTTCAGCGGCGATTCCGGTTCGGGCGGTTCCAGCTCCGGCGGCGGCTCTTCCGGTGTGACCCGCTATACCATCACGGCCAGTGCTGGCGAGGGCGGTTCCATTACTCCCAGCGGCAGCGTGTCCGTCAACTACAACAGCGACAAGGCCTTTACCATCACCGCCGACGAGGGCTTTGAAATCGCCGATGTGGTGGTGGATGGCAAGAGCGTTGGCGCGGTGGCCAGCTACACCTTTGAAAATGTTCGTACCAATCATACCATTCAGGCTACTTTTGCAGCGAGCATCGACGAGGGCGATACCCCGCTGGGCGACCTGCCCTTTACCGATGTGGCTGCCGATGCCTGGTATGCCGAGGCGGTATCCTATGCGGTGGAAAAGGGTCTGATGACTGGAACGTCTTCTACGACCTTCTCCCCCGAGATGACCTTTACCCGATCCATGATGGCTCAGATCCTCTACAATCTGGAGGGTAAGCCCAGCCTGGATAACGAGATCCTGGGCTATCCCTACGCCGATGTGGCGGGCGATACTTGGTATGCAGACGCCGTGTATTGGGCCCGGCTGAAGGGTCTGATCAGCGGTTACTCGGATGAGAAGTTCGGTCCCAACGATTCCATCACCCGGGAGCAACTGGTATCCATTCTGTACCGCTATGCCAGCTACAAGCAGCAGGACGTCAGCGCAGCGGCAGATCTGAGCATCTTCTCTGATGCGGAGCATATCTCGCCCTGGGCGGCGGACAGCCTGAAGTGGGCCGTGGCCGAGGGGATCCTCTCCGGCAAGGGCAACGGACAGCTGGACCCCACCGGCACCGCCAGCCGCGGCGAAGTCGCGCAGATATTCTGGAATTACATGAAATAATCGGGTATATGAGTCACAGCTCCTCCCCCTTTCGCTCGGTGACGAGGAATCCCTAAGTCACCATGGAGTAATGCCAAAAGGCTTCCTGTCCATTTAAGGACAGGAAGCCTTTTTATACCGTGGCTGTCTTCCTTGAAAACTCGCTGCAACCGGATATACTCATCGGATACGAGCGCATAGTATCCGCTCACTTCATTCATGCTCTCGCATTTTTGTCCATGACAGGCGAACTCCTGTCATGGACTTTTTTATTTTCCTTTGCGAAATTTTTCAAAACTTTTTTCCTCATTTCTTTTTAAAAATGGTTGGTATCCCACGTCATTTTATTTTTTATCCAAATTCCAAATAATCTCATTCCAAACATATCGAAAAAAAGAATTTGCAGATTTTACCCCTCGGCACTACAATGAAATCTAAAAAATTTTTACGCCGTATGGTCAAGCCAAAGGAAAGGAGCCCGGGATGGAGCTATTTATCTCTGATTTGGATGGTACTCTGTTGGACTCGCAGGCACAGCTCTCACCGGTCAGCCTCAAAATTCTCCGCATGCTTCTGAGTGACGGACTTCCCTTCACCGTGGCCTCCGCCCGGACCCCCTTTTCCGCACTGCCGCTGCTGGCGAGCCTTCCGCTGCGCCTGCCCTGGATCCTGATGAACGGCGCACTCCTCTATGATCCCGTGCGCCAGAGCTTTCCCGATTTCGTCCCGCTCTCTCCGCAGGCCCAGAAAATACTGGCTCAAGCCGAGGAGCGCTGCGGCATAAGCGGACTCCTCTTCACCCTGGAAGAGGGCCGGCTCCGCTGCCACTGTTCCCCTGCTGCTCCCCCTGCCGCCCAGCACTACTTTGATTGGACGGCTCTCGCCCCCTATCCAGCCCTGTGGAATGGCTTCGGCCGGCGGCAGGCGGCGGAGCTTGCCCCCCTCCCACTCCTGTACGGCATGTATCTGGATGACCGGCCCCAGCGTCTGGAACAGATGGCATCCCTGCTGGACGGGCGCGGCCTGACTCTGGATTTTTACCGGGATCGCTATACCGAGGAGCGGTGGTATCTGGAGGTCTACAGCGCGCAGGCCTCCAAAGGTCTGGCACTTACCCGGCTGCGACATATGGGTGCTTTCACCCATATTGTCGCGTTTGGGGATGGGCAGAATGACCTCGCCCTTTTTGATGCCTGCGACGAGGGATACGCTGTGGCCAACGCCTGTCCCGCTCTGAAAGCCCATGCAGACGGCATAATTCCAAGCAACGAGGCGGACGGCGTGGCCGTCTATCTGAGTAAGAGGTGGAACTGTGAAACAGATTTTGATCGTCAGTCACTGCATTCTGAATACCGCCGCTAAATGCCGTGCCTACCGGATGGAATCCATCCGCGCCGAGGAGTCCTTGCGGCGGGAACTGCTCCATCGAGCGGTGGACCGCGGTGTTCAGCTTCTCCAGCTGCCCTGTCCGGAGCTGATGCTCTACGGTCTGGATCGCTGGGGCCACACCCGGGACCAGTTTGACAACCCTTTCTTCCGTCAAACATGCCGGGAACTGCTGAAGCCCATCCTGCTCCAGATCCAGGCCTATGCTGCAGCGGAGGACGTGGAGCTGCTGGGGGTTTTGGGCATCGACGGCAGTCCCAGCTGCGGAGTGAAATACACTTGCTCCGGCCCCTGGGGCGGCGATTTTGGCGGCCGGGACGTGAGCGGGGTACTGTCCCAGGTCCGGACTGCATCCGCTCCCGGGGTCCTGATGGAAGTATTTCTGGAAGAGCTGGCCCGCTTGGGGCTGACATTGCCCGTGGACGGGCTGTACGCCAAAGAGCCCGGGCGCGCCCTTTCCTTGCTGGGCGGAGAGGAGGCTTCCCATGGCTGAGATCGTTCTGGAGCACGTCTCCAAATCCTTTGGCAGTACCCGCGTCATCGAAGATCTGAGTCTCACCCTTCGCTCCGGCGCCTTTACGGTACTCCTCGGCCCCTCTGGCTGCGGCAAGACGACACTTCTGCGGATGATCGCCGGCATCGGCCCGGCTACCAGCGGCCGGGTCTATATGGACGGCGTGGATATTACCGCTCTGCCCCCGGGAGAGCGGAATGTGGCCATGGTCTTTCAGAGTTATGCCATCTATCCCACCATGACCGTCCGGGGCAACATTGAGTTCTGCTTGAAAAACAACAAAGTCCCCCGCGCCGAGCGGCAGCGCCGTGTGGCGCAGGTGGCCCGGACCGTGGGCCTGGAGGATTACCTGGACCGAAAGCCCTCCCAGCTCTCCGGCGGCCAGCGGCAGCGCATCGCTCTGGCCCGGGCCCTGGTGAAGGAGCCCGCCGTCTTTCTTATGGATGAGCCGCTCTCCAATCTGGACGCCAAGCTGCGCACTGCCATGCGCAGCGAGCTCATCCAGCTCCACCAGGCACTGGGCGCCACCTTTGTCTATGTGACTCACGACCAGACCGAGTCCATGGCCATGGCCGACCACATCGTGCTCATGAATGAGGGGAAGATCCTTCAGCAGGGAGACCCGGAGTCTATCTACCGGGACCCGGACAATATCTTCACAGCCCAGTTCATCGGAACTCCGCCCGCCAATATCCTCCCCCTGCCCGGAAGCAACTTCCGTTTGGGCTTCCGCCCGGAGAAGGTCCGCTTCCTCGCTTCCGAGGAGGCCCTGGCCTATACCCGTCCCGGGACCGTGGTAACCCGGGAGATGCTCGGGGTCGAGGTTCTCTATAAGGTCCGTCTCCCGGAGGGCGATGTGATGGTGCGCAGCGCCTGCTTCCAGTACCGGGCCGGGGACACCGTGTGTCTGGGCGTGGCCGGGGAAGACCTGTACTTCTTCGATGAAAACGGCCTGCGCATCCGCAGCGGGTGCGGTGAGCTGATCCGCCGTCTGGAGGAGGGTACGCTATGAGGCCAGGCAGAAAGCTGCCCCGGCCAAGCGGGCGCAAATCCTCCGGCACTGGACTGGTACCCTATCTGCTGGTGGGGCCGGCCATGCTCCTCCTGCTGATTTTCGTGTTCTATCCCCTGGTCAATCTGGTCTATCTCAGCTTTTTTGACTACAACCTCATCCGGGAAAAGACCTTTGTGGGTCTGAAAAACTACGAGGTTCTCTTCTTTGTTAAGACCGATTTTCTGGACGCTCTGCGCAACACAGCGGTCTACACTCTGTCCGTCCTCTTTTTCAGCCTGCTGCTGGCGGTACTCTTTGCCCTGTGGCTGGAACCAGACAGCCGGATCAACCGCTTTCTCCAGAAGAGCATGTTTACCCCCTATCTCATCTCCATGGTGTCCTGCGCCTACATCTGGTCCTGGATGTATGATGCCGACAGCGGCATCCTCAACGCCATGCTGGCTCTGTTCGGCCTGCCTCTCTCCCGGTGGCTCAACGACTCGGATCTGGCCCTCTTCTGTGTGGCTGCGGTGGCAGTGTGGAAGAGCCTGGGCTATTACCTCATCATCGTACTCGCCTCCATCCGCTCGATCCCTGCGGAGATTCTGGAGGCCGCCGCCCTGGACAACACCCCGCCGGTGCGGAAATTCTTCCGCATCACCCTGCCCATGATCTCCCCCCAGCTCTTTTTCCTGCTCATCACCATCACGATCAGCTCCTTCAAAGTCTTTGACGTGGTGCGGGTCATGACGGACGGGGGCCCTGGCAACGCCACCGATGTGCTGGTGACCTATATTTACCGCTACGCCTTCCAGATGAACGCCCGGGTGGGCTATGCCTCGGCGGCCGGCACTGTGCTGCTGGTGATCCTGATGATCCTGACCTATTTCTATTTCCAGGTGCTGAGCAAGCGCGTCCACTATCAGTGAGGAGGAACTGCCATGAATCTGACCTCTTCCCGAAGCGTTCGCCTGCGCCGGCGCGCCATGGGCCTGCTCTCCCTGCTCTTTAAACTGGCTATGGCGGTCTTCTTCCTCTTCCCCTTTTACTGGATGATCACCACCGCCTTTAAAACCTATGGAGAGTCCATCCGCTTTCCGCCCACTCTCTGGCCGGAATCCTTTACACCGGAGGCCTTTTCCGACGTGTGGCAGCGCATTGACATTCCCCGCTATCTCAAAAACTCCCTCCTGGTGTCCCTGGGCGTGGTGACACTTCAGGCGGTATTCAATGTCACCGCAGCCTATGGCTTTGCCCGCTATGAATTCCGAGGCAAGCGGTGGATGTGGGCCCTGGTGATGCTCGCCTTTATGATCCCCACCCAGATCACCTTTGTCCCCGTGTACATCCTTTTCTCCAAGGCCAAGCTCCTGGGCACCCTCTGGCCCCAGATCCTCCCCTTTGCGGCCAATGCCTACGGCATTTTTCTCATCCGGCAGTCCTTTCTCCAGGTTCCGGACGAGCTGGTGGAGGCCGCCCGCATGGACCACGCCGGGGAGCTGAAGATCCTGACCCACATCATGCTTCCCATGTGCCGCTCCAGCATCATCACCGCGGAGCTCTTCAGCTTTATCAGCACCTGGAACTCCTATTTCTGGCCTCTGGTCATGACCAATTCGGACAAAGTGCGCCCCCTGACCCTGGCCATGCAGCGTCTCCAGGACGCTCACCAGGGTCTGGAGTGGCCGGTACTGATGGCGGCCAACAGCCTGCTGGTACTGCCGGTACTGCTTTTGTTCCTGCTGCTCAGCCGCCAGCTTCTCTCCTCCTTCGGCTACCGCGGCATCAAATGATCCCTTTCTGTCCGGCATACATATGTATGACATATTTTAATACAAAGGAGACCTTGAAATGAACCAGAAACCCCTTGCCCTCCTCCTGGCCGGAGCCTTGAGCTTCAGCCTCACCGCCTGCGGCGGCGAGAGCGCTGCCACCCCTACCCCCGATGCCCAGACCACCCCCACTCCCGCTCCGGAGAGCGAAGGCCCGGACTATGTCACCGAGCCCATCACCATCACCTTCTGGCATGACCGCACCTCCGACACCGACTACGCCTTCCTCCAGAAATCCATCCAGGAGTTCAACGACACCAATGCGTACGGCATCACCGTAGAGGAGGTGGCCCAGGGCTATCTGGACGATGTCCAGGCCGCCATCGAGACCGGCATCGCCGCCGGGGAGACTCCGGTCCTGGCCGACCTCTCCTGCAACGGCATCCCCCTCTTTGCCAGCGAGGGGATCCTGGCCGACATGACGCCCTATGTGGAGCGGGATGGCTTTGACATGGAGAACGTGGTGAAGGAACTCACCGACTATGTCTACTACGAGGACCAGATTGTGGCCATGCCCTATACCCGCGGTACCGCCATCCTCTACTATAATAAGGATCTCTATGCCCAGGCCGGTCTGGACCACGCCCCCACCAGTCTGGAGGAACTCAACGAGTACGCCGCCAAGATCTATGAGACCTCCGGCGGAACCATCCGCGGCATCGGCTACACCATCGAACCCACCTACTACCAGCACTACCTGCTGGAGTCCCTCAACGGCGTTGGCTTCATGGATGCCGACGGCCTGGGCGCCTCCTGCCTCACCGACGGCTCCATGAGCCAGTTCCTCACCGACTGGTATAACTGGACCGAGGAGGGCTGGTGCGAGATCCCCGCCCTGTCCAGCGCCAGCTCCGCCATGCAGGAGAGCTTCTACAACGGCCAGCTGGCCGCCTTCGTCTCCAGCTCCAACCGGGCCACTTCCATCTCCCAGAAGGCCGCCGAGATGAACATCAATCTGGGCATGTCCGCTACGGTGGGCTATGGCGGTTATGCCGCCCCTCTGGGCGGCGGCTCCATCGGCATCATCGCTGAGGGTCACAGCCAGCAGGAGATCGCCGCTGCCTGGGAGTTTGTCAAGTTCCTGATGAGCGACGAGCAGGTGGCTGCAAACCACATTGAGACCGGCGTGCTGCCCACCACCTATTCCTCTGTGGAGACCGACACTCTGAAGGACTTCTGGGCCGATCCCGCCAACGAGGGCTACAAGATCTCCTATGAGCAGGTCACCGACGCCTCCGCGCCCGCCATGTCCCTCTATACCAGCGAGTGGAACAGCGTGGTTCGCACCGCTTACTCCGACCTGATCCAGGGCCGCGACATTACCCCCGAGCAGGCCCTGGAGACCCTGGTCAAGGAAGCAGAGGTCATCTTCCCTGCCCAGTAAATCACCTGTGACATACGAACGCCCCCTGCATAGGTTTATCTTCTTCCTATGCAGGGGGCGTTTTGCCTGCGTTTTTCGAGCGCTGAAGTGCCATTGCAATCTACACCCATCCTAAAATAAGTAATGCAGTCCATACTTTCCATCTGCCCAAAGCGATAAATGTTTTCGCATATGTAAAAACATGCTATACTTAGCATAATACCGGCTTAATTCTTCGAAAAAGAGAGTGAGTGGAAATGAAACGGCAGGTCAGCTTTGTGTATCCAATGAAAGGTCCCGGGCGTCCACAGATTTTGTTGATCGGAAATGGGCTGGAATATAAAAGCGGACAGCGCAGTTGGGAGCAATTGGTCCGGGACCTGACCTTGCCGGAAAAACGGGAAATGAGCGGAGTGGAGTCCCTTCCCTTTCCTCTGCGCTATGAGCTGCTCTCTACCCCTTCCACTTCCCCCACGCCTATGGGGCACGAAGATATTTTGCAAGAAGAAAAGCGTCTGGCACAAGCCATGAAGGCCATGGTGCACAGGAGCAATCCCCTGCTGGAAAAACTTCCAGGACTCCGGATGGACCACATTTTCACGACAAATTACTCCTATTGTCTGGAGCAGGCCTTTTTTCCTCACCGCAACTTTGGGTGCAGTCGAACACGCTCTCAGTTTCGTTTTGACCTGCGGGATCGCGAGAGCAAAGCCATTCAAACACGGGAAGTCCAGTACCGCCTGCACACAGGCTACTTCTTCCCTGCCGGACCTGATACCCCTCAGGGAACTGGCCTTTGGCATATCCACGGGGAGAGCAGTGTTCCGCAGGGCATCATCCTGGGGCATGACCGCTATGGCCGCCTTTTAGCCAGAATCGTGCAGTGCTGTCAGAATACGGCCCAGCGGACGTCCAGAACCAATGTGGGAAAGCTTCCATTTCTCTCCTGGCCCAGCCTCTTTCTCTTCGGTGATGTGTATATTCTGGGGTTTGGATTTGACTCATGCGAATTTGATCTATGGTGGCTTTTGCGCCGAAAGCAGCGTGAGCGCAATGGAGATGGAAAGGTCTATTTTTATGACAAGCCACCCTTTAATACGCAAAAAAAGATGCACCATTTTCTTTTGCAGGCCAATGGCGCGGAGGTACGGACTGCGGGCGCCACGGATTGGACCGATTATGATACGTTTTATGCTGCTGCCATTCAGGACATCCGGCAAACGGTAGAACAACGCCGAACGTGAATACGTTTGAAGGAAGTGAGGGACATGAGGCTACTTTATCTGTACCTGGATTTCACACAAAATGGGAAAACACCAGATGGATACCGGGGACATAAGCAGTGTGAATTGAACTTCAGCACAGAGTATATCTACACCCTGGAACGCGCTTCAGCAATAAGGACGCGCTTTTGCCTGAAGCGCACAGCAAGAAAAGAAAACGACAGAGTCGAACGTGGTTTCTGGGGCGACGAGCGGATTTATAATATATCAGCAATTGTAGGGGAAAATGGGACCGGTAAAACCACTCTGATGCATGCCGCGATCAGGGCACTGACTGCGCTGTATTTCAGAATACCCCAATCATTGCCCTTTCATTTTATCTGCCTGATGCAGGATTCCGGCGGAAAAATATATCTTATCTATTCTCAGCGGGAAGCTAAGATCAATACCCCTGATTTCGAATGCAGCCAAATCTCATATTCTACTGGTATTGTTTCACCATATTTCCTTAGAAAGACTAAGTTAATCACTTTTTCAAACACAATGTCCATGTCAGACCTGGAACAATGCCGTATACTGCATGAAGACAGCGAGGATGGTGGTATTGGCGTTTGCGGCACATTGTACTCAAACCCGCTCTATGACTGCTCTTTGGTTGCCAATATGATGCTGGCGCAAGAAGTCAGCAATACAAATTCGAACAAACGTCCGCTGGAAGATCAGCTATATACTTATTTTACGTTTGAAAGTTATCAGCAAGCACGTTATTTATTTGACCGGAATCAGAGAAACATTCTGCTCCAGATGAGGAAAGACGGATACCCGGTTCCTTTTCCGCGGGAACTGACGCTAAAGATCCACCCTGCGGTTGAACGTCTCAAAAAAGTGGAAGCGGAGATTGCGAAACGATACCTAACTGAGGTTTTCGCTAGGTGGTACCATCAATACAGTATTTTTTCAGAACAGGCAAACGATACGTATTTGCTTCTTGCTGAACTGAGTTTAAACTGTGTGGTAAACTTTCTGAGGATGGCCAGCAGAGCGTTGGGGTACGGCAGCATAGAAATGGTGACACTTCCGGAAACATTTACAGAACCACAGGATTATATTCGAACGATGGATTTCATCGCTGCCAACCAAAGCAATTGGATAGTGCAAACTTATTATGCTTCTTGCAAAACATACATTGAATTTCTCTGGAACAATGCGGAGCATATCCAGAAGTATTGGAAGTACTATAAAAATTATGTATGCCACATCCCACTGGGTGAACAACTGGATCCCATCTTGCAGGAATTGATGATCCGCTTTGTGGATTTAAGCCGTGCAATCAGTGGAAGCGACTATTTTGTAACTTACCATTGGGGATTCAGCAGCGGAGAAAACATTTTACTCCGCATTTTCACAAAGCTGCGATACCTGCTGAGTGGAACTTGCTATGATGAGGAAAGCGCGGAGTTCATCACAGCAGAATCTGTGCAAAATGCAATGCTTGCTGAACGGAAAGATCATATTCAAAATTCGCTTGGCATGGATGAAACATGGGACTGCGACTCCGTGATTCTCTTTTTGGATGAAGCCGACCTGTCCCTTCACCCGGAATGGCAGCGGATGTTTGTCGCCACATTGGCCGAATTTCTGCCGCGGCTCTATCAAAATCCTTACTACCCGGGAGCTGACAGCGGCTGTCAGGATATTCAGATCATCTTGACCACCCACTCTCCCCTGATGTTGGGGGACTTTCCATCCGCCTCTGTGCTTTACCTGAAAAAAGGCAACGACGGCTGTATTACCGTGGAGTCCAACAGCGCCCTGCAGCCCTTCGGACAGAACCTCTACACGCTCCTCAAAGACGGATTTTATCTGCAGAACGGCACCATTGGAGCGCTGGCCCAGAAAAAAATCAAACGTGTGCTTGAGGACATCCAGAAGATCAAACCACCGGCGCATGATCTCCCGATGGATTACACCGAGCAAGAACTGGATAAATGGGAATACCGTCTGGAAATGCACAGACAAAAGACGGTGCGGTATCTCCCGGAAGGCATTATGCGCAGCAAACTGGAAGAGGAAATTGCCGCTGCACTTGCTATGATCCATCAGAGGAGAACGCCGGAGCAAAAAGAACAGATAAAGCAGGAACTGAGAGCAGATATCGCCCGCTTACAGCGGCAGCTGGATATGTTAGAGCACGAAGGAGAGACATCACGATGATCCGTATTTCGCCGCCGTGGAAAGGACCGCGAGCAGATGACATCTGGGCGCTGTACTATTTCCTGCTCTATAAAATGCTCCCCTTTGCACCAGAGGATTATCTGCCCATAGACAGCCGTGGCGCCTACTACTATCCGAATGGAGACCGAACGAAGAAAAAGCGATATCCCACCGCCCATAAAAAATTCAAACTAACCAAAACATCGCAAGATATACTTTCCAAAGCAAAGGTTCCGGCACCGAATACGCCGGAAGAATTGATTGAACTGGTAAGCCCACAGCTGCACCAATATCTCTATCAAAATCATACCGTCCAACGGGAAAAACTGAGGGAACTGCTTACCACGGAGACAGACGGCAAGACCATTCAAGCCAAAAAGCTGGAGTTTTCCGCAAAGTCAGCGCTGTCAAAATTACTTTTGACGCAAATTTTTAACTATGACAGCTTTAGCCGCCAAAACTTGTTTCCCCAATTGGTACAGATGACGGGTGTGGAGGTCTGCCCCTATTGTAATCGAAGTTTTACCACCACAGTCCGGACCCGCAAGGGAGAATATCACCGGCAAAACCAAGTTGATCACTACCGTTCCAAGTCCAAGTTCCCATGGTTTGCCCTGACACTTCCCAATCTGATCCCCGCCTGTGGGAACTGCAACCAGAAAAAGGGAGATGATGAACAGTACGTACTCTATCCCTACCAGGAAGAGTTCGGGGAGCAGTATCAGTTTCATACAACCCCCATCTCGTCAACTGCCTATCTAATGGGCCAAATGGTCAAGCCCGACGAATTTGAAGTAACCATCGAGAGAGTTGGACCGGTAGGTGACCCGGACTATGACCAGCGCGTCCAAACCTCCATTGAGAAATTCGGATTGGATGTCCTGTACCGCGAGAGCCACAATGCCTATGTGTGTGCGATCTTCGAACAGCGCTATATTTTTAATAACGCCTATCTGGATTCTCTGATTGACAGCTTTCCGGGCTTATTCAAAAGCAGAGAAGAAGCCCGCCAGCTGCTCTACATGAAGCGCTATGATGCGGAGGGACTCGGCGCAGCGCCTTTGGCAAAGCTGACCCATGATATAGATGAGGAAATTTCCAGGCTATACATGGACAAGAAGCCATGATCCTATGGCACTGCGTTTTGTCTGAAAGAACTACAACAAATGACACGATCGTCTGAGAGGCTGACCCTTTATCCAGGGTCAGCCTCTCAAATACATTTATGGTTTGTTTTTCAGGGCACCATTTCCAGGCTTTTTGTTCGGTCAGGTAGAATAAGTTTCGCAAAAACAAAAAAAGACATGGTTTGCAGATCTCTGGTAGAATGAAGTTGCGACACCACCATTCGAAAGGAGACAGCAAACCATGTCCGAGAAGATTGTACAGCTA
>NZ_JADCKF010000016.1 GCF_014982855.1 Pseudoflavonifractor gallinarum | reverse complement strand
TTAGCTGTACAATCTTCTCGGACATGGTTTGCTGTCTCCTTTCGAATGGTGGTGTCGCAACTTCATTCTACCAGAGATCTGCAAACCATGTCTTTTTTTGTTTTTGCGAAACTTATTCTACCTGACCCTCTTAAAATACTACGACATTTACTTCCACTTTTTCAGTGCAATGATAACCAGCAAACGATCTGCAAACTCCTCACAAAATATGAATGAGTCCGAATGTTACCATCGTCATGATAGATGCTGCAATACAGACACCCAGGAAAATAGCGGGAATGGCCTTTAACCGCATGTCCAACACCGCCGCTGCCAGGGCCACGGGATAGTCCAGCCATAGGGCAGACCACCCCGCAGCTCAACAATCGGCGCCAGGGAAATCAGAAATGTGGCAATCAGTCTACCGAATGTTGTGGATGTAAGCCAGGTGATCATATTAGGTCTTTCCGCCTTGTCTGGTTTAGTTTTTTTCTCGTTTCACAATATTGTTTGCGCTTTTAAAAATACTCTCTGCGGGAATCACTCCCCGGACAGACGACAAGGGATAGACACTCGTTCCGCGACCAAGCACTGTTCCCGGATTCAATACGCTGTTGCATCCAACCTCCACAAAGTCCCCCAGCATGGCGCCGAACTTTTTCAGGCCTGTAGGAATCTCTGTGTGGCCATCTTTTACAACTACCAGCGTCTTGTCACTCTTGACATTGGAGGTAATAGAGCCGGCCCCCATATGCGCTCGGTATCCCAATATGGAATCTCCTACGTAATTGTAGTGCGGGACTTGTACGTTATCAAACAGAATGACATTTTTCAGTTCCACAGAGTTCCCTACGACGCAGTTCGCTCCTACCAGTGCGTTTCCTCGAATAAATGCACAATGCCGTATCTCTGCATCCTCACAAATAATACAGGGCCCTGTGATACTGGCTGTGGGTGCAACACGTGCGGATTTTGCAATCCAGACAAATTCATCTGGATGGTCAAATACTTCCGTGGGCAGCTGTGGCCCCAGTTTTTTCAAAAAATCGCCGATTTGCGGAAGCACCTGCCATGGATACTCTGTGGCTTCAAACAATGCTCCAGCCAGTGTGTGGGAAAGATCAAACAAATCTGGATTCTGATACATACAATTCCCCTTCTTTTATCGCCGTTATCTTTTTTGATTCACATATTCAGCCATAGACTGACAGGCAAAATCTCGCAGCATATGTTCCATCTTCCGGCGGCATGCTCCAATACCATAATAATGGATCAGCGCATCCCGTTTGCTGAGTTTGAGTCTGGGCTGCTGAGGATCAATTTCCCGCGGATGCAAATAAAATACCACCGGATGCCCCTCACGGTTGACTTGCTTTGCAAACATATGAATAAACGGATAGGGCAGTGCCCGAAAATAGAATCCCCCCGAAAACGGGATATTCATCCCGGGCACCCGTACCGTAGAAGGCGGAATCTCCAGCAAGTTTGTTGCCTCCGGATGATACTGAACGGCCGGAAACGGAAATCTAGGTGCACCGCTGATTCCATACAGAAAATTTTTGAAGGGGAAAATGCTGCTGTCATACACAAACCCCTCCTCTTGCAAGATTGCAAGGGCCCAAAGAGACTCCTCCGTAATGGACCAAGATGGTGCCCGGTACCCTAACACCGCTTTCCCAGTAATATCCTCCAAGAGTTTTTTGCTCCGCTGGATATCTTCCCGAAAGGCCTCGGGTGACTGCTTATAGACCAACTGATGCCCATATCCATGACTTGCGACCTCATGTCCGGCCTGTGCAATCTTTCTTACCAAATTCGGGTGCTGTTCTGCCACAAATCCGAGGACAAAAAACGTTGCTGTGGCATTGTTTCGTTCCAGTGCCTCCAAATATACTTCTGTGTTCTCTTCCACTGTAGATTTCACTGCCGCATCATTTTGGAAAAGACCATCTTCATAATTTGCGTGGAACCAGTCCTCAGTGTCAATTGTAAAAATATTTTTCATACGCATCTCTTATATTACATCATAGTCGCCCATCGTAAAGAACCAATTCTTCACATCGCAGACGCCTTTTTCTTCCAGTGACTGATCAAACAACCGCAAAATCAGCGGAAATGGCTGCGGTTCAAATCTCTTCGGGCAACGGAAAAAGCCAAGCTTTTTCAAAACCGCAGATTCCTGGGTATGTCCAAACATCAGACAGCCAGCCAGACTTGCCCCTTGGTTTTGCATCTCATGCAGGAGCTTCCGCAAAAGCCGCTCGGCAGCTTCCGCATAACCATCGGCAAACAGGAAATCCGCCAACATGGCACACTGCATCCCGGCTACCTCCATGATCCGTCCCACCGCAAAGCAGACAGGCCGGCCATGCTCCACGGCCAGATAGGGGAAATAGGTCCTACGGGGCATATCCAGATAGCGGAACCGGACAAATGCGCCGTCCCGGATGTTCATTACCGGGTATTTCCCCTTCACCGCATTCCAGAATTCATCTACCAATTCCAGCCGCTCTTTCGTAACCGGTAAAATTTCAAGTGCTCCCTCTTTCACGCTTTCTTTGATTCGGAAAAAAGGATCGGTAGGCTTTCCAAAAACGGAGAGAACTTTACTGTGCAAAAACTCTTCCACCATCTGGGATGGGCGCAATGGACGCAGCAGGAGGGGGATTTGACCGAGTTCTTTAAAATTCAGTTTCTTGATAAAGCCGGGATAGGAATTCGGATTTGGCATCCCATAGCAAAAAGCATGCCCAAGTTCCTCTTCTCTACGGTATGTTTCTTCCGCAAGGCCAGTAAAAATACCTTGTCCCCGATACTTCTTTCCGGTGAGAGTATTGAGTGAGTTGGAACTTTGCCGCAGTTGCCCATGGATCAAAAAGCGCATGGGCCAGACCACATACTGTCCCGCCAGCGCACCATCCTGCGCATCCACCGCCAAATCGATCAGGGCATCACCCGCCGGGTTTTTAAAATACTGATATCGCAAGAAATCCTCATTGGCAATGTCATTGTCTAGTCCATACTGCTCCTGTGCCATGGATAATATCGCCGGAAAATCATCTGTCGAAAATGCTTTATGCTTCCACATACTTTCTTCCCTCAATCCATAATTCATCCATGCGTAGCAATCATCACACCGCAGACAATCACCAATACTCCAACCCACCGGGTAATTGATATACTCTCTTTGAATACAAGCATGGACGCAAGTAATACCAGCGGGAATGCCAGCGCCTGGATCGGATAGGCAAAACTGATTGGCACCTTGCTTAAAATATAGAGCCAAAGCCCAGTTGTAGCTGCATACAAGCACAGCGCACAAAATACCACCGGAGAAAAGAACAGCCGAATAATGTCCACAATCCCAGTAATCGATTTCCCACTGGAACCATACTTAAACAGCATCTGTCCTGTGGCCATCAAAGCGGTGTTTAGCAAACACAAAAGTGTCATCTTCATGATGGTTATTTCTCCTTTTCTAACTCCCGTACCCGTTGTTCCAACAATGCCACAACTTGCGCCAACTGCTTATTTTTCTCATTCAGCTTAGAGACAATGGCAGTGAGTGACATCAAGATCATAATTACACAGAAGAAAATCAACGAGAACAGTGCATTTGTCGGCTCATAAATGCCGATCAATGCAGCAAACCAATCCAAAAGATGCGGAAATACAGCCAACACCAGCATCAAAATGCCAGAAAATATCCAGAGGAGTGTATATTTTAAATGTAAACTCCTCTTTTTCAGCAGCAGGAGCAACAGTACAAAGTATACCGCCACTGCGAAAAGCATCACAATTTGAAGTGTCCTACTGATCATTTTTTGCCTCCCTTCCGTACATAAGACGGAACAAGATCAAAGCCAGGGAGACCTTGATCATATAATACACCGAACGAACCGGGTTAATCGAACTGACTCCCCCCTGACGCTCCCGCATTTGGACAGGCACTTCCACAATTTTCGCCCCAGCAAGTCCCGCCGCTAAAATTGCCTCTGGTTCGGGATAGTCTTGTGCATAATCGGCAGCAAATCGCTCAATCATGCTCCGGTTTACCGCCCGCATACCACTGGTCACATCCCGAACCTTTACACCACAGAGAAGATGAATCAGTCCACTGAGAAAATTAATCCCCAGCCGGCGCAGACCGGTTGACTGAAATCCCTCCTTTTCAAGGAAACGCGAGCCAATGACCACATCGGCTTCCCCGCGCTCAATCGGTGCAATTAGATCCTGCAAATACTGCGCATCGTGCTGGCCGTCACCATCAAATTGGATAGCAATATCATAGCCATACTCCAACGCATAGCGGTAGCCCGTCTGTACACCACCACCGATCCCGAGATTGATGGGGAGGTCCAGATAGTTGGCTTCTGCTTGTCTGAGCACGCTCTTTGTCTTGTCGGTAGAACAGTCATTGATCACCAGATACTGGATGCTCTCCGGCCCGCTCTTCTGAATATCTCTTATGGTTTTCAGAATATTTTGCTCCTCATTGTAGGCGGGAACGATTACTAAAACTTTCATATGACCTCAAGCTTATCATCTATTGTACCATCTCTGGCACTTGATATTTTGTAATACGGATGCTGTTGATGGAAAATTCTGTCCCGCGGAATCCACATGGAACGATCATCAGGCTGGAAACATTATCATCGATATATACAGTCTGTTTCCCATTGAGTGACGTGCGCGGAAATCTGCCATAGACATCATCTTCCGATATTTCAGGTGTATGGCTTCCAGTCCAATACACCGTACAATAATCGTATAGATATCCTCCCGGCATATCCAATTCCACTTTGGTAATTACAGAATTTTCACTCAAAGAAGCCTGCGATTCTGGAACTTGGACATGCAAAATCGGAGTTTCGTCCCATATTCCCTGATATGTGGTATCACCAATTTGTTCCACATTGTCTACGCGCCACAACAATCGATCCGAAATAAGCTCCTGGCTTTCTAACACAGGAAAGGACTCCACCTGTGAGGACGAGACGTCATACGTGCGGGCAAGTCGGTAATTTGACATCTCTGTCCCCACGCTCCACGAAAAAATATAAACACTGTACAGAAGAATAATGGAAAACACGATACTAAATGCCCAATAAGCATATCGAAAGATCAGATCTATATAGGCAATACTCTTTTGCTCATATACTTGAATATCTGTATCGCTTTTCTTTTTTCTGATTTTAAAAACAACTTTCTGTACTATCACCCCAAATAGTATCAAAACACAGGGAATGGACGGATACACATAACGTGCAAGTCCATGATAAGGCAGGCACATCAATGTGAATAAGAGAGGTACACAACCTATCAAAAGTACTTCTTTTTTACTTTTTCGAATATATACGGGAATCAATGCGATGGTTGGCACAATCAGAAGAGGGTGGATCAACCGGAACATGCTCAGTATCTTGTATGGATGCACCAGGTTCTCATCCCAGAAATCATACCACATAAAGTTGAAAAATCCAAATACCCGCCATTTCCAGTAAAGTGTTTCACTCAGCGCTTTATTCTGGGAAATCAGCGAATCAATATCCACCCCATTTGTACTGCTCATGTCCAGGAAATAGGGCTGTGCCCCCCAGATTTGTGGTCCAACGCCAGCCTCTGTAAGCAACCAAAATTGATGAAAATCCAACCAATTTCGTATCCAAAGAGGCACTAAAAAGGCCAGTGCAACGATTATCACTATGCCACAGCATCGGATTCTCTTTTTTAGTGGTAAGGCTGTTGCATATATCAACAGGAAAAATATTTCTACTGCCAAAAAAGGAAGTGCCTGCGCACGTACCATAACCGCTGCCATCAATACAGCCGTTATGCCCGCAACATAAAAATATGGATGCCGAATACTTTCCATACGTCGCATAAATCGGACCATTCCATAAATTGCCGCAGTTAAAAGCGCTGTAAATAAATTTTCTGTTAATAAAATATCCAGATTATATAGAAATGCTGGATAAATTGCTGCAACGGCCGTCACAAAAACAGAAACAAAAAATGATATACCAATCTCTTTCAGCAACAAATAGATAAGACAAAGTACCGCAAAGCTTAGAAATACCTGTACCATATATGCAAAAGGCAACGCATCATTTATGATATAAACCATCGCCAAAAAAATGGGATATCCAGGCATAACATTACTTGCAGGAGAAATCGCAACCTCTCCACGATACATAGCGCCGTCTTGATCATTGGCAAGTACGCCGTATTTTATAAGATTTCTAGCAGCATAATCATAAGCGGCACTATCTGAACTATCTGCGATTGGTCTATTAAAGTCTGTTACATAAACTCTCAAAATTAATCCCATTAATAAAATTAGGATCAAAAATATAGTTTTTTTATTAAAATACACAGAACGATTGTCCTGTATTTCACAATTCACAGTATCACACTCTCTATTCCACGATGGCATAAATTTGCCATGGGTCAATTGAATCTTCATAGACCAACTCAATGGCCCCAGTGCTTACTAACTCCTCCGGTACTCTAACAGATGTGAAAATATATTTTATTCCAAGCTTATTTGCCGTCTCCAAATTAATATAAATTATTCTGTTTGTACCATCGACCTTTTCACTCTTTTCATAATCGTATATTTCGACTCGATTTTCTCCAACTGTCAAGCGCATATCAATATGGGCATACTGATTCCAGTAGTGCTCGTATTCATGATTCGGATCAATTGTCTCCATCATGGTCCAATCCGGATAATAGTAGGTTCCGCTGACACGAGCTACGCCCTGTGCGCTTACCAGATTCGAAATCGTCGGACTTCCACTGACCATCCACCGCCCGGGGTCCTCTGCATTGAGCTGCCGAATGGCCTGCATGGTTGTCTTTTCAAACATAGAGTCCGTACCGCAGGTAATCGGATCAATCCAAACTGTAGAAAAGACATTCAGTGCAACGAGCAGGGACATAAAGTAAGTGCAGGAGCGTCTCCCCCCTCGCAAAAGCAGATATGCCATATAGCAAAGGAGGGTTACAATACAGACAAAAAATACGGTGCCAAACCGAACCGCACAAAAATAGCTAAATATGTTCTCACAGTTGGACCCTACAGATAATAGGAAGAGCCACAGCGCGCCACAGATTACCAACGCCTTTCGTGTACAAATCCCCTGTATCTCCTCTTCCAGCATGGGGACCAGTGATATCAGAGTAAGTGTATAGCCGATCCCACACGCAATCATCATCCGACTGGGATAACTCATGGACAGCAGTGTGATTTGATTGATGATCGGCATTTCTGGGAGCCAAGCTATCAGTGCCAACAAGGTTGATATGCCACACAATAGGGCCGGCAAGAGCACTTTTTTCTGACGGGGTACGATCAGCCAGATAATCAGAGGGACCGTAATAATGCCAAATGAATAGAATTGACTGATTTCACACGAGTTGGAAAAGTCCGGATGCCGAATAAAGGCAGTAAATGGGTTGATCAGTTGGTAGAGCGGATACTCTGCTGGGAGAGAAATCCACGCTCTTGTTGCTCCTGGATAAACCGTATCCAGCATAGTTTGAATTGCCGGTCCAGACATCAGCCAGAAGCGCACCAGTAGCCCCGCAAACGGAAGGGCAACCAACACATAGGTGCACAGGCGTCGGGGCGCAAAGGGATGCTTGTCCCAGTTTCTCCATATAATCCAGATTACAACCCCCAACAGCACATAAGCCACCGGGACTTGGCAGGCCGGATAAATTGTCAGTATATAACAAGTTAAGAAGTAAAATACACCAACAATCGACAGTCCTCGGAGCACTCTTCTCTCTGCTTGGAAGTATGCATAATAGCACGCCACTGCAAAAAAGCCAAACGTATATAATTCCGTGGTGGACTGAGACAGCCACCACCGAATCGCAGGTGCGAATGTGAAAATCATCGCCCCGTAAAATCCATATCGGTTCCGTCCCGTTAGGATACGGCAAAGCTCAAATGCAGACATAAAGAGTGTAATAATCTTCCACCACCAGTAAAATGCAAACGCATTCGCTGCCGGCAAGAACAAAAATCCCAGCAAAGATGGCCGGAATAGGATGATCGGATCTTTTACTGGTGAAAATGCGGATACAATCATATCCGCCCCGTCCATCATCAGCTTATCGTTGTAATAAGGAAGATCGTCACCACCATTTACCTGCGCAAAATAATAGGGCTTCTCTGTTGCCCACTCATCTCCACGAATTCCCTGCGGAATTCCCAGCAGAGTGCTGCACTGGTACTCTTCCGTATTTCCCAGCAGCATTCCGTCGTAAAAGCCCAAGGAAGAACCGGTGTATTCCCCGCAGGTCATAAGGACAAGAAGCAGCGTTGCCAGGAGATACCGGTAACGTACGGTTCTCTCCCCTCCCAGCAGCAGGCATAGCATTCCAACAAAAACCAAAATAAAGAAAAAGCCTGCACGCAGCAATGAAAAACTGTTTCCTGCGCTGAAGTACCGGGTCATCGTGTCCATTCCCAAAAAAACAGCCGCACGATATAGGATTTTTAACAGCACTCCATCTATCACAAGGGCAATACATGCTGCGGAAACTGCACACACACCTACTCCCAACACTGCACGTTTGCAATCATTCGGGATGTGCACATATACCCACAAATCATGCCCCAATTGATATAGTTTCCTAAAAATTTTAGCAAAGCCTCTGGCCAAAATATCAATCCATGTCAGCACACACGCAAGCGCTACCACCGCAGCAAGGGTAGTGACTGTTTTCAGAGAGATTCTTGCAGTTACTGCCTGTGTCAAATCGGTATCCGCGGCAATGAATCCATCTGTTCCTGTGACTGTGTATACAACTGCGCCGTCTTTTTCTTCGCTATTTATAATATCATTTCGGACTTCAAACCAGTTAAAAATATCGGAGGAATCAAAACAATATTCCTCAAATAAGGTCGGCTGGACCGTAATGTAAAACAAAGTCATCGTTCCGGGAGATGTTCCAAAATCCAAACGGATCCGATTCATCCCTTCCTTTGGAACCGGGATAAAAACCGTCTGTCTCCCCGCACTTAAAGGAACAGCTTCGGACATATGGGTATCATCAAAGCGATACTCGCCCACCATTCCATTGTCATAAAACAAATTGATACTTGTTGCAATATCCGATTGCATATCAATCGCAACATGAGGCTCCCAGCTCTGTATATAGAACATGAAGCCTACTGCAACCAAAATGATGAATATAATTGCACGTTTCCAAATTTTCATCGTTTTATCCACTGTACAAACGCCTTTGCCAGCCCGCAAATTCCTTTGCTTGCGAGTATGACCCGCGCCTTTTGCAGTCTCCTCTTCCATTTAGACGGTTTCTTTATTTTCCCATTGCTTTCAACACCAAGTAACTCCTGGTAAATCTTATTCGACTTCGCAAACGGGTCGTCATACAAAAACATCACATCGTAGTTTTCCCGGTACGCCTCACGCACCTCACGCTTTACTTCTTCTCCTGAATAGTAATTCGCGTAGCTCCATGGCGTTTTCGAGATATGATCTGCGTCGTTTTGATTGTGCTCGGCCGCATACTTTGCATAGAGTTCACGAAATAGTTGCCCTTCCTCAGGAAGCCATTTATCCATGCAATTTTCCGCACTGGCGCCAAATCCGGAGAAATGGATGAAGCGCAGCGGATCTCCCTCAATATAGTATCCGCCGTCATCCCGCGTAATATTGCAATTCATAAGCGACCAGGGCGCAAAGTCATATCCATGATGTTTGAAAATCTTAGCATCAAAAAAGCTTGGAACAAGATCAAACCATTTTTGGTCGGTAAAAATTCCTCTTTGGATGTCATCATAGCAAAAGAGGTACAGTCTTTCCGCCCACCAATCAACGCACTTTCTTCCTTCGTCGCTGCGTTTAATGCCCAAAAATCCGAGGTTATATACGCCATGTGCGGTACTGGAAAGCTCCATATCAATGTTACCCGGTTTGAGCAGGTGCGGACAAAGAACAATCGGATATTGATCCAACATCTCTCTCAGCTCAACAAAATCACTATACACATAAGTGTCCGGATCCAGATACACAAATTTATCTTCTTCCGTAAAGCGATCCATCAGGTACCGAAAAAACTGCCCCTTTACCGCTGTAGAAGCTTCCACGATGCTATGCTTAAAAATGAAACGGTCAAAATTTCCTTCCCAAGCATCTTTCGCTAAAACAATGTGATCAAAGCACTCATTTGGTATCGCATTTGAAATTTCTCTTTCTACCAGGCACAGCACCATAGTTGCATCCGGAATGTTTCTTTTTACCGACTGTGCCAAAGTTCTTGCTTTGTGCACGTAATTAGCACACACAGAAGTAAATATAATCATGCGTATAAACTCCGTTTTATTTTAAAATGAATTTTTTGATCCAATATTTTAAGAATGGATTTTTTCTCAGTCGTTCCAGTATCCCCAGGCTCTCCTGATATGCACGGTTCAGAAAAAGCTGCTCGATCAGCGCATCACGCAAAATAATCGCATACTCATCTTTATATTTTTCATACAACCGTGGATGCTGCAAATAAATGTTTCGGTAAGTCTCTTGCACAACTGCTGCACTTTCTTGGAACTTCGTAGTTCGAGATCTGGGCTTAATCCGGTAGTGGAAGAATGTTTCCGGTAACTGCTCTACCTCTCTCCCGAGCTCCAGCAGCGAAAGCCAGAAGTCGTAGTCCTCCATTCCATGCTCCATATTTGTCCGAAATCCCCCGACACTTTCCCAATCCTCTTTTCGAAATAGGGCTGTGACAAATATAACATTGTCGAGCAGCATGGAGCGCAAGGAATATTCCGGAAGCTCCCATGGTCCGCTCTTTTCGCCGAACAAATCCGCATGGCAATAGACGATCCCAATATTTTCTTTTTCTTCCATCACCTGAACCGCCCGTTCAATATAACACGGCTCAATCAGGTCATCTGCATCTACGGGCAAAATATATTTTCCCGTAGCAATCTCGATTCCGGCATTTCTTGCACCTGCCGGACGCAACCTCTCCGTATGGAGCAGCTTCACATTCCCCTGTTTTTCCAGTTCTTCAAGTATGCTCACGGTCTTGGGATCATCAGATCCATCATCAATGACAATCAATTCAATGTTAGTGTAAGATTGACCAAATACAGATGCAACCGCATCTGTTATATATTCCCCGTCATTATAGCAGGGCATGATTACGCTAACTTTTTCCACTTAATTCAACCCTTAACCTTCTATTTTTCTCTTCATAAGAATCTTTGCCGCAGATTTCCACCGATGGTCACATAGTTCTCCCTTTAAATATTCCAATGCAGAATTTATCTGCTGTAATTGTTGCTCAGTCTCTTTCAGCCGTTGTTCCTTTTCTGCAATCTGTGATCTCAGTTTTTGGGCAGTCTCCTCTGCTTGCGCCCGCTCCTCCTGCAATTGCTGGTCTATTTCCGCTGCGTGCGCTTCCACCGTTTCAGTCCGCATAAGAAGCTGCTGATTTTCAGCACGGACCGCCTCACACTGTCTCTCTGCATTTAGACGTTTTTCCCGTTCCGCGTTTCTCTCGCACTCTATTTGAAAGTAGCCAGTCGTCCAATCCAAAATCTCGCACTTAAATTGGATTTGGATACATGTTCTGTTTGAGGTACTGCCCTCTACCAGGAATTGGGGATCGTAGGTGGAAAATACAGCCTTATTTTCATCCCAGGATCGTGCATTGATCGGTCTTACCGATAGCTCCTCCAGTCGAACATCAGATATACTGCATGCATTTCCTTCCAGTGGATCCCATCTGATTTGTTTTGCCTGTGCAATCCTGTCTGACTGAAACTCGACACACCATGTGCCGTCCTTATTTTGAGCCGCACTTTTCAATACTTCGGCATGGCCGGCCTCATCAAATAGAAAAAGCTGGCTCCAAAGAAACTGCTTGGCCTCTTCCTCTTTAATGCTTTCATCCAGGTCGATATGATATACGGCTCTTTGCTGAGATGCAAAATCTTGCATACCAACATACTCTGAAATAAAGTGGTGTTCCCACTGTTCAAAAACTTCCAGCTCCGGCTCGCCTACTTCTAAGAAATCTCTTACCGCCGCTTCTGTAACGATTGGCCGAAACAGCGCATGGTCTCTTAGCTGCTGCAATACTCTCCAAAGAGCATACTCCCCCGGAACCGCACAGGAGAAGACCCATTCATTGTCAATGACAGTCCATTGATCCGGTCCACAAAAAAAGTTGTCCGTGTTCAAATCAATATTTACTTTTTCTGTCCAATGCAGCTGTCTTTGGGGCTCAACAGGGCCAAACGCTTCCAAGAATTTTGGATCTACAGGTTGTTTTGAAAGGTCACCCCTGTACAAATACGTTTTTAAAATTTGGAGTGTATCCCAGAAGGCATCGACTTTCCCCTGCTCGGCTTGTTCACTCAGGAGACTCGTCAAACTCTGCTCATGCAGCAGCGAATACCTTAAGATACCATCTTCATATTTTGATTGGACGGTACAAATCGGTCCCTGATCCTGGATTGGCGTTTCCATCCGTTGAAGATGTTTATTGGCATCTGGATAAAGTGCTCGTTTCTCTACAATTTCCTTCTGCTGATAGATCTGTGTACAGATTGCAAATTTCTTTTTTCGATTGCTGCTAATTTTAACATAGTCCGGTCCGTTCATTTCTTGGCATGCCTTGTTTCCCAGCTCCACCAAGAATGAATTGTTAAAAACTCCAGCAATTTTGTTTTCCATCAAAGCTTTTCTGACAATTTCCTTATCAAACAGCTCAATTCGAGGCATATCATAGGGTACATCCGTGGTTTTCGGCTCTATTTCATCCACCGTAGAATCAGAAAAAATTTCGGTTGGGAACTTATAGTCCGGATACGGATAATACCACCGCAACACATCCAACCCCACGCATTCGAAAAGATTGGAAAGTTCTTTGCGCGAAAAAGTACGTATTTTATTTTGCCCAGGATATCCGTTTATCCCCTCAAAAACTCGGCCCAAATGATCTTCGGGTGCGCCGTTGATATATTTAAGACCAAATTGATTTTCTATGGCAAGTAAAATCTTCCCCTCAGGCTTCAAAAGAGACTTCATATAGCTCAAAAATTGTGTATATGGGTTTTCCGTATCTTTTCCCATGATCCCACCGGCATACTCCAATACACCATTGATGATCACATAGTCAAAGCGCTTTTCAAACTCCACACGCAGTACATTTCCGACAATGACTTCCAGGTTGTCCGCATCCACGTAGCGTTGAAAAAGGATCTTGGCTCTTCGCATGGTTAATTCGCATGAGGTCACATGTTTCCCCCGCCGGATCAATAGTCCGGTCAGCGCGCCACAGCCAGCTCCAATCTCCAGAATGGTACTGTTAGACTCAAACGGGTACCAGTTCAATATGTTCTCTCGTTGTGGAGAAAAGTGATAAAATACAGCCCAGCGGGGATCCATACCAAGCGTCTCATCACGCTTGCAAACACGTGTATAGATCTCATCTTCAATATCGCCATCAGAATAGAGGGCGTCTTCCTGGCTCTGATAATATTTCGTATTGAAAACCGCCATAGCTTTTCTCCTTACTGCTGCGCAATCCTTACCTTTGAATCAATGTCAAAAAAACCATTGGTTATTTTTGCTCCGAGTGTTTGTATGCAAAGGACATCATACAAACGGTGCAATACACGCAGTTCGCCCTGCCCGTCAAATTTTGTACACCCAAGAGATAGAAAAAGAGGATAATTCTGAAATGGAAACTTCTGTTGAAAGGAAACGGTCACCGTCTGGCCCGGCTTTACGGTCCCGGTATCGACATTTTCCTGCATGGTATTTGTTCCGGCAACCTCCAGCCCAGACATATCTTTGAAGGTAATCGCATAAATCGGGTTTTGAATCTCAGCGTGGAAGAGCACCTTCATTTTAATTGTATACACGCTGTTTCTGTTATAAATGGTGGCCAAGTTTCCACTTTCATCAAAAATCCCGAAATCCGTAATTTCTGCTTGCCGGTCACCATACTCCAATATTTTCTCATTCAAAGCGTATTGTGTCTTCCAGCAGATAGATTCCCGCTCTTCTTCCGGCATTGCCTCCTCAGAATGGGGTTGGTTTTGCTGCTTTTCAACCGCCAGAATCTGCTTGTATTCGTCAATAACCTCTTTGGGTGCGCCATCACAGACCATACGGCCCTTATCCAGTAAAATCGCTCTGTCGCAATACTTAATGATGCTTGACTGATCGTGGCTGACGAATAAAATCGTCTTTCCCTGTTTTTTGAAATCCTCAATTTTTTTATAGCACTTTAATTGGAAAAAGACATCTCCTACAGCAAGGGCCTCATCGATAATCAAAATTTCCGGATCCACACTGATTGCCACGGCAAATGCAAGCCGGACAAACATACCCGAAGAGTAAATTTTGACCGGCTGATTTATAAAATCTCCGATATCGGCAAACTCAATAATTTCCGGGAGTTTGCGCTGCATTTCCTCCCGGCTGTACCCCATAATCGATCCGTTTAAATATATATTTTCATATCCAGTATACTCTGGATTAAATCCCGCACCCAGCTCCAGCAACGCGGAAACTCTTCCTTGAACATGGACAGATCCTTCCGTAGGGGTCAAAACACCGGTTAATATCTTCAGCAGTGTGGATTTTCCAGAGCCGTTCTTTCCAACTATACCAACACATTCCCCTTTGTGCATGGAGAAGGTAATTCCTTGCAGCGCATAAAAATCTTTATGGTAAGAACGCCCTCCCGGTCTCATTGCCTCAAGAAGTCTGTCAACTTTCCGTGAATACAGTGCATACTTTTTCGTTATATTTTCGCATTGGATCATACATGTCATTTCTTCCATGCCAAACTCCTATATTACATCCGCAAAATGAGGTCTCATCTTGCGGAACATCAGGGCTCCCGCCAAGAAAATTATCCCTGTCACAATCCAGAAGTAAAGACTTGTCCCTATTCTCTGATAAAATGGCACGCCATAGATAAAGGAGTCCCGATATCCTCTGGTAATATAAAACATTGGATTCAATTTTAAAATCATCATCAGGGCGCGAGGAATGTTATCTTCACTGTAGAAAATGGGGGTAAGCCAAAAACCAACCTGCAGTACGACCTGCACGATTTGTGTCATATCCCGAAAGAACAGGGTAATGCTCGATGTCAAAAAACCCAGTCCCAGCGTGAGTACGCACATCGCAAACATATAGTACAAGCTCTGGAGCCAGATGAGCCGCACCGGATTTCCATACAAAATGTTCATCAAAAATAAAAACACCAGGAAAAACAGGTGCAAAAACAATCCAGACAGGACTTTCACAACCGGCAATACGCTTGTTCGGAAATTCATCTTCTTCACCAGATAGGAGTATTCCGCCAAGCAGGCGCTTGAATATATGACAGTTTCGGAAAAATAGATCCAACTTATATATGCCGGTGTAAACCACAAGATAAAGGGAACATTGTCCACAGGCGGATTCTTGAATCCAACCTCAAATACAAACCAGTATACCAATATGGAAACAAGCGGTTGCACAAATGCCCAAAACGCACCAAACACAGAGTTCGAAAATCTGGCCTTAAAATCATTTACAGCAATATCCCAGATCATCCTGCGTCGTTCAAATACATCTGAACAAAATTCCCGAAAATATTGCAATAGAATCATAGTGCGTCTATTTCCCCCAGATATTCGTATAATGCAGTTCGCCAATCTGGAAGCGGCGTCCATCCCAGTGCATCGCTCGCACTCTTGCTGAGTCGTGAATTATGCGGCCGAACTGCTTTTGTTGGATACGCGTCACTTGCAATCGGAATAACAGATACACTCCGGTTGGCGATATGGAAAATCTCCCGGGCAAATTCCGCCCACGAACAAATTCCAGAATTGGTCAAATGATAGATCCCATAGTTTTTACTGTTGATTATATCACATATCGCTTGTGCTGCATGCCTGGTATAGGTTGGCGATCCAACCTGGTCATCGACGACACGGATGGTCTGATGTTGCTCCGCCAGTCTCAGCATTGTCTTTACAAAATTGTTCCCATGCTCTCCGAAAACCCACGAAATGCGCACAATGAAATATTGCTCCAGAAGTTCCTGTACCGCCAGTTCGCCCTCCAGCTTTGACTTTCCATAAACATTCAGCGGGCCTTTGGGATCGTCGACCTCATAGAACTGTTCTCCCGTTCCAGGAAACACATAGTCGGTGGAAATATAGAGCATTTTTGCATGTAGTTTCTGACACGCTTGTGCGATATTGCGCGTACCATTCCCATTGACCGCGAAAGCCTTTTCCGCTTCCTCTTCCGCCTGATCCACTTTTGTATAGGCCGCACAATGGATCACCATGTCCGGTTTATACGCCATAACAAAATCCAAGACCGCTTGTGGGTCTGTAATGTCCATTTCTTTCGAGGACACCCCGCAATTTTCAACCCCACGAGCGGTCAGTTCCCTGCACACATCATAGCCAAGCTGGCCACTGGCACCAGTTACCAATACTTTCATTTTTCCCTCACACTAAATTTCGCTTTCCAAGCTCTACAAATTTGCAAAACAGCCATTCCGGCATATGGCACGCAACGATTTCAAACAGAGAGGGCAGCTGACTGAATTTACGGTATCTCCAAACCAGCATCGCTCCACCGCGATGATTCCAGTTTCTCTGCCGCGCCTCCAGCCAGCACAGCCGCGCCTCAATTTCCTTTTTCATCTTGGCACAACAAGGAAAATTCTCCTTTAGCCAAGCCATGCGGCAATATGCGGCATCAATCCGAACTCTTCCGTAACTGGCTTTATCGTAAACGCCAGCCAGCAATCCGGTTTGGTTCCCACCGTGAATCCGGTAGCGGATCAGCGGCTTTTCTACGGAAATAATCGCACCTTGCTCTGCGCACCAGAGTGCTAAATAATGGTCATGTACCATATAGGGACAAAAAGGTACTGCACGTTTCCCCAATTTTGCCTGGAGCAACATGGTACATCCCGTTACAAAATTATGCGTCAGCAGCCCTGCCGCCAATTCCTTACCCGAATGAAATACATGATGCTTTCGAACCTTGGTAATGCTGTCGGCTATCTGCGCTCCTTTTCCATCAATGATATACATATCTGAGCAGGACAGCAGCGCTCCGCTTTCGCTCATCGCTCTTTCTAATATCTCCAGCTTTTCCGGCAACCACACATCGTCCTGATCGCAATAGGCAAAGTAGTCTCCCTCTGCCTCCTGCGTTAACCGCTCAAATGTCCGGTTGGAACCCAAGTTCTTCTCATTGCGCTGAACCACGTATGGAAACGCCGAAATACACTCCTGCAAACAGGACTGTATTTCTTCATACGGCACCGTCGGAGAGCAGTCGTCCCGAACGTACAGCATCAGATTCGGATAGGTCTGTGCATTCAGGGAACATAACTGCTCCCGCAGCCAGTCCATTCGCGGCTCATAAACGGCCATCAAAATGGCAATACGCGGTTTATCGGTTTGCGTACATCCGCTCATAGTAGTTCTGATACTCTCCATTGATGATGTTTTCCCACCAAGACCGGTTGTCCAGATACCACCGAATGGTCTTTTGGATTCCGTCGGCAAACTTGGTGGCCGGCAGCCACCCCAGCTCCCGATGGATCTTCGTCGGGTCAATGGCATAGCGCATATCGTGACCCTTGCGGTCGGTCACATAGGTAATCAGAGACTCAGGCTTGTCCAGCGCTTTCAGAATGATTTTTACAATATCGATATTGCGCATCTCATTGTGGCCGCCAATGTTGTAGACCTGCCCCACCCGGCCTTTTTCCAAAATGAGGTCAATGGCCGCACAGTGGTCTTCCACATACAGCCAATCCCGCACGTTCAGCCCCTCTCCGTATACCGGCAGAGGCTTGTCCGCCAGGGTATTTGCAATCATCAGCGGGATAAGCTTCTCCGGGAACTGATAGGGGCCATAGTTATTGGAGCAGCGGGAGATGGTAATGGGCATGCCATACGTGCGATGATATGCATTGCACAGGAGGTCTGCCGATGCCTTGGACGCAGAGTAGGGAGAAGAGGTATGCAGCGGTGTCTCCTCCGTAAAAAACAGGTCCGGCCGATCCAGCGGCAGATCGCCGTATACCTCGTCGGTAGAGACCTGATGATAGCGGGCCACACCGTACTTCCGGCTGACATCCAGCAGCACCTGCGTGCCCATAACGTTGGTCTCCAGGAACACCGCCGGGTTTTCAATGGACCGGTCCACATGACTCTCGGCCGCAAAATTCACCACCACATCCGGCTTTTCCTCCGCAAAAATCCGATCCATTTCACTGCGGTCGGCAATATCTGCCCGAATAAAGTGAAATTTGGGATCATCCATCACAGAGGCCAATGTCTCCAGGTTTCCGGCATAGGTGAGTTTATCAATGCATACCAGGTCATAGTCCGGGTGAGCCTTGCGCATATAAAAAATAAAATTGCTGCCAATAAAGCCGGCGCCGCCGGTAATGAGCATTTTCATAACGGCTCCTCCTTAAAATCCGGTCTCGGCGTCTTTCAGCCAGGGAGCATTCTGGTCCTTCTGAGACAGGATCGGATTTTCTACCCCCCAGTCAATGGCAAGCTCCGGATCGTTCCAGCGGATACCGCCGTCGGCTTCCGGCGCATAATTATTATCCGCTTTGTAGAGAAACTCCACATGATCCGTCAAGGTCACAAAGCCATGGCCAAAGCCACGGGGAATCAGCAGCTGGCGCTTGTTCTCCTCGGACAGCTCCACCGCCACCCACTGCTTATAGGTGGGACTGGCCGGACGCAAGTCCACCGCCACATCCAGCACGGCGCCCCGGGCGCAGCGCACCAGCTTGGCCTGGGCCTTGTCCCCTTTTTGGAAATGGATCCCTCGCAGCGTCCCCTTTACCGTGGAGGAAGAGTGATTATCCTGCACAAAGTCGTAAAAAAGGCCTGCCTTTTCAAACTCACGCTTGGACCAGCTCTCCATAAAAAAACCACGATGGTCTCCAAACACCTTCGGCTCCACAATCAGGACGCCATCCAGCTTTGTCTTGATAAATTCCATTCCGATATACGCTCCTTAATAGAGGATTTTATTGTCGGCCACCGCACGCAGGTGTGCCCCATATGGAGACTTCCCATAGTTTTCAGCAGAAGCAAGTAGCGTCTCCCGGTCGATCCAGCCATTTCGGTAAGCAATCTCCTCCAGCGCTGCAATCTTGGTATCCGTCCTCGTCTCAATGACCCGGACAAATTCCGTGGCCTCTGCCAGGGAGTCCACTGTCCCCGTATCCAGCCAGGCATAACCCCGGCCCAACGTAATGACATTCAGGGTCTCTTCTTCCAGATAGATTCGATTCAGGTCGGTAATCTCCAACTCCCCGCGCGCGGAGGGCTGAAGCTCCTTGGCACGCTGGCAAACTTTCTGGTCGTAGAAGTAAAGTCCGGTTACCGCATAGTTGGATTTGGGATTCTTTGGCTTTTCTTCCAGCGACACCGCCTTGCCGGAAGCGTCAAATTCCACCACACCGAATCGCTGGGGATCCTCCACATAGTAGCCAAATACGGTGGCCCCGGTTTCCTGACTTGCGGCACGTTTGAGATGGGCCGTCAGGCCCGCGCCATAGAACACATTGTCCCCCAAGATCATGGCACATCGGTCCCCGCCGATGAACTCTTCCCCCAAAATAAACGCCTGCGCCAATCCGTCCGGCGAGGGCTGAACTTTATAGGAAAGATGAATGCCAAACTTGCTGCCGTCTCCCAGCAGCCGCTCAAAGTTGGGGAGATCGTGTGGGGTAGAAATGATGAGGATGTCCCGAATCCCCGCCAGCATCAGGGTAGAGAGTGGATAATAGACCATGGGTTTATCATAAATGGGGAGCAGCTGCTTGGAAGTTACCATCGTAAGCGGATACAAACGCGTTCCGCTGCCACCGGCCAATACAATACCTTTCATTCTGACGTTGCCTCCATTAGCAATATGATAGGAGATCCATACATCCTTATATGAGATGAAAGCCTTCTTTCTTCTCTAAGAACAATTTTGCCCCACTAGATACGCAAATAGCATTATCTATGCTTAATCTTTCGCACACTTTTATAACTATTGATTATACCATAGGCCTATCTCAGGCGCAATAAAAATCCCCTTGCCGTTCCATCGTTGCTCTTTGCCGGTAAAAGGTCTTCCTCCGTTCTCCCCCAACTCCTTGAACCTGTTTAGGACACATCCACATCCCACTGGATGGGCTCCATACCGATGGAGCGGATGGTCGAAATCACGGTATTGTTATACTCTCCGTAGGGTGGCCGGATCAGGGTGGGCCGGACTCCCGTCACCGCTTCGATCTTATCATTGCAGGCCTCCACATCCGCCACGATCTCCTCCCGGGAGAGCTGATTCATATGTGCGTGTGAATTGGAGTGATTCATCACCTCATGTCCGGCGTCATGGAGCGCCTTGACCGATTCCGGATAGCGGTCCACCCAGTCCCCCACGACAAAGAACGTCGCCTTGACCTGATACTGCTCCAGAATATCGATCAGCTGCTGGGTGTCCTCGTTCCCCCAGGGTGATGGAAACTTGCGGCAGCCCGTATTTTCCCCTCATCCATTCACAGACGGCAAACCTCTGTGAGGCTCTTGCTCCCCAAATCGCAAACGTGTACTTTAGCAGCAGACAAAAAGAGACCGCCCGATGGGCGGTCTCTCTTCTCTTTGAATATGCTAATTATTCCACCGTATAGACGCTTCCCGTCGTATTGAGGAAGGTCTGCTCCGGCATCTGCTCCTGGAACATGGCGGTCGCCTTGGGTCCGGTGCAGTGAGACAGGCCGATCTGCTGTACGCCCAGCTCCTTGAAGCGGTCGATGGTCTCCTGGATGGTCGCCTCGTCCGCGTCCAGCAGGTGGAAGCCGCCGATCACTGCGTACACCTTTTCGCCCGAGCGCTCCTGGATGGTATTGACGATGTTCAGGATTCCGCTGTGCGAGCAGCCGGAGAGGATCACAAGACCCTTGCTGGTCTCCACCGCGACTGCGACCTCTTCGTCAAAATCGTCCACCTCGTAGGTGCCGTCCTCCCCCTTCTCCAGCATGTTGGGAGCCAGCTGGAAGGACGGGTCCTTGTCGAACGAGCCGTAGACCGTTACGCCGTCGGCGATCTTGACACTGCTGGTATCCAGGTACTCAATGGCAACGCCCCGGTCCAGCAAGTCCTGCTCGTCAAAGTTGATGCCCACAGGGAAGTAACCCTTGGTGCCATCCGTAAAGTCAAACTTCTGTCCCACCGAATCGTAATAGTATTTGCCGTCGGCCTTATCGAAGAAGCCCTTCTTCACAAAGAGAGTCTTCCCCTCGGCGCCGTAGGTATCAAAATAGGGAATCACACCGCCGCAGTGGTCATAGTGGGTGTGGCTGAGGACCATCTTATTGCAGTCAGCCAGGTCGATCTTCATGGCCTGGGCATTTTTCAGGAACTGGCCCGCCTTGGCGGTATCAAAGATGATCTTATCGTTGCTGGTCTCTATGATGGCGGAAAATCCGAACTCCTTCTCCAGCGCCTCATTGCTGCCGTTGTTGTTCTCCGCCAGGGTGGTGATCTTTACCTCATCCTCCCGGGTGATGCGGATCGTGGAGCTCTCCTGGTCAAATTCCACCTGAAATCCCAACCCTTCTGCCAGTGCACGCAGGCCAATGGTGGTGACGCCGTTGACGGTATTGCCCGCCAGCTCCGTCTCCTCCCCATTGATGAAAATGGGATACATGGACCGGGCTCCTGCCGTTGCCCCCAGTCCCAGCGCCAGCGTACACGCCAGTACCGCAGCTGCCTGTCTCTTGTGCTTCATAAAATTTTCTCCTTTCCCAGGCCGACACACCCGGCCTTTCTCCGCCTTCCAGTATAGCTTTGGTGAATGAGGAGTTCAAATTGTTTTCCTCTCTATTCTCGCCGCCAAATATAGACGGTTTCAAAGTCCCCTTCATCCGCCATTTTCCCTCATATTTCGCTTGCCGCCGGGCGCCCGCTCTGCTATCCTGAGAGCAGAGCGGGACGCCCTGTTTCCTCCCCCTTCTTCCTCATTCACCATAGATCATCCAAAGGAGAAGACCGATATGCTCACCATTGCGATCCCCGGTCGGGAACCCCTCCATCTCACCCATTTGCTTCTGGACTACAACGGGACCATCGCCCTGGATGGTCAGATGATTCCCGCGGTAAAACCCAGACTGGAGGCTCTCAGCCGCAGTCTGGATATCTCAGTCATCACCGCCGATACCCATGGGACCGCCCAGCGGGAGTGCGCCGGGCTTCCGGTCGCCGTCAAGGTCTTTCCCACCGACCATGTAGCCGAGATCAAGGCCTCCGAGGCCCGCTCTCTGTCCGGGGGCGTGGTCTGCATCGGCAACGGCTATAACGATATCCGGATGGCCGATCAGGCCGCACTCTCCATCTGTGTCATGGGGCAGGAGGGCTGCTGCGCCGCTCTCCTCAGCCATGCGGACATTGTCGTGACCTCCATTACAGACGCGCTGGACCTTCTGCTCAAACCCCAGCGCATCCGGGCCACTCTGCGCACCTAGCCACCCGTTCCACACCGCAAAAAAACGACGCTTTCCCGCGGCCTGACCGGCCGGGAAAGCGTCGTTTTCATCTTTAAAAATATTTGGAAAAGAGCTGGGTGAGATACTCCTCCGCCTCCTGACAAAAGGCGCCGTAGGTTTCCATCAGCGCTTTGCCGGCCTCTGTCACAGTGGACGCTCCCCCCGATTTTCCACCCCGGGTGCGCTCCAGCACCGGGCAGTCCATATGCCGCTCCAGGTTGGAGATGATCTTCCGTCCCTTGCTGTACGAGATCCCCATGAGACGGCAGGCATCCATCAGCGAGCCCGTCTCCTCGGTCAGGTGCAGGAGCTGATGGGCGCCTGGGCCATAGAAGGGGCGGTCCCCCAACAGCTGAAAGCGAAAGCCGGGGCGCAGTCCCTGCTTCTCATAGCCGGAGATCAGATGCTCATACTTTCGTCCATCCCGGACATTGGCCAGGATGCCCTCATCGTCCACCTCCAACCGCGTCTTCTCTACGCCCGCCGCACGGATGGCGCCGGCCAGTCCGTCCGGCCCGTCATACCCCAGTACCCCCGGGATCTGCCCTGCACTCAGACGGATGGGATGGCCGCCCCGGCCGCCGCAGACCGGCACGCAGATCTCTCCCTCTGCTTCCAGCAGTCTCTTCACCGTCTCCACCGAAAAAAGCGGCACATCGGTGTGGGATATGAGCACCGCAGAGCACTTGTCCTGCAAGTAGGAAAGGCCGGTTTTGATGCTCTCCAGCATCTCTCCGGTGTGGGAGCTGTGGAGAAAGACCACGTTCATATGGGGGATCAGCTTTTCGGCCCGGTCCTCCTCGCCGTCGCAGACCACGGCAATGCGCTCCACCCCGGCCATCTGAAAGGTCAGCACGCTCCGCTTGAGGGCGCTCAGGGTCCCTACCTCTTTTTCCGGTTCAAACCGCCGTGCGCCGCCGGTCTGGCCCGCGGCAATGATCAAAGCAGCTGTCATGTGCGCTCCCACCTTCTCCATGCTCTGGACTCATCTTCTCAGAATGTACCAAAATTATACCACAGATACTGCAAAAGACAACCAAAGGCAGAGATGCCCGGAGAGCGCGTTCTCCGGGCATCGGTTCTGGATACTGTTTTTTTATATCGTACCGGCGTAGAGCTGTGCCAGCTGCTCCTCGCTCAGGTCCACATGGTAGAAGAGCTGGAAGAACTCCTTGACCTCCTCGTCCACGTCATAGGGCACCCGGTCGGGATAGAGCAGCCCGGCCAGCCAGCGGATTCCCACCAGACGGTTGGGTCCCGGCGGACGGTCCACCCAGCTGAACGGCGCGTTGGGCGTGCCGTAAACCTTCCCCTCCTGTACGGCTTTAAGGGTGGCAAAATCCGGATTGCTCAAAATGGACTGGGCCGCCGCGCCGCCGCTCATGTTGGACTTGGGCTCACCATTGACCACGATCACGTCGGGGTCCCAGGCCAGCAGCTGTTCCAGAGAGATCTGGACTCTGGAGCCGTCTCCCAGCTCCAGATCGGCCACATTGACCGCTTTCACCGCGTCCAGGATGGCGCCGTGGGAGGAACCGGCCGGAGCGGTCTCCAGAGAATTTTCCCCATTTCCATAGTAGACGCGGACCTTCTCCTCCTCAGAGACATCGATGGCGGCTATATCCGCAAAGACGGCCTCAGCATACTCCGCCAGGATCTCCGCCTGCTCCTCCACGCCAAAGAGCTCTCCCATGAAGCGGTAGACCTCTGCCGCGTCCTCCAGCTCGGAGCTGACCATCACCACCGGAATACCCAGCTGCTGGGAGAGCTGATCGGCCTCGTCCTTTGTCCCCTCATTGATGGCGGAGACATGGAAGGCAATGGTGGGACCGGCCGCGATCACGGCCTCGTAGTTGACCGAATCTCCCATGCCGAAATTGGGTAGGTCGTGATACTCGGGAAGGATGATGCTCTTCTCAATGTCATTGAGCTCATAGTTCCAGCCCAGCAGTTTGTCGGGGACCAATGTGTACAGATAGATGGCCGAGACCGGTCCGGTGGAAAAGGCCGACTGGATCTCTTCCGGTACCGTCATGGTGCGCCCCGCCATATCGGTGATCTCCCGCTGTCCGGTCTGCTCGGTCTGCTGCGCGGAAGGATCTGCCGCCGGGGAAGCCGTGGGAACGGAGCTGCTCTGTGTACATCCGGCCAGCAGCGCCAGTGCCAGCAGCAGCGCCGCCAATCCCGATGTACGCCGTAAGTTACGTTTCAACGATGTGACCTCCTCTTTCTTGCTTTGGTTTCTATCCCAAATCCGACCCGGGCCCAAGTCGGAATTGACACAGCGCGGGAAATGTGTCATACTACTTCTCGTCGATAGTTTTTTAAAAACACATCGACTTGATGTTTTAGACACTATCACAATCCTGTCCGGATGTCAAGCACCATTCCGTTGCAGAAAAGCGAAGGAGGCCTGGATATGCAGTTGGAATATCAGCAGGAGGAGGCGGTGATCCGCAGGCGCTACCGCCTCGTACTGGTCGGGATGTTTCTGGCCCTGGCGGCGGCCGGGCTCTTCTCCTTTGCCATCGGCTACTATCCCCTGACCCCTCAGGAAGTGTTTCAGGCCTTCCTCTCCCGCTTTGGGGCCGCCGGGGAGATCAAGCCCCAGGCCGTGACCATCTTCTGGAGCATCCGCCTCCCCCGCATCCTCTCGGCCCTCTTCATCGGGGCCTCCCTCTCGGTGGCGGGGGCCACCTATCAGGGGATGTTCCGCAATCCCCTGGTCTCGCCGGATATTCTGGGGGTCTCCTCCGGGGCCAGCCTTGGGGCCGCTTTTGCCATTCTGTGCGGCTCCCCCAACTGGCTCATTCAGCTCTCGGCGTTCACCGGCGGCATTGCCGCGGTGGCATTCTCCTATCTCATCAGCCGGAAATCGGCCCATTCCCAGATCCTCAGCCTGGTGCTCACCGGCTCCATGGTCATGGCCCTGTGCAATGCCGGCGTCACCATGATCAAGTATGTCTCCGATCCCAACGACGTGCTTCAGCAGATCACCTTCTGGCTCATGGGAAGTCTGACCAAGACCAGCATGAACTCCTTCTCCTGGAGCGCGGTCCCCATGGCGGTGGGTCTCGCCATCGTCCTGCTGCTGCGCTGGCGGATCAATCTGCTGACCCTGGAGGAAGAGGAGGCCATCACGCTGGGCATCAACGTGCGCCGGCTCCGCCTGATCCTGATTCTGGCCTCCACTCTCCTCAGCGCCGCCGCCGTGTGTCTGGGCGGCATGATCGGCTGGGTTGGCCTTATGATCCCCCACATGGCCCGGGCATTGGTGGGGGTGGATTACAGCCGTCTCATTCCCGCAAGCGCCATGCTGGGCGCCCTCTATCTGCTGCTGATGGATGATCTGGCCCGCTCGATCCTCTCCATGGAGCTGCCGCTGGGCGTGGTGACCAGCATTATGGGCGCACCGTTCTTTGTCTATCTCATCATCAAGCGGAAGGAGCGCGATTGATATGCTGCTGGAAGTGGACCAGGTCCGCGGCGGATATGGCGGAAAAGACGTGGTCAAAGGGGTGAGCTGCTCCGCCGACGCGGGGGAGGTGCTCTGCCTGCTGGGACCCAATGGGTGCGGCAAGACCACCCTCTTCCGCCTGCTTCTGGGCCTTCTGCCCATCACCGGAGGGAGCATCCGGCTGGATGGACAGGATGTGCGCTCCTTTTCCCCCGGGGAGCTGGCAAGCCGTATTGCCTACATTCCCCAGTACCACACCCCCGTTTTCTCCTATACCGTGTTGGATGTGGTCCTAATGGGGCGCTCAGCCCATTTTTCCACCTTCTGTGCCCCCAAGGAGGCCGACCGCGCGGCCGCCTTTGCAGCTCTGGAAAAGCTCAACGCCGCCCACCTTGCCAACCGAAAATACACCGCGCTCAGCGGAGGACAGCGCCAGCTCGTCCTGCTGGCCCGCGCCATCTGCCAGTCGGCCAAGATCTTTGTTCTGGATGAGCCAGCCGCCAATCTGGACTACGCCAACCACCAGCTCCTCATGGAGGTGGTAGCCGATCTGGCCCAGAAGGGATACTGCATCGTCATGTCCACCCACAGCCCCGAGTGTCCGGCCTCCATCGGCAGCAAAGTGCTGCTGATGCAGAACGGGGAGCGCTCCGCCTTCGGAAGCCCGGAACAGGTCATCACGCCGGAGCATCTCCAGGCGGTCTATCACATTGAGATCGACGTCGCCACGGTCCATGACCGCTACGGCGCCCGGAGAACGATTTGCCTGCCGGTCCAACGGCCGGCCGCATCCTTTTGATTTGAGGAGGTACTGTTATGACACCGCTTCTCTCCACACCCTATCCCGATCTGCGGGGGGATCTGGACTATTTTCTCTCCATGCAGGAATCCCAGCCCGTGGACCGGCCCGACCACTCCGCCCAGAAGTGGGATCAGCGGGCAGACGCCTGGGAGCAGGAGGGTCCCAAGGCCCAGAAGGGGGACGCCCGCGTCCGGAGCACCATGGCCTATCTGGAAGAGCGCGGCCTGCTCCGCCCGGAATATGAGATTGCCGATATCGGCTGCGGTCCGGCCCGCTTTGCCGCCGCCTTCGCCTCCCGGGTCCGCTGGGTGACCGGTTTTGATCTCTCTCCCCGGATGGTCCACTATGGCAGCGAATACGCCCGGAAGCAGGGCGTGGAAAACCTGACCCTCCGGGTGGCCGACTTCCAGACCCTGGATGTCCAAGAGGAGGGGCTGGAGAAGGCCTTTGATCTGGTGTTCAGCTCCCTCACCCCCGCGATCCACGGGAAGCTGGGCCTCCAGAAGGTGGTGTCCATGAGCCGGGCCTACTGCTGCAACATCACCCACATCTACCGCCGCAATTCTCTGTGCCGACGGCTCCGGGAGGAGGTCTTTCACCTGCCTCCGGAGGCCCCTACCTGGGGGATCCGCTGGTTTTACTCCCTCTTCAACGCCTTGCTGCTGATGGGCTATCTGCCTGAGACCAGCTATGATTCCCGCCTTCAGGAGCGGCGCCTCCCGCCCAGCGAGCGCTATGCCTCCCTTCTGATGGAGCACACACTGCCCCGGGAGGCCCGCACGCCGGAGCATCAGGCCCGCATCCTAGATTGGATGGAGCGCAATACCGACGCCGACGGCCTGCTCACCGAGTCCATTGAGGCCTGCTACGGCCGCATCCTGTGGGATGTGCGCGTCTCTTCCGCGCCGGAAAAAATACACACTGAGAAGGAGGTATGACCATGTCCCCACTGCCCACCCGCGCCCACGTTCTGGAGACCTTGTTCCAGCACTGGGCCCCCATCGCCCGGAGCGAGACCATCCCCACGATCCAGGCCCTGGGCCGGGTCCCCGTTCAGGACCTGTATGCCCAGGTATCCATCCCGGTGGTCCGGGCAGCCGCCATGGACGGCGTGGCCGTCGCTTCCTCCCGCTTCTGCGCGGGGATCCCGGACATGTCCCACTGGAAGGTCGGGGAGGACTTCTGCCGCGCCGACACCGGCGACGACTTTGACGACCGCTTTGACGCGGTCATCCCCATTGAGCAGGTGGAATTCCCGCCCGAAGGAGGGCTCCGGCTCCATGACATCTCCTCGGTCCAACCCGGAGACCGGGTCCGGCCCTGCGGCAGCACCATACGGGAAGGGCAGCTTCTGGTCCCAAAACACCGGCAGCTGCGCCCCTTTGACCTGGCCAGCCTGGCCATGGGCGGCATAGACCAGGTGGAAGTCTTTGCAAAGCCAAAGGTCGCCTTTCTCCCCACCGGCAGCGAACTGATCCCCCTGGGGGCCGCCGTGAAGCGCGGGTGCAACATTGACAGCAACAGCATCCTGGCCTACAACCTCCTCCGGGAAATGGGGGCCGAACCGCTGTGTTACCCCATCGTACCGGACCGTCCAGAGAATGTGGCGGCTGCTCTGGACCGGGCGCTGGAGGAAGCCGACGTGGTACTCCTCAACGGCGGCTCTTCCAAAGGGGAAGAGGATTTCAACGCCCGCCTGCTGGAGGAGCGTGGCTCGGCGCTGTTCCACTGGGTGGCCGCCGCGCCTGGAAAACCCATGTGCGTGGCTCTCATTGGAAATAAACCGGTGATCAATCTGCCCGGGCCTCCCTTGGCGGTACTCTACGGCATGGACTGGTGTATCCGCGCCATCGTACACCGGCTGCTCCACACACCTCTTCCCCGGCGGCAGACGGTCCCGGCCACTCTCACCGAGCCCATCCAGGCCCCCAGCGATATGGAGATCCTCTGTATGATGGAGCTCTGGCACACCCCCTCCGGCTACCAGACCAAGCAGAAGCCCTGGCGGGGCGGCAGTGTGGCCGATGCCCTGGGGGCGGGCGCCATCTTTATCACCGAGCTGGGCCGGGGCTCTTACCAGCCCGGCGAGACGCTGGAGGTCACGCTGCTGCGCGGCCTGGAAGATTTCTAAGCGAACCGTTTGCATTTTAAGACGCATACCAATGGTTTGCGACACACGGAGACGGCCCCGGGTCAAAACCCGAGGCCGTCTTTTACTCATACTATTCCGCCCTTTTCCCGCATAGGCTACCAGAGAGATTTACGGAAAAGGAGGAAGCCATATGTCCACCCAGACAGCCCCGCCACGCCTCCCGGAGTCTTGGCACATCTCCCGCCGATTTGCGGGAGACCGCTCCCCGGAGGCCGTGGTCCAGGCCCTGCTCCGGGCCCATATGAAATAGCCCCATATCCACCTGCGAAAGGAGGGACGGCCGTGCGCACATGGAATACGGCCGGGTATCTGCGCCTCTCCCGGGAGGATGGCGACAAGAGCGAAAGCGACAGCATCGCCCACCAGCGCCGCCTCCTAGAACAGTACCTGGCGGAGCATCCCGAGCTCCGCCTGATCGATTTCTACCAGGATGACGGCTACACCGGCACTAATTTTGACCGTCCCTCTTTCCGCCGCATGGAGGAGGACATGGCCGCCGGAATCATCGACTGCATCCTGGTCAAGGACCTCTCCCGGTTCGGGCGGGACTACATCGAGGTGGGCCGCTATCTGGAAAAGGAATTCCCCGCCCGTGGGGTGCGCTTCATCGCCGTCAACGACGGGGTGGACAGCGAACAGGGGCGCTACGACATGCTCCTGCCCATCAAAAACCTCTTCAACACCCAGTATGCCAAGGACATCTCGGACAAGGTCCGCTCCACCATCCGCTCCAAGCAGCGGCGGGGGGAGTTTATCGGGGCCTTTCCCAGCTATGGCTACCGGAAAGACCCCAGGAACCACAACCATCTGGAGATCGATCCCCCCGCCGCCTGTGTGGTCCAGCGGATCTTTGATCTCTGCGAGGCGGGGCTCGGACAGCTCAAGATCGCCAAGACCCTCAACGCCGAGCACATCCCCAGCCCCAGCGAGTATAAGCGCCTCTCCGGCGAGCGCTACCACAACGGGCGCAGGATGGATCAGACCACCTACTGGACCTATGCCACCGTCCACCGCATCCTGCAAAACCAGATGTACCTGGGCAACATGGAGCAGGGCCGCAGCGAGCGCCCCGGCATGCACGGGAAGGCCCGCCAGCGGCAGCGGGCGGAGTGGATCGTGGTCCCCGGCACCCATGACCCCATCATCTCCCGGGAGCAGTGGGAGCGGGTCCAGAGCCTGCTTCAAAAGCGCACCCGGCAGCTGAGCTTTGAGCAAAACCAAAGCCCCTTTGCCGGTTTTCTCCGCTGCGGCGTCTGTGGAAGGGCCATGGTAAAGACCCGGCGCCCCGGCGGGCTCTCTTACAGCTGTGGCTCCTATAAGCGCTATGGACCCACTGTCTGCACCAGGCACAGCATCTCTCACGCCGTGCTGGAGCAGATCGTTCTGGAGGATCTCAACCGCCTGCTTTCCTCTGCGGGGGACCTCAACATCCTCGCCCAGCGGTCGGTTGCCGGTCTGCCCCACTCCTCCGGCGGTCCTCCGGAGGGAGAGCGGCTGGAATCCGCTCTCCAGCGTCTGCGCCGGCTGAAAAAATCCGCCTATGAGGATTACCGGGACGGCCTGCTCAGCCGGGTGGACTATCTGGCCTATCAGGCGGACTATGAGGCACAGATCCAGGCCCTGACCCGCCAGCTCGCCCAGCTCGCCCGGGAGCAGAAGGACGATCCCCTCCGCCGGCCCTGGGTGGACGCCCTGCTCCGGCAGGGGAAACTCACCGAGCTGGACCGGGTCACCGTGGCCGAGACCATCCGGGAAATCCGGGTCTTTCCAGATCATCAGCTTGAGATTACATACACCTTTGCCGACGATGCAGGGCTGTTATCCGGGTAAGCTTTCATCCTGTCCTTCCGACAAAAATGGGGGCGCGCCAATCGGTATTGGCGCGCCCCTGTTCCATTCTTTTATCGGATTCCGTACTTTTCAATGATATAGTCCATGTCCTTGTCTCCGCGGCCGGACAGGTTGATGAGGACCGAGCCCTTCCCCATGGTCTTGGCCAGCTTCATGCCATAGGCCACCGCGTGGGCACTCTCAATGGCGGGGATGATACCTTCCAGCCGGGAGAGGGTGAAGAAGGCGTCGATGGTCTCCTCATCGTTGACCACGTCGTACTTGACCCGTCCCAGATCGTGGAGGAAGGCGTGCTCTGGTCCGGAGGAGGGATAGTCCAGTCCGCTGGCCACCGAGTAGACCGGCGCAGGCTCCCCGTTGGCGTCCTTGAGCATGAGGCTGTTGAACCCATGCATGATGCCCTCGCTGCCGTAGGAGAGGCTGGCCGCGTGATCGCCCAGGGCGGAGCCACGGCCCAGCGGCTCTACCCCGTAGATGTCCACCGGGTCGTTGAGGAAGCCGGCAAACATGCCCATGGCGTTGGAGCCGCCGCCCACGCAGGCCACCACCGCGTCGGGCAGCTCGCCCGTCATCTCCAGGAACTGCTCTCTGGCCTCAATGCCCACCACAGCCTGGAAATCCCGCACCATCATGGGGAAGGGGTGGGGGCCCACCACGGAGCCGATGCAGTAGATGGCGTCCCGGTACTCCCGGCAGTAGGCGTCAAAGGCGGCGTCCACCGCTTCCTTCAGGGTCTGAAGCCCGTGGGTGACCTCGATCACATTGGCGCCCAGGATCTTCATGCGCGCCACATTGGGAGCCTGCTTCTGGATGTCCACCGCGCCCATATAGATGTCGCACTCCAGCCCGAAGTAGGCCGCGGCCGTGGCCAGGGCCACTCCGTGCTGTCCGGCACCGGTCTCGGCGATGACCTTTTTCTTGCCCATATACTTGGCCAGCAGCGCCTCGCCCATGCAGTGGTTGAGCTTGTGGGCTCCCGTGTGGTTCAGGTCCTCCCGCTTGACATACAGCTGCACATTGCCCAGCGTGCCCGAGAGCCGCTCCAGGTAGGAGACCGGCGTGGGTCTGCCCTGAAACTCCCGGCGGATGCGCCGCAGCTCACTGACAAACTTACTGGACTTGCAGATGGTGAAGTAGGCCTGGGTGATCTCATCCATGGCCGCCTGGAGCTCGGCAGGAATATAGGAGCCGCCATATTTCCCATAAAACCCTTTTTCATCCGGGTACTGCTTGAAATAAGTATCAAATTCCACCTGATTGAATTTCATGTTTTTCTCCTCCTGACGTATTCCATATCGTTCCGGCATGTTGTCCCGGATGTTTTCCGAAAAAACAAAAACGTCCCTGACAGAACCAACTCTTCTGCCAAGGACGAATCATAGCGCTATCATCCGCGGTGCCACCTTGTATTCACGGGTCATCCCCGCACACTCCATAGGATACCAACATATCCCCGGCAACTAACGTATGCCACACGTTGCGGATACTCCGGAATCTCCCGTTTCCCCACACCCTCTGCGGTCCATTTGACAGCCTGTGTCCTGCCTGCTTTCCAGCGCCGCAGGCTCTCTGTGAGGGCATGACTGCCGTTATCTCCGCTTCATTGGTTTAGTTTATTAAATTTTCTGCATTATATCATCCCACACGTTCTTTGTCAAGTATTCCTGGCCGCCTTCCCGTCCGTCGTCCCAATTTTTCGCCCTCTTTTCTTTCCTTACACATTCATTACGTCCGCCTCTCTTGCACAGCGTTTGATTCCTTGCTATACTTAATTTGTTCTTATACGAAAATTTTGAGATGAGGAGCATGATTATGAAAAAGATGCGCATTCTCCCCCTGTCTCTGGCCCTGAGCCTTGCGGTCTCTATCCCCGCCTCTGCAGCCTCTCTGAGCGATGTCTCCGGTCCCTACGCCCAGAGCATCGACAACCTTGTCCAGCGCGGTGTGCTCCAGGGTGACGGCACCGGTTCCTACCGCCCGGAGGAGGCCCTGACCCGTTCAGCCGCCGCCTCTATGCTCTACAACGCCTTCTGCCTGGTCCCGGTCTTTTCCATGGAAGCCCCCGCGCCCGAGGCCGGTGAGGACGGCACCATTCCGGAGCCTACCACCAAAGCTTTCTACTCCACTTCCACCACGGTAGCCACACTGGATGCCGCTCTTATGCCCGCCGCTCCCGATGCCGTGGGTACCTGGGCTGAGACTGTGGCCAATACGGTGCTGGAGGCCCGCCTGATGGAACAGATCGACGGCTCCTTCCAGGGGGACAAGACCATGACCCGGACCGAGTTTGCCCTGGCCGTGATGAAGGCGGTCTACGGTGCGGACAAGGAGATGGACTTCCTGGCCCAGGGCCAGGCGGACGGACTGCTCCCGGAAGGCCTCACTCTGGATGATACCGTCATGACCCGCGGCGAGGCGGCTCTGCTGCTGGATACCGCCATCCAGGACCTGACCATTCTCACCACCATGTCCACCTCGGATATCCACGGCAATATGGTCCCCTACACGCCTTCCGGCTCCCGGATCCAGGTGGGCGGTTCGGCCCGGGCTGCCTGGCTCTTTGACGAGGCAAAGCGCCGCAACCCCAACACCCTGATCATTGACGGAGGCGACTCCCCCTACAACACCGATCTGGCCAATATTTCGCTGGGTAAGTCCAGTGTGGACGTTATGAATGCCCAGGGCTACGACGCCACGGTGCTGGGAAACCACGACTTCGACTACTCCTTTGAGAATCTGCTCTCCCTGGCGGACCGTGCGGAATACGCCATGCTCTCCGCCAATACCTTCTGGAAGGACGGCACCTATCCCGAGCAGTTTGATCCCTATATCGTCAAGGAAGTAGGCGGCCTGAAGGTGGCCATCGTTGGTCTCACCGACGACGGCAGCAAGGCCACTACCCACTACTCCAACACCCAGGACATCGACTTCCATGACCAGTGGGAAGTGGGCCAGGAGACCGTCACCAAGGCCAGCGCCGAGTCGGATGTGGTCATCCTTCTCTCCCATCTCCACAGCCATAACAACACCGTCCCCACCAAGATCGACGGAATTGATCTGGAGATCGGCGGCGGAAACGACATCTTCGGCCGTCCTCTGAACATTGAGGACACCGTGGTGGTGAATCCCGGCGGCGTAGGCACCTGCGTCAACCAGACCAACCTGAACATCAAGGACGGCGAGGTTCTGGGCTATACCTTCAATCAGATCATCCTCTCCTCCGACGTGCCTGAGGACCCCGAGGTCAAGGCCATCCTGGAGGACTATCAGGCCGACCTGGATGCCCAGATGGACGTGGTCATCGGACAGTGCGCCTCTGACATCGCCTGGTCCAGCCCCCTGGTGCGCACCCAGGAGAGCCCCCTGGGCAACCTGTCCGCCGACGCCCTGCGCGATTACTGTGACGCCGACATCGCCATTCAGAATGGCGGCGGTATCCGTGCCGGCCTCACCGCAGGCGATGTGACCGTGGGCGACGTGTTTGCCATGCTCCCCTTTGACAACAAGGTCACGCTGGTGGAGGTCACCGGTCAGACCGTGTGGGACGCCCTGGAGAACGGCGTGGACGGATATCCCACCACCAACGGCAAGTTCCCCCAGGTCTCGGGCATCAAGTACACCTTTGACGGCTCCAAGCCCGCGGGCGAGCGCATCGTCTCTGTGACGCTGGAGGACGGAACTCCGCTGGATCTCAATGCCTGGTATACCCTGGCCTGCAATGACTTCATGTGCGGCGGCGGAGATGGCTACACTATGCTCAACGTCCTCAATCCCGAAAACGGCGAGGGACACAACGGGGAAATGGCAACCCAGGATCTGCCCGGCTGTAAGCTGATCAACCGTACCAACGACTATTACCGCAATGTGGTCAGCGAGTACATCAAGGCGCAGGGCTCCATTGCTCCGGCTCTGGATGGCCGCATCACCATCCTCAATCCCCAGGAGGGCAGCGGCGCTCTGAACTGATCCTTTCCCGCCCTTCCCATCATCCAACCTCTTGAAATAGACGGGCCCCCGCAGTGCTTGCTCACTGCGGGGGGCCCGTTTTTCAATTTCTATTTGATGAGGGACGGACCATAGTCCGCTTCGATTTTTCCGATCACCATATCCAAGCACTGCGAAAAATATCGATCCAGGGATACGCCATCTCCATTCAGATACTGCATGGAGGCTCCCATCATCAGGGATATCAGCGTGTAGGAGAGATCCTTGGCATACTCCGCTTCCATCTGCGGATAAAATTCCAGCATGCTCTCCACCAGATGCCCTCTCCAGTGGTCAAAGGAGCGGCGGAAATCCTGCTTGACCGTCTCATCCGACTGGCCCAAAAGCCAAAAATCAAACTGGACCTTGTCATAGCGGGGCTGCTCCAGAATGAGCGCCTTCTTCTGCTCAAAAAAGACCGCCAGCCGCTCCCGCAGGGAATGGGTCTCCTGCAGCATAAGCCCGCTGCGTTCCTGGTCAAACCGGTCCTGTATCTCCGCCAGCAGGGCCAGAAGCAGATCATGCTTTGTCTTGAAATGGTAATGCAGATTGGACGCGGCCATGCCCGCCTCCTCCGCAATCAGATGCATCCGGGTCCCGCTGATGGAATATTTGGCCATCACCCGGAGGGCCGCATCCAAAATACGCTGTTCCTGCAAAGTACGAGGCACATCGTTCACCCTTTTCTCGGTAAAATCTATCTCTTAAAAATTATAGAAAGAAACGGGGCACTTTGCAAGGCTCCCGTCTCCCCCGGCTCCCATTCGGCTTTTTGTATAATTTTTTATCCTATTTTTTCTCTAAAATAGTCAATTGACCAAAGCGCACAAGGGGCGTATGATGATAGCAAGAAATTTGACTGACTAATCAGTCAGTATTTTGAGGAGGCAATGCCATGCCGCGCACCCTGATCAAACATGCCGACTGGATCCTTACCATGGATCCCAAGGGTACCCGTTACCGAAATGCGGATCTGCTGCTGGAGGATAACCAGATTTTAGAGATCGGTCCCAACCTGGACGCCGGCCCCGGGCCCGTCCAGGTGATCGACGCCACAGGGAAAATCATCACTCCTGGCTTTGTCAATACCCACCACCACACCTTCCAGTCCCTGGTGCGCAATATCCACATTGCAAATGGTCTGAAGCTGGAGCCGTGGCTCATGGTGGTCTATGATATTTTCCGTGAGATCAATCCCGAGCTGGTCCGCGCCGGGGCCCTCGTGGGCCTGGGAGACCTTCTGAAAACAGGCTGTACTACCTCTTCGGACCATATGTATGTCCATCCCCAGGGCACTCAGCGGCTGACCGATGTGGAGATCGAAGCGGCCGCAGAGCTGGGCATCCGGTTCCATCCCACCCGGGGCGGCATCACCATTGGCCGCTCCCAGGGCTGCGGCCATGTGCCCGACGATCTGGTGGAGTCCGCCGATGACATCGTCGCGGATGCGGAGCGGCTCATCGATACCTACCATGACACCAGCCGCTTCTCCATGTGTCAGATCGGCCTCTCCCTGTGCTGGCCCCCCTTTGAGACCGATGAGATCGTGCAGCGGCTGCGGGACCTGGCCCTGAAGCGGAACGTGCAGTGTCACACCCACCTGGGCGAGAGCCAGGGTGAGCTGGCCATCTCCATGGAGCGGCACGGCTGCCGCCCGGTGGAATATATGCGCCGGATGGGCTGGTTCGGCAAGCAGTTCTACTTTGCCCACTGCGTCCAGCTCACCGACGAGGAGGTCCGCCTCTTTGCCGACACCGGGACGGGCATCGCCCACTGCCCCAACTCCAATATGTTCCTCAGCTCCGGCGTGTGCCGTGTCCCCGATTTTCTGGAGGCAGGCGCGGCCATCGGCCTGGGCGTCGACGGAGCCGCCAGCAACAACGCCTCCAACATGATGGGCGAGATCCGCAACTGCTATCTGGTCAACCAGCTGAAATGGGGCAGCCGGGCTACCTCGGCCGAGCAGGTGCTCCGGATGGCCACCGCCGGCGGCGCACAGGTGTTGGGCCGGGACGACATCGGCTACCTGGCCCCCGGCATGGCGGCCGATCTGGTCCTCTTTGACTGGAGTCAATTCTCCTATGCCGGCGGACAGAATGACCCGGCGGCCTGTATCGTGCTCAGCGGTGATCCGCGCATGGTGGATACCGTTCTGGTCAACGGCAAGGTGGTGGTGGAGCACGGCGCTCTCACGACCATTCCGGAACGGGAGACCGCACACTGGATCCGCAAGGCCACCCGCAGCATGCTGGAGCGCGCCTCCGTGCGTCAGCCCGCTCTGAGAGACGATTTATAAGGTTTATCAAATCCATAGGGAGAAAGCAAAAGGAGGAAATTCTGTATGAACCACAAGGCGCCGCGTACTTATGAACTGAACGAAAAGCCCCCTGTTCCCGAGTTGATTCCTCTGTGTCTTCAGCACGTCCTTCTCTTCCTGGCCAGCACCCTGGCCATTCCTCTCATCATCGGTTCCAGCCTGGGCTTCTCCAGCGCGGAGATCACCCTCATGCTCCAGTGCAGCATCTTTATTGCCGGCGTGGGCACCATCCTCCAGTCTCTGGGCGTGGGTCCGGTGGGTAACCGCCTGCCCATCATTCTGGGCGCCACCTTTACCTTCGTGACACCTGCCATCGCCATCTCCCAGGCCTATGGCTTCCCCGCCTTCATCGGCGCCAGCCTGGTATGCGGTGTGGCCGTGGCCCTCTTCGGTGCGGTCAGCGTCAAATTTATCCGCAAGGTCTTTCCCCCTGTGGCCATGGGCTGTGTCATCATGGTGATCGGCCTCACCCTGGTCAGCGTCGCTGTGGGGTACTGTGCTGGCGGTAGCGACAGCCCCACCTACGGAAGCCTGCAAAACTACGGTGTGGCCCTCTTCACGCTGGTCATCGTCATTGTACTCAATGCCTGGGGAAAGGGCTTTGTAAAAGGCGCCTCTGTCCTGATCGCCCTGATTGCCGGGTTCCTGCTCTCCGCTGCGCTGGGCATGGTGGACTTCTCCTCTCTGAATGAGTCCTCCTGGTTCTCCCTGCCCCAGCCCCTCCACTTCGGCATCTCCTTCAAGCTGTCCGCCATCATCATCATGGCCCTGCTGACTCTGGTCAATCTGGTGGAGTTCCTGGGCGACACCTCCACCGTGGCCTTTATTGCGGCCAACCGTGTGGCCACCAAAGAAGATCTCTCCCGCGGCGTGGTCTGTGATGGCGTCGCCAGCATTCTGGGCGCCCTCTTCAACTCCACCCCCACCATCTCTTACAGCGGCAACATCGGCCTCATCGGCGTGACCGGCGTCAAGAGCCGCTATGTAGTGGCCGCGGCCGGCGGATTTATGGTGGTGCTGGGCTTCATTCCCAAGCTCGCCGCCTTCCTCTCCCTCATCCCCACCCCGGTCATCGGCGGAGCCACCCTGGTGGTCTTCGGCAGCATCGCCGCAAACGGCCTGAAGATGCTGGGACAGCAGCAGCTCTCAGAGCGGGATATGCTCCTCATCGCTGTGTCTCTGGCCATTGGTCTCGGCTTCAGTGCCACACCGACTGCTCTGGCCGACTATCCCTTCTATGTCTCCGCCCTCATCAACGGCATCCCCGGAACGGCTTTCTCCGCCATTCTGCTCAACCTGATCCTTCCCAAGGACAAGGCTGTCCCTGCCGTATCTGAGGAGAATACACAGGTGGAGAGCAAGTAAGAAGCCATATCTCCAACCATCGACAATCTTTTTACAAAAACAACGAGGTCGGATCCGCTTGGACATCCGCTCCTCGTTGTTTTTGTTTTTTCACGCTCACTTTGCATGTTATCCAAATTTTTTATGCAAAAATTTCCACTTGTATTAAGGTATGGTTACCCGTTCTCCATGGCTGGCAAAATATTGCGCATGTTCTCTTTGATTCTTCCTGCAAAAAATATTGTCTTTTGGGTGTAATATGATATAATTAGTTTTACCATATTCTTTTTCACAGTAGTGTGTGCTGTGGCAAGGCCTGTCCGTTTTAAAATGCAGTCCGGCTCCCACATAGTTTCACGGTATGTTGTGAAGGGAAATTGTCGCGAAAAGAAGGGAGATATTATGAAAAGACCAACTCTGAAGAAAACCGTTAGCCTCGCATTGGCCTGCGTCCTCAGCCTGTCCCTGCTGGCCGGCTGCGGCTCCTCCGGTTCCGGAGACAACTCCGACAAGACTGTGATGACCATCGGCATCAGCGCTGACCTGTCTTCTCTGGACCCCCATCTGCAGAACGATACCGCCTCCGGCTACGCTACCCGTCATATTTACAGCACCCTGGTCCTGCTGGACGAGACCACGAACGAGTTCGTGGGCGACCTGGCCGAGAGCTGGGAGGCCGTTGACGATGTGACCTATAACTTCAAGCTGAAGGAGGGCGTCACCTTCCATAACGGCGATACCCTCACCTCCGAGGATGTCAAGTTCTCTCTGGAGCGCCAGAAGGAGTCCGCCAAGGTTGGACATCTGGTCTCCATGATCGAGTCTGTGGAAGTGGTGGACGATCTCAACTTCGTCATCCACCTCAACTCTCCCAGCAACGCGCTGATCTCCTCCCTGGCCCACATGGGCTCCGCCATTCTGGACAAGACCTACACCGAGGAGCTGGAGGCCAGCGGCAAGACTCTGGCCGACGCCCCCATGGGTACCGGTCAGTATACCTTCAAGGAGTGGGTCCCCGGCGCCTCCTTTGAGCTGACCAAGTATGATAACTACTTTGATCCCGAGCGTGCCGCGCAGAACGACGGCCTGATCTTCAAGATCATCCCCGAGGAGACCTCCCGTACCATCGCTCTGGAGAACGGCGAGATCGACGTGATGCTCAATGTGCCCGCCAATGACGCCGACCGCATCCGCGAGAGCGAGAGCCTGGCTCTGGATGAGTTCGGTTCTACCCGCAGCGAGTTCCTGCTCTTCAACGTCACGAAGGCTCCCTTCGACAATGTGAAGGTCCGTCAGGCCATGAACTACGCCATCAACAAGGACGACGTTCTCACCGCCATGGTCAACGGCGCCGGCAAGACCACCAACGAGTACTTCAACTCTGCCGCCATCGGCTATGAGGAAGTAGACGGCATCTACACCTACGATCCCGCCAAGGCCAAGGAGCTGCTGGCGGAGGCCGGCTACGGCGACGGCTTCACCTTCACCTGCTACCTGGCCGGCGATGCCCGCAACCGCGCCGCCACCGTCATCCAGGCCAACCTCCAGGAGATCGGCGTGACCATGAACATCGAGATGATGGAGTCCGCCACCTTCTATGAGCGCACCGGCAAGGGTGAGCATCAGGCTGCCATCAGCGGCTGGATTGCCAACGCCGAGCCCGACAACACCTACCGTCCTCTGTTCACCTCTTACAGCGTGGGTGACGGCGGCAACCGCTCCTTCTACAGCAACCCCGAGGTGGACGCCCTGGTGGATGACGCCGCGGTCAACCCCGATCCCGCTGCGGTCAGCGCCGACCACAAGCAGATCCTGGAGATCCTGGTCAATGACGCCATCTGGGTGCCCCTCAACGAGTGGACCGGCATGGTGGCCCGTCAGGCCAACCTGCAGGGCATCGGTCTCTCCGCCATCGGCATGGAGCGCTTCGAGGGCCTGCACTACTAATCTTTCTTCCAACTGCACGCTGCATGGGCAAAGGCTTCGGCCTTTGCCCATGCTTAAAGGAGTCAGACAACTATGTATAAATATGTGTTGAAACGACTGCTGATGCTGATTCCCGTCATCATTGGTGTGTCGTTTCTGGTATTTTTTATTATGTCCCTGTCTCCCGGTGATCCCGCCCGTACTATCCTCGGTGAGACAGCCCCGATCGAGGCCGTGGAGGCCCTTCGGGAGGAGCTGGGCCTGAACGACCCCGTTCTCAAGCGCTATGTGGACTATATGGGCGGACTGCTCCACGGAGATATGGGGACCTCCTACAAGTCCAACCGGCCCGTCTTTGATGAGATCATGGGCCGCTTCCCCGCCACGCTGAAGCTCTCCCTCTGGGGTATGCTCTTCGCTGTAGCGCTCTCCATTCCCATCGGTATCATATCCGCCACCAAACAATATTCGTTGGTAGACGGAGTGAGTATGGTGGGCGCCTTGCTGGGTGTGGCCACACCTAACTTCTGGCTGGGCCTCATCCTGATCATCGTCTTTTCTCTGAATTTGAAATGGTTCCCATCGGGTGGTATGGACGGGTGGAAAACCTATATCATGCCCGTGATCACCCTGGGTACCGGATGTATGGCCAGCATTACCCGTACCACCCGTTCCTCCATGCTGGAGGTCATCCGTCAGGATTACATCCGCACTGCCCGGGCCAAGGGCGTCAAGCAGCGTGTGGTCATTACCCGTCATGCCCTGCGCAACGCCCTGATCCCCGTCATCACGGTCATCGGCCTTCAGTTCGGTTACCTGCTGGGCGGCGCTGTGCTGACCGAGACCGTCTTCTCCTGGCCCGGCGTGGGTACCTATCTGGTCAACAGCATCAAGGCCAAGGATACCCCCTCGGTGATGGGCTGCGTGATCGTGTTCTCCATCGCCTTCAGTATCGTCAACCTGTTGGTGGATCTGCTCTATGCCTTCGTGGATCCCCGCATCAAGTCCAAGTATAAGTAAGGGAGGTGCAGACAATGAAACATACTCATGTAAGCCAGGCGGACTCCGCCTCCCTTCAGCCCGCTAAGAAAAAGCGCAGCATGGCGGCCGAAGTATGGATGCGTCTGTGCCGAAATAAGATGGCCATGATCGGTCTGGCCATCCTTCTGGTCCTGGTCTTTTGTGCGATTTTTGCCAATCAGCTGGCCGATTATGAGACCCTGGTCATCAAGCAGGATATGTCCATCCGCCTTCAGGGGCCCAGTGCAGAGCACTGGCTGGGCACCGATGAGTACGGCCGCGACATCCTGGCCCGTCTCATCCACGGCTCCCGGATCTCTCTGGTGGTCGGCCTGGTCTCGGTGAGCATCTCCCTGGTGGTGGGCGGACTGTGCGGCGCACTGGCCGGCTACTACGGCGGCATCATTGATAACGTCATCATGCGCGTGATGGATGTTCTTCTGGCTGTCCCCAGCATCCTGCTGTCCATCACCATCGTGGCCGCGTTCGGTACCAATCTGTTTAACGTTATGGTGGCCATCGGTATGTCCAGTGTGCCAGGCTATGCCCGTATCGTCCGCGCGGCCGTGCTGAGCATCAAGGATCAGGAGTTCGTGGAATCCAGCCGCTCCATTGGTACCGGCACCCTCCGCATCATTCTCCAGGAGATCATCCCCAACTGCCTGGCTCCCATCATCGTACAGGCCACGCTGGGTGTCGCCAGCGCCATCCTGTCCACGGCATCTCTGAGCTTTATCGGTCTCGGCGTGCAGCAGCCGGTGCCCGAGTGGGGCGCCATGCTCTCCGGCGGCCGTACCTTCATGCGCGACGCCATCCATCTGACGGTGTTCCCCGGTCTGGCCATCGTGATCACGGTCCTGGCCCTGAATTTGTTGGGCGACGGTCTGCGGGATGCCCTCGATCCCAGACTGAAGCAGTAAGGGAGGACAATGAGACATGCAAGAAAAAGAGTATAGCGTCCAGATCCGGGATTTGTCGGTTCAGTTTTCCACCACCGACGGCGTGGTCCACGCCATCAACGGCATCGATCTGGACATTGAAAAGGGCAAGACTCTGGGCCTGGTAGGCGAGACCGGCGCCGGTAAGACCACCACCGCCCTGAGCATCCTCCGCCTGATTCCCAATCCCCCCGGAGAGATCACCGGAGGCACCATCCTTCTGGATGGAAAAAACATCTTTGAGTACTCCCTTCAGGAGATGGAGGATATCCGCGGTGACTATGTGTCTATGATCTTCCAGGACCCCATGACCTCCCTGAACCCGGTCATGTCCGTGGGAGAGCAGATCGCCGAGGTCATCCTGCTCCACCAGAAGGTCAATAAAAAGGAAGCCATGGTCCGCGCCCAGGAGATGCTGGAGCTGGTCGGCATCCCCGGCGAGCGCGCCTCGGAATATCCCCACCAGTTCTCCGGCGGCATGAAGCAGCGTGTGGTCATCGCCATGGCTCTGGCCTGCAATCCCAACCTGCTCATCGCCGACGAGCCCACCACCGCTCTGGATGTGACCATCCAGGCGCAGGTGCTGGACCTGATGCAGAAGCTGCGGGAGAAATACGGCACCTCCATGCTGATGATCACCCACGACCTTGGCATTGTGGCCGAGGTCTGCGACGAGGTGAGCATCATGTACGCCGGCTACATTGTGGAGCACGGCACGCTGGAGGACATCTTCGATCACACAGCCCATCCCTATACCAAGGGTCTCTTCGATTCTCTGCCCAATATCAAGCGGCGCAACGAGGAGCTCAAGCCCATTCCCGGCCTGATGCCCGATCCCACCGATCTCCCCAGCGGCTGCCCCTTCCATCCCCGCTGCAGCCACTGCCAGGAAATCTGTAAGACCCGTATGCCCCAGATCACCCAGCTCTCGGACACCCATACCGTCCGCTGTCTGGCCTATGAGCCCGATGCGGGAGTCACATTAGGAGGTGCGGACCATGTCTGATGTCATTTTGGAGGTACGCAACCTCAAAAAATATTTCCCCACCAAGAAGGGACAGCTCCATGCGGTGGACGACATTTCCTTCACCCTGGAGCGGGGCAAGACCCTGGGTGTCGTGGGTGAGTCCGGCTGCGGCAAGTCCACCACCGGTCGCGCTATCCTCCGCCTGCAGGACCCCACCAGCGGTCAGGTCCTCTTCCAGGGGAAGGATATCACCAAATTCTCCACCCACGAGATGCGCAATCTCCGCACGGAGATGCAGATGATCTTCCAGGACCCCTTTGCCTCTCTGAACCCCCGCAAGTCGGTCAGCGAGATCATCGCCGCCCCCCTGCGTCTGCACAAGCTGTGCAAAAACAAGCAGGAGCTGGAGCGCCGGGTCATCAGCCTGATGGAGACCGTGGGTCTGAGCCAGCGTCTGATGAACACCTATCCCCATGAGCTGGACGGCGGCCGCCGTCAGCGCATCGGCATTGCCCGCGCGCTGGCCATGGACCCCTCCTTCATCGTCTGTGACGAGCCGGTATCCGCTCTGGACGTTTCCATCCAGGCTCAGATCCTGAACCTGCTGAAAAAACTCCAGCATGAGCGCGGACTGACCTACATGTTCATTACCCACGATCTGTCGGTGGTCAACTATTTCTCCGACAACATCATGGTCATGTATCTGGGCAAGATGGTGGAGTACGCCCCCAGTGAGGAGCTCTTCGCCTCCCCCACGCATCCCTACACCAAGGCCCTGCTTTCGGCCATCCCGGTGCCTGACATCCACCATAAGAAGGAGCGTATCCTCCTCCAGGGCGAGATCAGCTCTCCCATCGACCCCAAGCCCGGCTGCCGCTTCGCGCCCCGCTGCGCCTATGCCCGTCCCGAGTGCTTCGAGGTAGAGCCCAAGGTCTATCAGGTCAGCCCCCGGCACAAGGTAGCCTGCCATCTGTGCGCCGACCAGGGGCTGCCTCTGGCGGAATCTTCTCAGGGAAACTAAATGGAATTCCAGGAGGAACTGTAACATGGAACTTCAGATCGACACGCAATACATTCTGGACACCTTCCGCACGCTGGTCAACACGCCCAGCCCCGTGGGCTATTACCGGGAGATCAATCCCGTCGTGGCCCAGATGGCCAAAGAGCTGGGCTATGAGGTGACCTACGACAACCGCAATACGGTCTACATCACGGTAGATGGCCAGGACAACAGCAAAACCGTTATGATCGGTGGCCACCTGGATACCCTGGGCTTCATTGTCCGCCGGATCGATGACGACGGTATGATCCGCATCCGCAATCTGGGCGGCGTCAGCCACACCAGCATGGAGAGCGAGACCGTCACCGTTCACACCCGCGACGGACGCAAATATACCGGCATCTACACCTGCCAGTCCCACTCGGTCCACGTCTTTGACGACGCCCGTACCCTGGAGCGCAATGAGCAGAATATGATGATCCTGCTGGATCAGCCCATCAAATCGCGCCAGGATGTGCTGGATCTGGGCATCCGCCACGGCGACATGGTCTCCTTTGAGCCCCACTGCACGGTGACCGATAACGGCTACCTCAAGTCCCGCTTCATCGACGATAAGGGCGCTGTGGCCTGTATCTTCGCCATGCTCAAGTATCTGACCGAGCACAACCTGAAACCCAAGTACCGCACCCTGCTGGCCTTCCCCCACTACGAGGAGATCGGCCATGGCGGCTCCTATGTTCCCCCCGAGGTGGAGGAATTTGTGGCCATCGACATCGGTCTGATCGGTCCGGACTATGATGGCAATGAGTTCAATGTGGCTATCTGCTGCAAGGATGCCTTCTCCCCCTATGACTACGACCTGACCAGCCGCCTCATTGAGACCGCCGAGCGCATCGGCTGTGACTACGCGGTGGATATCTTCTACCACTACGGCACGGACGCCAGCATTGCGCTCAAGTCGGGCAACAATGTCCGGGTTGCGGCTTTCGGCATGCCGGTCTATTGCAGCCATGCCGTGGAGCGCACCCATGTGAAGAGCCTGGAGAATACCACCAAGCTTCTGGTGGGATATGCTCTCGGACTGTAAAAGCAATCATAAAAGGGAGTGTCCCCTCCGTAGACTACGGAGGGGACACTCCCTTTTTTCGTCTCAATGAATTCGGTCTGTATTCTCTGCCGCTGCGCGGCCGTAGACCTGCTCCGGACGTCCACGGCCGGCCGCCCGGTGCATATCCACCACCTGTAAAATTCCGGTCTGGGTCATGGCCTTGAGAAAATAGTTGGCGCTGCGCCGGGTGATTTCCAAACGCTCCGCCAACTCCTGGGAGGTCAGGCGGCCGTTGGGCATGGCGCCCAGCACTTCCAGCACCCGGTTGATGGTGGCCTGTGAGATCCCCGCGTGGCTGGACATATAGGAGAACACGGACGGCGATGGTGGAGCGGCTTCCCCTCCGCCCAGAGGACCAATGAGGACATCCTGCTCATTGACCAGATAGCTCCCCCCCGATACCTCGGATTCCCGGGTGGCCGTAATGGCATTGAGACGGGCCTGATAGATTCCCTGCCCGATCCCATAGCCCACAAAGATCCGGAAGTCCAGCCGCGCATTCAAAAAGGCGCTGAGCTCACACACGGTATATTCCCGGGTGCACTGGGCCACCGTCTTTCGGTCGGTGAGGATATCCACCCCAAAGTGGCTGCGGCGGAAGAGCATGTCCTCCGCCTTGCTTCCAAAATAGTCCATCAGGCTCTGCTGGAGCTGAAGCAGCCGCTGCTCATAGAGGCTTTCCACCGTATAGGCCGGATTGGGCATCCACAGATTCACATGGATCTCGGCCGCCTGGTAGTCCTGGAGCTGGCGCATCTCGATCTCCCGCTGGGCCTGGGCGCAGGCGGAGCGGATGCTGTCGATGCTGGGAAACGGATAAAAAATCTGTACTCCCCGCTGCCGCAGCATCGGGAGCAGGCCGCTGTACCGGGTGATGATCCGTTCAAACTGCCCGGTCTCCCATACCTCCAGCAGCTTTTGGAACTGCCGGTATTCCCCCCGCAGGAATTCCTCCGGGGTCTGCTCCCGTCCGGCGTCCATGCTCACCGAGAGTGGGATTCCGTGGTCCTCTGTGAGAAAGCTCGGAATGCTCAGGTGAAGCTCATCCAGAAAATCGGCGTAGATCCTCTGAAAGTCCAGATCGGGCTGCTCCTGCTTGAGCCGCCAGAAGAGCCGGTGGACCTCTGCATCGTTGATCCCCATAGGGACCACCACCCGCCGGTCCCGGGGAAACATGTGCCGGAAGGCGCTGCCGAATCGGTTGCCGCTGGTGATCACGCCATCCACTTCCCGCGGAATCTGCCGGAAAAACCCGTCGATCTCCTCAAAGGGATGGTAGGCATAGATGGAGAAGGTTGCGTCCATCCCCAGCTGGGGCAGGATCCGCTCCAGATGCGGCTTCACATATTCCGTGGTGATAAATGCGATCTTATGGCGCATCCTCTTCCCCTCTTCCGGTCAATCGATCCCCTCCCAGCGGCGGATGCTGTCGTCGGACCGCCCCAGCTGGTCCAGGAGCCGCCCAGCGAAGAAGTCGGCCAGCTCCTCCAGGGAGGAGGGAGCATGGTAGAAGGACGGGCAGGCCGGCATGATGACCGCGCCGCACTGGGAGAGGGTGAGCATATTTTGCAGGTGGATGGTGCTGAAAGGGGTCTCACGGACCGCCAGGACCAGCTTTCCCCGCTCTTTGAGCACCACGTCGGCAGCCCGCTCCAGCAAATTGTGGGAGGAGCCGTGGGCAATGGCGGAGAGGGTGCCCATGGAACAGGGCACCACCACCATTCCGTCGGTCCGGAAGGAGCCGCTGGCGATCCGGGCGCCGATGGCGTGGATATCGTAGTACCGCAGCTCCTCTCCGCACTGGAAGCGGCTACGCAGCGCGGCCTGGATCTCCTCGGGCGCGGCCCCCTCCGGCCACTGCCAGGACAGCTCCTCCCGCACAACGATCTGTCCGGCCCGAGTCAGGCAGAGATGGACCTCACACCCGGCCTTCAGCAGCCGCCGGATCACCGCCTCGGCATAGAGCGAGCCGCTGGCCCCTGTGATCCCTACGATATACCTTCCGCCCATACGGACTCTCCCTTCTCCCGCGGCTCCGGTCCGGACCGGCCGCTTATACGTACTGACTCAAATCGACCTTGGGATAGCGCACCCGCTCCAGGCAGCGGCTCTCCTCGTTCAGCGTGGCGTCAATGCCCATCTTGGTCTGCACGCCCCGCTCGTCGGAGCAGGGGTCCAGCTCATGTCCCTGGGCATTGGGCACGTAGAAAATGTCCCGCTCGGGCACCACCCGGTTGGACACCGCCCACATCACGTCGGCCGGGTTATAGATATCCACATCCTCATCCACCACGATGACATTCTTGATGTTCACATAGGTCATCATGGCCGCCAGCGCCACATTTTTGGGCTCGCCGGGGTTCTTCTTCCGCAGGCGGACCAGGGCCAAAAATCCAGATCCATAGGGCGGAATGTGGACATCCAGCACGCCGCTGCTCACATAGCTGGTGAATTTCTTCAGCAGGGGCTCACGGGGAAGCACATTGCCCAGGTTGATGTGCTCAAAAGAAGCGCCGTTGATGGTCTGATAGATGGGATCGGCGCAGTGGGTGATGGCGGTCACATGGATGACCGGGCTGTTCCAGGGGGCACTGTAATGTCCGGTGAACTCACCCAGGGGGCCCTCCAGCTCTCTGGTGTTGGGGAGGATCTCACCCTCGATGACGAACTGGGACTCGGCGGGTACATAGATGTCGTTGGTGATGCATTTGACCACCTGCATGGGCCGGCCCCGGATGGCTCCGGCGATCTCCATCTCGTCCCCGTCGTAGCGCAGTCCGGCGCCCACATAGACCACTGGGTCGGCGCCGATGGAGATGGCGATGGGAAGGGGCTTGCCCTCCGCCTCAGCCTCATTGTAGAACTCCTTGAGATGCCGCCACTCGTTGATCATGATGCTGATCTTATCCTTGCCCTTCACATGCATCCGCTGGAAGGAGAGGTTCTGACGGGTCCCGTGGAGCTCCTTGGATACGATGACGCCACCGGTGATGATGGGGCCGCCATCCTTGGGTGCATGGACCGGAACCGGCAGCTTGGTGACGTCCACCTGGTCCCCCGTCTGGATGTAGGCCTGGCAGGGCGCACTCTCCACGATCTGAGGCTTGATGGGACGGTCCAGGCATTTGGCCAGGAAATCCGTGATCTCCTCTTTTTCACAGCCCAGGGCCACCGCGATGCTGTCCATGGACCCCAGGAGGTTGCCGCACACACCGAATTGCTTGTCCTTCACATGGGGGAAATAGCCCGCCCGTCCGCTGGGTTCCAGCGTGGCGATGAGGGAACCGATCTCGTGGTTCCAGTCCACTTCCTTCTCGGTGGTAAAGAGCAGGTCCCGCTCCTTCAGGGCCTGGAGAAATGTTTTGAGATCCCCAATCTGGTTCATATTATCATACTCCTTTTTTCGCTCCATTTCTATGTTTCCTACCGAATCCGACAGAGCAAATCATCCGCCATACGCCGCGCCTGTACAAGAATGGCGTCCTCGTCTCCTTTTGTCAGTATACCACATTCTAATACAGTCTGTCCCTGGATGACAACGGTATCAATGGCTCTGTGATCTCCGGAATAAACCAGAGCCGCCTCCGGGGTCCCGCAGACCGGACAGGCGATTGGGCTGTGCATGGGGTCGTAGAGAAAGAAATCCGCCGCCTTGCCCACTTCAATGGAGCCGATCCGGTCCCCAAGCCCCAGCGCTCTCGCCCCCTCGATGGTCGCCATGCGCAGCATCTCTCCGGCGGTCATAGCCTGCGGATCACGGTGTACCACCTTTTGCAGCAGGGCTCCGCTCTTCATGGCCTCTAACATATTATTGTTATTGTTGGAGCCGGCGCCATCCGTTCCCAGCGCCACGGCGAGTCCCCGCTCTTTCAGCTCCCGAACGGGAGCCGAACCGGATGCAAGATACATATTGGAAACCGGGTTATAGGATACCATGACGCGGTACTGCTGATATTTTTCCATCTCAGCACTCCCCAGCGCGACGGAGTGTACAGCCAGCAGATCAGGGCCCAGCAGTCCCGCCTCTTCAAACCATTCGATAGCCGGCTTTCCAAAACGCTGCTGGCTTCCCGCTTCGTCGGAACCCGTCTCGAAAAGGTGCATCATGATGGGTGTCTCCGTGGCATCGGCATAGCGGCGGGTCTCCCGCATCAGGTGGTCACTCAGCCCCCAGCTTGCGGCCGGGGCAAGCCATACGGTAATCATCCCATCCGGCTGTACATAACGCGCCTTCAAATCTTCCACATCCGCAAAGATATGCGCGGCGTCCTCCACCACTTCGGCCCGGCCGATATCCCGATATCCCCGTCCATAGACCATGCGTACACCCATCTGTTTTGCCACGTCCAGCTCTACGCGGCCCAGCCCGGGTACCGGCTGATGCTGCATATAATCCGCGACTGTGGTCACGCCACTGTGGATGGCCTCCAGCAGACCCAGCGCGACGCCGGCCTCCATGTGCTCCTCCCGCAGGGCTGCGCCCACCGGTGCCATGGCTTTTGGAAACCATTCCTCCAAGCTCAGATCGCTGCCCAGTCCCTTGGTCAGCTCCTGGTACAGGTGGGTATGGGTGTTGACCAGCCCCGGAAAGAGGTATTTTCCACCGCCATCCAGGATCTCTGCCCCCCGCTCACGTGCTATCTGCTCCACATGGGCGCTCTCTCCCACCGCGGTAATGGTCCCATTCTCATACAGAATGCCACCGTCGGGCCAGACACGATCCTGATCATCCACCGTCACAATATGGACATGCAGATAGGCCTTTTTCATTTGTTTTCACACCCATCCTGATAAGCCTGCTTCCCCAATGTGTAGATATAGCAGACCTCTGCCAGTTTCCGGCCCAAATCCCGTACGGTCTTCAGACCGATCTCATCCTGTGCAGCTGCCTGTGCACCTCCATCCTGGGACCACACCTTTGCTCCTGTATAACCGCCCGATTCATTGGTCACCATGTTCATAGCCCGAGTTCCAAACAGGTGGAAAATGTCGTCGATCGTCGTCTCCTGGCCCCCATTCCGGGTTCCGCCCACGGCAATGGCCGCCACAAATTTGTTGCGCAGCATACCAGGGTAGCAGTGCATGGCCGGCCGCATCCGCGAGGCGATAGCATGCAGCTGAGGGGTAGCGGTCATCACATAGACCGGAGAGGCCACCAACACACCGTCAGCGTGGATGATTTTCTCAAAGAGCTCCTGCATGTCATCCTTGATACAGCACCAGGTCTTTTCCCGTTTGCAGTAGCCGCATCCGTTACAGGGTGCAATTTTTTTCCCACGCACTGAAATAAGCTCCGTCTCAATTTCCGGAGAAAATTCCGCAGCCGCCTTCAGCCCCTGCTCCAACGCATATTGTGTCGCCCCGTCTCTCGGGCTGCAGCACAATCCCAGAATTTTTACCATGGTCCATTTCCACCCTTTCCTCTTGCTGTTTCAGGTACTATTTCACCTTACCATCCATAATGGAGTTTTTGTCGGGTATATAGAAATCCCCGGTGATACCCCACGCTGAGAATCTCTGCATGGGGATGTTGTTTGACCGTAAAGCCGGCGTTTACACCCAGCGCGGTCATACCGCCCGCCATGACGCCGGAGTAGTTGAGCATGTATTCGTCCAGAAGTCCCTTACTGATCAGGTGCCAGAGATAGCCCGGTGCCTCCACCGATACATACTCCAGACCACAGGCCCGGAGGAAGTGCAGCAGCCCTGCCGTGTTGGGCTCCTGTTCCCCTACCGCTATGATCTGCACTTCTTCCATTCCTTTTCTCAGGTCGGTAGGTCCGCTGAGAACGCGGCTGGGCCGGTTTAGCCGGCTTTGCAGCCGCTCCGCCCCCTGGACGGAAGTCAGAATCACCGGTTGCTCACTTCTTGTAAAGATAGCGTGCTCTACCGGAATATCCATTCCGTCCACCGACGGAATGAGCGCCAGCGGCGCTTCCCCGGTTCTCCCCAGCGCAGGCCGCACCTGGATCAAATCCGGATCGGCGATCTCGGAACACCACATTTTATGCATCCGGGCCCGCAGGGTCCCCGCGCCCAGAATCACGCCGTCGGCATAGGTCCGGCAGACCTGCATGATCCAAAAATCGGTCTTTGCCCCTACCGGATCAAAGCGGTTCTCCTTCGAGATCAGGGTCCCCTCCGGATCGTCCGGAAAGCCCATTTTCCCGTCAAAGGAGAGCACCATACACCCATACAGATAGGGGCGCTCTTCCGGCGGAGCGGGGAATCTCAACTCTCCCAGTACGGTCCGAATTTTCTCTGGCGTGGCCCCATCCCTCGAAGGCCCCTGTCCGGCAGAACTCCCTTCGGGGTAATACATCGTGAAGCGCATCTCCTGTGCTGAAAATCCCATTTACCGCTCTCCCTTGACAAACGGCTTGCCCATTGCCTTGGGTCCGACCGTTCTGCCTACTACACCGGCCAGCACTATCATGGTCAGCAGGTAGGGCAGCATCTGGAAGAACTGCTGGGGAATTTCAATGCCCAGCGCCTGGAGGCGAAGCTGCACCGCTTCCGCACCGCCAAAGAGCAGGGAGGCTCCCATGATGCCGATGGGATTCCACTTGCCTACGGTCACCGCAGACCAGGCCACATAGCCACGTCCGGATGTCATGTTTTCCATAAACACGGATACCTGTCCGAGCGAGAGGGCCGCGCCGCCCAGTCCACCCAAGATACCGGCCAGCAGAATGGCGATATAACGCATCCGGTTTACATTGATGCCCAGGCTGTCCGCCGCATGGGGCTGCTCACCTACCGAGCGCAGGCACAGTCCAAAAGTGGTGCGATTGAGCAGATACCAAATCAGCGGCACCAGCAAAAAGGCCAGGTAGACCAACAGATTTTGTTGGAAAAATACGCCCACTACCGGAAGAGAGGAGAGGCCCGGAATCTCTACGCTCTGAAAGGCCTCCACCGAGGAGGGCTGTCCATCGGGATACAGCACCGTACATAGGTAGCTCGTCAGTCCAAGAAAGAGCACATTAATACCGGTACCCGCCACGACCTGATCTACCTTGACCGTGATGCTCATAATGCCAAGAACCACCGCTGCGGCCAACCCGCCCAGCATTCCAAGCAGTGCGCCCACCCAGGGATTTCCGGACAGGTAGGAGCCATACACGCCAAAAAAGGCCCCCATGATCATAATGCCTTCCATGGCGAAATTGATGATGCCGCTGCGCGCAGTAAACAGTGCTCCCAGGCTGGCAAGCATAATGGGGCAGGCCATTCGAACCATTGCCTCAAGAAAGCCGCTTACGATATCAAGCATGCTGTTTTGCCCCCTTTTCCTTTGCATTCCGCTGGATAATCCGAATGGTAAACCGGCTGAGCAGTGCCTGCATCAGAACAAACAGGATGACCAGACCCTGGATGACATTGACCAGAGACACCGGTACCTGAAGCGTACGCTGCATGGTATTGGCACCGGTACGCAATGCTCCGAAGAAGATGGCCGCAATGGTCACACCCACCGGATGCAGGCCGCCCAGCAGCGCAACTGCCATGGAATCAAAGCCGTAGCTGGAGCTGAAACCATTCATCAGCCGGTGGTGGATACCCATGATCTCCACCGATCCCGCCAGACCGGCAAAGGCACCGGAGAGGAACATGGCCAGCACCATGTTGCGCGCCACATTGATGCCATTCGTCTTTGCCGCGATGGGATTGTTTCCCACGGCCCGCATCTGATAGCCCAGCGGCAATTTCCAGAGGAGCATATATACCAGGACCACCGACACCGCAGCCAGAATTACACCCAGATGCATCCGCGTCCCCGGCAGGATGATTGGAAGCCACGCGTTTTTTCCCAGCAGGTCAGACTGCGGATAGTGCCCGGCCGCCTCCTGAATGGGCCCGTCCACCAGATAGGCCACCAGATAGGTCGCCACATAGTTGAGCATGATCGTATTGATAACTTCCGAGACACCCAACTTCGCCTTGAGCAATCCGGCGATACCGGCCCAGATTCCTCCGCCGAGGATTCCTGCGATCATGGCCATGGGAATGACCACCGGAGCGGGAAGGCCGCCCAGGTTGACTCCCACGATGGTGGCCATCAGCCCGCCCATAATAATCTGTCCTTCCGAGCCTACCGAGGTCAGGCCAGTGCGGTAACAGATTGTCAGGCCCAGGCCAGAGAGCAGCAGGGGCACCGCTTTGATCAAGGTCTCGGCCACACTGTTTTTCGTGCCAAAGGCACCTTTGATCATGCACTGAAAGGCCGCAATGGGCGACTTTCCAGAAAGTGCAATGATAATCCCCGTTACAAGGATGACCAGAAGCAGTGCGATGCCAATTCCCAGCACTTTTTGAAAGAGGGGGCTCTCCGTCCGTTTCTTGCGCTCCACGCGCACTTGCGTTCCACCAAAATTCATACAGATCATGCCGTTTCACCTGCCTTGCTGTTTGTCCGCTTGGTTCCACCCATCATCAGACCGATTTCGGTATAGTCGATTTCTCCGGGAACAAACTCTCCCATGATCTCCCCTTCATTGATGACCAGTACGCGGTCGGATACGGCCAGCACCTCATCCAGATCCGCCGAGATCAGCAGCACGCCCGCCCCTTTTTCTTTTTGCTCCAGCAACTTCTGATGCACAAAGTCACTTGCGCCAATGTCCAGACCGCGCGTGGGCTGGACCGCCACAACCAGTCTCGGGTCCTGTGCAAACTCCCGTGCAATGATGATCTTCTGCTGGTTGCCGCCGGAAAAAGACCGTGCCAGCGCATCTGGGTCCCGCGGTCTCACGTCATATTCCTCTACCAGCTTTTTTCCGTTCTCTTTGACCTGCCGGCTGTTGAAGAGATGGTTTTTGGTAAAGGGCGGGCGGTCATAACAGTTGATGATCATGTTTTCACTGGCACTGAAATTCATGACCAGTCCCTGTGTCATTCGCTCCTCCGGAATATGGGCAAATCCCTGTTCGATCCGTTTTCGGGTCGGCATTTTTGTAATCTCTTCGCCCCGGTAATAGACGCTTCCCGATTGGGTCGGCAACAGACCCATAATGACCTCTGAGAGCTCCAGCTGTCCATTTCCGTCCACACCCGCAATGCCAAGCACTTCACCCTCTCGAATATGCATGGAAACATGTTTCAGGGAGGATGCCAGATGGGCGCCCTTGGCGCAGACATCCTTCAGTTCCAGGATATTCTGTGCTGTGGTTACCGGCGTCTTCTCATACTCCAGAGATACCCGTTTTCCGACCATCATGGCGGCCAGATCGGCTTCCTCCACATCCTTGGTCATGACGGTGGAAACCGCCTCTCCGCTGCGAAGTACGGTGACCCGGTTGGAGATCCGCTTGACTTCCCACAGTTTGTGGGAAATGATGATAATGGATTTCCCCATCGATACAAACTGCTGCAAGATCTCAAAGAGTCCCTCTACCTCCGGCGGTGTCAAAACTGCCGTGGGCTCATCCAGAATCAGGATATCCGCGCCCCGGTAAAGGGCCTTGACCAATTCCACTCTCTGCTGTGCTCCAACCGAGAGATCGGCCACCTTGGTATCCAACTCCAGTTGGAAATGATATTTCTCACACAGCTCTTCCACCTGTGCTCTAGCCCGACTCAAGTTCATCGGGGTAATGCGGCACTCCTGTCCCAAAACAATGTTTTGCAGCACGGTCAGCGGGGGTACCAGCATAAAATGCTGGTGCACCATGCCGATATTGTGGGCAATTGCATCTTTGGGGTTGCTCAGTTTTAACGGCTTACCATGGAGCAGGATCTCGCCTTCCTCCGGATTGTAGATCCCATACAGGCAATTCATCAGCGTCGTTTTACCTGCGCCGTTTTCTCCCAGCAGGGCATGTACTTCGCCCCGCTCCAAATCAAAATTGACACTCCGGTTTGCTACCAATTTTCCAAAACGCTTGGTGACATTGCGCATTTCCAGAATTTTTTCTGCCATTCGCGTTTTCCCCCACTCTATTCAGATCATACGGCTGCAATTCTTTTTCCGCTCAGCTGCCGCATCTGTGCTCAGCACATACTCTATGATTGGAAATTCCGCCGGGAGAAGTTCCCTTCCCCCGGCGGTGATCATGTCTAACCCTTTACTTTGATAATGTTACTGATCAAAGGTAGACTTGGGCAGAATGCCGGCCTCGGCCAGGGAGCCGTCGTTGATCCCTGCAATGATCTCTTCGATCTTTGCCTGCTCCCCTTCTGTCAAAATCTCGTCATGCCCGTTGAAGTCGCTGAGGTAGAGCGCGCCTTCCGGCATACCAAACAGGTGAAGCTCCGGAGTGAATTCCCCATTGATGACCGACTCAATGATGGCCTTGATCATAAACTGGTTGCTCTGGATCATGGAAACCATGACCGTATCCGGCGCCACCTCATACTGATCGCTGATGTATCCAATATGGCGGATTCCTTTTTCCTTGGCCGCATCGATTACGCCCAGAGAACAGGAGTTTGCATTGGCACACAGGACATCCGCGCCCTGCTCAATAAACGCCATACCCATTTCTTTTCCCTTGGCGATGTCGGTCATAGACTCGGTATAGCCGGTCAACACCTCGGCATCGGGATTGATGTACTTGGCACCTTCAGCAAAGGCCTCCACCGAGTCTTTGATGTGAGGAGCTGTGCTGCCGCCGATCATGCCGACCACACCGTTTTCAGAATACATGGCTGCAACCGCGCCTGCCAGGAATCCGCTCTGAGGCGTATTAAAACGATAGGCGCCTACATTCGGTTCCTGCGCATAGTTTCCGTTCATTACCGCAAAGGTTACGTCCGGGAAAGATCCCGCCACAGCCAAAGCCGCGTCCGAGAGCTCATTTCCAACGCAGATGATCAAATCATACCCCTGATCTGCATAGTCACGCATCACGGTCTCATAGTCCGGCTGCGGAACCGCCTCTGTATAGGCGCCTTCCACACCATACTCCTCTTCTGCCATCTGGAGGCCTTCGTATGCGGACTGGTTCCACCCGGCATCATTGATGTATCCGGTCAGAATCATCGCCACTTTCGTGGTATCTTCCCCTCCACCGCTGGCAGTACCAGGATCGCCCGACGGGGCAGGATCGCCGCCGCATCCGGCCAGCAAAGAGATGGAAAGAACGCCGCTGCACGCAAGAGCCAGCATCTTTTTGCATTTCATAATTCAATTCCTCCTGATCCATCATTCATTATTTTCTGACCGCACCTTTACCACTCTGTGCGATCTGTTACGCTATCACATAGCCTTCTGTGATCGAAGGAGTGTTTCCCCATTACTTCTGTTCGGGCTCTTCAAAGACCTCGATACGGAAAATCGTGGGCTTGTCCGGGTCCGGACAAGCCACCCGGGTCATATTTGGGGTTTCATCCCAGGGGTGTCTTCCCCCCAGTTCCAGAACCCGAAGCTGCGGCCAGAGATTGTGGAACGCCGCCGCACAGAAATCGGAAGGACATCGCTCAAAATCAAATTCAAATACCTGTCCTTCCCGGTGGCAGTGGCAGGGCTTCCCAGTCGAATCAATGGGACATTTCTCTACCACAATCCGTGCTTTCTTTGGATTGTTATACCGCTTTCTTGTCATATCCATCGCATTACGGCCTCCCTCTGAATATCGTGCTCACGGGTCGTTTGTTCCAAAATTTCTTTTATTGCAGGAATCTGTGTCATACACTTCCGAATTAGATACCTGAAGTATAGTACTCAATTGTCTAATACGTCAATTATTCTTTTTATTATATCTATAATTTTGTATATATGTACAATTTCCATCTTTTTTTAACCTCAATTACCCCTTGCTATACGGAAATAAGGAAGAATTAAAGAAGTACTTTTCTTTATTTTCCCATTTTACTTCCGCAACCCCTTTACCACAGGTTAGGGCAACAAGAACCATGCTTTTTTGTCCGCAAAAAGCCGGGGACCATTGTACTCATACAACGGTCCCCGGCCTCTCTACTTTTTTACATTCCAGCTCCCTGCATTGCAGATCTGGCATGCTCCGTATACTTTTTAAATACGCCCTTTCGTACACCAAGCGATTTGAGCTGCATGACTTTCTTCCGCTGCTCAAACACTGCAGCCACCTGCTCTGGGCTCATTTTCTCACCCTCACATCCGACTACATTCAGCGTACGTTTGGGAATATCAAAGCAGATGATATCCCCATCTTTGATATACGCGATCTCTCCGCCGGCTGCTGCCTCCGGAGATACATGTCCGATGGCGGGTCCTCTTGTAGCACCGGAGAAGCGTCCATCGGTTACCAGAGACACCGTTCCACTCAAATCCTTGTCGGAAACAATTGCCTCTGTTGTCATCAGCATTTCAGGCATTCCGGAACCCCTCGGTCCCTCATACCGGATGATCAGCACATCTCCAGGCTTTACTTTTTTATCAATGACCGCATAATAACAGTCTTCTTCGCTGTCAAAGACACGGGCAGGTTCCTCATGTACCCGCATGTTTTCCGCAATGGCTGCATATTTTACCACCGCGCCCTCTGTGGCAATATTGCCCTTCAGGACGGCCACCGATCCATTTTCTTTTATCTTCTCCTCCGGGAGAAGGACATCATCCACGTTCAGTTTGTAGTTGGCCAGATATCCGACATTCCGTTCAAAGAAATCGTCTTTTGCCAGACATTCCAGATTTTCTCCCAGGGTCATGCCCGTACAGGTCATCACATCCAAATTCAGATGCTTCCGCATCCGCCACTGCACCGCAGGAATTCCTCCCGCAAACCACATACACTCGGTGGGATATTTTCCGCTGGGAAGAATATTGGCAATATGCGGAATCTTGTGATTGATCTCGTCAAACAGCTCCACCGGCAGATCAATCCCCAGTTCACGGGCCAGATCCGGAATATGGATCATCGCATTGGTAGAGCCACCTACCGCGCAATGAATGATGATCGTATTGATCAGTGCCTCTTTTGTCACAATTTGATCAAAGGTGATCCCCTTTTGGATTAGATTCATAACGGCCTTGCCGGCATTTCTTGCGTAAGTATCAATATCCCGCATGGTCGCAGGCGCCAGGGCAGAGCCCGGAAGGGCAACTCCCATGGCCTCTGCTAAGCTCTGCATGGTACTGGCTGTTCCATACATCTGGCAGGCTCCTACCGATGGACAGGCCGTCAGCTTATAATTGCGCACATCTCGCTTTACGGCCGGATTGTCCCGGTCCCGCTCCTGGCGCAGCGTCAGGTCGCCAATCTCATCAATGTCAGATGTCATGTTGCGGGATGGACGCATACTTCCGCCCGGCACAAAAACCGTGGGAAGATTTAGGCGTGCCGCCGCTTTGAGATGACCGGGAATGCTTTTATCACAGGAGGAGAGCAAGACCAGTCCGTCCCACGGCACAAACCGGCCATGAAGCTCCACCATATCGGCTATGCTCTCTCTGGAGGCCAGAATATAGTTCATTCCATCATGCCCTTGGGCACATCCATCACAGATATCCGTGGTATGGAACCGGCCCGGTTTTCCGCCGCTCTCATAGACGCCGATCTGTACCTGTTCTGAGAGACGGCCCAGATGCGCACTTCCGGGATGGCTGTCTCCCAGGACGTCCTCTACCAGAACCTGTTTCTTCTGAATGTCGCTCTCGGTCCACCCGATCGCCAGTTGAAGGGCGTCGAACTGCGGCCACAAAAAGCGCTCATTTTGACTGCAATTGCAGGCCGTTGTACAGCTCCCATTGCACTTATAGTCACCCATATGATTACCTCCCAAAGTGTAGCCAGCTTTCTGCTATCCAGTATGTGATCCTTACATGATTCCAATGCTAGTAAAAATGGCAATCAGGATAAAGCACATCAGACTGCTCACTCCACAGGGCACCGTGATGTACTTGATGCCCTGCTTCAAATTCAAGTTGAAGAAACGGCTGATGACCCAGAATCCGGAATTGTTCATATAGTTAAACAGGATCGAACCGGCTCCAATCGCCAGCGTGGTGGCAACGGGAGTGATCCCCAGTGTCCCCATCATGGGCAAGACGACTCCGGCCGCTGTAATACCAGCGGTAGTAGCCGATCCTACCGCCGCCATCATGATCGCACTGATCAGGAACGGAACCAGCAGCCCGGGGATACCGGACTCCACAATCATAGATGCCAGTCCGTCAATCGCGGGGGCAGATTTGATGACAGCAGAGAAGGCGCCGCCCATGCTGGTGATCAGCAGGGCCGGCAGAGCCACTTCACAGCCTCTTGCGATCCAGCTGTTCAAAAGGATGTCATGGAACTTTTCCTGCTCTTTGTGGGTAGAATCACGGTCGCTCTTGCGAACGGCTTTCTGGTGGAAGCATCCCAAAAGCATCGTATAAATGACACCCAGCCCCAAGGCTACAATTTTATCTCCAAAAATTGCAGTCCAGTTGCGGATTGCCGCATCTTCCGCCACGCACATATTGATAAAAGAGCTTCCTGCAATCAGAACCACCGGGATCAGAATGGTCAGAAAGGCCGGCAATGTTCCAGGCAGATCCTCTCCACGGATCAAGATGTCCTCCACGCGGTCCGACTCCGTCTCCTGAATCTCAGCTACAACCTCAGGGACCAGCTCAATCCACTCTTTTTCGGTCCACTTTCTCAGGGCCACCCACGTTAGCATCAGCGCAGCCAAGGAAATGACAATTCCCCAGCTGATCGTCATACCCAGATCCGCCCCCAGCATAATGCTGACGGCCAAAATGCCAGGCGTAGGGGGCACCACCGCATGGGTCAGGTTCAGGCCCGCCTGCGTAAAGGCCGCCATCTTACTCATGGAAATGTGCTTTCTCTTGCTCAGCACGTTCGCAATATTGGAAGTAAGGATCGTGGTAATGTCTCCAAATACAGGAATGGACACGATGTAGGCCGTCAACGCGGGAGCCAGCTCTAAATTTTTTCCATGGAAGAGACGAATGAAGAAATTGGCGATTGATTTTGCCGCGCCTGTATCCTGAACGCCCATGGCCAGGATGGCCCCCAGCATGATGGGAACGCCAAGGCTTGTCATGGTACTGCCAAAGCCGCCGGTCAATGTCGTCAGACTCTCTACAAAGGAAAATCCCAGACCGACCAAAAAGAGTGCAAAGGTGGGGTGCAGATTGATCTTCATGATCAAGAAAACCAGGACAATAATGGTCAAAATGAGCATAATCAGGAATCCAATTGGTGATGCCATATTTACTCCTCCCTTTTAACTTTTGTGTTCTGTTCTCTCGGATGCCTCTTGTATTACCTCCTGACGTTATAAGATCCCGTATTTCTCAAATGCCTCTGTTGCAGACATTCCATTCTCAATTTCTTTTCTCACATGCTTCTCTCCGGCGGCCTTGATCAGCGCTTCCTTTAAAATCTCAGGCGCGATGCTGCGCGGAATGATCAGCACTCCGTCAATGTCTCCAAATACCACGTCGCCATTCTGGATGACAACCTGTCCAATTTCAATGGGGCAGCGCACCTCTCTCACGTAGGAGCGAATGGAAGAATCCTGTGCCCAGCATCCGGTGCAAAAAACAGGGAAATTCTGCTCCAGAACCTGCGGCGTATCTCGGCTGTACCCATCTAAAACTGCACCAGCGGCGCCACGGGTCCGCGCTGTGGCCGTCAGTAACTCCCCCCAGAGGGCACTGTTATGTGCCCCGGTTGCGATATAGACTTCATTCGGCTTCAGCTGATCCAGTGCTTCCGTCATATATCCAAAAGGTTTTTTCTGCTCTCCATAGACATCGCATTCCAGGACGGTGCAGGCATATCCGGCAATCTTCATTCTCTTGTCCGGGACGGTTGCATCAATAAAGGAACTGGGCGCCATCGTTTCAAGTGGTCTGATGTTTGCAGGCAAAAATTGATGACAGTATCCCGCCTTGTCCAGGATATCGCCGACAACGGGCGTATACAGCTTTTCCTTCATCAATTCAAACATCTCTTCTTCATTTGACCATAATTCCATGATAATTCCTCTCCTTTTCTCTTTTATGGCGAGTAAATTAAATTTATTTTTACTTTTGCTTTCTTTAAATTCATCATACCATTATTTTTTGAAAAAACAATCTTTTTGTAATATTTGCAAAATATTTTATCTGTTTGTACATTATTATTCTTTATTTTTGTGCATATTGTACTTATTCCACGTTTAATTCATATTATGTATTCAAGGAAAATGATCCGATCTTTTATACGCAGTTGCTTTTTAAACACTTATAGTCTAAAATAAAACAAAAACATAAAGGTTGGGTGCATATGGATTCCCAAAAAACACCTATCGATATGAATTCCAAGCCCTCTCGCACCAATGAGACCGCCGAAAAACTGATTTCTTTTATTTTGTCTCTCAACATGAAAGAGGGGGATCGGCTTCCAAATGAGGCTGAGCTCTCCTCCATGCTGAAGGTAAGCCGCAGTACGCTTCGTGAGGCGATCAAGCAATTGGTCGGCCGCAATATTTTGGATGTGAAGCAGGGATCGGGTACTTACATTTCCAGTAAGCGCGGAATACCGGTCGACCCGCTGGGCCTGACGTTTCTTGCACACAATAAGAAATTGGCTATGGATCTGATCGATGTGCGCATTATGCTGGAACCGCACATTGCAGCAGCCGCCGCAATTCACGCCACAGAAGAGGAGTGCCAGGAACTGCTCCGTCTCAGCTCGCTTCACGCTTCTCTGATCTGTGCTGGTGAGGATTATCAGGATGCTGACACAAAATTCCACGAACAAATTGCAAAATGTTCCGGAAATGCAGTCCTCGTCAATCTGATTCCGATCATTTCATCTTCCGTGTATGTTTCCACTACCATCTCCGACATGGATTTTCGCCAAACCTCAATCCGCTACCATCAGATGATTACAGAAGCCATTTGCCGCAAAGATTTTCTCGGCGCGCAAAATGCGATGTTGGCTCATTTGAATGCTTCCAGAGATTACTTTATTCACATGGATGATACCGTGAGCTGACGGGCCTTTCCGTTGGGCTTCCCTCAGCCGGTGCGCGATTTTTGGGTAAAAAGAGCGGCGCCTGGAACTCCCTTGTGTTCCAGGCGCCGCTCTTTTCCATCACCCCAGGCTGCGTCGAAGGAAATGGAGAGCATCTTCTGGTCCCGCTCCACACAGTAAATGGGCAGCTCCCGCTCTGAGGCCGCCACGCCTACGACCGCCGGATGGTTGACCGTTACGAACATGGCCACCGCCACCGCCAAACAACCTGCTGCCGCCAGGATCTTTCGCTTTAAAATAATACATTTCATTATAAAACCCTCCCTCATAACCATTGTCGTCCTATCCATATGCAGTAAAACACGCTCCCATGTGCTCGCCTTCTTTTGTCCCCCTCCTCAGGAACTTTTTGACTTCCCTGTGCGTCAAAAGGAAAGCCGGAAATTTTAAGGTTTTATTAAGAACTTGTCATCCTTTTGAAAATACCTTTTTATAAATGGTGTGATACAATAGGGTGAACTATTATCCAGGCATAGGAGGAAATGAATATGACGGAACAACAGACCCCCGTTCTCACACCTGAGACGTCCCCTACATCCGCCCCGTCTCCCACTGCCCCGCCCAAGAAAAAACGGAAAAAGAAACACCTTAAGGGAATCATTACCCTTGTTATTCTGCTGGCCATTCTGGCCGGCGGAGGTTATCTGCTCTGGCGCTTTGTCCTTCAGCCCCCTCCAGTGGAGCAGGGCGAGATCTATGCTGTCCCCGCCTCCATCGGCACCATCCAGAGCGTGGTACAGGGCAGCGGCAATGCCAAAGCCAAGGAATCGGCCGCTATCACACTGACCGAGGGCGGTACCGTACGGGAGGTTTTTGTCAATCCCGGCGATGTCGTCACGGCCGGACAGCCGCTGTACACCATTTACAGTGAGGCCGCCGAGAAGGCCGTCTCGGACGCCCAGGAAAAGGTGTCTAACCTGAACCGGGAGCTCTCCAAATTGCAGGAGCAGGTCTCCGATCTGGTGGTCAAGGCTCCCTTCGCCGGAAAACTGATGAATGTGCAGACCTTTACCCCGGACCAGGATGTCTCCAGCGGAGCAGAGGTCACCACACTGGTCAACGATAAGAAGCTCAAGCTCTCCCTCTATTTCAGCTATGCCTATGAAAACAGCATCGCGGTGGGGCAGAGCGTGTCGGTCAATATCCCCGCTGTCATGAAGGACTTTTCCGGTAAAGTGGAAAAGATCAACAAGGTCAGCTACATCTCCCCCGAGGGCGCCGTCCACTTTGAAGTGGTCGTGGTCTTCGATAACCCCGGCACCCTGACCGCCGGAATGGATGCCTCGGTGGCCATCACTCTGGCCGACGGCACTTCCGCCTACCCCTACGCCTCCGGTAAGACCGAGTACTATGAGACCCGTACTATCACCACCAAGGCCAGCGGCCCCGTGGTCTCTTCCAACCTCCTCAACTACGCCAATGTGACGGCCGGACAGACACTGCTCACCCTGGGCTCCGACACCCTGAATGACCAGATCACCGCCAAGCAGGATGAGATCGCCACCGCACAGAAGGCATTGGAGGACGCACAGAAGGCTCTTGCCAACTTCAACGCCGTGGCCCCCATCGACGGCACCGTGACCGCCTGTACCCTGACCGTCGGCTCCGAGGTCAAGAGCGGCGATACCGTCATCATCATCTCCAACTCCACCACGATGCTGGTCACCATTACTGTGGACGACCGGAACATCTCCTTTATCAAGCCGGGCAACACCGTGGATCTGGACTGGAACGGCTCTACTTACATCGGTACCGTCACCTCTATTGATATGAGCAAGGCGGAGAGCAGCAACGGTATGACCAACTACCCCGTGACCCTCACGGTGGACAATATGGACGGCAGCCTGGTGGATGGCGCCTGGGTCAACTACTCCTTCGTGACCAGCCAGTCGGACGACTGTGTGCTGATCCCCGGCAGCGCCGTCAAGAGCGTGCTGGACAAGGACGGCAACCCGCAGACCGTCGTGTTCATCAAGGCCGACAGCAAGCCGGAAAACACCCTGGAACTGGATCTGCCCGAGGTGGAGCCTGGCCAGAAACGCACCCTTCCCACCGAGGAGGACGGCTACTATCCCGTCGCGGTGGAGACCGGTATCTCGGATACACAGAACGTAGAGATCAAATCGGGCGTGGAGGAAGGCATGGAGGTCTTTGTCAACTATACCGTGACCGAATCCAGCTCCAGCTGGTAAATGGGGTGTCTTTATGCTCATTGACATCAAGAACCTCTATAAGATCTACAACGAGGGCAAAGAGAGCGAGGTGCGGGCTCTGGACGGCGTCTCCCTGTCCATCGACCGGGGAGAGTTCGTCGCCATCGTTGGACAGTCCGGTTCCGGCAAATCCACGCTGATGAATGTACTGGGCTGTCTGGACATCCCCACATACGGGGACTACTATCTGGACGGCACCGATATCACCTCTCTGAGCGACCGTCAGCTGGCCCGCATCCGCAACCGGGAGATCGGCTTCATTTTTCAGGGCTACAACCTCATTCAGGAGCTGGATGCCCTGGAAAATGTGACCCTTCCCCTGATCTACCGGGGCGTGCCTGCCTGGGACCGGGAGGACCTGGCCATGGAGGCCCTGGAGAAGGTGGGCATGGCCGAACGTGCCCATCACCGCCCCAGTGAGATGTCCGGCGGACAACAGCAGCGTGTGGCCATTGCCCGCGCCATTGCTACTCGCCCCCCCATCATCATGGCCGACGAGCCCACCGGCGCTCTGGACTCTAAGACCGGCAAACATGTGCTGGAGATCCTCCGGGACCTCTACCGGGAGGGAACCACCATCCTGCTCATCACCCACGACGACCACATCGCCGCCACCGCCCGCCGGGTGGTGCGCCTTTCCGACGGCGTCATTATCTCCGACGCCCCCCAGGAGGTGGATTGGACATGAACCTGCTGCAAGCCTTCAAGATGGCCTTCAAGTCCATCGCCTGCAAAAAGACCCGTTCCTTCCTCACCATGCTGGGCATCATCATCGGTGTCGCCTCGGTGGTCATCATGGTCTCGGTCGTTCAGGGACAAAACCAGAAAAATCTGGAATACTTTGAGAAGATGGGCAACAACAAGATCAATGTGGACGCCTACTATTTCTACGGCGGCGACAACGGAAACACCGTCTTTCAGGACCTGTATGACTACTGCCTGGGCATGCAGGACCTGGTGGTCGGCGTGACGCCCACCATCAATCTTTACAATGAGATGATCATCAAGTACGGCGCCAAGACCCTGTCCACCCAGAACTATGAAAACTGGGAGGATATGATCCAGGTGGTCCTCGGCTCGGACCAATACGGTGCCTGCAACAACTATACGCTGGCCAGCGGCCGGGAGCTGTCCTATCTGGACATTCAGAACACCAACAACGTCTGTGTCCTGGGCGGCCGCCTCAAGGAGACCCTCTTCAACTTTGTGGACCCGGTGGGCAAGACCATCACTATCAACGGTCAGCCCTTCCTGGTGGTGGGCTGGTATGAGCGCAAGGACCTGGAAAACTGGCCGGAGCTGGACAATATGCTCCTTCTGCCCTATACCTTCAACCGTACCCTCAACCAAAACAGCGCCATCAACTCCTTCGTGGTCAAGGCCAGAAGCGCCTCCGCCACGGTGGAGGCCATGACCCGCCTGGATGCCTTCCTCAGCTCCATGTTCCCCAAGGATGCCACCGGCATGCCTACGCGGGGAGACTACAACATCCGCAGCGACAATGCCTCGGCCGATTCCATCCAGCAGCAGAGCAACATGCAGGCCATGGTTCTGGGCGGAATTGCCGCCATCTCCCTGTTGGTGGGCGGTATCGGTATTATGAACATCATGTTGGTCACCGTGACCGAACGCACCCGGGAGATCGGCATCCGCAAGGCCATCGGCGCCGAACGGCGGAGCATCATTACCCAGTTTCTGATCGAGGCCGCTGTCATCTGCGGAATCGGCGGCCTGCTGGGCATTGGTCTGGGCTATATCGGCACACTGATCGCAGGCCGCTTCCTGCTGGACGGGACGCTGCTGCTGCCCAGTACCCCCATTGCTCTGGGCGCCTTCCTGTTTTCTGTGGTGCTGGGCGTCCTCTTTGGTATGTATCCCGCCATCAAGGCCAGCGGCCTCCAGCCGGTGGAAGCACTGCGTGCGGATTGATCCCAAGTGCAAAGGAGAGAAGTGCATGAATTGTAAACGTATTCTGGCCGGGGCCATTGCCGCGGCAACTCTTGCAGGACTGCTGGTCCTGCCCGTGGGCGCGGCCGACGGCTCCGCGTTCCACGACATCAGCGATGCCGACACTGCCGAAGCGGCGGAGATCCTCCGCCTGCTCGGCGTAGTGGACGGCACCGGCGGCGGTTCCTTCCGCCCCTCGGCCACCCTCAGCCGGGCGGAATTCTGCAAAATGGCGGTGGATGTGATGGGCAAGGGCGATCTGGAGCCCGCCCAGCGCAACCGTACCATTTTCCTGGACGTCGGTCCCAAGCACTGGGCCCGGGGCTATGTGAATCTCGCCTCCTCCCTGACCACCAGCGGCGAGCTGGCGGATACCTCCAGCACCTCCTCGGACAAGGGCGAGAGCGCCCCTGCCGCTGACCGCCTGATTCTGGGCGTGGGCAACGGCACCTTTGAGCCTGACCGCGCCATTACTTATGGAGAGGCCGTGGCCATTCTCACCCGCGTGCTGGGCTACACCACCTCGGATATCGCCACTGGCTCCACCTGGTATGACGGATATCTCTCGGTGGCCGGAGAAAACGGGCTCACCCAGGGCCTGGGCCTGAAGGGCAATTCCACGCTGACCCGCGGCGAGGCGGCGGAGCTCTTCCGCAACCTCCTCTTTACCGATGTGAAGGGCTCGGAGGAGTGCTATCTGGTCCAAAAGCTGGGCGGCACCCTCACGGAGGACACCGTTCTCCTCTCGCTGGATAAAAACCAGAGCAGCGGCTCCACCACCGTTACCGTGGCCAACGGCCTGGATACCCGCTCCCCCAAGACCCAGCGCACTGAGCTCTCTTCCTCGCTGCTGGGCGTCCGGGGTGAGATGGCCCAGGACAAAAACGGCAATTTCCTCACTCTGCGTCCCAATGAGGACGACTCTGTCCGGCGCGTCACGGTCTCCGGCACGGTGGACGCCAACTATATCACAGCCGGCGGAGAAAAGATCACCATTCTCCCGGAAACTCCGGTCTGGAAAAACGGCGAAGCCACGACCTTTGAAAAGGTATGGTCCTATCTCTACAACGGCACCCCCACGACCCTCTGCTATGGCCCCTCGGGCAAGCTGGACTATGTCTATCTCTCCTCCGCCTCCCAGTCCAGTGACAGCGTCATGGTGGCACGGACCAAGCCGAACGGCACCACCAATCCCTTCTCCTCCCTGGCGGGCGGACGCACCGACTATCAGCTCTACAAGAACGGTGTCCCTGCCACGGTCGCTGACCTGCGCCAGTACGATGTGGCCACCTATGACAGCGGCGCCAATATCATCCGGGTCACCGACCTGCGCCTCACCGGCCTGTATGAAAACGCCTATCCCAACCCCACTGCACCCTCCAAGCTGACCATGCTGGGACAGGAGTTTACCGTTCTCCCCGGGGCTGTGGCCGATCTGGCCCCCTTCCGTCCCGGCGATCAGGTGACGCTCCTCTTTACCTCTGACGGCCGGGTGGCCGGCGCCCTGGATCCCTCCCTGGCCCGCTCCACCACGGTGGGCGTCGTGGAGAAATGCTCCGCCAGCAGTGCGGAGGTCAAGCCCCTCCTGGACCTCTTCAACGCCAAGGGCGAAAAGGTGGTCTTTACCGGCGATCCCGGTCTCAACGAGGCCTCTGCCGACAAGATGGTGGGCCAGCTGGTCACGATCTCCTCCGGAAAGCAAGGGAAACTCTCCCTCACCCGTCTGGGCGGCGGCAGCGTCAGCGGTACCCTCAACGTGGCCTCCCGCACCCTCAACGACGTTCCCCTCTCGGAGAATGTCCGCATGTTTGAACGGGTGGGCAACAGTGAGCCTCATGAGATCACCTTTGACCAGCTCACCCGGACCAGCGTCCCCTCCTCCAAGATCCTCTACGCCGGCAAGGATTATGCCGGAAAGTACAACATCCTGGTCTTTGACGATGTGACCGGCGACCAGTATGACTACGGCTTTGCCAAATATACGCCCGGCCGTCACAATCCCGACGACCCCTGGGATTTCAGCAACGCGTCCATCACCGTGAAAAACGGCGCTCAGCCTCAGGGCGGCACCGAACTGATCACCGGTTCCGCTGATCTCCGCACGGATGATGCGGTGGGTATCGCCGCCTCGCTGGAGACCCAGGGTGGACAGCAGAAACTGGCCGCATCGATCTCCCTCCAGTCCGCCTCCGGCATCCGCCGGGCGGCCTACGATCCGGACAGCCATATGCTGAAGGTGGGCGACTCCCTCTATCCTGTCTCTCAGAAGGTCTGGTGCTACAACAAGACTACCGGCCACTGGTTTGAGGCCGATACCGGGTACGAGCGCTTTGAGCTGGCCCGGGCCTACTCCGATGACCTGACCGTCTACTACGACAAATCCCCCGAGCAGGGCGGCAAGATCCGCCTGGTCGTGGTGGAGTAATTCCGTTCTTCTCCCAGTTATGAAAAAATACCCGGCGGCGGATCATAGAATCCGCCGCCGGGTATTTTTATCGGTGTTGTTTACAGCATTTTCCCGTCGCTTCCGTTCAGCATATAGGAGCCGCTGTCGGTCTCCACATACCAGACCGGTGTCAGGGTATATGGCCGGCTGTTGGAGAGGTGATACCCCGCCGTAATGGAGTAGATCTGGCTGAACATCCGCCCGCTCTCATTGCGCTGTCCCAGAAAGCGCATCAGCATGGTGGGGACGTTGAGCATATCAGACTCTTTTAAAACGCTCACTTCCCCAAAAATTCGCTGGCCTTCCATGGTGTGCAGCCCGCCATTCTGATAGTGGAGCTCCGCCACGGCATTAAAGACCGGCACACCGTCCAGATTCTGCCGGAAGGTGAGGATCTCCTCCTCTCCGCTGCTGCGGCGGTCGGTCAGTTCTCCGCTGAATTCCAGACAGGAGAGCTTTGCCAGCCCGTGGACCAGGGGTTCCTGTCCATTGAGCATCATCTCTCCCGGGTTAAACTCCGCGGAGAAGCGGCCATTACTGAAGGTCTCCAGCCGTCCGGCTGCCCCGGTATAGACCAGGCGGACACTTCCCCCCTCATCCTCCCAGCTGCAATGCCCCAAGAGGGCCTGCGCCTGCTTGGGAGGGGTCTGAAGATTCTCCTGTTCCACCAACAGAGTGGGAAGCTCTTTTTCTTCCGGCAAAATACTGCGGGAGACAGTAATTCCATTTTTCTCCAGCGCCTGCAGCACCTGTGTCAGAGATGCGCTGGCGTCCTGTCTCTGCTCCAACTCCTGCTGCAGTGCCATGACCAGTAAAATTCCATTGAGCAGAAGCAAAATGAGGAGAATAATATTTTTTATTTTAGACCATTCCAACGGCACACCTCCTCATCCGGCCATCCAGGACGCCTGGGCGCTGTTTCCGTCATCCCGATAGCACAGGCTCAAATCTGCGCCGGCCTCCAGATTCAGAGCCGACAGGGCCGCGATCGCCTGTGTCTCCGGCAGCACCAGGGTCTCTTCTCCGGTTGTCGTATAGCAGCGCAGGTGCATCTCATAGGATGTGATCCGGTCCTCACGCACCGTAAACGAGGCGGCCTCTCCGTCCTCGAGACTTACATCTGCTCCCCCCAGCGTATAACCAAAGCGGATCTCCCATCCGCCTTCCGGCTGCTCCAGTGTCTCTTTCAGATAGATCTGTGCCTCATTGGCTGTCGTACCGCACCAGGCCTCCAATGCTTTGTAGAAGAGATTGCGCCCTGCCTCTACTGCCTCGGACAGGGAGACGCTGCCCTGCCCCACTGGATACCGTGCTGTGGAGAGGGCCTCCCCATCTTCGTAAAAGATATCTCCGTTTTCGCTCAGCCGCAGCCCGTCTCCGTCCCGGAGGACCCATGCGCCCCCGATGGAATAATCGCTGCCCCGGAACCCTAACGTGCGTTCCAGTTCTGCGCGGACCGCCTCGTCGCTCAGCTCCAAGGTCTGCGTCACCTGATAGCGCTGTGCTGCCGGTGCGTCGGGCAGGAGCAGGACTTCCGGGGCCAGTGCGCGGTAGGATTCCTCCTCCCGCTCAAAGGCAAACCGGGCGCCATTATCCCCATACTCCAGCAGCGTATTGTTCAGATATCCCTCACATACCACCGACGTATTACAGGCATAATACAGGCCCTGCTGATCATCCATATAGTAGAGGGTCGCCGTTTCCGCGCCCTCTTCCGCGGTCAGGACCAAGCGCCGGGCAGAGCCGGGCAGGATCTCCACGTCTCCGCCCTCCGATGCCCAGCGTACCATCAATTCCATGGGTACGCTGCCCAGAAAATCAAAATAGAGTCCCGGTGTCTTCAGCGCCTGCTGCCAGTCCAGGGCAGAGACCGTCTGAGCGTCCCGTGCGCTGGCCAGGCCCTCACTGAGAAATCCGCTGAGCGCCCCAAAGACCTGTTCCACCTGCACGGTATCGTACTGGATCCCATAGCGGCTGACACTTTCTCCCCCCTGTCCGCACACCGCGATGCGCACAGGATGGGGGAGAGATGCCGGACGGCCTGGATCGAGGGAGGGCGATACCTCCGATTCCTGCCCTGCAAAGAAGCTGCTCAGAGAGGAAAACCACACCTTATCTCCCGCTACGGTATAGATCTGGCTGCGCCCCACCAGGGACACCGCAGAGCAGATCAGCAGCAGGATGAGTACATCCTTCCCCAGTTCCACTGCCCTGCGCCGTTTGCTGAGGCGGGGCTTGCGGACCGTATTACGCAGTTTCATAGCCGGGCCCCTCCATTTTCAGCTCCATACGCACGGTCAGGCCGGGGCCCGGACGGTCTACCAGACGGAGCACACCCTCGTGCCGGTCAATGATCTCTTTTGCAATGGACAGACCCAAGCCTGTGCCGCCCGACTCCCGGGAGCGGGCCTTATCTACCCGGTAAAAGCGCTCAAAGATCCTGGGCCGGTCCTCTACGGGGATGCCGATGCCGTTATCCGACACCTCCATCCACACCCAGTTCCCATCCCGTCCGGCCCGAATGAGGATCTTTCCATTGTCCGGAGTGTATTTGATGGAATTGGAAATCACATTCATCATGACCTGAACGATCCGCTCCCGGTCGCCGATCACCTGCGGAAGCTCTTCCTCCAGCAGCAGACGCATATCATGGCCGTGGCGCTGGGCCTCCATGCGGTTGGCCTGGTATACATCCTCTACCGCCTGCCCAAACGAGAAGGGAGCCATTTTCAGCTCGCTGTGTCCCGAATCAAAGCGGGAAAGGGTCAGCAGATCCTGCACAATATGGGTCATCCGGTCGCTCTCGGCCAGAATCACACTCAGGAAATTTTTCTCCATCTCCGGCGGGATCTCCCCTGCGCTGTCCACCAGAGTCTCCGCATAGCTGCGGATATTGGTCAGGGGCGTGCGCAGCTCATGGGACACATTGGCTACAAACTCCCGCCGCATCTCCTCGGTCTTGCGCTGCTGGGTGACATCGTGGATGACCACCAGCACGCCGCCCTGGCGCTCCCGGTAGAAGGGGGCCAGGAGGAGCTCCAGGCTGCGGCCGTTGACCTCCCGGGTACCGTTGAGGCAGCCGTTGGCCTCCACCGCAAGCACATCGTGAAGGGGGGCAATATCCCCAAAGAGGAACTCATAGTTATAGCTCGGCTCTTCTCCCTGTTCCTCATTGCTCACAGGAATGGGCCGCCCCAGCATTTCCTCCGCAGCGGGATTGGCATGGATCACCGCGCCGGAGGCGGAAAAGGCCACCACGCCATCGGTCATATAGAGGAAGAGGGTATCCAGCTTATTGCGCTCATTCTCCACCTCGGTCAGCGTCTCCTGGAGCTGCTGCGCCATGGCGTTGAAGGTTCCGGTCAGAATGCCGATCTCATCCCGGGAGGCCACCTCCAGCTTGTAGGAGAAGTCCCCCTCGGCCACCCGCTCGGCCCCCTCAGTCAGGCGTTCAATGGGAATGACCATGGTCTTGGACATCAGGAAGGAGAGAAGCACCGAGATCATCAGTCCGAAAAAGAGCGATTTGACGATCAGATCGATGAGGGCCCCATTCAGGTCTGAGATGCTGGCGCGGTTATCATAGATATAGATGATATAGTCGCTCTCTCCCCGTTCAATGGGAAAGGCCACATCCATATAGCGGGAGGATACGTCGCTCTCATATCCGCCGTCCTTGCCGTTGAGGGCGAGACTCAGATTCAAAGAGCTGAAATCCAGAATGGGATCACTCTGGGTATCCGAGGTCTCCAGACACCGCCCGGTCTGTCCGTCCAGAACATAATAGTTCCGGTTGCGTCCATCTACGCCGAGGGAGCCGTTATAGGATTCCAGGATCATGGCGATCTGCTTGGCCCCGTTTTCCTCTCCCTCTACCGGAGTACGCAGGGCCGCCATCAGGTCGGCGTCCTGTCCGAACACCTCTTCCATTCTGGTGTAGAAGTCGTGAATATAGTAGCTCACCACGGAATTGATGAGGAAGGCGCCCACCACCGTCATCAGTGACACGATGAGCAGCGTCATGATGAGCACCAGTTTCATATGCAGGCTGCGAAACATGCGCGCGCCTCCTCTCCTTTCCTTACTGCTCTTCCCCGTGGAACAGGTACCCCAATCCCCGACGGGTCAGGATGAACTGGGGCAAAGCGGGGTCCCGCCCAGTGGGCAAGCCCACTGGGTCCCCGTTCTTCCTATATGCGGGAGGATGAAATGAATCCATCCTCCCTCCGGCGCGTACGCGCCGCCCCACTTTGTGGGGCCCCGAGGACGCCCCCGCTTTCTTTCCTTACTGCTCTTCCCCGTGGAACAGATACCCCAGTCCCCGCCGGGTCAGGATGAACTGGGGCGAAGCGGGGTCGTCCTCCACCTTCTCGCGCAGGCGCCGGACGGCCACGTCCACCGCCCGCACATCGCCCACATATCCCTCGTAGTTCCAGACATGTTCCATCAGCGCCTCCCGGGAAAATACCTTCCCCGGCTGAGACGCCAGAAACTTCAGCAGCTCATACTCCCGCTGCGTGAGGTCCAGCGGAGCGTTATCCTTATAGCCCACCATCTCGTCTGTGTCGATGCGGATGCGGCCCTGTACGATCTGATTGGCCCCGCTATCTGTGCGGGGCTCCTTGGCCGCCTCGTGCAGCAGCACCTCGGTACGGCGGATATTGGCCTTCACCCGGGCCAACAGCTCCCGCATGGAAAAGGGCTTGGTGATATAGTCGTCGGCCCCCAGCTCCAGCCCCAGCACCTTGTCAGTCTCCTCTTCCCGTGCGGTGAGCATGAGCACCGGCGTGCTCCGGTTCTTTTCCCGGAAGGCTTTGCAGACATCAAACCCGCTGCGCTTGGGCAGCATCAGGTCCAGCAGAATGAGGTCCGGATTCTGCTCCAGCGCCAGCTGGAGTCCAGCCTCTCCGTCATAGGCCTCCAACGTCTCATAGCCCTCCCGCACCAGATTGAAGCTGAGGATATCCACGATATTCTTTTCATCCTCTACAATCAGAACCCGCTTTTTCATGGGTCTCCTCCTTCTTGTCTCGCGCTCTGTATGCTCCAGGAATCAAAGGCCCAGCAGCACCTTGACCTTCAGCGCGGCGGCTACCGTCTTTCCGTCCGCGATCTCGCCGGACATGACCCGCTCCACCAGCGTCTGGAAGGGAATCCGCTCCCGCTCCAGGAACTCATCCTCATCGGGGTGGCACGCCCCCTGGTGGAGCCCCCGGGCCAGATACATGTGCAGCACTTCGCTGGAAAAGCCCGGAGAGGTATAGATACAGCCCAGATAGGTCAGCTCATCGGGCACCGCGCCCACCTCTTCGCTCAGCTCGCGCAGAGCCGCCAGGCGGTGATCCTCCCCGTACTCCAGCTTACCGGCGGGCAGCTCAGCAATGACCTTTTGGAAGGGATAGCGGAACTGGCGCACCAGTGTGACGGTGCCATCCTCATAGAGGGGCAGGATCACCACGCCGCCGGGATGTTCTACCACCTCCCGGGAGGCCTTCCGCCCGTTGGGGAGCTCAGCCTCATCCAGGCGCAGGGTAACAATACGACCTTTGAATTTGATCTCAGAGGACAGCGTCTTTTCCAACAACTCCACGCGTAACACTCCTTGTCTCCGGGCATTCGCCCGTCTGCGTTCTTCCGGCTTGGTTCCGTATTGTATTAGTGTACCACAAATGGCGGCCGCCCGCCAGTCCGGACCCCTGTCGGCGGCCAATTTTTCCCACTGCCGTCCGGGGGAAACATTACCGCTGTAAAAGCCCCCGCCGCCCCGGTATAATGGAAGCAATCCATCCCCTATTCCCTCTTCCGGACCCAGGGGAACACTATGGAAAGAGGAGGCATTTCATGACCATTCACCCCATCGGTACATCCAGCATTGCCCTCTATCTCTCCCCCTCCGATCTGGAGGAACGGGGAGTTACTGGCGACACCTTTTCCGACGAGGCCGCCCTGACCCTTACCCGTGCCCTGTGCCGGGAGGCCGGCATCTGTCTGGAGGGCACCCTGGAAGTGGACGCCTACCCCGGGGGCGACGGGCTTCTGGTCTTTGCCTATGTCCGTCCGCCTCGTCAGATCTGGTTCATCTTTGATTCCCTTCCAACGCTGTGTGCCGCCGCCCGGAGCCTGCCCGCCCTCCCCCCGTCGGCCGCGCTCTTCTGGTGGAAGGACGCCTGGTGGCTCTCTCTGCCCGGCACGGAGCGCTGCGCCATCCATATCCTCAGCGAGTACGGCACCTCTCTGCCCTCCACCCCCTTCCGGGAGGGACAACTGGCCGAATACGGCCGCCCCGTCTTTGACCGGCAGGCCCTGGAGCAGCTGCTCCTCTATGATCCCTGAGCCAATACGGGAAGATTCCCACGCCTTTCGTCGAACTGCTTGACAGACATGCTATAATATTGGTACGATAGACACCAGAGATCCGGAGCGGAGGTGAGACCGTGGAGCGCAAGGGCACAAAACTGATCGCGAAAAACAGCAAGGCCTTTCATGACTACTTTATTGAGGACCGCTATGAGGCCGGCATTGCCCTTTCCGGCACCGAGGTCAAATCCATCCGTCAGGGCAATGTGAATTTGAAGGACTCCTTCTGTCTCATCAAAGACGGGCAGATGCAGGTCATCGGCATGCACATCAGCCCCTACGAGAAGGGGAACATCTTCAACAAAGATCCCCTCCGGCCCCGCTCCCTGCTGATGCACAAGCGGGAGATCCTCCGCCTGTTCATGAAGGTGAAGCAGGACGGGTACTCTCTGATCCCTCTCTCCCTCTATTTCAAGGATTCCCGCGTCAAGCTGGAGGTCGGTCTTGCCAAGGGCAAGAAGCTCTATGACAAGCGGGACGCCGCGGCCGCCAAGGACGCCAAGCGGGAGATGGACCGCACCATGAAGACCCGACGCAATTACGGCTGATCCGGCCGCTTTTACGCGTGATGTATACGAAAGGACGTGTTTCCTATGGCTCAGAATCCCATCGTGACCTTTGAGATGGAAAACGGCGGCAAGATGGTTGCCGAGCTCTATCCCGAGATCGCTCCCAACTCCGTCAACAACTTCATCAGCCTGGTGAAGAGCGGCTTTTATAATGGCCTGATCTTCCACCGTGTTATCCCCGGATTCATGATCCAGGGCGGCTGCCCCCAAGGCACCGGCATGGGCGGCCCCGGCTACTCCATCAAGGGTGAGTTCTCCGGCAACGGCTTCAAGCAGAACACTCTGAAGCATGACCGCGGCGTGCTCTCCATGGCCCGCGCCATGCACCCCAACTCCGCTGGCAGCCAGTTCTTCATCATGGTAGAGAAGGCGCCCCACCTGGATGGCCAGTATGCCGCTTTCGGCAAGGTCATCGAGGGTATGGACGTGGCCGACGCCATCGTGGGCGTCAAGACCGACGCTATGGACCGCCCCTTTGAGGAGCAGCGGATGAAGAGCGTGACCGTGGAGACCTTCGGTGTGGACTACCCCGCGCCGGAAAAGTGCTGAGTTTCAAGTTTTTCCTGTGATCGTTGTTCCCACCAGGGAACTGCAACCTCCCATCCCGCCGAAACCCAATAACATGGGTTCGGCGGGAAGAGGAGGCGCAAGGGAGCGAAGCAAGGGATGTCTGTGCCTGGGTATCCCGAGTGGAGCAGACTTTGCGACGACATGGGGGCGTACTGGTTTCGACGGGGACGTAGAGGCCGGAATAGCGGGCAGATGCGCCTAACATCTCTAAAATGGGCAACTTATAAATTAAAGAACAACGATAACGTCGTTCTCGCCGCTGCTTAATTAGCGGCCGTCCCACCCGGAAGGACCACGAGCCGGGATGGGGCGTCGTTTAGTGGTGCACGTGTGTGCGCAAAGCTTTGAGCGCACCATGAATCATGAAGCTACCAATCCCTGAAGTGTGACGGCTCACGTCAGGGTGCGGGAATGGAAAGAACCGTCTGCGCCCGGAGAAGTTCCTGCTGAAGCGTTTTCGGACGGGGGTTCGACTCCCCCCGCCTCCACCAAAACAAAATCCCCTGTAACCGCAATGGTTGCAGGGGATTTCTTTGTGCCGCAATGGTTTAGAGGTTTGTACTCAGTACAATTATATTGTACTACGTACCATATTTTTTAACACAATACAAGTCGAAATTGCACACGGATTAC
>NZ_JADCKF010000015.1 GCF_014982855.1 Pseudoflavonifractor gallinarum | reverse complement strand
GTGGGGCAACAAGAAATACATGAATATGAAGCACCTGGAAGCAGCCTTTGAGGATGCCTCCATTGCTGGCTAACTTCATTCATGCCAGGGGCTGTAAACCAATTTGCGCAAAACTCTTGACACTACCAGCTTTCAAGACTACTTCTCCGTTTTTATAGATAAAACAAAATCAATAAATAGGAAATGCCCCCAAAAAGCTGCCTTCTGGGGGCATTTCTTTTTATGCTTGTCAACGGACTATTTTCCGACAGCACCCCTTATCTCTCTTGTTAATCAAGCAGTACCCAAAAAATCCGTATCAATTTCATAGGTACCGAATGTTTGCACACATCGAACTCCTATACCACTACGGAGCATTAAATCCGTAAGTAGGGAGCCATCAATCAGTACAATCTGCTTTCCTACTTGCTCTAAAACCTCCTTTCGTGCATCTTTCGTAAAGCTGGAAGTCGTAATAAAAACCCCCTTGGTTACTTTTTTCATTGCCCCAGAAAACGCCTGTATTTCTTTGCAGCCAACATTGTGACTTGATGCATATCGCTTGGCCTGGATGTAAATTTTGTCCAAACCAAGCTTGTCTTCATTTATGATTCCATCAATTCCGCCATCGTGAGACTTCCCTACAACTTGGCCCGCATCCGTTCCGTAACCATATCCTAAAGCAAGAAGAAGTTTAACCACAAGGTGTTCAAAAAAACTCGGATCATTATTGAGGATCATATCAAGGAGTTGATTCTTTACGCTCTCTTTATGTTGATTGTAGTACTTCTGCATTTTTTCCTCTGGTAACAGGTCGGACGCAGAGGACACTGGATGCCTATTAGTTACATCATTAGCTGAAGTAGCGCATATTGAATCTATAAGTGAATAAACAGCTGTTCCGCGTTTCCCTGATACAATATAGAAATGTTTAACTGGATGTGCCGAGGGAAATTCAAGTCCCTGACAGTGCCTGCGGAGACTATGGCCAACAATTGAGTTTGGATCTGCTGTATTAAAGGTATATAACTTCTCAGAAAGTATGTGATTTGTTATCTCTTTACAGGTTAATCCATCTTTTTTCTTGCTAAGTACAGTTTTAATCGCTTCGAGAATAGTCATTGTCACACTCCTTTCTAAAATCTAATTCTTAGCTTGCCTGCAAGATTCTTTTCCTTGAGCCATGCCATGATATTGGGGGTCAAATCGAAAACTGTAGCTCGCTGAGAAGATACCTTCTTCAAGAAGTCTTCGATTTCAGGGTTCAAAGAGAATTGTTCAGTAATTTGCGTTGCTTCCACCACATAGGAAACCAAGCTATTTACTGCTTTGATGGATGGATTTCCAGTGACTGTTTGGGTAATACTTTCTGTCAGATCCTTTGCTCGTTTGGGGTCATTTGATAGACCGCCAATCATAGACAAATAACCTTTCGGACCATCAGAATATTTCTGAGCCGCATCACGCCATACGATTTTAATTTGCGCTGCAACCGCATCTCCCTTAGATTTCAGCAGCCTAACCGTTTCCAAGGTCAACCGCATTTCGGAAACGCCGTTGCCGCAATCGTCAATGCAAGCAAGTAATTCGCTGCGAGTAGACTCATCCATAAGCGAAGTGCTGACAATACCCTTTTCTTTCATGGCAGCAGCACAATCAATGGTATCTTTAATGCTCTCAGTGGCCTGGGCAAGCTGTGCCAACGCCTTCGCATAAGTTTCAGCGTGCTGCTTGCTTTCGATTGTCGCTCTGCGTTTTTTGATGGCGGAGGTGCAATTTTTGATTGTGTCAGTTAACAGCATTTTCGTACACCTCCATATTCTCAAGCTGTGCGTAAAGTGCTTCCATAGAAGATAATGCAGCTTCAGACAATGCTTCTGTACCGGCAAAACCACCAGTAGCTGCTATATCTTTTTGGGCTTTCGCTCCCTCTTGGTCAGCCTTTTGGGCAATCATCTGGATATCTCGAAGGAAATCATATAGAACATGCAGGGAGTTACCAGAGTATGCTGTTAGCTGCTTTACCGCTTGAACAGAGGCGGCATCTTCAATCAGCTTAATATGCCCCAGAACAGTCTTAGCTGTTTCAATGGGAGGCTTTTCATACTTTACTCTTAGCTCTGTACTTCCTATGATTCCATTTGCAGAAAACACAGAAAATAGTTCTTGAATAGCAGACAAAGTATCAATGAGATTCTTCTGGTTGAGTTCACCAATATACTCTTTGAGTTTTCCTACCACCTTTGCAGCTTCCTGAGTATCCGCAGCCATAGCTTTTTTTACGCTTGGATAGAGCGATTTCAACAGCGTAGCAGGATTGTAGAGAAGATGCTTCTGTGGGATACTACCGGGCAAAGTTGCTTCAATATCCCAGTCGGAAGCCATAAGATTTTCAGTGGCCAGCACCAGTTCGTCCATTCGGTAGCAGGATTTCGTGTTGGGGTCAACAGCAAAATGGACAGCACCCATTGTAGTCGCGGAAGCTTGCTTCAAGAAAGTCAGTGCGCTATCGAAGTCAGCTTTGCGGTTAAGGACGAACTGAATCATGTCGTTCCACTCACGTGTATCTCTCTTGATGCTATCATCTTTCTTGAAATCCTTGAACAAGGATTTGATTACTGAATAGGGAGAACTTGTATCAACCCTCTGCCCCAAAATACAGGCTTTAAGATATTGAATCGAAAGGCACCACTCCAATACCGGAAGAGGCTCTTCTCCTTGCTTCGTAGCAGAAACTTTTTCGATAATTTCGGCTTTTCTGCGTTCCAACCAAGTAATCAATCGTTGCTGATAGTAAGCTGCGCCTTCAAAATCCCAACCCTTTGCATAGTTTAGTTCATTCAAGGCCATCAGAGCATCGCGGCTTTCGGAACTTCTATCCATGTAAACGATAGCTCTATCAATGTTTGTGGGAGAACTTTGATCGTCGATATAGTAGCAACCCAGGTCAGAAAGGCGCTCTTCGGCAATATAGGCCGGGATACCAATATCCTGCCAGTTAATTGCGCCACACTGTTTGGAGTCGCCGCGAACAAGAGTACGAAGCCAGCCACGATAATCGGGATCGTATTTCAAGGTTTCCCCCTTGGTAAACCATGCCGTGATGTCGTTCTTAAATTTCAGATAATTCTTTGTAGCACCATCGACAGGAGGTTTAGCCTTGGGAGGCTCCGGAGTAGTAGTTTGGCGAGCAGGAGTGCTCCCGCTGTGTTTTGCTGGTTCGGATGCAGTAGCCGGAGATACAGTTTTCCCCGTGGATTTGTCCACAATTTCACCTATGCCAGTAAAGGTAGTCAATCCTACATCTGCAAGGAAAGCTTGATTAAGCCCACCAAAACGCAGTATCCCATCGGTTTCTTTCACACCGGATGCAGAGCCGTCACCCCAAATAGCAAACAACGCTTTCAGACGGTTCTTATCGTCAGAACCCATACTTTCCAAACGATCAATGGAAGAACTGTGTGGGTCATTGGACATCTGAGCATTACTGGGGTTAAGCGGAAAATACCAACCATCCCCATACTGCTTGCCATCAAAATATTCTTTTAACTGAGCACGAATAACATTCTTCAAGAACATTCTCGGGCTTTTCGTCGCAAGAGATTCGTACAGAGTCAACAGTGCATGCCGATTAAATGGATATAGTGTTACCTCCTTATTGCCGATGGTCGTGGTATCCCATTCGCAAGGTGGTGTAAAATCACTGATTGGCAATTCACTCAAATCGGCGCCAGACTCAATCCAACTATGGAGTTCCTCGGGGGCGCAGTAAATTGCGTTCAAATACCGTCCAGCCATCTGAATGATAAACTCGTCAGTTCCATAGGAGCGTTCTGTGACCTCAATTTGGTGTGTTACACGGTCTTTGAAATTACCTCGAAACGCATAATAATAGTCGTTGGTAATGCCGATTACCGAAGTAACACGACACAGATCTGCGTAATCGCCGCCATGCTCATAAGAAAGCGCTGTAATGAGTTCCTGGTCAATTCCGGTGAAGCCGGTGAAGTCCTCGATAAAAATCGTTAGGTTTTTGCCTTGCTTTTTCAAGTCTCGTCTCAGCTGAGCAAAAATCGTCTCCGCATTTTCACTGGAAATATCTGCACAACGCTGAATGACCTCTCTCGTAAACCTGTTGAGATAGTTGATGAGCTTGGTAATCTCAAAGTCATCGCCTTTCAAGGAGGCCGCAAACAGGGACGCTTGGGGATCGCCCTGTTTCATTACAGCTCGGATGATTTTAGATACATTAAAATCTTCTTCTGTAAAAATTGTGGTATCTTGAAGGATCTGATTACTCGGAGCAGTGATGACATTATAGCATCTGGATATTGCGCCACCTTCACGCAATAGATGTTCACTTACACGGCTGTCAGCAAGGTAGCTGGCAATGTCACGACACTTGACCGCTTTGTAGGTTTCTCCGGACATATCGTTTCGTACAGCTGCAATGTAGGCATACAAAATCTCTGTTTTGAAAGAACCTTCATCCTTAGAATCGGAAGAAACCACAAACTTGCGCAGCTTATCTGCAACATCAGGATCTTTGATTGCATCCTGTTCCAACAACTGAGAAAAAGCACCGCGGACAGAGTTATTCAAACGACGCAGGAACACCAACTGCTCCGTTGCAGGATTATATATAGTAGAGGGGCTTCTTTCAAACTTGCCTTTTAAATAGCGAATAAGATGAGATTTACCAGTGCCGTGATTACCTCGAACAATGACCATACGATGCTCATTGTCAGGATTATAGATCAGTTGCTCGAAAACCTCATCTTCGCTCATCAACTTTGTAGGGGCAGGCATTTTCCCCTCTTCATAATAGCCGCCACGGAAAAGCTCAAGAGATGAGAACGGCATGTGAGTAGACATGAAATAGGCATCTTCAGTAGCCATATCATCTGTTTTAATCGCATACCGTTCCATGACAGAACGATATCGTTCCCAATTCATGAGGCCATCGCCTCCTTCACTGAAATATGTGTGAACCCATTGATAGGATCACCGTCTACATAGTAGAGCATGACTGGAGTGGAGTCAGACCATGTTTCAAGTTTAATGAGACCAATTTCATGCAGTGTGCGAAGACCAGCAGAAAGAGCCAGAGGAAGATTGCTACCAATCTCAACTTCGGGGATTTTTGTGCTCAGCCAAAGTACGAAGTCCTGGGCGAGAACAGTCTCGTTATATTTGAACTTTTCTGTGTATGTAGTTGCCAATACATCTTCTAACCGCAGCTTCATATTGGGGATTATCATTGTTCCGCTCAAATAGCCAAGCCCTAAAAAAGCAGCCCAAAAGCGCCATCCCAGGACAGCGTTTTCATTCAGTGCAGCCAGCTCTTTTACTTCGGAAGCGCAGGTCTTAGCCAGGCCTTCCCAGGATTTTAGCGCAAAGATTCGCTCATTTTGAGCAATCAGCCATTTGGTGAACATGTGAAATGTGGTGTCTTTCGCAGAGAAAACCCGCGCACTCACATACCGCCGAAAAGCTTTAGGGGAGGCGATTACGCCAGGATCAACCGCTAAGATCAAATTCTCTGCATTAGCTTTGATGAGGGAGAGCTCTTCGAGGGCCACATTGATTGACTTGTTGATTTGGTCGATTTCTTTTTCGTCATTGATGCCCAATGTCATGCACTTACGCACTTCATCCCGGCTCATACTATCATGGGAAATCAAGCGGCAGACAGAGAGAACTCGCTCCGGGGTCGGTTCCATTCGCATGCCGTCTGGATTAGCTTTGAACATACGAATACCTCCTTTAGAATTTTTGGATCGGAATAGGATAACCATCGCTATACTCTCTTATCGTCCTGCCACCATTGGCAACGATGGTATTCTCGTTGCAGTAGAGTATCTTACGATAGCCAAGGGCATCCAGTTTTCCAAGGTTTTTGTACAGGGTAAAGTTTGTGGCGGTGTCGCCATCAAAGATGCAGACAACACCTTTAGCAAAGAGATAGGGACAATGGGCAACCGCATAATAGAACTCTTCGTAATTTAAGAGGATGCCACTGTAAATGATCTCATTGGATAGCCGGTTTGGAACAACAAATGCACCGATATCATTTTGAGAAGCCTTTTCTGCAATCAGAGCAACCTCTTCTGTGCTGCAAAGCCCGGTCGATGGTCTGCTGATAATCATTTCATTAAAAGAACCCATATTTCGTCCCAAACGAGGAGACGGAGGTGCAGCGGGAAGTGTAATCTCTGGATCTGTTCGTAGCTTATAGGTGTCATCACTGGTGATTCGACCTTCAGGATCTGCTGGGCAGCCGTTGCACACTTCTCTGGAAAGCGGAAAAAGGTGCCTGAAAACACGTCCCCAGCACAATGCTTTGGGAGAGGATACAAGCTCACTCATGATTCTATATCCAACCATTTGTGATTCATATTCTCGGGCACGAGGTTCTGTCAGTGCATTCGCGAGGCTGTCATCATCGCTAAGAATATCGGGTTGTAGCAACTTGATTGTAACCGTGTAATATTTTTTTGGCGGATTCGATTTCTTATCGAACACATAGTTTGCATCCAGAAGATCAATAAACCCCGTCCGATGTAGGAATAGGAGCAGGTTGACATTCCATGCAACATTCCGGTTCCCTGCATACTCGGCCTCCTCGTCGGTCATCGTGGGCGGAGTAGCGGAGGTGTTCAAAACACACTCATCAGAATCAATCATTGCGGTCGGGTTAGAAAGCAGTGCCTTCCAACGGATAACAGCTCGTTCAACCGTAAGAACTCTTTTGCTGACAAGGCCCAGCGCCCGACGCACATCACCATCACTGTCATATCTGCTCTGGTACGGGATAAACAGGCTAAGCGATGGAAGTCTATCACGGCCACCACGCCCTACCTCCTGATAAAATCTGCTCAGATTTTCAGGACAGCAAGCATGAATGATTGTTCTAACATCAGGTTTATCAACACCAATACCAAAGGCAGAAGTAGCAATCACAACGTCAAAGTCATGATTTTTCCAGCCGGTTAATATGGTATTTCGGTCTGTTTCTTTGGTGTCTCCGGTGAAAACGGGGATATTTTTGTATCCAAATTCACAAAGCTTTTTTTGCAATTCCTTCGCTTCTCTTGGTTCAAGTACATAGACAACCATCGGCTTTGGAAGTAACTTGATGGCCTCGATAGTCTTATTAACTTGTTCGCCTCGAGACTTTGCGGAGTGGAAATAGAATCGTGGCTCCTGGCGAAGTGCATCGCAACGAACCTGAGCATTTTTCCCACTTGAACCAAACAGTGCAAACAAGGTATCAACTACATCATCAGACAGCGTAGCCGAAAGCAGAAAAGTACGGATAAATTCTTTTGATTCATGCTCCCACTTCTTCAATAGAATAGAGAAAATTTGAAAGTCGGGTCGAAAAAACACACCCCAGTCTGGAACGACATGGGCCTCATCAACCACAACATTGGCTAAATAATGGTCTTTTGCAGCGTTGTCCAGTATGCGGTGAAGTTCTGAGTTTTTGAGGATTGCTTCAGGCGAAGTAAAAAGGATACGAGCCTTTCTGTCTTTCAGAGATTGGATGATTTTAGCCCTTTCAAGCTCAGACTGCTCTCCGCGATAACAATAAATCTCAGTTTCGTTTGTCAGGTTTTGCTGTGCTGCATAATACTGGTCTAAAGCCAACGCCACAGTGGGTACAATCACAACTGTCAATCCATCAGAAGAGCTGGCCAAAAGCTGCGTAACCAAGCTTTTACCTCCGCCGGTAGGAAGGGAAATAAGAAGCGTATGCCCATTGGGTAAATTCAAAGCGGTATGAACGGCTACCTTTTGCTCAAAACTTTTGTAGGCGTTGAAGCCAGTATGTGTTGCCAGTATCGCGTCACCAGAAGATTCCATTTCAAGCTCAATACCATCGTCATGGCGAAGAGCATACACGTCTTTGATATATTGATGAGGCTCAATCCATTCAGGAATATGGTGTAAGCAAGACACTTGCAGGTCATTTTCACACACGAGATCGAACTCTGCACCGTGCTCTTTTACAACCGCATAAAGCTTCTCGGTAAGCTTTATGCGCCCAATGAACAAAACAAGATCACGAATGTTTAGGCAAATATCCTTTGCCGATGCTACTTCTCGCTTAAACTGAACAGACCGTCGAATAAATCCAATTACATACCGTGATTTTGCGGCTTCCTGCATTTTCAAAAGATTAGATGTATCAACAAGGTTCTTTTCTAATTCTGCAATAGCACTTTGGGCTTTCATAGCTCCCACTATGTATTGCTGCAATACCTCTTTACTATCCATTACTTCTCACCCTCAAAAAACAGACTGCATCTAACTCCGGTTTCGCATTTTTGAGCGCCCGAAGTGTCACATCAAACAGGTGTGCTTTTTTATCAACGCCGGACATGTCCCGTTCAAAGTAGATACATTCTGCTCTATAACCATTCAAAACGCGCTGCATCTCCTTCTCAGCAGCTTCAAAATCAGAGTGCTTTTCAAGTCTGGCACAGGCCCGTTTGTAGGCCGTTGCAGAAGCTTTATCGACCAAAGGTTCCCAGGTGCTGGGAGGAGTTCGACTGATAAATCGCTCCAAAGGTGAAATCGACATTTTGCTGCCACCACGCCGCCCAAGGTGATTGACGCTATTTGGGCGCAGAGAAAGCAGAGTATTGAGTATCTCCTTTTCAGGGACTTCTTTGCTTCGGGCTGTTAAGGGTATAGTAACCATAATTTGTTTGAGGGGGAGATACATTCTATATTGTGACAATGTTTGCAGGGTCATCCCGTTTTCAAACAGCTCGTCAAGTTTTGGCGCGATATTGTAGATAAATATAAGACCATCATAGTTGTATGCTGCAAGCGTTTCGATGCCAGTACATCTACCTCTGTTACAGCCTATTGCGTTTGAGATAATAGAATCGTAAACAGGGTCTCCCGGTGCAAAGAAAAGAATATCCTCCCGGATTGCCGCAGTCCGGCGGTCAAAGGAGCCCAGGAGCTTACCTTCTCTTCTCATAATAGAGGAATTGGTATATTTATCCCACTGAGGAGGGATAAAGAGAGACTGTCTTGCCGCATTTACGCTGAAAGAGCTTTCTCTGAACTCAATCAGACCCGAACTGGTAGGTTTCTCAGGGGAAAGCCCGGCCTGTTTCCCCCAGCCCATCATGGCTGTGGCGAATAGATTGTCATCTTCCGATGCGTAGATGCCGAGAACATTATCAATCCCCTGAAACAAGGGGCGATATAAGGTGGCTCCAAGGTCAAAATCCTGTTCGTCCTCAACACTTTCTCGCATTTCTTCTGCTTGATCCAGAATATCATCAAACGCATTGGTAAGGCCGGTATAGTAATCATCCAGCAGAGCTTCAACGATCAATTCGTTTAGTTCTCCGGTGATAATCTCAAGGCCACTCAGAGACTGCTCAAACAGCTTCATGCCGTCTTTCCAAATGTGGAAGAGTTGCTCCTCAACAGAAGTATCTGCATAGAGTACAACAGACACAACATCCATGTTGGGGTTGCGTCCCAGACGATCTAATCGGCCAATACGCTGTTCAAGTGCATTGGCATTCCACGGCAAATCAAGATGGATAATCTGGGAGGCGTTCTGGAAGTTTCGGCCTTCACCGCCGGTTTCATCACAGATGATTACTCGACACGCGGGATCATTTTGAAAGGCATATACGCTGTCTTCAAGTTCATCTCGATCCATATGTTTGCCAAACGCCACCGCATGAATACCCATATTGGCAAATCGCGTATTGAACAATTTCAGAAACTGAACCAGTGTAGCATTATGCGCCGTAAATACAACCAGTTTGCAGGTTTCATCGTCCAAGATATCTGTCTCCTGGTCAATATAGTTCATGGCAGTCATTAAACGGCCTTTGATGAGATCGGGATCTTCATCAAGCGCAACATTTACCAAGCTATGTTCATTTTCCGCTTGGCGTTTCCACGCGGCTGCGCTGTCCAGCAATATCCCGTCACTAATTTTGAGCTTATGCAGGGTATCTTCAAAGGCCCACGGGCTGCTAAACAACGCAGAAAGAAGAGGAATTGCAGTTTGGGTCACATATTCTTCGTCATCTCCGCCGTTATCAGCAAGATAGGCGAGCGTATTCTGAATTGCTCCTATCTCATTATAGTTTTCGTTGAGAGACAACGGTGAATACGGGATAGCACACAAGGTCCGCCGAGCCATCTTTTCGGAAATCAGCTGGCGTCGATTGCGGATCACTCTTCGCTCGATCCTGTAATTCTCGCAAATATACGCTAAAGCTTGCTTAACCTTGGAAAGTCCTTGATCTTCCGCGCTAAGATCAATATCCTTGACCATTTTCTCCAGGGCTGCATCTTCAAGTGTTTCTACGATACCATTTAGGTCGTCTAAGACGATTTCTGTGTACTCGTCATAGCGCTCCAAATATCCCAAAAGGAGATTGGCGGACTTCTGGATACGTTTTTGCCGCTTTACCATCCAGGAAAAGCGTTCAGCAGACATGGTTTCATATTGCTCTGGATTGAGTAGTGCAAGCAGACGACGATACTCTTCGTTTCTGTCCTGTATAGGAGTTGCAGACAAGAGCAAAATGTGTGTTACTTTCCTGCTGAGATTCTGCACTTGGTTGTACCAAGTATCGTTGGCAAGAAGTCGGTGTGTTTCATCTACAATAGCGAGATCCCAGGGCATAGAAAGAATCAATAACGATCTTCCTATATCCTCCATAGGAAGCAGGCAAATCTGGGCACGAGGCGAGGCAATAGCCGCATTAAGACCATATTTGTAGTGCAACTCGTTTTTCCACTGGCTCGCTAATGCTCCGGGGACAATGATAAGTACTCGGAGATCCTTCTTTTCACTGGCCAGTATACTGAGAATAGAACACGCCTCGACTGTCTTGCCCAAGCCGACTTCATCCGCCAGCATATAACGGACAGGTGTGGTTTCAAAGCAACGGGCCACTGTGCTTATCTGGTGCGGGAGCAGAAAAGCTCGGCAGCCAGCAAGTACATGGAAACCATAAGTTGCGTTGTTTACAAGATGAAGGTTTTTGCTTACCTTGAGATGATTGATGAACCAAGTGGGGTGCTGGAACTCATAGGCCCGGAGCTGCTTATCAGGCGCGAAATTCATCTGCGAATAATCAAACTTGAGTTCTGTTTCGCACTCCTTGACATGCTGTCCATTTGGCAGTTTAATCCAATACCAATAGGGTTCGTCCTCAGAATAGGGTTCAGAGGCGCGAGACACAATTGTGCCTCGGCCCCAACCCCCTTCAACAGCACCACCCGGACAGGCTTCACAACGAGTCACCGCTCGAGAAAAGAATACATTGTGCTGAAATAAATCCCCATAGTACTGCCTGCTGCCCAATAGATCGTGCATTTCGACCTTGACTGCATCGGCAATTTCGTTGTACTCGACAAGCTGAGCAAGGACATAAAACCTGGGATGATCTCTGTCACCTTCTTCAACGACGATGGGACAGCGATAGTAACATCCTACCAACATACGCAGCTCTCCTTTCTCAGCTTAAGCAAGAAACTAATGCTGCATGGTAGCCTCTTGCGGTGTTATAGATTTTCGAGTTTACGCTTGATACGCTCCTGTTCTTTTAGAAATCTTGCAGTAAAAGGAACACCTTTCTTGACTTTCAGGCCCGCAAAACTGCTCTCGGTCTGGGCCATAAAATCAGCAAGCGTTCTAATTCCATTGTTCTGTAAAACAGAAATCTGGCTTGCCTCTAAGTGAAGTACCTTCAGACTAATTTTTTGGGCAAGGTATTCTTCCTGTGCTTTTGCCCGTCTCTCAGCTTCTGCAACCGCACTTGTTTTCTCTGCTGTGATTTGTGTTGCTTCGCTGCTCTCAGCTGGCTCAGTACCTACTACTGTCTCTGCGCTCACAACCGCCTGAGGCACATCCTCAAACGAGGATTCGGGTGGAGTGAGGAAGTCCTTTGCTGTCCATACCTCAAGCCCCTCACCGGATGCCTTATTGGAAAGGCTTCTATCATCGGTAATAAAAATGACAGGAATATCCGTATAGTACTTATATCGGAGGGCCACAGATAAAATCATATTGTCGTTTTGTTCCTTCTCTCCGGTATCTGCACGGTAAACATTGGGCACCAAATCAGTCAAACCTTCAGCATAAGTAAGCGGGAAATGCCGCTTGTAGTTAAAGATTGCTGATATAGCCCGCTGCGCTTTGATTTTTCGCTCATCCGCGCCGAAACGGGTCTTATGGTGTTCGAGTTCATTGTTTACATCCTTAGGAACTACAACAAGCTCACCATCATTTACACCGTCGAGTAGGTTCGGATAATTCATAATCGAGCATGTGTCAAACACAATGATTGTAGAATACCTGTGTAACTCTTCCAGTTCATCCTCTGTGAATTCAAGTGCTCGTTTCCTCTCCAGTAGTGCATCCTGGGTTTTGACAGTATGAGAGAGGTCGCGGTTCTGGGCCTCTGTTGTGGCCAGTCGATCCTCTGTTTCTGTAAGCTTGTCCAGAAGCTCCTGACTTCTACGTTCTTCCTCTGCCAAGCGAGCCTCAATGCGAGTGGTATCCTCACGGCGGCTTTTTCTCGAGGTAAGCTCACCTTTAAGACTTTGTATTTCCTGGCGGTTTCCTTCTACCATTTCTTGAATGGTCTTTAGTATTTGCTCAAAATTACCCCACTCATTTGGCGCAACTTTGCCTTCGGAAGGTGTATTCTCGACCGTAGGATCAGGAATGGCGGGTGGAGATGATGCAGAAACAGCATTTTCAGCCTCGTCATGGGTAGCATCGGTAGCCAGCGCCCCATGCGCAACTGGCTTCAAAACAAGGGGTTCTTCTATATTCACTGTTAAAGATTCCAAAACGGAAGGCCGCAAAGCTTTGGCAGAGGTGTTTGTATGGGACTCCGAATTGCTTCGAGGTTCATTCCTGGAGCTGGACATGCTGATTTGGCTACATAAGAAAGATTCCATGCAATTTCCTCTATGCACACAATAAATGCACCAATCAGAGGGAATCGCTGTTTTACCTTTTCCAAATGTCTGATTGAGATAATTTTTGGTTTCGCCACGAAGAATATCGACCGGCATTTGATTCTCTGGTTTTGGCAGCTTGCGGAGTGAATAAATCTTTTTCCAGCCGTCTCTTCTTGCAAGCGATTCAAATTCATGATACGGGTTTTTTATTTCAACTTCAGAGATATCAACAGAAAATAGAGCCGTCCCAAAAAGTTTTCGCGTCTGCATGTGGGAAGGATCGTAGGGCTTTACAGTTGTTCCGTGATCTTCTGTAATTATTTCATGGACAAGGTAATTCTTTGCTCTTGCTCTAAGGTCTAAAATCTCGGTTGATTTCCAAAACTTAAAGTAGGGTTCGAGTTTCTGCGTCTCCTGCGCCAAAATTTGGGGTAAAAATTTCATCACATCTGAGCGATTTTGCTTTCCAATTTGCTTCCAAACTGCTTCAATTAGTAGATTCTCAAAATATTTTTGGTACAGGAAATTTCCTTGTATAACCGGGCCATCTTCCATTACATAGTCCAGGAAAAAGCGATACGGGCATAAAAACATATCCATCATTTGATATCGGTCATATTTAACGCCCTTGGTCACATCTTGTCCAACGGATATTGAAAATGGAACAGGTTTATTGACGCGTTCAATCAGATCAGCCTTAGGTAATAATCCCAAGATGGACAGTAAAGCATAAGGTTCCGTTGTTTCGTCACCATACTGCCTCACATAGCTGAGCCGAACATCACAGCGATTGTAGCACAGACCGTAAAACAGAGCATATCTAAGAAAATTGCTACGTTCCCCCAGTGCGGTGTAGTACACCTGAAACTGTAGATCAATGGGGGAATAAGCAGCACGAATAAACTCGTCCGTGAGAGGCCACGGGAGTTGGTCGTTGACACTCATATTCATGTCGCGATCCGATACACATGCAAAGTGGTAAACTTTACGTTGCTCTTTCTCAAATTGACGTTTGCTCTGTAGAATATCGCCGTCAATCTGCTCGTAGTTTTTTACAATCCAGTCTACGCCTTGATCTTCATCGTTCTTCTGCTTCAAATAGTAATATAGTCCCTCTTGCAAATCTCTAAATGTACCGGAGAAGGTAGAGTTTTCCGGCTTTATTTTATCGAGGCGCAGTTGTAGATCCGAAATCAAGGCTCGCTCTTGCTCATTGGCCAGAGCTAACTCACGCTGTTTGAGAAACTCTTCGAGGTTGCGGAAATGCTTTCCAAAATTGATGAAATCCTCACGAGAATTGTCCAGAGCAAACAGATATGTAGCAATCTCATTGATCTCTTCAATTGCCCGAATGAGCGTAAGTAAGTCTTTTTTTGCAACCTTGTACTTGTTGTAAACGGATAGATTTTTCAGTTCGGAAAGTGTATCCGTACCCGGTGTTGCCGCCAGCTTATCATAGTTTTTGGCATAGCCCTCAATAATCTTGCTTTGAAATTCCTCGTATGTTGTCACATTTTCAAAGAGAATTGCAACATTGTAGAAGGTACGCAGCAGTACTTCTCCTGGAGCTACACTGAGGATGTCGGAAGACAAACACTCTTTTATAGCGTTGATATCGAAAATGATCTGTCTGTGCTCATAGTCCCACAAACGGTAAATCGCAGAGAAGAACTGTCCGATAGGGTAGGAAAGGAAGTGACGATCTTTGGCGTATTCAGGATAGTAGATTTTAAGCAAGGTGTGAACATCTTTGTTTGCAGTGTATACTTGTTCATCCAAATGTCGGAGAACAGCCGCATTGTTCCATACATCATTGCCTCTCTCCATGACACTACGCGATTCAGAATATCGCTGAATCGCCGCATCAAAGTGATTGGAAACAAAATGTGCATACTCTGTAATGTTCGCAAATTCCATAAGCTGAACGCTCTTGTACAGCTTATGCCATTTCCTAAGTAACGGACCGCCTACTGCGTTTCTATCTTCGCAAATTTCGCCTATTGCGCAGGCCAGGGCATTGCTGGGATTTTGCATTGTGGGGAGCTCATATTCACATACAGCAGTATCATGGTGAATGGGAACTTCGAAGCAACCATAGATTTCATTCCAGGAGGAATAAATTTTGGAATACTTCTTCTGATAATTGAACAAAAAGATGATGGTTATCCCCATCTTTTCCATAGCAAGTAAAAGCCGGAGCTGTACCGGTGTAAACTGATGCACACCGTGAACCACAATGCTGTCAAAGGGTTGCGCTTTGGTAATATCGACAGCTCTTTCACAACGCTTTGCTTCCTGTGGTGTTCCAGTACACTCTTCAACTTCCTTTTTTGCAAGAGACACAACGATTTCTTTGAGCTTTTCACGGCAAGGAGTTTCTGGAAACCTGAAAAGCGAACTTTGCTGTGCTTGCTTCAGCATATAGACAAAGAGCCGTTGCTCCGTGTTTCCCTTGCTTGCATCAACAGCAGATGCACCGATATCCAATTCTATGAAGAGACGGACAGCTTCAAGGAAATGATTTTGATTGTGAGCCAAAGCCATGTGGAACGGCTTACTGATTTTCCGTTTCTCTAACAGTTTCTTGAACACTGCTGAGAAAGCACTATACTGTTGAATCCGAAGGCTGATATTATCCGTCCACTGCATATAAACATCTTCGTGTTTGACCAATTCATCCAATGGACAAATCAAACCCTCAATTCGATCACCCAAAACATCCTTGAGGCCATTTACAAGGGTTCTTGCACTACAGAAGTGTGGTAAGGCAGAAATCTCATTCCAGAAATCCGCTTTATCTAACTTATAAGGGTCTTCATATGTGTAGATTTTAAACGGCATTTCTTACACCTCTGTTTCTATGAGATTCTGCCAAGATAGGTTCTGCTTTCCCTGAACTTCCACCCAGGAGAATGAGCGAATCGACCTTGTCATAGCAACATAGAGGATGCGGGTTTCCTCCCGAGCTTTTTCAGACTTCTCAATGACTTCATCATAGAAATCATTTTGAACAGTTTGACCGGAATTGCCCACACTCATGCTATAACCAATACGATACCGGCCCTGGTACTTGGTCGTGCTGATATGTAACTGCGTCCTTTTGATAAAATCCATGGAAGCAGAGCAAAAGGGCAGAATTACATGGCCATATTCAAGTCCCTTCGATTTATGTACTGTAATACACTGAATGGTAGACTCTTCCTCATTGCTGGCAGGAGTTCGACTATCGACAGAGACCTGAGAAATGATGCTATTATAAAGATGCTCCTGCAATGTGTTAATAGTAAGTCGATCCACATTGCAAGCGTTGATGAGCTGCTCAAACAACAAATCAACATTCAGCTGATAGTAATGCTGTTTCCAAGGATCGTCGCTGAAGTGTTTCCAGGGTTCAAGAGTGCTGTACACCTTGCGAATGGCCTGAAGTACGGGCTGTGTTCTAAGGCTTGCAACAATATATTCCCACCTGTTATTCTTATCAACGGTGTTTGCAAGCATCAGATTCATAAAGTTAATAAGGTAATTCACCTGTTCTTTCTCATCTGCCTTCGCCCGCCACTTTCCGCTGCGAATCTTCATACGTATCTCGTAGAGGTTGGATTTCGGGATATCCAAGTTAAAGAAATTTGAGGTTACCAGGTTGTAAAGATAGTCAGCTTCGTCAAAATGAACCAGAGCATTGACCAAAGTGAGCATGTCCATAGCGGGCTGGGACATATATAAGTCCCCGCCCGTGTTGGTATGTACGCTGATTCCAAGCTTGGCACAGTCAGTACGAATCATATCAGCTTGCCAGTTTTCACGAACCAGGATCGCAATGCTCTTTTCCTTTGCAGAAAGCTTCATTCCGTGGCTCTCTTCGTATTGAATGCGTTTCTGGATTCTTTTGATCTCCTCAACAAGAACGGGAATTCGCATCTCTTCATTTGCAGCCGGAAGTCGCCGGTAGAACCGGCTCTTGGAAGTCAAGTATTTTCCGTTATAGTCTCTTGTGCCGATTAGTTTATCTTTGGCTACATCGTAGGTAAGCAGCTCTTCATTCATTTCACCCCATGCAGCAAAAGAGCGGTCAAAAATATCCAGCAAATACTTATCCGTGCGATAGTTTCGCCGCAAAGAAAACTCCAACCACTTCTCGGGATTTTTGTCAATTCCCAATTGGTCAAAAGCCTTTTCTTTTGCGCCACGAAAACGGTAAATACACTGCTTAATATCGCCTACCAGGAACAGATTATAGTCAAGCACCTGGGCAATCCGCATCAAAGATTCAATTTGAGAGTCATCTGTATCCTGAAACTCATCAACAAACATAAATTGTTGGGCACCTTTATCTACTTTTAACTCTCTGATCCTGCTTTCGCTGTCTGGATCATTGATGAATCGATTAAGGATAGACATCATAGAACTGAGGTGGATTTTATTATTTTCTAAAAGTTCCCCCAGATATTCTTGCTCAACAGCCGGGATCACGCTGGCCAGTAATTCGTGCAATTCACCGTGGACCTCGCCATTCAAAAGGGTTCCGAAGTCTTGAGGCTCAATAGCTTCGATATCGACACTTTTATTGTGTAACTTTCCAATGAAGTCAAGAATACTGTCACGTATAGCGTAAACAGGCATGCCCAGCTTATCTGTATAGTCGTTCCCGTATTCGATTCTTTTCTGATGGATATACTCATCCAGTAGATCTGTAATTTTTTTGCGGCGATAAAATTCGCTGGAGGTTATACTCAGGTCGATTCCATAACCAAACGAGGTGCCCATCTGAGCAATCAAATCTTTCGCATAGGAATGAATCGTGCTGATCTGCATGTGTTCAATTCTGGACACCATTTCCAAGTAATCAGGGTTGGAGGTTATGAGGTAGCAATTCCTGAAGTATGTCTTGAGTTTTTCCTCCATTTGATCCGCGGCTTCATTTGTAAATGTGATCATCACAATGCGGTCGGCCATTTTCCGCAGGGGGACACTCTGGGTATAGCAAATAAAACCAATATGGGAAATCATCGTATAGGTTTTGCCAGTACCTGCGCCGGCACGAATTACAATATTCTTTTTCGGTGAAGCGTGCTCAACTTCATATTGTTCAAAATTGAACTGGCTCTGTTCACCAAGCTTTTTGAGAATAGATTCTTGAGAACGGCTATATTCCCCATTATGGATCACAAAAGAAGTAGTATTCTTATCAAAAGGCTCACTCAATACGCTCATGGAGCAATGAAAGCCCATGAACATGTCATTAACGGAAGTAGCCGGAGGAATATGGCTCTTCTGTTCGTCAAATGCGATTTCGATATTATCCCGATTTCGTACCAACCCTTTTTGTGTAAGTGCCGCATCAAGAGCATTAAGTACCAATATCATTTGTTCTTTCTTAGAGAACACACAATATAGCTTGCAACCGTACATATACTGAGCTTTGATGTCCTCGATGACATTGCAGTTCAATTCATCAGTGTCGGCAAAGTAATAAAAGCGAGAATAGTCATGCTGATGATAAAAATGCACCAACTCTTTTTCAATTTCAGATTCGCCATCTTCGTCCAGATCAACATCAGTTTCATACAGATTGCGAACTTCCAACATGGTTTTTGAATCGAATGGATCTCGTTTCCAGTGATAGACTTCCGATAAAGCTTGATCAATTTTTTTATAGAAAGAAGATGTGTCATCCAAATCCTCTTTTAATATAGTGAATGACTCATCCAAAACCACATCCAGCCTTTTACTGTGATAAAAATCCTTAGAAACTTGAGGAAGGCAGACCATTTGAAATACTAATGGAAACTTACCTGTATTTTGACGTATATGCCTCTCAATTGCAAAACGATATCCGCGCGCCTGCTTTTGTGGCGTAGCAAGCGTTTCCCCTTCGTTTGTTTTGATTATAATGGTATCACTATTCTCAATGCGAAGGATATTTTCTTCACGCCACCCCTTTAGTTCCACAACCAAAATGCCTTTCCCTGGCATAAGAATGCAGACATCAAACTCACGGCCATATATTTGACGATTCCAGTAAATGATATACTGATCGTCCAAAAATTCTTGGGCTTTGCGTATAAACAAATTTTCTCCAAAGTTAGTGGATTGTGCGCTTCCAATCAGTTTTGCCATGGAGCAATCCTCGCTTCCTTATACAAGCAGTATGTATTTACACCCGCCTACATAATATTTTCTCACAATAAAAGTCCATTTTTCAGGACAATTCTTTATCAGGCACAATTTCTAAAATATCCTCAATTTTACAATCCAGGGCTGTGCATATTTTTAGCAAAATTTCTGTGCTTACATGCCCGTTTCTCCCCAGTTTTGTAACAGAGGCAGGGCTAATTCCTGCCTTTGCACACAGGTCCTTTTTCTTCATATCTTTGTCAATGAGTAGCTTCTAAAGTTTTTTATAACTGACTGCCATAAGAAGATTCCTCCAGATAGGCAAAAATGCTCTGCCGTTCGGCAGAGCATTTGGTTTATGCGATCATGCCGCCAAGGTCTATTCCAACACCTGACAGCGTTGTATATAATGATAGCATATTCAGCAGGAATGCGCAAGAAAATCATGCAATCGCACGATTCTTAGTTTTTTCTCAGAAGAACTTCCTACAGCTTCCACGATTGTTGCGTCTATACCTACTTTGATATACAATGAAAAGCATAGGAATAAAATTTCAGCCGGACTATCACCTTCGTTGCAATAGAAAGCGGATGATGCACACGATGTACACCTTCACGATAAACGAAAAAACGGTATCCATTTTCCCGAGTTTGGAAGCAGATGCCCCCGTTATCTACCTCAACACCTTCTCCGGTGAAGGGCAAAAGGTGTATGAGGCCGCACAGGCTGCTGGCTGCCCGCCGTTCACGCTGGTTGCCATCAGCGATCTGGACTGGAACCACGATATGGCCCCTTGGGATAGTCCGCCTACTTTCAAAAATGCGGACCCCTGCACCGGCGGGGCGGACGACCATCTGCGGCTTCTGACCGAGGAGATCATTCCGGCGGCAGAGAAAGAGCTTGGCGGCGTTCCTCGCTGGCGGGGAATCGCCGGATACTCTCTGGCCGGACTGTTTGCCCTGTATGCCATCTACCAGACGGACCTGTTTTCCCGGGTGGGCAGCATGTCCGGCTCCCTCTGGTTTCCCGGAATGAAGGAGCACATCTTCTCCCATGAGCCACAGCACCAGCCGGACTGCATCTATTTCTCTCTGGGAGATAAGGAGAGCAAAACCAAGAATCCGATCCTGCGCACGGTTCAGGAGAACACCGAGGAGATATGCGCTTATTACCAGCGCAAAGGGATCGACACGGTGTTCCAGCTGAATCCTGGCAACCACTTTGTCCAGAGCGTGGAGCGCACCGCTGCCGGTATTGCCTGGATGCTGAGCCGGTAAGTCTTGTCGGGCTGGATGTTTACCGTTATACTGGCAGCAGGGAGGCATTGTCAGAGAAGCGCTGCGTTGCAGTGACAAACACATACCATGCACACAAGGGAGAAAAAGCCGATGAATACACCCACATTGGAAACGGAACGGTTGATTTTAAGAAAATTCACAGAGCAGGACGTGAACGCGCTGTTCCTGATTCTTCAGGATGAAGAAGTCAATCGTTTTCTGCCCTGGTATCCAGCGAAAACCATGGACGAAGCCAAGCAGTTTTACGAGGAACGGTACGCGCCGATCTATGCCCAGCCCTGCGGGTATGCCTATGCGATCTGTCTAAAAGAGCGCAACGCCCCAATCGGCTACATAAACGTGGCTATGGACGAACATCACGATTTCGGCTATGGGCGTTCCAAGGAATATTGGCACAAAGGAATCGTCACGGAAGCCAGCAGGGCAGTGATCGCGCAGGTGAAAAAGGACGTTTTGCCCTATATCACCGCTACGCATGACCGAAACAACCCCAGAAGCGGCGGTGTGATGCGAAACGTGGGTATGAAATACCAATATTCTTACGAGGAGCAGTGGCAGCCGAAAAACATCCTGGTCACATTTCGGATGTACCAGCTGAATCTGGACAGAGAGAAAGAACGGGTCTACAAAAAATACTGGGACAGCTCAGACGTTCATTTTATCGAGGCGGGGATATAGGCCCATTCTTCCTGCCGTTTCCATCAGGCCGAGACGGAATGCGAAAACCGTTGCAGCACTGCCCTGGTAAAGCCCCCCTGACCTGCTTTGGGGTCCAGCGGCCGAAAGCGAATCATCAGAAACAGGATCACAACATGGCCTCCTTGAGGAATAACACTATGAAAATTCAACTTTCAAAACCGGAACATATCAATGGTTGGATGGCACTGGTCGAGCAGGTCAGGGATGCCTTTCCCGGCCTGGAAACCGCCGAAGCGATGGCGGAGCATCGGGCCACCGTCCTGCAATTCATCCAAGCGTCTTCCGCCATCTGTGCATTGGAGGCGGGGCGGGTCGTGGGCGCCCTGCTGTTCTCAAAGGAAAACGGTATACTGTGCTTTCTGGCGGTGGACCCCGCTTACAGAAGGCAGCATATTGCCCGGCAGATGGTGGACTTCATGCTGACGCAGATGGAGCGCGGGAAAGCCATCACCGTCACCACCTACCGGGAGGGTGATCCCAACGGGGTCGCTGCCCGGGCTTTCTACAAGCGGCTGGGCTTTTGTGAGGGCAGACTGACGGAGGAGTTTGGCTGTCCGGTCCAGGAATTCATCCTGAACCACTGACCGGCCGGACAAAAATGGACACGGAAAATCGGGCAGAGGCCGCCTGGTTCCGATATGCTGGAGGACAGAAGGACGGTGTGACCAATGGATTGGGTGACAAGCATTCATCAGGCGATCCAGTATATCGAACAGCATCTCCGGGAGGCGCTGACCATCCGGGACATCGCGCAGCAGGCGTCTTTATCCCCCTTTTACTTTCAGAAGGGCTTCGCCATGCTGTGCGGCATGACGGTGGGCGACTACATCCGCCAGCGCCGGCTCTCCGCCGCCGGGCTGGAGGTCCTCACGACGGACCGGAAAATCATCGACATCGCGCTGGAGTTCGGCTACGACTCGCCGGACAGTTTCACCAAGGCTTTTGCCCGCTTCCACGGCCTCACACCTGCCGCACTGCGAAAAAGCGGAGGCGCGGTCCGTTCCTTTGCTCCGCTTCGGATCAAAGTGACATTGGAAGGTGGTCAAAACATGGATTGCAAGATTATGAAAAAAGAAGCGTTCACGGTGCTCTGTCGGGCAAAGACCTTCAAGTATGAGGATGCGGTGGCCCAGGTCCCCCAGTTCTGGGCGGAGCACTTCGGTACAGGCGGCGGCAAGGTGGTGTGCGGCATATACGGCATCAACCTGGACGAGAGCATGGGCGGAAATGAGTTTGAATATCTCATCGCCGACAACTACGATCCCGCCAGGGAGATCCCGGAGGGCTTCACCACCCGCACCATCCCGGCCCACACCTGGGCGGTGTTCCCCTGCACCGGCCGGATGCCCCATGCGCTCCAGGGACTGAATCAGCAGATCTTTTCCCAGTGGCTGCCCACGAACCCTGATTACAAGATTGCCGCGGGCATCAACGTGGAGCTTTACAGCGACGCCAGCAGGTTTGAAAATGGGACCCAGGATCAGGATTACTACTGCGAGATCTGGATCCCGGTGGAAAAGAAGTAAATCGAGGAGGCGGCTGTTGTGCCTGAGATCGTGCCAAGCGCGGAGCAGATGACAAGGTTAGTGGGGAAACCCTTATATGAGATCTGGACGCAGCTATGTGCCCTGATTGACGAAAAATATGACATGGATCGCCTGTGGGGCAGCGGCGGGAAGGCATGGACCTATGAATATAAATATCGCCGGGGCGGCAAGACCCTGTGCGCGCTGTATGCCAGAGAAAACTGTATCGGGTTTATGGTCATCTTAGGCAAGGATGAGCGCTTGAAATTCGAGGACGACAAAGAGCATTATTCTCCGGAAGTACAAAACATTTATGACGGAACGCCAACCTACCACGATGGGAAATGGCTGATGTTTGAGCCGGTGGATACCTCATTGTTTGAGAATTTCCTTCGGCTGCTGGCCATCAAACGGAAACCGAATCGGAAATAGAAGCAGGCCCCCGGTGAATCGCCAGGGGCCTGCTTCATTCTTATTTTACCCAGTGGACGACCGCATCCCGCAGGAAGCGGGCGCAGCCGGGTACTTGTTTGTCGTAGTAGGCGGTGAACCGCTCATCCATCACATAGAGTTCCGCGATCCCCCGGTGCTTGGCCGGGTCGTACTGCTTCCCGGTAATGGTGAGCCACCGGCGGTGGAGGGCGGTGATCTCCTTGCCCTCTTGATCCTCCGGGGGTAGCCCGGCCCGGACGGCGGCCTCCAGCCGCTCCTGGATCTCCCGGCCCAGATCCGTCCATTCCTGATACTGCGCCTGGGTCAGACCCATCACTGCGGCGTTGGCCTCGTCCACCTCCTGGTCGCCATACTTGGCCCGGATCTCCGCTCCGTAGACTTCCTCATTATGGGCTACCGTGCGCTGCTTGAACGCCTCAAATTTCTGTTCGTCGCTCATAATCTCGTTCCTTTCTTCCGCTCCGATGGTGTCTTTCACCGACCGGATCAACTTTTCCAGCCGCTCCCGCTCCGCCTCCAACGCGGTCAGGTGGTTTCGCAAAGCGGCCAGACGGTCAAAGGAGGGATCGTCCAGACATTCCTTGATCTGGGCCAGCTCCACCCCGAGGGCCCGGTAATAGAGAATGTCCTGCAATCGGTCCACCTCCGCCCCGCCGTAGTAGCGGTAACCGCTCTCCGCCACCCGGCTGGGCTTGAGCAGGCCGATCTGGTCGTACCAGCGCAGGGTGCGGGTGGTCACCCCGGACAGGCGCGACAGCTCCTGAATGGAATACTCCATGAAACATCCCTCCTTACGGATACTATACCAGTTGACGGAGCGTCAAAGTCAAGGGAAGCTTTCTAATTTGACGACTCTTTTTCTTTCGGCAACCGAACAATACCACAGAAAGAGAGAAATGGCCACTGAAAAACTGATTTTCTTTTAATCGCAGCGCGAACGGAAGCCGCTCGGTTGCTTTCAAATCAAACATGACACACAGTTGTCCTGTTTCTATGGTATAATGCAGATAAAAGCAGGAAAGGCGGTGGTCTCCTTGAAGATGGAGCAGCTCATTGGCATCCTGTCCATCCTGCTCCAGCGGGAGAGGGTCACCGCCCCGGAGCTGGCGGAGCAGTTCGAGGTGTCCCGGCGAACCATCCAGCGGGACATCGAATCCCTGTGCCGGGCGGGCATCCCTATCGCCACCGCTCAGGGTGCGGGCGGCGGCATCTCCATCATGGAGGGCTACCGGGTGGACCGGACGGTGCTCACCGCCCCGGAGATGCAGGCCATCCTGGCGGGGCTGCGGAGCCTGGACAGCGTCAGCGGCACCCGGCGCTATGCCCAGCTGATGGAGAAGCTGTCCGCCGGGACGGGCGCTTTGGTGTCCGGCGGGGCCCACATGCTCATCGACCTCTCCTCCTGGTACAAGACCAGCCTGCCGCCCAAGATCGAGCTCATCCAGAGTGCCATCGAGCAGCACCGCACCATCCGCTTCACCTACTTCTCCCCCAAAGGGGAGTCGGTGCGCACGGTGGAGCCCTGCTATCTGGTGTTCCACTGGTCGGCCTGGTATGTGTGGGGCTGGTGCCGGAGCCGGGAGGATTTCCGGCTGTTCAAACTAAACCGCATGACGGATCTTACCACCGGGGAGGACTTTCCGCCCCGGGCTGCGTCCCTGCCGGAGCTGGAGCCAGAGCGGCTCTTTCCGGCAAAGTATCAGATCACCGTGCTCTTTGATCCCAGCTGCCGCTGGCGGCTGGTGGAGGAATACGGGGCGGACCGCTTCACTACGGAGCCGGACGGTCGGCTGTGCTTTACCGGAGGCTTTCCCGACGCGGACAGCGTCCTCAGCTGGGTGCTCACCTTTGGGGATAAGGCGGAACTGGTGGAGCCGGAGGAGCTGCGGGAGCAGCTGGGACAGCTGGCCGAAACACTGGCCCATCGTTACAGGAGGGATTGAAATGGCCTCTCATCAGGACTTTGTGGACTATGTGGCCGAACAGCTGCGGGAGGCCGGGACCATCCGCAGCCGGAAGATGTTCGGGGAGTATGGTCTCTACTGCGACGGCGTGTTCTTCGCCGTCATCTGCGGCGACCAGTTCTTTGTCAAAATTACCCCGGCGGGCGAGGCGGCCTTTCCCAATCTGCCCAAGGCTCCGCCCTATGAGGGGGCCAGAGACTATATCTGGGTGGAGGATGTGGATGACCGGGACACCATGACCACCCTCACCCGTCTGACCTGTCTGGCCCTTCAGGAGCAGCCGAAAAAACGGAGGAAATAACCATGGCCTTTGATTACAAGAAAGAGTACAAGGAGTTCTATCTACCGCCCAGAACGCCGGGCATCGTCACAGTGCCTGCCATGAACTTTCTGGCGGTGCGTGGGCAGGGCGATCCCAACGAGGAACAGGGCGCCTACAAGCAGGCCCTGGAACAGCTCTACGCGGTTGCTTACACCATCAAGATGAACAAGCGGAACCCGCCGGAGGGTTATTTCGAGTATGTGGTGCCGCCGCTGGAGGGCCTTTGGTGGCAGGAGGGCGTCCACGGGGTGGACTATTCCCGCAAGGCGGATTTTCGGTGGATCTCCCTCATCCGCCTGCCGGAGTTTGCGACCAAGGCGGTCTTTGACCGGGCCGTCCGGGAGGCCACGGAGAAAAAACAGCGGGACTTCTCCCAGGTGGAGTTTTCCTCCTGGGCGGAGGGGCTGTGTGTCCAGTGTATGCACATCGGCCCCTATGACGATGAGCCCGCCACCGTGGCGGCCATGGAGGAATATGCCAGGGCGCAGGGCTATGAGCTGGATTTCAGCCAGGGCCGGTTCCACCATGAGATCTACCTGAGCGATGTGCGGCGGTGCCAGCCGGAAAAGCTGAAAACTGTCATCCGACAGCCCATCAAACGGACGGAGTGATGGAAGAGATGAACACGATCATTCGCGAAATACGCCCGGAGGAATATACCCTTTTGCGGGAATTTCTCTATCAGGCCATCTATCTCCCGAAAGGCGTGGAGCCGCCGCCCCGGTCCGTGGTGGATCGGCCGGAGCTGCAGGTCTATATTGAGGGCTTCGGCACACGTCCCGGCGACTATTGTCTGGTTGCTGAGGTTGGAGGAAAAGTGGTAGGGGCGGCGTGGTGCCGCATCATGGAGGACTACGGCCACATCGACAACGACACCCCCTCCCTGGCCATCTCATTGCTGCCGGAGTATCGCGGAAAAGGCATCGGGACACGGCTGTTGAACGATCTTTTGCTCCTTCTCCAGGAGAATGGATACCGGCGGGCATCCCTCTCCGTCCAGAAGGAAAACCCGGCCCTGTGCCTCTACCAGCGAGCGGGCTTCCGAATCGCGGCAGAAAAGGGTACGGAATATCTGATGCTTTGGGATGCTGCCCAGGCGATGGAGCAGGAGAATATGGATATGGACGCAGAAAAACAGCGGGAAAGTAAGATCCAGCAGTGGTTTTCCCTGTGGCTGGACAAGCAGAATACGGGCATTGAGGAGCTCTTTGCCCCCAATGCCGTCTACATCGAGAGCTGGGGACCGGAGTACCACGGCAGGGTGAAGATCAAGCTGTGGTTTGACGAGTGGAACACCCGTGGCACCGTGGAGTGGTGGGACATCCGGCAGTATTTCCACAAAGGCGACCAGACTGTGGTGGAGTGGGCTTTCCGGTGTGCCATGACGGACGGCACTGTCCAGAGCTTTGACGGGCTCTCCCTCATCCGCTGGAACGAAGCGGGGCAAATCTGCTTTTTGCAGGAATTCGGGTGCAACGAAAACCGCTACGACCCCTACGCCCAGGGGGACACCCCGGTGTTCCGGGAGGAACCAGCACTGTGGTTTTAACGGAGGGAGTGACTGAAGGGCTTTACCAGAGAAGAGACCCGCTTCTCCCTGTGCGGTCTCAACTGCGCTCTCTGCTCCATGTGTCTGGGCGGGTACTGTCCCGGCTGCGGCAGCGGGGCAGGCAACCAGAGCTGCGCCATCGCCAAGTGCTCCCTGGCCCACGGCGGGGTATCGTTTTGCTGGGAGTGTTCGGAGTACCCCTGCTCCCGCTATGATGGCTTTGACGATGGGGACTCCTTCGTCCCCCATCGGAACCGGCAGCAGGATATCGCCCGGGCCCAGGAACTGGGGCTGGATGCCTACCTCACGCAGTTAGCGGAAAAGCGCGCCATATTGGACGCACTTCTGGTGGGCTACAACGACGGTCGCCGCAAGACGCTCTTCCACACGGCGGTCTATCTTCTGCCGCTGGGGGAATTACAGTCCGTGATGGCTGACTTGGACAGCCGGCCGGAACTGGCCGGACAACCCATCAAGGAGCGGGCCTTTGCCACCGTGGAACTGCTTCAACAGGCAGCGGACCGCCGGAGCATCAGCCTGAAGCTGAATAAGAAAGCGAAGAAGGGGTGAGTTTATGCCAACTTCCAAGGTGACCGTCCACTTTTCCTGCCCGGTGGAGCGGGTGTGGCAGGTGGTAACTGACCTTTCCAACACCGCCTGGCGCAGCGACCTCAAACGGGTAGAGGTGCTGGACCGAGGCCCACTTCGTAGAACACACCAAGAGCGGCTACGCCACGAACTTCACCGTCACGGCCTGTGAGCCGCTCCGCCGCTGGGCCTTCACCATGGAGAACGGCAATATGTCCGGCTCCTGGGAGGGGATCTTTGAGATAGCAGAGGACGGTATCCGGCTCCATTGCACCGAAACCGTCAGCGCCAAACGCTGGTGGATGCGCCCCTTTGTACCCGGTTATCTGAGGCGGCAGCAGAGGCTGTACCTGGACGATCTGCGGCGGGAACTGCAAAAATAGGGGCTGTTAGTTTGCGTTGCTTGCGGCAACGGGCCGCTTTGCCTACAATGGGGGCGAAAGGAGTTGAATCCCGATGCTCAATGAAAACATCAAAGCCATCCGGAGATCCAAGGGGCTCTCCCAACAGGAGCTGGCCGTCAAGCTGAACGTGGTGCGGCAGACCGTTTCCAAATGGGAGCAAGGCTTATCTGTTCCAGATTCCGATCTGCTCATCGCCTTGTCGGAGGCGTTGGAGACGCCTGTCAGCACGTTGCTGGGTGAAACAGTTGCAGAGTCGGAGGCGGATGAGGTGAAGGCTCTCGCGGAAAAGCTGGAGGTCATCAATCTGCAGTTTGCCCGGAGAAAGGCCCTGCGGCGCTCGGCCCTCCACTGGGGGCTCATTGCGGTGTGCGTGGGTATCCTGGCCGTGGCCGTCATTCTGGCGATGGCGGGCAGCCCTTACCTGGGCTGGGATTACAGCGCCCCAGAGACCGCTGTCATGGGGGTAGCCATCCACGCATTTGAATGGGGCTTTGTCCGCCTGGCCCCCTTCATCCTTATCGCGGCGGCGGCAGGCGTTTTCCTGACGCGGAAAAGAGGATAGAGGCTACGAAGGCCCCTGGCAGAAAGCCAGGGGCCTTCGTAGGAACGACAGTATGGGAGTCACCCTTTTGTCATTCTCCGAGAAACAGTTCGTTCTTCTTGGGTGCGCCGCAGATCTTCTTCATCTTACCCGCGGCAACCGTTGTTAGGATAGGATTGATGCTTCGTGCATGAGCCGGACAGATGCTGACGCAGCGCATACAGATGATGCACGTTTTATGATCGGTTTTGGAGGGCTCTGCCGCTGGAATCGCCTGAACGGGACATTGCTTAGCGCACAGCCCGCAGTTCGTACAGTTCTTCTTGGCGGAAGGCTTGATGGGAATCCCGGAATACTCCCTGAATGGATCATTGCCGGGAACGGCCAGGTCATCCGGGATTCGCCCCTCCTCCAGACACCGGCGGATCTCTTTGGCAAATCGAGACAGTTCCGCCAGATCACCGGGATCGGGGCGGCCCGTGGCAAACTGGCGCATGATGGAATGTTCCGCCACGGCTGCCACCGCCGCGGCGCAGCGGAAACCAGCACGCTTCAGGCAGGTTTTCAGTTCCAACAGCGTGTCATCATAGGCCCGGTTTCCATAGACCACCACCAGAATGGCCATTGCGCCGTTGGCGCGGATGCGCTCCAGCCGTTCCGCCGCGATGGCCGGGACCCGGCCGCCAAAGGAGGGGACGGCCACGACACAGATGTCCTCTTTGTCCAGAGAGATCCGGGAAAAATCCATGCTGGCATCAGTCAGGTCAATGGTGCTGACCTCCCGCCCGAATACCTCCGCAAAGGGAGCGGCAGCCTTTTTTGTGCCTCCCGTGGGGCTGAATAGGATTTGATAGACCCTCATTTGTGTTCTCCTTCGTTCTCCTGATAGGTCGGGCAGTGTTTCATCTGCCGGACGGCATCCTGCAGCAGCTCCGATACAGCCAGCAGGCTGCTGCTTGCAGAATCCAGATAATAGTAATTTTTCGTTCCTTCCCGCCGGAATGTGATGATCCCCGCATCCTTCAAAACTTTCAGATGGTGGGACACCGCCGCGCGGGAGAGATTCGTGCTTGCTTGGAGTTCTCCCACCCGCAGGCCCCCTGTTCCGCAATTCTCAATGAACACCCGGAGAATAAGCTGGCGGGTCTCGTCTCCAATCGCGCAGAACGCTGGGCGGCAGGCCTGGAATTGCAGCGCCAGCTGATTGCCGCTCGTTGGTTCAGCCATTTGGTCACCTCCGTCCTCCTTGATCGACGCGCATGAACCATTATAGCATAAACTACAGCGCGCGGATGATTGGTCAAGAAAATCGAGTTCATTGGGACACTGACCGCTCAACCATCAAGCCAGGGGGCAACAGCCAGTTGCTTTGCTTTTTGTTCCCCGTGTGGTATGCTTCGGGTAAGGTGGTGATCAATATGGAACCCAAAGAAATCCTCCTGGAGCTGCGCGCCAGGCGCGGCTTTTCCCAGGAGCAGCTGGCAGAAAAGGTCCACGTGACCCGGCAGGCGGTTTCCCGCTGGGAGACCGGCGAAACGGTGCCCAATACGGAGACGCTAAAGCTGCTCTCCAAACTGTTTGACGTCTCCATCAACACCCTGCTGGGCTCGCCCCGGCAGCTGATCTGCCAGTGCTGCGGCATGCCCCTGGAGGACGCCAATATCAGCCGGGAGCCGGACGGCGCTTTCAACGAGGCGTACTGCAAGTGGTGCTATACCGACGGGAAATTTGTCTACACCAGCCTGGAGGAGCTGCTGGACTTTCTGGAGGGCCACATGGCCAATGAAACCTGGCCCCCGGAACAGGTCAGAGCCTACTTTGCAGCCCAGCTACCGAAACTGGAGCACTGGAAGCAGAGATAAGCAAGGCTCCCGCCCTCGGAATTTCAGAGGGTGGGAGCCTTGCTTTTATGCGGCCCGGATGTCTCTCTGCTCGGGTATGGAATTTTGCATAGACTTGCAGTATAATGACCCAGGCATCCTGTTTTACCCATTCGGGAGGAGATCCAATATGACCTTTCATGAATTCGGAGATGATACGCGCCCCCACATCATGCTGATCCACGGCGGTGGAAACGCTTGGTGGAACTACCTGCGGCAGGCCCGCGTCCTGGCCCAGCACTACCATGTGATCCTGCCCACGCTGGATGGCCATGGCGAGGCATATCAAACGCCCTATGTCTCCACCGAGCGGACCGCAGACCAGCTCATGGACTATATCCAGCGGCATTGCGGTGGACACCTCTTCGCCCTGTGCGGAGTTTCCTTGGGCGGCCAGATCGTGATAGAGCTTTTGGCGCGGAAGCCGGATCTTACCGAAAAAGCCATCGTTGACGGCAGTCTTTGTTACCCGCAGCCCATGATGGCCCGGTTCTGCATCGCCTCGGTATGGCTGTTTGGGTGGATGCTGTTCAGCGAATGGGCGTGCCGCCTTCAGCTGAAGCTTATGCCCAAGCTGTTGCCTAAAGAGATGACCTATCCCCAGGAGATCCAGGAATACTATCTGCAGGATATGCCCAGAACGCCGCGGAAAACCTTATACACCATGTACCGGACCTATATGGCGCAATACCGCGTGAAAGAAAGCGTGAGAAACAGCCATGCCCAGGTCATGTACTGGTACGGGGAGAAGGAGATGAAGTGCGTCAAGAACTCCGCCCGTATGTTCCAGCAGCTGCTTCCCACCTGCCGGATCTACGAGGCAAAAGGATACGGGCACGGCTATCTGTCCGTCTATCTGCCGGAGGAATGGCTGCGCATCGCACTTCCTTTCTTTGAAGGCAAAGATCCCAATACCCCCGGCGAATAGCCGCATATAGGCAACAGGCATTTTATGTTTTGGTGTACCGGGTATACAATAGAAACAAATGTATAAGGAGGAATCGCTATGCGCAAGAATTTTGGAGCCAAGCCCTGGACCTATCCCCAGCCGGTCTTTATTCTGGCCACCTACAATGAGGACGGCACCCCCGACGCCATGAACGCGGCCTGGGGCGGCATCAGCGAGGACAAGGAGCTGAGCATGTGCATCAGCGCCGAGCATAAGACCACCGCCAACATCCTGGCCCACAAGGCCTTCACCGTGAGCATGGCCACGGCGGAGCAGACGGTGGCCTGTGACTATGTGGGCATTGAGTCCGGCAACCAGGTGGCGGACAAGGTGGCAAAGGCTGGCTGGCACACCACCAAGTCGGAGTTTGTGGACGCGCCCCTCATCGACGAGTTGCCCATGGCGGTGGAGTGCCGCCTGGTGAGCTACGACCCGGAGAGCTGCCGTCTGGTGGGCGAGATCGTCAACGTGAGTGCCGACGAGTCCGTTTTGGGCGCTGACGGGAAGATCGACCCGGACAAGCTGCGGCCCATCACCTTTGACCCCATCCACAACGCATACCGGGTGCTGGGCGAGAAGGTGGGCAACGCCTTCCGGGACGGTGCCAAGCTGAAATGACCGGCTGATTTGCTCTAAGACAGGAATGAGGGACGGAGGCGTGGCCTCCGTCCCTCATTTATTTTGACCGACGATCACCGCCGCCCCTTCTTCTGCCGCCTGCGGAAGTCCGCCTCGATGATATCCTTCCAGTGCTCGTCCAGGGGCGCGCTACACCGGACGGCGGCAACGGCCTGACCCACCACCTCGTAGTTGAGGCGGGTGCCCTCGCTGTCGCAGTGGTAGTTCACCGCCCGGTCGGGGGCAATGCCCAGGTGGCCCGCCGTTTCCACCGCGTCGATGTTGGCCCCCAGGAAGAGAAATTCCCAGCCGTACTTCTCCTTCTGGCGCTGGATCATCTCTTTGACCCGCTGGGCGGAGTAACGGCGGCTGGCGTTCTCCATGCCGTCGGTGGTGATGACGAACAGGGTGTGCTCCGGCACATCCTCGGGGCGGGCGTACTTGTGGATGTTGCCGATGTGGTGGATGGCCCCGCCGACAGCGTCCAGCAGGGCGGTGCAGCCCCGGACATAGTACGCCTTGTCGGTGATGGGCCGGACCTCGCTCACCTTCACCCGGTCGTGGAGCACCTCGGTCTGATCGTCGAAGAGGACGGTGGAGACAAACGCCTCGCCCGGCTCCTTTTTCTGCTTTTCGATCATGGCGTTGAAGCCGCCGATGGTGTCCCCCTCCAGCCCCTGCATGGAGCCGCTGCGATCCAGGATGAACACCAGTTCCGTCAAGTTCTTCTTCATAACAAATCCCCCTATGCTGTGTTGTTTGGTTTACAAGCACAGTATAGGGGGATTTTGCTTTCGATGGGTCGCCTGGCAGGCGACAACTATTTTCGCAGGATCTTCTCCATGGGTTTGCCCTTAGCCAGTTCGTCCACCAGCTCATCAAGATACCGGATATCCCGCATGAGCGGGTCCTCGATCTCCTCTACCCGGATACCGCAGATCTTGCCGGTGATCAGCGCCCGGTCCGGGTTCATGGCGGGAGCGTTTCGGAAAAAGTCCCCGTAGCTGGTGTCGGACTGCGCCAGTCCGGCCAGCTCCTCCGGCGTGTAGCCGGTGAGCCAGGCGGTGACCTGATCCACCTCGTCCCGGGTGCGGCCCTTTTTCTCCGCCTTGGCTACCAGCAGGGGGTACACCCTGGCAAAAGCCATTTCTGTTATATCCATCCGCGGCATGGCGTTATCCTCCCAGCAGGCTCTGGTCAAAGGCGAACAGAGCCTCGTTGATCTCAAAGATGTTGTAGTTCTGGTGGGCGATGAAATACTCCACGATGATGTCAAACTTACTGGCGTGGGAGAAGGCAAAGCCCGCTTTCTCCAGCATCTCACGAGCCTCGGCCAGCGGCAGCTCCAGCGCTACGGCGAAGGCCATGGCGGTGGGCTTGGAGGGCTTGTAGTGGACATCCGAGCGGATCTTGGAAAACAGCTTGCGGTCGATGTTGGCCTTTTTGTAGCACTGGGCATCGGTCATGCCCCGCTCGTCGATCTTGCGCAGCAGCATCTGGGAAAAGCTCTCGTCCAGCTTGCTGAGGGCCTCGTCCAGGCCGGGAGCCCCCATGGTACAGGGAGCAGGCATCCACTGTGGTTCCTCCACGGGCATGACATCCAGAGCCATCCGGCGGCACTGATTCTCATAGCTGTCGGTGTGGGCCTCCACATAGCGGTCGTCGATGTAGGCGGCGATGTCGGCAAAGAGCTTGCCGCCGATTGTGTAGGCGGCCCGATCGAAGATGACCAGGTACACCGTCATGTCGTGGGAGAGCAGGAATTCCCCGATGGTGTCCACCGCCACCTTCAGCGCCTGGTCTTTGGGGTAGCCGTACACCCCGGAGGAGATCAGCGGGAACGCCACGGTCTCGCACCCATTGGCCAGGGCCAGTTCCAGAGAGGAGCGGTAGGCGGAGACCAGCAGCTCCCGTTCCCCGTGGCCGCCACCCCGCCAAATGGGGCCAACGGTATGGATGACAAACTTCGCCGGCAGGCGGTGACCCTTGGTGATCTTGGCCTGTCCCGTTTTGCAGCCGTTCAGGGTGCGGCACTCGGCCAGCAGCTCCGGCCCGGCGGCCCGGTGGATGGCACCGTCCACACCTCCGCCGCCCAGCAGACTCTCGTTGGCGGCGTTGACGATGGCGTCCACCTTCATGGTGGTGATATCGTTTCGTACAATTTGCAGGGGCATGACGGCACCTCCTCGCGTTCTGGTGTTATAGTACCACAGATGGGCCTGCCTGGCAATCCGGCGGAGTATGAGGCATCCCGATAAAACAGCGTTATAGTCTCAAGGCATTTTGGGGGCATTTTTCTACGCATTTCATGCACAGAATACATTCGGTTGCGTGTTTCTTTCTCCGGGAATTATGGGGCACTTCCACGTTCATCGGACATACTTTCTCACACTTCCCACAGCCAATGCACTTCTCTTTCTCTACACGGATGCGGAAAAGTGAAAAATAGCTTGCCGGCTTCAGGAAAACGGTAATGGGACAGATGTATTTGCAAAACGCCCGGTTGTCTTTGCAGCGGTATGCAAGGACGATCCCGACGGCATAGTAGAAGATATTACCAACGATAAAACTCCACCACATGATATCCTCTTTATGCGGGATCTGGAGTACAAACAGCAGCATGACAAATACGAGCGAAGCGGCAAAAACAAGGTAGCGGATCATGCCCCAGCGCCGGCGGGGGGCAGCAGGTTCCTTGAACGGAAGCAGATCCAGAACCATCGCAGTCCAGCAGGCATAGCCGCACCACCCACGCCCAAAGATCAGCGGGCCAAAAATTTTTGCAACGGCATAATGAATGGTCGCCGCTTCAAACACACCGAGGAAAAGATAGTACCAAAATCCCTCGATCTGCATATTTTCCCGGCAAAGAATCCCCAGATAGACGAGCATATACATGCCGACTGCAAACTGCACCACATTCCGGGCGTATTTTTTCTTCTGCTGATACAAGACCAGGCCAACAGCGATTGCAGTACCGATATAAGAGAAATTGAAAAGATAGAATAGATTGTCCAGTACAAGCCACAATGTCACCGCGATCGTTTCAAAAATGATCCACATAATAAGCGGCGGCAAATATCTCTTAAGCTTCATATTCTCGCCCTGCCTGTTTCATCATTCTTCTGGCTGACCATGGAAATCATCCGGCGGCTTTTCTCGTTCTGGTCTCATCATACCATAGGCGGGCGGCTCTGTCGATTGGAGGCCGCAGGCGAAAGCGGCTATTCTTTGTTTATGCGGCGCATTTTCTGCGCCCTCTATGCGATGGCCTGGCCCTCTATCGCCGCCAGCCCGGACGGCACTTCTTTTAATATACAGAATCCAATCCCACACCCATCCCAAAAGGAGAAAGTTTTGCTTGAAACACGCAGGGCAAAAGAGTGTCAAAGAGGAATTGCCGGAGCGGCGGAAAGGGCCAAAGAGGGCGGCAGAGTGCCGTTTGAAAGTTCCGACACACGTTTGGGAGCAGGATGCCGCAGGTTCGAATCCTGTCACTCGGACCATGCGGAGTGTCCTTATAGGATCTGAGTATCCTACAAAGGACACTCCGCATTTTTTATTGTCAAAATTGGGGCAGCGCCGTTTTCATCGAACAGCAGCCGATCCTGGATGCACAGGAGCTTTACCTTGTGCCGGGTAAGCAGGTCAATGTAGCTTTGGGTCATGCCCCACTCCCGGCCTATCCGGGTCAGGTTATGGACTAACACCACATCCACCTTGCCAGCGACAACGGCCTCGGTCACTTTCTGGAGCGCCGGGCGGTCTAATGTGAGCCCGCTGTCATATTCGTCCGTAGCGCCGATGATGGTATATCCCGCCTGCTTTGCGTAGAGCTGGAGCAGAAACCGCTGGTGTTCCAATGCGAAAGAATCTTCATGGGCGACACGGCAATAGAGAAATGCTCTCATATCCCACACCACCTTTACACCGCCGGGGCGTAGCTTAATGCTACGCCTTTTCTCGTTTCCAGCAGAATATCCCGCTCGGGGATTTTCCGGCGATCCGGCACCTCAAAGGCTCCGATGCAGCTGTAGTGGATCGTCACCCGCTGATTGGTAACACCGTCCTCCTTGACCGCAGGATAAACCTCGATATACTGAATAAGCTCGGCAACCATGCGCTTGGTGATGGCGGTAGCATCGGTGTAGCGCCGCACCGTTTCCAAGAAGGTGTCCACATCCATCCGCTTATCTTCCAGCTTTTTCAGTTCCAGACGAAGCGCCTTGATTTTCTTGGCGTTTTCGCCCTGCTCCTGCTCATACCGCTTGGACATTTTGGCAAACCGGGCATCGTCGATCTTGCCGGACACATTGTCCTCATAGAGCCGCTCAAAGAACATATCCAGTTCCTTGTCCCGAGCCAGCAGCCCGTCCAACTCCCGCTTCTTGCGTACCCGGTCATTTTCCGCCACCTTTGCCGAGCGCCCTACCATCGCCTTGATAAAGTCGTTTTCATACTCATTGGCAAAGCAGGCCAGCCGGTGTATCTCGTAGAGCACCACCTGCTCCAAGAAGTCCAGCCTGATATAATGGGTAGACGAGCATTTGCGGAGCCCGGAATTGTGGTTCTGGCAGCTAAAGAATTTAATATCGTGGTTGCCCTGGTTAAAATGGAAATTCAGATTGCCGCCGCACTCCAGGCATTTCAGATAGCCGGAAAAGACGCTGGGCTCTTGGGTAACGGTGGGGCGCTTGCGCCGTGTCCCGGCTTTTAACGCCTGCACCTTTTCCCAAGTTGGTCGGTCAATGATAGGCTCATGGACATTGAGGAAGATGGCCCGGTTCTCCTCCGGGTTCTCAATCCGACGCTTCATTTTATAGGATTTGGAATAGCTTTTGAAGTTGATCACATCACCGCAGTATTCCTGCGTGGTCAAAATTTTCTTGATTGTGGTGTGTCCCCATTTTGTGGGCTCCACGGTGCTTTTGGAGCCGCCTCTGCTTGTACCCCTGCTGCGCCAGTAGTAGGTCGGGTTGACGATCCCATCTTCACCGAGGGCAGCGGCGGTTTCAGCCAGCCCGTACCCGTCCAGCGCCATGCGGTAGATACGGCGTACCACCTCGGCGGCCCCCGGGTCAACGACCCAAAACCGGGGATCGTCCGGGTTCTTTATGTATCCGTAGGGCGGCGGCGAAAACGGAATCCCAGCGTTACCTTTCATCTTATTGACGATCCGGCGCTTCTTGGAAATGTCCTTGGCGTAGTACTCATTCATAATGTTCTTGAACGGGGTGAAATCGTCCTCACCCTCGTCACTGTCCACGCCATCGGAAACGGCCACCAGCCGCACATCATGGAGCGGGAAAAACTCCTCGGTGAGCTTGCCCACCTCAATATAGTTCCGACCCAGCCGGGAGAGGTCTTTCACGAACACCGCCGAGATGTATCAGGCCTCGATTGCGGCGATCATTTTCTGAAAGCCGGGGCGTTTCATGGTGGTGCCGGTGATACCGTCATCCACAAAAAAGATGGTGTCCGTATAACCTTTGTCCTTGTAGACGGGCGCGACAATGAATTGGATTTTGCCGACTTGATAGGTGTATTCCTCCTTGACGGGTACGGGATCTTCCATGTGGGGCCTCCTTCCAGAGCGATACGAAAACAATGACCGACAGTCCCCCTTTGGGCAAGCAGGGTCGCCAGTTCGGGATCATACTTCATGTCGGTTTCCTCCTTGATAAAAGTTTCGGGAGCGCCACGCTCATTTCCTTGGCCCGTCATAAGACAGCAATACTCAACATGATGCTCCCGATGGGGCGACGACCCGGAGGGGCAAACGGCCAGCTTGTCCAACAGCTCCCCGCTCTATGGCTCGGGGCCACCGCTATTCAGTTGTTGATCGGATGTAACTCCTCTCATATACCAAGGCCAAAAAACATCCCAATGCGGGGGCAACTTACAAAACTTTTTTCAAATATTTTTTCATGCTCTCCAAACCGAGCTTCACGGACTCCCGCACCGAGCTTTCATTGACACCTTCGGCCATAGCCCCCTCCTGATGACTCTTGCCGCGGATCACACAGGCGTCCACTCGGCGGCCCTGCGTTTCGGGCCAGGAATTGAAGATGGCAAAACAGCTCCATGCGTTCCAGCAGCTACTGTGGGGTGGGTTCAGAAACGCAGGCAGAGTATTCAACCCCGTCCTCACACTCGAGAGAATACTGCGCTTTGTTGCGGACGATCCGCCGCTGATAGGCAGCCTCATACAATTTGTTTGCCCGGAGCTCGTCGGCCACTTCTTTGGAAACCTCTATGTATTCGTCGTGGGTGTACCACGGATAAAAGTCTTTCAGATTGATAGTCGTCATTTGTAATTCCTCCGTTCAGATAGTTGGGGTGAATGGCGATCTGAACGAATTGCGGCGGGGATCGGCAGCACGGGCCGTCTTTGTCTACTTCGGGCCAAGTTGTCCCAAAGTGGACAAAACAAAATACGCCTGCATGCCGCAACGACACACAAGTGCACGATGTTTTATTGCTTTTTATAGACTGCTGTATTTCATGTTCAATGCCGAGCCGATCCTGTTGTGATGGCAGGCTTTTTTTGACAGGTTAGGGGGATGGAAAATGAAAAAGGACACGGCGATACCTCCCGGGCACCGCCGTATCCTTAAAGAAGGGCGACTTTAACACTCCCCCGTAACCTCATTTTTCAAAAAGAAAACGGCGGCCTTGATTTCTCAAAACCGCCGCTGTTCTTGCGTGAATATATGCTGCTGTACGACGGTTTTTTTCTTTTGCCGTCGTACTGCAGTGATGTTTTTATTCTTTTGTGCTCCAGTCTCAGGTCAAGTCCTTCTCCTCTGCTTGGAAGATAGACAAAAATGCAAAGATCAAAGAAATAACGGTAAGCACGGCTGAAACAACCACATTATTTGCCATTGTTAAGTCCCCAATATTGGCCTGTGTCAAAAGGATGAGCAGGAAAGATGCTACGATTGTGGCTTTGGCCGATTTCATTTTCATCCCAATAAACAAGGAAATGAAGCTCATGGTAACAATGGTAATAGACTTTACAAGCAGCTGAATGTAGAAGCTCACACTAGTCATATCATAGTCCAACGGGAACGAAGATACCCTAAATTGCGATCCCAGCAGTACGACTCCATAGAGCAATAGCTTGGTCAAAACCAGTGCTGCAAAGTTAAAAATCCAGACAGCCAGCATCTGAGACACCAGAATTTTTTGGCGCTTGATGGGATAAGAGAACATCAAATCCATAGTTTTATTCTGGTATGCGCTCACGATGAAGGTGGACAGCATAACTCCTGTAAATACCAGAGACGACATACTGCTGAACAATTCAATGGGAGCCGATATGGTACTATTACCCGGTGCTGCATCCGGTACACCCGTCTCCGGATCATTTGCAATTCCCAGGTAGCACAGCGCAAACATAAAGATGGAAAGCAGTACGGCGAGAATCACCGCATTTCGGATATACTTTCCAATGTTATTTTTCTGCCATTCCAGACGAATCAATTTCAACATGAGCGATCCACCTCCCCGGTCAGCTTCAAAAAGTAATCTTCCAAAGTCTCGGTATTTCTGCCGATGAACAACACTTCCACATCGTTTAGTGACAGAGCCTTGGAAAGCTGACTTGTGGATGCCTCTGGATCGTAAATGCGGATTGTTCCTCCCTCCACGAGCTTGAAATTGGACAGACCCAGTTTTTCACTCAAAACATAGACAGCTCTTTTTTCATCCAAAACAGTTACTTCGATATAGTTGAGATTGCTCTCCTCAATATCACGCATACTGATTTCTTTCCGCATCCGTCCGTGGTGGATAATCCCAACCGTATCCGCAATACTTTCAATCTCCGAAAGAATGTGGCTGGAAACCATAATGGTTATCCCGTATTCCGTACAGAGTGTTTTCAGCAAATCGCGGATCTGCTTCATTCCTGCCGGATCGAGGCCGTTGGTTGGTTCATCCAAAATGAGAAGCTCTGGCTTGCACATGATGGCCCGTGCAATCCCAAGACGCTCTTTCATGCCCAACGAATAGCGTTTGACTGGTTGGTCGGCGGCGGATGTCAAATCCAGAATCCGCAGCGCCTCCTCCACACTGTTGACATTGTAATAGCCCATGTACTCCCCGTGGAGCCGCAAATTTTCCCGCCCGGTCATGTGGTCGTAAAAGGTGGGAAATTCGATCATGCTACCCATTCGTTTCAGCACCTCATAGGATTTTGGCGTTAAGATCTCTCCAAACAATTCGATCGTGCCGCTGGTGGGTTTCCAAAGGTTGGTCAGCATTTTCATCACAGTAGTTTTACCTGCCCCGTTTGGGCCGAGAAAACCGTATATCTCACCCTTTCGGATGTGAAGGTCAACATCCACAACCAGCTCTTTTTCGTCGATCCGTTTTGTGAGCTGGTTGGTTTGTAGGATATATTGCATTGGGGTGCCTCCTTTCATACTGTGTATTATAGGAAGTCCGTTTTTCAAAACTCTTGAATAATCCTTACAAATTCCTTTCGTAAAAAATGACCTATATTCAATAGGTCATTTTCTTTAATGTGACGGTAAACACCGTTTTTACATTGGGCTGGCTGGTCAAGGTAATGTCACCGCCCAACTGTACCGCCAGATTTTTTGCAATCGTCAGCCCAAGTCCATTTCCCTGCATCCGTGGATTACGGGAATCTTCCATTGTAAAGAGGCGGTCAAAAATCGTGTCGGCAAACTCCTTTGGGATGCCCCGTCCTCTATCAATAATATCAATATATGCGTTTTCCTCGTCAGAACGCAGAACCATTCCCAGATATTTTCCGTCCGCTCCATATCGGATGGCATTGGAAATCAGATTGAACAGGATACGCTGCAAGGCATCCGAATTGCTCATAACAAAAACGGGAGCGTTTGGAATGTTAACTTCAATCTGAAAATCCTGAGTAGTGAGCAATTCATAAAAACTGAGGATGTTTTCGCTGCATATCTCATTCAAATTCAGTTTGGAGCGTTCCAGCTCTGTATCTCCGGCCTCCAGCTTTGCCAAGGTAAAAAATTGAGTAATCAACTCCATAACGCGGTGGGCAGTAGACTCTACCTTCCCCAGCATTTCCTGGCGCGGATCACCGCTTACCCGCATGATCTCCAGATAGCCCAGGATCACGGTCATGGGCGTTTTGATATCATGAGAGATATTGGATAGCATCCGCTTTGAGGCCAGCTCCGAACGCCTATAATCTGCCCTCACCTTTTGACGATCCACCAAAAGCCGGTTGATTTGCGTTGCCAGGGAAATCAAGCTGGGATTATCGGTGAAAACCATCACTTTCTCGTCGCTGTCTGTGTCCAGAATTTCCTCCAGCTTTTGGCTGATCCCATTCAGCTTGGCCTGGGTGCCTGTCCGAAATGCAAACTGCTGATAGACAATCACACAGACTAAGATGGCCACACAGATGGATAGAAAGAAAATAATCGTTGCCTCACTCATGTGGGTTCTCCTAACTTATATCCAATTCCCCAAACTGTAAGTACACACTCCGGGGAACGGGGATTATCTTCGATTTTATTTCGCAGTCGGCTGATATGAACATTTACCGCATTTTCGTCCCCAACATACACATCATTCCAAATGAGAGAATAGATCTGCGCCTTGGTATAGACCCGTTTAGGATTTTGCAGAAGCAGCTTTAGAATATCAAATTCCTTGGCTGTCAGTTCCAGTAAGACGCCGTTTTTCGTCACGGTATGGTTGGATAAGTCCATTTTGAGGGAACGAAAGATAAGCTCCTCCGGCGCCTGAATCGGGGCTGCATATTCTGTTGTCCGGCGGATATTCGCCTTCACCCTCGCCAGAACCTCAACCACGGAAAACGGCTTTGTAATGTAATCATCCGCGCCCAGACCAAGTCCCAAGGTCTTATCCACTTCCGTATCCTTGGCGGAGATAATAATGATCGGAACGGTGCTGCTTTTGCGGATATGCTTCATCACATCCATACCGCTGATTTTGGGTATCATAAGATCCAGCAATACGATGTGGTATGTGTTGGAATCAAACTTTTGACAAGCCTGCTCCCCGTCGTATGCACAGTCCACTTCAAAATTCTCGGCCGTGAGGTAGCCTCCCAGCATCTCACATATCTCCAAGTTGTCCTCAACAAATAGTACTTTCATAACGCCCTCCAAGCAGGGTTTTTCTTTGTATGATCGCTAAGTTGGTGATATTCCTATGGGCTTATTATAGTGACGAAAAAGAGCCAACGCAAGGATGGCACGAAGAAACTGACAATTACATGGTAGCTTTCATTGGAACAGCGTACTACCAGCAAGCAGGGCAAGTGTGGCCACACCTGCTATTTTTTGCAGTCCGAGGGGACCGCAAAAACGCTTGTTGGGGAGCCTCCCCAAACCCGGCGATAAAGCTGTCGAGGGAGGTCTATTCTGTGATAGAGTCCTAGGCGTCGATGATCCGTAGCACCAACTTGTGCTCCGGCTTTGCCAGTGCCTCGATCGACGCTTTATGGTACGCCGTCACTTCTTCCTCCTGCTCGGAAAGTTCCGCTGGGGTATAGAAACAATCATACAGCCCCTTGAGCAGTTCATTTTCCATTATCATCGCCTCCTTGTGACACAAACATATACCACACCTTCCGCAGAATATCCATCAGAATTTCAGGAGGTTATCCAGAATGTCTGCCGCTTGCCGCAATTTCTCCTGAGACGCTTCCGTGGGTTTGTTCTCGTACTTGGCGGCTGGGCATACCAGATAGGGGACATAGTTCTGCCGTATCATTGCGGTCCTGAAGTGGCCCAGCATCTGGGAAGCCTCTTCCGTGTCCATTCCATTTTGCAGAGACAGGACGGCGCAGGTGTGCCGGAGATCTGTGACCCAAATGTGGTCCAGTCCGGCCTCTTTGATGATTTCATTGTGAAGAAATGTTGCCTGACCAAAGGCCACACCACCTGCATAGATTGCGAGGAATATAGCCGCTACGAGATTTTTAAATTGTTTTTCGACCATCCCGGCTACAAATATCCCAAATACAAGCAGGCACTGAAGTTCATCCGCGCCCATGATGACGCTGCCTTCCCGAAAGCGGCAGAACACTGGAAAAATGCATATAGCCAGTACCTTGAGCAAGATCGCTGAAATAGGCAGTAGTGCCCGCTGAACATCCATGGATGTCAGCGGGCGATATTCTTTGTCTCTCCCAGTCCAACCAATAGTTGCCGCAACTTTGCCCACTAAATCTCTTTGAAAATATCCAAATATCCCGCAAACAGTAGTATTTTCGTCCTACATTCAGACTGCAGGCTCATCCTGTGCGCCGCTTGACCACGTGTTTGCCCACAGACAGCGAAAACCGGCCCACCAGGGATAGCATCCCCTGATGGGCCGGTAATTTTGACTCAACTGGCCTCTCGACTCCAGCGTTTTCTGGCCTGGAAGGTGGTCATGGTGCGCTCTGGCTGGGTAATAGTTGTATCCTCCTGCACCTCTGCCTTTGCGATGCCCTGGTCGATCTTCACCGCTGCCCTTTGGCGCATCTCGTCGGTGACATGGGAGTAGGTGTTTAGGGTGGTTGCGCTGGATACATGGCCCAGGATGGTGGACAGCGTCTTGATATCCATCTCGCGGGCCAGGGCGTTGGTTGCGAAAGTGTGGCGCAGATCGTGAAAGCGAACTTGCTCACATCCCGCATGTTTCAGCAGTGTGTGAAGCCGCCGGCTGACTGCCGAGGGGATAATCGGCAGATCGTCCTTCTTGGGCGAGGGGAATAACCATCGGGAGTTCATTCTGGTCTTGTATTCTGCCAGTACCTTCCTGACAGATGGGGGCAGGATCAGAGTGCGGACAGCCGCCTTGGTTTTCGGCTCACTGATTACCAATTTCGAACCAACGAGGTTTACCTGTTTGTTAATCCTCAATTCCCCGGAGACCAGATCCACATCATCCCACTGGAGAGCCATCAGTTCTCCCAGTCGCAGACCAGTGGCAAATTCCAGAAGGAAAAGTTCGTAGTAATTCTCTTCCTTGGCCTGAATCAGCACCTTCTGCATATCCTCTCGGGAGAGGACTTTCATTTCCTTTGGCCTGCTTGGAGGCAGTTTGCAGCCCTTTGCTGGGTTGCGGACAATCAACTTTTCTGCCACCGCTTTTTTCAATACCCGATCACATAGGCTGTAACAGTTTATCACCTGACTGTCCGAGAGTCCGCTATCTCCGTTTTTCTGATCCAGACGGGCCTCTGTCATCATCCAGGTACACATCTGTTGGATATCACTGGTGGTCACTTTGTTCAGGGGAATGCTGCCCAACCTGGGGTGAAGGTATAAACGGATATACCCTTCGTAGGTCCTCTGAGTAGCGGGCCGGGCATTGGGTTTGCAATAGGTTTCATACCAATAATCCAGCCACTCTCCAAATGCCATATCTGCCTTGAGTTTTACAGGTGTGTTCGGGGTGATGGTACTCTTCAGCGCCTTTAATTTCTCTATGCACTCGCCTTTGGTCTTGGCCAACACATTCTTCGTCTTGGGGAGGCCATTCTCATCATACCCAATGACGATCCGTCCCTCCCAGCGGCCATCCTTTCTCAGCCGGACGGTGCCTTCGCCGTTTTTCCGCTTTCTTCCCATGGCTTCAACTCCTCTCCGAAGATGTCAATGAGAAATTCTTCTACGATCTCAGCTGCCCGTTTTTGCATATCTCCTGTGGTGTGAGTGTATGTGTCCAGTGTGAACGCGGCCCGTGTGTGTCCCAGGATGCCGGACAGAGTTTTGACATCCACTCCTGATGTCAGGGCATGAGTAGCGAAAGTATGCCTGAGATCATGAAAGCGAAGATCAGGAAGCCCTGCCTCTTTCAGAAGGATCTTCATCCGTTCATAGGCGGCACTCGGGCGGGTTGGCTGCTCCGGCTTCCATGGATGGGGGAAGATCCATTCTGTCAGAGCAGTCTTTTTCCTTTCTCGGAGTAGATCTGCGGTACTGGGTGACAGATGGATGGTACGGGTTCCCGCAGCAGTCTTGGTATCCCAGGCGGTCAGCTTGCCGCCCTTTTCCTCATGGATTGTGCGGCGGACTTTCAGTGTACTGTGGGCCTCGTCAAAGTCTTCCCATTTTAGCCCGCAGATTTCACCACGGCGCAGGCCTGTAGTCAGTTCCGCGTAGAAGAAATCACACCAGACACTGTCCCTCTGAATGGTTTCCATGAATTTTTCCAGTTGTTCATCTGTCAGCACCTTTTTGCTTTTGTAGTTGAATTTGGGTGCGTCAATATCCTCTGTAGGATTTCGTGGAATGAGGCTGGCCTGCTGTGCGGCATCCATTGCCTCATGGAACATTGCGTGAATCCCACGGACAGTACCGCTGGCCAGCCCCTCTCCCGTGTTTCGGTTTCCCTGTCGAACCAGCGTATCATACAATTTTTGAATATCTTTTCCGGTTATCTGAGAGATTGGTTTGTCTCCCATATAGGGGACAATGTGATTACGCACTGTGCCTTCATATCGACTCAAGGTTGAGGGACGGATAGTAGGAGCTATATTCTTTAACCATTGTTCCAGCCACTGTCCCAGTGTCATCCGGCTCTCCTCAGTCAACTCGACACCTTGATACGCCTCGATGCTCTGCCGAAGCTTTGCCGTCAGTTCCTTTTGGGTATCAGCGTAGATGTAGCGGAAGATGGGATCACCGTTTTCCTTGTGACCCACCACGATGCGCCCTTCCCAGCGTCCATCTTTCCGCTTGCGGACCATGCCATCACCTGACGGTCGTCTTTTTGCCATGCCATTTCACCCCCAAGGCCTTATTTTTGTTTTGCGGCGCAACTTTTGCGTTCTTACCCCACAGGTGGAAACTTGTGAGGCTCAGCCACCCGCTGGTAGAGCACGGCGCCGCAGCGTCGGCAGATCAGATACCGTAGCCGGTTGTCAAGCAGGCCATGCCTTTTGAAAGTGACCAGCGTCTCGCCATGCTGCCAGCTAAGGCCAATGTCCTCGCAACCACAGTACTGGCACCGCTGGACCGGAAGTCGATTCATCATCTTATTCAATCCTCCTGTTCTATCCCGTGGCATACACGCTTTGTTTCCTCCTCATCGAAGGAGTACAGGCCGTCTGCCTCCAGTTCCTTGCTCAGTCCCCAGGCCAGTTTGAACCCGGCTGTGAAGCTGGCCAGTGAGGTCTCCTCCCGCAGCAGGTTTTGGGTGTCCACCAGATGCATGAGCCTGCGCCGCTGAAGCTTGTCCAGGCAGTCCCGCACCTCCTGCCGAGTGTTCTCAATATCTTCTTCTAACTCACTGAAGTCCGGCTCCCGGTAGAACCGCTGGTGCAGGGCTCTCATGTAGTCGTTCATGGTGCGTCGCCTCCTTTTCAGCAACACACAATACCGAAATACAGAGAGAATAGCCAGGGCTTTTGACCACAATTATCAGATTGTTATCAATTTTTCCGGACTATTTCTACGCGGCCCTTATCATTGTTAACACTGTGCTATTTTTGCTTACCATCCGCCCATGGTCATGCCGTCTATAGTCTGCTCTTCCTCATAGTCATCTAGCTTGTGGCCCATAGCAATCTTCTTTTCCTGGATCTTTCACTCAGCGTCTTCCTCCCAGGCCTCGCGCACATGCTGCTCCAACGAGATACAGCCATTGGTTTTCCGCACATTTCGAACGCTCTCCGCCCGCCGCTGGCGCAGATCCTCGCCGTTGAACTGGCATTCGTTGACGAGGACATAGGCCACCATTTTCTGCTCTACCGCCTGCCAAAAGGCGGTGATGCTCCGGCTCCCATCCTCCTGTTACCGGCGCTCCAGAATGGCCTTTTTCTCCGGCGACAGGTAGAGGGGGAATTTCTTTTTTTGCTCATAACGGCTCCTTTCCAAGGTTTGACCCCTGTTTTTTTCTTGTGGGAGTAAGCATTGGGGAATAACGACCGCAGGATTTCATTTTCTCTCTGATTTTGACCCCATTTCCAACGCCCACGGAAGCTCTTGAAACTGCCCGCACTGCGGGCAGTTGTGACCGGCAAAAGGCGTCGCGGACGACGCCTTGCCTTTATCCTGCTTTTTCTTTCGTCCCCGCTTTTTCTTTCGTCCCCGGGAGCACCTCTGAAAGCGGGCCAAATCCGCTCTAAAAGCCCCTGGTGGAGCAGGGACTATGCCCTGCCCCAAAGGAGGGCACACAGCCCCTCACAGTGGGACACACGGGGCGTTCTCCGCGTTCCATCCCAAGCGTTTCTGCGTCTGATCCCGTTTCTGCTGTTCCTCCAGTCGAAGCATCTGCTGCTGGTAGCAATGATCCATCGCCATTTGAATAGGCAGAATGGTGTACTGGTTGTTGCCGTTCCACTTCATGCCGTGGTCATCAATATAGTTGGTGTTCTCAACAGCGATAAGCCGCTGATCCTCCAGCTTTGTGATGTGCTTCATTACCGTGGCCGCTGAGAGATGTACTGCCGCGGCAATCGTGCGGCAGCTGGGATGGCACTGATGAGTTCTGCGATTTTCGCAATAGAGCAGGTAGGCGTAGACCGTCATCGCTCCGTGACCGATGTTCAAGAAAAACAACTCATTGGGCAGAGAGAAAAAGTTCTTGCCGTTGCTTTTAAGTATCGGAACCATGTGCTGATCCAGTAGACCGCGACGGTTGAGTTCGGCAATCTGCTTCACAGCCATGTCTTTGCTCATGTGCAGTTGGGATGCGATTTCATCCGCACTGGGTGAGGCATTTTTGTTGCAGTGGACATGTAGATAGCAGAGATAGGCGAGGATGGCAAATCCCTGCGGCTTTAGTTCACACTTCCAGATATCATTTGGAAGTGTGAAGCGACTTCGCTTCGGATTACGCTGATTGGAAAGCAAATTCATTTGTGCACACCTCCCTCTGTATGATTCACCACCCATTGGATGAACTGCTCCTTGGGTACCACCATGCGGTTGCCGACACGCAGCACCGGAAAGTCCGGTTCGTGCATGAGCTCGTAAGCGCTGGATGGTGACACACCCAGTACCTTTGCCACCAGTTCCGAATTAAGAAACAGCGGCAGTTCGTTGTAGCTTTTGTAATTGGATTCTTTCATGTTGACCATCTCCTTCTCGAAACTCTCTCTACTTCTTTAGCCGAGAACATTTGCATGTGACATAGATTTGGCATAATGTTTGGATGGTGTCCGAGTTACCTCTCTACTTGTATTGGGGGAATCATATCCTATTGACATACATTTGACAGAAAAACGGAGCATCTGCTTTGCCGCAGGCGCTCCGTTTGAGGTTCCGGTAATTCACTTTTATCTTGGCCTTGGCAGTTGGCATGTTCTTTCTGCCTTATTTCGCTTCGCCAGATGCTGGGCAAAGGCAGAGAAGAACTCCTTTGTACACACAGGCTCCCATTAATCCCACCAGAAGTACCAAACAGTGGACTGCCGCAACACATCGGCCAGAGCGCCCGCGGTGGCTTCCTCCGGACCCTGGTCGATCACATCGGGGCAGAAGCCGTACTGCTCCACTGCTGCATCCATGGCCTTCTCCTGGGAAACAGGAGTCGGGAGCAGGAACTCCAGTTCATCGTGGGTCATAACTGCGGGCACCGCGCCATATTGCTCAAACCAGTATTTCGCCACTGCCATCAGCGACTGCGTGTCAGGACATTCATTCCAGTCGCCAAAGGGCAGATAGGCAAAGATCTCCCAAGGATTCTTCACTGGGATTTTAGCCAGAATGAGAGGATAAGTCATTTTGCTATCGGAATTCCAGTAGCTTGAAAAACGACGGTTATCATATCCGCCCACCATCTCGCCCAGGATATCCTCATCCCAGTCCATATCGTCATCCTCGGCTTCTTCTTTGCGCTGCCCTATCATTTCCTCCAGAACCATCTTTCCATCCTTGAGAAAAGTGGCAAGCATCTTTTCGCGATATTCTGCTACCTTGTCCGGATCAAAGGCATAATCGTCCTCGCCATCGCTGTCCGGGTCGGAATTCATAATCAGGCATTCCCACAAGATTTCGTCATCCGCCTTAATCAGAACCGGCACAAAGCCCTCTTTGACACTTTCTCGTTTGGCATAGTTATATGCCGACATGATGGGATCATCGTCCGCCATCGCGGGGAAATAGGTACATTCACAGTTCAGATATTTCATCATGGCCTTCGCAAGCTCCGAAGGCTCCAGAGTATCGTGATCGAAATCCTGTCCCTGCCAGTTGGCAAAGCGTTTATCAATCACTTTTGCCATAGCCTGATAATACTCCTCATCAAAGGGAATGAACAGATAGGCTTCCTCCTGGAACTTGTCGGAGTAATATTGCTCCGAGCCGAAATATGCCAAGGCATAGTTGTCAATGTCGCTGGGGAAGTAAGGGCTGTCCGCCTCCCCATAGTAGTAGGAAGCAAAGGCCGCGCCCTCCTTGTTGAACAGTGCCCCAAAAAGCTGCCCGTTCAGCTGGTCCCGGATAAAGCCACGCAGATCGGCGCGGCTCAAATCCGCCATAAACGGCTGCACCTGCTCCCAGTAGCGCTCCATAAATTCCACGCTCATCAGGTCATGCTCCATGCACCAGCGCAGATAGATTGCCATGTGGTTGTAGGCATTGATCTCATCCACCGGCAGGCCCTTTTCCCGAATGGATTCCAGGTGCCAGACGGCATCGTCCATATCGCCGGTGAAATCCTCCTCCGCAAGCGTTCCTCTGGTAATGGCATTCCGGCGAGTGGGATTGACCACAAAGCTGATACCTGCCATCTTTTCCAGCAGAGCGTCCGCATCATGCTCCAGTTTATACTTCAATTCGTTCCGATAGAGAGGAATTATCTGATAGAAGTTGACCTCCTCGCCGCTGGGCAAAGTGCAGACCTCGCCTCCGTTCCAGACAACATCCTGCGGGCCCACCAGAAGTGCGCCGCAGAGCGTCGTGTTCTCCGCAAACGGCGACTGCTTGTCCATCGTGTGACCAAAGCCCAGCCAGGTATCACCGGAAATCGGCAGGCGGGCCAACACCTTCAAGAGGCCAATAGGCCAGTACCACCGCTCATCCTTCAGGGATTCCTCATCCAGTTTCCAGTCCGGCGGCAGAGCGATGGCCAGCTCCGCCTGCTCCAGCTTGTATTCCGCCAGCTCCTCCGGTACATTCATCCGGTGGGCGCCCATGCCCATGGTCACCAGCGTGTAGTAGTCCCGCGCCTCAGAGGGTGGAACAACGCAGATGTCCACATGAATGTCGGGGGAAACCAGCTCATGGAACACATTCTCAAACTCGCCAAAGGTGTTTTTGATGTGCTGCTCGATTGCGGACATCTCATCTTCTGTATAAACCTCCGGGCCCCTGCTATCCGTCGAGGACCAGATGGCATCTGCCTTTGTGCCGTCTGGATTCAGGAAAATCTGAAAATATTGATCCTCTCCAGGCTGTTGATAGACAAGACCAATGTGGCGGGTCTGGTCCACAAACACACCTGTTAGAATGCCCTCTGGTTCTCCTTCAGGGTTGTGGGTCAGCCATTCCCCGCTGTCCAGCCGTTCCTTGAGCTGCCGTAGCCATTCCGTTCCCATCTTGGAGAGTCCGGCTTCGTTCATACGGAAGGAAAGCTCCACGAGGTGTTCCTTCACCGGGTATCGGAATTCACAGCAGGGGGCATTTTTCTCATAGCCATACCGCTCCGGGCAGAACAGCTCATAAAATTCGGCAAGTCCCGCTTCGTCTACTCGAATACAGGCCAGGGCGCGCTGTTTATCATCCACATCCTCACCCAGCCCCTGCTGGAGCAGTTGGTCGGCATTGGGGTTGATCCAATGGTACTCCATCTGTTCCAGGGTTGCTCCGGCTTTAATCTCCTCCTGCAAGGTCAAGAACTCATAATCGCCCGGCTCCAGTTTTAATCCCTGCTCGACGGCAACCAGCGCGCCGGCTTGATCGCCAAAATGCGCCCGCAGCTTGCCCACCTGCAACCAGATCCAGGGGTAGTCCGGTTCCTCCTGAGCGCCCTTTTCCGCGTAGCTGCGCGCTTCTTCCAGTCTGCCGCAGTACATCAGCGCCACGGAATAGCGGTAGTACCAGGTAGCGCAGCCTGCGGCGTTTTTCTCGGAATCCTTCATCCACTCCGCTGCCCGGTAATAATGGATATAGTCATCCAGATTGTTGCAGGCAAAGGAATACCAGAGGGCGATCTGCAAATCCTGATGGGCCTGCTTTTCGCTGAATCTTCCTTCTTCTACGCCGCTTTTGATAAAATCCTCCAGCCAGCGGAGCATTTTCCCAAAGTAGCCGGAAACGCCTTCATCAAAGGATTCCAGCGTTTTGATATCCTCTGCCGAGAGCAGGGAGCCGGTTTCCTCATGAATATCAGGCTCCGGTTCGTTCTCATCCAGCAGCGGCACACCGCCCACATCCCGCCGGAATGCGTGGAAGTGGGCATAGGGCAAGCCGCTTCCTTCAAAAAACGCCTGTGCCGCAGTCAGTACAGCGGGCAAATCCCAGGCAATGAAATCCAGGTACCCGCAATACAAGCCAGTGGCCCCGCCCAGGAAGGTCACCGCTTCCGCTCCCGCATCCCGCAGGATGGCATCCCGCAGGTCATCCCGGAAGTCCAGAATGGCGTTGCTCCGCTCCTCGCCGGTAAAGCCTTCTAATGGGTAGCAGAGGAACCCCACCGCAATGCCGTCCTTGTGGTATTCGTCCACCGCATCACTGCGGGCAGACATGTAGTCGTTGATGATTACCGGGAGACGGCAGGTGCCGGTATAGACATCCAGTCGCCAGTCGGCCTCCGGGTCTTCTACCGGTTCCAGTTCATAGGCAAGGTAGCTGTTTTCCAGGTAGTCACTGCCGTCCCGCCAGAGGGAGAGTCCCATGCTTTGCAGCAGTTCCGGCAGCTGGGAGAGGAGCATAGCCGGTTCCTCTTTCGGCTGAGCATAAACATCAAACCCGGCAACAAAAGCGATAGCGGAAACTTCTCCAATGGTTTGGTCCACCAGCATAGAGAGCGCCCACCAGACCTTGTCTGTGTCCTCTTTTAAGATTGGCGTCAGCTTTTCACAGCAAAGGATCAGGCTCAATCGCTGATCCTCTGTTTTCTCCGCCCACACTTGCACATCCTCGGCCCGAATTTCCATGTCTCCGGCCCGAAGCATAAAGTCCTTGGAAGGCTGGCGTCCCACCCAGATATTCCAATGCTCAAGTACCGATTCCGGGGCCTGCTTCTGGAAGTACACGAGCGGAAACAGGCGGGAGCGAAGACCCTCTGGACTGAGGATCAATTCATACTTTTCGCCATTGAAGCCCAGCTCAAAGGAAGTATCACGCAGGGCCGTTTTGAGTGCATTCCCGCATTTTTCAATCAGTTCTTCGCCGCGCTGGTGCGTTTCGTCCGTATCCATGATTTGACGCAGCGACCCCTCGATCTGAGTAAAGGCTGCCCACGCTTCCCGCGTCCTTTCCCGAAAGTTCTTTTCAAACCGGGGCAGGGACAAACGACGGCGGCAATCGTCTATGTACTCCTGGGTATCTTTATCTCCAGGGCGGGCTTCCAGTGCCCTTTCAAAGTGACGCAGGGCAGGGCCTTCCTCATCCAGAAAATAATAAGCGGAAGCAATCCGATAATTCCAGCAGTGATCGTCCGCAAAATACTCCTCGTGGGGAGCCAGAAGTTCCAACGCCTTTTCAAAAGGCTCCCGTTCTCCTATATCTGCAACAGCAATATATGCCTTAGCTAATTCGCTGTCCAGTTCCGGGGTGCGCTCCTCGGCAGGGATGGCTTCCAGGGTGTCGATTACCTTCTGCGCTTCATCCTGTTCAAACCATTGCTGGCATTGTTTCAATAAATCCATATCATGATCTCCTTTTCCATCTTCGGTATGGATAGGTTTCTCTAATAAGCAGAGCTTGTAATTTCAAAGCTAAAATTCATATCTGAATTTATGGTGGCTTCTTCATTTGTGGCTGGTTGTATCACAAACTCAAATGTAGGTTCATAGTCCCCGTCCTGCAAGGTTTCTCCACCCAAAATCTCGATATGATACCAGCCATTTGCAAGCTCAATCATCGGCTTCTTATGCACTCTATAGTAAGAAATCAGATCATTCACCTTTTCAGGCGTAAACTGTTCCAATATTGGCCATGTAAAAAGCATCAGCATATTATGATCTACTTTGAGGGAATAGCCACTTTTTCTAAGCTGCAATCGGTTTCTTTCTTTACGCAGCTCCGGTCTATCACCAGAGAGATTGAACAATATGGTATAGGGATAGTTTTCAATACCGGTCATTGGGATTACAATTCCTTCGGAAAATACCCTGTCGCCGCTTTCGTTTGTGGTAAACTCCATCGCTAAATCATCTGAAAGATGATTTGCCTGCTTCCAGTTCTCCAGCAACAAAATGTCACCAAGGAGAAAATAATTAACAAGATCGTTTAATACTTCCGTAAACCTATATATCATCCATTATGCCTCCCTTACAATCCTATCCGCTGCCAGCCGTTCAGCCGCTCCTGCACCGCGTCAATCGTCTGGTAATATCACCTCTCATCTCCGGGCGATACCATTCTCCACCCGGATGTCTGCACCCGGATAACAGGACGGAAAAAGTCATAGTCATTGTGAATCTCGTTATCTTCCCGAACCTCCGGTTTACAGTGAGGTGAACAGGGTAAATATCCAAGCAAAGGACCCATGCCACCGCAGATATTACAGCCGCCGTCGCCGCCGCAGGTGGTCAATGTTTTCCCATCTACCAGCTCCCGCTTATAGGGGTCGTAGGCAATAGACAGGCCAAAGAAGTTGGGCTGTTCCATGTCGTATGGCTTGCCCCGATCTTCCTCGCTTTCAAAGTGGTGCAGATGCATGGAGTAGTCCAGTCCATCCCCCCATGGAAACAGGGTACGGCATCCGCCTCCGCACAGATAGGCCCACTCATCCGGCGTGGGAAGGCTGGCTACCAGCTCCCACAACAGGGACCGCTGAAACTCCGGGTAGGTCATTGGATGGCACAGCGACGCCTGCCAGCTATCCCCATTGCGTTCAAAGCGGACAGTTTCGTGTATCTCAAAACTCTGGCTGTTCTGGCCCGCCCACTTCTGCAAGTTTTCCAGCCAGTCGGGGGGGGCGATGATGCGTGGATCGTTCATGGGTACGCTTTCCCAGCCGATCTCCTCCAGTTTTCTGCCTACGAACATGGGGCCGGTGGTCACCCGGCGTACTGGGGTCATGCCCTGCCGGAGAAATTCCTCCACAGAGCCCTCATATTCGATTTCCGCAAACATATCCGTCAGTTCCTCTTGGTTGGCCTTGTCCATCCCGTGGACAAAGCCCTCCCAGCCAAGCGTTACGGTATCGCCCGGGACAAAGACAAACTCCCGTCCGCCTTTTTCAAACAGGCCGGTGGTGCAGCTTTGTCCCCAGCGGGAAAAGGCGTATAGTTCCTTAAATGTCAAATGATAACGAGCGGCCAGCCCCTGCATCAGCCAGAGCTTATCGGACAGTTTCAAGGTGTCAAATTGTGGGCGAAATAGTTTTTCGTTCATAGCCATTCCCTCTTTCTGATTCAGAGCGATCCTGTCTCAAGTTAAAAAAGCAGTTCACCGAAAAACAGCCTGAGAGTCACGGCAGATAATGATTCAAGCTGTGGCTTGCTGAGAGGGGTGTAGTGAAGGACGATTTCTCCATACAACTCCGTGTTGATGCGGTGTTCTTCCAGATACCGCAGAACCTTTCGGTTGTTCCGCACGATATTTAGACGAAACCTGGTATTATCAAGGGCATATTCAAAACAGTCCGGGTCAATCAACTGACCATTGGCTGGATCATTCATTTCCAAGCGGAGTGCTTCCGTGCCGGTCTTGCGGGAGAGTGTAAAGTAACCATCCTCCAGTTCAAAGAACAGGCAGGACAGCCCGTCATCATTGTCCAGCTCCCAAGCTATTCTTTTTACAAATAATTCCATTAGTTTACCTCATAACTACTCCAAGGTCATTTCACAAAGAACCAGCTTGTTTTTCTCATCGCTGAGAAATGCCCGGTTTCCCCATACATCCAGCACATGGAAGGAAGCGTATCCACGGGGCATGGCAAGGTCGATCAGCACCAAATCTGAAAGGCGCAGCACCTTTTGTTTACCCTTCCAGTCATCATTCTTAAAAATGGGAGACAGGATCAGGCAAGTCCTGTCACCGGAGAATTTTCCGCGCATCCCGTGTTTTCCGGGCAGGCGGCTTAAATTATCTTTGCCCCACAGTTTCTTTTTGAATAGTCCGTTTTCCTCCAGTTCCAGATACCAATAGTAGCCCATGAGAGAAAGACCTGCCGGATTGATAGTGCTGCTTTCCAAAAAGGCATAAAACTGTCCATTCTGTTCCAGTATGGAGCCAATCATAGGATAGTTGTAGTGAAAGTCTGCCTGGGCAAAATTGCCGCCAGCTCGCTCTACCGCCGCCAAATGGGTCTGTCGGGTTCCTGCTTTGCTGTATACGCAAGAGCCGCTTTCTGCCCAGTGTGCAGTCATGGTTTCAAAGTCTACCGTCAGGCTGGTAAAACTGTTGGTCGCATCAGCGGAGTTGTCCACTCGGCACACAATAGGGAAAACGCCCTGGCTTCCGGTGACTGCCACCGGCTTGGGAATACCCTGGGCACACCAGTTATCCATGGAGATCGGAATCCACTCTCCATCCATCTGCGGCATCCACCAAAGGGATTTACTGGCCGGGCAAACCAATAGTATTCCTCTGTCGCATGAGAGCAAGACAGGAACTTCCCAAACATCTTGCTGCTCTTTCCGCTCTGGGCTGGGAATCCACCTGGAAACTTCGCCTTTGACCCACAAAACGCCGCTGCACTTTTGCGAGAGATGATAGGTCCAAAACACAATTTCATCCTCACCGCGGGCTACCATACCCTTGCATCCAGTCGGGCTGTATTTGAAGGAAGTTCCCGTCAGTTCAAATTCCTCGAACTCCCAGTTCTTTATCACGTTTAGTTTCGCTTTCATACTTTTACCTCACAGCAAGTCTACCTTGATACTGCACCGTTCCAGAACCGGCAGCACCTGTTCCGGCTTGGAGGACATGAGAGTAATATGTTTGAGATTGGGGAACTGGCGCAGTTCCGCCTCAGTAATAGTATTAAGATCAAAGGCTCCATCCTCGCCATCCCAGAACGGACAGAGTTGGGTATAAATCTCGCTGCCGCCATCCATCTCAATTTCTGTGACCGACCGGGCCAGCCGCTCCGGGACAGGGTATTTCTCCAGCCACTTCCGAATCTCTGGGATGGGTTCATACCCTTCCGCGTCAATGTCGATCTTGCGTCGGCTATACTCTCTGGCAAACTCATGGGCATCCAGTTTAGGAGCCAGTAAGCCTTTCTCGTACATCAGGACTTCCATGACCGCCAACTTGAAGTTGAAGGTATCAAAGTGCAGCACTGGTTCAGTCGGCTTGGATAACTTGTATTTCTGCGCTTTCGCCGCCTTTTTCTCTGGCTCTTTCCAGCTGATCTGCACCATGGCGGAGAGGGCCTCCAGCTTTGCTTTCTGCGCTGACTGCTCCTCGGGAACAGGACCCGGCAAGCGGGTATAAACGGTAAAGCCGCCTAATTTGAGGGTATGGGCAACGCCACCAAAGTCCTTCCATTTGGCCTCCCGGTAGTCCTTGGACCCGATCCAAACCGCTCCGTCAAATGTCTGCCGGACCGCATACTCTCCCTGTGCCGCTACCCGGACACCAAGGGTTTTGATGGTCTGCTCATCTTCATCCAACCAGCCCTGGAGTCCAAGCTCGTCCCACAAAGCAAGTGCCTGGGTATAGGAACTCTCTCGGCCAGTCATGGGGCTTTTCCGTGTTCCATTTTGCAGGACAATGCGGGCGGGCCCCAGCTTTTCCGCCAGCTGCGAAAGGGTAAACGGCGGCGTAAATACCGACCCCAGAATGGTCAGGCTGTCTTTTTTGAGAATGATTTTTCGCTCCGTGGTCTTGGGCGGCAGAAAGATGGGCAGATTCGGGTACACTTCTTTGTACTCCCGCCATTCCAGCTTTTTGGGCTTGTTTGCCGTCCGAAGAAAGCCCCAGAAGTCGATGGGATAACGAAACACCGGCCCAACCCTATCCCGCCGGGTGACGATGACCACCGTGCCATCGGTGAGTATTCCAATGTGCTGCATGTTCTCCCCGCCGAACATTCCCGGACGGATACGCAGCACTTCACGGGTGTTCCTATTGATGAGCTGGGCAAAGTCATCGGAGAGGATCTCGCCGTTTCCCTGCACCAGCAGCCAGTCCCCGGTAAACCAGCGAAGTTTCAGCCCCTCGCCCATTCCGGGCAGGGGGGCGATGCGGCACCGCCCGGTGTCCATATCCAGTTCCAGCAGGCATTCTTCCATCCGCCCCTTGCCGCTGACGGCATGGATCATGGTAATGCGGCCTGTGCCGGGAACGGGAACCGCTTCGGAGAGATGGTCGTATCCATCCAGAGAGAAGGCATGTTTTGTTACCTTGCCGTTTTCCCAGCGGTAAATCTGCCCCTTGTACCACTCGTTGGAAAAGTAGACCCGGCCCAGCCCGTCTGTCGTAATGCCGCAATGGTATTTGGTGCTCCATCCATCTTCTGGCAGAGTCCAGTTTTTCACATCCTGGCAGGTGCCACGGTCTGTCAGTTCAATCCGTGTAGCGTTGGTGGGATCACCCACCCAGAGGGAATGGTCCGCCCAGCACAGGGTCTGGGGTGGACCGTCATATCCAATGGGGGACGGTTCGGCCCAGTTGAGTGTGGCTGGATTCTTGCTCAGCAATGCCCGGCCAATCGTCCCGCTGCCAGCGGCTCTGGACGCGGCATAGAGTTCATGTTCCGCGGAATAGGTAAGGCACCCAAGGTGCGGCAAGCTGTGGGAGCGGATTATTTGCGGCGGACGGTGGCGCAGATCGGCCACACAGCCATTTTTCCATTCCTCTGCATCCAGGTTTTTCCATTTTCCCGCCGCAAAATCACCCGCCAGCGAATGGAAGAAATAATCGTACTCATCCTGAAGTATGTATTCCTCGCAGGGCATCAGCTTCCCAGGGTCTTGCTCCTTGGCATGTTCACACCATTTTCGTCCTTGCTGTTTCATCAGGTGGCAATATTGCCCCTGCTTTTTGCAGTAGCGTTCCCATTCGCTGCGTTTTTCCTCTGGAATCAAGGCAAACAAATACTCGTCCTCATCGTCCAGGTTATACAGCGCCCAGCCGAAGGCAGAAAGTTCCTGTCCCAACGCTGCCGCCCCTTTTTCATGGGATAATTTCATATACTGGACGCCAACGGCATCAAAGCGTTCATTCAGCAGCGCCGGGACCTGTGCGCCCCATTTTTCTCGAAATTCCGCCAGAGTGTCCTGTACAGCTCCGTCAAATTTCAGAATGTCCAGAGCATCCTCTATGATCTGTTTGAACTCTGCCATAGGTAGTTTCTCCTTTTCCCAATTCCTGCATCATAGCGACAGCCATGTGGTCATAGCACTGAAAAATTACCAGTCCCTTTCCCGGATGGCCTCCTCCATATCAATGGGAATGCCAAACCACTTCAAAATGTAGTCTACAGTGACGCCGATACAGTCCCGGGCTACCGTTTCAATCTCACTGTCGTTCTCGTAAAATTCGTCCTGGAGGTCATTGATGCCGCAAACTGCTTCGTCCAGCTTTTCCTGCACTACTTCGGTGTCGGTTTCGCCGCCCTCCAGCAGGTCGATGACCTTCTGGAGCTCATCCTTGACCTTATCTACCAGAAAAGCAGGATAATAATCATCCTGATACATCTCGTCCAGTAATTTATAATTGGGATCAAAGGTTTTCATTTTGTTTCCTCCTATCGAAAAATTTCCTGATACCGCTCTCTCAGTTCCTTCGGTGCCGTCTTGATAGCCTTGCTGCCGCCGTTTTCGGAGGCCGGGCCCCAGATGGCCCAGAGCAGGCTCTGCCAAGCGATGGCCCGGAATTTCGGGTCCTTGTCCTCTTCCGGCAGGAGATAAGCGGAAAAGCGGCGTTTGACTGTCAGCAGCGCATCCAGGCTTTCCACATTGGCAATCAAGCTGCGGAATTCCTTGGCAGGCTTCAGCCACTGCATAGACAATGCGCCCCGTACCAATACGCCCAGTGTCCATGTTTGGAAACCAAACTTCCGGATCAAGGCATGAAGGAATTTCTCTTGCAGGGAGGAGTGCTCGTCGTCGCAGAGATCCAAATACTCTGCCACCAGCAGCGCCCACGGTTCTCCCTCCAGCCCCAGAGCGAACACAGCAAAAGAGCCGGGTATCGCGCAGGCTTCATCCGCGAGGTTTTGGTACCACTCATACTCCCGCATAGCCAGACGAGCGTATCGCTCCATAGCCGGATGAAGATTGGGGTGCTGCACAGCACAGGCAAAGAGCTGATTGACTCCCTTCTTGGGCAGGCCGGGAATGGGCAGATAGCGTTTTTCCTTCCCACGGAACTCCACCGAGTAACTGCGGGGAAATCCCTCCTGCTCCAACACCGCACACAGGTAGTCCAGGATTTCAGTATAGCACTCCTCCGTGGAGTCCCTGGCGGTGATGCGGATGGCAGCAAACACATCATTGGCCGATGCGGTGAAATGCTCCGTCTTACGCCGCTGGATGTCCTTTGGCAATTTGCCGCTGCCAGCTGTTTTCAGCTGCTTCACCATATCCGGGCGAAGCTGGGAAACCAGATTAAGGTAGTGTTCGGTTATAATCGTATTATCGCTGGCCCCATACACCGTATAACAGACCGCCACATAGCAAGTAAAGCGCAGCAGGTTCTCGTCCACATCCTCCGGACGCAGCTCCGGCCATGCGGTACAGAGCGGGAAAGGCGAAAAGTAGTCCTCATTCTCTCCAATCTCAAAAAACCTCTCCTGCACCTGGTGTTTGACGTATTTTCCCAAGGTGTGGCCAATCTCCCTCCAGCCCACCAACCGCCGCAGGGCATCGCAGAATGTAACAGCTTCCTCATAGGGGAATCCCTTCAAAGGCAGTTTGGACAGATACCGCTCCAGGAGCTGGCTGGGAAGAAAGGGCGTTCCGCTTTGGTTCCGAACGACCACCGGATAGCCGGAATGGTTTTCTTTTGCAGTTCCATCAAACACATCCTGGATGCACTGATCGGCGTGTTCCAGCACTTCGGGGTTCGTATCTGGTTTCTGGATCAAGTAGTAACGGCCATGTACGCCGTCGCGTTTCGGCAAACTCATAGCAGGTCACCACTTCCTTCCAGGTTCTTCGTTATCGGAATAAAAATCTGTCGGTAAAGTTTCTTCAGTTCCTCCGAAGCTGCTTCCACCACTTTCTGACCACCCTTGGCGCTGGCTTTGCCCCAGATCACATAGCAGACCGTTTCCCATGCGTATTGCAGCACTTCCTCCGGGCTGGCTTCTGTTTCTTCTGCGGGTTCCTCGTCCTCGTCATCATCGTCATCCTCGTCGGAGGAAAAACCGCTTGGAACGGTCTCGGACAGGTGGATTTTTGCCTCCAGCAGAGCGTCCAGGCTTTCTGCGTTTGCCATCCACGCGGCATAGTCCTTGGAATACTTCATGTTCTGCATGGACAGCACCCCACGGACAAATACAGGGACGGTATCGGCGGTAAATCCGAACTGTTTCACATACTCCCGGAGGAATTTTTCCTGTAAGTGGGAGTGCTCATCATCACAGAGATCGAGATAATCCCAGAGGAGCTGCCGCCACTCTTGCCCCAGCATTCCCAGGGCGAACACGGCAAAACTTCCGGGGAGAGCACACTGTTCATCGCTGAGATTGGTGTACTGCTCGTATTGCCGCATGGCAAGCCGGGCGTACCGCTCCATCAGGGAGTGGAGGCCGGGGTACTGCACGGCACAGGCAAAGAGCTGGTTTATTCCCTTTTTGGGCAGTCCTGTGATGGGAAGATAACTCTTTTCCGGCCCTTTGAACTCCACCGCATAGCTGCGGGGAAAATCCTCCTGCTCCAGAATCTCACACAGGTAGTCCAGCACTTCATAGCAGCATTCCTCTGTGTTGTCCCTGGCAGTAATACGGATCACAGCAAAGGCATCGTTGGCCGATGCAGTGAAGTGCTCTGTTTTCCTCTTTTGCAGAGAGAGCGGCAGCCTGCCGGTCCCGTGTTCCCGGAGCTTTTTCACCATATCCGGACGGACTTTCTCCACCAATCCAAAGAGGTAATTGGTGTCCAGATACTCAAAGTCCAAACCATACACTTTATAGCTCACCGCCACATAGCAGGCAAAACGCAGCAGCGGCTCCGGGACCTCCTCTGCACGGATACCTGGTTTCAGGGAATATTCCCGATTCCAGAAGCGATCATCTTCATCGCCTGTTGCAACAAAATACTTCTCTTGTAGCTCCCGTTTCAGCATATCAAGTAGATGGTGGTCAATTTCACCCCAGCGGCTCTGGCGGCGCAGGTTTTCGCTGAAGGCAATGGCCTTTTCCGCATCCATGGTTTCCGCTCGCTGGGTTTCAATCCATTTTCTCACCAGATCGTGCACCGCAAAGGGCGCACCTTGACTGCTAACCACTACCGGCGGCCAGAGGGAATCAAGCCGCGTGATTCTCCCGTCAATGGCATCCTGGATACACTGGTCAAAGAGCGGTTGCAGTTCTTCCTGTACCTCGGGCTTCATCCAGTAACAGCGCCCGTCTGCACTATTTCGTTTTGGTAAACTCATATCAGGCCACCTCTTTCCGAACAATAAAAAACGCCCCGCGACACCCTGTCATTTGGACAGGCTGACGTAGGGCGCGAAAAGGCCGTACAGAACCAAGACCTGTATCCCAAGGCTCTGTGTCTGACGATATTCTGCTGTCTTTCCCGTCCGCTTGGACATGGGTACTCATCTCTATCCATTTTCTTTCACCTACCGAACATCCTCTTTTACCCGCTCCATCTCATCCACCAGAGCCCTGACCTGGAAGTCCACCATGTCCTCCGCCACCTCTGGGAATAGAAATGGCATGGTGTCTGGAATGGCTTTGTGTACCATCATCATGCTGAGGGCCAGATTGCCAAACAGCCGGGGATCAATACTGTCCACAGGGAGGCCAAAGACGGAAAGCAGCTTTCCATAAAAAATAATCTGATCCCGCCGGAACGCCTGAAAATTCTCCTCGGAAAGGCAGTGGTGTACTTGCTGCTCCTCCTCAATGGACAAAACGGCAACTCCGCTTTTGGCCCCGTAGCAACAGTTTTTCAGGAAGGTCTCCACTCCCGCCCGCCAACTGAGTCCGGGGTCTTCCATCAAGGACCGGGCATACTGTAGTAACTTGGGTTGCTGGTACCGCAAGGCATGGAGTACCAACTCCTCCTTGGATGAGAAGAAACTGTAGAAGAAGGTCTTGGAGATCCCCACTTTTCTGCACAGAACATCAATACTGCTGTGAATCAATCCCCGGTCGGCGATACACCGGATCATGGTGACCATCAGGGCTTCCTTTACCTGTGCCCTCTCCTCATCAGAATACGCCTTTCTTGCCACAAGCCGTCACCTCCCCATATAAAGTATAAAATTAAAAAATAGTCTTTATTTGTATTATAGCGAAACTTGATTGAAATGCAAGACTGTTCCAAAAAATAAGTCCCCCGGTGCAATACACCGGGGGGCATAGTAGGATGCGTTTGAGATGCCGGAGTAATCTTTGTTAGCAGTGTACTAAAACCATCCTGTGAGGTAGAGATACAGAACCCCTCAATCATTGCGCTGACCACATTTTCAGCCACAGTGCGGCTCGGAACACACGGAAACAGTCCATCCGAAGAGTGCTAAAGAGTAAGCGGAATGGAGCAAAAACGACTATAAAGTATTAGAAATAATACAAAAAAGAGAATTCTACCTCTTTGTTTATAGCTTGTTAAATACTGATATGCCTGGTGTGAAAGTAAAGTAAAATTAGGGCAACAGCCAGTTGCTTTGCTTTTTGCTCCCGCTGTGGTACAATTCGAGCAAGGTGGTGATCGGCATGCAAACCAAAGAAATCCTTTTGGAACTGCGCACCAGGCACGGACTCTCCCAGGAGCAGCTGGCGGAACAAGTGCATGTGACCCGTCAGGCGGTTTCCCGCTGGGAGACCGGTGAAACGGTGCCCAACACAGAAACTCTGAAGTTGCTCTCCAGGCTGTTTGATGTCTCCATCAACACCCTGCTGGGTTCGCCCAGGCAGCTGATCTGCCAGTGCTGTGGTATGCCCTTGGAGGATGCTAATATCAGCCGGGAGCTGGACGGCACCTTCAACGAGGAGTACTGCAAATGGTGTTATGCCGACGGGAAATTCGTCTACACAAGCCTTGAGGAACTGCTGAACTTCCTGGAGAGTCATATGTCCAATGAAGCCTGGCCCCTGGAGCAAGTTAGAGCCTATTTTGAAGCCCAGCTGCCAAAACTAAACCACTGGAAACAGCCTGAGACATGAATACCTCCCTCTGAAATCTGTGGTTTCAGAGGGAGGTATTTTTGCTCTGTGTCATTCAAGATGGGGACAGCACAGGGCGTGATCCCCAGCAACAGGCGGCTATGCACTATCTTTACGATAGGCCGCTTCCCTTTCGTCCCGTTCCTCTCAGCTTTGAGCCAGTGGCGCCGGGGCAGTGTTCGTCGGTTTTGTACTCCGCCAGCATTCTGGACATGATTGGTTACTCTCTACGCAGTTGTGTTGAGAGAGGCATTACGGTGCGGCGCTGCAAGAACTGTGGCCGCTACTTCCCGCAGACCGGACGGGTCAGCGCGGAGTACCGTGAGCGTTCAGTGACAGAAGGACAGAAGACCTGCCGTGAGACCGGAGACCTCCTCCAGCAGCGGGCAAAGAAATGGTCTGACAATCTAGTATTCAAGGCATACTGCAAGGAGTATAAGAAACGCTTTGCGCGGATCAAGGCTAGACGTATCTCTGACACGGATTTCTACACCCGGAGTGAGCAGACCAGAGAAATGAAACAGAAATATCACTCTGGAGGAATATGAGAACTGGTGGAAGAACTCCGGAACCGCTCTTGCTGCACTTTCCACTCTCGCAAATACTTAAACGGGAAAGGAATGACCGTCCATCCATTTGCACGTATGAAATCAACCTCAAGCAGAGGAAGGTATGCCTGGAATTCCAATGTCTGACCGGTTGAGCAAACCTTTCGGATTTTACAGGCATGAGGGAACGACCGATTTAAGGATTTCCCAAGATATCCGGAGTAGTAGTACTGGGCACCATCTTTACAAAAATGGCGAATTCCTAACACCCCGCCGAAAAGTGCTTCTTTATTTCGGGCGCTTTTGAGGGCATTTCCGATTAAAACGCCGGTTTCCTCAAAAATGAATCGGTTGATCTGCTTGCCCAGGTTACTCCTCAAATTGAGAATATGCCGCAATTCTTTTCTGCTAACTTGCATACCACACTGGTTGATTTCATCCAGAATCATTTCGCACCGCGCTCTCTCGTTGCCGGATAAGCTATCAGCGTATTTCTGTATTGTTTCTACAAGCGGCTTGGCCGAGATTTGTTCATCATCTCGCGTCGCGCTAAGAACCCGTTCGAGATCTTGCATATTGGGAAGAGTATAACGGTCCGTGTCGTAAATGATATGGATGTTGTTTTCCTCTTCATAGACAAGACCTTTGATGGTAGTATCGAACTTTCCATAGGGTGTTTCAAACGCTGCGGAGATTTTCTCTCGTTCTGAATTATCATCACAGAAAGATTGCTGCCACGATTCAAAATATAGTTCTCCGCCCGGCTGTATGCGGAACATATCATAACAGATCGGTTTGCTTTGGTCCTTAGAATCCGAATATGCCATAACAAATGTAACTGGTCTATTGATTCCAAGCTTGGCCCAATCATAGCAGCTCATCTGCCGCCGGCTTATATCGATCTTAATGGCAAGTTCCTGGATCACTTTTAGCAGTTTGTGGTCTTCTTTTTCTTTTGTTCTGCGCGCATTCATGCCTGTTAGCTGAAAATCTTCGACCGTTATATGCTGTACAATGCAATGCTTGGGCGCTTTAAAATATGCATCATCTTCCGGATGATCTTCGTAAAACAGAGGATAGTGTATGATCCGAAGCAGTGCATCGTCTTTTCCTGGAGTTCCCTCCATAAAGGTAACCCCACTATATTGCGCCAGTTCATAACGCAGCATGGAGATTAATGTGCGGGATTGCTCGTTTTGTACCGTATCCTCCAGATATAGGGGTGTCTCTCTCAAACGATTTCTGATTCCTGTCATACTATCAACTGAGCCACATACTCCCAGATGGGTACTTTCATCGAGAGAAACCATTTTCAAAGATAAATACGGAGATAATGATGTCCGCACATCTCGCAAAAACTGATGTAAAATTCCGACTTTGCAATTTTGATAATCGGGTAATGAGCCAAATTCCAAAAATGACACGGTGTTCTTCCGTCTTTGATTAAGCGCTCCAATTACGAAGTGATCTGTACTTTTACCTGGATCATCTCGCAATGCCCGCCGCAGTATATAGCATTCCGGATCAAATAGATACTGAGGTTTATTTTTACAGTCTTGTTTGATTCGGGTATTGCTAAAGGTTTTTACATCCAGCTTAACACAACCGTCTTTTGTAAATGAAATCTGGAGTGTCCAAAAACTGGCCAATACTTCTTTCCGGTAGTAAAACCAGCCGGGGTTCATGTAATACAGCTTCCCCGTCACATTATGATATAGTTCCCCGTTTGTTTGGATACTGGGAAGCGCATTACAGAGTAATTGGACTAAAAGGTGTTTTTTCGTTTTAGCCAACTCCTGCGCTGAGATTTCCTGTACCCGTACATTATCTTCACAGCATTCCAGCGCCTGTTTAAGCGAGTATTGTTCAGCGGAAGCCCGATGATATAAGATATAGCAACTTGTCCCCCATTCATACACGACGGCCAATGCCCTGCACTCCTGTAAGGCGACATCTGGAACCCTACTCTTCCAATAATTACCCTGATCTCGCCTTGCTTCAAAAATTGAAAAATCCCTTGCAATTGCTTCAAAATCAAAAGCAATCTCCATTTGATTGGTCTGAATCACAAGAGAAACCTCCTTATATAGTCCACTGCGGACGGATCAAGTTGGCCGGTCGGAAGAAGGATTCCCGGTACTTCAACAAGACGCTCGTCCTTGCTACATGACGGTCTCGACACGCCATCTGAGAATAGATTTACAATGAACGCTCTTTTGCCGCCTACCGCATCCAATTTTTCCAGAACTTTTTCCCGCATTGGCCTTTCCTCTACCTGCATATTCCATTTCCAGTGCTTAAAATCAAAGAATACATCTCCATCAGCGACAAAATCAAATGATTCAAATTTCGCCGGATCTTCTATTTCCTGTAGTGGGACTCCCAGTTCCTTCTCCAAAATAAACTTACCGGCCACTTCTCCCAAAGCTCCTTTATAAATATTTTGGAACAGAACCGGGCTCATAATATATGGACCAGTTCCAAACTCGGTAGCCCATCCATGATGGATAAAATACTCCTTCAATCCCGGATACAACAGGATTTGCGCGAGACGCGCTTCTTCTTCACTTACGGTCGAGGGAGACAGTCCCTCTGGGAGACTTGCCGCAAACTGCATTTTGTCTTGGTTAAAAGAGAGGATAACTTCCGAGAAGTCTCCTTTTTGCGCATAGAAATAGCAGTGTCTGTCCTGCGCCAGCGGGATATAGTAGGTTCGTATCATAGGATTGCCATTCAAGACATCAAGTCCGGCTCTGGGGTATTGAAGGACTGTTTGACGCAGGGCTTTCCAAAGCGCCATCGTCTCCTCGGTCCAGTCGACATTTAACATCCGCAATATATATGTATTGCCTCTGGTCGCTTTGCGTTCTGCTTCATTGTGGGCATGATCCATACAGGTTTCTCTACCGCCCAACTCAGTTCGTGCCTTCCGCAGTACCTCCATCTCCGGACTTAAAATACGTCCATTCAAGCAGGCGAGATCTAAGTCATACAATGTTTTCTCTGTGGTAAATAGATACACAGACGGATTTTTTAAGAAAGTCCGCCCCATACGCCCCACTGCCTGGATGACATCTCGCGTAATCTGTCCGTGAACACTGTCACTTTGTCGTAAGATGCTCTGAGCAAAAGCATTTAGGACGCGTCTCCCCGAAAAACGGCCGATACCATCTTTGAGAAGACGACTCAATGTGCGGTAGGAGATCTCATCATTTTCATAGAGACACTCTGCCTGAAAGCAGAATTTCATCAATTCCCGCCCGCTCAAAGGTCCATCCTCATTTAGATTCACAACGGTATGCGTGACATCTCCCAAATATAGAGCATCAAAATCTTTTTTCTGAAATCGGGGATCTTTTTCGTCATATTCCGCATTTAGTGTAACCAGATTACTACTATCTTGAATTGGATACTGCAAATTCTGCCCCGCCCCAAGGGTCTGGTAGCTGGATAACACAAATCGTTTGGCACCGGTTTGCAAAGCTTGCAGCAAACAGTCTTTGTTTGCCTCAAACTGCTCCCCGCTGCGCAAGATAACCATTTCTCCAATGGCCTGTGGGGCATATGCTTTCCGCAGGTCTTCTAATGCATCCCGCAGTAGATTTTCATCCATCGCTCGTTTCTCTGGCGTCGGCAATACTTGATTCAGGCAGAGAAACGCACGAATGTCTGGGTGTGTCCAAAATGCTTTCATCGCTGTCAATATATTGCAATACCGCTTCTGGACGTATTCTTCGCTACCCAAAGCGGTAAAACGATGTGTATATTTTTGCGCCAGCGCTTTTTGAGAGAAAATATCTTTCAGTCGTTCCGAGAGCAACAAGTGATCCTTGCCACGGTCTACCACCTGTAAATTGACTTGAATTCTGCCCTCTTTGTATGGCTTCCACAGTGTTTCCAGCCCGCTCTGAATAGAGGCCTTTGTTTCATCGGAAAGTTCATGGTAATGTTCTTTCAGTTGTTCCTTTATATACTTCAAATCATAATTTCCAAGGACGGTGGGCAGTGCTGCCGTTGCGGAGAGACCAACCACTTTCGCTTGGCAACACAGGTATAGCAGAACATTTTCCGGTGTATTTCTCATCTGCAGATACTGCAAATAGGTTTGGGCTCGATGATGGTCATCGTCAATAAATTCAAAAAGACGAAATCCAGTTTCATAAAAGGACAGATCGGGAGAAATCACATCTTGTAGGGATCGCCCGCCCTTGCTGTCTGCAAGTTCTTCTGACATGAGGCGTGTTTGCTCTGATGTCAAATCGAACTGCCGAAAAATGCTTTCTGTCGCAGCAGCTATGGTATAGGAGTCTTCCTCTTGTGGCCTGCGTGTGTTGACCAGTTTGGCATAGGATTTGGCCCATCCGTATACATACCTTTGAAAACGCAGCAAGAATACATGGATTCTCCGCAACAGATTTTGAAGCACAATGCGCGGTTCATCCTGATGCGCATCATACTCATCTTTTGCCTCGAAGTGAATCTGCACTTGCGCATCGGATTGATTGCACACCGCGCGTATGTGTGTGCGATTCCCGTCCAAAACAGTGTGGTAGGAGGTGTCGTGAAATAGAAAGTTTCTTCCTTTATCGATTGCCATGTCTACGGTTTTCATGCTGTAATAGAGGGCACCTTCCTGATAAATATCCTGCGCTTCTTTTAAGAGTTTTTCCCATGTCAGGGTCTGCCCCGCCTCATAAGCTTTTCGGACTGTCTGCAGTTCATTGCATACTTGATGGGTAGTCGCACCCCGATAAACCTGCAAGAATAATTGTAGATAATCTGCTCGCAGATCAAGTGCCCGATCGATCAAGCTGTCTAAGATAACCGACCGTGAAGCATCGAACTCATCCATACATACAATTCTGTTTTTCAGCATCCGCTCAGATAGACAAGCAAAGCTAGGCTCTACCAAGGAAATATTGCGTGCCATGAGCTTCTTCACAGATAACAGAAGCACCTTATATTCCGACCAGAACACAGAGGGATAAAATTTGGCCATCCATTTGTATTTTTCCTTATTTCGGATTGCCTCCAGCCGGGGCCCTGATCCCTCCGGAAAAGCCTTTCGAAGGCGGTCTTCCAGTTCATGCCGAAATTGAGGTTCCAGTGTTTTACAGATCTGATCTCCAAGGTATTTCGTTATATCTTTGCCTGCCTCACCAAATTGTTGATATTGTTTTTTCTTCCGGCAGGCAGATAAAAGTTCCTGGTATGCGTCTGTCTGGAACTCCAATGGAATTTTTTCTGTTAAAATAGCCTTCTCCACACTTGACTCAGCAGAGGGCAGAACCAATACTTCTTTTTCAAACAGCACACCCCGGCCATTCTTTTCATAGAGATTCCGCAATTCATCTACGGGCAAATTTTTAAGAAGGGTTGTAATAAATAGAACCTGAGAGGATCCGCCTTTTTCGATATACTGATAAATTGCCTGGATTGTTTCGTATGTCTTTCCATATCCGGTAGGTGCTTCTGCAATTAACAGCCCACTGGATTCACATGGATTTGAGAAGTATTTTTCAAGTTCATATCTCATGGGTGACCTCCGAATTTATAATGACTTTATCATAAGAATAGCAAATCAGTTTTTTGAAATCTGAAAAACTAATGCAAAATAATAAATTAGTTTTTGAAATATAAAAAAGCTACCGCTTTATTTGCGGTAGCTTTTGATAATGTTTTCTAGCAATTCATGGATACGATTGCGTACCGAGGGAGGCGCTAATACTTCTATTTTATCTGTTTGCCGAAGCACCCATCGGTCAAAGCCGGCAGATAACTCTACTTCAGCAGAGAATACAATCCAATCCTGTCGTTTATCATCCGGATGACATATAATATTTGTCCCAAATGTTTCAAATACCATATCAAGAAGATATGGATGCACTCGAAATGTTACAATCCGTTTTTCTTTGGCGGAGAACATATCAAATTGACCATAGCTGAAGCCGAATTCCTTAACTTTCCTCCACTCCCCAGTATCAAAGGCCACATTTCTCATTCGGTCAATGCGGTAATTTCTTTGCCGGTCATCTTCGTCGTGTTCTGGATTTATGGCCACCAAATAATAATGTTCTTGCTCCCATACAACTTGAATTGGGCGAATGTGGCGATAAGTTTTTCTGATCTGTTGTCTCCCTGCTATATCGAATCTCGAATAATCAAAGCGCAAGCACTTCTGTTCATCAATTGCTCGGTAAGTTACTTGAAGTGTCTGCGGAAGCTGCTCATTTTGCATTAAACAAGGTCTTACTCGGACACGCTGTTTTAACTGCCGCACTTCACGCTGGGAGAGAAACCCTTCCAGTTGAGAAATTAGTGAGTTCTTCTGCGTCGGGCTTAAAAATTGGCTGATAGAGATCGAATCAAATACCATTCGCGCCTCATTTAACCCAAAAGCAGGACGATAAAGTTTATATTTTCGTTGATTGTGAGGCCCTGACTCATACTTTAGCTCAAATGGCACAAGTTTCTCTGCACTAAGCACCTGCAGAACAGAGATATCCTTGCGCACCCGCTGTTCAGAGCACCTTTCTTCCGGGTACTTTTCAAACAGTATCCGGCAAATTTCTTGTAATGTTAGCCCACAGGATATATTGGTTTCCGTTTCTAAAATTGAAAGGATATGTAGCAGTCTGGCGCGACTCATATGATCCCTCCACAGTTTACACGTTGGGCAGCCTGAGCTTCTAACTGACTCTTTCTTTGTTTGTCACAATATAGATTTTACGTCCAAGGGCCGTTTATCTTACGGCTCCGTCTCATAGGGCCATGTGTTGATGCCGCCGAATTCATAGATGTTGGTATAGCCTAGTTCGGCTAGTATGGAGGAAGCTGTCTTACTGCGGTTTCCGCTGCGGCAGTAGACCAGAACCGTGGAGTCCTTTTCTGGGATCACCTCAGCGGCAGTATCTTCGTCAATCGTGCCTGCCGGCAGAAGAACGGCACCTGGAATGTGCCCGCTGTCATATTCGTCCTGTTCCCGCACATCCAGGACGATGACCTCTTGGTTGTCCATCCTCTCTTTGGCTTCTTCCTGTGTGATCTGCTGGTAGGAGCCATCTGCAGTATTCCCGCCGCATCCGGTCAGTAGTAAAAGGGCAAACAGAAAAGGGATCATTCGTTTCATTTCAGTTCCTCCAGAAGTCCGGCAGCAAACGTTTTGTGCCCCTGCTCGGTAAAATGTACGCCGTCGTAGGCCAGGGAGATATTCCACTTTCCAGCGTCTATAAAGCGGATCGTCAACTGTTCCGCCAGGTCCTGACAAAGTCGTGCAAAGATGCAGGAGTCGTCAATGAGCTGTTGGCTGGGCACCCACGCTCCAGTGGTCACCGGCGGCGGTGCAATCAGCAGGATCTTGTTTCGATCCATGGAGACGCTCGAGAGGAACCGCTCCAGCTTCTCAGCCGCCTGCTCCGGGCTTCGCCCCTGGAGCAGATCGTTGGTCCCCAGCATGACGATCAGCAGGTCCGTGTCAGCGGGCAGGATGGGAACGGCAGATGGAATCTCCCGGCCGTTCTGCCCCATGTTGGAGATTCTCCACCCGGTCTCCGCAGACAGGATGTCCACCCACCGGCTGTCTGTGTCATAGCGCCCGCCGAAATAGCCCCGTGGGTCATAGCCGTAGGTATTGGAATCGCCGAAGCAAATGACATTCATTTTATAGTTCCTCTTCTCTTGGTAATCTCGGGGGGTCAACTGTTAGAAACTGCTGACCGAAGCGCCTGTTCCATGCGCTCCTCCTCCCCGCTCCCATCTGTCCGAAGTCGAAGCAGCGGAATATTACACTGTTCAAAAATCCGGTTTTTCTTTTCATCTCTGTCCGCCTGGACGCTTCCTGCGGCATGGAAGGCGGCACCATCCACCTCTACCGCCAGCAAAGGAGATTTGTCCATACGACGGAACAAAAGAAAATCTACATGGCTCAGGGGATTACGGGCATATGCTGTTTCTTCCTCCGTCAACATGGAGTAGTCCTTCACCAAGTTGACCAAGGACACATGGGCCGCACAATCCACAAAAGAAAACTCTGCTTTTTGGAGCATATTTTGAATCACAGCATAGACGAGATTTTCCGAGTCGTATTCTGAAACCCGCCCATGCTTTTTCAGAAAGGCCCTCCGCTGCTCGGCATACCCCTGGTAGAGCAGATCAAAAACAGAGTACACCGTGCTCTCAATTACCGCACAGTTGTTGTATTCGATATAGCGCGCCAGATCGCCGTAGTTGGTTCGGTCGTTCTGCGGGTCCTGTGAGGTAATGACGGTCAAGGACTTGACCGCCCTGGATACCGCCACATTCAGCATCCGTGGATCATCCACAAAGTCCGTAATAACATTGTCCACGGAGGTCAGAACGATGGCGTCCTTTTCCCGGCCCTGGAATTTATGGACGGTAGCCACTTCCAATTCCTTGCCCAGCTGTGTTTGGATTGCCGCCACCTGGTCCCGGTACGGCGTAATGATGCCAATGCTTCCATACCCCTGTCTCTCCAGGCTGGGAAGCACCTCTTGCCGAATCACATCAATTTGTCTCTGGTTCAGATGGCCACGGGCGTGGTTGCCGGGTGCTGTCCGGTACATCGTCAGGACATCCGGCTCTTCATGGTCCTCCGTCATGACGATGAGCTTCCCGCCATAGAATTTCTGATTGCAGAAATTGATAATCTTGGGATGGCAGCGGTAGTGTTCCCGCAGAAGAACGGTAGGAGCCTTCGGCCATGTGGCAATGGCGGAGGAGAGCAGACTGTGGGCGGTGAAATGATACGTCTCCGGGAGAGAATACCGGCCCCAAATCTCCTCACTTTTCTGAATGTTCTGGTTGTCCAGCACATTGGGAAGCTGCTGGAGATCTCCAACAATGACGATATTCTTGGCGCTGGCGAAGGCCAGTACACCAGTGGCCAAATCCACCTGGGATGCCTCATCCACGATGAGATAATCGTAGGTATGTTCAAAGTTTAGAGTACCCTTGATGGAGTAAGTCGTACTCAGGATCACTGGATACTCTCGATTGAATTCCCTGGACTTACCTCGGAAATCCCGCATCTCAAAGCACCGACGGGGCTCTTCCCAAGGAAACTTTTCGCTTAACTCTGCTCGGAACAACCGCAGAGACTTTTCCGTCAGCTCTGCCATCTTCTCGTCAAAGGCATACCGCTCCAGTTTCTTTTCCAACTGAACCCGCTCTTCTGTCAACTCCTGTTGGCGCACCATATAAAATTGCCTCTGGAGATACGGAATGACTAGTTCCGGAGCTTTGAAAAATACTCTCAGAGCACTGCGATTGAAGCGAAACAGAATAGCGATCTTTTGGAGTAGGCTTGCCCACATACTCTCCTGCTGGGCATGTTGCTCATACTCCAACCAGAGAGACAAAATCTCTTGAGAAGAGAGCCCTTTTACCTCATCCCTCAGACCTTTCGCATAGGTGCTGTAGTACTCACCGAAATAGTGCTGCTCTGGCGTCAGCTGTAGGAGTTCCTGTTCGATGGCGGCAATGCGGTTCTTCGCGTTGAGCATCTCACTGAGCTCTTTGGAGAGAACCGTTATCTCCTGGTTCAGTTGTGCCTCCTCTTCCGCCTCCAGAGCCCAAGCCGACATATCGGGATATTGACCAGTCTGTGCTTCCAGAAAATGCTCCTTATTCGCTCGGCTCCCCAGAAAAGCGGCCAGGAACGAAAGTCCTTTCTTCTCCAGCTTTTCCGCCACATTCAGGGTGGCAGAGTTGTTATTGGAGACAACAGCTACTGTTTGACCATTCCGAACTGCATTGGCGATGATATTCAAAATGGTCTGTGTCTTTCCGGTACCGGGAGGCCCCTGGATAATGCTGATCTGGGAAGAAAGCGCATTCTCCACCGCTGTTTTCTGACTCTGATTCAGACCAAAGGGGTAGATGACTGCCTCAGGGAGCGCCCGCACCGCAGGCTCCTTGGAAGAATCCAGATAGCAGGACAGCACCGTTGCGTCGCTGACACTCTGGATTCGCTCGTACTGGGCATTCAGAATATTGAGACCGTCTTCAGCCACCAGACTGACCGCTGCTGCTGTTTCTTTGAAATACTCAAAAACGCCCGCTTGTCTCTGGCTCGTAAGGCAGTTTTTCTGAAGTTCCACTTGGCCTTTTGGATATGTAAGGGCTCTTTTCCCTGTCCGGATGAAACGGTAAAAGGAGCCAAAATCCAGAATCTCATCGATCTGAGAAAAAGGGTTTCCATCCACGGTAATGATAAACTGTGAGGGATCGATCCGGCTCTGTACTTTCAGGAGCTGCACTTTTTCGGCACGGTAGTGGTAGGGCTTTGGGGCGCTGCTGTAAACCACCTCGCACATACCGTCCTGAAAACGGAAACTGGCAACGGAGTCCGTCTTGTCCTGCCCATTGATCAGGAACATGTATTTTTTGCTGTCCATCACAAACCTCCCTTCTTCGTTTTGCTGATATCTCTCCGTGATTGGGCGTGCATTGCTATTTTGAAGGCTGGGATGCTACATCCAGCAACTCTTTCACTGCTTCTGCCATCGCAATCAGAGAATCTAAATGCAATGTCTCCACTATGACCAGACTTCCGCTGGGAGAAGAATAGCAAAGAGGGCTTTTCTGTCCTGCCATTGCTTCACAATCCGGATAAAGCAACACCACCTGTTTTGCCGCATATTCTTTCTGATATGCGTACATCTGGTACATATCCGCCTGTGAGATTCCATAATTGTGCCACTGAGGAGACAGAAGCTTCCACTTGGTATCCAATATAGTCCGCTCGCCGCTATTCAAATGCCTTCCCGGATGGTTGCATGAAACAGCGTCAGATGAACGGTCAGATCGGGGTATTCGTGGACCACATCCATGAATACTTCCCCCACATTCAGGGTAATACCCAGCTCCTCCTGACATTCCCGAATGAGTGCCTGTTCTTTGGTTTCGCCTGGCTCTACCTTGCCGCCGACGAACTCCCATAATAGCCCTCTGGCCTTATGGGCCGGGCGCTGGCAAATCATAAACTTATCCTGATCCCAGATCAGGGCTGCAACTACCTCTGTCATTTATCCCACCACCAATTTATTTGTCTTCTTCAAAAACTTTGCCGGAATCGTACTGTCCAGCTTCCAGGTAATATTCATGGGCTTGCTTCCATTATGCTTTACATAGTTCGCCGTTCCCAGGAAGGTATAGGCCGCTGCACCACCTGTAATCCGATCTGCCTTGAACTCCCGAACAAATAGCAGCACCTTACTCCCGCGCTCCCGGTGATGAATATACCGCTGCCCAGTGGGAGAGTCTGCCGCTGTGGTGCTCTGGCTCTGCCAGTGAAACAGGTTTTCGTTGATGGAGTAATCGTGATACATGGTGGTGGGCGAGTAGTCCTTATCCGCCTTGTTCAGCGTCACAAAGAACACGTCCAACTGCTTCTCCGGTAGCCACTTGACACCCTCGCGTACGGTCACCGGTTTCAGGAAATCCAGTGCCACCAGCAGCTGATCCCGAGTATAGGTGCAGTGGAGGTCCAGCGGGCAGTCAAAGCCCAAATCCACCGGCTCGTCAATGAAATCGATCTGTTCATACCGATAGCGGAGCAGATCCAGAAGCTCTCCCAACAGCACTGGGCTGTCCGAAAGGGCATACAGGTTATCCAGCACCTCATCGGCTTCCCAACTCTCTGCCGCTTTGCCCCAGACGGTCACATAGAACATCTGAAGCATCCGCCAATCCAGCTCACTCAGCGCCGTAAAGTCCATATCGTCCAGACAGGGCAGTAGATCCAGCAAAAAGCGGATCCAGCGCCGGGAGTCCACAACGGCCAACCGGCCGAGGGCTTTTGTAAGGACCTCCTCTAGCGGGTCTCTGAAGTCCGCGATTCTATCCGCCCGGGCACAGATGCGGGAGAAGGAAGAAAACTTGTAAATTGCCCTGGGGTCCAAGTGGTAATAGTCCAGAAAATTTGCCAGGGTCAGCTCCAAGCCCGTATCCTCTGTAAAGCTGGCCACCCTGGATACCAACCCAGCGGTATTGCCGCAGGAAGCTCGGATGTTGTCCAGAATGTACTTGGCAGCCTTCTTCTCCAGCTGTATATAGCAGCCCTTGGGCGCTGAGACAAATCCATCTTTAATCTCTCGGGTCACACTGCGAGTGGTGTTGGACAACAGGGCGGCAAATTTATCCTCGAAGTTGTACCGCTTGTTGGCCTGGCCGATAAAGTCCAGCACCGTCAGGCATTCCTTATCCTCCGCCAACCGCAGGCCACGGCCCAGCTGCTGGAGGAAGATGGTCAGGGACTCAGTGGGCCGCAGGAACAGTACGGTGTTGACCTCCGGGATGTCCACACCCTCGTTGTAGATGTCTACCACGAAGATAAAGCGAACCTCACCGCCTACCAGCCGCCCTTTAGCGTTTTTTCTCTCCTCATCGGAGGATTTTCCAGTCAGGAAAATGGAGGGAATTCCGCGGTCGTTGAAATAGCGACACATAAACTCCGCATGCTCAATGGACACGCAGAAGCCCAACCCCTTCACCTCGTCGATGTCGGTCACATACTTGAGAAGGGAGGACACCACCAGGTCGGCGCGGCGGTTTGCCACGGCGCCGCTGAAGGTGTAGAGGTTGGAAAGTTCACCTTTATCGTAGCCGCCGGTACTCCATTTCAGGGTGTTCAGATCCACCGTGTCGGTGACGCCAAAATACTGGAAGGGACACAGCAACTTGCGGTCGATGGCCTCCGGCAGTCGGATTTCTGCGGCAATCTGGTTGTTGAAATAGGGCAGCACACTCTTGCCGTCCATACGCTCCGGGGTAGCGGTCAGGCCCAGGAGAATTTGAGGCTGATAGTAGGACAGCAGTTTCTGATAGGTAGGCGCTGCCGCGTGGTGGAACTCATCCACAACGATGTAGTCGTAAAAATCCGAAACAGTCTTGGCGGCAAAATCCTGAGAGTTGAAGGTCTGAATGGACAAAAACAGCTGGTCAATGCTCTCAGGTTTGCAGTTACCCACAAATAGCTCCCCGAAGTTAGCGTCCTTCAAAACGGCCCGGAAGGTGTACAGGCTCTGCCGCAGAATCTCCTCCCGGTGTGCCACAAAGAGCAGCCTGCAAGGCTTTCCGGGGTGCTGCTTGCAAAAACGCTTGTAGTCCAGAGCGGAGATCACCGTCTTTCCGGTGCCGGTAGCGGCCACTACCAGGTTGCGGGTATAGCCTCGGACGGTGCGCTCGGCCTCCAGCTTATCCAGAATCTCCTGCTGGTAGGAGTAGGGTGCAATATCCATGGTGTACACTTCGGCGTTGTTGGCATCGAAGTATTTTTCCGCTTTCAGCGCCCGTGCCAGCCGCTCTTTCTGATCCTCGGAGTAGTACTCAAACTCACTGGAATTCCAGTAGCTCTCGAAGGTGGCGGCGATCTTGTCGATGGTCTCCGGCAGTTCCCGGCGAGTGACCTTCACATTCCATTCCAGGCCGCTGGAAATGGCGGCGTTGGACAGGTTGGAGGAACCCACATAGGCGGTAGTAAAGCCGGTATCCCGGTAAAAGACATAGGCCTTGGCGTGAAGCCGGGTACGTTTGGTGCCGTAGCTGACCTTGATTTTCGTGTTGGGAAGGGTCCGCAGCTCCTCAATGGCCTTCACATCGGTGGCTCCCATGTAGGAGGTGGTGATGATCCGCAGCTCCCCTCCGTTTTGGGTGAACTCCAACAGCTCGTCCATCAGGAGCCGCAGGCCGCTCCACTTGATGAAGGACACCAGCATGTCAATGCGGTTGGCGGAGACGATCTCCTTTTTGAGCTCTGTGTACATCTGGGGCTCATGAATGGCCCCGGTGAACAGACTGCTCTGGGCGATGGAGGTCTCCGGCCGGCTCAGGTCAGCAGCCGTTTTGCCCACTGCCAGGCGGGGGTCTTGCTCCCGTAAAAGCGCAAGAAGCTGCTCTGCCCGCTGGTCGATACTCAACGCAGCAAAGTCGGCCTCCCCAGTTGTGTTTTGGATGAGGGTTACAATCTGGTTTGCCAGGCCAATCTGCATAGAGATGTCACCACCGTTGTCCGCCACATTCTCCAGACCCTTTTGCACCACATCCGCCAGGTACCGCGCCAGCACCTTGGAAGCCTCTGCCTTGTCAATAGGTGCAACCGATTTGCGGGCATCGGAAATTTCCGAAAGCTCGCGGTTCAGGGCAGTATTGATGACTTGTTCGTAGAGACCAGGAGGCAACACTATATTTCACTCTTCCTATCTTCTCTTTATGGATGTATATTGTACCTAGTATAACTGGAATTCCAAAATCCGACAAGGACTTATTGGCAAATATCAACAAAGCGGTCTCCCTTTGCTCTGTCCCATTTTCCCATCATGGAGAACTCAGTTTAGCCTCATATTTGTCCAATAAGCAGGACTATTCCGTGTATAGCCCCCTGTCAAAACAGAAAGTGGATGATAAAAGTTATGTATACCTTCTCAGTTCAAAGCAAAACCATATCCCTTTTTCCAAGTCTTAAAACAAATACGCCTATCATCTATCTCAACACCTTCTCTGCCGAAGGCCAGAAGCTATATGAGGCCGCACAGGCTATCGGCTGCCCGCCATTCACACTGGTAGCCATCAGCAATCTGGACTGGAGCCACGACATGGCGCCCTGGGACAGCCCACCCGCCTTCCGAAATGCCGAGCCCTGTACCGGCGGTGCAGATGACTATTTGCGGCTCCTGACCGAGGAGATTATTCCGACGGTAGAGAAAGAGATTAGCGGAGTTCCTTGTTGGCGCGGGATCGCCGGGTACTCTCTGGCGGGGCTGTTTGCACTGTATGCCATCTACCAGACGGATCTCTTTTCACGGGTTGGCAGCATATCCGGCTCTCTTTGGTTTCCCGGCATGAAAGAGTATATCGTCTCCCATGAACCAAAGTGCCGGCCGGAGTGTATGTATTTTTCCCTGGGGGACAAGGAGAGCAAAACCCGCAATCCTGTTCTGAGAAGTGTCCGACAGAACACGGAGGAGATCCAGTCCTTCTATCAGAGCAAGGGGATCGACACAGTATTTCAGCTGAATCCAGGCAACCACTACGACCATGCGGTACAGCGCACCGCATCCAGCATTGCCTGGCTGCTTGGGTGAACAGGAGCTGCAGCAGAAATTGCTGGAGTTCCTGAACTCCCCCCCTTCCCCATGACACAATTGGATATTAACAAGTCTTTTCGGAAGTTCCATCGTATTTTATATTAGAAAAGCCGCAAATCAGCGAAACAGTGATTTGCGGCTTTCATACTTGCAAATTGTCTAAAATGGTTTTCAACGCATAGGGCTTGGCCTAGGTAGTGTCAAGAGTTTTGCGCAAATTGGTTTACAGCCCCTGGCATGAATGAAGTTAGCCAGCAATGGAGGCATCCTCAAAGGCTGCTTCCAGGTGCTTCATATTCATGTATTTCTTGTTGCCCCA